>NZ_JBSWTP010000010.1:7500-620000 GCF_056158605.1 Salipiger sp. ABN3_019
TCTGCGCGACTGGATCGGGCGCGAAGAGCGCCAGTCCGAACTTCTCACCGCGGCTCAGGTGCAGCGGTTCAATGCGACCTTCGACCGTGAAGGCCCGCTCGAGGACGGGGCCGAAGCGCCGCTGCTCATTCACCTGTGTCTGTGTCAGCCCGCCGTGCCCGGCGCGCAGCTTGGCCCGGACGGGCATCCGGCGCGCGGAGGCTTTCTGCCGCCGGTTCCCCTGCCCCGCCGCATGTGGGCAGGCGGCGCTTTCGAGTTTCATGACGCACCGCGCATCGGCGAGACGATCACCCGCCGCTCGGTGATCGAAGATGTGACCCTGAAACATGGGCGCAGCGGTGTGCTGTGTTTCGTGACCGTCACCCATCATATCAGCGCGGGCCCGCGCCCGCTGCTCACCGAGCGGCAGGACATCGTCTATCGCGAGGCCGGTGGGGCCGAACCCCCTGCCATGCCGCCCGCGCCCGCCGGGGCCGCGCGGCGGATGCTGCCGCCCGATCCGGTTCTGCTGTTCCGCTACTCGGCGCTGAGCTTCAACGGCCACCGCATACATTATGATGCCCCCTATGCGACGGGCGAAGAGGGCTATCCCGGTCTGATCGTGCACGGCCCGCTGCAGGCCACGCTGCTGGCGCAATTCGCCGCCGATCTGCGCGGCGCGGTGCCCGCGCGCTTCAGCTTCCGCAGCCTTGCGCCGATCTTCGACACCCATGCCTTCTCGCTCAACGCCTGCGCCGAGGGCGACGGGCTGGGCCTGTGGACCGCTGCCGAGGATGGGCCGTTGGCGATGCATGCCGAAGCCGTGTGGTAGGCGGCGGTGCGTGATGCATTATCGTGCCGCAGGCAGCGGCGGGGAATGATTATCGCTCATCGTCCTTGCCTTGAGCGTGCTCCGATGCATCTTCTGCAATGTGTCCACCTTTAGCCTTACGCCGAGATGACAGCCCCAGAGACCCTGCCCCCGTCGCTTCGCGACTATATTCTAAAGTCCAACATCGCGCTTGCGGTGTCCCAGACCGAAGACGACGCGCCGCTCATCTTGGTAAATGACGCTTTCTGCAAACTGACCGGTTACAGCAATGAAGAGGTGGTCGGACACAACTGCCGCTTCTTGCAGGGCCCGGACACCAGCGAAGAGATGCGTCAGCCGCTGCATGATTTTGTGCATGGCGAGGGCCCGGACAATGGCCGCTTTCCGATCCTGAATTATCGCAAGGACGGCAGCAGCTTTCTCAACTTCGTCTTCATGACGCGGCTGCTTGGCGCGGAGCGCAAGCCGCGCTTCATTCTGGCCTCGCAGTTCGACATGACGACGGCGCTGCGCCGCTCGGAGCTGTCGCACAATGATGAGAAGCTGCGCCGCGTGCTGAGCGATGTGGAGCAGATCGGGCGCGAGTTCGGGCTGGCGATGGTGGGCTCGGCACAATTGATTGCGGACTCGATCGCGATGATGGCAAAGCTGTCACTTGACGAAGACGAGCGCTGAGACGACAGGCGCGAACAGGCAGCGAACGGACCCCAGATGAAAGACAAGGATCTCCAGCAGGGCGAGATGACCCGCGAAGAGCGCGAGCGCCTCTGCATCGTGGGCATCGGCGCGTCCGCGGGTGGGCTCGAAGCGATCCGCGAGATGCTGGCGGAGGCGCGGGCCGAGAGCAATCTGGCCTATGTGGTGATCCAGCACCTCGATCCGAACCACGAAAGCCTGCTGGCCGAGCTTCTGGCGCGCCATACCGAGCTGCGGGTGCGGCAGGCCTCCGGCGGCGAGAAGATCGAGGTGGGCAATGTCTATATCATCCCGCCGGGGCATGGGCTGTCGGTGACGGATGGTGTGCTGAACCTGACCGAGTTCGCGCAGCCGCGCGGGCTGCGGCGACCGATCGACGATTTCTTTGAAAGCCTCGCGGTGGATCAGGGGCGCTTTGCCGCCTGCGTGATCCTGTCGGGCACCGGAGCGGACGGCAGCGCCGGGCTGCGGGCGATCAAAGAGCATGGCGGGCTGTGCCTCGTGCAGGAGCCGGGCACCGCGAAATATGACGGCATGCCGACCTCGGCGCAGAACACCGGGCTGGTGGATTTTGTGCGGCGTCCCGACCAGATCGTCGAGGCGATCGAGCAGTTCTATGCGCATACGCTTTACGACACTGCCGACCGGCAGTTGGCGAACACCGTCGAGGCGCATCTGGAAGACATCTGCTCGGTGGTGCGCAACTTCGTCGGGCATGATTTCTCGGGCTATAAGAAGTCGACGCTGATCCGCCGGGTGCAGCGGCGTATTCAGGTGCTCGATCTGCCCGACGCCAGCGCCTATCTCAAGCGGGTGCGGGCCGACTCGCGCGAGTGCGAGGTTCTGTTCCGCGAGTTGCTGATCAACGTCACCCGCTTTTTCCGCGATCCGGCGCATTTCGACCGGCTGCGCGAGACGGCGGTGAAGCCGCTGATCCGGGATGCGGGCAGTGATGACGAGATCCGCATCTGGGTGCCGGGCTGCTCCAGCGGCGAGGAAGCCTATACCATCGCGATGATGTTCGCCGACGAGGCGCGGCAACAGCAGCGCACGGTCAATATCCAGCTTTTCGCCACCGACATCGACGAGCAGATGCTGCGCATCGCCCGAGAGGCGACCTATCCGCAGGCGGCGCTGGCCGACATCCCCGAGGCGATGCGCGACAGTTACACGATTGCCCTCGACGGGCGGTTCCGCATCTCGGCCAAGATCCGCGACATGATCCGTTTCTCGGTGCACTCGATCGTGCGCGATCCGCCGTTTTCGAACATCGACCTGCTGTCCTGCCGCAACCTGCTGATCTACTTCGGCGACACGCTGCAGTCCTCGGCGCTGCCGATCTTCCATTACGCGCTGAAGCCCGGCGCGACGCTGTTCCTTGGCCCGTCCGAGACCGTCGGGCGCTATGACCATATCTTCAAGCCGCTGGATCAGAGCGCGCGGATCTTTCAGCGCAACAACAGCAGGCCGGAATATCCGCTGCATCTGCGCAGCCCGCAGCGCACCCAAAGCTCGGGCCGCCGCCATGCGGAAACCGATTCCGAGCCGCCGACCCGCCTCGACTGGGGCCAGAGCGATGTCGCCGAGCGGATCCTCTCGGCCTATGCGCCGGCAACGCTGCGCGTGACGCCGCGCGGCGAGATCCTGCGTTCGACCGGCAAGCTGGGCAAATATCTCGAAATCACGCCCGGACAGGACAGCGATAATTTCGCCCCCTCGCTGGCGCGCGCGGGCGTGCGCGAAGCGCTTTCGGCAATCCTGCGGCAGGTGGCGCGCGGCAAGAAACGCACCATTTCGCGCGATCTTTCGGCGCGGTCGGAGTTCGGCCAGCAGTCGTTTGACCTGATCGCCGACCCGCTGGAGGATGGCACGATCCTTCTGGTGTTCCGCGACCGCGACCGCTTCGAGGCGCTGGACGACGACGAGTTTGAGGAACTCGACCCCACCGACAGCCATGTGCAGAGCCTAGAGCACGAGCTGCGCGACACCCGCGCCCGGCTGCACACCACGGTGGAGGAACTGGAGACCGCGAATGAGGAGCTGAAAAGCTCCAACGAAGAAATGATGTCGATGAACGAGGAGCTTCAGTCGACCAACGAAGAGCTTTCGACGGTCAACGACGAGCTCAAGAGCAAGGTCGACGAGCTGTCGGTGGCCAACGCCGATCTGACCAACTTCTTCGTGTCGACCGCGCTGCCGCTGGTGGTGGTCGATCAGCGCATGGCGATCCGCAATTTCACCGATGCGATCCAGTCGATCTATCCGTTCCGCGGCACCGACCGGGGCCGCCCGCTGACCGAAGTCACCAGCACGCTGCGCCAGAACGAAGAGGTGCTGACCGCCATCGGCGAGGTGATGCGCGACGGCGACGTGCGCCATATGCGGGTCAACGACCGGGCGGACAGCCGCACGTGGTCGCTGGTCATCACGCCCTATCGCAGCCGCGATGGCGATCTGAACGGCGCGACGCTGGTCTTCACCGAAGTGACCGACTCGCTGCGGCTTGAGGCGGCGCTGAAGCATGAGGGCGAACGCCTGCGGCTGGCGCTCGACGTCTCGGGCCTTGCGGTCTGGGAGTGCGATCCGAAGGCGGGCACGCTCATTCTCGACGACAGTGGCCGGCGGATGCTAGGCATCGACGCAACGCAGCTGTCGGTGACCGAACTGCTCAACGCCGTCGAGCCGGGACAACGCGACGCGGTGGAAGCGGAGTTTAAAACCGCCCTGTCGGACGGCGAGATGCTCGATTTGATTATGAAGCTTGCCTCGGACGGGCCGCACGCCCGCTCGATCCAATTGGTCGGACGGCGCATCGCGACGCAAAGCGCCGAGCGGGTGCTGGGCGTGCTTTTCGACGTGACCGAAGAGCAGGACGCCAAAGACGTGCGCGAGATGATGCTGCGCGAGATGAACCACCGGGTGAAGAACATGTTCTCGATCATCTCGAGCATGGTGCGCATGGCCGGGCGCCGAGCGGAGTCGATCCCCGGTCTGGTCGATGGCGTGCAGACGCGGATCAACGCTCTGGCGCGGTCGCATGACCTGACGCAACGCTCGCCGCGCGCCCGTCACTTCAGTCTAGAGGATGCGGTCCGCGCCTCGATCGAGCCCTATCAGGGCGACGCCGAGGTGACGATCTCCGGTCCGGCGGTGCCCGTGGCCAATCATGAGCTGACCTCGCTCTCGCTGCTGCTGCACGAATGGTCGACCAACGCGTCGAAATACGGTGTCTTTGGGCATTCTCCGGGCCGGCTTGAGGTGAATTGGACACAGGACGGCGGCGCTGTGGAATTGACATGGAACGAAATCCACGAAGCGCGTGTTGAACCTGACAACGGAGCCGAGGGCTTCGGCTCGACGCTGGTCCAACTTTCGGCCGTGCAGCTGAACGGAACGGTCTCTGTCGAATACGGTGATCACGAACGAAGGATGGTGCTGCGCTATGTCCCCGATGAGCGGTGAGACGACCTCGGCTAAGGGCAAGGTGATGATCTGCGAGGACGAGGTGATCGTCGCGATGGATCTGCAGATGCTCCTCGAGGATTTCGGCTATGAGGTGATCGGCCCCTTCCCCAGCGTGGCACAGGGGTTGGCCGCCATCGAAGGGCTGCGCCCCGATGTTGCGCTGCTCGACGTGCGGCTGAAGGATGGCGAGGTCTATCCTCTGGCCGACCGGCTGCAGGAGTTGGGCGTTGGGCTGGTGTTCCAGTCCGGGCACGTCAACGAAGAAGAGATCGCCGCGCGCTACCCGCAGGCGCGCTGCAGCCTCAAGCCGATCAACCCGGCGGGCCTGCAGATGGCGCTGACCAAGGCGGCGATGACGGGCACGACCTGCGGCGCCACCAGCTAACGGCGCTTGCGGGTGGCGCTTCAGGCGGGCAGCACCGCCGCCATGGCGCTCATCGCGACCACCCAAGAGGCGAGCACGGCTCCGGCGACACGGCCCAGCTTCGCCTGAGCGATATCGGCAATTCCCCAGACCAGCAGGCTGAAGGCGGCGATCCCCAAGAGCCCGCCCAATCCCGCCAGCAGCCCCTGCCGCGACAGACCCGCCGGGTCTCCGGCAAGACCGGCGAGCGCCCCTGTGGCTGCCGCCAGCACAATCACCAGAGTCCGCGGCAGCGCCGCGCCCCAGAGCGCCAGCGCCCCCAGCAGCAGCGCCGACAGCGCGATGACGCGCAGCGGCAGGCTTGTTGCGGGCCAGAGCGGATGCAGGATTATTGCGGCGGCGGAGGCCAGCAGCAGGACCGGCAGGGCGATGCGCACATTGGCAATCGGCTGGCGCGCCAGAAAGATCGCCAGCGCGGCCAGCAGCAGCGTCTGCTCGGGCGCCATCAGCGGGTGCAGCAGCCCCGCGTAGAACGGCCCCAGATCCCCGAACGCGTCATGCGCCGAGGCCGCGCCCGGCAACGCCAGAAGCGGCGCCGCGAGCAGTGCCCGCCGCGCCGTGGTGCCGATGCTCACAGCGCGCCGACCAGAAACACCGCACCGAAGGCCGCGATCACCCCGCCAGCGCCGCGCACGGCCAGCGTGCCCAGCTTGGTGCGGGTGAGCATCCCGAAGGCGATCCCGGCAAGGTGCAATAGCCCGGTGCCGATCACGAAACCGCCCGCATAAGCCAGCGGATGCACCGCGCCCGGCATCTCGGCGCCATGGGCGTGGCCGTGGAAGATCGCAAAGACCGCCACGACGATTGCCGCCACCGTCAGCGGCGGCCGGGCGGCGAAGAGCACCGCAAGGCCGATCACCACGCCCGAGGCGGCGATGCCGATCTCGATCCCCGGCAGCGGCACACCGGCGGCGCCCAGCATACCGCCAAACGCCATGACCAGCGGGAAGGTCACCGGCAGCAGCCAGATCGCGGGCTGACCGAGGAACGCGCCCCACAGGCCCACGGCAACCATGGCGATGACGTGATCCCAGCCAAAGATCGGATGCAGGAAGCCGGTGATGAACCCGCCCGCGGCGACGTCCCCGGAATGCGCCAGCGCGGGCGCGGCGGAGATCAGAGTGATCAGGGTGAAGCTCGCCGCAGCGGCGGCAATCTGTCTGGAATGCATGGCAAAAATCCTTTCTCGCCCGAAATAGCCGGACCCGGCGAAGAGTGCCACGCAGAAAAGCGAAAGGCGAGTGGTTTACTCTGGCTTCTGCGCTTGGGCGAGCATCGTCATCTCTGGGATCATCGGCCCGACCGTGACCTCGGCGAACCCGGCCTGCCCAAGCGCCGACGACAAACCCGACGCGTCGAGCGAGGCGGCCTGCGGCGTGAAGGCGGTGTGCTGCAACTGCCAGAGCGCGGTGAGATGCGGCCCGCTTCGGTCGCCGCGCACCACAAAGTCATGCACCAGCAGCAGCCCGCCGGGACGCAGCGCGCGGAAAGCGGCCTCGAAAAGCGGCGCATGGGCCGCGGCGGGCACACCCGACAGAAGGTAAGACATAAGCACGACGTCCTGCGCCTCTGGCCAGTCAAGGTTGGTGGCATCGGCTTCTTTATAGGTGATGCGCTCCTCAAGGCCCGCCTCCGCCACCTTCTCGCGCCCGACGGCGACGACATTGGGGAAATCGACAATGGTCGAATGCAGTTGCGGGAAGGCCTTGCAAAAGGTGATCGAGAAGGCCCCGGTGCCGCCGCCCACGTCCAGCATCCGCCGCGCATTCGACAGATCGTGCCGCCTTGCCAGAACGCCCGCCGGACCCAGCGAGCCCGCGTGCTGGCTGTCGGAATAGAGCCGCGCCTCTTCGGGATCCGAAAACCACTGTGCATAAGACCCGGTGGCGCCTTCGGGCAGATCGTCCTTCAGCGCCGGTTCAAGCTGGCTCATCAACGGGTACATCTGGCGGCCAACCTGCAGGCGCAGGTAGTCGCTGAAATCATATTTCTCGCCCTTCACCAGAAAAGCGGCGGCCGCGGGGGAATTGGCAAAGCGGCCTCCTTCGACCGACACCACCCCCAGCCCGGTCAGCGCGGTGAGCAGCGTGCGCGCGCGTTCGGGATGCAGATCGCAGGCGGCGCCGATCTCCTCGGCGCTGCGCGGCCCCTCGGCCAATGCGTCGAACAGGCCAAACTCCAGCGCGGCAAACAGCGCTTTTGATCCCATGAAGCCGAAGGCGATGTCGGAAATCTCGTGTGCTTCGCTGAGCAATGTCATGCGGTCTCCCTCTCCGTTGACCCTCAAGACGTAGCAAGCGGGGCGTGCGAAAGACAGGAAAAGCCGGAAAGCGCGCTTAGAGGTCGCGGCGCGAGAGGATGTCGGCGAGCACGATATAAGACGCCGCCACATGGCTGCGCATCAGCCCGCGCGCAGCTTCGGCATCCTGCGCGAGGATCGCTTGGGCGATGGAATCATGCTCGGCGCGCGAGCTGCCCAGCCGCGAGGTGTCCACATGGAAGTTCGCCGTCCGCCACGCCTGCGTGCGCAGGTTGAGCTCATCCAGAACCGAGGAAAGCGCGGCGTTGCGCGCGCCGGTCTTGAGCGTGGCATGGAAGCGCGCGTTGATCGCACTGTAGCGCTCGGCATCGTCGCCGCAGTTTTTGCCCTCTTCGAGAATGGCCTGCATGTGCTGGCGCTCGATCTCGGTCATCCGATGCGCCGCGAGCGCGGCCAGCACGCTTTCCACCTCGCCCACCGCCTCGAAGAGCTCGGCCAGATCGCTGGCCTTCATCTGCCGGACCACGAAGGCGCGCCGCGCGCCGCGCTCGGCGAGATTGGCCTGCTCGAGCCGGTGCAGCGCCTCGCGGACCGGGGTGCGCGAAACACCGAACTGTTCGGCCAAGGCCTGCTCGGCCAGCGGCTCACCGGGCTGCATCCGGCCCGCAACGATCCGGTCCACAAGCGTGTCGAAAATGCTTTCTGCTGTCCGAATAATCATCCGCCGCGCGCCTTCGCCAAAATGAACACTTTTATCTTGTTTATGTATACATGTGCCCGCAACCTGAAATCACGTGACGACAGGTCGGTACCGGAGGAAACAGAAAAAATGCCGTCCATTTGGGCTGAACGCCAAGAAAACCGGGGGAACCGGGCAGATTCGGCCCTTTGCACTCATCCGTACAAGGGAGGAGATCATGCCAACAGGAGAGACAAGACATGACGCAAGTCGACCACAAGAAAGTGCTCGCCGAGCGCCTCTCGGCCCGCTTCGGCCGCCGGGCGGTCCTCAAGGGTCTCGGGGCCGGCATCGTCGCCGCCACCAGCGCCGGCAGCTTCCCGGCCATCGCGCGCGCGCAGCAGAGCGGCCACCTGAAGATCGCCTCGGTCAAGGTGATCGACACGCTTGATCCGCATTTCACCGGCTTCCTGTCGGCGATCCAGATCATCAACAACATCCACAACGGCCTGCTGAAGATCGCCTATGACGGCGAGCAGGTGACCTTCGAGCCCGATCTGGCCGAGAGCTGGGATCTCGAAGACGACAAAACCCATGTGTTCAAGCTGCGCGAAGGCGTGAAATTCCACGACGGCACCCCCTGCGACGCCGAAGCGGTGAAATTCTCGCTGCTGCGCGTCAAGGAAGGCGAGCCGAAATCGCCGCACGCGTGGAAGCTGGAACTGCTCGAAGAGATCGAGGTCGTCGACGATCTGACCGTGAAGCTGCACTTCTCGCAACCCTATGCGTTCCTGCCCGTTGCACTGAACGGCTCGACCGGCCGCGCCGGCACCATCGTCAGCCCCGCCGCCGCGCAGAAATACGGCACCGACTATGGCCGCAACCCGGTCGGCACCGGCCCGTTCAAATTCGTCTCGTGGCGCGAGAATGACGCCATCGAGCTGGAGGCCAACACCGAGTATTTCGAGGAAGGCCTGCCGAAGCTCGAACGCGTCACCTTCGTGCTGATGAACGAGGCTTCGACCGCGCTGGCGGCGCTGATGTCGGGCCAGATCGACGGCATGACCGACTGCCCGATGCAGCTGGTGGATCAGGTCGACGCCTTCCCCAAGGCGACGCTCTACGGTGAGATCGAAGGCAACTACACGTTCGTCGGCATGAACTGCAAGAAAGGCCCGTTCACCGACATCAACCTGCGCCGCGCCGTCGCATGGGCGCTGGACCGCGAGAAACTGGTGAAACAGGCCTATTTCGGACGTGCCCAGCAGGCCTATACCCCGATCTCGCCGCCGATGACCGGCTTCTTCGATCCCGATATCGCCACCTCGGGCCGCGGCCAGTGGTTCGATCTCGAGAAGGCCAAGGAATTCCGCGCCATGGCGGAAAATCAGGGCGAGATCGAGGTCACCTACATGATGGCCGAGCGTGGCCCGGTGGGCACCCGCGTGGCGCAGACCGTGGCACCGATGCTGGCCGAGATCGGCATCAAGGTGAACCTCGAGCTGATCGAACCCGCCGCATGGGTCAAGCGCCGCAACGAGGGCGACTTCGACCTTTACGACTTCGAGTGGGTGGCCGACCTCGACCCCGACGAGACCATCTACCCCGAGTTCAAATCGGACGGGGCGTGGAACTTCTGCGGCTGGGTCAACACCGACTTCGACGATCTGTGCAAGCAGGCGCAGGTGATCCTTGAAACCGAAGAGCGCGCCAAGCTCTACCATTCGGCAGAAGACCTGCTGATGGATGAGGCGCCGATCGCGATCATGGCGCATATGCCGATCTACAAAGTGTTCTCGAACAAGGTGCAGGGCTTCAACTACATCCCCGCCGACCTCGTGAACCTGCATACGGTCAGCCTCGCCTGATGATACTGGTCCAGACTCTCGGAAAGATCGGGCAGACGCTCGTCGTGCTGTTCATCGTCTCGGTGGCCACCTTCGGACTTCTGAAGCTGGCGCCGGGCGACCCGGTGCAGATCATGCTCGGCTCGGAATACTCGCAAGAGGCCTATGAGTCGCTCACCGCCGAAATGGGTCTGGACCGGCCCTTTCTGGCCCAATACGCCGATTGGGCGGTAAACTTCGTGTCGGGCGACTGGGGCACCTCCTTTGTCGCCCGCACCGACATCTTCACCTATGCCTTCAAAGAGGCGCTGCCGGTGACGCTGACGCTGGCGAGCTTCTCGCTCGCCTTCGCGGTGCTGATCGGGGTGCCGCTTGGCGTGCTGTCGGCGGTCAAGAAAGACACCGCCTTCGACGCGGGCTCGGCGGTGTTTGCGCTGACCGGCACCGCCTTTCCGTCGTTCCTGCTTGGTATCCTCCTGATCTGGTTCTTTGGCGTGAAACTGGGGCTGTTTCCGGTGATGGGATATGTCTCGCCGTGGGAGGATTTCTGGGGCGGCATCTATCACATGATCCTGCCGGGGCTGACGCTGTCGACCTATTTCATCGCGATGATCACCCGCCTCACCCGCGCCACGCTGATCGAAGTGCTCGACCAGCCCTATATCGCCGCCGCCCGCGCGCGCGGCGAGCCCAGCTGGCGGGTGATCTGGGTGCATGGCGTGCGCAATATCGCCATGCCGCTGGTGACCATCCTCGGGCTGCAACTGGGCACGCTGCTGCAGGGCACCGTGCTGACGGAAACCGTGTTCAACCTGCCGGGCATCGGCCAAATGCTGACCTCGGCGGTGCTGGGGCGCGAGTACATGGTGGTGCAGGCGGGCGTGATGATGACCGCCTTCCTGTTCATCGCGGTCAACCTGCTGGTGGACCTGTCCTACCCGATCCTTGACCCAAGACTGAGAGACCGCAAATGAGCGCAGAGGCCACCAATTCCCCGGCCCCCGCAACGCTGCCGCCCGCCGGGCCGCAGCCCGGCCACAGAAGCCCCGGCAAGGCGCGCCGCGCCCGGCGCTCGATCTTTCTGCGCCGCCCGTTCTTCACCGTGGCGCTGATCGTGGCGCTTGGCTACGTGCTGGCCGCCGTCTTCGCGCCCTTCGTCGCGCCCTATGATCCGGTCATGCAGTCGATGGAGGCGATGATGCAGCCGCCCAGCGGCGCGCATCCGCTGGGCACCGACAGCTATGGGCAGGACATCCTCTCGCGGGTCATCTACGGCGCGCGCTACGCGCTGGTGATCGGCATCTTCTCGGTGCTCATCGGCGCCGCCGGAGGGCTGGTGATCGGCCTTGCCGCCGGGCTGTCGGGCGGTTGGGTGGAATGGGCGCTGATGCGGCTCATCAACTCGATCCTCGCCCTGCCCTCGCTGATCCTCGCCGTCGCCTTCATCGCCATTCTCGGGCAGGGCGTCGACAAGGTGGTGATCGCCGTGGGGCTTTCCATGGTGGGTCCATTCTCGCGCACCGTGCGCGCCGACGTCATGCAGGTGAAGGTGCAGGGCTTTGTCGAGGCGGCGCACCTCATGTCGATCCCCTCGCTGCAGGTGATCCGCCGCCACATCCTGCCCAATGTGATCTTTCCGCTGGCGGTGCAGGTGACGATCCGCATCTCCGAGGCCATCCTCGTGTCGTCCTCGCTGTCCTTCCTCGGCATCGGCGTGACACCCCCCACCCCCGACTGGGGCCTGATGATCGCCGAAGGGCGCGATTTCGTCAGCTTCGCGCCGTGGATGTCGGCGATGCCCGGCTTCGCGCTCGCGCTGCTGCTGATCGCGCTGTCGATCGTCGGCGACGGCATCCGCGAAGAATACGACCCCAAGAGCCGGAGAGGCGCATGATGGTGCAGCAAATAAACGCCGAGGCGCTGCTGAGCGTCTCGGATCTGACCGTGTATCGCGGTCCGGCGAAAATCCTCGACCGGGTGAGCCTGTCGCTCGCCAAGGGCGAAACGCTGGCTCTGGTCGGCGAAAGCGGCGCGGGCAAATCCACCATCGCCACCGCGCTGATGCAGCTGCTGGACGGGGCCGATGTGGAGGGCAGCGCCGAGTTCGAAGGCGCGGGCGATCTGCTGTCGCTGCGGCCACGCCAGATGGTGAAGCTGCGCGGCCAGCGCCTGTCGATGATCTTTCAGGACGCGGGCGCGGCGCTCAACCCGGCCTATACGGTGGGACGGCAGCTGATCACCACGCTGCGCCGCAACCTCGGCCTCTCGCGCGACGAGGCGCGGACCCGTGCCATCGAGCTTTTCACTCAAGTCGGCATCAATGACGCCGAGGCGCGGCTTTCGGCTTTCCCGCATCAGCTTTCGGGCGGCATGCAGCAGCGGGTCATGGTGGCCATCGCGCTGGCCTGCAACCCCGATCTGCTGCTGGCGGACGAGCCCACATCGGCGCTCGATGTGACCATTCAGGCGCAGATCATCCGGCTGATCCTGCAGCTCACCCGCGAGCGCGGCGCGAGCTGCATCTTCGTGCTGCACGATCTGGCGCTGGCGAGCCAGTCCTGCGACCGGATCGTGGTGCTTTATGCCGGGCAGGTCGTGGAATCCGGCCCCGCCGAGGAGGTGCTGAAGCGGCACCGCCACCCCTATACGCGCCAATTGGAAAGCTGCGTGCTGGAGATCGGGCGCAAGGATCTGGTGGCCCCAGAGGGCACCGTGCCCTCGCATGACCAGATGCCCGCCGGATGCCGCTTTGCCACTCGCTGCCCGCGGGCGCTGGCGAAATGCGCCGGAGACGCGCCGCCGCTGACCCCCGCCGATCCGGCGCGCAGCGGCGCGCGTGACCATCTCTTTGCCTGCTGGAACCCGGAATGATGCTCGATACCGCCAAAGCCGACACCGCCCCGGCCCGCACCGCGCCAGTCTTCGAGCTCATCGAGGTCGAGAAGGTCTTTCAGGTGCGCCCGCCGGGCCGCCGCTTCACCCGCGAGAAAGTGGGGCTGCGCGCGCTCGACGGCGTGCGGCTCAGCGTCGAGAAGGGCGCGTCGCTGGCGCTGGTGGGCGAAAGCGGCTCGGGCAAGTCCACCCTGCTGCGCGTGCTGCTGGGGCTTGATGCGCCAAGCGGCGGGCGGGCGCTTTATCATGGCCGTCCGATCCGCGAGGTGCGCGCCGAAGGGCCGGGCTTTGCCCGCGATGTGGCCATGGTCTATCAGGATGCGCGCGGCTCGCTCGATCCGCGGATGACCATCGGCGCGCTGATCGCCGAACCCTTGCGCCATTTCGGCATCGTGCCGAAGGCGCAGGAAGAGGCGCGTGTGGCCGAGTTGTTGCAGCGCGTCGGCCTGCCCGCCGATGCGGCGAAACGCTATCCCTCGGCGCTTTCGGGCGGTCAGGTGCGCCGCGTCGCCATCGCCCGCGCGCTGGCCTCCGAGCCTTCGGTGCTGGTGGCCGACGAGGCGGTCTCGGGGCTGGATGTCTCGACGCAGGCGCAGCTTCTGACGCTGCTGCGCAGGCTGCAGCAGGAGATGGGGCTAACGCTGGTCTTCATCACCCATGATCTGGGCGTCGCCAGCTACCTCTGCGAGCAGATCGCCATTATGTACCTTGGGCGCATCGTCGAGACCGGCCCGACGGACGCCGTGTTGAACGCCCCCGCGCATCCCTATGCCGCCGCGCTGCGCGGTGCCGCGCCGCGCTTCTTCGAGCCGATGCCCGAGCCGCTGCCGGGCGAGATCCCAAGCCCGCTCGATCTGCCCAAGGGCTGCCGCTTCTCGACCCGCTGCCCCATGGCGCGCGAGGATTGCCGCGCCCGCGACCCGCAGCTTGGACGCTACGGCACCGGCCGCGCGGTGGCCTGCCTGCATCCGCTCAGCCCATCAGACACTTGACGAGACTCTGCCGAGACCGCCATCACTCACGGAAAAACACTCGGCACCTTTTATCACCGACAGGACGACCCACGCATGTTCGACTTCTTTTCCGCACGACGCCCCAGCACGCTGGCCTCGCAGGCGATGATCGCCACTTCGCATCCGCTGTCCACCGCCGCTGGCCTCGAGGTTCTCTCGGCGGGTGGCAATGCGGTCGATGCAGCAATCGCCGCCGTCGCGGTGCAATGCGTGGTGGATCCGCTGATGACCGGCATCGGCGGCGATTGCTTTGCGCTCTATGCACCGAAGGGCGGCGCGGTGAAGGCGCTGAACGGCTCGGGCCGCGCGCCCGCCGCCGCCACCGTCGCGGCGCTGAAGGACGCGGGCCTCGGCGATGAGATCCCCCAGACCAGCCCGCATTCGGTGACCATCCCCGGCGCGATCTCGGCATGGTGCCGCCTGCATGAGGACCACGGCTCGATGCCGCTGGCGAAGCTCTTCGAGCGGGCCATCGGCTATGCGGAAAACGGCTATGCGGTGACCCCGCGCGTGGCGCAGGACTGGGCCGAAAATGCCGAACTGGTCGGCAAGGACGAGCACGCCGCCAAGGTCTTCCTGCCTGGCGGGCGCGCCCCGCTGGCGGGCGAGCGCCACGCGCAGCCGCTGCTGGCGGACCGCCTGCGCGAGATTGCCGAGAAGGGCGCGGCGGGCTTCTATCAGGGCGAGACCGCCGCGAGGATGGCCGCGCATCTGCAATCGCTGGGCGGGCTGCACACGACCCAGGATTTCCACGACGGCACCGATCAGGCGTTCTGGACCGATCCGATCTCGGCCCCCTACGGCGGTTATGACGTGGTCGAGTGCCCGCCCAACGGGCAGGGGCTCGCGGCTCTGCTGATCCTGCGCATCCTGTCGAAATTCGACATGGCCGCCGAGATGTCAGAGGCCGACCGCATCCACCTGCACGCCGAGGCCACCAAGCTGGCCTACCACCACCGCGACGCGCTGATCGCCGATCCGGCGCATTGCGAGGGCGTGGTGGAAACCCTGCTGTCGGATGAGGTCATCGACACGCTCGCCGCGCGTATCGACATGGGCCGCGCCATGCCGCCCGCGCTTTGGGACGAGCCCGAGCACAAGGACACGATCTATCTGTCGGTGGTCGATGCCGAGGGCAACGCGATCTCCTTCATCAACTCGATCTTCCACGGCTTCGGCTCGACCCGCCTCGACCCCGAGACCGGCGTGCTGTTCCACTCGCGCGGCGCGTCCTTCCGGCTGATCGAGGGGCACCCGAACGCCATCGCCCCGCACAAGCGCCCGATGCACACGATCATCCCCGGCATGCTCTGCAAGGACGGCGTGGCGGTGATGCCCTTCGGCGTGATGGGCGGGCAATATCAGGCGGCGGGCCACGCGGCCTTCTTGTCCGGCGTGCTCGATCTCGGGCTGGACCTGCAGGCGGCGATGGACGCGCCGCGCAGCTTCGCCTTCGGCGATGAGTTGCAGATCGAGCCGAGCGTGTCGGAAGAGGCGCGCGCCGAGCTCGAAGCCCGTGGCCACAAGCTCAAGGTCATGGACAGCCCCATCGGCGGCAGTCAGGCGATCCGCATCAGCGAGGAGACCGGGCTGCTCTCGGGCGGGTCGGACACGCGCAAGGACGGCATGGCGCTCGGCTTCTGACCCCTTGCCCTGCGGCGCAGGGCAGCCATGCACAAAGCGCGCGGGGGCGGCCATTGAACCACCCCGCTGCCGACAATAAATAGACTGCAGTCTACGAGGCGCCCGCAGACCGGGCGCCTTTTTTCGTTCCATGGTCCCCCCGCGCGTTTCCACCGGCAAATCCAAAGGCACATCCAAAGGCAAAGTTTTTGCGACGGAAGCTGCGGCGGTCCCCGTGTAACCCTCTGAAAGCAATTCGGAGCAGCCCATGAGTTTGCGCAAAACAGCCGTAATCATCGCCCTGCTCGCCCTTGCTGGCGCAGGGGCGGGCTGGGCCTATTTGGACCGCAGCGCCGCCCCCGCCGAGACCGGGCCGCAGACCGTCGCCGTCTCGACGGGCACGGTCGAAAGCACCGTTCTGGCCACCGGGCTGATCGAGGCCGAGAACCTCGTTTCGGTGGGTGCCCGCACCTCGGGGCTGATCGAGGAACTGGCGGTTGCGGTCGGTGACGAGGTGGCGCAGGGCGATCTTATCGCGCGCATCAACTCGCTGGAGCAACAGAACGCCGTGGCGCAAGCCAAGGCCGATCTGGCGCAGATCGAGGCGGAGATCGAGGCCAAACAGGCCGAGATCCGTCAGTCCGAACTGGACCTCGAACGTCAGCAGGGATTGAGCGCGAAGCGTCTGTCGGCCACATCCGACCTCGAAGCCGCCGAGGCGACGCTGGCGATGAACAAAGCCAACCTGCAATCGCTGAACGCACAGCAGGCGCGCGCCGAGATCGAGGTGTCGACCGCCGAGCTTGATCTCGAGCGCACCAAGATCACCGCGCCGATCGATGGCACAGTGGTGGCGGTGGTCAACGGCGAGGGCACCACGGTGAACGCCTCGCAGGAGGCACCGACCATCGTCAAACTCGCGCAGCTTGACCAGATGGAGGTGAAGGCCGAGATCTCCGAGGCCGATGTGGTGAACGTGAAGCCGGGCCAAGAGGTGGAATTCACCCTGCTCGGCGCGCCGGATCTGACCTATCGGGCAGAACTCGCCTCTGTCGAACCCGCGCCCTCGTCGATCGAGGATGACGACGAGATCGATACCGACAGCGCGATCTATTACAACGCCCGCTTTACCGTCGAGAACGCCGACCGGCTGCTGCGGATCGGCATGTCGGCGGATGTGACAATCTTCCTTGGCCGCGCCGAGGATGTGCCGACGCTGCCGCTGGCGCTGCTGCCCGACGCCGGCCCCGACGGGCGCACCATGCTCGACGTGCTGGGCGCGGACGGTCGCCCCAAGCGGCAGGTGATCGAGGTCGGGCTGAAGGGCGCCACCTCGTTCGAGGTCGCCGCCGGGCTGGAGCCGGGGGACGAGGTGATCTCTTCCGCCCCGCCCGCACCGCCAGGCGGCGCGCAGGACAGCGGTCGCGGGCCGGGTGGCCGGGGCGGCCCGCCGCCGATGATGGGCCTTTGAGGAGCGCATCATGGCACTCATAGAGCTTTCCGATATCGAGCGGTCCTTCACCGCAGGCGAGCAGACCGTGCGCGTGCTGCGCGGCATCGACCTTTGCATCGAGGCGGGCGAGATGGTCGCGATCATCGGCCAGTCCGGATCGGGCAAGTCGACGCTGATGAACATCCTCGGCTGCCTCGACCGACCCACCACAGGCAGCTACCGTTTCGACGGGCGCGATGTGCAGCAACTGAGCGATCTCGATCTGGCCGAGCTGCGCCGCGACCACTTCGGCTTCATCTTCCAGCGTTATCAGCTGATGGCCGAGCTAGATGCGGTGGGCAACGTCGAGATCCCCGCCGTCTACCGCGGCGCGGCGCGCAAGGCGCGGCGCGAGCGGGCCAAGGCGCTGCTCACTCGGCTGGGCCTTGGCGAGCGGCTCGGCAACAAGCCCGGCGCGCTCTCGGGCGGCCAGCAGCAGCGGGTCTCGGTGGCGCGCGCGCTGATCAACGGCGGCGAGGTGATCCTTGCCGACGAGCCCACCGGCGCGCTCGACAGCGCCTCGGGGGCCGAGCTGATGGGACTTCTGCGCGAGCTTCATGCCGAGGGGCACACGGTGATCCTCGTCACCCACGACCCGCAGATCGCCGAGGCCGCCGACCGGGTGATCGAGATCTCCGATGGCGAGATCACCGCCGACACCCGCAAGCGCCCGCACAACGCACCCGCTCGCGTGGAAACGGATCACCCCGCCGCTTCGGGTCTTGGCGCGCTGGCCGACCGGCTGCGCGAGGCGACGCGCATGGCGCTGAAGTCCATGGCCTCGCACAAGCTGCGCTCGTTCCTGACCATGCTCGGGATCATCATCGGCATCACCTCGGTGGTCTCGGTGGTGGCGCTTGGCAACGGCAGCCAGCAGAAGGTGCTGGAGAATATCTCGTCGATCGGCACCTCGACCATCGACATCCGCCCCGGTACCGGCTTCGGCGACCGCCGCGCCAACCGCGTCGACACGCTGGTCGGCGGCGATGCGGATGCGCTGGACGGGCGCGCCTTCGCCGCCTCGGTCTCGCCCGAGGTCTCGACCACCGCCACGGTGATCCACGCGGGCACCAGCGCCTCGGCCTCGGTCAAGGGCGTCTCGGCGGGCTATTTCCAACTGGGCGCCTACTCGGTGGCCGAGGGCGCGACATTCACCGAGGCCGACCTTAGGGCGCGCGCGCAGGTGGCGGTGCTGGACAGCGACGCCGCCGAAACCTTCTTTGGCACCGAAAGCCCGCTTGGCCAACGCGTGATGATCGGCCGCGTGCCGCTGCAGGTGATCGGCGTGGTGGAGGCCTCGGGTGCCAGCTTTGGCCCGCAGTCGATCAAGGTCTTCACCCCCTACACCACCGCCATGGCGCGGATCACCGGTGGCGAGACGGTGGATTCCATCTCGGTGCAGGTGGTCGATGATTACGACATGGATCAGGCCGAGCAGGAGATCACCGCGATCCTCAGCCAGCGCCACGGCACGGTGGATTTCTTCCTGACCAACACCGACACGATCCGCGAGACGATCCAGAGCACCTCGCAGACGCTCACATGGCTGATCTCGGCCATCGCGCTGATCTCGCTCTTCGTCGGCGGCATCGGGGTGATGAACATCATGCTGGTCTCGGTCACCGAACGCACGCGCGAGATCGGCATCCGCAAGGCGGTGGGCGCGCGGCAGTCGGACATCACCGCGCAGTTTCTGATCGAGGCCGTTCTGGTGTGCCTAATCGGCGGCGCGCTGGGGGTGGTTCTGGCCTTCGGCTTCGGCGCGCTGATGGGCGTCGTGGCCCCCTCGATGCGGATGGTCTACTCCGGCGCGACCGTGGCGGCGGCCTTCGGCTCGGCAACGCTGATCGGCGTGGTGTTCGGCTATCTGCCCGCGCGCTCGGCCTCGAAGCTCGACCCGGTGGTGGCGCTGGCGCGGGAGTGAGGACGGAACGCGAGCCGGGCGGGCGCCGGCCCGTCCGGGCGGGCTGGCGCTCGCCCGGCGGCTTCGCCTTGATTCCGGGCGCGATTGCGCGCTGTCCCAGTCAGCCTACCGATACGCCCCCGCTTCGTGCAGCCCCTGCTCGAAGCGGGTGATATGCGAGAGCGCCCCGTCTGACTGCACGATCATCGCCGCCACGATGGCCTCGGCCATGGCGAAACTGCCCAGCATGCTCGGTAGCGGCTGCGGCCCATGCATCTGCGGCATCAGCACCACATCGGCGCCATGGGCCAGCGGACTGTCCGTGGTATCGGTGATGGCGATGGTCCGCGCGCCTTGCCGAAGGGCCAGTTCATGCGCGGCGATGGTCTCGACCGAGTAGTGCCGGAAGGAGATCGACAGCACCACATCCGCCGGACCCGCGAGCGCGATCCGGTCGCGGATATCGCCGGGCGCGGAGGCGCGCGGCGCGATATTGTCAAAGGCCATGCGGGCGACATAGCCAAGATAGTCGGCGATGGCGTAGCAACTGCGCACCCCGAAGACATGCACCTGCCGCGCGTTCAGCATCAGGGCGGCCGCCGCCTCGATCGCGGCGCAGTTCTTCTCTGTAAAGGCGCTGTCGAGATTGCGATGGCCCAACTCGTGGATGGCATCCAGAACCGACGCGGCATCATGCCCCGAGAGCGCCCCGGCGCGGGGGCCATAAAGATCGCCGCCCCGGCGCAGCGCATCCTGAAAGGCGTTGCGGCAGGCCTCATAGCCGGAAAATCCCAGCGCCTGCGACAGGCGCACAACCGTGTTTGCATTCGCCCCGGACCGATCGGCCAGCCCGCGCACCGAGTTCAGCGCGATCTCTTCGGGTTGCTCCGCAGCCCAGCGGGCCAAGGCCGCCACGCGCGGCGCGCCGGACTCTCCGAGCCGTCGCAGCGCGCCCGCAAGTTCATCGAGGGATAGGGACGTTGTCAGAGCAGTCTCCCCAAGGCTTTACCCGGCAGAATTCCGTCCTAGGTAAACGGTATTGGCAAAACGATACAAATGTTTTGTTTTGCTTGACCGGGGGGAATGAAATGTTTCACTGACACGTGAGATCCGAATCTCGGACAAACTCAGGGAGACATTCAACATGACCAAACCGCTGATCGGCGCCCTTGTCGCTGCCGCAACGGCCTTTGGCGCAGGCGCAGCCGCCGCGCAGGACCAGACCTTCATTTCGATCGGGACCGGCGGCGTCACCGGCGTCTATTACCCCACCGGCGGCGCGATCTGCCGTCTTGTGAACCGTGGCCGCTCCGAGCACGGCATCCGCTGCGGCGTGGAGTCGACCGGCGGCTCGGTGTTCAACATCAACGCCATCCGTGGCGGCGAGCTGGAATTCGGCGTCGCCCAGTCCGACTGGCAGTACCACGCTTACAACGGCACCTCGCGCTTTGAGGAAACCGGCGCCTTCGAAGGCCTGCGCGCGGTCTTCTCGGTGCACCCCGAGCCTTTCACCGTGGTCGCCCGCGCCGATGCGGGCATCGAGACCTTTGAGGACCTCAAGGGCAAGCGCGTGAATGTCGGCAACCCCGGTTCGGGCCAGCGCGGCACGATGGAAGTGCTGATGGGCAAGCTGGGCTGGACGATGGACGATTTCGCCGTGGCCTCCGAGCTGCAGGCGGCCGAGCAGTCGCAGGCGCTCTGCGACAACAACATCGACGCGATGGTCTACACCGTCGGCCACCCGTCGGGCTCGATTCAGGAAGCCACCACCGCCTGCGACTCGGTGCTGGTCGAAGTGTCGGGCGAAGCGGTTGATGAGCTTGTCTCCGAGAACCCCTTCTACCGCACCGCCACCATCCCCGGCGGCATGTATCGCGGCAATGACGAAGACACCCACACCTTCGGTGTTGGCGCGACCTTCGTCAGCTCCGAAGACGTTCCGGAAGATGTGGTCTACGAAGTGGTGAAAGCCGTGTTCGAGAACATCGACCAGTTCCGCGGCCTGCACCCGGCCTTCGCCAACCTCGACCCCAAAGAAATGGCGTCTGCCGGTCTGTCGGCGCCGCTGCACGCCGGTGCCGAGCGCTATTTCAAGGAAGCTGGCCTGATCGAGTAAGATCGGCACAGCTTTCGCAAAGACAGTCGGCCCGGGCGCTCAGAGCAGCGCCCGGGCCTTACCGGAAGACGGCATCAGAGGGGCCTCAGCATGAGCGACAATCCACAGCAGGGCGGACGCCAGTTCAGCGACGAGGAGCTTCAGGACCTCGTTGCCAGCACGGACAGTGGCGCGCGCGCGCCGAGCAACCGCTACGTCGCGATGCTGATCGCCGGGCTGGCGCTGGCGTGGTCGCTGTTCCAGCTTTGGATCGCGCAGCCGCAGCTTTGGTTCGCCGACATCCTGCCCGCGCTGAACTCGTCGCAGACCAGGCCCATTCACCTCACCTTCGCCATTCTTCTGGCCTTCCTCGCATATCCGGCGCTCAAGTCCTCACCGCGCGACCGCGTGCCGCTGACTGACTGGCTGCTGATGGCGGTGGGCGGCTTCTGCGCCTTCTACGTCTTTCTCTTCTCCGACCACCTCGCGATGACCGCCCGCTCCGGCCTGCCGACGCAGCTGCAGGTGATCATCGGCGCGGTCGGCCTGCTGATCCTGCTCGAAGCCAGCCGCCGCGCGCTGGGACCGGCGCTGACCATCGTCGGCGCGCTGTTCCTGCTGTACGCCTACATGGGCACCGGCTGGCTGATCCCCGAACTGATCGAGCACGAGGGCCTGTCGTTCACCGCGCTGATCAACGCGCAATGGCTCGACACCGCGGGCGTCTTTGGCATTCCGCTGGGGGTTTCGACCGCCTTCGTCTTCCTCTTCGTGCTGTTCGGCTCGCTGCTCGATAAGGCGGGCGCGGGCAACTACTTCATCAAGCTGGCCTTTGCCGGGCTCGGCCACCTGCGCGGCGGCCCGGCCAAAGCCGCGGTGGTGGGCTCGGCGATGACCGGCCTGATCTCGGGCTCGTCGATCGCCAACGTGGTGACCACCGGCACCTTCACCATCCCGCTGATGAAGCGCGTCGGCTTTTCCAACGAGCAGGCCGGCTCGGTCGAAGTCGCCTCTTCGGTCAATGGCCAGATCATGCCGCCGGTGATGGGCGCCGCCGCCTTCCTGATGGTCGAGTTCATCGGCATCTCTTACGTCGAGGTGATCAAACACGCCTTCATCCCGGCGGTGATCTCTTACATCGCGCTGGTCTACATCGTGCACCTTGAGGCGCTGAAAAAGGACATGACCGCGCTTGGCGAGGCCAAGTCCTTTGCCGGGATGATCCTCAAGTTCTTCATCGGCTTTGCCGTCGCCGGTGCCGGGTTCACCGCGCTGATCTACGTCGTCGGCGCCCTGAAGGGCGCGATGCCCGCGCTGGCCGGGCCGATCATGATGCTGGTGCTGGCTGGCCTCTACCTCTGGCTGGTGGCCATCGCCGCGCGCCGCCCCGATCTCGAGGTGGACGATCCGAACAACCCGTCAATCAAGCTGCCCACGGTGGGCGAGGTCTATGCCACCGGCCTGCACTACATCCTGCCCATAGTGGTGCTGGTGTGGTTCCTGATGGTCGAACGTCAGAGCCCGGCGAAATCGGCCTTCTACGCCACCGCGCTGATGCTGCTGATCATCATCACCCAGCGCCCGCTGAAGGCGGTGTTCCGCGGCGAAGGCGCGCATCTGGCGGCCGAGTTCAAGGCGGGCTTTGGCGATCTGATCGAGGGGCTCATCGCCGGGGCGCGCAACATGATCGGCATCGGCGTCGCCACGGCGGCGGCGGGCATCATCGTCGCCACCGTCACCAAGACCCCCATCGGCACCGAGCTTGCGGGCCTCGTCGAGCAGCTTTCGGGCGGCAGCCTGATCATCATGCTGATCCTCGTGGGTCTCTTCTCGCTGATCCTTGGCATGGGCCTGCCGACCACCGCCAACTACATCGTGGTCTCGTCGCTGATGGCCAATGTGGTGGTCTCGCTTGGCGCGCAAGAAGGGCTGATTGTTCCGCTGATCGCGGCGCATCTCTTCGTGTTTTACTTCGGCATCATGGCCGATGTGACGCCGCCCGTGGGTCTTGCCTCCTTCGCCGCCGCCGCCGTGTCGGGAGGCGATCCGATCAAGACCGGCTTTACCGCCTTCTTCTACTCGCTGCGGACCGTCGCGCTGCCCTTCCTGTTCATCTTCAATCCCACGCTGATCCTCTATGGCGTCGACCTCGGCACCGCCTCGGGTATCCTCCACGCGGCCTTCGTCTTCGTGGTGGCGACCTTCGCCATGCTGCTCTTCGCCGCCGCGACGCAGGGCTATTTCCTTGCCCGTTCGCGCATTTGGGAAAGCGCGGCGCTGCTGCTGGTCGCCTTCACCCTCTTCGTGCCCAACGTCTGGCTGAACTGGGTGCAGAGCCCGTTCGAGAATGTGCCCCCCGCGCAGTTCGAGCAGGTGCTGGCCGATCTGCCCGAGGGCAGCCGCATCCGGCTGGAAATCGCAGGGCCGGACTTCAACACCGGCGAGACCGCCTCGACCACGCTGGTCATGGACGCCCATGGCGACAGCGCGCAGGAGCGGATCGACAATTCCGGCCTGATGCTCTTCCCCGAGGGCGATGTTGTGAAGCTTGACGAGCCGATGTTCGGCACGCCCACCGCCGAGAAACTGGCAAACTTCGACTTCTACGCCGATACGCCGGTCACCCTCGCCTCGGTTCTCGTGCCGCAGGATCGTCTGCCCGCACAGATCTTTTACATCCCCGCGCTGCTGCTGCTGGGGCTGGTCATCCTGATGCAACGCCGTCGCCAGACCAAGCCGGCCTTCTGAGGAGCGAAGCCATGTATAAGACGATCCTTCTGCCCGTCGATCTCTCGGCCCCCACCAGTTGGACCAAGGCGCTGCCCACCGCGTTGCAGCTCGGCGGCGAGGGCGTGGTGCTGCATGTGGTGACCGTGCTGCCCGATTTCGGCATGTCGGTGGTTAGCGGCTTCTTCAAGGAGGGCTTCGAGAAAGGGGCCCTGCAAGAGGTCGGCGAAAAGCTGAAGACTTGGGTGAATGAGAACGTCCCCGACAGCGTCATCGTGCATCCGCATGTGCTGCACGGGCGCATCTACGACGAGATCCTGCGCGCCGCCGACAAGCTCTCGGTCGATGCCATCGTGCTGGCCTCGCACACCCCCGAACTTGCGGACTACCTGCTGGGGCCGAACGCCGCCCGGGTGGTCCGCCATGCCAAACAATCTGTCTTCGTCGTGCGCGGCGAATAACCGGAGAACTTCAATGGGACATGTCTTCGGACGCTCGAACGCGCAGCTGCCTTTGGCGGTGCGCGGCGAGGGATGCTATATCCACGACGCGGAGGGCCGCGCCTATCTCGACGGCTCGGGCGGCGCGGCGGTGTCCTGCCTCGGGCATTCCGACCCGGACGTGAGAGCCGCGATCCATGCGCAGCTCGACCAGCTGGCCTTTGCCCACACCGGCTTTTTCACCTCCGAGCCCGCCGAAGGGCTGGCCGATCTGCTGATCCAGAACGCGCCGCAGGGGATCGACAAGGTCTACCTGCTGTCGGGCGGCTCGGAAGCGGTCGAGGCGGCGATCAAGCTCGCGCGGCAGTATTTCCTCGAGACCGGCCAGCCGCAGCGGCACCGGGTGATCGCCCGCCGCCAGAGCTATCACGGCAACACGCTCGGGGCGCTGGCCGCCGGGGGCAACGCATGGCGCCGCGAGAAATACGCGCCGCTGCTGGTCGAAACCTCGCATATCGCGCCCTGCTATGAGTACCGCCTGCGCGAAGACGGCGAGAGCGCCGAGGCCTACGGGCTGCGCGCCGCCGACGAGCTGGAGGCGGAGATCCAGCGCCTCGGGGCGGAGTTGGTCATGGCCTTCATCGCCGAGCCGGTGGTGGGTGCCACGGCGGGCGCGGTTCCGGCGGTCGAGGGGTATTTCAAGCGCATCCGCGAGATCTGCGACCGCCACGGCGTGCTGCTGATCCTCGACGAGGTGATGTGCGGCATGGGCCGCACCGGCACGCTGTTTGCCTGCGAGCACGATGGCGTCTCGCCCGACATCGTGACCATCGCCAAGGGCCTTGGTGCGGGCTACATGCCGATCGGGGCAATGCTCTGCACCTCGGCCATCTATAATGCCATCGCCGAAGGCTCCGGCGCGTTCCAGCACGGCCACACCTACCACGGCCACCCGCTTGCCGCCGCTGCCGGGCGCGCGGTGCTCACCGCCATTCTGGAGCGTGATCTGCTGACGCAAGTGCGCAGCCGGGGCGCCTCTCTACAGGCGGCGCTGACCGAGGCACTCGGCCAGCATCCGCATGTGGGCGACATCCGTGGGCGCGGCCTCTTCCGCGGCGTCGAACTGGTCGAGGACCGTGCCAGCAAGACCCCCTTCGATCCGTCGTTAAAGATCAACGGCAAGGTTAAGAAATTCGCCATGGAAGAGGGGCTGATCTGCTATCCGGCGGGCGGCACGCTCGACGGCAAGCATGGCGATCACGTGCTGCTGGCACCGCCCTTCATCATCTCCGAAGAGCAGATCGGCGAGTTGGTGGGCAAGCTCTCGCGCGCCATCGACCGGGCCATCGCCGCATGAGCCGATTGGCACATCTGCCGCGCATCATGCTGGCCCCCAACGGCGCGCGCCGCACGCGCGCGGGCCACCCTGCCCTGCCCGAGACGATCCCGCAGATCGTCGGGGCGGCGCGGAGCGCTTTCGCCGCCGGTGCAGAGGCGCTGCACGCCCATGTGCGCGACGCCGAGGCCAAGCACTTACTCGACGCCGGGCTCTACCGCGAACTGCTGGCAGAGATGGCGCGCGCGGTCCCCGAGATGCCAGTTCAGATCACCACCGAGGCGGTCGGGCTCTACGCCCCCGAGGCGCAGCGCGCTATGGTGCGCGCGCTGAGGCCCGAGGGTGTCTCGGTCGCCCTGCGCGAGATGTGGCCCGACCCCGGCCCCGACGCCGAGGCGCAGCGCTTCTATGCAGAGACCGACGCCGAGGGCATCGCCCTTCAGCACATCCTTTATGCCCCCGAACAGGTGACGCGGTTGGCGCATCTGGCAACCGAGGGGCTGATCCCGTCGCCCCGGCAGGTGCTCTTCGTCCTTGGCCGCTACGCGCCGCCGACACTGGCCCAGCCCGAAGACCTCGATGGTTTCCTGCGCGCGGCGGAGGCGCTGCCACAGGGCGTGCAATGGGCCGTCTGCGCCTTCGGGCGCACCGAAGAGGCCTGCCTGCTGCGCGCGGCCGAACTGGGCGGCGGCATGCGGATCGGCTTTGAGAACAACATCGAGCGCCCCGATGGCAGCCCGGCCAAGGACAACGCGGGACAGGTCGCCGCGCTTGTCTCGGCGCTGGCCGCGCGGGCAGAAAAGGTCTGAGCCGGGACCGGCCCAGACCAAACGCGTAAGCGCTCAGGCCTCGGCCAACTCCGCCTCGGCACCCTGCCCCCGGCGCCCGACCGTCCACAGCAGCCACGCCAGCGACGCGGGCACCAGCAGCCCCAGCGCCATCGGCAGGGGCGTCCCGCTGCCCCCGAGCGCCACGCAGGACGACACCGAGAAGGCCAGCCCGAACTGGATCGCCCCAAGCAGCGCCGAGCCGATGCCCGCGCCCTCGCGCGCCGCGCCCATGGTGATCGCCATGGCGTTGGCGCTCAGCAGGCCGACCATGCCGATCGCCAGCCACAGCGGTGCCACGAAGACCCACAGCGCCTCGGTGCCCGACAGCACGACCAGCGCCAGCCCCGCCAGCGCGTAGACCGGCAGTCCCGCCGCCATGATGCGGGCCGGGTCGAACCGGTCGAGCAGCTTGTTGTTGAGCTGACCCGACAGGAACAGCGCCGCCGCAATCGCCGCAAAGAGCAGGCCGTAGGACAGCGAGCTGAGCCCGAAGACGCCCTGAAACACGCCCGACGAGCCGGTGATGAAGGCGAACATGCCGCCTTGGATCAGCGCCGCGACCACAGCCGGGACGACAAACTCGCGCCGCGACAGCAGGTGGCCCGCGGTGCGCGCGGCGCTGCGGAACGGCGCAGAGACCCGGCGCTCGCGCGGCAGCGTTTCGGGGATCACCAGCACCGAGAGTGCAAGGGCCAGCAGACCCACCAGCACCATCGCCACGAAGATCGAACGCCAGCCAAAGCCTTCGAGCAGCAGGCTGCCCAGCGTCGGCGACACGATCGGCCCGAGGGTCATCAGCATCACCAGAACGGTCATCGCCTTGGCCGCCTGCCGCCCCTCGTAAAGATCGTTGACCACCGCGCGGCCCACCACCATGCCCGCGCAGGCCCCCACCGCCTGCAGCAACCGCAGCGCGTTGAAGAGCGCGATGTCCTCGACCATGAGCAGCGCCACCGAACAGCCCGAGAAGAGCGCGACGCCCGCCAGCAGCGGACCCTTGCGCCCATAGGCATCAAGCAGTGGCCCCATCACCAGCTGACCAAGGCAGAGCCCGAGAAAGAACAGCGACAGCGACAGTTCGATGGTGGAATGGCTGGTGCCGAAGGCTTCGGCGATATCGCCCATGGCGGCAAGATACATGTCGGTCGCAAGCGGCGGAAAGATCGACAGCAGCGCCAGCGTCGCGGTGATCGCGGTGCGGCGGCCTTGGCTGAGCGAAATGGGTGGAGAGCTTGCGGGCTGCGGTTGCTGCATGGCGAATTTTCCGATCTGTTATGAACGCCCGCTCCGGCGCGGGCTGAATAATGGACTTGAGTCTAGAAAGCACTTAGTAGACTGAAGTCCATAAATCAATGCAGTCGTTCTGTGCGGCTGCAGACAGGAGTATGTGCATGTCGGATGAGGCAAGGCAGGGCGGCAGACCGCGCGACGAGGAAGCGGGCCGCGCGTTGAAGGCGGCGGCGCTGCGCCTCGTGCGGGAACGCGGCTATGCGAAGATGTCGATCGCCGCTATTGCCCAAGCCGCCGGGGTGGCGCGACAGACGCTTTACAATCGCTGGAACACCAAGGCCGATCTGGTGCTCGACGCGGTGTTCGAAGAAGCCGGGCGCAATGTCGCTTTCCCGGCTTCGGACGAGTCCAGCAGCTCTGCCGCGCAGCTCGAAGCCTTCCTCGCGCAGGTCTTCGCGCATCTCACCGAGGATGGCGACACGCTCTGCGCCCTGATCGCCGCCGCTCAGGAAGACGACGGGTTCCGCACGGCGCTGCACACGCGGTTTGTGGCACCCCGCGAAGCGATCGTCACCGACCTGCTGCGCCGGGCGCAAGCGCGCGGCGAGCTTGCCGCAGGGCGCGATCCGCTGATCCTGTCGCAGATGATCCACGGCGCTTTCTGGTACCGGCTGCTCAATGGTGCGCCGGTGGATGCGGATCTGGCCCGGGCGCTTGCCGCCGAAGTGTTTGCGCCCTAAGGCCGTGGAAATTGGCCTGCGGCGCGCGGGGATTTGTCACCGGTTCACCACAACTTGACCGGGATTGCCGCAATCAGGCTGCCGCAAAGGCGAAACTTGATTGAAACGCTCATCTATGCGCGCGATACGCCGCGATACGCCCGCGCGTTTCTTTTGATGATTGCCGACCCGAGCCCTGATGCCCCTCGCCCAAACCCTTTCTTCCAGCCGCGCCGACCGCCCGCCGCGTCTTGCCACGATGAACGCGCGTCTGGCCCAGATCGAAGCGGGGCTCGCGGGGCTCATGCTCGCGGCGGTGCTGATGATCAGCTGTGCTGGCGCTGTGGCGCGCAGCCTTGGCACGCCGCTGATCTGGGCCGATGAGGCGGCGGTGGCTGCGATGGTCTGGTCGGGCTTTCTCGGCGCTGCGGCGCTGTTTGGCCGCCGCGGACATATGGCGCTGACCTTCCTGCCCGAGCGCCTTGGCCGCTGCGGCACCGCAGCCCTGCGGGTGCTGGTGGATGCGCTGCTGCTGGCAGGCTTTGCCGGGCTCGGGCTTGTGGTCTGGCGCTGGTTCGACCTGCCGGGGCTGCGCGCCGCCGGTTCGGCGCAGGCGCTGGCGGATGCGAGCTTCAACTTTCTTTACCTCGAACCGACGCAGACGCTGGGCATCCGCAAGATCTGGATCTGGCTGGTGCTGCCGCTCTTCACCCTCGGCGGCACGCTGCACGCCGCGCTGCTGCTGGCCATGGACCTGCGCGGAGAGACCCCGCAATGATCCCCGTCTTTGCCTTTGCCGGGATGCTGACCCTTGCCGTGCCGATCGCGGCGGCGCTGGCGCTGAGCGCGGTGCTGCTGATCATCCTGCGCGGCGACATGATCCTTTTTGCCAGCCTGCCGCAGCAATTCGTCGCCGGGATCGAAAGCTATGGCCTGCTGGCGCTGCCGCTCTTCATTCTGCTGGGCGAGGCGATGAACGCGGGCGGCTCGGGACGGCGACTGATCGCGCTGGCGGGGCTGCTGGTCGGGCCGGTGCGCGGCGGTCTGGCCTATGTGAGCCTTATCGCCAACGTCATGCTTGCCGCGATCCTTGGCTCGACCGTCGCCCAGCTGACGGTGATGAGCCGTATGGCGGTGCCGCAGATGGTCCGCGCGGGCTATCCGCGCGCCGATGCCGTGGCGCTGACCGCCGCGGGTGCGATGCTGGCCCCGGTGATACCGCCGTCGATGCTGTTCATCCTCTACGGGGTGATCGCGCAGGTGCCCATTGGCGATCTCTTTGTCGCCGGGCTGGTCCCCGGCGCGCTGATGGGGCTGGCGTTCTTCGGCGTGATCTACTGGCGGGCGCGGCGTGTGCCATGGCCGGGAGGAGCGACTGACGGTGCCGCCTCTGGCGAGGTCGAAGCTGCGTATTTGGGGAACAATGAAAGGGCGCGGGTGCTGCGCGAGGCGCTGCCGGCGCTGCTGATCCCGCTCTTTGTCGTGGTCTCGATCCTCTGCGGGATTGCCACACCGACCGAAGCTGGCGGGCTGGCGGCGCTGCTGGCATTGGGGCTGGGGCTTTTTGTCTACCGCGAGATCACCCTTTCGGATCTGCCGGGGCTGTTCACACGCGCGGCGCTTGGGGCGGCGGTGGTGCTGTTTCTGGTGGCCTGCGCGCAGCTTCTGGCGTGGGTGCTGGCCTATGCGGGCATCCCGGCGCAACTGGGCAGCTGGCTTTCCGCCAGCACCGAGAGCCCGCTTGTGTTCCTACTGCTGCTGAACCTGCTGCTGCTCGGTGTGGGCATGGTGATGGACCCGATCCCGGCGCTGCTGCTGACGGTGCCGGTGCTGCTGCCGCTGGGCACCGGGCAATACGGGCTCGATCCGGTGCATCTGGGGCTGGTGATCTGCATGAACCTGTCGCTTGGCCTGCTGACGCCGCCCGTCGGCGCCGGGCTCTTCGCGGCGGCGAGCCTTTCGGGCGAGCCCGCCGGACGCATCGCCGCGCGGCTGATGCCCTTTCTCGCAGCCGCTTTCGCGGTGTTGATCGCCGTGTCGATATGGCCGCTGCTGACCATCTAGGAGGACCCCCCATGGACCGTCGTACGTTCGTGAAAACCGTCATCGCGGGCAGCGCGCTGAGCGCCGCCCCTGCCCTGCCAGCGCTGGCCGGTCCCGGCACGCTGCGCATCGGGCTGATCACCCCGCCGAGCCACCAGTGGAGCAAGAGCGCCGAGGCGCTGGCCGCGCGGCTGGCAGAGGCCAGCGGCGGGCGGATTGCGCTGTCGGTACATGCGGCGGGTCAGCTCGGCAGCGAGGCGCAGATGCTGCAGCAATTGCAGGCAGGCGCGCTTGATATGGCCTTCCTGACGCTGGGCGAGCTGTCGAACCGCAACGCGCAGTTCGGCGCGCTCACCGCGCCCTATCTGGTGCGCGACATGGGTCAGGCGCGGCGCTTGCTGGCTGGCGCCACGGCGCAGGAACTGCTGGCCAAGGCCGGGCGGCTGGGGCTGGTCGGGCTGGGCTTTGGCATGGCGGGGATGCGGCAGGTGCTGCTGCGCAACCCGGCTCCGACCGGGGCGGCGCTGCAGGGACGCAAGATCCGCACCGTGCCTCTGGCGCAGGAACTGGACTTCTGGCGCCGCGTCGGGGCCGCGCCGACGCCGCTGCCGCTGCCCGCGCTTTACGATGCGCTGGCCAACGGCCAGATCGACGGCATGCAGATCGACTTCGAAGGCACTTGGAACAGCCGCTATTTCGAACATGCCTCCGAGATGCTGGCCTCGGATCACATGATCTTCCCGATGATCGCCGTGGGGTCTGGGCGGCGATGGGCGACGCTGTCAGATAAGGAGCGCGCGCTGATCGACGGCGCGGTGGCACAGACGCTGGAAGAGCTGCGCGCGACCTACGAGGAAATCGACGCGATCTACCGCGCGAAGATCGAGGAGGCAGGTTTCCCGGTTCGATCGGTGGACCGCAGCTATTTCGGCGGTGCCGTCGACGCATGGTACAGCGAATGGCGGGTCAAGACGCCGGTGCTGGAACGGCTTGAAGCCGAGGCGGCCGAGCTTTGAGGTGCCGCGCGGGGCATCGCCATGTGGCGGCGCCCCGCGCCAGGTCTCAGCCGCGGCCCGCCATGCGGCGCAGCGTGCCATCACGCCACAGCCCTTCGTGCAGCGCGACCATGGCGATGTGACCGGCGATCACCACGCCCATGATCCAGCCAAGCTCGCCGTGCAGCAGGTTGCCCGGCGCCGTGGCCCAAGCCAGTTCCGCCTCGCGCGGGGCGAAAATCTGCGTCCCAAAAGGGGCAAAGCCGCGGGTGCCGCCCCATGCCCGCAGCAGCGCCAGCGTCGGGATCGCCAGCATCAGCAGGTAGAGCACCCCATGCCCGGCCGCTGCCGCCTTGCCCAGCGGCCCCTCGCCATGCGACGGGCGGCGCTTGCGGCTCAGGATCGCCCAGACCACCCGCAGCACCACCAGCAGGAAGATCACGAAGCCCACGCTCTGGTGCGTGCCGACGAAAAATCCGGTGAACCCGTTGCGTCCAAAGAGCAGCTTCAATCCCATGCCGAGGAACTGCCAGAGGATCAGCGCCGCCAGCGCCCAGTGCAGCAGCCGCGAGATGGCGCCATAGCGCGTTTCACTGTCGAGCAATTGCATGTGTCTAATATCTCCGAGAAATTTAGGGGCCCGAGAGCCCGTCTACCATCACCATGACGCGCCCTTCCGAGCAGCGTTCGACCCGTGCGTCGATGCCGTAGACCCGCGACAGGCTGTCCGGCGTCAGCACCTCCGAAGGCGCGCCCGCCGCGTGCAGCGCGCCGCCCTCCAGCAGCACCACCCGGTCGGCCCATTGCGCCGCCAGCGCCAGATCGTGCAGCACCGCGATCACGATGCGCCCCTCGCGCGCCAGCTTGCGCGCCTCCGACAGCAGGTGGAATTGCCGCGCCAGATCGAGCGCCGAGGTCGGCTCATCGAGCAGCAGAAGCTGCGGATCGCGGATCATCGCCTGCGCCAGACCCACGGCCTGCCGCTGCCCGCCCGAGAGCGCCGCCATCGGGCGCATCGCCAGATCGGCCAGCCCGAAACGCTTTAGCACCTCCAGCGCGTGGCGCGCCGCCGCCGGGCCGCGCAACGTGCGCCCGGTCAGCCCGCCGCCGGCGTTCATCGCAACCATCAGGCTGTCGAGCACCGAAAGCGCCGAGCGGCTTTCCAACGTCTGCGGCATGAAGCCGACGCGCTTGGCCTGTTCGGCGCGGGAAAGACCGTGCAGCGCTTGCCCTTCCAGCGTGATCTCGCCGCTCGAAGGCAGCAGCCCGGCGATGGCCCGCAGCAGCGTGGACTTGCCGGCAGCGTTGGGCCCGGCGATCACCGCGAACTCGCTTCTGGCGAAGGGCGGCAGCGTCAGCCCGTCGATCACCTTGCGCGCGCCGCGCGCCACCGAAAGGCCCTTGATCTCGAGGCTCATCGCATGTCCTTCCGCAGTACGAGGGCGAAGAACACCGGCAGGCCGACCAGCGAGGTCACGATGCCCACCGGCAGCAGGATGCCCGGCACCAGCAGTTTCGAGGCGACCGAGGCCAGCGACATCAGCAGCGCCCCGGTGAAGAGGCTCGCAGGCAGCAGGAAGCGATGATCCTCGCCCACCGCCATGCGCGCGATATGCGGCCCGGCAAGGCCGACGAAGCCGATCACCCCGACCATCGAGACCGAAGCGGCGGCCAGCAGGCTCACCCGCACCAGCGTCCAGCGCCGCAGGTGCGCCACGTCGAGGCCAAAGCCCTGCGCCTGATCATTGCCAAGCCGCAGCGCCGTCAGCCGCCAAGAGGCGGCCAGCGAGAACGGCAGGCAGGCGCCCAGCACCAGCGCCAGCACCGCGATGCCCTCCCATCGCGCGTTGACGAGGCTGCCCATGGTCCAGAACACCAGTTGCTGCAGCGCATCGGGGGAGGCGACGAATTGTACCAGCGCCAGCAGCGCTGCGGCGGTGAAATTGACCGCGATGCCGAGCAGGATCACCACCTCGGAGCCGCCGCCGCGCAGGGCCGAGGCCAGTTGCAGCAGCCCCAGCGCCAGCAGCGCAAAGAGGAAGGCGTTGCCCGAGACGGCCCAGAGCGCCGGAATGCCGGGGATCGCGAGGCCGAGCACGATGGCGACCCCTGCGCCAAGCGCCGCAGACGCCGAAATGCCCAGCGTGAAGGGCTCGGCCAGCGGGTTGTCGAGCACGGTCTGCATCTCCGCCCCCGAGAGCGACAGCGCCGCGCCCACCAGCAGCGCCATGACCGCCACCGGCAGGCGCACCTGCCAGACGATCACCTCCGCCGCCTTGGGCACCTCGCCCAGTCCGGTCAGCGCGCGCAGCACCTGATCGAGCGGCAGGCCAGAGGGGCCCGACACCAGATCGAGCAGCACCGAGGCCAGCGCCCCCAGACCCAGCAGCACGACCAACAGAACCCGCCGCTGGCTGCGCCGGGACTGTTCGGCCAGAATGGTCTCGATCGCGGTCATTCGCTTTCGATCCAATAGCTTCCGGTCATATCGACGGGCGAGAACCGCGCTTCGAATTCGGCCATGGTGGCCTTGGGGTCGAGATCGGCGAAAAGCTCTGGGTGGAAGCGTTTGGCCAGCGCCTCGATGAGCGCGATATGGGCGGGGAAGTCGTTGAACAGATGCCAGATGCCGATGGCGTGCCCTTCGGAGACCGCGCGCAGATCGGCAAAGCCGGGCGCTGCGAGCAGCTGCGCAAAGCTTGCCTGCGCGGTGCCTTCGTCGATGCCAGCGCCCAGCACCAGCCCGCCGCGCGCCTGCATATGGGCGCCGCCGGTGGCGAGATAGACATCCGGGTCAGCCGCCAGCAAATTCTCGAGCCCGACGTTGCCCATCACCCCCGGCACGCTGTCGCGGCCGATGTTGTAGCCGCCCGCCGCCTCGACGAACTCGTCGAACACGCCCGGCCCAACGGTGGCGCAGCAATTGGTCGGCGCGGCGTGCACATGGATGAAGACGCGCGGCGGCTCGGGCTGGGCGGCCTTCAGCTTTGCGCGGATCGCGGACAGATGCTCCTCGTAGAAGGCGGCGAACTCCTCGGCCCGCGCCTCGGCCCCGGTCAGCGTGCCGATCAGCCGCAGGCTGGGCAGCGTATTCTCGAGCGGCGCGGTGAAGAAATCGACAAAGGCCACGGGGATGCCCGCCGCCTGAAGCTGGCGCAGCGGCATTTCCATCTGCGGCGCGTCCGCATCCATCACGCTCAGCAGCACCAGATCGGGCATCAGCGCGATGGTGCTCTCGACCGAGAGCAGCCGGTTGCCCGCCCCCACCGGCGCCACATCCTTCAGCGCCGGAAACTTGGCGAGATAGGCGTCATAGGTGGCCGGGTCGAGCCCCTTGTCCTGCCGCCAGCCGGCGACCAGCGACACCGGATCATCATGCAGCATCCCCAACACCGCAAGATGCCGCCCCTCGCCCAGCACAATGCGTTTCGCGGGCGCGTCCAGAACCACTTCGCGCCCAGCGATATCCGTCACCCGGATCTCGGCCTGCACCGGCAGCGCCAAAAGCGTCAGCAGCGGCACGAGAGCCAGAAACAATGCCGGGAGCCATCCGGCCCGGATATTGCGCGGATGCCTGAGACGAGGCGTCATAGGGGTCCTTTCTTTGGCGCGATCGGCCATTGCAGCCGGCGCCAAGGGAATTTACTCGAGTGCTATTGTCAACTAATAAGCCCGCGAGCGGAATGCCATGCGAAACCCTGCCTCAGAGCCCAATTTGCCGCCGCATCGCGGGCGGGCGGCCACGCTGGACATCCTCGCAACGCCACTGTCCTCACATGTGCTGAGCAGCCGGGTGCTGCCGCGCGAGACCTGCGGCCCCGAGGCAAAAGAGGCTCCGGCGACGCGCGTTTTTCTCGCGCTGCCCAAGGCCCCGGCGCCCGAGGGCGGCTGGCCGATCCTCTATATGCTTGATGGCAATGCCGCCTTCGATTTCCTGACGCCCGCGCTGCTCGAAGCGGTTCCGGGGCTGATCGTCGTCGGCATCGGCTATGACACCGACAAGCAATTCGCCCGCGCCCATCGCATCTTTGACTATTCGCCGCCCGAGACGCCGGGCGCCGCGCCGCGGCCCGACCCGCATCACCCCGAGCGCATGGCGGGCGGCGGCGAGCGGTTTCTTGACCGGCTGACCGGCGGCATCCGCACAGAGATCGAGCAGGGCCTGCCCGTGGACGCCGCGCGCCGCACGCTCTGGGGGCACAGTTTCGGCGGGCTCTTCACGCTCTATACCGCGCTGAGCCTGCCCGGCGCCTTTGCCCGCTACGTCGCGATCAGCCCCTCGGTCTGGTGGGACGAGGCTTTGGTGACCCGGCTGATCGACACGCGGAAGATCACCGATGGCCCCGCGCGGGCGCTGCATTTCGGCGTCGGCGACCGCGAGAAACGCACCGGCAGCGCTGGTGCGCAGCCCGACGGGCCGCCGCCGCCGACCCTGCGGATGATCGAGCGGCTGCGCGGCACCCCCGCCGGGCTGGAGATCAGCGCGCAGGTCTTTCCCGGCGCTGTGCATATCGCCTCGCTGCCCGCCTCGCTGCCGGGCACGCTGGCGCTGGCCGCCCGCGCCTGACCTCAGGCGCGGCGCGCGCCCGGGACACATGCGGCCACCTCGGCCTCGGCCATACGGGCCGAAAACTCCGGCCCCAGCCGCTCTGCCGCAGCCTGCGAGACCATCTCGGGGTGCAGCAGCGGCAGGTCGAGCGCATCGACCGCCGCGACATGCGGCTGCCACAGACCCGCGTGCAGATCGCGCCCGGCATGATCACGCGCGGCGCGCACATGCAGCACGCGCCCGCAATAGTGGCGCTGGTCGTGACCCCGGATCAGCCGGTTGGTGCCGGTGACCAGTTGCACCACCGCGTCGAGCACGCCATCGGGCAGGCTGCCGAGCGGCGTGCCGCCCTGCTTCAGAAAGCCCACCACCGCCGCGCGGCTGTCGAGCTCTGGGTGGCTGTCGGGGTCATGCCCTGCGATGGCCAAGAGCGCACGCAGCGCCTCGGCGTCGGTGAGTTCGGGCTCTGCCTGCCAACATTCCGCCGGATAGGCGTCGAGCATCGCCACCAGTCCCACCGCGCGTCCGCGCGCCGAAAGCTCCACCGCCACTTCCTGCGCGAGGATGCCGCCCACCGACCAACCGGCAAGGTGGATCATCCCCTGAGGGGCCTGCGCCGAGATACGTTCGGCATAATCGGCGGCAAGACTGCGCAGGCTGCCCGGTAGGGCCTCACCGGTCAGCAGCGGCGATTGCAGCGCGTAGACCGGGCGGGGCTCGGTCAGCGCCCGTGCCAGCCGCCGGTAGCCCCAGCCAAGCCCCCCCGCCGGATGCAGGATGAAGAGCGGCGCGCCCTCGCCGCCCGCCAACGGCAACAGCGGCGCCAGACCAGCGCGGGCGGTGTCGGCCATCTCTAGCGCGCGGGCAAGCTGCGCCAGCCCCGGCGTCTCGAAGATCTGCCCCAGCCCCGGATCCTGCCCGAAGGTGGCCTCAATGCGGAAACTCAGCGTCAGCGCGGTCAGGCTGTCGCCGCCCAGATCGAAGAAATCCGCCTCGCGGCTCGGCGTGTCGGGCAGATGCAGCACCTCGCGGTAGAGCGCGGCGAGGCGCTCTTCGACCGGACCGACCGGCGGCGCGCCTTGCGGCATCTCCAGCAGCGGCGCGGGCAGCGCCTTGCGGTCGAGCTTGCCCGAGGTGGTCATCGGCCAGCTTTCCAGCGTGACAACCGCAGTAGGCACCATATGCGCGGGCAGCGCGGTGGCCAGCTCGGCCAGCAGCGGCGCGCTATCGAAACCGGGCGCGGCGAGCACATAGGCCACCAGCCGCGGCTCGGCACCGCCATCGCTGCGGGCCAGCACCACGGCGTCGCGCACGAGGCCGGTTTGCTTGATCGCCGCCTCGATCTCTCCCGGCTCGATGCGCATGCCGCGGATTTTCACCTGATGATCGGCGCGCCCGGCATAGACCACCGCGCCATCGGGGCGCAGGTAGGCCACATCGCCGGTGGCATAGAGCCGCTCGCCGGGCCGAAAGGGATCGGGGATGAACCGCTCTTCGGTCAGGTCGGGCCGCCCCAGATAGCCGCGCGCCAGTTGCACGCCGCCAAGGTAGAGCTGCCCATGCACGCCCGGCGGCACCGGGCGCATGCGCCTGTCCAGCACCTGAACGCGGGTGTTCCAGACCGGGAAGCCAATCGGCAGCGGCGCGCTGCGATCCTCCGGCGCGGCGTCCCAATAGGTGACATCCACCGCCGCCTCGGTCGGGCCATAGAGGTTGTGAAGCTGGGCGCTGATCCGTGCGTGGAAGCGCTCGCGATGCTCGGCGGTCAGCGCCTCGCCCGAGCAGAACACGCGGGTCAGCGCCAGACCTTCGGAGGCCGGGGCTTCGAGGAAGGCTGAGAGCATCGAGGGCACGAAATGCATCGTGGTGATCGCCTCGCGGCGCACCAGCCGGGCGATGGCCGACGGGTCGCGATGCGCGCCGGGCGCGGCAAAGACCTGCGTGGCGCCGCAGAGGAAGGGCAGAAACAGCTCCCAGACCGACACATCAAAGGTGGTGGGGGTCTTCTGCAAAATGCGATCGCCGGGCCCAAAGCCATAGTGATCGCGCATCCACAGCAGCCGGTTCACGATGGCGCGGTGCTCGATCATCACCCCCTTGGGCTCGCCGGTGGAGCCAGAGGTGAAGAGGATATAGGCCAGATCATCCGGGGTGATGCCGGGCTCGGGCGCTGCGCCGGTCGCGGGCCAGTCTTCGGGCGCGAAAGGCGCCATGCCGCCCGCGTCGAGATCGCGCTCCGCCAGCAGCGCCACCGCGCCCGTGCGTTCGATCAGCACGGCAAGGCGCGGCGGCGGGTTCTCGGGGTCGAGCGGCACATAGGCGGCCCCGGCGCGCAGGATCGCCACCAGCGCCACCGCCAGATGCTCCGAGCGCGGCAGCGCCACGGCGACCACCTTGCCCGGGCCTGCGCCCCGCGCGCGCAGCGCGGCGGCCAGCGCGGCGGACCGGCGATCCAGCTCGGCATAGCTGAGCGTCCGATCCTCGAAGACCACGGCGGGTGCATCCGGCGTCGCCGCCATCTGCGCGGTGATCAGCTCGGTCAGCGTGGTCTGCGGCAGCGGATGGTCCGTGGCGTTGACCTCATGCACCGCCCAGTGCTGCTCGGACGCGGTCAGCGTCGGCACTTCGGCGAGCGTTTCCGCCTCAAGCGCGGCGGTGAGGAACGCCGCCAGCCGGTGCAGATGCGCGCGGGCGTCTTCGGCGGTATAGAGCGCCGGATTGCTGTCGATCTCCAGCGACAGCGAGGTGGTCGCGTCGCCGCGGAAGGTGGCGGTGATGTCATCCACCGCTCCCGCGCCGAGGATGTGCAGATGCGCCTCGAGCCCGGCAAAGCGCGGCGGCATGTCAAAAGGCTGCACGTTGATCATTGGCCCGTAGAGCCGCGCGTCGATGGCGGTGCGGCGCAGGTCGCGGCGCAGCTGCTCCGAGCGGTAACGACCGTGCTTGCGCAGCGCGGCAAGACGCTGTGCCTCGGTCTTCAGAAGCCCCTCAAGCGGCGCATCCTCGTCCGGCGCGCAGCGGTAGGGCAGCACGTTCATCCACATGCAGGGCACGCGGGCGGCCTTGGAGCCCATGCGGGCCATGAACGGCAGGCCATAGACCCGCTCGCCGCTGCCCGAAACGCGCGAGAAATAGGCCGCGCTCAGCACGGTCAGCGCGTCGGGCCAGCCAACGCCAGCGGATTTGGCGCGCGCCTTCAGCGCGGAGCAGACCTCTAGCGGCAGATCGAGCCGCGCCCGGTCGAAACGGGTGGAGGTCACGGCGCGGCCCTCGGCGGGCCCGGCGACGGTTTCCAGCCCGCGCATCTCGCCGCGCCAGAAGGCCCCATCCTCGGCGCGCCGGTCCGAGTTGCGATAGGCGTCCGCATCCTCCAGAACCGGCTCCAGCCCCGGGAAGGCGGAGGGCGCGGGTTTGCCCAGCGTCGCGGCGGAATAGATCTCGCCCACCCGGTTGGTCAGCAGCACGATGCCAAAACCGTCGGTGGCCAGATGGTGAATGCGCTCGTACCAGAAGGCCCGGTCCGGCCGAAGGAGGTAGAGCGCGAAATGCCCGGCCTGCTCGGCGGCGAGATCAATCGCGCGGCCACTGTCGGCCTGCATCCGCGCCAGCGCCTCGGCCTCGGGATCGTCCTGCGCCGACAGATCGACCACTTCGAGCCGCGGCCCCTGCTCGGCCAGCCATTGCCGGGGCGCGCCCTCCACCATGCCGAAGCGCAGACGCAGCGCCGGTGTCTGCGCGACAGCGGCATCGAAAGCGCGGGTAAATCGGGCGACATCGAGCGGGCCGCAAAGTTCGATATACTGCCCGCAGTTGAAGATCGGGTTCGCGCGGTCGAGCGCCTGCGCGTACCAAAGCCCCTCCTGCGCCTCGGTCAGCGGGAAGGCCTGCGCCGCGGCCCCCATGTCAGGCCCCCGCGCGCTGCGCGGCGACCACGCCCCACCATGCGCCGAAGGTCTGATGCTCCCAAATCTCCGAAAGATCGCCCTCTTCGCCCTCGTCCTGCCATGTCATCACCAGCGACATCAGGCGCATGGAATCGAGCCCCAGATCGAAGAGGTTGGCCTCGTCGGTGATCTCTTCGGGGGCAATCTCCAGCGCTTCGGCGATATCGGCGCGCATCTTATCCTTGCTGAGGCTCATGCGGCGTCTCCTTTGTTCAGGTAGTTGTCTTTCAGCGCCGCGCGCAGCGCCTTGCGGCTGACCTTGCCCACGGCGGTGGTCTGGAACTCGGGCACAAAGACGATCTGGTCGGGCACCTTGAACTCGGCGATGCCGCGGCCGCGGACAAAGGCCTTGAGGTCTTTGGACTGCACGTCCCCCGCTTCCGCGCGCACCACGAAAGCGCAGGTCTTCTCGCCAAGGAACTTGTCGGGCAGCGCCACGACGGCGGCATCGAAAACCCCTTCATGCGCGATCAGGTGATCCTCGACCTCTTCGGCAGAGATCTTCTCGCCTGCGCGGTTGATGTGGTCGCCAGCGCGGCCCCGCACCTCTAGGTAGCCGCCGGGCAGGCGCCGCACCACGTCGCCGGTGCGATAAAAGCCGTCGGGGGTGAAACTGCGGGCGTTGGCCGAAGGCTCTTCGTGGTAGCCGCGGATCGTGTAGGGCCCGCGGGTGTAAAGGTTGCCGGGCTCGCCCTCGGGCACCGGTTTGCCCTCGTCGTCGAGCACCAGCACCTCGTCGTCGGGGCTGATCGGGCGGCCCTGGGTGTTGATGATGATCTCTTCGGGATCGTCGAGACGGGTGTAATTCACCAGCCCCTCGGCCATGCCAAAGACCTGCTGCAGCGTGCAGCCCAGCACCGGGCGCACTTTTGCCGCTGCCTCGGGGATGAATTTCGCACCGCCGACGCCAAGCACCTCAAGGCTCGACAAATCGTGTTTGCTGCGCGGCGCGGCCTGCATCCACAGCAGCGCCAGCGGCGGCACAAGGCCGGTGATCGTCACGCCATGTTCGGCGATCAGCCGGAAGGCGACGTCGGGCTGCGGGTTCGGGCTCATGACCACGGTGCCGCCCACATGCAGCACGCCAAGATAGCCGGGCGAACTCATCGGGAAGTTATGCGCCGCGGGCAGCGCGCAGAGATAGACGCTGCGTTCGCTCAGCCCGCAGATCTCGGCCGAGGCGCGGACGCTATAGAGATAATCGTCATGGGTGCGCGGGATCAGCTTCGGCAGGCCAGTGGAGCCGCCGGAGATCTGCAGAAAGGCCACCGCCTGCGGATCGCGCGGCACCGGGGCGCTCAGCCCCTTCCCGCCCAGCGCGTCAAACGCGGTGAATTCCCCGGGATCGCCTGCAACGATCACATGCTCGACGCCGTCGACCTCCGCCAGCACACGGCGGGCGAGCGGCAGGTAGTCGAACCCGTCGTGCCGGTCGGCGACCACATAGGCGCGCGCGCCGGATTTGGCGGCGAGATGCAGCACCTCGGTCTCGCGGTGCGCGGGCAGCGCGTAGACCGGGATCAGCCCCGCATAGAAGAGGCCAAAGGCTGCGACGAGGAACTCGGCCCGGTTCGGCATCTGCAGCAGCACCCGCTCGCCCGGCTTCAGCGCCAGTTCGGCAAAGCCCTCGGCTGCGATCCGGGCGCGGCGCGCCAGTTCGGCATAGCTCCAACGGGCCTCACCGGCGATCACGGCCATGCGCTCGGGATACGCCTGCGCCAGCCGGTCGAGCATCTGGCCGAAGGTTTCGCCCTGCCAATGACCCTTTTCGACGTAGGTTTGCGCCAGTTTCTCGGGCCAAATTTGCTCGGGGGTCGTCATGCTCGATGCTCCGGCTTTGCAATGCAGGGTGGCGACGCGCGCCGTTCCTTCGCGCTATCAATCACTACAAATTTAGTCAACTTACAATACCGTGTATTTTGATCAGGTATTGATCCGCGAGAAACCGCCTGACAAATCTAGGAAATTTTTAAGGTGCCGCAGGCCGTCAGCTGTCGAGCCGCGCAATTCGCTCGCGGGCTGCCTCGGCCATGAAGTCGACGAAGAGGCGGATCTTGGGGTCCTGCAGCTTTCTGTGCAGGAAGAGGCAGCCGAAAGTCGACGGCAGCGGCGGCGTTGTGGGCAGCACTTCGACCAGCGCGCCGCTGTCCAGGTGGCGCGCCACCTCCAGCCGTGGTCGATTGGCGATCCCATGCCCCTCCAGCGCCCAGGCGGTCAGCACATCGCCGTCGTCGGCATCGAACCGACCAGCGACCTCAAGACGGCGCAGCCCGGTCTCGGTCTTCAGTTGCCAGAAGTATTCGGGCGAGCGCGGGTAGCGCAGCAGCAGGCAGTTGTGCCGCCCGCCCAGAAGGTCCTCGGGCGTTTCGGGCATGCCGCGCTTTTCGAGATAGGAGGGCGCTGCGCAAAGCACGCGCGGGCAATCGTAGATCTGTCGCAGCTTGAAGTTGGAATCTTTCGCCACCCCCAGGAAAAACGCCACATCCAGCCGCTCTGCCATCAGGTCGACCTGCCGGTCCGACAGGCGCATCTGCACCTGAACCTCGGGGTATTTCTCGGTGAAGGCGGGCACCAGCGGCGCGATGATCCGGCGTCCGATGCCAAGCGGCGCGGTCACGCGCAGCGCCCCGCGCGGCGTTTCCGAGAAATTGGCCACCACCGCTTCGGCCTCATCGACCGAGGCCAGCACCGTCTTGGCCTGATCGTAGAACACCCGCCCCACCTCTGTCGGGCTGATGGAGCGTGTGGTGCGGTTGAACAGGCGCACGCCAAGGCGGCTCTCAAGTTCCTTGATCCGCTTGCTGGCCACCGCAGGCGTCAGACGCAGGTCGCGCCCGCCCGAGGTGATGCTGCCCAGTTCCACCACCCGGACAAAGACCCGCAGGCTTTCGATATATTGCATGGCTGACCTCCGTGACCCCGGCATACTACGGCCGGCGACAGATTATTATCAACAATCCGTATAAAGTCCTTGGCGAAACCACGCGTATTCAGAGAGAGTGCGCGCTGCTAGCGTCCCCCTCCGTAAACCCAGCCACATGCTCAGCCACGGAGGGATGCATGACGCACCGGAGCGAGATCCGTTTTCTGCTCAACGGAAGGACCGTGAGCCTGCCTCAGGTTCCGGCGACGCAGACCCTGCTCGATTTCCTGCGGCTCGAACGTCGCCTCACCGGCACCAAGGAAGGCTGCGCCGAGGGTGACTGCGGGGCCTGCACCGTGCTCGTCGGGCGTCTGCATGAGGGCGCATTGCGGTATGAGGCGGTCAACGCCTGCATCCGCTTCGTCGCTTCGCTCGATGGCTGCCACGTGGTGACGGTCGAGCACCTCTCGGGCCCGGACGGCGCGCTGCACCCGGTGCAGCGGGCGATGGTCGAACATCACGGCGCGCAATGCGGCTTTTGCACGCCGGGCATCGTCATGTCGCTCTATGCGCTCTGGATGCAGACCCCGCAACCGAGCGAGGCGCAGGTAGAGACGGCACTGCAGGGCAACCTTTGCCGCTGCACCGGCTACGCGCCGATCATCCGCGCCGCCGTGGCGGTAAGCGAGTATGGAACGCCCGAGGCGGATCATCTGATGCAGGAGCGCGGGCGCGTGGCGGCGGAGCTGCTGGCCCTCAAGGATGGACGCCGGGTCGAGACCGGCCCCGACGGCGACCGCGCGATCCTGCCCGCCGATCTAGATGATTTCGCCGACGCCTATGCCGCGCATCCGCAGGCGACGGTGATTGCCGGATCGACCGATGTGGGCCTCTGGGTCACCAAGTTCCTGCGCCCGATCTCGCCCGCGATCTTCATCGCCCATCTCGATGCGTTGAAAGCGGTGGAGGTCACCGAAGGCGCGATCACCCTTGGCGCAGGCGTCAGCTATTCGGAAGTGCAGCCGCTGATCGCCGAGCATCTGCCGCATCTCCAGGAATACTGGGACCGTATCGCGGGCTGGCAGGTGCGCAACATGGGCACGGTCGGCGGCAATATCGCCAATGGCTCGCCCATCGGTGACACGCCCCCGGTGCTGATCGCGCTTGGGGCCGAGGTCACGCTGCGCCATGGCCAAACCCGCCGGACCCTGCCGCTCGAGGCGTTCTTTATCGACTACGGCAAGCAAGACCGCCGCCCCGGTGAGTTCGTGGAGAGCATCCGCGTGCCGCTGCCGTCGCCCGCCACGCGCTGCGCGGCGTATAAAATCTCCAAGCGCCGGGACGAAGACATCTCTGCCGTCGCCGCCGGGATCAGCGTCACCGTCGAGGGCGGTGTGATCCAGAGCGCCCGTATCGCGCTTGGCGGGATGGCGGCCACCCCGAAACGCGCCGGAAAGGCCGAGGCCGCGCTGCGGGGCCAGCCGTGGAGCGAGGCCAGCTTTGCCGCGGCTGCCCGCGCCATGGCCGAAGATTTCGCCCCGCTCAGCGACTGGCGGGCCAGCGCCGACTACCGGATGCGCGTCGCCCAGAACCTGCTGCGGCGGTTCTTTCTCGAACAGGATGGCCAGCCCGTCCGCCTGAGCGCCTGAGGGAGGAGAGACATGAAACATCAGCCCAACATCCGCGGCGCGGTCCACGAGGATCGCCAACACGACAGCGCAATCAAGCATGTGCGCGGCATCGCCGAATACACCGACGATATCGCCGAACCCATTGGCACGCTGCACGCCTATCTCGGGGTCTCTTCGGTGGCCCATGCCACGCTGAAGCGGCTCGACCTTTCCACCGTGCGTGCTGCCCCCGGCGTGGTCGACGTGCTCACCGCCGCCGACATCCCCGGCCACAATGACATCAGCCCCACCGGACGCGGCGATGAGCCGGTCTTCCCCACCGAGAAGATCGAGTTTCACGGCCAGCCGCTCTTTGCGGTGATCGCCGAGACCCGCGATGCCGCCCGCAGGGCCACCGCGCTCGCCAAGGTCGAGGCCGAGGTGCTGCCCCATGCGCTGGGTCCGATCGAAGCGCAGGAGGCGGGCTATCCGCATATCACCGACCCGCTGAAGCTTGAACGTGGCGAGGTTGAGACCGCGATGGCCACGGCACCGCACCGTCTGCAAGGGCGGCTCGCGGTGGGCGGACAGGACCATATGTACCTCGAAGGGCAGATCGCCTTTGCCCTGCCGGGCGAGGATGAAGACGTCATCGTGCATTGCTCGACCCAGCACCCGAGCGAGGCGCAGCACATGGTGGCGCATGTCTTGGGCGTGCCCTCGAACGCCGTGGTGGTGAACGTGCGGCGCATGGGCGGCGGCTTTGGCGGCAAGGAAAGCCAGATGAACCTTTTCGCCGTGGTCGCGGCGATGGCCGCCAAGCGGCTGAACCGCCCGGTGAAGATCCGCCCCGACCGCGATCAGGACATGACCGCCACCGGCAAGCGGCATGATTTCGTCATCGATTACGACGTGGCGTTCGACGGCGCGGGCCGCATCCGCGCGGTGGACGGCAGTTTTGCCGCGCGCTGCGGCTGGTCGTCGGATCTGTCGGGTCCGGTCACCGACCGCGCGCTCTTTCACGCCGACAACGCCTATTTCTACCCGCACGTCCGGCTGCAGAGCCGCCCGATGAAAACCAACACCGTCTCGAACACCGCCTTCCGCGGCTTCGGCGGGCCGCAGGGCGTGGTCGCCGCCGAGCGGATGATCGAAGAGATCGCCTATGCGCTTGGCAAGGATTCGCTGGAGGTGCGCAAGGCGAACTTCTACGGCGACGCGCATGATGGCCGGAACCTGACGCCCTACCATCAGGAAGTGGCCGACAACATCATCGGCCGCGTGGTCTCGGAACTGGAAGAGAGCTGCGACTACCAGCAGCGCCGCCGTGACATCCTCGCGTTCAACGCGCAGGGCGGCGTGCTGCGCAAGGGCATCGCGCTGACCCCGGTGAAGTTTGGCATCTCCTTCACCGCGACCCACTACAATCAGGCCGGCGCGCTGATCCACGTCTATTCGGACGGCTCGATCCACCTCAACCACGGCGGCACCGAGATGGGTCAGGGGCTCAACACCAAAGTGGCGCAAGTGGTGGCCGACGCCTTCCAAGTGGATTTCGAGCGCATCAAGATCACCCGCACCACCACCGAGAAAGTGCCCAACACCTCGGCCACCGCCGCCTCGTCAGGCTCGGACCTCAACGGCATGGCGGCGCTTGATGCCGCCGACCAGATCAAGGCACGGCTGGTCGACTTTGTCGCCGGACACTGGGGCGTGCGCCCCGAAGAGGTGCGCTTTGTGCCGGGCCATCTGCAGGTCGGCGCGCAACTGCTGCCGTGGAACGAGGTGATCAAGGCTGCCTATATGGCGCGCGTGCATCTTTCGGCGGCGGGGTTCTACAAGACGCCCGACATCCATTGGGACCGCGCGGCAGGCAAGGGGCGGCCCTTCTACTACTTCGCCTATGGCGCGTCCTGCTCGGAGGTCACCATCGACACGCTGACCGGCGAGTACCGCGTCGAGCGCACCGACATCCTGCACGACGTCGGACGCTCGCTGAACCCGGTGCTCGACCGCGGGCAGGTCGAGGGGGCCTTTGTTCAAGGTATGGGCTGGCTGACCACCGAAGAACTGTGGTGGGACGACCAGGGCGCGCTGCGCACCCATGCGCCTTCGACCTACAAGATCCCGCTCGCCTCGGACCGGCCGCGCGTCTTCAACGTGAACCTCGCCGAATGGTCGCAGAACCGCGAGCGCACCATCAAGCGCAGCAAGGCCGTGGGCGAGCCGCCCTTCATGCTGGGCATCTCGGTCCTTGAGGCGCTGTCGATGGCCGTCGCCAGCGTCGCGGACTACCGCGAATGCCCGCGCCTCGACGCGCCCGCGACGCCCGAACGCGTGCTGCTGGCGGTCGAACGGCTGGCGGGGCAGTCATGAGCACGCTCGACGCCTTGCTGAGCGCACCCGGCCCGCTCGCGCGGGTGCGGCTGAGCCGGGTGCGCGGCTCTTCGCCGCGTGAGGCAGGATGCGAGATGTATGTCGGCGAGGCCTCCCGCCATGGCACCATCGGCGGCGGCCAGCTCGAACACCGGGCCATCGCCGCGGCGCGGGCACTGCTGGCACGCGGCGATCTGGCCGAGACGCTGGATGTGCCGCTTGGTCCCGAGATCGGGCAATGCTGCGGTGGGCGGGTCGAGGTCGCGCTGAGCCGCATGAGCGCAAAGGACCGGCGCGCGGCGCGGGCGCGGGCGGCAGAGGAGGCCGCCGCGCTGCCCATGGTGCAAATCCACGGCGCGGGTCATGTGGGGCGGGCGCTGGCGGATTTGCTGCAGCACCTGCCGGTGCGCTGCGTTCTGATCGACAGCCGCGCCGAGGAACTGGCGCTGAGCGCCGCGCGGGTCGAGACCCGTCTCACCCCCCTGCCCGAGCTTGAGATCGCCATGGCCCCGCCGGGCAGCGCCTTCGTCGTGCTGACCCATGACCATGCGCTCGACTTTCTCTGTGCCTCGGCGGCGCTGCAGCGGGATGATGCGCGCTACGTCGGGCTGATCGGGTCGGCCACAAAACGCGAGAAGTTCCGCCGCTTCGCGCGGGATCAGTGCGACGGGCTGGAGACCCACGCGCTCACCTGCCCGATCGGCGCACAGGGCAGCCGCGACAAACGCCCCGAGGTGATCGCCGCCTTTGTCGTGGCCGAGGTGCTGACCGCCCTCACCCGCCAGCAAGGCGCGGCGCAGCCCGTGGCCTTCGCCGCCGAGTAACCCCCGCGCCCGCCCGAAGAGGAGCGGGCGGCGCGGGACAATCGCAAGCAACCCGAGGAGATCCCACATGCGGGAAGGGAGTTACACCTACAAGCTGTTCTCACGCAGCGATTTCAGCGCCTTCTGGGCGCTGTTCACCGACAATCTGATCAACCTGATGGTGCTGGCGGGTGTTTGCCAGTTCGTCTTTGGCATGCCGTCCGAGATCGTCTATGGCCGCATCCTGCCCGGCGCGGCGGTGGCGATCCTGTCGGGCGTCGCGGCCTATGTGGTGCTGGCCAAACGCGCCGCCGCGCGCCACGGGCGCGACGTCACCGCCCTGCCCTACGGCATCTCGACGCCGGTGATGTTCGTCTATCTCTTCGGGGTCATCGGCCCGATCTACTGGGCCACCAACGATCCCACGCTGGCATGGCAGGTGGGCATAGGCGCGGGCTTCATCGGCGGCATCGTCGCCGCCCTCGGGGCCATCGTCGGACCGTGGCTGAAGCGGGTCACACCGCGCGCCGGGATGCTTGGCACGCTCTGCGGCATCGCGCTGGTGTTCATCGGCACCGTGCCGCTGGCGACGATCTTCGAGCAGCCCTACATCGGTTTTGCCTCACTGATCATCATCCTCTGGGGGCTTGTCGGGCGCTTCCGCCTGCCGTTCAACATCCCCGCGGGCCTGCTGGCGCTGATCGTCGGCACCGCCGTCGCCTTCAGCATCGGCGAGGCGCGGATCAGCCTCGAGGGCACCGGCTTCTACCCGCCGCTGCCCTATGTGGGGGATCTGATCGCGGGCATTCAGCACCTCTTTGCCAACCCCGAGCTCTTCCTCGTGCTGGTGCCAGTGCAGATCTACAATTTCATCGAGACGATGAACAACGTCGAGAGCGCCGAAAGCGCCGGGGATCACTACCCGGTCGGCGTCTGCCAGATCACCGACGGGCTTGGCACGATGATCGGCGCGGTCTTCGGCTCGCCCTTCCCCACCACCGCCTATATCGGCCACCCGGCCTATAAGCGCATGGGCGCGCATGCGGGCTATATCATCGGTGTCGGCACGGTGATCCCGCTCGCCGCCTTCCTTGGCCTGCTGGCCTTTCTCAACAACCTGATCCCCGAGGCGGCCGCCGCGCCGGTGCTGGTCTTCGTGGCGCTGAGCCTGATCACCAACACCGCCCATTGCGTGAAGCCCGCGCATATGGCTGCCGTCACCATCGCGATGATGCCGCATGTGTCCTCCTTCCTGATGATCAAATGGGGGGCGCTGATGGGCGCGCTGCAGGCGACCGGCGTCGAAGGAATGCCGCAGCTTGGTGACGAGGCGCTGACCGCCGCGCTGCTGCAACAGGGCGCGCATTTCGCCGGGCATCTCTCGCTGAGCCAAGGCGCGATCCTGACCGGGCTTATCTGGGGCGCCATCGTCGCCAGCGTGATCGACGGGCGGTTCCGCAACGCCGGGGGCTTCGCGCTCGCGGCCGCGCTGATGTCGCTGGTGGGGATCATCCACGGTGCCAGCCTGCATTGGCCCGCGCTCGGCCCGGTCTCGGCCGGTTACCTGATCGCCGCCGCCTTCCTCTATATCTACCCGCTGTTCCACCGCGAGGGTGCTGCGCACAACGAACATCTGGTGGTCGAAGAACCGCCCGCCGCGCCCGCTGAATAACCGCGGCACACTCTCTGGCGGCGCGGGCCCTATCCCGGCCCGCGCCGCTCTTTCCCTCCCCGCCCGTTCCCGAAAGGTATCCCCATGAAGACCGACCAAGTGCTCCTGCGCGGACGCATCCTCAGTTTCACTGCCGAACCGCAGGGCCCCGAGGACCATGCCGCCTATCGCTATATCGAGGACGGGGCGATCCTGATCGCGGGCGGGATCATTCGCGGCACCGGCAGCTATGATCAACTGGCCCGGCAGGCGCCGAGCGTGCCGGTGGTGGACCACCGCCCGCATCTGCTGATGCCCGGTTTCATCGACACCCACATCCATTTCCCGCAGGTTCAGGTCATCGCCTCTTGGGGCGCGCAACTGCTCGACTGGCTGAACAGCTACACCTTCCCTGAAGAGACCCGTTTCGCCGATCCCGCCCATGCCGAAGCCATGGCCGACTGGTTCATGACCCAGCTATGCGCCCATGGCACCACCAGCGCCGTTGCCTATGCGTCGGTGCATGAAACCTCTGCCGAGGCGTTCTTCAGCGCCGCCGCGCGCCGCGACATGCGGATGATCACCGGCAAGGTGATGATGGACCGCAACGCGCCCGAGGCGCTGCGCGACACGCCGCAGTCGGGCTATGACGCCACCAAGCGGCTGATCGCCCGCTGGCATGGCAAGGGCCGCGCCAGCTATGCCATCACGCCGCGCTTCGCCATCACCTCCAGCCCTGAGCAGATGGAGATGGCGGGCGCGGTCACCGCCGAGCATCCCGAATGCTATGTGCAGACCCACCTGTCGGAAAACCGCGACGAGATCGCCTATACGCTGAGCCTTTATCCCGACGCGCTCGACTACCTAGGCGTTTACGAGCGCTATGGCCTGCTTGGCCCCAAGGCGCTGCTGGGCCATTCGATCCACCTCGAGCCGCGCGAAATTGACCTGCTGGCCGAGACTGGCGCCAAGCCGGTGTTCTGCCCGACCTCGAACCTTTTCCTTGGCAGCGGGCTTTTTGACGATGCCGGGCTGCGCGGGCGCGGGATCACCAATGCCATCGCGACGGACGTCGGCGCGGGCACCAGCTACTCGATGCTGCAGACGCTGAACGAGGCCTACAAGGTGTTGCAGTTGCAGGGCCAGAAGCTGCATCCGCTGCGTGCCTTCCATTGGATCACCCGCGGCAATGCCGTGGCGCTGGGGCTGGAGGACAAGATCGGCACGCTGGAGCCGGGGACCGAGGCGGATATCGTGGTGCTCGACAGCGCGGCGACCGAGCCGATGGCGCTGCGGATGCAGCGGTCCGAGACGCTGAGCGAGGAACTCTTCGTGCTGCAAATGCTGGGCGATGATCGTGCGGTGGCCGAGACCTATGTGGCGGGCACCCCGCAGAAGATCGGCGCGCGCGCGGCGCAGCACCCAGCGTTGCAACCCGCCTGACGCGCGAGGCTGGCCCGCCGCTGGTGGGCCGGCAGAGCGGCTTTTCCTTCCTGCATTGCCGAAAAACCGGGCACGATTTTCTTGTTTTCCAAGAAAGACCTTTCGTCTCGCGCCCTGTCGCCCCCGGCGCAGCCGCCGCCCATACTCGGGGCAATGCCTCTCCGACCGGAACCAGAAATGACCACCAATTACTACGCCCCCACCGGCGGCCACCCGCCGCAGAGCCAACTGCTGACCGACCGCGCGGTGTTCACCGATGCCTACGCGGTGATCCCCAAGGGCACGATGCGCGACATCGTCACCAGCTTTCTGCCGTTCTGGGAAGAAACCCGCCTCTGGGTTCTGTCCCGCCCGCTCAGCGGCTTTGCCGAGACCTTCTCGCAGTACATCATGGAAGTGCAGCCGGGCGGCGGCTCGGACCATCCCGAAACCGACGCGGGCGCCGAGGGCGCGCTCTTCGTCGTGGAGGGCGAAGCCACGCTCACCGTCGAGGGCGAAAGCCACGTGCTGCGCGAAGGCGGCTATGCCTTCCTGCCGCCCGCCACGCTCTGGACCCTGCGCAACAAGGGTGATGACACCCTGCGCTTCCACTGGATCCGCAAGGCCTATGAGGCCGTGCCCGGCCTGCCCCACCCCGAGGTGATCATCGCCAACGAGCAGGACATCGCGCCCACGCCGATGCCCGGCACCGACGGCAAATGGGCGACCACCCGTTTCGTCGACCCCAGCGACCTGCGTCATGACATGCATGTCACCGTGGTGACCTTCGAGCCCGGCGCGGTCATCCCCTTTGCCGAGACCCATGTGATGGAGCACGGGCTCTACGTACTGGAGGGCAAGGCGGTCTACCGGCTCAATCAAGACTGGGTCGAGGTCGAGGCCGGGGATTACATGTGGCTGCGCGCTTTCTGCCCGCAGGCCTGCTACGCGGGCGGGCCGGGCCGGTTCCGCTACCTGCTCTACAAGGACGTGAACCGACATATGGCGCTGCGCCCTTCTGGCGCCGCCCAGCCCATGCCTGCGGCAAAGAAGGTCAGCGCTCCGGCGGAGTGACCCCACCAATCGCCGACGTCAATTCCCGAGCCGCGCGCATCACCGCGCGGCTCGTTTCATCCGTCATGTCCTCGCGCATGCGGATCGTCGGGCCGGAGACGGAAATCCCAGCCGCCGCCTCGCCCGAGGCATCGAAGACCGCCGCCGCGATGCATCGCATCCCGAGGTTCTTTTCTTCGGCGTCAATGGAATAGCCCCGCGCCCGGATCGCCGCGAGATCGGCGCGCAGCGCCTCGGGCTCGGCCAGCGTATGCGCGGTGAACCGCTCCATCTTACGCGCCAGCAGCTTCTCCAAACGCTCCCCAGCCATCTCGGCCAGCAGCGCCTTGCCGATGCCCGAGGCATGCAGCGGCGACAGCGTGCCCGGCGGAAAGAAGGCGCGGATGCTCTCGTGGGTTTCGACCTGACTGACAAACAGCACCGAGGCCTCGCGCACGATGCCGAGGTTGGCGGTTTCCCCAGTCTCCTCCATCAGCGCGCGCAAGATCGGGCGCGCCCGCTCCACAAGGCTGGTGCGGCGCAGGAAGCGCGCGCCGATGACAAAGGCCTGCGGGCCGATGTGCCAAAGCTGCTCGGCAGGGTCGAACTCGACCAGCCGCCGCCCCTCGAGCGTGACGAGGATGCGGTAAACCGTGGCCGGAGACTGCCGCAGGTCGCCCGCCAGTTCCGAGAGGGTCAGGCCGGGATGGGCGCTCAGGTAGTCCAGCACCTCCATCGCCCGGTCGAGCGATTTGATGGTGTTCTGCGCGCTGTTGTCCTCCCAACCACGCGGCCTGCCACGGGCGCGGCGGGGGCTGGTTTCGGCATCTTTCGGAGAATCCATCAAATCTCTTTCATTCTACTTGAAAGCCGAATTCACCATATGAAAAAATCAACCATCTGACAACGTTCGATATTCTCGATCAGTACGGTTTTGAAAAACGATTTCAAAAAAGTTTCCTCGCGCGGACAGCCCGTCTACGGTGGCTTTCAGCGACCAGAGGAGGTGGCCATGAGCTTTCAGAACCCCGTTTTCATTCCGGGCCCGACCAACATCCCAGAGAGCCTGCGCAAGGCCTGCGACATGCCGACGATCGACCATCGCTCGCCGCTGTTTGGGCAGATCCTGCACCCCGCGCGCGAGGGCGTGCGCCGTGTGCTGAAGAGCGCCAGCGCCGAGGTGTTCATCTTTCCCTCGACCGGCACCGGCGGCTGGGAGACGGCGCTGACAAACACGCTCTCGCCGGGCGATACCGTGCTGGCGGCGCGCAATGGCATGTTCAGCCACCGCTGGATCGACATGTGCCAGCGCCACGGGCTGAGCGTCGAAGTGGTGGAGACCCCGTGGGGCGAGGGCCTGCCCGCAGACCGCTACGCCGAGATCCTCGCCGCCGACAAAAGCCGCCGCATCAAGGCCGTGCTCGCCACTCATAACGAGACCGCCACCGGCGTGCGCTCGGACATCGCCGCGGTGCGCCGCGCGCTCGACGATGCGGATCATCCGGCGCTGCTGTTTGTCGATGGCGTCAGCTCGATCGCCTCGATGGATTTCCGGTTTGACGATTGGGGCGTCGATGTCGCCGTCACCGGCTCGCAGAAGGGCTTCATGCTGCCTCCGGGCCTTGCCATCACCGGCTTCAGCGAGAAGGCCATGGCGGTGACGCAAACCGCAAAACTGCCGCGCACGTTCTTCGACGTGCATGACATGGCCAAGGGCTATGCTAATGATGCCTACCCCTACACGCCCGCCGTCGGCCTGCTGAACGGGCTCAACGAGGCCTGCCGCATGCTGCTGGACGAGGGTCTGGAAAATGTCTTTGCCCGTCACCACCGCATCGCCGAGGGCGTGCGCGCTGCCGTCGGCGCATGGGGGCTGGAGCTTTGCGCAGCCTCGCCCGTTCTCTATTCGGACACGGTCAGCGCGATCCGCACGCCGGAAGGGTTCAACGCCACCGATATCGTCAGCCACGCCGCGCAGACCTATGGCGTCGCCTTCGGCACGGGGCTTGGCGAGGTTGCCGGGAAAGTGTTCCGCATCGGGCATCTGGGCAGCCTGACCGACGTCATGGCGCTGTCGGGTCTTGCCACGGCCGAGATGTGCATGAAGGATTTGGGGCTGAAGATCACTCTGGGCTCGGGTGTCGCGGCGGCGCAGGAGGTTTACCGCGCCAGCACCGCCACCGCCCGCAACGCCCGTCAGGAGGCCGCGTGATGAAGGATATCGCGCTGAACATCCCCACCTATGACGACATGCTGGCGGCGCATGATCGGATCGCGCCGCACATCCATCGCACCCCGGTGCTGACCTCGTCGTTCCTGAACGAGCTCACCGGCGCGCAGCTGTTCTTCAAGTGCGAGAACTTCCAGAAGGCCGGGGCCTTCAAGGTGCGCGGCGCGTCCAATGCGGTCTTTGGCCTCACCGATGCCGAGGCAGCACGGGGCGTCTGCACCCACAGCTCGGGCAACCACGCCCTGTCGCTGAGCTACGCCGCCGGGCGGCGCGGTATCCCGTGCAATGTGGTCATGCCGCGCAGCGCGCCGCAGGCCAAGAAGGACGCAGTGCGCGGCTACGGCGGGATCATCACCGAATGCGAGCCGTCCACCTCGTCGCGCGAGGCGGTGTTCGCCGAGGTGCAGGCGGCCACGGGCGGCGATTTCATCCACCCCTATAACGATGCGCGCGTCATCGCGGGGCAAGGCACCTGCTCGCGCGAGTTCATGGAACAGACCGATGGTCTCGACATGGTGCTCGCCCCGATCGGCGGCGGCGGGATGATCTCGGGCACCTGCCTGACGCTCTCCACGCTGGCCCCCGAGGTGCAGGTCATCGCAGCCGAGCCCGAGCAGGCCGATGACGCCTACCGCAGCTTCAAGGCCGGGCACATCATCGCCGATGACGCCCCCGAAACGGTGGCTGACGGGCTGAAGGTGCCGCTCAAGGATCTGACGTGGCATTTCGTCTCGAACCACGTGAGCGACATTCTCACCGCGTCTGAAGACGAGATCATCGACGCGATGAAGCTGATCTGGAAGCGCATGAAAATCGTGATGGAGCCCAGCAGCGCCGTGCCGCTTGCCACTATCCTCAAGAACCGCGACCGTTTCGCTGGCAAGCGCGTCGGTCTCATCATCACCGGCGGCAATGTCGATCTCGACCGCCTGCCGTGGACAAAAGGAGCCTGAGCCATGAACGCACCCGTGACTTTCGACCAACTCGAGGTGGGCTATGACGTGCCGGCGCTGCCCGGCATGGACGAGGCAGACATCCAGACGCCCTGCCTCGTGCTCGATCTGGACGCGCTCGAGCGCAATATCCGCAAGATGGGCGACTACGCCCGCGCCCACAACATGCGCCACCGCGTGCACGGCAAGATGCACAAATCGGTCGACGTGGCGAAGCTGCAGATGCGGCTTGGCGGCGCGGTCGGCGTGTGCTGCCAGAAGGTGTCGGAGGCCGAGGTCTTCGTGCGCGGCGGCATCAAGGACGTGCTGGTCTCGAACCAAGTGCGCGACGCGCGCAAGATCGACCGGCTGGCGCGGCTGCCGAAGTTGGGCGCAAAGATCATCGTCTGCGTCGATGACCTCGCCAATGTTGCCGAGCTGTCGGACGCCGCGCAGCGCCACGGCACCACGCTCGAATGCTTTGTCGAGATCGACTGCGGCGCGGGCCGCTGCGGCGTGACCACTGCCGAGGCGGTGGTGGAGATCGCGCAGGCCATCGGTGCCGCCGAAGGGCTCAAGTTCACCGGCATTCAGGCGTACCAAGGCGCGATGCAGCACCTCGACAGCTATGAGGCGCGGCGCGAGAAACTGGCCATCGCCATCGCGCAGGTCGAAGAGGCCGTGGCGGCGCTGGAGGCAGCGGGGCTGAAGCCCGAACTGGTCTCGGGCGGCGGCACCGGCAGCTACTATTTCGAGAGCAACTCGGGCGTCTACAACGAGCTGCAGTGCGGGTCTTACGCCTTCATGGATGCGGACTATGGCCGCATCCGCGACAAGGACGGAAACCGCATCGACAACGGCGAGTGGGAAAACGCCTTCTTCATCCTCACGCAGGTGATGAGCCACGCCAAGCCCGAGATCGCGGTCTGTGACGCGGGCCTCAAGGCGCAGTCGGTGGACAGCGGCCTGCCGGTGATCTTTGGCCGGACCGACGTGGAGTACACCAAATGCTCGGACGAGCATGGCGTGATCGCCGACCCGAGCGGCGTGCTGAAGGTGGGCGACAAGCTGAAGCTCGTGCCGGGCCACTGCGACCCCACCGCCAATGTGCACGATTGGTACGTCGGCGTGCGCGGCGGCAAGGTCGAGACGCTCTGGCCGGTCTCGGCCCGCGGCAAAGCCTACTGATCAAGCATCACATTATTTTGCCCCGTGCCCGGACCGACCTCCGGGCACGCCTCGCCCGCGCGCTCTCTTGTCCCGGCGCGCGGGCGCTTTTCTTTGAAAGGAGAGCTTCATGCTCATCGTTCCCGAACGCGAGATCGCCAGCCTGATGACCCGCGACGCCGCCTTTGCCGCGGTCGAGAAAGTGTTTGCCGCAATGGCCACCGGCGACGCCTACAACTTCCCCGTCGTGCGCGAGGCCATCGGTCATGAAGACGCGCTCTACGGCTTCAAGGGCGGCTTTGATCGCTCGGGCCTGACGCTGGGGCTGAAGGCCGGAGGCTACTGGCCCAACAACCTCGCGACGCGTGGCATCATCAACCACCAGTCCACGGTGTTTCTTTTCGACCCGGACACCGGCAAGGCCAAGGCGATGGTCGGCGGCAATCTTTTGACCGCGCTGCGCACCGCCGCGGCCTCTTCGGTGTCGATCCGGCACCTTGCGCGCGAAGACGCACGGGTGATCGGCATGGTCGGCGCGGGCCATCAGGCGACCTTCCAACTGCGCGCCGCGCTTGAGCAGCGTGAGTTCGACAAGGTCATCGGCTGGAACCTGCACCCCGAGATGCTGCCCAACCTCGAGAAGGTGGCCGCCGAGGCGGGCGTGCCCTTCGAGGCGGTGGATCTGCCGGGCATGCGTGAGGCCGATGTGATCATCTCGATCACCTCGTCGTTCGACGCGATCCTCATGGCCGAGCATGTCTCGCCCGGCTGCCACATCGCCTGCATGGGCACCGACACCAAGGGCAAGCAGGAGGTCTCTCCGGCGCTGCTGGCCAAGGCCACGGTGTTCACCGACGAGGTGGCGCAGTCGGTCTCAATCGGCGAGGCGCAGCACGCGGTGGCGCAGGGGCTGATCGACGAGAGCGCCATCACCCAGCTTGGCGCGGTGATCAATGGCGCGCATCCGGGGCGCGCTTCGGCCGAAGAGATCACCCTCTTTGACGGCACCGGCGTGGGCCTGCAGGATCTCGCGGTCGCCGCGGCGGTGGTCGATCTGGCGGTCGAGAAGGGCATCGCGATTGAGGTCGATTTCTGACGACAGCGTTCAGATGGAGACGCCAAGGGCGGGGGCTTTGCCTCCGCCCTTTCTTCTTGACCTCTTGGTGCGATGAGAGACGGGCGAGCGCCTGCCCGTGGGGTGGCGCTCTGACTTGGGAAGTCGCCGCTTTATCCCCATCACATCCGGATGACCTCAATCCCCGCAAGAGGATGAAGAGCGCCAGCCCGCCGGGACGGGCAAGCGCTCGCCCGGCGGCCTTCGGCCTTGGTTCCGGGCCACTTGCGCGCAGACCATTCGCCGGAACTGCCGAACCAGACACCCACGCAACCTCCAAAAACAAACGGCGCGCCCCCGAAGGGACGCGCCGCAGCTTCCACCTAAGGTCGATCGGGTCAGACCCTCTCGCCGCGCGGCTCCTCTCCGCGATGGCCGGCGAGGCCGCCCGAGACCTCTTCGGTGGATTCCTCGGCCAGTTCCTCCGGCAGCACGAGGTTGAGCACGATGGCGATCAGCGCGGCGGGCAGGATCCCCGAAGCCCCCAGAATGCGCAGCGTGTCGGGCAGGTGCTGCAGCGCATTGGGCGCGCCCGGCGCGACGTTCAGCACCTCCAGTTGCAGCCCCAGACCGATCGACAGCGCCACGGCGAAGATCACCATGTTGCGCCGCGTCCAGTCGACGTCGGACAGCATCGAGATGCCCGAGGCCACGACCATGCCGAACATCACGATCACGCCGCCGCCCAGCACCTCGATCGGCACGGTGCGGATCACCCCACCGACCTTCGGCACCAGCCCGCAGACGATCAGGAAGATCGCGCCGATGGTCACCACATGGCGGCTCATCACGCCGGTCATGGCGATCAGCCCGACGTTCTGGCTGAACGAGGTGTTGGGAAAGCCGCCAAAGATGCCCGCGATGGCCGAACCGATGCCGTCGGCATAGGTGGCGCCAGAGATCTCGCGGTCGGTCGCCTCGCGGCCCGCGCCGCCCTTGGTGATGCCCGAGACGTCACCGACGGTTTCAACCGCCGAGACGAAAGCCATCAGGCAAAAGCCGATCACCGAGGCGATGGAGAACTCGAGGCCATAGCGGAACGGTTCCGGCAGCGCGAAGGCGGCGGCGTTCTGCCACGAGCCGCTGATGGCCTCGAGGGTCAGCATGCCGGTGAAGAGCGCATAGACATAGCCCACCAGGATGCCGATCAGCACCGCCGAGATGCTCAGCATGCCACGGGCAAAGAACTTCAGCCCCAGCGTCACCGCCAGCACCACCAGCGCCGCCGACCAAGAGGCCCACGAGCCGTAGCTTGCGGCGCCGCTCGCCTTGGCGGGCACACCGCCCGCGGCATATTCGATGCCTACCTTGACCAGCGCGAGGCCGATCATCGTCACCACAAGGCCGGTCACCAGCGGCGGCAGGGCAAAGCGGATGCGCCCGATCACAGTGCCAAGCAGCGCGTGGAACACGCCGCCCACGAGGATGCCGCCAAACATGGCGGCGAGCCCGTCCACACCCTTGCCCGCAACCAGCGGGATCATGATCGGGATGAAGGCAAAGGATGTGCCCTGCACGATGGGCAGTGCCGCGCCCACGGGGCCGAGGGTGATCGTCTGCAGCAGCGTCGCCACCCCGGCGAACAGCATCGACATCTGGATGAGATAGAGCAGTTCGGGGAAGTCCGGGCTGTTCGAGCCAAAGCCGAAGCCAGCGGCACCGGCGACGATGATCGCAGGCGTCACGTTTGAGACGAACATTGCCAGCACATGCTGAATCCCGAGCGGGATCGCCTTGTGCAGCGCGGGGGTGAAATCCGGATCGCGCAATTGCTCCGGTGTTCCGAGACTGTGGTCGGTCATGTCTTAGTCAGCTCCCTGGTGGGGCGCGGGGCCGGTCTTGCTGCCGACATCCTCACGCGGTGGCGTGAATGAGGTAGGGTTCGTCGAACCAGTGCTCCTCGAGGTTGGGCCCCTCGCCGATCCGGTCGATCACGGCGAAAAGTCCCGGCGCGTGCAGCGGGGTCAGCACCCCGTGCCACGTGCCGCGGTGGAAATTGATGCCCTGACCGGGGCGGGTCAGGAAGGCGCGGGGCGCGCCGGGGCGGCCGCCTGCGTCCGGCGCGACCACCACGAGGAAAGGATCAAAGCTCATCGGCACGAAGGCCTGACTGCCCTGCGGATGCCGCTCGACCATCTCGAGCCGCAGCGGCAGCTGGCGCGGCTCGGCCTTGAACAGGCTGATCCCGGCGCGGCCGTCGGTGATGTCGAGCGTGGCGCGGTCGTGGAACCGCCCGCAAAGCCCCTGATTGATGATCTTGTCGGGCGTGCCATCCGCCTCCAGCACCTCGCCAAACGGGGCGAAGGCTGCGGCGGTCAGCGGCGCGGCGTCGATCCGGCTCATGCGCCGAGCTTGTCGATCAGCCGCAGTTCGGCGATCCGTTCGACCTGACGGCAGGCCTCGGCGAACTCGGTGGCGCGGTCGTTCTCGATACGGCGGCGGAAGGCCTGCATGATCGACGCTTTGTCGTTGTCGCGCACCGCGATGATGAAGGGAAAGCCGAATTTCGCGGTGTAAGTCTCGTTGAGTTCGGTGAAAGCGGCGCGCTCGTCGTCGGTGAGCGCGTCGAGCCCGGCGCCCGCCTGTTCAGAGGTCGACTCCGCCGTCAGGCGCTTGGCCTGCGCCAGTTTTCCCGCAAGGTCGGGGTGCGCGGTCAGCACCGCCAGTCGCTTCTCGTCAGGGGCGTCGCGGAACACCCGCGCCAGCACCGAATGCACGCCCAGCGCGCTGTCATGCGTCGGGCCAAGCTGCAGCGCATGGGCGCCCTCGGCGATCCACGGGCTGTGCTCGAAGACACCGCCGAACGCCTCGGTGAAGCTGGCCCGGTCCATCTCGGAGGGACGCGGGCCCGCCTTCGCAGGATGCTGCGCCGCCCAATGATCGGCGATCTGCTCGCGCGTGGCGAACCAGACCCCGTCGTGCGAGGCCATATACGCCAGCACCCGCTTCAGCGCCGCGACGCGGCCCGGGCGACCGACCAGACGGCAGTGCAGCCCGATCGACAGCATCTTCGGCGCGCCCTCCTGCCCTTCCTCATAGAGCGTGTCGAAACTGTCGCGCAGGTAGCTTTCGAACTGGTCGCCAGAGTTGAACCCCTGCGGCGAGGCAAATCTCATGTCATTGGCATCGAGCGTGTAGGGCACGATCAGCTGATCCTTGCCCGCGACCCGGCTCCAATAGGGCAGATCATCGGCGTAGCTGTCGGCGATATAGGCGAAATCGCCCTCTTCGGCGGCGAGCCGGACCGTGTTCATAGAGCAGCGCCCGGTGTACCAGCCGCGTGGCGGCGCGCCGGTCACCAGCGTGTGCAGGCGGATCGCCTCACGGATCTGCGCGCGCTCTTCTTCCTCGGGCATATCCTTGTGCTCGACCCATTTGAGCCCATGCGAGGCGATCTCCCAGCCGGCGCGCTTCATCGCGGCAACCTGCTCGGGCGCGCGGGCAAGCGCGGTGGCGACGCCATAGACGGTGACGGGGATATCCTTCAGCAGCCGGTGCAGCCGCCAGAACCCGGCGCGGGCGCCGTATTCATAGATCGACTCCATGTTCCAATGGCGCTGGCCGGGCCATTGCGCGGCTCCGACGATCTCTGAAAGGAACGCCTCAGACGCCGCATCACCGTGCAGGACGTTGTTCTCGCCGCCCTCCTCGTAGTTGACCACGATCTGCACCGCGATCTTGGCGCCGTTCGGCCAGCGGGCATCGGGCGGCGTCTCTCCATAGCCGGTCAGGTCGCGGGGATAGCGGGTCGCGGGCAGCGGGCTCAACAGCGTCATGGGGGACGGGCTCCTTCGGTGTTGCCTCCGGGTCATCCCACACGTGTAATCCGGAAAATACCGGATGATTTTCAAATTCCGTTTGAAGCTGCCTCAACCGCCTTGCCGGCGCGCGGGCACACTCCTAGCGCCCGCTTTCCGCCGCGCGCTGCTCGGCCTGACGGATCGCTGCCCCGATGCGGTCGGTCACATAGTCCATGAAGAGCCGCGTCTTTGGGTCCTGCCCGCGGCGGTGCGTGAACAGACAGGCCATCTGGATCGGCTCCGGCGGGGTGGCCTCGGCCACCGGCACCAGCCGCCCGCTGCGCAGATACTCGGCCACCTCGAAGACCGGCTTCAGCGCGATCCCCTCGCCCGCCAGAGCCCAATCGGTCAGCACGTCGCCGTCATCGGACTCATAGCGCCCCGAGACGGCAAAACGCTTCGTGCCCTCGGGCGTGCGCAGCGGCCATTGAAACTCCGTCGCGCCGGGGAAGCGCAGGTTGAGGCATTCGTGCTTTTCCGCGATCAGCGCCTCACCCGAGGTCGGGTTGCCACGCCGCGCGACGTAGCTGGGCGCGGCGCAGAGCACGCGCGCGACGTCGGCGATCTTGCGCATCCGCAGGGTGCTGTCTTCGGGCTGGCCAAGGAAGAACGCCAGATCGAGCCCTTCGGTGGTGAGATCAACCTTACGGTCCGACAGGCGCAGGCGGATCTGCACCTCGGGATATTCGCGCAGGAACCCCGGCACCTGCGCAGCGATCAGCCGCCGCCCCACCCCCAGCGGCGCCGCGACGAAGAGCGAACCCTTGGGATTTTCGGTCAGCTGCGCCACCTGCGCCTCGGCGCTCTCGAGTGCCTCCAGCACCTCGCGCGCGCCGGTATAGAAGGCGCGGCCCTGCTCTGTGGCGGTGAGATTGCGGGTGGTGCGCTGGAACAGCCGCACGTTCAGATGATCCTCGAGCTGCGAGATTCGCGCCGAGGTGACCGCCGGCGAGATGCGCAGGTCGCGACCCGCGGCGGACATGCTGCCCAACTCATAGACACGCACGAAGGTCCGGATATTGTCGAGGTAGGACATTTTTCGGAATTTCTTGAAACTGCTTGGTAGAACCCGGAGATAGCAGAATAATCGACGCCGAACTAGGGTGCGGCATAACCATAAGAGGGAGACACCGGGATGTATGATCTCGCCATCATCTGGGACTGGCTGGGCTTTGCCGTGCGCTGGCTGCACGTGATCACCGCGATCGCGTGGATTGGCTCGTCGTTCTATTTCATCGCGCTCGACCTCGGTCTGCGCAAGGTGCCGCATCTGCCCGTCGGCGCCCATGGCGAGGAATGGCAGGTCCATGGCGGCGGTTTCTACCACATCCAGAAGTACCTCGTGGCCCCCGAGCAGATGCCCGACCACCTGACGTGGTTCAAATGGGAAAGCTATGCCACATGGCTTTCGGGCGCGGGCCTTCTGATGATCGTCTACTGGGCGGGCGGCGAGCTTTTCCTGATCGACCCCACCAAAGCGGACATCTCGCTGTTCCAGGGCATCGTGATCTCGGCGCTGTCGCTGACCATCGGCTGGCTGATCTACGACCGGCTGTGCAAATCGAAGCTGGGCGAGACGCCGACGCTGCTGATGGTGCTGCTTTTCGTGATGTTGGTGGTGATGTCATGGGGCTACAACCATGTGTTCACCGGCCGCGCCGCGCTGCTGCACCTTGGGGCGTTCACCGCCACCATCATGACCGCCAATGTGTTCTTCATCATTATGCCGAACCAGCGCATCGTGGTGGATGACCTCAAGAACGGCCGCACCCCCGATCCCAAATACGGCAAGATCGCCAAGCTGCGCTCGACCCATAACAACTATCTGACGCTGCCCGTCGTATTTTTGATGCTGTCGAACCACTACCCGCTGGCCTTCGCCACCGACAATGCGTGGATCATCGCCAGCCTTGTCTTCCTGATGGGCGTGACGATCCGCCATTTCTTCAACTCGATGCACGCCCGCAAGGGGGCGCCCTATTGGACATGGGTCGCCACCGCGCTGCTCTTCATCGCCATCGCGTGGCTGTCCACGGCCCCGATGATGGACACTTACGAGGAGGCCGCAGCGCGGCCCCTCACCCCCTATGAAGAGAAATTCGCCGGGGCAGATGGCTTTGAGGATGCCTATTACGCGGTCGTCGGAAATTGCTCGATGTGCCACGCACGCGAGCCTTCCTGGGACGGTCTGAACCATCCGCCCAAGGGCGTCGTGCTGGAGACGGAGTCGGATGTCGCCCGCCACGCCAAGCTGGTGTTCTTGCAGGCCGGTGCCAGCCATGCGATGCCGCCGCCCAACGCGATCCAGATGGATCCCGAGGCGCGCCGCGAGATCGTCAACTGGTATCACGCCGCGACCAAAGGCTGAGCCCCGGCGGCAGCGCGCACCCCAAGCCACCCTGTGCTGGGGGCGTTGCCGCCCACCCGCGCAGAGCTACTTCTCTTTCATTCGTCACCGACATCGCCCTCAAAGAAGGGCCGGTCGCACAAGGGGAGTATTCATGCGCACGTCTGTCACTTCGATGATCGTTGCGACCGCGACTGTGGTCAGCACAGCGGCTTTTGCCGAAGACATTTCCTACACCGTCAATGACGAAGCCTTCACCGGCTATTGGGCCGAGGCGGCATCGCCCAAAGGCCTCGTCCTGATCATGCACGATTGGGACGGGATGACCGATTACGAACGCGAGCGGGCCAACATGCTGGCCGAGATGGGCTATAACGCCTTCGCTCTGGACATGTTTGGTGACAAGACACCCACCGAGACGGTCGATCACCGCCGCGCGGCGACGGGTGCGCTCTATGAAGACCGCGAGCGGATGCGCAGCTTGATCAAGGCGGGCGTGGATGAAGCCCTGTCGCGCTCGGACGTCGCGCAGATGGTGGTCATGGGGTATTGCTTCGGCGGTGCCGTGGCGCTCGAAATGGCACGCAGCGACATGGCGGACACCGCAAGCGGCTATGCCACCTTTCACGGCGGGCTGACGACACCCGAAGGCCAGACATGGCAGGGTGATGAGCCGCCGGTCCTCGTGATGCATGGCGGCGCGGACAGCTCCATCAAGATGGAGGACGTCGCCACGCTCGCGGGCGAGCTTGAAGGCGCTGGCACGACCTACACGATCGAGGTGTTCTCGGGGGCGCCGCACGCCTTCACGGTGTTCGGCTCCGACAACTACCAAGAGCGCGCCGATGTCGCGAGCTGGGAATCCTTCAACCGCTTTCTGTCGGCGCAATTGCCGGGCTGACAGGCGTATCATGAGCTTCGGAGCCTTCCCCCGGAAGTCTCCGGCCGGAGATTACGCCTGTGCCCCGCTCACGCAGCCAGTCGTTCCTCCAGATCCAGCCACATGGTCGCCATGCCCTGACGCCGCGAGAGCTCCTCGTAGCCAGCCGAAAGATAGGCGTTATGCGCGGGGCCATTGTCGACCTCGACCTTCAGCGTGAGGGTCAAAGCACCAAGATCCCGCGCCGCCTGCTCCACGAGATCCGTGAGCTCTGCACCCGCACCGCCACGCGCCTCTTCGGCCACATAGGCGTATGTGAGATGCCGCACCTCGGGACCAACACCCACGCGCAGGGCGAAGAACCCAACGTCCCGACCCGCGTCATCGCGAAGGTAAAACGAAGCGTCGTCACGCTCGCCAAGCCACTTGCGATGCCACTCCATCTCATCGAAGGGCACTTTGGCGTTGGGATTGAGCAAGGGTATCTCGGCGTCCGGCAGCATTGCCGCCAAGGGAGCCAGATCGCGGTCACGGTTGTGGCGCAGGGTGAGGGCCATGGGTCCTTCCTTCGGCTGGGCCCGGCGCCCGCGCGCCGGGGGCAAAATGAAAGCCGCGTGCCTGCCACAGCCGCCCCGCTCGGGTCAACCCGGGGATCCGCAGGCTCGACCGACAGTTTTCATCCGCGAATGAAGGGCTTTCTTTTTAGATTTCGAAGCTCAGCCTCCTCAACTTGGCCGAAATCGCCGGAATGTTGAGAAACTGGTGGCTGTTTCACCAGCAGCGGTAAGACGCAAGTCGCGCAAATTTCGTATTATTTTAGTCGGGTATTGAGCATTCCTTGGGATCGTGACACACAGAGGGCAATTCGGAGTTAAACTTCCCCGCATTGCCAGCCTCGGGCATCCTTTGCCGGGCCAGCCATCCAAGGAAAAGTCAGGAGACCCCAGTGTTGCGTACTCTCCGCATGAGCCTGCCGCTTCTCGCGTTGCTGCCCCTCCCCCTCGCGGCCCAAGAAACCGCACCGGCAGTCGGCCTCACGATCGAACTGAACGCCACCAAAGGCGTCGAACAGGGCTGCCAGCTGAGCTTTCTTATCCGCAATGGCCATGAGACCGACATCGACAGCGCCATCTACGAGACGGTGCTGCTCGACACCAGCGGCCAGGTCGACCGGCTGACGCTGTTTGATTTCGGCGAATTGCCTGCGGGACGCCCGCGTGTCCGGCAGTTCGTGGTTCCCGGCACGGGGTGTGACGGGCTGGGCCAAATTCTCATCAATGGCGCGAGCCGCTGCGAAGCGGCTGGCGGCGAGTCGGACCTCTGCACCAAGGGACTCGACCTGAAGTCGCGCAGCGACGTGGAGGTGATCGGATGATCGACATGGTTGTTGATGGCGTGCGTCGCATCGCCGAACTGGGCGGGCCGGTTGTTCTGCTGCTGGTCGCCGTCTCGCTGCTGACGCTGGCGGTGGTGTTCTACAAGCTCTGGCAGTTCGCAGCCTCAGGCGTCGGGCGTCACGCGGCGCTGCGCGACGCGGTGAGAGCGTGGGATCGCGGCGATCGCGCCGGGGCCCGTGAGGCGCTGAACCGCTCGCGCTCTTACCTGCGCCCGGTGATCGACATGGCGATGTCGGGCCAGAGCGATGCCGCCCGGCTCGAGGCCGAGGCCGAGACCCGTTTCGCGCGTCTCGAGAAGGGCTTCCGCCTGCTCGATTCCGTGGCGCAGCTGGCGCCGCTGCTGGGTCTCTTTGGCACGGTGCTGGGGATGATTTCGGCGTTTCAGGCGCTGCAGGATGCGGGCAGTCAGGTCGATCCGTCGATCCTCGCGGGCGGCATCTGGGTGGCGCTGATGACCACCGCCGTCGGGCTCGTGGTCGCCATGCCCACTTCGGTGGTGCTGAGCTGGTTCGAGGCGCGGATGGAATCCGAACGCGTGCTGGCCGAACGCGCGGTGCACACCATCCTCTCTCCCACCGGCAGCCAAGAGATGCAGGCACAGGCGCAAGGGGCGCCGCGCCATGCGTAAGATGCGCCGGCGGCGGAAGCTGTCGATGACCTCGCTCATCGACGTGATCTTCCTGCTGCTGCTGTTCTTCATGCTGACCTCGACCTTCACGCGCTTTGCCGAGGTGGAACTAGCCGCCGCCGGGTCGGGCGCCGCGGTCTCTGGCGAGACAAAGCCGCTGTTCCTGCAACTCGGGGCCGAGGATCTGCGCCTCAACGGCACCGTGCTGACCTTGGAAGATCTCCCGGCCAAGCTCGACGAGACCCGCGGCGACACCGCCGAGGGGGCCGAGCCCAAGCCGCTGATCGTGGCGCTGCGCGGCGAGGTCAATTCGCAACGGCTGACGGATCTGCTGGTCGTCCTGCGCGGCGTCAGCGGCTACCGCGCCATGGTTCTCGGAGCGTCCTGATGCGCCGCAGAAAACAGAAATCCGAACGCGAGCCGACGATCGCGCTGATCAACATCGTGTTCCTGATGCTGGTGTTCTTCCTTGTGGCCGGCACCGTTGCCCGGCCGCTCGATCCCGATCTGAAGCTGGTCCACACCGCCGATCTGCAGGGCGCCTCGCCCGCCGACGCTTTGGTGCTGCATGCCGATGGCACGATGAGCGTGCAGGGCACGCCGATCGAAGACAGCGCCGCCGCGCTTGAGATGCTCGGCGATGGGGCCAAGACGCTGGCCCGCATCGTGCCGGACCGCGATCTGCCCGCCGCCGATCTGATCCGCGTCGGGCGCGAATTGCGCGCCGCCGGGGCCGAGAAAGTGGTGATCGTCACCGAAAGGGGGCTGGAATGATCGCGTCCTCGCGCAAGGTGAAAATCGCCGCAGCGGTGCTCGCGCTTTCGGCGCATGGCGCCGCGGTGCTGGCGGTGATGCCGCCCAATGAGACCGCCGAGATGGAAGGCATGTCGGGCGGCACCGATCTCGCGCTCGGCACAGCTTTTGCCGACATGGCCGTGGGCACGCTCAGCAGCGATCCCACCGAAGAGACCGCCGAGCCGATCACCCCCGAAGAGGTGACGCCAGAGCAGGTCGAGCCGGTGCCGCAGGCGCAGCCCGAGACCGTCACCGCGCAACGCCCGGTCGAGCCGACCCCTTCGGACACCCCCGAGCCTGCGGAAGACGTGACCGCCGCCCTGCCCGTGGTGCCGCCGCTCGAGGCGGAGCCGGTGGTGCCCGTCGCCCCCACCGAGCAGGTAGAGCCCGAAGAGCTGCCAGATACGCTGGAAGCCTTGCCGCCCGAGACCGTCACCCCGGCGGAGCCCGAGGTCGCCGAGGCCACGCCGACCGAGCCGGAAACGCTGGAGCCCGAGCCGCAGGAGCCGGAGACGGTGGAGGCCACAGAGCCAGAGCCGGAGTCCGAAACCACACCAGAAACCGAGGTCACCGAGGCCGCGCCGCAAAGCTCCATGCGGCCAAAACCGCGCAGCCCGGACCTTGCCGAGCGCCAGCGCACCCCCGCACCGCAGCCCAAGCCTCAGCCGAAGCGCGAGCCGGATCCCGAACCGCGGCGGCAGGCGCAGCAGCCGCAGGGCAATGCTGATCGCAATGCCACAGCCGGGGCGGCCACGGGCCGCGCGGGCGGCACCTCCGCCACGTCCGGCAGCGGTGGCCAGTCGCGCGAAGCGGGCAATGCCGCCGTCAGCAACTATCCGGGACAGGTGATGCGCAAGCTCTCGCGTGTGCCGCGACCACGGATCAACGCCCGCGGCTCGGCGGTGGTGGCCTTCCGCGTGTCCGGTGGCGGCGGGCTGGCCGGTCTTTCGGTGGCGCGCAGCTCGGGCTCCTCTGCCCTCGACCAAGCCGCGCTGCGCGTGGTGCGCAGCGCCGCACCCTTCCCCGCGCCGCCTGCGGGAGCGCAGACCAGCTTTACCGTCCAGATCAAGGGACGCTGAAGACCCCCGCGGCGCGAGGCGGCTTTACAGCTGCACCGCGCCGCGGGCCATCGCCAGAGACGCGGCCTGTTCGACCGTCGCGGTGCCCAGCTTCAGACAGACATTCCGGATCTGCCGCAGCACGTGCTCCTGCGTCACATGCAGCCGCTCGGCAACTTCAACCGGGCTCAGGCCAACGCCCGAAAAGCACAGCATGTCGCGCTCCTCCTGCGTGAGCAGCGGCCAGCCCGACCCGAAGGACAGATCGTCGGCGTCCGCCCTGCCCGGAGGCTGCAGCGCCAGCGACAGCATCGTCGAAATCGCCGTGAAGGCCCGCTGCGTTCCCGGCCCGAAAAGCGAGGTGGGGTCTTTTCCGCAGTAGAGGACCACAACCTGATCGGTCGCGCCAAAGGGCATCATCCGCCCCACGAAGTAGCGATAGCCATTGAGCAGCGCAGCGGCCTGCAGGTGTCTCCGCGCCTGTTCCTCGCGCGTTGGCCGGGCCTTCGATGTGTCGAGAAACTCGGGCATCTTGCCCGCGATCGCCGCACATCGCAGCGGATCAACGCGATAAAGCTCGCACTCGCGGTATTCTTCGAACCACTCGTCCGAGGCAGAGCTGCGCATCCAGACCAAGTCACGGCTGTCCTTCATCAAGGCACCTGCGCCCACCGCTTTGGCACCGATCCGCCGCGAAATGGCGACCACCGTCTCCCAGATTTCCTGATCATTGCCGGCCGCTGCCAGCTTGTCCGCGGTGTCGATCAATAGGTTTGCGTAGCGGCTCGATCCGATCACGTCGAAGTCATCCCATGCGTATCCCGACACCGACCAATCACGATGGCTGACGCTACGCCAGCACGAACGGCAAGGTCTTCTCGAAATCCAGAGTTGAACTGTGATCAGTGCTCAAGGACAGGGCAAAATCCCGTCAAATTCGCGACTTAGAGCACGAGGCCACCGCGCACCAACATCAGCGACATCGCCTGTTCCGGGCAGGGCGTGCCGAGCCGCCGACACGCGCGCTCCAGAAGCCGTTGCACCTGCGAGACCGGCCTCGCGAGGTGATCGGCAATCTGCTCGGGGTGCAGGCCTTGCCCCAGATAGCTCAGCACGTCGCGTTCGGCGCTGCTGAGCCGCGACCAAGGCGCGCCAAACGCCCGGTCGCCAAAATCGTTCAGCCCCGGCGTCCGCATCGCCGCAGACAGCATCGCCGAAACCGCGCGGAACGCCTGCGCCGTGCCGCTTCCGAACAGCTCGGACGGGTGGCGCTCGCAGGCCAGCGCAAAGGTGTGCTCGGCAGCGCCTTCGACCCATGTGTGATTGACGTAGTGACGATAGCCATGCGCCAGCGCCAGTTCGTGCAGATCCCGCGCCCTCGGGTCGGTCTGCAGCGGCAGCCGCGCCGCGATATCCATGTAACGCGGCACATGGCCCGCGATGGCGGCGCTCTGGATCGGATCGACCTCGTAAAGCCGCTCCGCGGTGAACGGCTCGAGAAACCGCTCTTCCATCGAGGTGCGCACCCATGCCACGCCGCGGCTGTCGCGCATCACGGCACCGCAGGTCATGGCGCGGGCCCCGATCTTGTTGCCGATGGCAACGGCGACGTCCCACGTCTCGCGGGGGCTGTGGGCCTCGGCGAGGCGTGCAGCGGTTTCCATCACCAGATCGGCGTAGCGTGTCGTCACCTAGGCCCCATGCATCGACAGGTCTTTGCCAGACCATCAGTGCACGGCGCCCCGGCAAAATCCAGCAGGTAACGTTCTCTTAACCTTCAACCAGAAGCAGAGAGCGCCACGCCTGCGAACACCACGATCAACCCAAAGATGATCGCCGCCAGCCGCATCACCAGCGGGGCCCGCCCGATCAGCCCGTAGGAGATCAGCGCCAGCCCCAGCCCGACGCGGACAAAGGCGAACAGCGCCCGGCCCGGTGCCTCGGCCAGTTCCAGCAGGCCGGGGTTGGCCACCATACCCAGCGGAATGATGTAGAGCCCCACTCCCAGCGCCATGGCGCTGCCCGCGACCTTCACCCAGTTTTCGCCGATCATGCCCGCCGCGATGAAAACCGCGCCGCAGACCGGCGGGGTGATGGTCGACAGCAGCGCGAACCAGAAGACGAAAAGATGCGCCTGCAGCGGCTCGAGCCCCAGCTGCGTAAGCGCCGGTCCGGCGACCGACACGCAGATCACATAGGCAGCGGTGGTCGGCACCTCCATGCCCAGAACAAGGCAGGCGAGCGCGGTGAGGATCAGCGAGGGCCAGAGCATCCCGCCCGAGCCCGAGAGGATCAGCGAGGTGATCTTTACCCCAAGGCCGGTGACCGCCAGCACGCCAATGACGATCGACGCGCACAGGATGATCGAGGCGATCATCGCCACTTGTTTGGCCGAATTGACCAGCGCCGAGGCCACCCGCTCGCCGGTCTGGCGCGCATCGAAGCTCAGCGAGCCGTTGGTCAGCAGCAGCAGCGCCCCCGCGAGGATCGCAAGGCAGGCGGCGTATTGCGGCGTGTAACCCAGCCCGAACATGCCGATCATCAGCACGGTGAAGGGGACGAGGAAGAACAGCGATGTGATGATCACGTCGCGCTTCGCCGGTCGGTCCGCTTCGGCGATGCCCTTGAGGTCATAGCGCGTGGCATAGGCGTTGATGCCCACCCAGACCGCCCAGAAATACAGGATCGCCGGCAGGATCGCCGCGCCCATGATCTGCGTGTAGGGCGTGCCGGTGAGCTCGACCATGACGAAGGCGCCCGCACCCATCAGCGGCGGCATGATCTGCCCACCCGAGGAGGCCACGGCCTCGACCCCGGCGGCGAGCTTCTTGGGGTAGCCCAGTTTCGTCATCGCGGGCAGGGTGATCGCGCCGGTCGAGGCGACGTTGGCGCTGGCCGAGCCCGAGATCGAGCCAAACAGCGCCGAGGACAGCACCGAGACCTTGGCCGCGCCGCCCTTCAGCCGCCCAGCGGCGGCGGCGGCGACATTCATGAAGCCCTGCCCCGCCTCACCGGCGTTGAGCACCGCGCCGAAGATCACAAAGATCGACACCACGCCCACCGATGTCGCGGTCAGCGAGCCCCAGAGGCCGCCCTCGGCGATGGTCATCGTGCCCAGAAAGCTCTGGATCGGTGTGCCCGCGTGGCCGAACTCGCCGGGGATGTGCTGCCCGAAAAGCGCATAGGCCAGCGCGATCACCGCCACCAGTGGCAGCGGCCAGCCGATGGCGCGGCGCGCGGCCTCGATCACGCAGAGCAGCAGCACCGCCGCCACGCCGATCTGGAAGTCGCTTTCCAGAAAGCCGTATTGATCGCCCAGCATCTCGTGGTTCAGCGCGATCCAGCCAGCGGCGCCGAAGCCCAGCACCGTCAGCACCGCGCCCGAGATCAGTTGCCAGCGCCCGGTGGCGCCAAAGATGAAGACCCACGGCAGGATCACCGCCATGTGGAGCGGACGGCTGACGAGGTTGGGCACCAGACCCGAGAAGATGAGCCCGAGGTGATAGACCACGACCAGCGCCGCCAGTCCGATCCACACCGCCCGCTTCCATGCCGCCTGCGGCATCTGCGTCTCAAGCCCCATCGTCTGCCTCTTTCTCAAATGAGGTCGGGCCGGACAATGTTGCCCGGCCCGCCTGAACTGGTTTTACGCGGAGTTACTTCTGCGCGTCCGGCAGCGCAATGCCCGCTTCTTCGTAGTAGCGCACGGCGCCCGGATGCATCTCGCCTTCGACGTTCTTTAGCAGCGCCGGATCGACACCCGTCCACCAGGGCGACTCCGCGCCCATGCGCGCCTTTTCTTCCCAGAAGGTCTTGGTCAGCTGATAGGCGGTCTCATCGTCCATCTTGGTGGTCGTATAGGCGATCACCGGCAGCGAGGTGGTGGTGATGTCGGCGTCCTGCCCGGCGTAGGTGCCGGCGGGGATCACCAGCTTGGCACGGCCGGTCTCGGCGACCTGTTCGTCGCTCAGCGACAGCACGGTCACATCGGTCGAGGCGGCGGCCTCAACGACGTTGGGCGCGGGGAAGCTTCCTGCGGTGACAAAGCCGTCGATCTGGCCATTCTTCAGCGCCGGGACGGCGTTCGACAGTTCCACGTCGGCGATCTCGACCTTGCCGTCGAGGCCGAAGAGACCGAGGTACTTCTCGCCCTCACGGGCACCGAAGCTGCCCTTGCCGAGCAGAAGGGTCTTGCCCTCCAGCGCGGCGAAATCGGTCGCGCCGCTATCTTTCGACATGACGAAATGCATGGTCAGCGAGGGCAGCGGAAAGAGCGCGCGGATCTCGCCGAAGGCAGGGTTGCCCTTGCCCTCGAACGCACCGGTGCCATTGCGGGCGCCGCTGACCAAAGCGGGCGGCGAGGTGAAGACGTAATCGCCGCCACGGGCGCGCACTTCCATCACGTTCTGCTGGCTGCCTTGGCTTTCCTCGACGGTGACGATCACGCCGCCATCGGTGCCTGCCTTCATCGCCTCGGCGATCTGCACGGCCATCTGGTAATAGGACGAGCCTGACTTGGCCGCCTTCAGCGTGACCCGGGTTTCGGCCTGCGCCGGCAGGGCTGCCAGCGTGGCGAGGCTGGCCGCAAGCGCGGCCTTTGCGAGAAATTTCATCGTGAGGCTCCTCCTGGACTTCGCGCGCGACCTAAACACCTGTGATCACGCGCGGTCAAGCAGATGGCCGCAAGCGGGCCTGCGCCTCAGCGTGTCCCGAAGCAGAAACTCATCTCGGCGCGGCGCAGCTCGCCGGGCCGCAGCACCGGGCTTTGCGCGCCCCAGCTTTCGGGCATGTTGATCGCATCGGGCCAGATCTGCGGCTCGAGGCAGATGGCATCATGTTTGCGCGCGGCATAGCCGCCTTTGCCCGGCACCGTCCCGTCGAGGAAATTGCCGGTGTAGACCTGCAGGCCGGGAAGGTTGGTGCTCATCCACATGACCCGCCCGCTCACCGCGTCCGACAGTTCCACCTCGCCCGCGTCCAGACACAGGCAATGATCATAGCCGTCGAGCGCCCCCGAGCGCACCGCAGTCAGCGGCTGCCGGCCCTCGCGGAAATCGAAAGGGCTGGCGCCCACCGGCACCACGCCCGTGGGGATCTTGGCCTCATCGACCGTCAGATAGCGCGACGCGGGCACCTTCAGCCGATATTCCAGCGCCGAGTTCGGACGCCCCGCCAGCGCCGAGATCCCGGCCAGCGCAAAGAAACTGTGGTTGGTCATCGACACCAGCGTCGGCGCGTCGGTCTCGGCCTCATAGGTGATCGTCAGACAAGGCTGGCCGCCGTCGTTCGTGCGCAGGGCATAGCAGGCGCGGGCCAGAAGCTGCCCCGGAAAGCCCTGATCACCCGCTGCGCTGACCATCTCCAGCGTGACCGCGCCATCGCCAAGCTCGGAAACCTGCCAGTTGCGCCGGTCGAACCCGTCGGGACCGCCGTGCAGCGTGGTTTGGCCTTCGTTCCGCGCCAGATGGTAGGTCTTGCCGTCGAGATCGAAGCGCCCCCCGGCGATGCGGTTGGCCACGCGCCCCACGGTGGCGCCATAGAAGGTGCGGTGCTCGACGTAGCCCGCCAGATCGTCGAAGCCGAGCACGATGTCATCGAGTCGCCCGTCGCGGTCGGGCACATGCAGCGCCTGCAGCGCCGCACCATAGGTGATCACCTCGGCGCGCACGTCTCCGGCGCGCAGGGTGATGCGCTCGATCGGCGCCCCACCCGGCGTCGCGCCGAAAACATGTCGCTCAGGGATCATCATGGAAGGCCTCGACACGGCTCTGCGCGCCCAGCAGGAAAGCGTCGGCCACCAGTTGCAGCGGCGCGAGATCGACGTCGGATTCGCCCGCCGCGATCAGCTCGGCGAAGCGGGCATAGAGGCGGCGGTACTCGCGGTCCTCGGCGGCGATGCGCGCCTCTCCTCCGAAAAACAGCTTTGCCCCGCCCTCGCGCAGCAGCACCTCGGGGCCATCGGTTTCCACCCGGATATCCCATGTCTGCGGGCCGGTCTGGCGCCAGTCGAACTCGGCCACCACCTGCGCGCCCGAGGCGGTCAGCATGTCGAGCTTGGCGGCAATGGGCGCCTGCTTGTTCTGCGGCACTTCCAGATGCGCCGAGACCGGATGCACCGGCTCGGGCAGGATGCGGGTGAGGATCGACAGCGCGTTGATCCCCGGATCGAAGACGCCAAGCCCGCCCGGCTGCCAGATCCATTCCTGACCCGGATGCCAGTGCCGCACGTCTTCCTTCCAGATGATCTCGGCCCGCTTGATCTTGGCCCCGGCCAGCAGCGCGCGCGCGTCCTCGACCGCCGCCGCCTCGCGCGAGTGCCACGTGGCAAACAGCGTCACGCCCCTGTCGCGCGCAAGCCGCGCCAGCCCTTCGACCTCGGAAACGCTCGCCCCCGGCGGCTTTTCCAGCATCACATGCTTGCCCGCGCGGATCGCCGCCACCGCCTGCTCGAAGCGGCCCTGCGGCGGCGTGCAAAGCGAGATCGCCTGCAGGCCGGGCTCTTTGGCCAGCATTTCGTCGATGTCGTGATAGGAGGGCAGCGTGTCATGCCCGGCGTGGCGGCTGGCGATGGCGGCCAGCTGCAGCGCCGGCACATCCTCGAGCGAGGGCAGATGCTGGTTGCGCGCGATGGTGCCAAGGCCGACGAGGCCAAGCTGGATCGGATCGCTCATCAGGCGTCTCCCCTGTCGAGTATAAAGGCGGGCTCTGCCCGGCCCTGCCCCGCGCCAAGCTGGGCAAAGAGCTTGCCCGACAGCGGCGCCTCGGCCAGCGCGTCCGGGCCAAGGCCCTGCGTCGCCGTGGTGCAGTAAAGCGTGGTGAAATCCGGCCCGCCAAAGGCCGGGCAAGTGCTGTGCGGCGCGGGCATCTCGTGGCGCGCGCCAAGCACGCCCTCGGGCGAAACCTCGATCACCGCCCCAGCCCCCCAGAGCGCGACCCAGAGCGTGCCCGAGGCATCGGTGAGCGCGCCATCGGGGCTCAGCCCGTGTTCGGCGAAATCGACAAAAAGCTCTGGCTCCGCCGCGGGCCAGCCCGCCGCGTCCAGCGCCACGCGGTAGAGATGCGCCTTGGCGGTGTCGGCGAAATAGCCGCAGCCGCGATCTTGGTCGAAGCAGATGGCGTTGGGAATGCTGATGCGGTCCGCGATGGTGCGCAGCGCCCCCTCGGCATAGCGGTAGATCGCGCCGGCCTTGTGTTCGGCCTGCTTGCCCATGGTGCCGATCCAGAACCCGCCCCAAGGGTCCGCGCGCCCGTCGTTCGAGCGGGTCGAGGCACAGTCCTTTTCCAGATCGACGAGATGCCCGAAGACACCGGTGGTCACGTCATATTCCCAAAGCCCGGTCTCCGAGGCGATGAGCATACGGTCCCGGTCGATCCATGCCGCGGCAGAGCACATTTCGGTCAGCGGCACGTCCCGCGTGTGCCCCGAGGCGGGATGATGCGACAGCAGGCGTTTGCCGGTGATGTCGAACCAGAAGATCTCGCCGCGAAGGGGGTGCCACAGCGCCCCCTCGCCCAATTTGCAGGTCCGGTCGTCAAACAGATCCATCAGTGGCTGTCCTTGCCCACATCATTGCCGCGGCACCCCTTGAGGAAGTCGAGGTCCGCGCCGGTGTCGGCGCCTTCGACGTGGCTCTGGTGCAGCCATGCGTAGCCGCTGCCGGGCAGATCATGCGTCGGCGACCATGCGGCAAGGCGCGCGGCCAGTTCCTCATCGGGAATGTCGAGGTGCAGACGGCGGCTTTCCACATCAAGCTCGATCATGTCGCCATCCTTGACCACCGCCAGCGGCCCACCCGCCGCAGCCTCGGGCGAGGTGTGCAGGATCACCGTGCCATAGGCGGTGCCCGACATGCGCGCGTCCGAGATGCGGATCATGTCGGTGATGCCCTTCTTCAGCACCTTGGGCGGCAGGCCCATGTTGCCGACCTCGGCCATGCCCGGATAGCCCTTGGGCCCGCAGTTCTTCAGCACCATGATGCAGGTCTCGTCGATGTCGAGCGCCTCGTCATTGATCTTGGCCTTGTAGTCGTCGATGTCCTCGAAGACGACGGCGCGGCCCTTGTGCTTGAGCAGATGCGCCGAGGCCGCCGAGGGTTTCAGCACCGCGCCCTTGGGCGCGAGGTTGCCGCGCAGCACGGCGATGCCGCCCTGCTGGGTCAGCGCCTTCTCAAGCGGCAGGATGACGTCCTCGTTGTGGTTCACCACGTCTTTGACCTCATCCCAGATGCTGGCGCCCGAGACCGTCAGCGCGTCCTTGTGCAGCTGGTCGCTCTCGCCGAGGCGTTTGAGCACCACCGGCAGGCCACCCGCGTAGAAGAACTCTTCCATCAGGTATTTGCCCGAGGGCATCAGGTTGACGATGGTCGCCACGTCGCGCCCGCAGCGGTCCCAGTCGTCGAGCGTCAGGTCGATGCCCACCCGGCCCGCCAGCGCCAGCATGTGGATCACCGCATTGGTCGAGCCGCCGATGGCGCCATTGGTGCGGATGGCGTTCTCGAAAGCCTCTTTGGTCAGGATGTCCGACGGCTTCAGGTCGTCCTTCACCATCTGCACGATGCGGCGACCCGAAAGCTGCGCCATCACACGGCGGCGACTGTCCACCGCCGGGATCGCCGCATTGCCGGAGAGCGCCATGCCAAGCGCCTCGGCCATCGAGGCCATCGACGACGCCGTGCCCATCGTGTTGCAGGTGCCCGAGGAGCGGGACATGGACTGCTCCGCCTCGAGGAACTCCTCTTGCGTCATCTCGCCGGCCTTCACCATCTCGGAGAACTTCCACAGATGCGTGCCCGACCCCACGCGCTCGCCCTGGAAATAGCCGTTGAGCATGGGCCCCCCGGTCACGACGATCGACGGCACGTCACAAGAAGCCGCCGCCATCATCAACGAGGGCGTGGTCTTGTCGCAGCCGACCATCAGCACCGCGCCGTCAATCGGCTGGCCGCGGATGGTCTCCTCGATGGCCAGCGCCGCGAGGTTGCGGAACATCATCGCCGTGGGACGGAAGGTGTTTTCCGAGGCCGAGAATACCGGCACCTCGACCGGGAAGCCGCCAGCCTCCCAAACGCCCGCCTTCACCTTTTCCGCCAGCTCGCGCAGGTGGCCGTTGCAGGGGGTGAGATCGGACCAGGTGTTGAGGATGCCGATGATCGGACGCCCGTCGAACAGGTCGTGCGGGTAGCCTTGGTTCTTCAGCCAGCCACGGTGGTAGATCGTGTCGCGCGAGTTGCCCGAATACCAATGGGTCGAGCGCAGCTTGCGCGGCCAGGGGGCGGGGGTGAAATCCTTGACGGACATGGGTGCCTCCAGAGCGGCTTTATCGGGGGCTGAGCGCGCGGCTCAGCCCTGTTTCGATTTGTTGTAGACGTCGAAGATCACGGCAGCGAGCAGCACCAGCCCCTTGATCATCTGCTGGTAGTCGATGCCGATGCCCATGATCGACATGCCGTTGTTCATCACGCCCATGATGAAGGCGCCGACCACCGCGCCGACGATTTTGCCCGAGCCGCCCGCCATCGACGCGCCGCCGATGAACACCGCCGCGATCACGTCCAGCTCCATGCCGAAGCCGGCCTTGGGGGTCGCGGTGTTAAGACGCGCGGCGAAAACCAGACCCGCCAGCGCCGCCAGCACGCCCATGTTGACGAAGGCGAGGAAGGTCAGACGCTCGGTCTTGATGCCCGAGAGCTTGGCCGCCTTGCGGTTGCCACCCAGCGCATAGATGCGGCGACCGATCACCGTTTTCTGGGTGATGAAGGCGTAGATGATGATCAGCACGCCCATGGTGACCAGCACGTTGGGCATGCCGCGGAAGGTGGCGATTTTGTAGGTCAGGAACAGCAGCGCGCCGCAGACGATGGCATTGCGGATCCAGAAGAAGTTGGCGGGCTCGCCCTCGATGCCATAGGCCTTGTCACGGGCGCGCTCGCGCAGCCCCAGCCAGACGATGGTGACGGCGGCGATGACGCCCACGGCCATGGCCAGCAGGTTGAAGTTGCGCGACCCGGCGATCTCGGCCAGCCCGGAAGTCATTGCAGCCGGGAAGAGATCGGGCACGAAGCCGGTCGACAGCATCTGGAAGCCCGGCGGGAACGGCCCCACCGACTGCCCCTGCAGCAGCCACAGCGAGGCGCCGCGGAACACCAGCATCCCCGCAAGCGTCACGATGAACGAGGGGATCGACCAATAAGCCACCCAATAGCCCTGCGCCGCGCCGATCAGGCCGCCGACGATCAGACAGGCGAGGATGGTCAAGGGCACGGGCCAATCCCATTGCACGATCATCACCGCCGCCAACGCGCCGATGAAGCCCAGCACCGAGCCGACCGAGAGGTCGATGTTGCCCGAGACGATGACGATGAGCATCCCCAGCGCCATGATGATGATATAGCTGTTCTGCAGGAACAGGTTGGTGATGTTCACCGGGCGCATCAGCGTGCCGCCGGTCACCGCCTGAAAGAACACCATGATGGCGATCAGCGCGAAGAGCAGCCCGTATTCACGCATGTGGTTGCGCAGGTAGTGCTTGAGCCCTTGGCTTTCAGGCTGGCCTGCGGTTTCTGCCGTTTGAGTGGACATGTCCCCTCCCCCTCACTCGCTGACGATGAGCGACATGATGCGCTCTTGGCTGGCTTCCTCGGCGGAGAGTTCCCCGACAAAAGCGCCTTCGTTCATGACATAGATGCGGTCGCACATGCCCAAGAGCTCGGGCATCTCCGACGAGATCATCACCACGGCTTTGCCCTCGGCGGACAGCTCGTTGATGATCGAATAGATTTCGTATTTCGCGCCGACGTCGATGCCGCGCGTGGGCTCGTCGAGGATCAGCACTTCGGGCTCGGTGAACAGCCATTTGGCCAGCACCACCTTCTGCTGGTTGCCGCCCGACAGGTTGCCGACCTGCTGCATCACCGTGGGCGTGCGCGTGGCCAGCGCCTTGCGGTAGCGCTCGGCGACCTCGGTCTCCTCAGCCTCGTTCAGCACGCCCTTGTCCGAAACGCCGCCAAGGTTCGACAGCGTGGTGTTAAAGCGAATGCTCTCGTCGAGGATGAGCCCCAGAGACTTGCGGTCCTCGGTGACATAGGCGAGGCCGTTGCTAATGGCGCGGTCCACTTTCGACACGTCGATCGGCTTGCCGTGCAGCGACACCTCGCCCGAGATGTTCCGCCCCCAGCTTTGACCAAAGATCGACATGGCCAGCTCGGTCCGGCCCGAGCCCATGACGCCCGCGATGCCGACGACCTCACCCGCGCGGACGTTGAAACTGATGTTCTTGATGACCTGCCGCTCGGCGTGCTCGGGGTGCCAGACGTTCCAGTCCTTCACCGCCATCACCACCTCGCCGGCGCGGCGGGTGCGGTCGGGATAGCGCTGCGACATGTCGCGGCCCACCATGTCCCGCACGATCTGATCTTCCGAGAGGCCCTGCGAGGCATCAAGCTCGGACACTGCCATGCCGTCGCGGATCACGGTGACCGTGTCGGCGACATAGCGCACCTCGTTGAGCTTGTGCGAGATGATGATGCAGGTCACGCCCTGCGCCTTCAGCTCGAGCATCAGGTCGAGCAGCTTGCGGCTGTCGTTCTCCTGCAGCGCCGCCGTCGGCTCATCGAGGATCAGCAGCTTCACGTCTTTCGAAAGCGCCTTGGCGATCTCGACAAGCTGCTGTTTGCCCACGCCGATGCTGTCGACCAGCGTGCCCGGCGCGTCGCGCAGGCCCACTTTGGCCAGCAGTTCCTCGGTGCGACGGAAGGTCTCCTGCCACTGGATCACGCCGCCTTTCTGTCGCTCGTTGCCAAGAAAAATGTTCTCGGCAATCGACAGCTGCGGCACCAGCGCCAGTTCCTGGTGGATGATGACGATGCCCTTGTCTTCGCTGTCGCGCAGCGTTTTGAACTCGGCGAGCCCGCCATCGTAATGGATTTCCCCGTCGTAGCTGCCCACGGGATAGACCCCGGAGAGCACCTTCATCAGGGTCGATTTCCCGGCGCCATTCTCGCCGCAGATCGCGTGGATCTCGCCTTCGCGGACCTGAAGGTTCACCTGGTCGAGCGCTTTCACACCAGGGAATTCCTTGGTGATGTCGCGCATCTCGAGCAGAAGAGTCATGACCCGTACCTGCCTTGTATGAAGTGAAGGTCGGGGGAGGCCAAAGGGCCTCCCCCTGATGTCATGCCCCCGGAAACAAGAAGGGGCATGGCGGGAGGATCACTTGATCTGATCTTCGGTGTAGTAACCCGAGCCGATCAGAACCTCTTCCCAGTTCGAGGCGTCCACCGGGACGGGCTCGAGCAGGTAGGACGGGACGACCTTCACGCCGTTGTCGTAGGTCTCGGTGTCGTTGATCTCGGGCTCGGAGCCTTCCATCACGGCGTTGACCATGCCGACGGTGACGCGGGCCAGTTCACGGGTGTCCTTGAAGATGGTCGAATATTGCTCGCCTGCGAGGATCGATTTCACCGACTGCACTTCGGCGTCCTGACCGGTGACGATCGGCATCTTCAGATCGCCCGAGCCATAACCGACGCCCTTGAGCGACGAGAGAATGCCGATGGACAGACCGTCATAGGGTGCGAGCACGCCGTGCACGTCCTTGTCGGTGTAGTTGGCCGACAGGATGTTATCCATGCGCGCCTGCGCCACCGCGCCGTCCCAGCGCAGCGTGCCGACCTTGTCCATGCCCATCTGGCCGGACTGGACGACGATGTCACCGCTGTCGATCAGCGGCTGCAGCACCGACATGGCACCATTGTAGAAGAAGTAGGCGTTGTTGTCGTCCGGCGAGCCGCCGAAGAGCTCGACGTTCCACGGCTTGCTGTCGGGGAAGCGCTCTTCGAGACCTTCCACCAGCGAGGTCGCCTGCTGCACGCCCACTTTGAAGTTGTCGAAGGTGGCGTAATAGTCGACGTCGCCGCTGTCGCGGATCAGGCGGTCATAGGCCACGATGCGCACGCCCGAGGCGGCAGCGTTGGCCAGAGCGTTCGACAGGGTGGTGCCATCGATGGCGGCGATCACCAGCACGTCGACACCCTTGGTCACCATGTTCTCGATCTGCGCGAGCTGGTTGGGGATGTCGTCTTCTGCGTATTGCAGATCGGTCTCGTAGCCGGCTTCCTCCAGCTGCTTGACCATGTTGTTGCCGTCGTCGATCCAGCGCGCCGAGCTTTTGGTCGGCATGGCGATGCCAACGGTGCCCTTGTCCTGGGCGAATGCCGCGCTGGAAAGCGCAACAAGGCTCACCGCGAGCGCACCCGCGAGTTTCTTGAAAGTCATCGGTATCCTCCCGTTAAGGGGGCGTCTCCCGCACCCCACTTGTCCCCGCGGACTCCTTATGGACTCCCTTGGCGACGTCAAAAGTCCTACTTAATGGCGACATACCGAACAAATACCATTATTGGTAATCTGCATATCGGTATAGGTATGTGATATGTCCGAGCTTCTGAAGAACCTGCGCCCCGCCCAAATCCGCCTGATCGCCGCCATTGCGGAACACGGGCAGTTGCAAGTGGCGGCGAATGTGTGCCGGATGACCCAGCCCGGTGCCTCACGGATGCTTGCTGATCTGGAAAAAGCGGTGGGTGCGCAGCTGTTCAGCCGCACGCCGAAGGGGATGGAGCCCACGCCCACCGGCGCGCTGCTCGCGCGGCACGCCCGGCGCATCGAGCATGACCTGCGCCGCATGGCCGAGGATTTCGACGATTTGCACTCGGGCCTTGGCGGCACGGTGCGGGTCGGCGCAGTCACCGGCCCGGCGCTTGGCCAGCTGGTGCCACAGGTGCAGCGGCTGAAGGCCGAGTCGCGCTCGGTGGACATCTCGATCGAAGTCGCCCCTTCAGTGGCACTGGTGCAGGCGCTGGAGCGCGGCGAGCTGGATTTCGCCCTCGCCCGCCTGCCACCGCAGGTGAACGAGCGCGAGTTCCTGATCGAGCCCGCGCGTGACGAAATCGTCCAGCTGCTCGTGCGCGAGGGGCACCCGATGCTGGCGCAGGGACCGGTGGCCATCGCCGATCTGCATGGCACGCGCTGGATCCTGCAGCAGCGCGGCGCGCCGATCCGCGCCGCCATCGAGACCGCCTTTCACGACGAGGGGCTGACCGCGCCGCCCGATGTGATCACCACCTCCTCGCTGCTGGCGATCATCGCGCTGCTAAAGGATTCAGACGCCGTCGCGCCCATGTCGCAAGAGGTGATCGACCTGATGCTGGAGCCGCCTGTCTCGGCCGATCTGCGGCGGCTGCGGCTGAACCGGCTGATCACTGTCGAGCCCTATCTGATCATTCAGGCGCGCGGACGCCATCTGTCGACCGCCGCAGAGCGGCTGCTGACCATGGTGCAGGAAAGCATCCGGGCGTTCTGAGCCGGATCAGCCCGCCCGTTTCACCCCGCCCGCGGGCGCGTCCGTCACGACTTTTTCCATCGCCCGCCTTGCTGCATCCGGCGCCCCGGCGCGGATCGCGTCGACGATGGCGCAATGCTTGTCGACGCTGCGCGCCAGATCTCCGGGATCGCGCGCCTCCTCGGCCTCGGCGATCAGCTGCGCATAAAGCGCCGCCTGCACGAGGTCTCCGAGCGATTGCAAAAAGCGGTTGCCCGAAAGCTGCAGGATCAGCTTGTGAAACTCCAGATCGGCCATGGCAAAGGCACTGCGGCTCTCGGCCTGCGCCAGCGCCTCGCAGCTTGCGGCAAGGCGCTTGTGCTCTTCCGGCCCGGCCCGCTCGGCCACCAGCGCCGCCGCAGAGGGTTCGATGATCAGGCGGATCTCGCTGAGATCATGCACGAAGCGCCCCGGCGTCTTCTGCTCGGAATGCCAGCGCAGCACGTCGGGATCGAACATATTCCACTCGGACGACGGCTGCACCCGCGTGCCGACCTTCGCCTTCGAGGCCAGCATCCCCTTGGCGATCAGCGTCTTCTTCGCCTCACGGATCACCGTGCGCGACACGCCGAACATCTCTTCAAGGTCCGGGTCGAGCGGGATCATCGCGCGTTCGGGATATTCCCCGGCGACAATGGCCAGCCCAAGCTGGTCGACAACATGGGTGGTATGGCTTTGGGCGCGGTCAGAAAAACCGCCGCCCGCCGTCAAAGTCATGATCGCGCGTCTGATGCGGTCAGATGCCTTATGCGCGCCGTCGTTGCCCAACCCAAACCCTTCTGCAGCATGATGAAGGCGAACAGCAGGCCCCCGATCACGATCTTCGTCCACCAGCTCGAAAGCGTGCCGTCAAAGACGATATACGTCTGTATCAGCCCCATGATCAGAATGCCAAAGAAAGTGCCAGCGACAAATCCGCTGCCCCCGGTCAGAAGCGTGCCGCCGATGACCACAGCGGCGATGGCATCAAGCTCCACCCCCACCGTCGCCAGCGAGTAGCCCGCCGAGGTGTAGAGCGTGTAGACGATCCCCGCGAGCCCGGCCAAACCGCCCGAGACGGCATAGATGCCGATGGTCGTGCGCGCCCGCGGCACGCCCATCAGTTGCGCCGTCTGCGCCGAGCCGCCGATGGCATAGACGTTCTGCCCAAAGCGCGTCCGGTGCAGCACGATCATCGCCGACACATAGGTCAGCAGCATCAGCGCCCCGGTGAGCCGGAACCGCCCGCCGCCCGGCGCCTTCCAATAGAGCGACTGCAGCCAATCATAGAACTCGTGCGTGATCGGCACGGACTCGGTCGACAGCACATAGGCCAGCCCGCGCATCAGGAACATGCCCGCCAGCGTGACGATGAAGGGCGGCATCTCGAGGTAGTGGATGATCCCGCCCATGGCCGCGCCAAAGCCGGTGGTGATCAGCAGCACCAGCGCGAAGGCCACCAGCGGGTGAATGGAGGTGTCGCGCAGGATCACCGCAAGGAAGACCCCGGTAAAGGCGATCACCGAGCCGACCGAGAGGTCGATGCCACCCGACAGGATCACGAAGGTCATGCCGACCGCGGTGATCCCAAGGAAGGCGTTGTCGGTCAGCAGGTTGGCCACCACCCGCGTCGAGGCCATCGCCGGGTATTGCGCAGCGCAGAGGACGAAGGCCAGCACGAAGGTTGCCAGCGTGATGTAAAGCGGAAGCTTGGTGGACTGGCTCACGGCTGGCCCTCCTCTGGCTGGGTCCGCCGCGCCGGCTTGGGCCGCTCGCGCAGGACCGGCCCGGTCGAGGCGCGCAGCAGGTAGAGGCTGTGGCGCACGCGCGGGCTCTGGATGACGAGGATGGCGATGATGATCAGCGCCTTGATGACGAGGTTGAACTCCACCGGCATGCCCGACAGCAGGATCAGCGAATTGACCCCCTGGATGATCAGCGCCCCCAGCAGCGACGCGGTGATCGAGAACCGCCCTCCAAGCAGCGAATTGCCTCCGATGACCACGGCGAGGATCGCGTCCAGCTCCATCCACAGCCCGGCGTTATTGGCATCCGCGCCCTTGATGTCGGCGGCGACGATGACGCCCGCCAGCGCCGCGCAGAGCCCCGAGACCAGATAGACCGCGATCAGCAGCACCCGCGCGTTGATCCCTGCAAGGCGCGAGGAGGTCTGGTTGATCCCCACCGCCTCGATCAGCAGGCCAAGCGCAGAGCGGCGGATCACAAGGCCCACGGCACAGGCCACGGCGATCCACAGCCAGATCGGCGTCGGCACGGCGGCGATGGTGCCCGCGCCGAGCCGGATCAGGCCGGGATCGTTGAACGTGAGGATCGCGCCCTCGGTCAGCAGCTGCGCGATGCCGCGCCCGGCGACCATCAGCACCAGCGTCGCGACGATGGGCTGGATGCGGAAAATCGCCACCAGCACGCCGTTCCACAGCCCGCAGGCCGCGCCCGCCGCCAGCGCCATGAGCACGGCCACCGTCCAATGCGCGCCGCCGACCACGGCCGAGGCGCCGACCGCGCCGGCGATGGCCATCACCGCGCCAACCGACAGGTCGATGCCGCGCGTGGCGATGACAAGCGTCATGCCGGTGGCCAGAAGTGCGGTGGGTGCGCCGCGGTTGAGCACGTCGATCAGGTTGCCGAAGAGCCGCCCGTGCTGGAACTCGACGTGGAAAAACCCGCGAAAGACCAGAAAGTTGGCCCCCAGCACCAGCGCCAGAATGATGATCTGCGGCATCACCCGCCTCAGCGTGGATGTCATCATGCCGCGTCCTCCGCCGCGATGGCCTCGACGATGGCCTTGGTGGAAATCTCGGCGCCCGAAAGCTCGCCCACCTGCCGCCGGTCCCGCAGCACAACGATGCGCGAGGAATAGGCCACCAGTTCCTCCATCTCCGAAGAGGCGACGATCAGCGCCATGCCCTTTTCGCGCAGCTGCTCGATAAGCGCGATGATCTCGGCGTGCGCGCCGACGTCGATGCCGCGCGTCGGCTCGTCGAGGATCAGCAGTTCCGGCTCGGTCGCCAGCCAGCGCGCCAGCAGCGCCTTTTGCTGGTTGCCGCCCGACAGCAGGCGGATCGGCATGTCCAGCGAGGCGAGGCGGATATCCAGCGCCTTCACGTAGTGCTGGGCGATCTCCTCGGCCTTGGCGCGGGGAATAGGGCGGTGCCAGCCCTGACGCGCCTGCAACGACAGGATGATGTTCTCGCGCACCGACAGATCGCCGACGATGCCGTCGGTCTTGCGATCCTCGGGGCAGAGCGCAAAGCGGTTGCGGATCGCCTCGCGCGGGTTGGTGATGCGCAGCCCCCTGCCCCGCAGTTCGGCCGTGCCCTGATCCGCCGCGACCACGCCAAAGACCACATTGGCGGTCTCGCTGCGGCCCGAGCCAAGCAGCCCGGCAAGGCCAACCACCTCACCCTCGCGGATGTCCATATCAAACGGCTCGATGCTGCCGCGCTTGCCGAAGCCCTTGAGCGACAGCAGCACTTCACCCGGCTCGGACTGCGCACGGTGATGCGTCGCCGCCTCGAGCTGGCGGCCGAGCATCAGGGTGACGATCTCGGTCTGGCTGACATCGGCAAGCCGCCGCGTGCCCACCACCCGGCCATTGCGCAGGATGGTGGCGCGGTCCGAGATGGCAAAAACCTGATCGAGGAAATGGGTGATGAAGACGATGGCCAGCCCCCTGCCCTTCAGCCGCTCGATCACCGAGAACAGCAGCTGCACCTCGTCATGGTCGAGGCTGGCGGTGGGCTCATCGAGGATCAGAACCTTGCCCGACAGCTCGACGGCGCGGGCGATGGCGACGATCTGCTGGATGGCGATGGAATAGCTGTCCAAAAGGCGGCTCGGGTCGATGTCGAGTCCATAGTCGCGCAGCACCTCGCGCGCCTCGGCCCGCATCCTGCGGTGATCGACCATGCCCCAGCGCATCGGCTGGCGGCCCAGAAAGAGGTTTTCGGCCACCGTCAGGTTCGGCAGCAGGTTCACCTCCTGATAGACCGTGCCGATGCCGAGGCTCTGACTGTCCAGCGGATCGCGCGGATCGATCTCGGCGCCCGCAAGCGCGATCGTGCCGCCGTCGCGGGTGTAGGCTCCCGTCAGGCATTTGATCAGCGTGGATTTTCCCGCGCCATTCTCGCCGAGGAGCGCATGCACCTCGCCCGGATAGAGCGCCAGTTCGACGTCATCGAGCGCGATGGCGCCCGGAAAGAATTTGCTGATGCCGCGCGCGTGCAGCACCGGTTCTGGCGTGACCATCCCGTGTCCTCCCCCCTGAAACAGGGCCCCTTTGCAGGGCAATGCGCCCCCCGGCCCCCGCCGGAAGGCGCCCTTGGCAGGGGCATCACCCCCGCCGCGCAGCGTCAGTATCCGAGATCCTTCTTGCTCTCGTAAATGGCCGCGTTGTCGTCATCGCTGGTGTAGAGCTTGGACTCGGTCTGGATCCACTTCGGCGGCATGGTGCCGTCCTTCCAGTACGCCTCCAGCACGTCAAAGGCCGGGCCCGCCATATTCGGCGTCAGCTCCACCGTGGCATTGGCCTCGCCTGCCTTCATCGCCAGATGGATGTCGGGCACCGAGTTGATGGAGACGATCTTGATGTCCTCGCCCGGCTTCAGACCCGCCTCTTTGATCGCCTGGATCGCGCCGACGGCCATGTCGTCGTTATGCGCATAGAGCGCGCAGATGTTCTCGCCGCCCTCGGACTTGAGGAAGCTCTCCATCACCACCTTGCCCTGCGCCCGGGTGAAATCGCCGGTCTGGCTGCGAGTGATGCTGACATTGTCGGCCGCCGCGATGGCCTCTTCAAAGCCCTTCTTGCGCGAGATGGCGGGCGACGAGCCGGTGGTGCCCTGAAGCTCGACCACCGGGCAGTCGGCATCGCCCACGGCCTCGACCAGCCAGTTGCCCGCCACCATGCCCTCATGCACCTGATCCGAGGTGACGGCGGTCATATAGAGGTCTTCGGGCGCGTCGATGTTGCGGTCGAGCAGGATCACCGGGATCTCGGCGTCTTTCGCCTCTTCCAGCACCTCTTCCCAGCCGGTGGCGACGACCGGAGCGAGCAGGATCGCATCGACCCCCTGCGCCACGAAGCTGCGGAGCGCCTTTATCTGGTTTTCCTGCTTCTGCTGCGCGTCGGCGAACTTCAGCGTGATCCCGCGCTCCTCGGCCTGTTGCTTGGTCACCGTGGTCTCGGCGGCGCGCCAGCCGGACTCCGATCCGATTTGGCTGAAGCCCACGGTCTCGCCTTCGGCAAAAGCGACGGCAGGCACAAGGATAGCGGCGCTTGCGAGCAAGCTTTTCAATATATTCATGATTTCCTCCCTTGGACCTCTCCTCAGGTCCTGAGGTTATTAAGTATTACTTTATTACTATTGTAAAGCGCCCTGTTGCGGCGCTCTTGGTGCGGGCTTCCAGCCTCGGAACCATCGGGGGCGCTGCCCCCGCCGCCGCTGGCGCGGCGACTCCCCCGGGATATTTCCGTCTAGACGAAGGCTCAGGAGCCGATCTCGATCCGGCGCAGGCCGGGAAATTCCTGTTGGGCCATTCCGTGCAGCGGGCGCATGTGGTGCGTCAGCACGTATTGCGCGGCGAAGGCCGACGGGGCCTTGAGCATCAGCAGGCCGTTGTCGAAGCTTTCGAGCGCAAGCCCCGAGAACCAGCTACGATAGAGGCCCGGATCGCTTTGCGCCAGCCGCGCCAGCGTGCGCGGCCACGGCGTCTCGGCCGGCGGCACGGGCTCGGCACCGCGGGCCGCGGCGAAATCCACGCGGACGACCTTTTCGGCGGGCGGCGCGTCTTGCGGTTGCTGCACCTCCATCCGGGCCGAGAAATCGGGGCCAACCTTGTCCCAATGCGGCTCGCTCAGCCGGTAAATCTCTGCGTAGTTCAGCCGGTAGGCCGCCACCCTGCCCCGAACGCCGGGGCGCAGCTGCAGCAGGATCTCAAGCTTGGTCAGACGTTTGACCTCTCGCTTCACGGTTCGCTCGTCCACCGACCAGAGCCGGGCCATTTCGCGCTGCCCCACGGTCAGCTCGTCGTTGCGCCAGTTGTAGCGCGCCGTGACGAGCGCCACGAGCCGCAGCATCGAGGTCTGGAATCCGGGCGATCCGTTCAGCCCGGCCACCGCTATGGCGGTCAATAGGTCATATTTCTGAGACCCTGCCTGAGGTCCCGTAAATCGTTTGAAGTCCATGCTCGTCTGCTCTGCCGCCTGATTGGGTTCGGCTTCATTGGCCGATTCCCCGTTGGCTTCGACAGTGCTGGATTTTCCCGTCGTTTGTCAACGGGGGCTCAAATACGGGACGGGATCCCTAATCCAAATTTATTTGGAAAAAATCGGTATATTGGTAATGGGTGACACACAAGCTGACACCGTTTCAAGGGGGGATTGTCACCATATCTGCCCCTTCCCGGCTGAGGGTGTCACGAAAACTGTGCCTGACCCGCCGCAGAAATCCCGTAAATCTGAAAATCTTCGCGAAAATACGAGAAATCGAGAACTCCGGGTTTTGCCCTTTCTGCAATTCGCGTTATTGAAAGGACAGTAACAGAAAACACGAGCAGGCTCATGAGAGATCATACAGACCTTCAATCGATGAACGAACGCAGCCTTGCGCAGCAGGCTGCGGTGCGTCGCGCGACCTTCTCCCCGGCAGAGGAAAAGATCCTGCGTCCCTTCTCTATCTGGGAGATCAGCCACTTCATGTTCGACGTGCCCGCGGACACGCTGCGCAAGAAGCTGGCCGATGATCCCTCGCTGCCGCAGGGCTCTGTCGAGGAGGATGGCCGCCAGCGGTGGTTCACCCTGCAAGAGATCAATGAGCTGCGCCGCCGCCTGCGCTTCCGCGGCAAGTCACTGCTGCCCCACCGCCCGGCCGGGCGCGCGATGCGCGTCGCGGTGTCGAACTTCAAGGGCGGCGTTGGAAAGACGGTCGTGGCCCAGCACCTCGCCAATGCCGCCGCGCTCGACGGCTACCGCGTGCTGGTGATCGACTTCGACCCGCAGGCGACGATGACCCACTCCATGGGCCTCACCGAGGTGAAGGAATGGAACACCGTCTGGGGCATCATGTGCCGCGACCTCTGCCGCGAGGCGGACCGTATCGCCGCCGCATATGATGACCCCGCGGACTGCCCCTACCCCACCGCCGATGAGCTGCCCGAGGATGTGCAGTCGATCGGCGCGCAGCGCATCCAGGACTTCATCCAAAAGACCGCCTGGCCGACCATCGACATCATCCCCTCCTGTGCCAACGCCGCCTTCGTCGAGTTCGCCTCGGCGCAGTACCGCGCCATGCACAAAGCGTGGAGCTTCTTCGGCTGCGTCTCGCGCTACCTCGATGAGCTGCCCGAGGACCAATATGACCTCATCATCTTCGACTGCCCGCCGGCGATCGGCTACCAGTCGCTGAACGCGGCCTTCGCGGCGGACATCCTCTATATCCCCTCGGGCCCCGGCTATTGGGAATATGACTCCACCACCAGCTTCCTTGGTCAGCTTGGCGATGCGCTCGAGGATATCTCGGACGGGTTCGCCAAGGTCGCCGAAGATGCGGGCATCCGCCTGCCCAAGCGCTTCGCCGACGTGCGCCTGCTGATGACGCGCTTCGAGCAATCGAACCCGCTGCACGTCGCGATGATGGACGCCTTCCGCAATGTCTTTGGCGCCGACGTCTGTAAGCACGCCATCGAGATGACCCGTGCGGTCGAACAGTCGGGCCGCTTCCAGCAATCGGTCTATGAGCAGGACTATCGCCAGATGACCCGCGAGACGTGGAAGCGGGCTCGGCAGAGTTTTGACTCCGCCTATGATGAGTTCAAGGAAGTGGTGCTGCGCGCATGGGAAGCAAAAGGCGCGAAGGAAGAGGTTGAAGCATGAGCAGCAAGAACAAGTTCGGTTTCGGCCCGATCGAGCCCGCGCAGGTCAAACCGCGCCGCCGTGATCCCGGTCCGATGGGCGCGGCGGTGCGCGAAGCTGCGAGCAGCATGACCGAGAGCACCGAGAACCTCGTCGAGCAGCGCCGTCAGAATGCGACGGACGCCAAAGCGTTCCGGCTCGCGCAGGAAGAGGGTCGCGTTCTGGTGGCGGTGCCGCTTGAAGACATCCGCACCGATGATCTGCCGCGCGACCGTCTGGACCTTTCCAGTGTCGCCGCGTCCGACGAGATGGAAGAGCTCAAGGCCTCGATCCGCGAGCGTGGGCAGAAAGAGCCGATCGAGGTCTATCGCACCGAGACCGGCTTTCAGCTGAAAAAAGGCTGGCGGCGTCTGACCGCGTTGCAGCAACTGCTGACGGAAACCGGCGACGCGCGGTTTGCCAAGGCCGTGGCGCGCGTCGCAGAAGAGGCGGGGACGCGGATCGATCTCTATATCGACATGGTCGAAGAGAACGTGATCCGTGAAGACCTCAGCTTCGCCGAGATGGCGCAGGTCGCGATCACCGCCGCGCAGGACACCGGGCTCGACGGGATGGGGGCCGAAGAACTGGTCGGCCGCATTTATGCGTCGCTGCATAAGATGAAGCGCTCTTACATCCGCAGCTTTGTCTATCTGCTCGACCATCTCGATGAGGCGCTGCCCTATCCGAAATCCGTGTCGCGCAACCTCGGTGTCGACGTGGCGCGCAAGATGCAGGCCGCGCCGGGCCGGATTGCTTCGCTGAAATCGGCGCTGTCGAACGCCAGTTCCGTGGATGAGCAGACAGACGTGTTGAAGAAGTTCGTTCTCAGCGCTGAACGGTCCGAGGGCAAAGCCGAGCAGGCTCCGCGCCAGCGCAGCGTGAAATACGAATTTCACGTGGGCCTGTCGAAGGTGACCGCGCGCAAGGGCGAGTGCCGTATCCTCTCTGAGATCGATTTCTCCTCGGTGGACCGTAAGCGGCTGCAGAAGGCGGTTGAGGCGTTCGAGGCGGTTCTGCGCGACGAGTAACCCGCGGGTTACAGGGCAGGGGGCGGTAACCCGGCCCACAAACTAAGGCATGAGAGGCCGGTAACCCATGGGTTACCGGCCTTTTGCTTGGGTGGGTGATTTAGGGCAGGGGGCGCCCATCGCGAGAGTGGCTATAGGCCCCGAAGCGCGCCGCTCTGAGCATCCTGATTGTCGTGCAGTCTGGTGCGGGGAGCCATCCGTCAGCCGGTGACTGAGGCTGCGCTGCGGCGCGAGTGGGAAGGCGATATCTGATGCGACTCTGGGTAACCCATGGGTTACCCAGAGTTGCCGGGCAGGGCGTTCAGACAGGCCAAGTCGGTTTTTGCGAAGTCGGTGTCCGCTTCAATTTGCAGCGCAAAAGGCGACCCAAGAGCAGCGGCAAAACTGGTGCATGATCACACCGCGCGATCCGGGTTCAGTCGCATGCGGGATCGGCAATACCGGGAGTCGTGGAAAACGCGGAAAATCAGGTGATTCGGGCCAAAATCACTGCGAATCAGGGCTTTGGAGCCAATTCGGAACTCATATCAGGCCTTAAATGCATGTAAAACAACAAAAAACCCGACGGTTTTCACCGCCGGGCAGGAGGCAGACGCCCCGAAAGCCGGAAATAGGCCGAAAAACCGCAGTCTCAGATGATCCCGCCGCCCGCGCCACTGACCTCGGGGCGCTCCGCAGAAACCTTCGCGCGGTAGTTCGATGCCCGATACGCGGCGACCGGATCAATCGCCGCGCCCGCCTCAAAGCGGGCCATGGCGAGGATCGGTTCGACGTCGGTGCGATAGGCGGCCTTGAGCGTCGCAGCCGCCATCAGCGCGTCGTTCTCTTGCTGGAAGCCTGCAAGGGCAGGGCGGTCCACCAACAAAGCCTGCGCATAGGCCCGGCGCACCTCGTTGGCCGAGGAAATCAGGCTCTCGATAGGGTCGGTGACGTTGTGCGACTGATCCAGCATATGGGCAGGCGCAAAGCCCTCGTTGCCCTCCGCCGCGACCAACTCGTTGAACACGAGGAACAGCCGGAACGGGTCTATGCTGCCGGTGTCGAGGTCGTCGTCGCCGTATTTGCTGTCATTGAAATGGAAGCCGCCCAGCTTGCCGAACTGGATGAGCCGCGCCACGATCATCTCGATATTGGTGTTGGGCGCGTGGTGCCCCAGATCGACGAGGCAGAGCGCTTTGTCCCCCAGCTCCTTGGCGATCAGATAGTTCGTCCCCCAGTCCTGCACGACGGTGGAATAGAAGGCGGGCTCGAACATCTTGTGCTCGGACAGCAGCCGCCAGTCCTCGGGCAGAGCCTTGTAGATATCCTTCATGGACCCGAGGTAGCGCTCGAACTGCGCGGTCAGATCGGTCTGTCCCGGGAAGTTCGAACCGTCGCCGATCCACACCGTCAGGGCCTTGGAGCCAAGCGCCTCGCCAATTTCGATGCATTCAAGGTTGTGCTCCACCGCCTGCGCGCGCACCGCCGGATCGGTGTGCGACAGCGAGCCGAACTTGTAGCTCAGAGCCTGCCCCGGCTGATCCTGAAAGGTGTTTGAGTTCATCGCATCAAAGCCAAGCCCCAGCTCGGCGGCTTTCTGGCGCAGCGCTGCGGGATCGGCCTTGTCCCACGGGATGTGCAGCGAAACGCTGGGCGTCGCGGCGGTGAGCTGATGGATGACCCCGCAATCGTCGAGCTTGTCGAAGATGTCCCGCGGCTCTCCGCCGCCGGGAAAGCGGGCGAACCGGGTGCCGCCGGTGCCCACGCCCCAACTGGGCACAGCCACGCCATAAGAGCCTACTTTGCGCTTGATAGTGTCGATATCGACCCCGCGCCGGGCCAGTTGCGCGCCCAGCATTTCGTAGTCGAACTTGAGCGCATCGGCGCGCCCCTCGTTCTGCGTGGCGATCAGATCGCTGCTAATCATCAAATCCCTCCCATGCCGCCTCTCCCGTGGCGGCTGCTGGCGGGCGGGACGCTCGCCCCGCCGCCGTATCAGACACAGTTTTGGCCGAAACAGAGCCTTATCTCGTGAAGGCTTCCTTGTTGCCGGCATCGACGTTGAGGATGTTGCCGGTAGATTTTGCCGAGAGGTCAGAGGCGAGGAAATAGGCCGCCTCGGCGATATCCTCGGGCAGCACCGAGCGCTTGAGCATCGAGCGGTTGCGGTACATCTCTTCGAGGCCCGCCTTGTCGGTGCCGTAGGTCGAGGCGCGCTGGTCGAGCCATTCGCCCTCCCAGATGCGCGAGCCGCGCAGCACCGCGTCGGGGTTCACCACATTGACCCGGATGCCATGCTCGGCGCCTTCCAGCGCGAGGCAGCGGGCGAGGTGCAGTTCCGACGCCTTTGCGGTGCAATAGGCCGAGGCGTTGGGCGAAGCGGCAAGCCCGTTCTTCGAGCCGATGAACACTAGCGCGCCGCCGAGGCCTTGTTTGCGCAGCAGGCGGAACGCCTCCCGCGAGGCCAGGAAATAGCCCGTCGAGAGGATGTCCATATTGCGCGACCAGAGCGCCAAGGATGTCTCTTCCACCGGTGCAGAGGAGGCGATGCCCGCGTTCGACACCAGAATATCGACGCCGCCGAACGCCACACAGGTCTCTGCATAGGCGCGCGCCACGGCGTCTTCGCGGGTCACATCCATGGCGACCGAGCGCACGACATCGCTGGAATAGAGACTGGAAAGCTCGGTGCGGACCCTCTCTGCGGCACTGATGTCGATGTCGGCCAGCACCACGCAGGCCCCTTCGCGCAGCAGGCGCTCCGCCGTGGCCGCACCGATGCCGCCGCCGCCGCCGGTGACCAGCGCGATACGCCCTGCGAGCGACTTGGGCTTGGGCATGCGCTGCAGCTTGGCCTCTTCCAGCAGCCAATACTCGATATCAAAGGCCTCCTGCTCGGGCAGGCCCTGATAGTCGCTGACCGCAGACGCGCCGCGCATCACATTGATCGCATTCACATAGAACTCGCCCGAGATGCGCGCTGTCGCCTTGTCCTTGGCGAAGGTGATCATGCCGACGCCGGGGATGAGATAGACCACCGCATTGGGGTCGCGCAGGGCCGGGGAGGTCTCGCGCTTGCAGCGCTCGTAATAGGCGGTGTAGGCGTCGCGGTAGGCCTCGACCTGCGCAGGCAATTCGGCAAGAACAGAGTCTATATCGGGGTTTTCAGGGTCGAATGCCACAACCAGCGGCGCGATCTTGGTGCGCAGGAAATGGTCCGGGCAGGAGGTGCCCATAGGGGCGAGCGTCTCGAGCGCGCGTGCGTTGACGAACTCCAGCACCGCCTCCTGATCGTCGAAATGCCCGACCATATGCTGATTGCCGGACACCATGCCGCGAATGGCGGGCATCAGCGCGGCCGCAACCTCGCGGCGCGCCTCGGGGGCGAGGCTCTGGTGCTTGGCACCGCCGAAGGCCGGGGTGCCCGAGGTCTTCTCTTCGAGCCATGCGATGGCTTCGTTGATGATCCCGATGGTGGTCGCGTAACAGCTCTCGGCGGTATCGCCCCATGTGAAGAGACCATGGCTTTCCAGCACCACGCCGTCCGCCTCGGGGTTCTCGCGGCAGAACGTCTCGAGCCAGAGGCCAAGCTCGTAGCCGGGCCGCTTCCACGGCAGCCAGCCGATGCGGTCGCCAAAGATCTCCCGTGTTAGAGCCTGCGACTCCGTCGAGGCGGCGATGGCAATGATCGCGTCGGCATGCATGTGGTCCACATGCGCGCGGGGGACATAGGCGTGGAGGGGCGTGTCGATGGAGGCCGCGCGCGGGTTCAGGTTGAAGGTGCAATGGGGCAGGTAGCCGACCATCTCGTCTTCGTGCTCGGGTCCGCGATAGACGCCCTTCAGCGCGCGCAGTTTGTCCATATAGAGGGTCGAAAACCCGTCCAGCTTCATCGAGCCAACATCGCCGCCAGAGCCTTTGACCCAGAGCACCTCGACCTCGCTCCCGGTGAGCGGATCGCGTTCCATCACTTTGGCCGAGGTGTTGCCGCCGCCGTAATTGGTGATTCTCTTGTCCGACCCCAGAAGGTTCGAGCGGTAGAGCAACTTTTCCGGCTCGCTCATCGCCGCCGCCTTGTCGCTATCCCACAGATTTTGCAGGCGGTCCTTGGCCCGTGTCAGCATGGTGTCCTCCCAATGTTGCGGTCCGATATGGCCGCCTCCTCGCCCTGAAAGCTGCGGCGCTGCGCTCATTCTGTCAACCACAAACAATCAAAAACAATCATGCTGCGGCGCAGTATGATTGAAAATGAAAAAACGTGATTGACTTGATGAGGGATTCGTCCAATCTGAGCGGAACAGGAGGACCCGATGCACGAAACCGAGCGCCATAGGATCATATTGTCTGCTGTTCAGGAGCGGCCGATCGTGACGGTCTCGGAACTCGTGTCTCTGACCGGCACCTCCGAGGCGACGATCCGGCGCGACATTGCCACGCTGCATGCCGCCAAGCGGCTGCGCCGTGTCCGTGGCGGCGCCGAGGCGCTGACCCCGCCGCCGCTGCCGGGGCTGGCCGGGCGCACCTTCGCGGTGAACCAGGCGATCAACAGCGACCAGAAGCAGGCCATCGCCCGCGAGGCCGTGGCGCTCTGCGATGATGGCGAGGCGATCATCATCAACGGCGGGACAACCACCTTTCAGATGGTGCACCCGCTGGCCAACCGCCGGCTGCAGGTGCTGACCAACAGTTTTCCCATCGCCGAACATCTGCTGAAGAATTCCAAGAACACGGTGATGCTGCCCGGTGGGGCGCTCTACCGCGAACAGAACATCATCCTGTCGCCCTTCGCGAGCGACATGACACGGCACTATTATGCCAAGCGCATGTTCATGGGGGCCCACGCTCTGGGGCCCATCGGGCTGATGGAAGCCGACCCGCTGCTGATTCAGGCAGAAGAGAAGCTCATCGATCAGGCCGACGAGCTGGTCGTGCTGGTCGACAGTTCGAAATTCGACAACCGCTCGAGCCTCGTGCTCTGCCCGCTCGAGCGCATCGACATCGTGATTACCGATGAAGGCATTTCCGACCGCACCGCCTCGATGTTGGAGGCAGCCGAGATCCGGCTGATCGTGGCGCAGACCGGTCGAGTGCGAGACGCCGGGGCGGGGTGACCGCCGCGGCACATAAGGAACGGCTCATAACTTAGGGAGGAGACAATGGGCATTACGAGACGGATTTTCGGAGGCACGGCGCTTGCGGCGCTGATGCTGGCGGGCGGTGCCGCGCAGGCGCAGGACAATGTCCGCATCGCGCTGGTGGTGAAAGCGCTCGGCATCGGCTTCTTCGAGGCCGCCGCCAAAGGCGCCGAGGAGGCCGCCAGCGAGCTTGGCAATGTCGAGGTGATCTACACCGGCCCCACCGACACCACCGCCGAAGGGCAGATCGAGGTGATCAACTCGCTGATCGCACAGCGCGTGGACGCCATCGCGGTCTCGGCCAATGACACCGACGCGCTGGTGCCCGCCCTGAAGAAGGCGATGCAGCGCGGCATCACGGTGATCTCATGGGACAGCGGCGTCGCGCCCGAGGGGCGGCAACTGCATCTCAACCCCTCGTCGAACCCGCTTATCGGCAATATGATCATCAAGCTCGCCGCCGACAATCTGCCCGAGGGCGGTGAGGTCGCGGTGCTCTCGGCCACCACCACATCGACGAACCAGAACATCTGGATCGACGAGATGAACAAGGTGATGGGCGACTATCCGGGCATCGAGGTGGTGACCACGGTTTATGGCGACGATCTTGCCGACAAATCCTACCGCGAGGCGCAGGGCCTGATGCAGACCTATCCCGACCTCGACGCGATCATCGCGCCGACCTCGGTGGGCATCGTCGCCGCCGCGCGTGCGGTCGAGGACGCTGGCAAAGTGGGGCAGGTGAATGTCACCGGCCTTGGCCTGCCGTCCGAGATGGCGGGCGCGATCGAGAGCGGCGCGTCGAAAAGCTTTGCCATCTGGAACCCGATCGATCTGGGCTATTCGGCCACCTATCTCGCCTATGAGCTGGCCACCGGCGACGCCGAGGCCGCACCGGGCGCCGAGATCCCCATGGGCCGCATGGGCACGCTGACCCTCGATGACAACAATGAGGGCGCCATGGCCGATCCCTTCGTCTATGACGCCAGCAATATCGACGAGTTCAAGAGCATCTTCTGATCCGCGCCTGAACCCGGCGCAGAGTCTGGCCCCGGCGCGCCGCAGCGCCGGGGTTGCACCCAAACCCATGAACCCGGGGGCCTCGATGCAAGTCAGCCTCACCACCCCGCCCGTCGCAGCAGCGCCGGCCGATGCCGCGCCCGTGCTGCGGCTCGAGGGGATCACCAAGACATTTCCCGGCGTGAAGGCGCTCGATGGGGTCACGCTCGAGCTTTACCCCGGTCAGGTCACCGCGCTGGTGGGCGAGAATGGCGCGGGCAAATCGACCATCGTGAAAACGCTCACCGGCATCTATCAGCCCGATGGCGGCACCATCACCCTTGGCGGCGCGCCGGTGCATTTCGCCACCGCGCAGGACGCCACCGCCGCCGGGATCACCGCGATCCATCAGGAGACGGTGCTCTTCGACGAGCTTTCCGTCGCCGAGAACATCTTCATCGGTCACGCGCCGCGCGGCCGCTTCGGGCTGATCGACTGGCCGAAGATGCGCAAGGCCGCGCAGGAGATCCTGTCGCGCATCGACGCCGATCTCGATCCCGACATGCCGCTGCGCGAGCTTGGCATCGCCTCGAAACACCTCGTGGCCATCGCCCGCGCGCTGTCGGTGGACGCGCGCGTGGTCATCATGGACGAGCCCACCGCCGCGCTGTCGCACAAAGAAATCGAAGAGCTTTATGAACTGGTCGAGCGGCTGCGCGCCGAGGGCCGCGCGATCCTCTTCATCTCCCATAAGTTCGACGAGATCTTCCGCATCGCCGACCGCTACACGGTGTTTCGCGACGGGCAGCACGTGGGCTCGGGTCTCATCTCAGAGGTCGATGAGGCCGAACTGGTGCGCCTGATGGTGGGCCGCTCGGTGGATCAGATCTTTCCGCAGCGCGCCCATAACGTCGGCGATGAGGTGCTGAAAGTGGTGGGCTACGCCCATCCCACCGAGTTCGACGAGATCAATTTCACCCTGCGCCGGGGCGAGATCCTCGGCTTTTACGGTCTGGTGGGGGCCGGGCGCTCCGAGGTGATGCAGGCGCTGTTTGGCGTGACCAGACCCAGCAAGGGCGCGGTGCGCATCGACGGGCAGGTGCGGGTGATCCGCTCGCCCGCCGAGGCGGTCGAAAATGGCATCGTCTATGTGCCCGAGGATCGCGGCAAGCAGGGCGCCGTCATCGGCCTGCCGATCTTCCAGAATGTCACGCTGCCCTCGCTGGCGCAGACCTCGCGCCGCGGCTTCCTGCGGCTGTCGCAGGAATTTGTCCTCGCGCGCGAGTATACCGAACGCCTCGACCTGCGCGCCGCCGCGCTGGATCAGGACGTCGGCAATCTCTCGGGCGGCAACCAGCAGAAGGTGGTGATCGCCAAATGGCTGGCGACCCAGCCCAAGGTGATCATCCTCGACGAGCCCACCAAGGGCATCGACATCGGCTCCAAGGCCGCCGTGCATGGATTCATGGCCGAACTTGCCGCGCAGGGCCTGTCGGTGATCATGGTCAGCTCGGAAATCCCCGAGGTGCTGGGCATGTCCGACCGCGTCATCGTCATGCGCGAGGGCCTCATTGCCGCCGAGCTGGAGGGCGATGCGCTGACCCCGGAAAACCTCGTCCGCCACGCCGCCGGGATCGGAGCGCAGCCATGACCCGCGCGCCCGCCCATGCCGCTTCTTCTCTTTCCAAATACGCCGGGGGTGAATTCGCGCAGCGAAGAGGGGGCAGCGCCCCCAACCGCCCTCTGGTTTCTGCGCCTGACCAGGGAGCCTGTGTATGACGACCTTCCTGAAATCCCGCGAAGCGATCCTCTGCGCGGCCATCCTTGCGCTGCTCGCGCTGATCGCCAGCCGCTTTCCGGCCTTTGTGGCGCCCGGCAACCTTGTGCGGGTCTTCACCGACACCTCGCCGCTGATCCTGCTGGCGCTGGGGCAGACCGTGGTGATCCTCACCCGCTGCATCGACCTGTCGGTGGCCGCCAATCTCGCGCTCACCGGCATGGTCTGCGCCATGCTCAACGCCGCCTATCCCGGCGTGCCGGTGGCGGTGATCCTGCTGCTCGCGCTCGCCATGGGGGCACTCATGGGCATGTTCAACGGGCTGCTCGTGTGGAAGCTGAACATCCCGCCCATCGTGGTGACGCTGGGCACGATGACCATCTATCGCGGCATCATCTTCGTCATCTCCGGCGGCGCATGGGTCAATGCGCATGAGATGAGCGCGGCCTTCACCGGCTTTCCGCGGGCCAACCTGCTAGGCCTGCCGGTCCTCGCATGGATCGCCATCGCCGTCACCGCGCTGTTTCTGATCGGCATCGCCCGCGCGCCGCTGGGCCGGGCCTTCTACGCCGTGGGCGGTAACCCGCATGCGGCGGTCTACACCGGCATCGACGTGGGCCGCACGCAGTTCATGGCCTTCACCATCTCGGGCATGCTGGCTGGGCTGACGGGCTATCTTTGGGTGGCGCGCTACTCGGTGGCCTATGTGGACATTGCCGGCGGGTTCGAGCTGGAGGTGGTCGCCGCCTGCGTGATCGGCGGCATCTCGATCGCCGGAGGGGCTGGGACGATCCTCGGCACGCTCCTCGGGGCGCTGTTTCTGGGCATCGTCAAGAACGCCCTGCCGGTGGTCGACATCTCCCCCTTCTGGCAACTGGCCATCTCCGGCACGGCGATCATCGTCGCGGTGGCGTTCAACGCCCGCTCGGGGCGCTCGAGAGGCCGTATCATCCTCAAGCGGGCGGAGGGCCACGCATGACCGATAGCGCTATCATCGCGAAAGGCGACACGGCCAAAAACGGGCCCACCGATAACCATACAGATACCCATCATGACAAGACGGCCCCGCGTCACATCCCCGACCGGCTGCACAGCCCGGTCCAGCGGCTGCTGAAAAGCTGGGAACTGTTGCTCTTTGCCGTGGCGGTGGCGATCTTCACCGCCAACAGTTTCGCCTCGCCCTATTTCCTCGACGCGTGGAACCTCAGCGACGCCACCTTCAACTTCACCGAAAAGGCGATGATCGCCTTTGCCATGGCGCTGCTGATCATCAGCGGCGAGATCGACCTTTCGGTCGCCTCGATCATCGCATTGGCCTCCACCGCCATGGGCGCCGCCGCGCAATATGGGGCGGGCACCCCCGAGCTGGTGCTGATCGGCCTTGCCACGGGTCTGATCTGCGGCACGGTCAACGGGCTGCTGGTGACAAAGATGGGGCTGCCGTCGATCGTGGTCACCATCGGCACGATGAGCCTCTTCCGCGGCATTTCCTATATCGTGCTCGGCGACGGCGCTTACCGCGGCTACCCGCCCGAGTTCGCCTTCTTCGGCCAAGGCTACGTCGCTTGGGTGATCTCCTTCGAGTTCGTACTCTTCGCGCTGCTCGCCGTGCTCTATTACCTGCTGCTGCATCGGACCAACTTTGGCCGCATGGTCTATGCCATCGGCAACAACCCCACCGCCGCCAGCTTTTCCGGCATCCGCGTGGCGCGGGTGAAGTTCATCCTCTTCCTGCTGACCGGGCTCATGTCGGGCGTCGCGGCGATCTGCCTGACGTCGCGGCTCGGCTCGACGCGGCCCTCCATCGCCTTTGGCTGGGAGCTTGAGGTGGTGACCATGGTGGTGCTCGGCGGCGTGTCGATCCTCGGCGGCTCGGGCTCTATCCCCGGCGTGGTGATCGCCGCCTTCGTCATGGGGCTGGTGACCTTCGGGCTCGGGCTTCTGAACGTGCCGGGCATCGTCATGTCGATCTTCATCGGCGCGCTGCTGATCGGGGTGATCGCCCTGCCGCGGCTCTGGGCGATGTGGAGGCGCTGATGGAGAAATATGCTTTCCGCATGGTGCTCAACCCCGGCTGCGCCGAAGAGTACAAACGCCGCCATGATGCGATCTGGCCCGAACTGGCCGCATTGCTGAAAGACGCGGGCGTCGAGGATTACTCGATCCACCTCGACCCCGAGACCAACCATCTCTTCGGTGTGCTTTGGCGGTGCGAGGATCACGGTATGGACGCGCTGCCGCAGACCGAGGTCATGCAGCGCTGGTGGGCGCATATGGCCGATATCATGCAGACCAACCCCGACAACGAACCGCTGGCCGTGCCGCTGCAACCGATGTTTCATCTGCCATGAGCGGGCGGAACCCTCCACGCCGTGTCGCCGTCTGGGACATCGGCAAGACCAACGCCAAGCTGGCCTTGGTCGATATGCAGAGCCTGTCCGAGATCGCCGTGCGGACGCGGCCCAACACCGTCCGGACGGACGGGCCCTATCCGCATTACGACATCGACGGGCTTTGGGAGTTTCTGATGGAGGGGCTGAGCGCGCTGCAGGCCGAGCAGGGGATCGACGCGATCAGCATCACCACCCATGGCGCCTCGCTGGCGCTGCTGGACAGCGCCGGGGAACTTGCCTGCCCGGTGCTGGATTACGAACACACAGGTCCCGACGATCTGGCCGAGGCGTATGACGCCATCCGGCCCGGCTTTGCCCGGACCGGCTCGCCGCGGCTGCCGATGGGGCTCAATGCCGGGGCGCAGCTGCATTGGCTGCTGCAAACTCAGACGGGCCTGCGTGACCGGCTGGCGCAGGTGGTGACCTATCCGCAGTATTGGTCGGGCCGGCTCACCGGGTGCTTTGGCTGCGAATATACCTCGCTTGGCTGTCACACCGATCTGTGGATGCCGCGCGAGGCGGGCTTTTCGCCGCTGGTCGCGGCGCTGGGGCTCGAGGGGAAGATGGCGCCGCTCAATCATGCCAGCGACTGCGCCGGGCACATCCTGCCGCAGATCGCCGCCCGCACCGGGCTTGCGCCGGACACCCCCGTGATGTCCGGCATCCACGATTCCAACGCCTCGCTGCTGCCGCATCTGCGCAGCCTGCCGCAGCCCTTTGCGGTGGTCTCCACCGGGACATGGGTGATCTCCATGGCGGTGGGGGGGCGGCAGATAGCGCTCGATCCGGCGCGCGATCTGCTGATCAACGTCAACGCGGATGGCGGGCCGACCCCGTCGGCGCGCTTCATGGGCGGGCGCGAATACGATCTGTTGAAAGCGCAGATCGCGCCGCATGATCCCGCTGATGTGGCCGCAGTCTTGGCACGGGGTGCGCATTTGCGGCCCTCGGTCGAGCTCAGCTCGGGGCCGTTCCCCGGCCAGCAGGGCGGCTGGAGCGCGGCGATGAGCCCGGGCGAGAAATCCGTGGCGCTTGCGTTCTACCTCGGGCTGATGACCGCCGAATGCCTGTCGCTGATCGGGGCCGAAGGGCCGATCCTTGTCGAAGGGCCATTCGCCCGCAATGATCTTCTGCTCGACATGCTCGCCGTCGCGACCGGGCGCCAGATTGCCTGCTCGCCTTCGGCCACCGGCACCAGCATCGGCGCGGCGCTTCTGGCGACCGGCGTGGCACCGAAAGGGGCGGTGCAGCCGCACGCGGTCACATTGGACCGGGCGGCGCTGGCGGATTACGCCGCGGCATGGCGGGCGGCGGTGGGCGCTGCGCCCACCGAGGGGCCTTTCGCCCGCCGCGCAAACGGCTAGGGTGCGCGCAAGCGAGGCGGTTTCCGCCCAGCCATGCGCGATTTCCCGAATCCGAGAGGTTTTCCCATGTCATCCCCAACCCTTCCCCAGACCATCGCCGTCATCGGCACCGGCACCATCGGTGCCAGCTGGGCGACGCTGTTCCTTGGCGCCGGTCTCAGCGTCCGCGCCAGCGATCCCGGCGCCGGAGCCGAAGCCAAGCTCCGCGAGTTCATCCGCGCCGCATGGCCGTCGATGGAAGCGCTTGGCCAGACCTCGGGCCGCAGCGCCGAGGATGCGCTCGCCGCGCTTGCGTTTTTCGCCAGCCCCGAAGAGGCCGCCACCGGCGCGGACCTGGTGCAAGAAAACGCCCCCGAGCGCATCGAGATCAAGCGTGAGACCTACGCCAAGCTCGAGTCGGCGCTGGCGCCGGACGTGGTGATCGCCTCGTCGACCAGCGGCATCATGCCCAGCGAGTTGCAGGCCGAGATGACACACCCCGAGCGGCTGGTGGTTGGTCACCCGTTCAACCCGCCGCACCTTGTGCCGCTGGTCGAAGTGGTGCCGGGCAAGCTGACCTCGGCGGCGGCGGTCGAGGCCGCGATGGCCTTGTACACATCGGTGGGCAAGGTGCCGATCAAGCTGAACCGCGAGATGATCGGCCATATCGCCAACCGCCTGCAGGCCGCTGTGCTGCGCGAAAGCGTCTACCTTGCGCGCGAGGGCGTGGCGTCGATGCAGGACATCGACCTTGCGGCGTCCATGGGGCCGGGCCAGAGGTGGGCCTTCATCGGGCAGGGCAAGATCTTTGCGCTGGCGGGCGGCGTCGGCGGCATGGGGCATTTCCTCGATCACCTCGGCGAGGCGGTCGAGACATGGTGGGACGATCTGGGCGACGCGCGGCTTGATCCCGACACCCGCGCCATGCTGACCGAGGCCTATGGCACGCCGACCGAGGAAAGCTTTGCCAAGGATGTCGCCTTCCGCGACGCGGCCCTGCTGCGCCGTCTCAAGGCGCTGTCGGAGGATGCCGAAGGCGAAAGTCCGGAACAAGGCGCGTAGCGCCGCCGGACAAGCGCCGGCCCGTCCGGGCGGGCTGGCGCTTTTTCATTGAAGCGCAGGGGATCGAGGTTCGTCGGATCTGCCTGACATAAAGTGCTAACCTCCGACGCCGCAGCGCCACCCCACGGGCCGGCGCTTGTCCGGCTTCATCCCGACACATGCGCCAAAAGCAGGCTGCTTTCCGAGTTGAGCACCCCCGGCACGTCGCGGATCTCGCGCAGCACCCGGTCGAAATTCACCAGCGAGTCCGTCCTGATCTCCACCACCAGATCCCATGCGCCGTTGGTGGCGTGGATGGTCGAGACCTCGGGGATGCGCGTCAGCGTGCGGATCACATTGCGCGACAGCCGCCCCTGCAGCTCTACCATGGTGATCGCGCGCACCTCGCCTTCCACATCCTGATCGGTCTCGATGGTGAACCGCCGGATCCGCCCTTCGGCCACCAGCGCCTCGAGCCGGGCGCGCGCGGTGGTGCGCGAGATGCCAACGGTCTGCGCAAGCTGCGTGATCGGCATGCGCGCGTCGCCGCGCAGCGCGGCGATGATCGCACGGTCGGTTTTCGGAAGTGGGCTCATGCTGTACGGTTTGACTCATATGCTGATCAAAGTGAGCAGATACTAATGCGTTTTGATCACATTGACGATCACATTCGTCAGCAACTCGCGGCATCATGCGCGCAAGCATAACGGAGAGACCATGCCCAGAACCTGTTCCCTTCTCGGCGCCCCGATCCAGACCGGCGCGTCGCAACCGGGCTGCCTGATGGGGCCCGCCAGCCTGCGCACCGCCGGGCTCGAGCCGACCTTGGCCGGGCTCGACTGGCAGGTGACCGACCTTGGCGACCTCAGCATTCCCGCGGTGTCCCCGCGGGGACACGCCAATGGCGCGATCCACAACCTCGCCGAAACCATCGCATGGATCGAGGTGCTGGAAGCCGCCGCTTTCGACGCCGCCAGCGCGCATGATCTGCCGATCTTCATGGGTGGCGATCACTCGATGTCAGCGGGCACCGTCGCGGGGATGGCGCGCTACGCGCAAGAGCAGGGGCGTCCGCTCTTTGTGCTCTGGCTCGATGCGCACCCCGATCTGCATTCGCTCGACACCACGGAAAGCGGCAATCTGCACGGTACTCCGGTGAACTATTTCACCGGCCAGTCCGGCAATGACGCCTACCCGCCGCTCGCCGCCGCCGTGCCGACCCAGAACATCTGCATGATGGGCATCCGCTCGGTCGACCGGGCCGAGCACAGGCTGATCTCGGAACATGGGATCGAGGTGCACGACATGCGCGCCATCGACGAGACCGGCGTTCTGGCGCCGCTGAAGACCTTTCTCGAAAAGGTAAAGGCAGCGAACGGTCTGCTGCACGTCAGCTTCGACGTGGATTTCCTCGAACCGGGCATTGCGCCCGCCGTGGGCACCACCGTGCCCGGCGGCGCCACCTTCCGCGAGGCGCATCTGATCATGGAGACCCTCGGGGACTCCGGGCTGGTGCGCTCGCTCGACCTTGTTGAGCTTAACCCTTTCCTCGATGAGCGCGGGCGCACGGCGAAACTGCTGTGCGACCTGACGGCGAGCCTCTTTGGCCGCCGCGTGCTTGACCGTATGACCCGGAGCTTCTGATGATGGCCGTGAACCCTTCCGATCTCAAACCCTCGGCGCTGGCCTTCGTGCCCTTCGTGTCGGTCGAGAACATGATGAAACTCGTGCACGCCCATGGCGTCGAAGCCTTCATCACCGGGCTTGCCGAGGTGATCGAGGATGACTTCAAACGCTGGCCCGAGTTCGACAAGACACCGCGCGTCGCCAGCCACTCGCGCGACGGGGTGATCGAGCTGATGCCGACGGCGGATGCCGAAAACTACGGCTTCAAATACGTCAACGGTCACCCCAAGAACATGCGCGAGGGCTATCAGACTGTCACCGCCTTCGGCGTGCTTTCGTCGGTGGCCAATGGCTATCCGATCCTGCTCACCGAGATGACCCTGCTGACCGCGCTGCGCACGGCGGCGACCTCGGCGCTGGTCGGCAAATACCTTGCGCCGAAAGGGGCCGAGGTCATGGCGATGATCGGCAATGGCGCGCAATGCGAATTTCAGGCGCTGGCCTTCCGCGCGCTTTGCGGCATCAACCGCCTGCGGCTTTATGATGTGGACCCGGCGGCGACCGACAAGGCCGAGCGGAACCTTCTGGCGCAGGGCTTCGACGTTGTGCGCTGCGACAGCCCGGAAGCGGCGGTCGAAGGGGCGCAGGTGATCACCACCTGCACCGCCGACAAGCAATATGCCACGATCCTGACCGACAATATGGTTGGCAGCGGCGTGCACATCAACGCCATCGGCGGCGACTGCCCGGGCAAGACCGAGCTGCACCGCGATATCCTTCTGCGCTCGGACATCTTCGTGGAATACCCCGAGCAGACCCGGATCGAGGGCGAAATCCAGCAGCTGGACGAAGATCACCCGGTGACCGAACTGTGGCAGGTGATGCGCGGCGAGGTGGCCGGACGGCGCGAGCCGAAGCAGATCACGCTGTTTGACTCGGTCGGCTTTGCGATCGAGGATTTCTCGGCGCTGCGCTACGTGCACCGGCTGGTCGAGGGTGGGGCGTTCTGCGAGCAGCTTGACCTGCTGGCCGACCCCGACGATCCCCGCGATCTGTTTGGGATGCTGACCCGCGCAGGCTAAACGCCAGTTTGCCCGGCGGCGGCTTTAGGCGCCCTCAGGTGCCGTAGGCCGCCAAGAAAACGCGCACCGCGTCCTTTGCGACGCGGGCGATTTCATCCTCGCTCGGCGCATCGGGGCGGCGGCCAAAGAGCCGTGGCCGCCATGTGAGCGTGGTCGAAAGTTCCACGAACTGACCGGCGGCTAGCTCGGTGTCGGTGACCTTGAGGTTGCCCGCCTCGGTCTCGCGCTGCAGGAAATCCTGCAGGCAGCTCAGGAAATGCCGTGCGCCTGCATCGTAAAAGCGCGTGCCCAATTCGGGCATGCGCTCGACCACGCTGATGACGATGCGCTGCGCGCGGATCACCTCTTCGGAATTGAGCTGCGTCGACAGGCCCATGGCATAGGCATAGAGCCTTTCTTCGATGGTCCCGGCGTCGGCCAGACGCTCGAAGATGCCATCAAAGAAATCCTTTCGCTTCTCCTCGACCAGCGCGACGAAGAGATCTTCCTTATTCTCGAAGTAGACATAGAGCGTGCCCTTCGAGACCCCCGCCGCCTTGCAGATGCTGTTCATCGAGGCAGCGTCGAATCCCTGATCGACAAAGACCTGCCATGCGCCGTCGAGGATCTGACGGCGCTTCTGAGGATCTTCGCCCGCCGCGTGGCGGCGTTTTTGCGCGCAGGCCTTGGCCCGCTCCGAGAGGATATCGAGTTTCATGCCTCTGATATAATCGAACCGACCGGTTCGATGAAGTCTTGATTTCGTAAGGGCACCCGCCTATGTGGTATCGAACCGAGCGGTTCGATCCGTCGAATCTCCCCCCGCTTGGTGCTTTGTCCCGAGATCCGAAAGTCCGCCCCATGTCCCGTCACGACCGCATTGAAGCCACCGATCCCGACACACGTCCCGCAGCGTCGCAGCCTGAACAGGCCACCACTCACGAAGACGCGGCGCCGCCGAAAAAGTCCGGACGGAAGAAGCGCATCCTTGGGGGGATCGCGCTGATCGCACTGCTGGCCGGGGGATATGAGGGCTATGGCTGGTGGACCGAGGGGCGGTTCATGGTCGAGACCGACGATGCCTATGTGCAGGCGGATCTCTCGCTGGTCTCGTCCAAGCTGCAGGGCTACGTCGAAGAGATCCCGGTGCAGGCCAACCAGCATGTCTCCAAAGGGGACGTGCTGGTGCGTATCGAAGATGGCGACTACCGCATCGCGCTGGAACAGGCGCAGGCGCAATTGCCGACACTCGAGCGCACGCTGGCCCGGATCGACGCGCAGACCGCCGCGGCGCAGGCCAGCGTCACGCAGGCCGAAGCCGAGCTTTCCGCCGCTGAGGCCGCGCTGCGCACGGCGCAAACGGCTCAGGTGCGGGCGCAGGGACTGGCCGAGCGCAAGGTAACCTCGCAGGCCGATCTCGACGATGCCAATGAGGCGCTTGAGACCGCCAAGGCAAACAAGGCCGCCGCCGAGGCGGCGATCAAGGGGGCTGAGGCACAGGTCGAAGTGCTGAAAGCCGAGCGCGCTGAGACCGAGAGCAGCCGCCGCGAGATGGAACTCGACATCGCGCAGGCGCAGCGCGACCTCGATCACACGGTGCTGCGCGCGCCCTTTGACGGCACGGTCGCCAATATCGCCATCGAAGAAGGCGAGTTGGTCAGCATCGGCGCGCGGCTTGCCGCCGTGGTGCCGGACCACGGGCTCTACGTCGAGGCCAACTACAAAGAAACCCAGCTCGCCCATATCCAGCCCGGCGAGACCGCGAAGGTCAGCATCGACGCGCTGGAAGGCCATGAGATCGAAGGCCGCGTGGTTTCGGTCGCGCCGGCCACGGGCTCGGTCTTCTCGCTGCTGCCGGCGGACAATGCCACCGGCAACTTCACCAAGATCGTGCAGCGCGTGCCGGTGCGGATCGAACTGCCCGAGGACACCCCCGGCCTGCGCGCGGGCCTGTCGGTGGTGGTGGAGATCGACCAGCGCACCGCGCCTGAGGGCACCGAAGTTGCAGGGGTCTCGGAATGAGCACCGACGCAGATATCAAGGCCGGAGAACCCGAGCTGACGCCGCGCAGGGTCGCGGCGTTTTTCGTCATGGTCTTCGGCATGTTCATGGCGATCCTCGACATTCAGATCGTCTCGGCCTCGCTGCCGGAGATTCAGGCGGGTCTTGGCGCCTCATCGGATGAGATCAGCTGGGTGCAGACCTCGTATCTCATCGCCGAGGTGATCATGATCCCGCTCTCGGGCCTTCTGGGGCGGATGATGTCGACGCGCTATCTGTTTGCCGTGTCGGCGGGGGGCTTCACCATCGCCTCGTTCCTTTGCGCCACGTCGGGCTCGATAGGTGAGATGATCCTGTGGCGCGCGGTGCAGGGCTTTCTGGGCGGCGGCATGATCCCGTCGGTTTTCGCCGCGGCCTTCACGCTGTTCCCGGCCTCGAAACGGGCCATCGTCTCGCCGATGATCGGGCTGGTGGCGACGCTGGCGCCCACGGTGGGCCCCACAGTGGGGGGCTATCTCAGCCACGCGATGAGCTGGCACTGGCTGTTTCTGGTGAACGTCCCGGCGGGCATCCTTGTGACCATCGGCGTGCTGGCGCTGGTGGATTTCGACAAGCCCGAGTGGAAGCTCTTTGACACGTTCGACTGGATCGGCCTTGGCGCGCTGGCCTGTTTCCTTGGCGCGATGGAATACGTGCTGGAAGAAGGGCCGGGCAACGACTGGTTTCAGGATGAGATCGTCGCCGTGCTGTTCGTGGTCATGGTCGTGGGCGGCGTCATCACCTTCTGGCGGGCGTTCACCCTGAAGAACCCGGTGGTGGATTTCTCGGCCTTTTCCGACACCAACTTTGCCGTCGGATCGCTGTTCAGCTTCGTGATGGGCATCGGGCTTTACGGGATGACCTATCTCTACCCGCTCTACCTGAGCTCGATCCGCGATTACGACAGCCTGATGACCGGGCAGACGGTCTTTGTCTCGGGGCTTGCGATGTTCGCCTCGGCACCGCTGGCGGGCATCCTGTCGTCGAAGATGGACCTGCGGCTGATGCTGTTGCTGGGCTTTCTGGGCTTCGGGGTGTCGTCGTGGATGCTGACCGGCATGACCGCCGAGTGGGACTTCCAAGAGCTGCTCTGGCCGCAGGTGCTGCGCGGGCTGTCGCTAATGATCTGCATGGTGCCGATCAACAACCTCGCGCTTGGCACGCTGCCGCCGGAGAAGATGAAGAGCGCCTCGGGCCTTTACAACCTGATGCGCAACCTTGGCGGCGCGGTGGGGCTGGCGGTGATCAACACGCTGCTCACCGACCGGGGGGCGCTGCACACGGCGCGGCTCAATGAGGCGGTGAACTGGAACAACCCCGAGGCGCTGCGGCAGCTCGACATGCTTGCGCAGAACCTCGCGGCGCAGGGCATCGACGGCGACAAGGGCGCGCTGCAGCAGATGGCCGGGCGCGTGGCGCAGCAGGCGACGGTGATGTCCTTCATCGACGTGTTCATGCTGATCACCGTGCTCTTTGCCGGGCTGGCGGTGATGGCGCTGGCGATGAAGCCGCCGAAAGCCGGGGCAGGGGGCGCGGCGCACTGACGCTGTGGCCCGGAACAAAGCCGAAGGCCGCCGGGCAAGCGCCGGCCCGTCCCCACGGGCTGGCGCTTTGTCATTGTTGTGCTGCGCTCGCGGGGTGCTCGGATTTGGCAGGGATAAAGTGCAGACCTCGAGTGGATTTGCGCCACCCCCCGGGCCGGCGCTCGCCCGGCTCGCAAAATGTCCAAACCCAACAGAAAAGGCCGCCGGATAGTCCGGCGGCCTTTTTGTCATTCTGTAAGCGGAGCCTCAGCCCTTGCGGTGCTTCTTGGGGCCGGCTTTCTTGTGGGCACCGTCGGTGTCGCGGAAGGTCTTCTTGGCACCGAACTTGCCCTTGGGCTTGTCGCCGTCACGGCGCGGGCGGTCGAAGTCGCCGTCCTCGGACTTGCGCTTGAAGCCACCTTTGCCGGGGCCGCCGAAGGCCTTCTTCTTGAAGCCGCCTTCCTTGCGGAACCCGCCGCCGTCCTTCTTGAAGCCGCCGGGCTTCTTGGGGCCGCGCGGCGCGCCTTTCAGTTCCTCCGGGAGGCCATCGACCTCTTCCATCACGAGGCCCTGCGCCACTTCCATGTCGGGGCCGAGCGCCTCGAGGAAACCGTCGACCGCATTGGCGGCGATCTCGACGTAGGTCAGCTCATCGGCGATGCGGATGGCGCCAAGCAACTCGCGGGTGATCTGGCCGGCGCGGCAGATCTTCGGCAGCAGCCAACGCGGGTTGGCATTGCCTTCACGGCCCACGGTCACGGTGAACCAGCGGCTCGGGCCAAAGGGCTCGGAGCGCGGCGCGCGCTCGGGGCGCGCATCCACCGGCAGCAGTTCCTCGGGGGCAGAGCGCAGGCCGCGCCACTGGCGGACCATGGCGGCGGCGATCTGCTCTGCCGAGTATTTCTCGGTGATCTGCTTGATCAGCGTCTCGTCGGTCTCGGGCGAGGGATCGGTCCAGATCGGATCACCCATCAGGCGGGCTTCGTCCTTTTCAAGGACGGCATCGGCGCTGGGGGCTTCGAGCCATTCGGCCTCGACCTTGGCAAAGCGCATGATGCGCTCGGCCTTCTTGCGGTCGCGCAGCTGCACGATCAGCGCCGAGATACCCTTGCGACCGGCGCGGCCGGTGCGGCCCGAGCGGTGCAGCAGCGCTTCGTTGCTTTGCGGCAGTTCGGCGTGGATCACCAGATCGAGGTTCGGCAGGTCGATGCCGCGGGCGGCCACATCGGTGGCCACACAGACGCGGGCGCGACCGTCGCGCATCGCCTGCAGCGCGTGGCTGCGTTCGTCCTGGCTCAGCTCGCCCGAAAGGCCGACCACGGCGAAGCCGCGGTTGGTCAGACGCGTGACCAGCCGCGCCACGGTGGCGCGGGTGTTGGCAAAGACGATGGCATTGGGCGCTTCGTGAAAGCGCAGCAGGTTGGTGATCGCGTTTTCCTGATCGCCCTGCGCCACGGTGATCGCCTGATAGGAGATGTCCGAGTGCTGCTTCGAACCGCCCTGCACCGAGACGCGCTGCGAGTCGCGCTGGTAGCGCTGCGCCAGCTGCGCGATCTGCGGCGAGACGGTGGCCGAGAACAGCAGGGTCTGCCGCTCGGGGTTGGAGGCTTCGAGAATGGTCTCGAGGTCTTCGCGGAAGCCGAGGTCGAGCATCTCGTCGGCCTCGTCGAGCACCACGGCCTTGACCTGCGACAGGTCAAGCGCGCCGCGGCGTAGGTGGTCGCAAAGACGGCCGGGGGTGGCGACGACGATATGCGCGCCGCGCTCCAGCGCCCGACGCTCGGTGCGCGCGTCCATGCCGCCCACGCAGGAGGCCATCACGGCGCCCGCTTCGGCATAGAGCCACGACAGTTCGCGTTTCACCTGCAGCGCCAGCTCGCGCGTCGGCGCGATGATCAGCGCTTCGGGGGCACCGGCGGCGCCGAAGCTTTCGGCGTCACCCAGAACGGCGGGGGCGATGGCGAGGCCGAAGCCCACCGTCTTGCCAGAGCCGGTCTGGGCGGAAACCAGAAGGTCGGCACCGGCGAGCGCGGTGTCGGTCACCGCTTCCTGTACCGGGGTGAGTGTTTCGTATCCGCGGGCTTGCAGAGCGGCTGCGAGGGTCTGTTTCAAAGTCTGAGATCCGATCCAAGGACTGTCGGCGAAGGATGTCGGTACGAGGAGTTAGACCGAGTCAGGGCGCCGGGAAAGGGTGCGCTATATACCCTGCATCCGAGTCCGTAAAGCGTCGATTAGGGTCAGCCGAGCATGGCCGAGATGAGATAGAAGCATACCGCCGACAGCAATGCCGAGGCCGGGACGGTGACCACCCACGCGGCGGCGATGGTCAGGAAATGCGAGCGGCGCACCAGTTTGCGGCGCTGACGCTCTTCCACCGGAAGCGGCTTGCGGCCATTGGCCTTGTTCAGTTTGCGGGCGCGGCGGGCCATGTACCATTCGCGGAAAAAGCCCACGCCGAAGATGCCGCCAACGGCGATATGGGTGGAGCTGACCGGCAGGCCGAGCCACGAGGCGATGATCACCGTCACCGCTGCCGAGAGCGCCACGCAATAGGCGCGCATCGGGTTGAGCTTGGTGATCTGGCTGCCGACCATGCGAATGAGCCGCGGGCCGAAGAGGATCAGACCGCAGGAGATGCCCACCGCGCCGATCACCATCACCCAAAGCGGGATGGACACTTCGGACGCGCCTTCGGTGCCGGTCTGCAGCGCATCGACGATGGCCGCCAGCGGGCCAACGGCGTTGGCCACGTCATTGGCGCCATGCGCAAAGGACAGAAGCGCCGCCGAGACCACCAGCGGCAGCCGGAACAGCACCTTCAGCGAGGCGTTGCGGTTTTCCAGCCCTTCGGACTGGCGGCGCACCAGCGGCACCGAGATCAGGCCGATGAGGATCGCCGCGCCAAGGCCGATCAGCAGCGCCATCGGCATGTCGATATGCATCACCTTCTTCAGGCCCTTGAGCGCGAGATAGGTGGCAAACGCGCCCGACATCAGGCCGATCAGCACCGGCACCCAGACACGGGCGGCGGCGATACGGTCGGGGACATACATCACCCGCCACTTGATGAAGGCCAGCATCCCGGCGGCGATCACCCCGCCCATCACCGGCGAGATCACCCAGCTTGCGGCGATGGCGCCCATGGTTGGCCAGTTCACCGTGGCAAAGCCCGCCGCGGCGATGCCCGCGCCCATCACGCCGCCAACGACGGCATGGGTGGTGGAAACCGGCGCGCCGATCCATGTGGCGAGGTTGACCCAGAGCGCCGCCGAGAGCAGCGCCGCCAGCATCGCCTGCACGAAGAGTCCGCCGTGATCGAGGCTGGTGGGGTCGATGATGCCCTTGGAAATGGTCGAGACCACATCGCCGCCCGCCAGCAGCGCGCCGGCGCTTTCGCAGATCGCGGCAATGGCGATGGCCCCGGCCATCGACAGCGCGTTCGAGCCCACGGCGGGGCCCATGTTGTTGGCCACATCATTCGCGCCGATGTTGAGCGCCATATAGGCTCCGAAGGCGGCGGCGACGACGATGATCATCGTGCCGGGCGTGGCACCGGCGACAAGACCGGCGAGCAGTGCCATCAGGGCGATAAAGACCAGCGAGACGCCCAGACCGACGAGCGGGCGCGCGGTATAGAGCGACGCCGACTCGAGCAGGGACATCCGGTTGAGGTCCTTGTCCAGCGTCGGCCAATCTTTATTGGTGTCATGCGCGCTCATCGCCGCATCCTTCATCCGTGTCAGTCAGAGAGCGGCGGTCAGCGAAACTTTTCGAGCGCTTTCAGGATCGCCGGCAGGCGGCGGAACAGGGCGCTGAGCTCTGGTTCTTGAACCATGCCCGCAGCCTCTTCGGGGCTGACCCAGCGCCGCTCGCGCTGCCCGGCCTCGGGGAAGTTATCTTCGAGTTTCGTGACCTCGGTCGCATAGACATGCACTTTGGTGTCCACCGGCAGGCCGCCATCGAGCCGCTTGTCATAGTGGTAGGTGCCGATCTCGGTGGGCGGAACGACGGGCGGGGTGACCCCGGCCTCTTCCCACGCCTCGCCCATCGCGGCGCCTGCGGCGTCGAGTCCGGCCTTCGGCCAGCCCTTGGGCACCACCCAGCGCCCGGTGTCGCGCGATGTGATCAGCAGAACCTCGAGCGCGCCGCCGTCCGGGGCATAGCGGTAGCACATCGCCGCGATCTGGAATTGCGGCGGCCGCCGGAAGGCCGGGCCAAGAAGCGTATGCAAGAGTTTCCGAAACATGGCGGGCCTCCTAACACCAAAGGATCGGCGACATCAATCTGTCATAGGGCTCTGTCGCTTTTGTGTCGCATCTGTGACGCATGGTCATCGGCCTTGGGGATGGGCTTTTGCTGCGCTCATCTGCTTGACGGCGGCCCGGCGGAGCCACAGCTTACCGCTCAAAACAGACAAAAGGAGCTTGCCATGACGTCCACAGCCATCGACCCCGAGCTGATCGACCGCCTTGCCGAGGTTGCCGTGCGCACCGGCGTAAACCTGCAGGAAGGTCAGCAACTTGTGCTGACCGCACCGGTTTCGGCGCTGCCGCTGGTGCGGGCGGTGACCCGCGCCGCCTATCGCGCCGGTGCCTCGCTGGTGACCCCGCTGCTTTCGGATTCGGAGGTTGCGCTCGCGCGCTTCGAAGACGGTCAGGACGTCACCTTCGATGTGGCGCCCGGCTGGCTCTATAACGGTATGGCCGAGGCCTTCGGCGAGGGCGCGGCGCGCATGGCGATCGTCGGCGAGGACCCGATGCTGCTTGCTGAACAGGACCCGGCAAAGGTCTCGCGAGTCGGCAAGGCGAACTCCAAGGCCTACAAACCGGCGATGGAAGAGATCACCAACTTCAAGATCAACTGGTCGATCTGCGCATGGCCGGGCGTGGCATGGGCCAAGCGCATGTTCCCCGAGCTTTCCGAACCCGAGGCGCAGGCCAAGCTGGCCGAGGCGATCTTTGCCGCCTCGCGCGTCGATCAGGCCGATCCCGTCGCCGCTTGGGCCGAGCATAACGCCGCGCTGCGCACCCGCACCGAATGGCTGAACTCCGAACGGTTCGCGGCGCTGCATTTCACCGGTCCGGGCACCGATCTGACGGTGGGGCTGGCCGATGATCACGAGTGGCACGGCGGGGCCAGTTCGGCGCAGAACGGCGTGCAGTGCAATCCCAACATCCCCACCGAGGAAGTGTTCACCACGCCGCACGCGCAGAAGGTCGAAGGCACCGTGCGGTCGACCAAGCCGCTGTCGCATCAGGGCAGTCTGATTGACGGCATCGAGGTGCGGTTCGAAGGCGGCCGCATCGTCGAGGCCAAGGCCGAGAAGGGCGAGGCGGTGCTGAAGGAACTCCTGGCGACCGACGAGGGCGCGGCGCGTCTTGGCGAAGTGGCGCTGGTGCCGCATGGCTCGCCGATCTCGCAGTCGGGTCTGCTGTTCTACAACACGTTGTTCGACGAGAACGCCGCCTGCCACATCGCGCTTGGCCAGTGCTATTCGAAGTGCTTCCTCGAGGGCGCCTCGCTGAATGCCGAGGAGATCGCGGCCAAGGGCGGCAACAGCTCGATGATCCACGTCGACTGGATGATCGGCGGGCCGGAGACTGATATCGACGGCATCCGCGCGGATGGCACCCGCGTGCCGGTCTTCCGCAAGGGCGAATGGGCCTGATCGCGCGCGCGCTTCGGCGCATGCGCCAATGACATCCCCCGGCCCGGACGGTTTCCCCCGTCCGGGCCGGTTTTCTTTAAGGTCGCAGTTTCGACAAAAGTCTTAACGCTACGTTAATTTTGCTGATGGCCCATGGGCCAACTCGCGCTACACTGGCCGCCGCTGCCACACGAGTGAGGGGGGTTGGATCATGCGCAAGACACGGACGGTGACCATCAGCGGAGAGATCCTCTCCTATGCCGAGGGTCTGGTCGCCCGGGGCGAATATCACGACATCGATGCCGCGATCGAAGGCGAGCTTCTGAAGGCGCGCGCCCGGCGTTCGGGCAAGATCAGCCCGTTCCAGAACGAGCTGCGCCAACGCCTGATGATCCAGCCCGACCAGTCGAGCGAGATGGCCCTCACCGCCGAGCCGTTCTTCGGCAACGACCCGGCGCTGGCGCGCATCCTCGACGACCGCAGCTGAGGGCATCTGCCGCGATCAATCGTGATCGTCGCGCGGGCGACCGTGTTCGGTCAGCGCGGCGATCAGCGCAGAGAGCACCTCTGCGCGGCTGCTTGTCGGGCGCTGCACGAGCCCGAGCCTGCGGTGAATGGGAGGCGCGCCGAAGGGAAACCAGTCCAGCGCCGCGGTGATTAAATCCTGCAGCGCCACATAGGGGATGATCGCAAAGCCCATCCCCGCGCGCACGCAGCCCACCACCGCCGTCATCGTATTGACCGAGACCACCTGCCGCGGCGCCACGCCAAGCCGGGCGATCTCGGTGTCGATCTGCCGTGCCAGCGGCACCTGCGTGCGGTAGCGGATATAGGGCACGCGGCGGATGAGGTCTTGGATCGCCAGCCCGCCGGTGCCCGGCGGGGTGATCACCACCAAGGGCTCGCTCAGTACCTCGGTCCAGCGCAGGCTTGGCGGTACCGCCACATGCTCGGCCACCAATGCGGCGTCGAGCTGCCCCGAGACCACTTCGGCCATCAGTTCTTCGGACATGCCGATGCGCAGGCGATAGGTCAGCTCGGGAAAGCGTCCCCGCAGGGACGCCAGCGCCTGCGGCACCAATGAGTTGGCCCCGGTCCGCAATGTGCCGAGCGCCAGCGTTCCGCCAACCTCGCCGCCGCTGACCGAGGATTTGGTCTCGGTCACGATGCGCAGGATCTGCCGGGCGGAGCGCAGCATTTCGGCGCCCTTGGCGGTGAGCACCGGCGGGCGGCGCGTGCGGTCGTAGAGCCGCACGCCCAGTTCCGCCTCGAGCGCCGAGACCTGCTGGCTGACCGCAGAGGCGGTGAGATTGACCGCCTGCGCCGCAGCGGCGAAGCCGCCGTGCTGCTCGATGGCGAGAAGGGTTTCAAGCTGACGTGTATCCATGGTTGTAAGTTAAGCAAAACTACAAATGATGGCAATAATTACGCGCTTTGTGTGGCTTGGGCTTGTGTTACGTCTTTTGGCGCAAGCAAAACCACTGGCGGGCAAACCGCCGGTTCGCAACAGGGAGCCTCCCCAATGAAACTCCGCACGGGCTTTGCCGCCCTTCTTACCGCAGCCACCATGATCGCCGCGCCCGCCAGCGCCGCCGATTATCCCGATCACCCGGTCGAGTTCATCGTGCCGTGGTCGCCGGGTGGCGGCTCGGACACGCTGATGCGTCTGATCGCCGGCAACATCGAGCCCTATCTCGGCACCGAGATGCCGATCATCAACATGCCCGGCGTCGGCGGCACCGTCGGCCTGCGCGAAGCCTCGCGCCGCGATGCCGACGGCTACACCATCAGCCAAGTGCACGAAGGCCTGCTGGTCGCGACCGAAACCGGCATCACCGATCTGGCGTGGGACGATTTCGAGCCGATCGCGCTGATGACCGCCTCGCCGCAGTACCTTGTGGTGCACCCGACCGAGGACTACTCGGATTTCGAGGAATTCGTCGCCTACGCCAAAGAGCACCCGGGTGAGATCACCATGGGCGTGACGCTGGGCGGTGTGCCGCACCTGCACGCGGCGATGATCGAACAGGCCTATGGCCTGCAGTTCCAATACGTCGGCTATGAAGGCACCGGCGAGCGCGTCCGCGCCCTCGTTGGCGGCAACCTCGACGCGGCGATCGGCGACATCTCCTCGTCGAAGCAATTCGTCGACAATGGCGATCTGCAATTCCTCGCCGTTGGCGCCACCGAGCGTGCGGCAGAAGCACCCGACGTGCCGACCTTCAAGGAACTCGGCGCCGACCTCGAACTGCAGGTGACCCGCGGCATCGTGATGCCGAAGGGCGCGCCGGAAGAAGCCCGCGACACGCTGGAAGCGGCGCTTGAAGAGCTGTCGAAGGACGAGACCTATATCGAGCAGACCAACAATGCCGGTGCATCGGTCATGTTCCGTGGTCAGGACGCCTACAGCGCCTATCTCGCCAAGCTCGACGAGACCGTGAAGTCGCTCTCCGAGGTTCTCGCACCGTGAGCGAGACCGGCTACGACAAGAAGCTGGCAAAGGAGGCGGGCGAGGTCGCCCGTCTCCTGAGCTATGTGCTGATCCTTTTCGCCTCGGTCGGTCTGTTTCTTGCAGCGGCCGGGATTCCGACATCGCGTTTCGAGCGCCTCGGCGCTGGCGCCTTCCCCAAGATCGTCTTTGCAGGCATCGCCTTGATGGCGGTTGTCGCCATCATCGACGCGCTGCGCAAAATCCCCTCGGACGCCTATGGCCGTTTCGCCGCGCAGACCTGCGCATGGGCGCGCCGCAGCTACCTCGTTTTCGTGACGCTGGCGGCGCTGGCGGTCTACCTGATCCTGATCCCGGTGCTGGGCTTCTCCATCGCCAGCTTCCTCTTCATCCTCGGGGTGCAACTGGTGCTGATGCCGCGCCGTCCGGCGACCATGCTGATCGCGGTGATCGTGGCGGTTGTGTTCTCCTTCGGGCTGAACTGGCTGTTCGCCGAGGTCTTCAACGTCTTCCTGCCGCGCGGGGTGCTCTGACATGGACAGCTTTATCTCTGGCGTCGCGCAGATTTTCACGCTCGCCACGCTGATCTACATGCTTGCCGGCTCGGTGGCGGGCATCATCGCCGCCGCCATCCCCGGCTTTACCGTCACCATGGCCATCGTGCTGACGCTGCCGCTGACCTTCACCATGGAGCCGCTTCAAGGCATCGCGGTGATGCTGTCGGTCTATGTGGGCGGCTACACCGGCGGGCTCATCTCGGCGGCGCTGCTGGGTATTCCCGGCACGCCCTCGTCGGTCGCCACCACCTTCGACGCCTTCCCCATGGCCCGCCGCGGCGAGCCGGGACGCGCGCTGTCGCTGGGTGTCTGGGCCTCGTTCTTTGGCACCATCATTTCGACGCTGGTGCTGATCGTGGCCGCGCCGCCGCTGGCGATGTTCGCGGTGAAACTCGGCCCGTGGGAATATTTCTCGCTGATCGTTTTCGCGCTGACCATCGTCGCCTCGCTGGTGGGCGACAGCGTGATCCGCGGCATGCTGGCGGGGCTGATCGGTCTTGCCATCTCGACCGTCGGTGCCGACCCGATCATGGGCCGCCCGCGCTTTGATTTCGGCATCGAGATGCTGCAGTCGGGCCTGCCGTTCCTCGTGGTGCTGATCGGCATCTTCGCGATCTCGCAGCTGACCTCCGAGGTCGAGGACGCCAAATCCGTCCGCTCGGGCAATGCGCTGGTCACCGGCGCCATCGACTTCCAGACCTGGAAGGTGATGAAAGAAGTGCTGATGCGCCCGGTGAACCTGATCCGCTCGTCCATCGTCGGCGTGCTGATCGGCGCGCTGCCGGGGGCTGGTGGCTCGATCGCCAACCTCGTCGCCTATGATCAGGCCAAGCGCAATTCCAAGGATCCCGACAGCTTTGGCAAGGGCAATCCCGATGGTGTTGTCGCTTCGGAGGCGGGCAACTCGGCCACCGCCGGTGGCGGCCTTATCCCGCTGATCGGGCTCGGCATTCCGGGCTCGGCGGTGGATGCGATCCTGATGGCCTCGCTGATGGTGCACGGCATTTCCGTAGGCCCGCGGCTGATCATGGATCACGCCGATCTGGTCTATGGCATGTTCGTCGCCATGGCCGTGGCCTCGCTGATGATGCTGGTGGTCTCGGTGCTGTCGATGCGCCTCTTCCTGCGTGTTGCCGAAGTTCCGAAATGGCTGATCGTCCCGGTGGTGATGGTCTGCTGCGTCGTCGGATCCTTCGCGCTGAACAACCGGGTGACCGATCTCTACCTGCTCGGCTTCATCGGGCTGGCGGGCTATGCGCTGCGCGCGCTCGGCTACTCGCTGGCGCCGCTGGTGCTGGGCGTGATCCTTGGCCCGATCGCCGAAACCAACCTGCGCCGGGCGCTGATGACCAACGAGGACCCGAGCCTCTTTTTCACCCGCCCGATCAGCCTGATCTTCCTTATCGCAGCCGTGCTTTCGATCGCTTGGGCGATCCGCGGCCACCTCAAACACCGTAAAACCTCCGGGAGGAGTTCCGATGCGTCTGCGTCATGATCCCGTCTACCCGTCGCGCCGCTCGCCCGTTCTGGCCGAGAACGTCGTGGCGACCTCTCAGCCCCTCGCCACGCAGGCGGGCCTGACCATCCTGCAGCAGGGCGGCAACGCGGTGGATGCCGCGATTGCCACCGCCGCCGCGCTGACCGTGGTCGAGCCCACGGGCAACGGCCTCGGCTCGGATGCCTTCTGCATCCTCTGGGACGGCAAGCAGTTGCACGGTCTCAACGCCTCGGGCCGCGCGCCTGCGGCATGGTCGCCCGAGCGGTTCCCCAATGGCATGCCGCAGCACGGCTGGGATGCGGTCACGGTGCCCGGCGCGGTCAGCGCGTGGGTCGAACTCTCGGAGCGCTTTGGCAAGCTGGGTCTGGCGACGGTGCTGGCTCCGGCGATCCGCTATGCCGAGGAAGGGTTCATCGTCTCGCCGGTGATCGCCACGCTTTGGGCCAAGGGGGCCGAGACGCTGGGTAAGCAGCCCGGTTTCGCCGAGACCTTCATGCCCGGCGGGCGCACGCCGAAAGCCGGCGAGCGGTTCCGCAATCCGGGCGCTGCGCGCACTCTGCGGGCGATTGCCGAGACCAAGGGCCGTGCCTTCTATGAGGGAGAGATTGCCGAGGAAATCATCGCCTTCTCGAACGCCAATGGCGGCGCGATGACGATGGAAGACCTCGCGGCTCAGAAGCCCGACTGGTGCGGCACCGTCAGCCAGTCCTTTGACGATGTGGAACTGCACGAGATCCCGCCGAACGGGCAGGGGATCGCGGCGCTCATGGCGCTGGGGATGCTGCAGCACACCTCGATCCGCGAGCATGGCCCGGACGATCTGACCGCCGTGCACCTGCAGATCGAGGCGATCAAGCTGGCCTATGCCGACCTGCACGCCTATGTCGCTGATCGCGATCACATGACCGAGGTCGACGAGACCGCGCTGCTTGACGCCGACTATCTGAAGTCGCGCGCGGCGCTGATCTCGGAAGACAAGGCGCAGGACTTCGGCCCCGGTGCGCCGAAGCGCGGCGGCACGGTGCTGCTGAACGTGGCCGATGCCTCGGGGATGATGATCAGCTTCATCCAGTCCAACTATGCGGGCTTTGGCTCGGGCGTGGTGGTGCCGGGCACCGGCGTGTCGATGCAGAACCGTGGCTTCGGCTTCACCACCGAAGACGGCCATCCGAACCAGGTGGCCGGCGGCAAGCGCCCGTTCCACACCATCATTCCGGGCTTTGCCATGAAGAACGGCGCGCCGCTGATGGCCTACGGCATGATGGGCGGGCCGATCCAGGCACAGGGCCATATGCAGCTGCTGCTGCGCACCGAGCTTTGGGAGCAGGACGTGCAGACCGCCGCCGACGCCCCGCGCTGGCGGATGATCCAAGGGCTCGACGTGGCCTGTGAGCCGAGCATGGCGCCCGAACTTCTGGACGGGCTCAAAGCGCTTGGGCACAAGGTGCAGATCGAAGCCCCGGACAACGCCTTTGGTTTCGGCGGAGCACAGTTGGTGCATCGTCTGCCGGAAGGCGGCTATGCGGCGGGCTCGGATCCGCGTAAGGATGGGCAAGCCGCGGGCTTCTGAAGCCCCGGCAGACCCCCGCAAGTTTGGGTGAGGGCGCGGGGCAAGCCGCGCCTTCGCCATTGAAGGGAGCGGCGCGCGCGCCGACGAGGAAAGAGCAGGAGACGAGATGAAGTATCTCAAACGCATCGGCATCGACACTTATATGCTGCTGCTGATCGCGACGGTGTGCCTTGGCGTGCTGCTGCCCGCGCAGGGCTTGGCGGCTGCCGGGCTGAAGCATGTGACCTTCTGGGCCGTCGCGCTGCTGTTCTTTCTTTATGGCGCAAAGCTCGACCCCAGTTCGGTACGCGCGGGGCTGATGAACTGGCGGCTGCAGGGGCTGACCTTCGCCGCGACCTACCTGATGTTCCCGGTGATCGGTCTTGCGCTGGCGGCCATCTTCTCGCCCGCGCTGGGGGCGACGGTAACGCTGGGGCTGATGTTCCTGTCGGTGCTGCCCTCGACAGTGCAATCGTCGATCGCCTTCACCTCGATCGCGGGCGGCAATGTGCCGGCGGCGATCTGCGCCGCTTCGGTGTCGAACATCGTCGGCGTGGTGCTGACCCCGCTCTTGGTGGCGCTGCTGCTGCACACCGGCGATGGCGGCGTCAGCCTCGACTCGGTGATCAAGATCGGCACGCAGATCCTGCTGCCCTTCGTGGTCGGGCAGATCGCGCGGCCGTGGATCGGGGGCTTTGTGAAAAAGCACAAGGTTCTGACCATGGTGGTTGACCGTGGCTCTATCCTGTTGATCGTCTATTCGGCGTTCAGCGCGGGCACGGTGTCTGGGCTCTGGCAGTCGATCCCGGTGGCCAGCCTGATCATGCTGGCGCTGGTGGTGCTTGTCTTTCTTGCCATCACCATGGGGCTGATGGTCGGAGCCGGAAAGCTCTTCGGTCTGCCGTATCCGGACCGTGCGGTGCTGTTCTACTGCGGTTCGACCAAGAGCCTCGCATCGGGCCTGCCTATCGCGACGGCGCTTTTTGCGGCGGACAAGGTGGGCGCGATCGTGCTGCCGGTGATGATCTATCACATGAGCCAGCTTCTGGTCTGTGCCTTCATCTCACAAAAGGCGGCCCGGCGTGAAGAGGCGGGCGCGGTTCCCGCGAGTTGAGCGGCTTCCCAATGCGATACCCGAAAAGACCCGGCTGGCGCCGGGTCTTTTTCTTTTTGAGACGCCTCCCTCTCTCCCTGCCTGCCTGCTTTGGCGGCGGCATAGGAAAAGCCTAATCAAGACGGAAGAACTTCGTAATTTTTTCGATGTTTCCCGAGCGTTAGAAGGGGCAGTATCGGCCCGTCGCCACGGAAGGACTGCGCATGCCCAAGGAAACCATCGATACGCTCGTCATCGGCGCCGGTCAGGCCGGTGTGGCCATGAGCGAGCATCTGGGGCGCGCGGGCATCCCGCATCTGGTGCTCGAGAAAGACCGCATCGCCGAGCGCTGGCGCAGCGGGCGCTGGGATTCGCTGGTGGCCAATGGACCCGCGTGGCACGACCGCTTTCCCGGCATGGAGTTCGACGGCGACGGCGAGGCCTTCGTCGGCAAGGATGATGTGGCCGACTACTTCGAGCGCTACGCCGGAAAGCTGGGCGCGCCGATCCGCTGCGGCGTCGAGGTGACGCGGCTCACGCGGCTGGACGGGCAGGCCGGGTTCCGGGTCGAGACCTCGGACGGGGTGATCGAAGCGCGCAACGTGGTCTCGGCGACCGGGCCGTTCCAGACGCCGGTGATCCCGCCGGTGGTGCCGCAGGACGCGCCGGTCACGCAGCTGCATTCCGCCGCCTATCGCAACCCGCAGGCGCTGCCCGAGGGGGCGGTGCTGGTGGTCGGCACGGGCTCTTCCGGCGTGCAGATCGCGGATGAGCTGAACCGGGCCGGACGGCAGGTCTATCTCTCGGTCGGTCCGCATGGGCGCCCGCCGCGGCGCTACCGCGAGCGCGATTTCGTCTGGTGGCTGGGGGTTCTGGGCCTTTGGGACATCGAAGCCCCGGCGCCCGGCACCGAGCATGTGACCATCGCCGTCAGCGGCGCCGAAGGCGGGCGCACCATCGACTTCCGCCGTCTCGCGTCGGAAGGGATCACGCTGGTGGGCCGGACGGAAAGCTACGCCGCAGGGCGCATCAGCTTTGCCGGGGATTTGCGCGCCAATGTCGAGGGCGGGGATGCCGACTACCTTGCCATGCTCGACAAGGCCGACGCTTTCGTGGCGCGCAACGGGCTCGACCTGCCCGAAGAGCCCGAGGCCCGTGCGCTTCTGCCGGATCCGCACTGCATGCTGTCGCCGCTTGAGGCGCTGGATCTGACCGAGGCGGGGATCACCAGCATCATCTGGGCCACGGGCTATGCGCTCGATTATGGCTGGATGGAGCTCGATGTGTTCGACGAAACCGGCCGCCCGCGTCACCAGCGCGGCGTCTCGCCCGAGCGCGGGCTCTATTTCCTTGGCCTGCCGTGGCTGTCCCGGCGGGGCTCGAGCTTTATCTGGGGGGTCTGGCACGATGCAAAGCACATCGCCGATCAGATCGCCATCCAGCACACCTATGACACCTATGATGCCGAGGCCCGTGGCCTTGGCAGCGGCAGCGAAGCCGCAGAATAACCAACGGAGCGCCAGATGGCCCACACCCGCATTCGCAAGTTCAACACCAAGGACACCTACCCCGAGCAGAAGCTCGACAACGATCTGTGTCAGGCGGTGGTCGCCGAGGGCAAGATGGTGTTCCTGCGCGGTCAGTGCCCGCAGAACCTCGACGATGCCAAGAACATCGAAAGCCATGACCCGGTCGAGCAGACCCATAAGGTCATGCAGAACATCAAGCAGTTGATGGAAGAATGCGGCGGCGCCATGGAGCATGTGTGCCGGGTGCAGGTGTTTCTGACCGACGTGCGCAACCGCGAGGCGGTGTACCGGACCATGGGCGAGTACATCAAGGGGGTGCACCCGGTGTCCACTGGCCTCGTTGTGACTGCGCTGGCGCGTCCCGACTGGCTGGTCGAGATCGAGGCGACCGCCGTCATCCCCCATGATTACAAGGGCTGACCCCGCATGACTTTTTCGCTCGTCGCCCGCTGTCCCGAGACCGGCATGTTCGGTCTGGTGATCTCGTCCTCGTCGCCCGCCGTCGCGGCGCGCTGCTCATATGCGCGTGCCGGGGTCGGGGCGGTGGCCTCGCAGAATGTCACCGATCCCTCGCTCGGGCCGCTGGCGCTGGATCTCATGCAGGCGGGCAAATCCGCACCCGAGGCCATCGAGGAGGTGCGCGCGCGCGGCAAGTTCATCGAATACCGGCAGGTGCTGGCGGTGGACAGCGCGGGCTGCACCGCAATTCACTCGGGGCCGAACTCGCTGGGCATCTGGACGCAGGCGCAGGCCGAGAACGCTGCGGCGGGCGGCAATCTTCTGGCCAATGACAGCGTGCCCGAGGCGATGGTCGACGGCTACCTTGGCGCCACGGGGCACATCGGGGACCGGCTGATCGCCGCGCTACGCGCCGGGCTGATGGCGGGCGGCGAGGCGGGGCCGGTGCATTCGGCGGGAATGAAGATCGTCGATCAGGTCAGCTGGCCCGTGGCCGATCTGCGCTGCGACTGGACCGAGGCGTGCCCGATCGATGCGGTCGCCAAAGCGTGGGAGGTCTACAAGCCGCAGATGGACGCCTATGTGCAGCGCGCGCTCGATCCGCGCGAAGCGCCGTCCTACGGCGTGCCAGGCGACGAATAACGGTAGGGCAGGTAAAGACAGGGCAGGTAAAGGCGGGGCAGGGCGGCCAAGGGCCGCCTTGCCTTTAGGCTCAGGGTCCGGCGACTCAGCCGACGATCAGTTGCTTGAGCTTCAGCGCCTCATATTCCAGCGCGGTGAGCCGGTAGTTCACCACGTCACCGATCGAGACCATGCCGATCAGCGCGCCGTCCTCGAGCACCGGCAGGTGACGGAACCGCCCGTCGGTCATCCGGCGCAGCACCCGCACCAGCGTCTCGTCGCGCCCGCAGGTCTCGAGCTCGGAGGTCATCAGATCGGCCACGGTCTTGGGCAGCGTGCCGCCGGGGGTGTCGGCAAGCTGCCGCACGACGTCGCGCTCGGACAGGATGCCGACCAATTCGCCCTGCGGGTTCTTCACCAGCAGCGCGCCGATCCGCTTGTCGCGCAGAATCTTCACCGCCTCGGCGATGGTCTCCTGCGGCTGGATCCAGAAAAGCTCGCCGCTCTTGGCGTCCAGAACATGGCCGACCGTCGCTTCGGCAGCCGAGAGATTCGTCTCGATCGATTGGCTGTGAGTTGTTTCGTGCTGGTCGTCGTCGCGGGTATGAGGCTTGTATGATGCGGGCATGATGCTCCCCTCCTTGAACCTCTCTTAGGTTAGTGCAATCAGCGCACCTGTAAACGCATTCCGACGGAGAGCCGTGCCCCATGCCCGAGATGACGCTCACACCGGCCATCGCAACGGTGATCTTCGTGATCGCCTGCCTTGCGGGATATCGCTATCGCAGCGTGTGGAAGGCCGAGGGGCCGCGCTGGCAATTGTGGCTGTTCGGCTTGGTGGCGGCGGTGTGCCTGCTGGTGCTTGGGCTGACGCCGCTGACCGTGGGGTGAGGCTGCTCTGGCTACACCGCGAGCCGGGCGAGCGGCTGCCCGTGGGATGGCGCAGCAACTTTCGAACGGGGCACTTTATGGGGGCCAAATCCGCGTGACCTCATAGCTTTTCCTATCGACAGCAAAGCGCCAGCCCGCCGGGACGGGCAGCCGCTTGCCCGGCGCCTTCGGCTTGATTCCGGGCCGGGTAGAGCGGGACACGTCACACGACAAACGAAAACGCCGGCCCAAGGGCCGGCGTTTCGCTATCTGTCAGGTCACCCGCAGCTCAGGTGGCGGCGCGTTCCTCACGCTCCATGTCCTCGAGCATCTTGCGGGCCTTGGGGCAGTGCAGGCGGTCGCGCAGCGGGCTGTCGGGATCGATCTCTTGCTTGCAGACCACGCAGTGATCGGCCCCGGCGATGGCGTTGAGCCCGCCGCAGCTGCCCTTGATCGTGCGCCCGTTGAGGATGACGCCAAGCGCCATGCCCAGCATCACGATCATCAGAAGTCCGAAAGCAAGGATGAAGGTCGACACTGCGCCCTCCTTTCAGCGGTTGCGGCGGTTTAGGCTCAGGCCTGCAGCGCGGTGAAGCGCTTGCTCGGCGTCAGTTCGAAGCCTTTGTCGCCCGCTTCGCCGGCACGATCAATGAAGAGCACCGCCATATCACGCTCATTTGCGATCTCGAGACCGCGCTCGCGGCCCAGCACCAGCAGGGCGGTCGCCCAAGCGTCGGCCAGCATGGCGTTCTCGGTCATCACGGTCACCGAGGCGGTGCTGTGGGTGACCGGACGGCCAGTGGTGGCGTCGATGATGTGCGAGTAGCGCTTGCCTTCGTAGTCGAAGAAGTTGCGGTAGTCGCCCGAGGTCGCCATGCCCATGTCCGACACGGCCACGACCTGCTGAACGCCGCGGTTAAAGGCTTCGGGCGTCTCGATGCCGATGTGCCACGGCTGGCCATCGGGGTTCTTGCCCGCGGTGTAGAGATCGCCGCCGACCTCGACCATGTAGTCGGTGATGCCGAAGCTGGCGAGGGTGCGCGACACCTGATCGATGCCGAAGCCCTTGCCGATCGCCGACAGGTAAACTTCTGCGTCGGGGCGCATCTTCTGCAGCGCGCGGTCGCCGACGTTGACCGACTGGGACTGGCCGCAGCAGGCCAGCGCCTGTGCGATTTCCGAATCGCTGGGCATGTCGGCGCGGGTCTTGCCTGCGCCAAAGCCCCAGAGGTCGAGCAGCGGGCCGACGGTGACATCGAAGCGGCCATCGGTGGCGGCGTTGATCTCTTGCGCGGCCTTCATCACATGCGCGACTTCATGCGACACGGCGAAGTCGTCGGTGGCGCCTGCGGCGTTGAAGCGCGAGATTTCCGAGCTGGAATCCCAGTTCGACATCTGCGCGTTCACCTGTGCCAGGCTGGCGTCCACGGCCTTTTGCAGCTCGGCCTTGTCGATCTTGTTGCTGTGGTCGATCGCGGCGATCGAATAGCTGGTGCCCATGGTCAGGCCGGAGAGTTCGAGGACAGACCATCCTTTCTTGCACGCTGCCAATGCAAAGGGCATCACGAGGAAGCTACGGCGAGAGAAGGTAAGAGGGTTCATCCGGGATCTCCGCAAGAAACTGTTGGGTCGACGATGAGACAAAGGGCTTCTGAGCCGTTTTGGCGGGTGATTTAATATTAAATTCGAAACTTTCTCGTCAAACTCTTCCAAACTGCGGCTTAGCGGCGCATAAGGCTGCCGGAAAATGGACAGGACGAAGCGACGTGCAGCAATATACGTTGAGGAAAGGTCTCGATGTCCCGGTGCTGGGGACACCCGAAGGCGGAATCGAAGACGGTGCAACGGTCCGGACCGTTGCAGTTCTGGGGCAGGATTACATCGGTTTGAAGCCGAGACTGGCGGTTCAGGAGGGCGATATCATCGCCCCTGGCGCGCCGATCTTTGCCCATAAGGATACCCCCGAAGTGCAGGTGACTGCGCCGGTATCTGGCCGAATCAAGGCGATCAACCGCGGCGCCCGCCGCGTGCTGATCAGCGTCGAGATCGAGGTCGACCCGAGCGCAGCAGAGCCGGTGGATTTCTCCTCTGTGGGGGATTCGAGCACCGCGGACGGTCTGGCCGAGCGCCTCTGTGCGTCGGGCCTGTGGACGTCGTTCCGCACCCGCCCCTACTCGAAGGTGCCCGCCGCCGACGCGCGCCCTGCGGCAATCTTCGTCACCGCGATGGACAGCGAGCCGCTCTCGGGCGACGCCGCGGCGATCATCGCCGAGGATGGCGCCGCCTTCAGCCGTGGCCTGCAGGCGATCACCGCGCTGACCGAGGGCAACACCTACCTTTGTCAGGAAATTGGCAAGGACGTGCCCGGCGCCGACCTGCCGGGAATCACTGCAGCGGGCTTCTCGGGGCCGCATCCCGCGGGCCTTGCTGGCACGCATATGCATTTCCTCGAGCCGCCGTCGAACGCCAAGACGGTCTGGACCATCGGCTATCACGACGTGATCGCCATCGGGAAACTGCTGGAAACCGGCAGGCTTGATTCGTCGCGCACCATCGCCCTCTCGGGTCCGATGTGCAGCCGTCCGCGCCTCGTGCGCACCGTGGCGGGCGCGTCGATGACCGATCTGCTCGGCGATGACCTGAACACCGATACGCCGCTGCGGGTGATCTCGGGCTCGATTCTCAGCGGTCGCGCCGGCGAAGGCCCGACGGCCTATCTGGGCCGCTACGCGCGCCAGATCACGGTGATCAAGGAAGACCACGAGCAGATTCCGATGGGCTGGATTCGTCCGATGCCCTCGAAATACGCGGTTCAGCCGGTGCTCGGCTCGGCCTTCACCAAGAAGCTCTATGCGCTGACCTCGAACCTCAACGGTGGTCGCCGCGCCATGGTGCCGATCGGCACCTTCGAAAAGCTGATGCCGCAGGACTTCCTGCCGACTCAGCTGCTGCGGGCTCTGCTGGTGATGGACACCGATCAGGCTCAGGCGCTTGGCGCGCTGGAGCTGGATGAAGAGGACCTCGGCCTCTGCGGCTTTGCCTGCCCGGCCAAATACGAATATGGCATCGCCCTGCGCGACAGCCTCAGCAAGATCGAGAAGGAGGGGTAAGGCCTTGGGTCTTCGCAATTTCTTTGATCGGATCGAGCCGCAATTCCTGAAGGGCGGCCGCTTCGAGAAGTACTTCCCCATCTACGAGATGGTGGAGAGCTTCATCTACACCCCGAAGACGGTGACCACCGCCGCGCCGCACGCCCGCTCGTACATCGATATGAAGCGGATCATGACTTATGTGGTGCTGGCGACGATCCCCTGCATCCTCTTCGGCATGTATAACACCGGTCTGCAGACCAACATGGCGATCGCCGAATATGGCGCATCGGGCTGGCGCGCGGCGATCATCGACGCGCTGGGAATCGGGTTCAACCCGTCCAACCCGCTGGCCAACATCCTGCATGGGCTGCTGTATTTCCTGCCGATCTACATCGTGACGCTGGTTGCGGGCGGCATCTTCGAGGTGATCTTCTCGGTCGTGCGCGGCCACGAAGTGAACGAGGGCTTCCTCGTGACCTCGATGCTCTACACGCTGATCATGCCGGCCTCTGCACCGCTGTGGCAGGTCGCGCTCGGCATCATCTTTGGCGTGGTGATCGGCAAGGAAGTCTTTGGCGGCACCGGCAAGAACTTCCTCAACCCGGCACTGGTCGGACGTGCGTTCCTCTACTTCGCCTATCCGGCGCAGATGTCGGGCGACACGATCTGGACCCCGGTTGACGGTTTCTCGGGCGCAACCGCGCTGGCGGTGGGTGCAAGCGACGGCGTCGACGCGCTGCCGCAGCACGGCATCACCTGGATGGACGCCTTCATCGGCACGATTCAGGGCTGTATCGGCGAGACCTCGACGCTGGCCTGCCTGATCGGTCTGGCCTTCCTGCTTGTCACGAAAATCGCCAACTGGCGCCTGATCGTCGGCTGTCTGGGCGGGATGATCGCTTTCTCGACGCTGCTCAACCTGATTGGCTCCGACAGCAACCCGATGTTCGCCATGCCGTGGTACTGGCATCTGGTGATCGGCGGTTACGCCTTCGGCCTCGTGTTTATGGTGACCGAGCCGGTCTCGGCCAGCCACACCAACGTCGGGCGCTACATCTACGGCGCGCTGATCGGTTTCATGGTTGTGATGATCCGTGTCATCAACCCGGCTTTCCCCGAGGGGATGATGCTTGCGATCCTGTTCGGCAACGTGTTCGCGCCGCTGATCGACTACTTCGTCGTTCAGGCCAACATCAAACGGAGGGCCAAGCGCAATGTCTGACACCAATGCGAACAAAGGCATGATCCGCCGTTTTCTGGACATGCCGCCGGATTCCACCGCCAAGACGGTGACCGTGGCTGTGGTGCTCTGCCTCGTGGCGTCGATGATCGTGTCGGCCGCAGCGGTTTCGCTGCGCCCGGTGCAGGACACCAACCGCCTGCGCGACAAGCAGCGCAACGTTCTGGAAGTGGCGGGCGTCTATCAGCCCGGCATGGATGTGGCCGAGGCGTTTGCCGATTTCGAACCGCATGTTCTGGAGCTGGCAACCGGCGAGTTCACCGATCAATACGACGTCGAGACCTTCGACGAACTGGCGACCTCGGGCGATCCCGCTCTGGTGCGCGCGCTCGACGAGGACCCGGCGGGTCTTGGCGGCACGCAGCAGATCTTCCAGATGGTCTATATCCTGCGCGACGACGCCGGTGAGATCGACAAGGTTGTGCTGCCGATCGAGGGCTACGGCCTGTGGTCCACACTCTACGGCTTCATCGCGCTGGAAGAGAACGGCAACGACATTTACGGCCTGCAGTTCTACCAGCAGGGCGAGACCCCCGGCCTTGGCGCCGAGGTGGACAACCCGCGCTGGAAAGCGCTCTGGAACGGCAAGAAGCTGCGTGACGAAGACGGCACGCTGCAGATCACCGTCGCCAAGCAGCCGCCCGCAGCGGGCCGCGAGTACTATATCGATGCGCTGGCCGGGGCCACCCTGACCTCGCGCGGTGTCGACAACCTGGTCCGCTTCTGGATGGGTGAACAGGGCTTCGGCCCGTTCCTCGAGCGGCTTAAGGCAGGAGAGATCTGATGGCCCAGACCCGCAAATCCCAGCTCGTCGATCCGCTGATCGACAACAACCCGATCACCCTTCAGGTGCTTGGCATCTGTTCGGCGCTCGCCGTGACCTCCTCGCTGAAGGTGGCGCTGGTGATGGCCATTGCCGTGACCTTCGTGACCGCCTTTTCGTCGATGTTCATTTCGATGCTGCGCAACCAGATCCCGGGCTCGATCCGGATCATCGTGCAGATGGTGATCATCGCGTCGCTGGTGATCCTCGTCGACCAGCTGCTCAAGGCCTATGCCTACGAGACCTCCAAGACGCTGTCGGTCTTCGTCGGCCTGATCATCACCAACTGTATCGTGATGGGCCGCGCCGAAGCCTTCGCCATGAGCAACCCGCCGGGCGCAAGCTTTGTCGACGGTCTGGGCAACGGTCTTGGCTATGGGCTGATCCTGATGGTCGTCGGCGTGATCCGCGAGTTCTTTGGCTCGGGCTCGCTGTTCGGCATCACCATCATGGAGACCGTGAACAACGGCGGCTGGTATGTGCCCAACGGCCTGCTGCTGCTGCCGCCCTCGGCCTTCTTCGTCATCGGCCTGCTGATCTGGGCGATCCGCGCGTGGAAGCCGGGCCAGGTCGAAGAGCGTGAATACAAGATCCAGAGCGTGGAGGCGCACTGATGGAAGGTCTCATCTCACTCGCAGTCAAGGCGATCTTCGTCGAGAACCTTGCGCTGTCCTTCTTCCTCGGGATGTGTACCTTCATCGCCGTGTCGAAGAAGATCGCAACGGCCATGGGGCTTGGCGTGTCGGTGATGATCGTGCAGGCGATCACCGTGCCCGCCAACAACCTGATCCTCGACTATCTTCTCGCGCCGGGCGCGCTGGCCTGGGCCGGTTTCCCGGACATCGACCTCACCTTCCTCGGCCTGATCTCCTACATCGGGGTGATCGCCGCGCTGGTGCAGATCCTCGAGATGGTGCTCGATAAGTACTTCCCGCCACTCTACAACGCGCTGGGGGTCTACCTGCCGCTGATCACCGTGAACTGCGCCATCTTGGGTGGCTCGCTGTTCATGGTCGAACGTTCGTATGACTTCGCCGAGAGCGTGACTTATGGCATCTCGTCGGGCTTCGGCTGGGCGCTGGCGATCACCGCCATGGCCGGTGTGCGCGAGAAGCTGAAGTACTCGGACATTCCCGACGGGCTGCAGGGCCTTGGCATCACCTTCATCACCGCAGGTCTGATGGCTATGGCCTTCATGTCCTTCAGCGGCGTGAATCTCTGAGGCAGGAGGACAAAGACCAATGGAAACTTTCAGCCTCGGCGTCATCCTCTTCACCCTGATCGTGATCGCACTGGTGGCCGTCATTCTGGCCGCGCGCTCGCGTCTGGTGTCGACGGGCAACGTCAACATCACCATCAACGGCGAGAAGACCATCTCGGTCCCCGCCGGCGGCAAGCTGCTGCAGACCCTCGCCGGTCAAAAGCTTTTCGTGCCCTCCGCCTGCGGCGGCGGCGGCACCTGCGCCCAGTGCCGGGTGCGCGTGCATTCGGGCGGCGGGTCGATCCTGCCCACCGAAGAGAGCCACATCACCAAGCGTGAGGCCGCCTGCGGTGACCGCCTGTCCTGTCAGGTCGCGGTCAAGCAGGACATGGACATCGAAGTTCCCGAAGAGGTCTTCGGCGTCAAGAAATGGGAATGCGAGGTCATCTCCAACGAGAACGTCGCCACCTTCATCAAGGCGCTGGTCCTGAAACTGCCGGAAGGCGAGGACGTCAACTTCCGCGCCGGTGGCTACATCCAGATCGAAGCGCCCGCGCACAAGCTGTCGTATAAGGACTTCGACGTTGCCGAGGAGTACCGGAGCGACTGGGACAAGTTCAACCTGTGGCAGTACGAGTTGACGGTCGAAGAGCCGATCGAACGCGCCTACTCGATGGCCAACTACCCGGACGAAAAGGGCATCATCATGCTCAACGTCCGCGTGGCGTCGCCGCCGCCGGGCTCGACCGGCATCCCGGCAGGTCAGATGTCGTCCTACATCTTCAACCTCAAGCCCGGCGACAAGGTCACCATCTCGGGTCCGTTTGGCGAGTTTTTCGCCCGCGACACCAAGAAGGAAATGGTCTTCATCGGCGGCGGCGCGGGCATGGCCCCGATGCGCTCGCACATCTTCGACCAGCTCAAGCGGCTCGAGAACCGCGACCGGAAGATCTCCTTCTGGTACGGTGCCCGCTCGAAGCGCGAGATGTTCTTCGTCGAGGATTTCGACGAGCTGGCCAAAGAGTTCGACAACTTCGAATGGCACGTCGCCCTGTCAGACGCGCTGCCCGAGGACGAGTGGAAGGGCTACACTGGCTTCATCCACAACGTGCTCTACGAAGAGTATCTGAAGAACCACCCGGCCCCCGAGGACTGCGAGTTCTACATGTGCGGCCCGCCCATCATGAACCAGTCGGTCATCAACATGCTGCTGGATCTGGGCGTGGACCGAGAGGACATCATGCTCGACGACTTCGGCGGCTAAGCCGGAAGTTCGGAGAAAACGAAAGGCGGGGTCGTGGCCCCGCCTTTTGCATTTCTAAGGCTTCGTGGTGTCGTCGCCTCAGCCCTCGTACAGCTCCAGCGGCAGCCCATCGGGATCGGCGAAGAAGGTAAACCGCTTGCCGGTCAGTGCATCCACGCGCACCGGCTCGACAGTCACGCCCGCCGCCTCGAGCCGCGCAACGGCGGCGTCCATATCGGCCACGGTGAAGGCGAGGTGACGCAGCCCCTTGGCTTCGGGGCGCGAGACCCGCTCGGGCGGGTTGGGAAAGCTGAACAGCTCCAGCTGTCCGCCGCCGGGCACCGCGAGGTCGAGCTTCCAGCTGTCGCGCTCGGCGCGGTGCGTCTCGGCGATCACCGTGAGGCCGAGCAGGTCCACATAGAAGGCGCGGCTGCGGGCGTAATCGCCGCAGATCAGCGCCACGTGATGAAGGCCGTGCAGCATGGTGGTCCTTTCCGCGCTCTATGCTTGGGGCCCGTTATGGGCCCTCGCAGAGGTGCCTCCAATGCGAAACAGCCGGGGCATGGAAATTTACCGAACGTTCAGAGCTTTGGCGCAGGCTTGCCGGGAAAGGAGCCCGCGAGATGAGCTTGCAAACGTCCGATGCGCACTATGGGTCGAGCACAGTTTGGCTCGCGCAGTTGCAGCTTGCCAGCCTCAGCGCTCGCGCCGGGCCAGATGGGGTGGAGGCAGAGGTTGGCGTCTTGTCTATCGGTGCTGCTGGCGTGGGCGGCGACGTAGAAGGGGACGATACCCGCCTGTTGCGAGGTGCCGAAGTGCGGAGCGAGGCCCGCGCTGAAAGCGATGCGCCGCAATCGAGAAACGGCGCTTCCGATACGCGCGAGCGCGGACTGGCCGATGCCAGAGAGCGCGGCTTGGGACGCATCCGCGGTCGCATGCGCCGGATGGCGCGCGCGCTGCTGCACCTGCAAGGCGGCAGGAAGGGCAACGGCGTGGCCATCTATTCCGGCGGTGCGTCAGGCGCACCGGCGAGCAGCGGTAGTCAGCTCGCGGCCGCTGGGTCGTCATCGGGCCCTGCACTCTCGATCAGGGCTGGCCAAATCGCGGCGCTCTATACCGGTGCCGGGCATGACGCGCTAACGGTAGGGGCGCAGCGGGTCCAGAACATCCACACCGACGGCGGCGCGCCGAGCTCTCAGGGCGGCAATGATGCCTTGGCGGTGCGGGCGGAAGAGGTGAGTTCGGTCTACACCGGGGGCGGCAATGATGCGCTGGCGATGATCGCCGGGTCGGTCCGCGGCATCTACACCGGCGATGGTAGCGACGCGCTTAGTATCGCCGCTGAAACCGTGGCGGATATATACACCGATCCCGGACCACGCACGCTGGCCCAAGCGGGCGCTGATACACTCACGATCACCGCGCGCGAGGTGAGTTCGGTCTACACCGGGCGCGGGGCCGATGGGGTCAGTATCGCCGCGCACAGCATCACCTCGCTCTATACCGGCGCTGGCGAAGATGTGGTGGCCCTGAAGGCGGGGCTGCTCGGCGGCATCTATACCGGGGCGGGCCGGGACGCGGTGGGCATCGATGCGGTGGTCGGCGCCGCGCAGCTCTCGCGTCTGAGCGCTGATCCGTCCGAGCCTTGGAGGCTTGGCGATACGATTGAGGCGCGGCTACGCGCCGTGCGCAGCACGACCACCGATGTGCACAGCGGGGCAGGGGACGATGTGCTTTCGGTCACCGTCGCAGAGACGATCGCGCTGGAGGCAGGCGCGGGCGACGATACCCTTGTGCTCGGCGGCGGGACGATTGCGCTGCGCTATGGGGCGGGCGACGGCCATGACACGGTCACTCTGGCGCCGGGCAGCGAGGTGGTCGTGCAACTGGGTGAGGATGCGCAAGACTGGTCCTTCAGCCGCGAGGGCGACAGCCTGTTGCTGCAGATCGGCAGCGGCTCCATCCGCTTCGAAGGGGTCAGCCAGAGCGCTGCGATCGGCGTGGCCAGCTGGGGAGCGGACGAATTGGCGCTTCTGCACAGTCAGCCAGAGCTGGACGCATTGGCATGAAACTTGGCATGAAAAAGGCGCAGTGGTCCGAAGGGCAACCAGACACCGATCGCCGGATCAGACGAACTGCTCTCGGATCAGCCGCTCCTCCAGCCCATGGCCCGGATCAAACATCACGCGATGCGCGACGGTCGGCTCGGAGCGAATATCGACCCGAACCACATCGCGCACCGACTGGCTGTCCGCTTCGGCCATGACCGGGCGCTTCTCATGTTCGAGCACCTCAAAGCACACCTCCGCCGCCTTCGGCAGCAGCGCCCCGCGCCAGCGCCGCGGCCGAAAGGCCGCGACGGCGGTCAGCGCCAGAACCTCCGAGCCGATGGGCAATATCGGCCCATGCGCCGAGTAGTTGTAGGCGGTCGAGCCAGCGGGGGTGGCCAGCAGCGCGCCGTCGCACACCAGTTCGGGCAGGCGCAGCTTGCCGTCCACATGGATCGCCAGCCGCGCGGCCTGCGGGCCGGTGCGCAGCAGCGAGACCTCGTTGATCGCCAGTGCCTCATGGATCCGGCCATCGACGGTGGTGGCGCGCATCGAAAGCGGGTTGATCACCGCTTCTTCGGCTTCGCGCAGCCGCTCTTCCAGCCCGTGTTCGGAATAGGCGTTCATCAAGAAGCCCACGGTGCCGCGGTTCATGCCGTAGACCGGCACGTTGAGTTCCTGCGTGCGGTGCAGGGTCTGCAACATGAAGCCGTCGCCCCCCAGCGCCACGATCACATCCGCGCCCTGCTCGGTGTGGTCGCCGTAGCGGTTGCTCAGCGCGGCATGGGCAGCCTGCGCGATGGGCGCGCGCGAGGCGCAGAAGGCAATTCTCAGCGACATGGGGACAAAGGCCTTGGGTGTCCTGCGGTTTCCTGTCCCTGACGGGACGTTCCGAAACAATCACAAGTTTTCCCGGGCCGCCAGAGAGGGCGCAAGAGAAACGCAAGCTGTCGCTTTGACATCTTTGCGTTACGCGCGGTTTCCTTTACTCAGGCCGCGGAACTCGAATCCTTGACACTCCGGAGGCTTGCCCATGACCGCAGCGCCCAATGACACCGGCTTCTTCACCGAAGAGCTTTCGTCGCGTGATCCCGAACTTTTCGCAGCCATCACCGGCGAGCTTGGCCGCCAGCGGGACGAGATCGAACTGATCGCGTCCGAGAACATCGTCTCCCATGCCGTCATGCAGGCACAGGGCTCGGTGCTCACCAACAAATACGCCGAAGGCTACCCGGGCAAGCGCTACTACGGCGGCTGCGATTGGGTGGACGTGGCCGAGAACCTCGCCATCGACCGCGCCAAGCAGCTTTTCGGCTGCGAGTTCGCCAATGTGCAGCCGAACTCCGGCAGCCAGGCCAACCAGGGTGTGTATCAGGCGTTGATCCAGCCCGGCGACACGATCCTCGGCATGAGCCTCGACGCGGGCGGTCACCTGACCCATGGCGCAAAGCCCAACCAGTCGGGCAAATGGTTCAACGCCATCCAATACGGCGTGCGCAAGCAGGACAACCTGCTGGATTACGATCAGGTGCAGGAGCTGGCCAACGAGCATAAGCCCAAGCTGATCGTCGCGGGCGGCTCGGCCATTCCGCGCCAGATCGACTTTGCCAAGATGCGCGAGATCGCCGACAGTGTTGGCGCCTATCTGATGGTCGACATGGCCCACTTCGCGGGCCTCGTGGCCGGTGGCGAGCACCCGTCGCCCTTCCCGCACGCGCATGTGGCCACCACCACCACGCACAAAACCCTGCGCGGCCCGCGCGGCGGCATGATCCTGACCAACGATGAGACCATCGCCAAGAAGGTCAACTCGGCGATCTTCCCCGGCATTCAGGGCGGCCCGCTGATGCATGTCATCGCCGGCAAGGCTGTGGCCTTCGGCGAAGCGCTGCGCCCCGAGTTCAAGGATTACGCCAAGCAGGTGATCGCCAACGCGCAGGCGCTGTCGGATCAGCTGATCAAGGGCGGGCTCGACACGGTGACCCATGGCACCGACACGCATGTGGTGCTGGTTGACCTGCGCCCCAAGGGTGTGAAGGGCAACGCGACCGAGAAGGCTCTGGGCCGCGCGCATATCACCTGCAACAAGAACGGCGTGCCGTTCGACCCGGAAAAGCCGACCGTGACCTCGGGCATCCGTCTCGGCTCGCCCGCCGGGACCACCCGCGGCTTCGGCGAGGCGGAGTTCCGCAAGATCGCCGACTGGATCATCGAGGTGGTCGACGGTCTGGCGGCCAACGGCGAAGAGGGCAATGCCGAGGTCGAAGCCAAGGTGAAGGCCGAGGTGCAGGAGTTCCTCAAGGGCTTCCCGATGTACCCGACGCTCTGAGCTTCGGTTCATTGAGAAATTGAGGGGCGGGCCGGAAGGCCCGCTCTTTTTTGTTGTTTTAGGGTGATTTGGTAGTCGGGCGAGCGGCTGCCCGTGGGATGGCGCCGAGACGGTTGGGGTCGGCGCTTTATCTCGGCCACGTCCGTCAAACACACGATCTCCGCGCAAGGGAAACAAAGCGCCAGCCCGCCGGGACGGGCAGGCGCTGGCCCGGCGGCTTCGCCTTGATTCCGGGCGGACTCCCCACTTGCTCATATTGAGGGTCCTTCGGCAAATACATGCGTCGCGCATCTATTTTCCCGCAGCCCCCTTGGCGACGCGGGAAAAAACCGCTCTACCTTGGCGGCAGGCCCCTCGCTTCTGTCGCTCCCAAGGGCCGGCGACCAGCCCCCGAGAGCCCCCCGAGAGCCATGCCCACCAAATCCGCCTCGCCCCTCACCGTCCTGCGCATCCCGGCGTTCCGCGCCCGCTGGACGGCGTCCATGGCCTCGAACCTCGGCACGTTGGTGCAGTCGGTGGGCGCGGGCTGGATGATGACGCAAATCTCCGACAGCGACGCGATGGTGGCTCTGGTGCAGGCGGGTGTGTCGGTGCCGGCGATGTTGTTCGCGATCTTCGCCGGGACGCTGGCGGATAATTTCGACCGCCGCCGGGTGATGATCGGTGCGCAGCTTTTCATGATGGCCTCGGCGGCGCTGCTCTGCACGCTGGCGTGGTTCGAGCTTCTGACGCCTTGGCTGCTGTTGGTGCTGACCTTCCTGATCGGCACCGGATCGACCTTCTTCAACCCGTCGTGGCAGGCCTCGCTGGGCGACATCGTGCCGCGCAACGATCTGCCCTCGGCGGTGGCGCTGAACTCGATGGCCTTCAACGCCATGCGCTCGGTCGGTCCGGCGATCGGCGGCGTCATTGTCGCCGTGGCAGGGGCAGCGGCGGCCTTCGCGCTGAACGCGGTGAGCTATCTGCCGATGATCGCCGTGCTTTGGCGCTGGAAGTCGCCGCCGCCGGACAGTTCGCTGCCGCCCGAGCCGATGCGGCTCGCAGTGGGCTCGGGGCTGCGCTATGTCGCCATGTCGCCGAACCTGATGAACGTCATGGCGCGCGCCTTCCTCTTTGGCTTGGGATCGGTCGCAGTGCTGTCGCTGCTGCCGCTGATCGCCCATGAGAGGCTGGGCGGCGACGCCTCGACCTTCGGGATCATGCTGGGCTGTTTCGGCGTCGGCGCGGTGATCGGCGCGCTCAACAACGCGCGGCTGCGCGACCGGTTCGACAACGAGCATCTGGTGCGGGTCGCGGCGCTGGCGGCGGTGACCGGCACGTCGATCCTTGCGGTGGCGCCGACGCTGCTGCTGTGCCTGCCCGCGCTGCTGCTCAACGGCATGGCGTGGACCGTTGCGCTGTCGCTGTTCAACGTGACGGTGCAGCTGTCGACGCCGCGCTGGGTCGTCGGGCGGGCCATCGCGCTCTACCAGTCGGCCAGCTTCGGCGGCATGGCGGCAGGCAGCTGGGTCTGGGGCTCGGTGTCGGACGGCTGGGGGCTCAGCACGGCGCTCGGCGGCGCGGCGGTGCTGCTGGCGATCGCCGCCGTGGTCGGCTTCAAGATGCCGCTGCCGGAATACAGCGATCTCGATCTGTCGCCGCTCGACCGCTTCAAAGAGCCGGTGCTGCATCTCGACCTGAAGATGCGCAGCGGTCCGATCGTCGCCTCGACGGAGTTCGAGATCGACCCGGACGATGTGCCGGAGTTCCTTGCGATCATGGCCGAGCGCCGCCGCGTGCGCATCCGGGACGGGGCGCAGAACTGGGTGCTGATGCGCGATCTCGAGAACCCGCGGATGTGGGAAGAGACCTACCACGTGCCCACATGGGTCGAATACATCCGCCACAACACCCGCCGGACCAAGGCCGACGGCGGCACCTTCGAGCGGCTGATGGCGCTGCACCGCGGGCCGGAGCGTCCGCACACCCGCCGGATGATCGAGCGTCAGTCGATCCCGCGCCGCCGCAGCGGGGTCTATGATTTCAACATCTGAGGCGGCGCGGCTAGCGCTTCAGGTGTTGTCACTGTCCTCGTCATAGCCCTCGTCGCCGCGCCGGAACGAGGTCACCCGATCTTCGCGCGCGTGATAGGGCGTGCCCTCCTCGGGCGGCGCGGGTTTGGTTGCCTCTTCGGTGAAGGGCAGCGCGCCGGGCTTGGCCATATGCACATGCATGTCGGTCTGCGGGAAGGGGATCGAGATCCCCTCGCGGTCGAAGGCCTCCTTCACCTGCCGGGTGAGGTCCCAATACACCGTCCAGTAATCCTCGACATTCACCCAAGGCCGGCAGATGAAATCCACCGAACTGGCCCCCAGAGCATTGACCCGCACCACCGGCGCCGGATCGTCGAGGATCAGCGGATGCTCGGCCACCACCTTCTCGAGCACCTCCTGCGCCTTTTCGATCGAGTCGCCGTAGCCGATGCCGAAGGTCAGATCGACGCGGCGCGTGGCGCTGGCGGTGACATTGGTGATCACGTCGCCCCAGACCTTGGAGTTGGGGATGACGATCACCTGATTGTCGGGCGTCAGCACGGTGGTAGAGACGATGGACACCGATTGCACCGTGCCGCCGGTGCCCGCCACGGTGACGTAATCGCCCTCGTCAAAGGGCCGGTTGATCATGATCATAAGTCCCGCCGCAAGGTTGCCCAGCGTGTCCTGCATGGCGAAGGCGATGATGAAGGACGCGCCGCCAACCAGAGCGAAGAGCGGTGTGACGTCGATCCCCAAGGCGCTGAGCACGATCATCAACCCGAACGCGATGGTCAGCCAGTAGATCACCATGACGATGAAGGCCTGCAGCAGTTTCGACAGGTCGGGCACCCGCGAGAGCGCCCGGCGCGCCACGCCGCGCACCGCGCGGGCGAGGATCAGCAGGCCCAGCAGCGAGCCGACGATGACCGCCACGCGCAGCGCCAGCTGCACGCCGCCATCTTCATCCGTCGCCCAATTCGCCGCCTGCGACAGCAGCGTGCGCCAATCGGCGCGCTGGGTTTCGTCGACATGGATGGCCGCCCGGTAGGCGCGGTAGCCCGCAACCTCGGCCTCGTCGCCGCCCTTGGCTTCCAGCGCGGCGACCACGGTGCTGAGGTTCTCGAAAGCGTCATTGCGGACCTCGGTAAGCTGGGTCAGCCGCTCGCGCGGCACCTCTTCGCCATTGGCCTCGCGGGCATTGATCGCCATCTGCTCTTGCACCACCGCCTTGGTCATGCCCTTGGCGATCCCCTCCCAGGCCTGCGCCAGCTGCGAAAGCTCGGCGGCGGTCAGCGGCAGCGTGCGCAGCGCCAGTTCGTCAGACGGAATCGACGGATTGGCCAGCGCGGTGAGCAGCGCAGCATCGCTCTCGGGTTCCAGCGGCGCATCGGCGGCGCCCGCCGCCGAGAGCACCTCGGGCCGGCTGATCGCGGCCTGACGGCCCCGTTCCTCGGCACCTTCGATCACTTGCTCGGCGGGGGAGGGCGGCTCTTCGGCAGCCGCCTCGGGCGGGGCATCGGCGGTTTCCTGCGCGGTGGCGGGGTAGGCGATGAAGGCGGTCAGAGAAAGCAGGAGAATGGAAAGAAGTCGCAATATGTCGCGCGGCATGTAGGCCTCGATTCAAGTCGTGATTTCAATGGATTGGTAAGTAACAAAAAGACTTGTTTCGAGTTTAGCAGGACAGCGGCGCAGACACACCACCCAAGGGCGTCTCAAGGCGCCGTTCCTCGCATTTGCCGCGAGCGCGCGCTTTGCCATGCCCACATGAGTGGCGGTCGGACAAAAGAAAACCACCCGGCGTCGCCGCCGGGTGGTCCCCTGATCAGTACCTAAGAACTGCGCGTCAGTCCGGGTTCTTGGCGAAGCGCAGGTAGGGCAGCTTGATGTCCAGCGCGCCGTATTTCGCGGCCGCCGCCTCGTTGTCGAGCGACAGGGCGACGATCACGTCCTGACCGGTCTCCCAGTTCGCCGGGGTCGCCAGCGGCTGCTCATAGGTGCGCTGCAGACCGTCGAGCGCGCGCAGCACCTCGGCGAAGTTGCGGCCCACCGACATCGGGTAGGTCATCATCAGCTGCACCTTCTTGTTCGGCGCGACGATGAAGACCGAGCGCACGGTGGCGCTGTCCGCCGGGGTGCGACCGTCGGGCAGATAGGCATCGGCGGGCAGCATGTCGAGCGCCTTGGCCACTTCCAGCCCGTCATCGGCGATGATCGGGAAGCCCGCTTCGGAACCGGCCACCGCTTCGATGTCGCCTTTCCACTTCTTGTGCTCTTCGACGCCGTCGACCGAAATGCCCATCACCTTGGTGCCGCGCTTGGCCCATTCGTCGGCCAGCTGTGCGACCGCGCCGAACTCGGTGGTGCAGACGGGGGTGAAGTCCTTCGGGTGCGAAAACAGGATCGCCCAGCTGTCGCCGATCCAGTCGTGCAGGTCGTATTCGCCCTGATCGGTGACCACGTGAAGGTTCGGGATGGTGTCGTTGATGCGAAGAGCCATTGGAATAGTCCTTTCCTGTCCGAGTGATCGGCGTTTGGTCTCGCGAAATAGATACGTCCTGCAAACACGATGTAAAGAGGCCGCTTGCGGAGCCCGCGACGCAGTGACACTGTGCCGCCAGGGATAATTTGATCAAATCAAGACTTACTTCCAGACTTGCGGAGAGCATCATGATCGAGAAGCGCCAGTTCTACATCGACGGTCAATGGGTGGACCCGGTCACGCCGCGCGACCACGCCGTGATCAACCCGGCCACCGAAGAGCCCTGCGCGGTCATCTCGCTGGGCGATCAGGCCGACACCGACGCCGCCGTCGCCGCCGCCAAGGCCGCGCTGCCGGGCTGGATGGCGATGCCGGTGGCCGAGCGGATCGGCTATGTCGAAAAGCTGCTCGAGGTCTATAAGGCGCGCGCCGAAGAGATGGCGCAGGCGATGACCCTCGAGATGGGCGCGCCGATCTCGCTGTCGCGCTCGGATCAGGTCGGGGCGGGCACCTTCCACCTCACCAATTTCATCCGCGCCGCCAAGGAGTTCCCCTTTGAGCACGCGCTGCGCGAGGACATTCCCGAGCACCGGATCATCCATGAAGCGGTGGGCGTCGCGGCGCTGATCACCCCGTGGAACTGGCCGATGAACCAGGTGACGCTGAAGGTCGGTGCCGCCGCGGTGGCGGGCTGCACCATGGTGCTGAAACCTTCCGAGGAAAGCCCGCTCGACGCCATCCTCTTTGCCGAGATGATGGATGAGGCCGGGTTCCCGAAGGGCGTTTTCAACCTCGTCAACGGTGATGGCGCGCGCGTCGGCACGCAGCTGTCGTCGCATGTGGACGTGGATATGGTCAGCTTCACCGGCTCGACCCGCGCGGGCCGGGCGATTTCGAAGGCGGCCGCCGATACTCTCAAGCGCGTCCACCTCGAACTGGGCGGCAAGGGCGCCAACCTCGTCTTCGCCGATGCCGATCCAGAGGCGGTGAAACGCGGCGTGCTGCACATGATGGAAAACTCCGGCCAGAGCTGTAACGCGCCCTCGCGCATGATGGTCGAAGCGCCCTTCTACGACACGGCGGTCGAGCAGGCGGCAAAGGCCGCCGAGGCGGTGAAGGTCGGCGACCCGCAGCAGGAAGGCGATCACATCGGCCCGGTGGTCAATGAGGTCCAATGGGGCAAGATCCAGGACCTCATCCAGAAGGGCATCGACGAAGGCGCGCGTCTCGTGGCGGGCGGCCTTGGCCGTCCCGAAGGGCTGAACAAGGGCTTTTATGTGCGCCCCACGGTCTTTGCCGATGTGACCCCCGAGATGACCATCGCGCGCGAAGAGATCTTTGGCCCGGTGCTCTCGGTGATGAAGTTCGAGACCGAGGAAGAGGCGGTGCGCGTCGCCAATGACACGCCCTATGGGCTCACCAACTACGTGCAGAGCCAGGATGCCGCGCGGGTGAACCGGCTGACCCGGCAGCTGCGCTCGGGCATGGTGCAGAACAACGGCACCGGCCGCGCCGCGGGCGCGCCCTTCGGCGGCATGAAACAGTCGGGCAATGGCCGCGAGGGTGGCTCCTTCGGCATTCTCGACTTCCTCGAGGTGAAATCGGTCAGCGGCTGGGCCGCCGAGTAACCCTTTCATTGTTCTGAAAATACGCATGGCGCGGCGCTCTCCACGGGCGCCGCGCTTGACGTTTCAGCACGGCGCCTCCGGCGGGAGTATTTGAGGAAAGATGAAAGGCCCTCTCAGAGCCCGAGCTTTTCCAGCGCAACGTCCAGCGGTGCGGGGTCTTTGAAGCGCAGGCGGACCGGCAGGCTCAGCACCTTGGGGCGGAAGGCGGCGGGCAGGCGCGCGGCGTCCTTCTCGGTGGTGACAAGCTGTGCGCCCAGCATCTGCGCCTCGCGCTCCAGCCTTGTGAGCAGCGCGGCGGTGAAGGGCTGGTGATCCTCCAGAGCCTCACCCCGAACGATCTCGGCACCGAGGCTGCGGAGCGTGGCAAAAAACTTCTCGGGATGGCCGATGCCAGCGAAGGCCAGTGCGCGCAGATCCTGCCAGTCCATGCCGGTCTGCAGCGGCTCCAGCGCGCCGCGCAGGCGGGGCAGGGCGATCTGATCGCCCCATTGCGCATCGAAGGTCCGCTGCGCGTCGTCGCCGCCAATCGAGAGCAGCAGATCGGCGCGCTGCAGACCCACCGCCACCGGCTCGCGCAGGGGGCCGGCGGGCAGGCAGCGGCCATTGCCGAAACCGTAGCGCGCGTCGACCACGATAATCGAGAGGTCCTTGGCCAGGCCGGGGTTCTGGAAGCCATCGTCGAGGATGATCGCCTTGGCGCCCGCCGCAACGGCAGCGCGCGCGCCCTCGGCGCGGTCGCGCGACACCCAGACCCGCCCGAAGGCGGCCAGCAGCAGCGGCTCGTCACCGACCTCGGCGGCGCTATGCTGGCGCGGGTCGACCTCGACCGGTCCCGAGAGGCTGCCGCCATGCCCGCGCGAGACCACATGCGCGCCCGCCTCGCGCAGCCGCTCGAGCAGAGCTATGACGGTCGGGGTCTTGCCGGTGCCGCCGGCGTTGATATTGCCGACGCAGATCACCGGGACGCCGACGCGCGCGCCGGACCCCTTGGCCACGCGCCGCGCGGTGGCGGCTGCGGTGAGCGCGCCCAGCGGCGCGAGCAGCCGCGCCTGCCATGCAGGGGCCTCGGGGGCGGTTTGCCAGAAGCCGGGCGCGCGCATCAGGCGTGCTCCGCTTCGTCGAACCAGCCGCAGGCCAGCGCGATCATCTCGTCGGTCAGCTCGGCGCCCTCGGTGATCACATCCCAGCCCGCATGGGCCATGGCGGCGGCGCGGTCGGGGGCCACAAGCTGCGTGAGCGCCGCGCCGAGCGAGTTGAAATCGCGCACGATGCGCGCCGCGCCCGCCTCGGCAAGCCGCGAATAGGCGGGCAGATGACGCCCGACGTTGGGTCCGTAAAGCAGGGCCGTGCCATGCGCCGCCGCCTCCATCGGATCCTCGCCGCCGTGGCCGTTGACCAGCGAGCCGCCAAGGAAGGCCACCGGCGCCAGCCGGTACCACAGGCCCAGTTCCGAGGCGTCCTCGGTGACCAGAACCTGCGTGTTCTCATCTGGCATTTCACCCGCTTCCCATGCGCAGAGCCGCAGCCCGGAGGCCCGCGCCGCCTCGGCGATTTCGGGGGCGAGATCATAGGTGGCGGGCACGAGGATGAGCAGCAGCCGGTGCGCGAGGCGCACCGCGCGTTTATGCGCCAGCAGCACCTCCTCGGCCTCGCGCGCGCTGCGCAGCCGCGCGGCGAGCCAGACCGGGCGTCCGGTCAGAACCCCGGCCATCTCTTCATAAAGCGCCGCGTTGCAATCGAGCGGCGGTGCGCTGTCGGTGATCGGGCCGGTGGCGGGCATGGCGCGCTCTTCGACGCCGGCGCGGCGCAGGCGGCGGCGGGCGGGGTCATCCACCGGGCAGATACGGTCGAACAGCTGCAGCGTCGCGCCTGCCGGGTCCGGCACCCAGCTGGGCGCGGGACTGGTCCATGGCGCGTCGCGGGCGTCGAGCAGCACCAGCTTGGTGCCCGTGTCCTGCATCCTCTGCAGCAGCGCCGGACGCAGCTTCTGACCGATCCAGAAACACACCTGCGGATGCCAATGGGCGCAGAAGGCCTCGACCTCCGCCGGGGTCTCTCCGGGCAGGGGGACGGACAGCGCGCCTTCCGGCGGGTGGTCGGGCTGCCCGGTCACCATGAGCGACAGGTCGGGCCGCTGGACCAGCAGCCGCGCGGCCAGAGCCGCAAGCGCGCGGCCCGAGCCGGGCCCGCCCGCGTGCAGCCAGAGCAGCGCGCCACTAGGACGCGGCGGGGCGCTGACCGGCGGCGCGGCGCCGCCGCGACCGCGGGCGTAGGCCAGATAGGCCGCAAGGGAAAACGGCCTGCGCCCCATGCGGGTCAGCCGAGTTCTTCGGTCGGCGACACTTCGGTTTCCTCGTCCCGCAGACGGTGGATATGGGCGATGAAGTAGCGCATGTGGGCGTTGTCCACGGTGCGCTGCGCCTCGGCCTTCCAGGCGTCATAGGCAGAGGCGTAATCGGGGTACATGCCGACGATATGGATGTCGTTCACGTCCTTGAACACGGATTTTTCGGGGGTGACGAGCTCGCCGCCGAAGACGAGGTGAAGTCGTTGAGGCATGGGGGATCCTTTCCCGTGTTGACGCGCGCAACCTACTTTCTGCGGCCGCAGCGTCAAGATTCGACCGCGGGTCAGGTATTTTCCGTGATCACGAGACGACGATCGGGTGGCGCAGGCAGATCGCTCAGGGGCCGGTTAAGGGGCGAGGGTCAGCCGGTTCATGATGTCGCCATGCAGCGCCGGGTTGGCCGCGACAACGCCCGGGTGCTGCGGATGGCGCGCGTTGAACCGCAGCGGGCGGCCCAGCCGGTCGGTGACCGTGGCGCCAGCCTCCTGCAGCAGCAGCGTGCCGGCGGCGATGTCCCACTCCCACGTCGGGCGGAAGGTCAGCATGGCATCGAACCGGCCTTCGGCCACCAGTCCCAGCCGGTAGGCCAGCGAGGGCCGGTGCGCGCGGCGCAGCGGCGGCAGCGGCACGCGCCAATAGGGCGCGTCGATCACCGGGCGCGGGGCGAGAACTTCGGCCTCTTCCAGCACCGAAGTGCCGGTGGTGCGGATCGGCACGCCGTTGAGCGTCACGCCCTGACCGGCGGCGGCGCTGTAGAGCAGGTCGCGCTTCGGCAGGTAGACGGCGGCGGCGGTGATGCGCCTGTTCTCGGCGACCGCGAGCGAATGCGCCCATGTGTCGGCGCCCTCGATAAAGCTGCGGGTGCCGTCGATCGGGTCGATGATGAACACCCGCTCGGCGGCGTGGCGGGCGGGGTCTTCGGCGCTTTCTTCGGACAGCCAGCCATAGGAGGGGCGGGCGCCGCGCAGGGTGCTGCCAAGAAGGTCGTTCACCGCCAGATCGGCGGCGGTCACCGGGCTGCCGTCCGCCTCCTTGCGCCGCACGTCGAGATCATTGGCGCCGAAGGATTGCGCCAGCACGCCCGCCTCGCGGGCGGCGCGCTCGAGCAGCAGGCGGTCGCTGTCACTCGCCGGCAAGCGTCAGCCCCTCGACCAGCAGCGAGGGCACCACCCGCGACAGCCACGGCCGCGCATCATTGGCCGGCACGAGCGAGCGCAGCATCTGCCGCAGGTTGCCCGCGATGGTGACGCCCGAGACCGGATAGGCCAGCTCGCCGTTCTCGATCCACCAGCCAGCCGCCCCGCGCGAGTAGTCGCCGGTGTTGGGGTTGATCGTCGCGCCGATCATCGAGGTGACCAGAAGGCCCCGGCCCATCTCGGCGATCAGTTGCGCGCGGGTCTTCTCGCCCTGCGTCAGCGCAAGGTTCCAGACCGTCGGCGAAGGGCCCGAGGAGGGCCCGCGCGCGGCGTTGCCGGTGGGGGCCATCCCAAGCTTGCGGGCGTTGGCCAGATCAAGCGTCCAGCCCTGCAGCACACCGTCCTTGACCAGCGCGCGGCGCTGCGTCGGCAGGCCCTCGGCGTCGAAGGGGCGCGAGCCCGACACGCGGGCGCGGTGTGGATCCTCGATCAGCGACAGGCCATCGGGCAGCACCGGCTCGCCGAGCGCGTCGCGCAGCCAAGAGCCGCCGCGCGCCACCGCCGCGCCATTGGCCGCCGAGACCAGATGCCCGATCAGCGAGGCCGAGATACGCTCGTCGAACAGAACCGGGTAGGCGCCGGTCTTAGGTTTGCGAGGGTTCAGCCGCTCCAGCGCGCGCTCAGCGGCGCTTTGGCCGATCTCGGCGGGGCTGCGCAGGTCGCATTGGAAGGTGCGGCTGTCGCCATCATAGTCGCGCTCCATGCCCAGCCCGCTGCCGGCGATGGCGACGCAGGAGGTGGAGCGCGAGGTGCGGGCGTAGCCGCCGGAAAAGCCGTTGCTGGCGGCAAGATGCACGCGCTGCGCGCCGTAAGAGGCCGACGAGGCCTGCACCTGCGTGATGCCGCTCACCGCCAGCGCGGCGGCTTCAGCCTCCAGCGCATCGCGCTGCAGCGCGTCGGGTGCCGGATCGGCGGCGGGGTCGGCCAGTTCGAGCGCCGCAAGATCCCAGTCCTGCGCCAGCTGCGAAGGATCGGCGAGCCCGGCATAAGGGTCTTCGGGGGCTTCGCGGGCCATGGCCACGGCGCGTTCGGCCATGGCGCGCAGCGTCTCGGGCTTCACGTCCGAGGCCGATACCACCGCGCTGCGCTGGCCGATCAGCACGCGCAGCCCGATGTCGGTGCCCTCGGCGCGTTCGGCCTGTTCCAGCGCGCCGCCGCGCACGTCGATGCTGAGCGAGGTGCCGTCGATGGCGATGGCGTCGGCAGCATCCGCGCCCGCCTGTTTCGCCACGTCGAGCAGTTGCGCGGTCAGCGATTGCAGGTCCTTGGCTTCGTTGCGATCCATCACGCCGTCCATGTCACCTCCGGAAGTCTTTGATATCTGGGTAGGCCGCGGGGACCTGCAAGGCAAGCCGGGGGCGCGGCGATAGCGCCACCTTCGGCGGCGCAAAGGCGGGGCTGCTCAGCTCGATGGCTCGACCACCCCGACGATGGGGCCGAGCGGGCGACCGATGTCGGTGCGCCCAAAGTCGGGCGCGAAGAGCCGCGAGACATTGCCGTCGAAGAACAGCGCGTTGGGCATCTCCAGCCCGTCGCGGAACAGCGTGCCGAACTCGTAAAAGCTCACCGGTTCCTCCGAGATGGCAAAGATCAGATCCTTGCCGTCCGCCGAGGTGCCGACGCCGTTGCGGATGTAGCGCGACGTGCTGTCTGGCAGGAACCGCGGGTGCAGTTCGCCGTCGATGACCAGCATCGGCCCGGATTGCGTGGCATAGCGGCACTGCGGCTTCTTGGCGAGGAAGTCGCGGGTCTCATAGACCTCTGCGGTGCCTTCCGCGACGCACAGGATGCCGTTCGGCAGCAGGCCAAAGTTGCCGGGGCCGGGGCTGGAGATGACGCGCATCTCCTCGGTGCCGTCCTCGACATAATGGCCGACGGGGGCGCGGTCCTCGTGGTACATGCCCGCGTTCATCGCGAAGACCAGCCGCTCCCCCTTTTCGCGCAGCGCGGCGTCCAGCGTGGCGAAATGCCCCCAGACCTCGCCGCCCGGCGCGCGCAGGAAGGTGCGCAGATCCTCGTCCGCGCCGACCCGGCAGAGCGTGTAGTCGCGATCCTCGAAGGTCTTGCTTTCACAGCTTACCGCGGCGGCCAGCGAAGGCACGAGCGCCGCCGCCGCCAGCGACAGCGCGGTCAGGGCGGCGCGCAGGCTCACGCGTCGTCGTCCTCGTCCGAGGGGCCATCAAGGTCGCGGCGCACCTCTTCTTGCGAGAACAGCCGCCGGGTTTCATCGAGCCGGTCAAAGGTCTCGTCGAGGCGGAAGCGCAGATCGGGCGCGTATTTCAGCGTCATCTCTTTCGAGATCGCGCGGCGCAGCTCGGATTTGTTGCGCTCGAGCAGCTCGAACATGTTGCCGCTGTCCTTGCCGCCAAGGGGCACCACATAGGCGGTGGCCACCTTGAGATCGGGCGAGCAACGCACTTCGCCGACGGTGATCGAAAGCCGGTTCAGCTCGGGGTCGTGCACATCGCCGCGATTGAGCACGTCCGCCAAGGTCCGGCGAATGAGTTCGCCGACCCGAAGCTGTCTCTGGCTGGGGCCGGAGCCCTCGTGGAATCTGTTTTTTGCCATGGCGCAGACATAGGCCTCCCGCAGGGCTTTGCCAAGAAGATGTCAACGAGATCTGCACGCGGCGCGGCGGGGTAGATGGCCGCATTCCTCACCACTCTTTCTCGCTAGTGGCGTCCACGGGCGGAAAGCGCCCTCTGCGGCAGCGCGCCTTCCTTTGGGACATCTGCTTTGCCAACCGCCCCGAGGCAGAGTAAGCCGGGCGCAAAGCTACGCGGAACGGAGAGCAAGATGTCGGAACTGCCGGGGATTGTCGTCACGGGCGTGTCGGGGCGCATGGGCCAGATGCTGGTGCGCGAGGTGTTGGCCAGCGACAAGGTCAAACTCGTCGGCGCGGTCGAGCGTGAGGGCAATGATTGGGTGGGCCGCGATCTCGGCACCTGCATGGGCGGGACCGAGATGGGCATCACCGTCAGCGATGACCCGCTCGAGACCTTCGCCAAGGCGCAGGCGGTGCTCGACTTCACTGCGCCGGCCGCAACGGTGCAGTTCGCCGAACTGGCGGCGCAGGCCCGCGCGGTGCATGTGATCGGCACCACCGGCCTCGAAGAGAGCGATCTGGAAAAGATCCGCGCCGCCGCGCGTCACGCGGTGATCGTCCGCGCCGGCAACATGAGCCTTGGGGTCAATCTTCTCACCAAGCTGACCAAGCAGGTGGCCGCGGCGCTCGACGAGGATTGGGACATCGAGATCGTCGAGATGCACCACAACCGCAAGGTCGACGCGCCCTCGGGCACCGCGCTGATGCTGGGCGAGGCGGCGGCAGAGGGCCGGGGTGTGACGCTCTCGGAAGCCTCGGACCGGGGCCGCGACGGCATCACCGGCGCGCGCGAGCGCGGCACCATCGGCTTTGCCGCGCTGCGCGGCGGTGACGTGGTGGGTGAGCATGAGGTGATCTTTGCCGCCGCGGGCGAGCGGATCTCGCTCAAGCACATCGCCTCGGACCGTGCGCTCTTTGCTCGCGGTGCGCTGAAGGCGGCGGTCTGGGGGCAGGACAAGGCACCGGGCGAGTATGATATGCTCGACGTGCTTGGCCTCGGCGACTGACCTCAGCGACGGGTTTGCGCGCTTGATTCAGGCGCAGATACACTGGGCCGGGCTGCGCGCAGCCCGGTCGCGATCTGCCCAACGACCAGCGGTACAAGGCTCAGGCCAAAGGCCAGCCCCAGCCCGGCCCCGCCCGGAGAGGGCAGGCGCAGCACCTGCGACAGGCCCGGCAGCCACAGCGCCACGGCGATGAGCCCGGTGCAGAGCGCCAGCGCGCCCCAGACATAGGGGTTGCGCAGCACGTCATTGTCCCAAAGCCCGGTTCCCGGCGCGCGCATGTTGAAGACGTTCCACAGCTGCGCCAGCGCCAGCGTCACGAAGGCGACGGTGATCGCCTCCTCGCCGGGCAGATGCAGCGCATAGAGCGCCAGCGCAAAGGCCCCCAACGTCGCAGCGGCCAGCAGACCGCCAAGCGCGGTGATCCAGACCCATTGCGCGCGGCCAAGGATCGGCTCCGCGGGATCGCGCGGCGGGCGCTGCATCTCCTGCGCATCGCCGCGGCCCATCCCCAGCGCGAAGGCGGGGAAAACATCGGTCACGAGGTTGAGAAAGAGGATCTGCAGCGGCAGCAGCGGCGCAGGCAGCCCGGCGCTGACCGCCAGCGTGACAACCAGCACCTCGCACAGGTTGCACGACATCAGATAGACCACGAACTTGCGGATATTGCCGAAGATCACCCGGCCCTGATGCACCGCCTCGACGATGGTGGCGAGACGGTCGTCGCGCAGCACCATATGCGCCGCCTCGCGGGCCACCTGCGTGCCGCGCTGGCCCATGGCGATGCCGATGTCGGCCTTCTTCAGCGCCGGGGCGTCATTCACCCCGTCGCCGGTCATCGCAACGATCTCGCCGTCGCGCTGATAGGCGGCGACCAGCGCCAGCTTCATGTCCGGCGCGACGCGGGCGAAAACATCGGCGCGGCGCAGTCGGGCGCGGTCGTCCTCGCTGGCGGTGGCGGGATCGAACCCGGCGAGCGCGCTGCCCTCGATCACCTCTGCCGCGCCCTCATGCAGACCCGCGTCGCGGGCGATGCGGGCGGCGGTCTGGGCGTGATCGCCGGTGATCATCACCACGCGGATCCCCGCGGCGCGGCAGGCGGCGATGGCGGGGGGCACATCGGCGCGCAGCGGATCGGCGAAACACACCAGCCCCAGCAGGGTCAGCCCCTCGTAGGGCGCCTCATCCGGGGTTGCGGCATGTTTCATCGCCAGCGCCAGCCCGCGCAGACCATCCGCCGCCGCCGCCTCGTTGCGCGCCAGCCAGCGGGCACGCGCGGTCTCGTCGAGGTGGGTCTCGCCTGATGCGCTCAGAACCCGGTCGCAGACCTCAAGCACCGACTCCGGTGCGCCCTTCACCGCATAGAGCACGCCGCCGTCGCTCGCGTGCACCGTCGCCATCATGCGCCGTTCCGGATCGAAAGCATGCTCGGTCAGCGCCGGGGTGTCCGCTGCAATGCCCGCGTCTTTCGCCGCCTCCAGAAGCGCCAGTTCCATCGGATCGCCGGTGCCGCGCGTGCCGTCCTGCCCAAGCTCGGCGCCGTTGCACAGCGTGCCGATCCGCAGCGCCAGCGCGAGGGGGGATCCCTTTGCCACGGCGTCTTGCGGCGGGAACGAGGTATCGCCCCCGTCCAGCAGGTAGCGCGCCACCTGCATGCGGTTCTCGGTGAGCGTGCCGGTTTTGTCGGTGAGGATCACCGTCGTCGCGCCCAGCGTTTCCACCGACGCGAGCCGCGTGATCACCGCGTTGTGCCGCGCCATGCGCCACATGCCCCGCGCAAGGCAGAGCGTCGCGACCACCGGCAGCCCCTCGGGGATTGCCGCTACGGCGAGCGCGACGCCGGTCTGGATCATGTCGATCAGCGCATGGCCGCGCGCCACCCCGGCGCCGATCATCACCAGCGCGAGGGCCAGCGTCAGCCACACCAGCTTTTGCCCCAGCCGCGCCAGCCGCCGTTCCAGCGGCGACGCCTCGGCCTCGGCCTCCTGCGCCAGTTTCGAGATGCGGCCCAGCTCGGTCGCCATCCCGGTGGCGGTGACGAGGGCCTCACCGCTGCCGCGGGTCAGCGCCGTGCCCTTGAAGACCATGCTGCGGCGTTCGGCGGGCGGAGCCTCGGGCGCGGCGGGATCGGCGCTCTTCTCCACTGGCAGCGATTCGCCGGTAAGCACGGATTCATCGGCATAGAGCCCCGAGGCGCGCGTCAGCCGCAGATCGGCGGTGATCACGTCGCCCGCTTCGAGGATCACCGCGTCGCCGGGCACCAGATCGCGGGCATCCACCATCCGCGCGGCGCCGCCCCGGCGCACGCGGGTCTGCACCTCGGCCATATGCAGCAGCGCCTCCATCGAGCGGGCGGCGCGCAATTCGGTGAAAAAGCCGATGGCGGTGTTGAGTGCCAGCACCGCGAGGATCGCCAGCGCCTCTACGTGATCCTGCACCAGCAGCGAAAACCCGGCGGCCGCGACCAGCAGCCAGACGATGACGCTGCGCAATTGGTGCAGGAGCAGCGTCAGCAGGCTTTGGGGTTTCTGCTCGCGCAGCCGGTTCGGGCCGACCTGTGCCAGCCGCTTGGCGGCCTCCGCCTCGGACAGGCCGGCACCCGGCGCCACGCCAAGGCGGGTCGCCGTGTCCTCGGCGCTCAGCGCGTGAAAGCCGGTTTCGGCAGGGGGCGGCACGCTTTACCTCTTTGATCGACGGATAATCCGACGATTGCCAAGGCGGGCGGGCGCGTCAACAGGCGCTGGCGTCGCGGGAGGTGCGCGATCTCAGAAGTCGATCGCGATGCCTTTCTTCTCCCAGTCGCCATAGCGCGCCGGGTCGAGCCCGTCGCGGCCGCCGTATTCCTTGGCCTGCGGGGCCTTGGCGCGGGCCTCGGCTTCGGCCTTGCGGCGCGCTTCGGCCTCGGCCAGCGCGCGCTGCGCGGCGGGGGGAAGATCGGCGGAAATCTCGGGGCGTGTCTCGTCGCTCATGGCTATGCCCTCCTCGGGCGCGCTTTCCTTGCGTGGGTCCCCTTGATATAGGCCCCGGGATCAGGCGCGGGCAAGACCCGCAGGTTCGCGGAGTGGGTCCGATGGCAGAGAGCACAAAACGCCCCGGCAAGGGCAAGCGTCCGGGCAAGACCAAGGAGACCCCGTCGGCGAGCCCCGCGCGGGCCGCGGCGGTGGCGTTGCTTGGGCAGGTGCTGGGGCAAGGGCGCCAGCTGAGCGACGCCATGCAGGCCGGATCCTTTGCGCGGCTCGATCCGGCGGACCGCGCGGCGGCGCAGCGGCTGGCGACCGATGTGCTGCGCAACCTGCCACGCTGCGATCAGGTGCTGAAGCCGCGACTGCGCAAGGCGCCGCCGCTGTCGGTGCGCAACGTGCTGCGGCTTGGCGCCTATGAGCTTTGCACCGGCGGCGCGGCGCATGGGGTGGTGAACGATTGCGTCAGCCTGATTTCCGCCGATCGTAAGACCAAGACCATGTCGGGCATGGTCAACGCTGTGCTGCGAAGGCTCGCCGACGAGGGCCCCGAGCTGTGGGCCAAACTGCGCGTGCCGCGCCTGCCGCGCTGGCTGCGCGATCCGCTGGTCGCGGCATGGGGCAGCCCTGCTGTTGCGGAGATGGAGCGCGCACATCTGGCGGGCGCTCCGCTTGATATTTCCGTCAGCGCGGATGCCGAAGGCTGGGCCGAGCGGCTTGGGGCCGACCTTCTGCCCACCGGCTCGCTGCGGCTGGCGGATCCCGGTCAGGTCTCGGCGCTGCCCGGCTTCGACGAGGGCGGATGGTGGGTGCAGGATGCCGCCGCGGCGCTGCCCGCCAAGCTGCTGGGCGACGTGAAGGGCCTGCACGTGCTGGACATGTGCGCCGCGCCGGGGGGCAAGACGCTGCAACTGGCCGCAGGCGGGGCCGAGGTCACGGCGCTCGATCTTTCGGAAGGCCGCATGGCGCGGGTGCTCGAGAACCTCATCCGCACCGGGCTGAAGGCCAAGACGCAGGTGGGCGACGCGCTGGAGGCGACCGGCAGCTATGATGCGATCTTGCTGGACGCGCCCTGTTCGGCCACCGGCACTATCCGCCGCCACCCCGATCTGCCCCATGCCAAGCAAGGCGAGGGCATTTCGGAGCTGATCGGCCTGCAGGAGGCGATGCTCGATCACGCGCTGTCGCTGCTGAAGCCGGGCGGGCGTCTGGTGTTCTGTACCTGCTCGCTGCTGCCCGATGAGGGCGAATGCCACATCGAAGAGGCGCTGACGCGCCACGACGGGCTGAAGGTGCTGCCGCTCGACGCGCCGTGGATCGAAGAGGGCTGGCGCAGCGAGGAAGGCGGCCTGCGGCTGCGTCCGGACTTCTGGCCCGAGCGCGGCGGCATGGACGGCTTTTACATGGCGGTTCTGGAAAAGCCCGCCGGGTAAGCCTGCCTCGTTTCCGGGCGGCGGGGCCGCCCGGCGTTGCGCGTAGGTCGCAAAGGCCGGTGTTTGGCATCGCGTTTGCGCGATTTAAGCCGCTTGCCCGGTGACTTGCGCCTCTGCCGGGTCTACCCTTGCCGCAAAAGCCCCGAGGCGGGCAGAAGGGCAGGGCATGGTAGATATGGCGAGCTGGTCGGTCACCACCACGCAGTTTCTCAACCGCGTGCATTCGCGGCTCGCCGCGCGGGCCGGAAGCGCCACCGCCTTTGTCTCGCAGCCCGAGCCTCGCGCGACCGGCCAATTTGCCCGCGGGCGGCAGCTCTGCGCCGGGAACCTGATGTTCGCCGGCTATCTGGCCGAAGCACCGGGCACCAGCATCTGGGACATCGAGGTCGACGACAGCGCGTGGCAGGAAGAGATCCACGCCTTCGGCTGGCTCGACGATCTTGCGGCGGTGGGGGACGCGCAGGCGCGGGACCTCGCGCAGAACTGGCTGATGGGCTGGATCGACCGCTTTGGGCGCGGCACCGGGCCGGGCTGGGTGCCCGAGCTTTCGGGGCGGCGGCTGATCCGCTGGATCCACCACGCGCTGTTCCTGCTGCGCGGCATGACCCCCGAGCAATCGACGCGCTTCTACCGCGCGCTGGCGGCGCAGACCCGCTTTCTGGCCAAGCGGCGGGGTGCGGCGTTGCCCGGACTGCCGCGCTTCGAGGCGCTCACCGGGCTGATCTATGCGTCGCTTTCGCTGGAAGGGATGGGCGCATATCTCGATCCGGCGCGCCGCGCCTTGGATCTGGAGTGCACCCGGCAGATCGACGTGGCGGGCGGGCTGCCGACGCGCAACCCCGAAGAACTGCTTGAGGTCTTCACCCTGCTGACATGGGCGCGCGCGGCACTGGAAGAGGGCGATATCGAGCCCGGTCCCGCGCATCTGAACGCGATCACCCGCATCGCGCCGAGCCTGCGCGCGCTGCGTCATGCCGATGGCGGGCTGGCGCGGTTCCACGGTGGCGGGCGCGGCGCCGAGGGGCGGCTCGATCAGGCGCTGGCGGCCTCTGGCGTGCGGCGCCGCCCGGTCGAGGGGCTGGCCATGGGCTTCGCGCGGCTGGCAGGCGGGCGCAGCACGGTGATCATCGACGCCGCCGCGCCTCCGGCGGGGCGCGCCTCCGCCGAGGCGCATGCCGCGACGCTGGGCTTTGAGCTGACCTCGGGGCGGCGACCGCTGATCGTCAGTTGCGGTGCGGGTAAAGTCTTTGGTGAGGAATGGCGCCGCGCGGGACGCGCCACGCCCTCGCATTCAACGCTGTGCCTTGATGCCTCGTCCAGTTCCAAGCTCGGCGCGCGGCGCCGGATCGGCGGCATCGAGCGCGAATTGATCGTCGAGGCGCCGGGCGATGTGCCGGTGGAGCTCGAGCAGGACGCCTCTGGATGGCGCTTCGAAGGCGCGCATGACGGCTGGAAGCGCAGCCACGGGCTGACCCACGCGCGCAAGCTGGAACTGACGCTGGATGGGCGCATGCTGTCGGGTGAAGACATGCTGTTTGCGCTCGACGCCGGGGATCGCAAAGCCTTTGACCGGCGGATCGACAAGGCGGGGCTTTCGGGCATTCCCTATGAGATTCGTTTTCACCTGCATCCCGACGTGGATGCCGAGATCGACATGGGTGGCACGGCGGTCTCTCTGGCGCTGCGGTCGGGCGAGATCTGGGTGTTTCGCACCGAGCCGGGCGCGGATTTATCCCTTGAAAGCTCGGTTTACCTCGAAAAGGGCCGTTTGAGGCCCCGCGGGGCGCAACAGATCGTTTTATCCGGGCGCGCGATAGAGTATGCGACGCGCATCCGCTGGTCGCTGGGTAAAGCGCAGGACACCGCTGTCGCGATCCGAGACCTTGCCCAGGACGAGCCGGATGTGACGCTCTGAACCATCTGGGACCCTCCTTATGCCTGATCTGCACCCCGTCGCCCGCGCTCTGATTTCCGTCTCCGACAAGACCGGTCTCATCGACCTGGCCAAGGCGCTGAGCGCAAGGGGTGTCGAGCTGCTCTCCACCGGCGGCTCCGCCAAGGCGATCCGCGAGGCGGGCCTCACGGTGCGCGACGTGTCGGATGTGACCGAATTCCCCGAGATGATGGACGGCCGCGTCAAGACGCTGCACCCGCGCGTCCACGGCGGCCTGCTGGCGCTGCGTGACAACCCCGCGCATGTCGAGGCGATGAAGGCGCATGGCATCACCGGGATCGACCTGCTGGTGGTCAACCTCTACCCGTTCGAGGAAACCGTCGCCAAGGGCGCCGATTATGACACCTGCATCGAGAACATCGACATCGGCGGTCCGGCGATGATCCGCGCCGCGGCGAAGAACCACGCCTTCGTCAACGTCGTGACCGATGTGGCCGACTACGAGGCGCTGCTTGCCGAGCTTGACGCCAATGACGGCGCGACCACCTATGCCTTCCGCCAGAAGCTGGCGCAGGTCGCCTATGCCCGCACCGGCGCCTATGACGCCGCGGTCTCGACCTGGATGGCCGCTGCGCTGAGCGACGACGCGCCGCGCCGCCGGGTATTCTCGGGCGAGATCGCCCAGACCCTTCGCTATGGTGAGAACCCGCACCAGAAAGCCGCCTTCTACCGTGACGGTTCGGACCGTCCGGGTGTGGCGACCGCCGTGCAGCATCAGGGCAAGGAACTGAGCTACAACAACATCAACGACACCGATGCCGCCTTCGAGCTGGTCTCGGAGTTCCTGCCCGCCGACGGCCCGGCCTGCGCGATCATCAAGCACGCCAACCCCTGCGGCGTCGCCAAGGGCGCGACCCTGAAGGAAGCCTACCAGAAGGCCTTCGACTGCGACCGCACCTCGGCCTTCGGCGGCATCGTCGCGCTGAACAAGCCGCTGGATGCCGAGACCGCCGAGGCGATCACCGAGATCTTCACCGAGGTGGTGATCGCGCCGGGCGCCGATGATGCGGCCAAGGAGATCTTTGCCAAGAAGAAGAACCTGCGCCTGCTGACCACCAACGGCCTTGCCAACACCGCAGAGCCGGGGCTCGCCTATCGTCAGGTGTCGGGCGGCATGCTCGTGCAGGACAAGGACAACGGTCTGATCACGCTGGAAGATCTCAAAGTGGTCACCAAGCGCCAGCCCTCGGACGCGGAACTGCAGGACCTGCTGTTCGCGTGGAAAGTCGCCAAGCACGTGAAGTCGAACGCCATCGTCTACGTCAAGAACGGCGCCACAGTCGGTGTGGGCGCGGGCCAGATGAGCCGCGTCGACTCGGCGCTGATCGCCGCCAAGAAGGCCGAACGCATGGCCGAGGCGCTGGAGCTTCCCGAGGCGCTGACCAAAGGCTCTGCCGTGGCCTCCGACGCCTTCTTCCCCTTTGCTGACGGTCTGCTCGAAGCGGCGGCTGCAGGCGCGACCACGGTGATCCAGCCGGGCGGCTCGATGCGCGACAATGAGGTGATCGCGGCGGCTGACGAGGCGGGCCTTGCCATGGTCTTCACCGGGATGCGCCACTTCCGGCACTGAAACCGGGCAGGGACAGGGGCAGGGACGGGGGCTCTGCCCCCTCTTGGCCGATGGCCAATTCACCCCCGGACGTATTTGTGGAAAGATGAAAGAGGGGCCCTGCCGGGGCCTCTCTTTGCATTTGCGCAATTGGATTTGCCCGATGGGATTTGAGGGAGTGATTGGCGTGAAGGGATTTCTGGCGGTCGCGCTGATGCTGGCCGGGATGGGCTTTGCGGCGCCGGCGGCGGCGCAAGAGGCCGAGCGCGCGGCGCTGCAGGCGCTTTTGAGCGATGGGGCAGGGGCGGTGACGGTCACGCCCGAGTTTGCCCAAGCGGTGCCCGAGGCGCAGCTGGATGGCCTTTTGCAGACATTGGCGGCGCAGGTGGGGCCGGTCGAGGAGATTGATCTGCAGCCCAGCGGCGCCGGCGAGTTGCGCAGCGCCACTCATCAGGTGCCGGTGCGCATCGTGCTTGATGATCAAGGCCGGATCGCCGGGCTGAGGTTCGGCGCGCCAGAGCCGCTGGTGGCCGATCTGCGCGCGGCGGTGGCGGGGCTGGAGGGGCTCGGCGCCGAGGTCGCTTGGCTGGTGCAGCGCGATGGCGAGGTGCTGGCGGCGCAGGGCGCGGCGCATCCGCTGGCGGTGGCCTCGGCCTTCAAGCTGGGGATCCTTTCGGTGCTGGCGCGCGAGGTGCGGGCCGGCAAGACCGATTGGGATCGGGTGCTGCGGATCGCGGAGCCGCACCGCTCGCTGCCCACCGGGCGGCTGCAGGATTTCCCGACGGATGCGCCGGTGACGCTGCACACCGCCGCGCTGCTGATGATTGCCGAGAGCGACAATACCGCCACCGATCTGCTGCTTGATCTGCTGGGCCGCGAGACCGTGGCCGAGGAATTGGGGATCGCGCCCGAGGCGCTGCTCTCGACGCGGGAGTTCTTTGCGCTGAAGGCCGATCCCGTGGCGGCGCAGGTCTGGCGCGATGCCGAGCCCGAAGCGCGGCCATCCATCGCCGCCGAAGCCGCGATCCTGCCGCCCGATGTTGCGGCGGTGAATGGCCCGTCGGTGCCCGGCATCGAGTGGTATCTGCCGCTCGAGACCCTTTGCGCGCTGATCGAGCCGATGGCCGATCTGCCGCTGCTGCAACTCAATCCCGGCCCGGCCTCGGGTCTTGCCCCGGCGGCCTACAAGGGCGGCTCGGAGCCCGGCGTGCTGAATTTCACCCTTGCCCTGCACGACAGCGAGGAGCGGCTGATCTGCGCCGCGCTTACCGTCAACGACCCCGGCCCGATCGACGAGATCGCGGCCAGCGGCGCCTTCCGCGCGCTGCTGCGCCGCGCCATGGCGCAGCCGTGAGCCGGGCGGGGCTTTCCCTCTGCCGGCGCTGCCTGTAGACCGATGCGCGTGGAGCGGGGCGGGGCCCCGGCAATAGGAGACCTCATGCGTCTGGTATCGGTGACCGCGCTGATCACCTTCGTGGTGGATCAGCTTTCGAAATGGCTCGTGGTGCATGTGATGGGGCTCGCGCAGCGGCAGGCGATCGACGTGCTGCCGCCGTTCCTCAACTTCCGCATGGCGTGGAACCGCGGCGTGAATTTCGGACTGTTCGCCGATGACGCGGCAGCGGCGCGCTGGACGTTGATCGCCGTGGCGCTGGGGATCGTTCTGTTTGTGGCGGTCTGGCTGCGGCGCGATCCGCCGGGGCGGCTGGGGCTGATCTCGGGCGGTCTGTTGATCGGCGGCGCGCTTGGCAATGTGGTCGACCGGCTGCTCTATGGCGCGGTGGCGGACTTCCTCAACATGTCGTGCTGCGGGCTCGACAACCCCTTTGCCTTCAACGTCGCCGATATCGCAATTTTTGCCGGTGCCGTGGGGCTTGTGCTGTTTTCCGGCAATTCCCAGCCGGGCAAGCGTAAAAAGGCCCCGTGACGGGGCGCGCCGGATCGTATAGAGCGGACCCAGAGGCAAGAACCGGAGTATGGCCATGAAGCTGCCGCATCTCGTGCTGATGCTCGGAGTGACCGGGCTCGTCGCCTGCACGACGAGTGATCGCACGCTGCACCAAATGCGCAACAACCGCGGCACCCCCGAGGAGTTCGCCATTGTGCCGAACAAGCCGCTGCAGATGCCGCAGAGCTTTGCCGAGCTTCCTGCGCCGACGCCGGGCAGCGCCAACCGCACCGAGCAGACGCCGCGTCAGGACGCGGTGGCGGCGCTTGGTGGCAACCCCGCGCAATTGGCGGTGGGCGACGTGCCGGGCCGCGATGCCGCGCTGGTGAACCGCGCCTCGCGCTTTGGTCGTGACGGCAATATCCGCGCGCAGCTGGCGGTCGAGGATGCGCAGTTCCGCAAGGATCGCTCGATCTTCAACTGGCGGCTCTTTAAGGACGATGAGTACAACCGGGCGTATCGCACGCAGATGCTCGACCCCTATGCCGTGCTGAACGCCTATCGCGGCGCGGGTGCCCGCACCCCTTCGGCACCACCCGGAGGCGAGTGAGCGCGCAGCGCATCACGATCGTGCAAGCCCAGCTTGGAAAGCCTGCTCCCGCCGCCTAGGTTGGGAGCAGTTTTCATTTTAGCGGAGATTGGGGCTTGCAGATGAAGTCATGGACCGCGGCGCTGGCCGCGATGGTGCTTTCCGCGATGCCGCTGCGCGCCGAGACGCCGCAGAAGACACCGGTCACCACCTTCTCGCTCGACAACGGCATGCAGGTCGTGGTGGTCGAGGATCACCGCGCGCCAGTGGTGGTGCATATGGTCTGGTACAAGGCAGGCTCGGCGGATGAGACCGCCGGCACCTCGGGCATCGCGCATTTCCTCGAGCATCTGATGTTCAAGGGCACCGACGAGTTGGAGTCCGGGGAGTTTTCGAAGGTGGTGGCGCAGAACGGCGGCACCGACAACGCCTTCACCTCCTTCGACCAGACCGCCTATCACCAGCGCGTCGCCGCCGACCGGCTGGGGCTGATGATGGAGATGGAGGCCGACCGGATGGTCAACCTGCATCTCACCGAGGAAGAGATTGCCACCGAGCGCGACGTGATCCTCGAAGAGCGCAGCATGCGCATCGACAATGACCCCGGCGCGCTGCTGCGCGAGCAGATGGGCGCCTCGCTTTACCTCAACCACCGCTACGGCGTGCCGGTGATCGGCTGGCGCCGTGAGATGGAAGAGCTCGACCGCGACGACGCGCTGGCCTTCTACAAACGGTTCTACGCCCCCAATAACGCCATCCTCGTTGTTGCCGGTGACACCACGCCGGATGAGGTGCGCAGCCTTGCCGAAGAGACCTATGGCAAGCTGCAGCCGAACCCCGACCTCGCTGCCGAGCGGGTGCGCCCGCAGGAGCCGCCGCAGCTTGCCGCGCGCCATATCGAGATGGAAGATCCGCGCGTTGCCCAGCCCTATGTGATGCGCCGCTACCTCGCGCCCGAACGCGACCCGGGCGATCAGACAGAGGCCGCCGCGCTGACCCTGCTGGCCGAAGTGCTTGGCGGCGGTCAGACCTCGGTGCTGAACCAGTCGCTGCAATTCGATCAGAAAAAGGCGATCTACGTGGGGGCCTTCTACGATGGCACCTCTTATGACGACGGCAGCTTCGGCTTTGGGTTGGTCCCGGCCCCCGGCGTGTCGCTGGAAGAGGCCGAAGAGGCGCTCGACGCGGAACTGGCGCAGTTCATCGAAGATGGCGTCGATCCCGAGCAGCTTGACCGGATCAAGTTCCAGATGCGCGCTGCCGAGACCTATGAGCGTGACGACGTCGCCAGCGTGGCGCAGCGCTATGGCAATGCGCTGACCTCAGGGCTGACCATCGACGACGTTCAGGCATGGCCCGAACTGCTGCAGGAGGTCACCGGCGAGGACATCGTCGCCGCCGCCCGCGAGGTTCTGGACAAGCGCCATTCGGTGACCGGCTACCTGAGCAGCCCCGCCGGGACGTCGCAGGCCGCTCAGCCCGGCGCCGTTCCGCCCTCCATGCCGCAGACCGAGGTGACCCAATGAACGCTCGCACCGTAATGATGCCGCTCTTTGCGGCGGCCACCTCGCTGATGTTTGCCCTGCCCGCCGCGGCGGAGGTCGACATCCAGCAGATCGAAACCCCCATGGGCTTCAAAGCGTGGCTGGTCGAAGAGCCCTCGATCCCTTTCACCTCGCTCGAGATCCGCTTCAAAGGCGGAACTTCGCTGGATGCGCCGGGCAAGCGCGGTGCCACCAACCTGATGGTGGGGCTGCTGGAAGAGGGCGCTGGCGGATATGACGCGCAGGGGTTCGCAGCCGAATCCGAGGCGCTGGCCGCCAGCTTCGGATATGACGCGGGGCCGGATTCGGTGTCGGTCTCGGCGCGCTTTCTGACCGAGAACCGCGATGAGGCCGCCGAGCTTCTGCGCCAGAGCCTGATCGAGCCGAGCTTTTCCGAGACCGCGATCGAGCGCGTGCGCCAGCAGGTGATCTCGGGCATTCGCAGCGACGCGAAGGATCCCGATTCCATTGCCAGCGCGACGTTCGACGAGGCCGTCTTTGGCGATCACCCCTACGCCACCGATCAATCCGGCACGGTGGGGAGCGTCAAAGCCCTGACCCGCGATGACATCGTCGACGCGTGGCAGGGGGCCATGGCCAAGGACCGGGTTTATATCGCCGCCACCGGCGACATCAGCCCCGATGAGTTGTCGGCGCTGATCGACAATCTTCTGGGTGATCTGCCCGAGACCGGCACGGCGATGCCCGAGGGCTATGACGTCGAGACCACGGCGGGCACCACCGTGGTGCCCTTCGACACGCCGCAATCGGTGGCCATTTTCGGGCACAAGGGCATGAAGCGCGACGATCCCGATTTCTTCGCCGCCTATGTGATGAACACGATCCTTGGCGGCGGCGGCTTTGAGGCGCGGCTGATGAGCGAGGTGCGCGAAAAGCGCGGGCTGACCTATGGCGTCTATTCCTACCTCGTGCCGATGGATCACGCCGAGCTTTACCTCGGCCGTGTTGCCTCATCCAACGACCGTATCGGCGAGGCGATCGAGGTGATCCGGGACGAATGGGCGAAGATGGCCGAGAACGGTGCAACCGAGGCCGAGCTCGAGCAGGCCAAGACCTATCTCACCGGCGCCTATCCGCTGCGCTTCGATGGTAATGGGCCGATCGCGCGCATCCTCGTGGGCATGCAGATGGACGGGCTGACCCCCGATTACATCGCCACGCGCAACGACAATATCGAGGCGGTCACGCTCGCGGACGTCAAACGCGTCGCGGGCGAGCTTCTGAAGCCGGACGCGCTGCGCTTTGTGGTGGTGGGCCAGCCGGAAGGCGTCGAAAGCGACGACGCGGGCTGAGCGCGCGCCGCGCGTAATCCACAATCGAGCCATAGAAAAAGGGGCGGGCCAGAAACAGGCCCGCCCCTTCGTCTAGATCGAAATATCCCGGGGGTACGGGGGCAGAGCCCCCGTTTTAACTGCATTCGGTGCAGAGCCCCGGTCAGAAGCTCAGTTCATCAGCCCCGCGTGGCGCAGCGCCGCGTCGATGCGCGCGCGCACCGGCTCGGTCACCGGCAGCAGCGGCAGGCGCATTTCCTCGTCGCAGAGGCCAAGGCGGCTCATGGCGTATTTCGCGCCGCAGAGGCCGGGCTCGGCAAAGATCGCCTGATGCAGCGGCATCAGCCGGTCCTGCAGGTCCAGCGCCTTGCCGTAGTCCCCGGCGAGGGTCGCCGCCTGCACCTGCGCACAGAGCGCCGGAGCGACGTTTGCGGTGACCGAGATCACGCCGACGCCGCCTTGCGCGTTGAAGCCATGCGCGGTGGCGTCTTCACCCGAGATCTGCAGGAAGTCCTTGCCGCAGGTGATGCGCTGCTGGCTGACCCGTGCGAGATCGCCGGTGGCGTCCTTGACGCCGACGATGCGCGGCAGTTTGGCCAGCTCGCCCATGGTGGCGGGGCTCATGTCCACCACCGAGCGGCCGGGGATGTTGTAGATGATGATCGGCAGATTGGTGGCGTCGTGGATCGCGGTGAAATGCGCGATCAGCCCGGCCTGCGTCGGCTTGTTGTAATAGGGGGTCACAACCAGCGCCGCCTGCGCGCCGACTTTCTCGGCAAACTGGGTGAAATGCACCGCCTCAGCAGTGGAATTCGACCCGGCCCCGGCGATCACCGGGATGCGGCCCGCGGCGGTCTTCACCACGCATTCAATGACCGCTTCATGCTCTTCGTAGCTGAGGGTAGGGCTCTCGCCGGTGGTGCCAACGGGGACCAGCGCCGAGCTGCCCTCTGCCACATGCCAGTCGACGAGTTTCTTGAGCGCGTCAAAATCTACGACGCCGTCTTTAAACGGCGTGACCAGTGCTGGCATCGAACCTTTGAACATGACACGCTCCTTGAATGTTGATGTGTTCGTTTCGCTATCGCGAAGCGCCGGTCTGGAGGGAATGTGAATTGGAACGCTCCAAGCCCCGCGCTAAGCTTCGCCGCGTGTCTATTCCTTTTCGCCAGGGAAATTGCAAGCTCATGTCGCGCCTCCGCGCCGCTCTCCTGCTGCTTCTCGCCATTCTCGCAACGCCCGCGCTGTCTCAGGACCGGCCCCTCGCCAAGGCGATGGCCGACATGCGCTCGGGCAACTGGGCCTCTGCGCTGATCGAGTCGCGCGGCGACGGTCAGGCTGCGCTCGATGTCATCCTTTGGAACTACCTGCGCGCCAGCCGGGGGGAGGCACCGCAGGTGATGGATTTCATCCGCCGCAACCCCGACTGGCCGGGCATGCCCTATCTGCGCGAGAAGAGCGAGATCGCCATCTCCGAGGCGGATCTGCCCACCATCCGCGAGTTTTTCGCCGGTCATCTGCCGCAGACCGGGGCCGGCGCTCTGGCGCTGGCGCGGGCGCATATGGCCGAAAAAGAGCGCGGTGCCGCCGAGGCCGATATCGTGCTGGCGTGGCGCACGCTGCCGCTCAGTTCCGAAGAGCGGCAGACCTTCCTGCGCGACTGGGGTGACTTGCTGAAGCCGCACCATGAAGCGCGGCTCGACATGGCGCTGTGGCAGGGCTGGGAGGACAATGCCCGCGCGCTGCTGCCGCTGGTCTCGGACGGTTGGCGCAAGCTCGCCGAGGCGCGGCTGGCGCTGCGCGGCCTGCAGGCTGGTGTGGATACGCGGATCGAGGCGATTCCCGCCTCCTTGGCCGATGACCCCGGCCTTGCCTACGAGCGTTTCCTGTGGCGGGTGCGCAAGAACCGCGACGAGGATGCCATTTCCTTGCTGCTCGAACGCTCGAGCAGTGCCGATGCGCTTGGAGAGCCCTGGGCCTGGGCCGAGCGTCGTGACGATCTGGCGCATGAGAAGATGCGCCGCGGCGATCCTGAGACCGCCTATGCCATCGCCTCGCGCCACGGGCTGACCGAGGGCGATCAATACGCGGCGCTGGAATGGCTTTCGGGCTTCATCGCGCTGCGGTTCCTCGACGATCCGCAGACCGCGCTCAGCCATTTCCGCAACCACGATGGCGCGGTGACCTCGCCGATCTCAAAGGGCCGTTCCGGCTACTGGATGGGCCGCGCACTGGAGGCGATGGGCGACACCGAGGGCGCGCGCCAAGCCTATGCGCAGGGTGCGCGCTATCAGACGTCGTTTTATGGGCTGCTTGCCGCCGAACGCGCCGGGCTGCCGCCGGATCCCAAGCTGGCGGGCACCGAGGAGTTTCCCGACTGGCGCGAGGCCCCCTTCACCAAGAGCAGCGTCTATAACGCCGCCGTGCTGCTGCTGGCCTCGGGCGAGACCTCGCTGGGCGAGCGCTTCCTGACGCATCTCGCCGAGGGGCTGGACCGGCAGCAGATCGGCCAGCTTGGCCAGATGCTCGCCGAGATGCAGCGCCCGCATGTGGAGGTGATGGTCGGCAAGCGCGCGGCGCAATACGGCATCGAAATGCCGGGGCCGTATTATGCGCTGCACCCGGATCTGCTGAAGGCGAGCTTCCCGATCCCGCGCGAGATGGTTCTGTCGATCGCGCGGCGCGAGTCGGAGTTTGATCCGAGGGTGGTGTCGGGCGCCGGGGCGCGGGGTCTGATGCAGCTGATGCCGGGCACCGCCAAAGAGGTCGCGGGCTGGCTGGGCGTGCCCTACAGTTTCGACGGGTTGCTCGACAATCCGGGCTATAACGCCAAGCTTGGCGCGCGCTACCTGCAAAGCCTGTCTCAGCAGTTCGACGGCAACGTGGTGATGATGGCGGCGGGTTATAACGCGGGGCCGTCGCGGCCGCTCAGCTGGATGAAGATTTTCGGCAACCCGCTGAAGGGCGAGATCGACATGATCGACTGGATCGAAATGATCCCCTTCAACGAGACCCGGAACTACGTGATGCGCGTCTCGGAAAGCCTGCCGGTCTATCGCGCCCGGCTCGGCCTAGACCCGCATCCGGTTCCGTTCAGCGAGGAACTTAAGGGCAGCACGCTGCTGCCGGTGGCCGAGCAATGAGGTGACGGCTGGGCCGCGGGCTGCGGCCCATTCGGTGCGTTAGCCCTTCGCGCCGAGCCCCATCTGCATCAGCGTCTTGCGCACCGATTTCACCCCGTAGAGCGCATCCAGCGCCGTGGCGCGGGCGTCGCGCAGCAGCGGGTTCGACAGCATCGAGGTGCGGTTCAGCGCGGTGATCCCGGCCACGCGGGCGCGGATGTCGGGCATACGCTTACGCGCATAAGCGTCCAGCATCGGGGCCTCGCCAAGCGCGCCCGGCCGGGCCACCGCGAGATCATGCAGCACCTTCATGTCGGCCAGCGACATGTTCAGCCCCTGCGCGCCAATGGGCGGCACCACATGCGCGGCTTCGGCCACCAGCGCAAGGCGCTGGCCGGTGAGGCTTTCGGCGTGCTGGGCGATGATCGGCCAGATGCTGCGGCGCGAGGCCAGTTTCAGCGGCCCGAACAGGTGACACGAGCGTTCGGACATGGCGGCCTCGAAGGCCTCGTCATCCAGCGCCATCAGCGCCTCGGCCTTGGGGCCTTCCTCCATCCACACGACCGCCGACGACGGGCGGCCCTCGAAATCGGGCAGGGGAACCAGTGTGAACGGCCCGCCGGTGCGGTGGATTTCGGTGGACACATTCTCGTGCGGGATCGGATGCGTGGTGGCGAAGGCCAGCGCCTTCTGACCAAAGCGCGTGGTCTTCACGCCGATCCCCGCCGCCTGCCGCATCGGCGAGTTCCGCCCATCGGCGGCGATCACCAGCCGCGTGCGGATGCGGCGCCCGTCGCTGAGCGTGACGCGGGCTTCGGCCTCGCGGGTGAACAGCGCGGTGGTGGCGGTGCCGGGCAGGAAAGTGACGCGCTCCATCTCGTGCAGATGGGCAGAGATCTCGCGCCTCAGCAGCCAGTTGGGAAGGTTCCAGCCGAAGGGCAGTTCAGAGATCTCGGCGCTGTCGAAATCCTTGACGATGCGCGGCTCGGGCAGGTCTCCGCCAGCATCGACGATGCGCATCACCTGCAGCGGCATGGCGTGCGGGGCAAGGCGCTCCCACAGGCCCGCCTCGGCGAGAAAGGCCTGTGCGGGCTGCAGAAAGGCGGTGCTGCGCAGATCGGCGCCCTGCGCCTCGCGCTCGGTCACCGGCGGCGCCGGATCGACGCAAAGCACCGAAAATCCGGCGCTTCCAAAGGCGGCGGCTGCGGTGAGCCCGGCGATCCCGCCGCCCGAGATGAGAATGTCGTAATCCATGACCGCTCTCCTTTGCGCCTCTATCTAGGGCAGGCGGGCGGGTATGGCCATGCGGCTTACTTGCCGACGGTGATCCACAGGATCATGAAGTAGCACACCGGCACCAGCGCCAGCGCGGTCATCGCCAGACCCACCGGGCCGAAGGCAACGGTGTTGATCGCGCCGATCACCAGCAGCAGCGCTGCTACAAGGAAAAGCACGGCTTCGCCGCGGCTCTCGCGCGTGGCGGGGGCATGGTCGGCGTGATCGGCTTGGGTGGTTGCGGTGACGTCGGTCGCGGTCATCGGTATCTCCTGCTTGGGCCCTGCAGCAGATAGGGGGCGCGTCTCCGCGCTCCCATTGTGAAAAATGTCGCATGGCGGCACGGGCGGGGTCTTTCGGCACGGTGGTGCGCGCCGGGGCTCAGCTGAGCCTTGCGAGGAAGGCCGCGAGGTCGTCGGTATGGTGATGGATATGCTCACCTTTTGCCCGTTCCGGCGCGACATGCACCGTGCGCATCCCCATGGCATGGGGTGCGGCAAGATTACGCGGGTCGTCCTCGAACATGGCGGCGGTGGCGGTGTCGGTGCCATCAAGGGCAAACACCGTCTCGAAGGCCTGCGTTTCGGGCTTCGGGCGATACCCGGCGTTTTCGACGCCATAGATCGCGTCGAAAGCGGCATCGAGGCCGCGTGCCTCCAGCACCCGCGCCGCATAGGGCGCGCTGCCGTTGGTGTAGACGATCTTGCGCCCGGGCAGCCCGGCGATCAGCTCGGCCAGATGCGGATCGGGGGTGAGCGCATCGAAGGAGATGTCGTGCACCTCGGTCAGATAGGCGTCAGGGTCGAGCTCGTGGTTGGCCATCAGCCCCGCCAGCGTGGTGCCGTGATCCATCCAATAGCGTTTGCGCAGGGCGTTGGCCTCGGCGGCGCCAAGACCGGTGACGCGCATCACCACGTCGTTCATCTTGCGTTCGATCTGGTCGAACAGGCGCACCGCCGGAGAATAGAGCGTGTTGTCGAGGTCGAAGACCCAGTGGCGCACGTGGGAGAAATGCTGCTTTACCATAGCGCGCAACCTACGCCGCCGGGCGGCGGGCGGCAATGGGTGGCAACGGGCACCGATGCCACCGGACTGCGACCTTGATGCCGCAGCGGCGGGCGCGACAAAGGGGGGCGTTGATCCCAAGGCCCCGCTACCGCTATCTTGTCACATCACTTATGAAGGACCCCCCGCAGATGAGCCAGATCCGGACGCCGAACAAGGATGCCTATACGCTGATCCTCGAGGCGATCGATCAGGGGGTCTATCGGCCCGGCGACCGGCTGGTGGAAAGCGAACTGGCCGAGCGTTTCGGCGTCTCGCGCACGCCGATCCGCGAGGCGCTGCAGCGGCTCGAGACGCAATCTCTGCTGGCGCGCGACGGGCGCTCGCTGATCGTCGCCTCTCTCGATCACAACCAGATGGCCGAGCTGTACGTGGTGCGCACCGAACTTGAAGGGCTGGCGGCCCGGCTCGCGGCGCGGCATGCCACCGAAGAGGAAGTGAAGGTGCTGCGCGACATGATCGAGGAAGACCGCGCGCTGCTCAACGATCCGGCGGCGCTGGCCCGCGCCAACCGGCGCTTTCACCGGATGATCCAACTGGCCTCGCACAACCGCTATCTGGTGCAGCAGCTTGACCTCGTGCACCGCTCCATGGCGCTGATGGCCACCACCTCGCTGGCCGCCGAGGGGCGTGGCACCGATGCGCTGGCGGAACACGCCGCGATTGTCGATGCCATCGCGCGCCGCGACGAAGAGGCCGCGGACCGGGCGCTGCGCGAGCATATCTCTGCCGCCTTCGTGACCCGCCTCAAGCTCGACAGCCGCAAGACCGCCTAACCACCTCAGCGCCGCTCTTCGGGGATATCCGCATCCGGATGGTCGGGGGAGGACCGCCCGTGGGCGGTCTTGTCCCAGTAGAAGGGGCGGGCAAAGATCTCCCACAGCGCCTTGTAGATGGCGATTGTGCCGAGCGGGAAATAGAGAAACAGCGTCGGCACCCACAGCAGCAGCCCCGGATGCGGGCTGCGCGCCACCCCCGCGAGGCCAAGCAACAGCGTCACGCCCTCGCCAAGCAGCAGCAGACCGGTGACCGCTTTCAGCAGCGCGATGCTTTCGGGGCCGGCGAAAGGATGCGGCCAGCCCAGCAGGATCGGCCAGAACGACCAGAAGAGCGGTGCGAGGAGGAATTGCACCGTGCCGGTCAGCAGCAGAAGCTGCAGTCCCAGCAGCCGCCACGCGCCAAGCTGACGCAATGCCCGGCGCGGGTGCCGCATGTGCACGAACCATGTGATCATATAGCCCTTCAGCCAGCGCGAGCGCTGGCGGATCCATGGCCAAAGGCGACAGTTGGCCTCTTCGCGCGTCACCAGCGGCAAAAGATCGGTGCGATAGCCGAAGCGGGCGAGGCGAAACCCCAGATCGGCGTCTTCGGTGACGTTATGGGCGTCCCATCCGCCGACCCGCTCCAGCGCGGTGCGGCGAAAGAACACCGTGGTGCCCCCCAGCGGAATCGCAAAGCCGAGCCGGAGGAAACCGGGCAAGAGAATGCGGAACCACGCGGCGTATTCGATGGTGAAACAGCGCGAGATCCAATTTGCGTGCGGGTTGTAGAAGTCCAGAATGCCCTGCACGCAGCCAAGCTCGGGCGGGGCGCGTCCGAAATGGGCCGCCATCATCCGCAGCTGACCCTGCGCCGGGCTGTCCTCGGCGTCATAGATGCCGATGAGCGCGCCGCGGGCAAAGTTGAGCGCGTAGTTGAGCGCGCGCGGCTTGGTGGTGATCGTGCCGCCGGGCACCTCGATGACCCGCATCCACGGCGGCAGTGCGGCGTCTTTCAGGGCGCGCCGGGTCGTGCTGTCTTCGGCTTCGAGCACCAGCAGCACATCGAGCAGCGCGCGCGGATAGTCGAGGCGGCCGAGCCGCTGGACCAGCGTTTCGGCGATCGCTTCTTCGCGGTGCAGCGGCACCAGCAGGCTGACCGGGGGCAGCCGGTTCCCCTCGGGCGGTGGGGCGGGCGGCAGCGGCGGCAGCCCGACGACGAACGCGGAAATCTTGGCAATCTGGCCGAGCAGCAGCGTCACCGAGGCGATCATCAGCCCCGCAAGGAAGAAGGCGGTGGGCGCGATCAGCAACAGGGACAGGCAGAGCAGGGCCGAGGCGCCAAGCAGCGCGCAGCGCTCGGCGGGCAGCCTGTTGAGGTCACGGCAGCTGAGCTCCGTGGGCAGGGCCTGCTCGGCGGCCTCTGCAAACGCCGCGCCATAGCGGGCGGCGATCTCGTCGAAGATGTCCTGCTCGGTCACAAGGGCCATCTCGACCGGGCCGCGATGGCTGATCAGATGGGCGCGCAGGCGGGCGAAGCTTTCGGGGTGCGCGACGGCCAGCACCAGCGTCTCGCCGCGTCGAAGCCACGGCAGCCCCGCGTGACGCAGGCACAGATGCGGCGGCAGCAGGGGGGCAAGCTCGGGCGCGGGCGGTGTGAGGCTGCGCATCAGCGCCGGGGCGCCATGACAGCGCGCAAGCGTGTCGCGCAGGCGCGCAGGCGAGACATGCCCCTCGGCGATCAAATGGCGGGTAAGGTCGGTGTCGTCATGGCGGCTGCGGGCCAGCGCTTCGAGCGCTTGCGGGGCATCGAGCGCGCCGTCTTCGAGCAGAACCGCGCACACGGGGCGCCCGCGGTCATGGCCGCGGGACACGCGGCGCTGGTCTTCGAACGTCGGAGGCGGTTTCGGCATGGGATGCTCCTGACCTTTCCGGGCGCGGATAGGTCAGGGCATCGCGGTAAACACAGGGTTAAATTGTGCGCATCACAGAAACAATGCGCACAATGTTCCCTGCATGATCACATGCTGTTCACGAACCGTTCGAACAAGTAGAAGCTGTCCTGCGGGCCGGGGCTGGCTTCGGGGTGATGCTGGACCGAGAACACCGGACGGTCGGTCATGCGAATCCCGCAGTTCGACCCGTCGAAGAGGCTGACGTGGCTTTCGACCACACCCGCAGGCAGGGTCTGCCCGTCGACGGCGAACCCGTGGTTCATCGAGGTGATCTCGACCTTGCCGGTGTCGATCTCTTTCACCGGGTGGTTGGCGCCATGGTGGCCGTGGTTCATCTTGATGGTCTTGGCGCCGAGCGCCAGCGCCAGCATCTGGTGACCGAGGCAGATGCCGAAGACCGGCAGATCGGTGTCGTCGAGGATACCCTTGATCATCGGCACCGCGTAAGCGCCAGTGGCGGCGGGGTCGCCCGGGCCATTCGACAGGAAGACGCCGTCGGGGTTATGCGCCAGCACCTCTTCTTTGGTGGCGGTCGCGGGCAGCACGGTCACTTCGCAACCCGCCGAGGCGAGGCAGCGCAGGATGTTGCGCTTGGCACCATAGTCGATGGCGACCACTTTCTTGCGCGGGTTGGTCTGCGGCAGGTAGCCATCGGGCCACGCCCACCGCATCTCGTCCCAGCGGTAGCTCTGGGCGCAGGTCACGCCTTTGGCAAGGTCGACCCCGGTGAGGCCCGGGAAGGCGCGCGCGGAGGCGACCAGCGCCTCGACGTCGAACACGCCCTCGGGGTTGTGCGCGATGGCCACATGCGGGGCACCCTGCTGCCGGATCGCCCGGGTCAGACGGCGGGTGTCGATGCCGCCGATGGCAATGCGCCCGCGCGAGGCGAGCCATTGCGACAGTTCCTGCACCGCGCGCCAGTTCGACGATTGCGTGGGCATCCACTTCACCACCATGCCCGCAGCAACCGGATCGCCGGTTTCGTCATCTTCAGGGTTCACGCCGACGTTGCCGATGTGCGGGAAGGTGAAGGTGACGATCTGCCCGGCGTAGGACGGATCGGTCATGATCTCTTGATAGCCGGACATGGAGGTGTTGAAGCAAAGTTCGGCCTGCGCCTCGCCGGTTGCGCCGAAGCCCTGTCCATAAAACAGCGTCCCATCGGCGAGCGCGAGGCATGCGGTAGGCTTTTGGGGGGTGGCGAGCGACATGGCGCGACTCCTGTTCGGATCTGGGCGGGAAGCAAATCGCGCCATGCCTAAGGGAAGCCGGGGAAAGGGTCAAGTGCTGATTTTCCTATAGAAATATAGCAAAATCAATGGGTTGCATTGGTATAGGGCGGGATTGCGCGCGCGAAGGGCTTTCTGTAGTGTCAGGGTTTGGAAACGTCAGGGGATATCCGTTCCTATGGAATTGCGTGAACGCATCAAGGCTGCGACCAAGCAGGCGATGAAAGACAAGGACAGCCAGCGGCTCTCGACGCTGCGGCTGATCTCTGCCGCAGTGAAGGATCGCGACATTGCCGCCCGTGCCGAGGGTAACGACGATGGCGTCGAGGATGCCGAACTGCTGTCGATCCTCGCCAAGATGGTCAAGCAACGCCGTGAGAGCGCGCGCACCTACGAAGAGGGCGGGCGGCTCGATCTTGCCGAGGCGGAACTGGCCGAGATCCCGGTGATCGAGGAGTTCCTCCCGAAGCCGATGAGCGAAGACGAGGTCTCGCAGGCGGTCAGCGCGGCAGTCTCCGAGGTGGGTGCCAGCTCGATCCGCGATATGGGCCGGGTGATGGGCGTGCTGAAGACGCGCTATCAGGGCCGCATGGACTTTGGTGCCGTGGGCCCGATGGTCAAGGACCGGCTCGCCGCCGCGGGCTGAGCAGTGCAAAAGCCTTCAAAGGCTTTTGCAACTCTCTTCAAAGAGAGTTGCAGCACAGATGTCAGGGGGCGGGAAACTCTTCCGCCACCTGCGCCAGTTCAGCGGCATCTTCGAGGCGGAAGCGCTGGACAAAACGGGTCTTGAACCCCACGCGGCCCCGGCGCGCGCCGAAGTTCTCCCCGTGATTGAGCACATAGAGCACCGAAGGCCGCTGCAGCGGCACCGGCGCCTGCCCCGAAAGCGCGGCGAGATAGGGGAACATCCGGTGCTCGTGCTGCGTCATCTCGCGCAGGAAGGTGGCGCTTTGTGGCAGCGCCGGGTCGTGATGCAGCGCCATGCACGATCCGCAGAGCTTCCAGAACGGCTTGCGCAGCGGCAGGGCCACAGTTGGCGCGCCCGCCAGCGCCACATCGCCGGTGGCGTGGTCCATGACATAGCCCTGCTCCACCAGATAGCCCGGCGCCTGACGCGCCAGCATCTCCGCCACGGCGCCATCGCGCAGCAGGTCGTCGGCGTCGAAGCTCATCACATAGGCCGGGGCTTTGCAGACCCTGCCGAGATGATTGCAGAGCGCCGCCAGCTTGCGCCACTTGTCATTGCCGGGGGTCGGGTCGTCGAAGGGCAGCCAGCTGATCCTCTCGTCTTCGGCGAGCGCGCCCGGTAGGGGCGGGCGCTGCTGGCAGCAGATCACCGCGCGCCACGCGCCGCTCTGGCGCCGAAAGCTTTGAAGGGTCTGGGCCAGCCGCTCGGTCACCGCCTGCCAATCGCCCACATGCTCTGGCCCGACCAGTGGGAGGAGGAAGACCACCTCTTCGGCGCGCGGGCGAGGGCGGCCATGGCGGGCCGCGCGCAGCGCCAGCGCCGCTTGCTCGGAAGGGGCGGGCGACAGGCGTTCAGCGAGAGACGGCGACAGCGCGGCGGCAAGACGCAGGGCGCGGCGCTTCATCTTCGGGGTGGCAGGAACCTGAGCCATGGATACCTTTCGCGCGGTCAGGGCCGCGCCATGAGCCGCAGCCGGTCGGAGAGCTCGAGATAGAGCGCCTTGCGCTCCTCTTCGCTCAGAAATGCGCCGATCTCAACCTCGCGCCCCGCCCCCTTGAGCGTCACATAGTAGGGTACCGGCCCGCCGCTCTCATGCATCTGCGCGCTGACCCAATAGGTGTTGCTCTGCCAGTCCTGCGCCGGGCCGCGCGGGTTGTGCCGCAAAAGCTGGGTCGTTTCGGGGCTGAGGGTGAGCACTTCGAGGATTTGCCGGTCCTTCTCGTTGCGCCGCAGCGCGTACCAGATCCCCCAGAGCGCGGCGAGCATGAAGGGCAGCAGCCCCCAGAGCAGAAGCGTGCCCAAGAGGCCGTAGAAGGGGATCAGCGCCATGAAGAAGAAGATCCCGATGAAGGTGACGAACCCCTTGGCCGACAGCGACTGATGCGGCCAGAGCCTCAGCTCTGCCTCCTGCGTGCCGTCTCCCCCCGTGTCCATCGTCCAAGTGTATGGCATGGCTGGAATGTATCACCCGCCCGCGGTCTGCCCAATGGGATTTGCCGCCTCGCGGCTGATCCAGCCCGTGGTCAGCGCCTCGGCCCATTCCGCGCGGCCCCGGCTGCGGGCGCGCTGTGCCATGCGCGCGGGATCATAGGGGACATGATGATGCGCGACGTGCCAAGCCGCGCCCTCGGTTTCCAGCACCGCGAAACAGGCGTGGGGCGTGCCGGTCTCGACCACATGCGGTACCGGGTGAATGTCGGTGTAGCCCGGACATCCGACGCTGCCGGGGTTCACGACGCAGTGCCGTTGCCAGCTGACAACGCGCGGCAGATGGGTGTGGGCGCAAAGCACCAGCGGCTGCGGGATCCCCTGAAGATGCCGGGCGATCTGCGCGGCACCGGCGGGATGGACCATGCCGCCCGCGTCCACGTCATGCAGCCAGTAGCGATCATCGGCGCCGGGCGTGGCATGGCAGAGAAAGGCCTCGCCCATCTCCAGCGTTACCGGCAGGGCGCGCAGCCAGTCCAGCGCATCCGGCGGCAGCTCGTCATGGGCCGCGCGGTCAGACATGCCCATCTCTTCTGGCGTCTGGCTGATCAGGTAGCGGTCATGGTTGCCGCGCACCGTGGGCATCGGGCGGGCGCGGAGGATCTCCCACGTCTCACCGGCCGCGAGCGGACCGCTGAACATATCGCCGAGGTTCACCACGAGCTCGATCTGCATGGCATCTATGCGCGCCAGCACCGCGCTCAAGGCGTCGGAATTGCCGTGAATGTCGGCGATGGCGGCGAAGCGGCGGGGCAGGGGCATCGTGGGAACCTTGCTGTGGCGGTCCCGCAAATGAGAACCGGCCCCGAGGGTTCCCCCGGGGCCGGTCTATGTCAATCGCTCAGAGCGTTATGCGCTCAGTGGGCGGGGTGCTTGTCCCAATCCTCGCGCTTCGGCAGCTGCTCGAACGTGTGCTCGGGCGGCGGCGAAGGCAGGGTCCACTCCAGCGTGTCCGCGTATTCGTTCCACGGGTTGTTCTGGGTGCAGGCCGCGCCTTTGCGCAGCGAGTGCCACATGATCCAGAAGAAGAAGAGGAACGAGGCGAAGGAGATGATCGCGCCCCAGCTCGACACATGGTTCCAGAGGGCAAAGGCCTCGGGGTAGTCGATGTAGCGGCGCGGCATGCCCTGACGGCCAAGGAAGTGCTGCGGGAAGAAGGTCAGGTTCGCACCGACGAACATGACGTAGAAGTGCAGCTTGCCCGCCCACTCGGGGTACATCTTGCCGGTCATCTTGGGGAAGTAGAAGTAAATCCCCGCGAAGATCGCAAAGACGGCACCCAGCGACATCACGTAGTGGAAGTGCGCGACCACATAGTAGGTGTCGTGGTAGGCGCGGTCGACGCCAGCCTGGCTCAGCACCACGCCGGTCACGCCGCCGACGGTGAAGAGGATCAGGAAGCCGATCGCCCAGAGCATCGGCGTCTTGAACTCGATCGAGCCGCCCCACATCGTCGCGATCCAGCTGAACACCTTCACGCCCGTCGGCACCGCGATGACCATCGTGGCCAGCATGAAGTAGCTCTGCTGGGTCAGCGACATGCCCACGGTGTACATGTGGTGGGCCCAGACAACGAAGCCAAGCGCGCCGATCGCGATGATCGCCCAGACCATCGGCAGGTAGCCGAAGACCGGCTTGCGCGAGAAGGTCGCGATCACATGGCTGATGATGCCGAAGCCGGGCAGGATCACGATGTAAACTTCCGGGTGGCCGAAGAACCACAGGATGTGCTGGTAAAGCACCGGATCACCGCCGCCAGCGGGGTTGAAGAAGGTCGTCCCGAAGTTGCGGTCGGTCAGCAGCATGGTGATCGCGCCGGCCAGAACCGGCAGCGACAGCAGGATCAGCCACGAGGTGACGAAGATCGACCACGAGAACAGCGGCACCTTGAACAGCGTCATGCCCGGGGCGCGCATGTTCAGGAAGGTGGTGATCATGTTGATCGCGCCAAGGATCGACGAGGCACCCGAGACGTGCACAGCAAAGATCGCAAGGTCGGTCGACATGCCCGCTTCATTGGTCGACAGCGGCGGATAAAGCACCCAGCCGATGCCCGAGCCGAGCTGGCCGTTGCCGCCCGGCGCGAAGACCGAGCAGACCGCCAGCGTCGAGCCAGCCACATAGAGCCAGTAGCTGAGGTTGTTCATCCGCGGGAAGGCCATGTCCGGCGCGCCGATCTGCAGCGGCATGAAGTAGTTGCCGAAACCGCCGAACAGCGCGGGAATCACCACGAAGAACATCATCAGGATGCCGTGGCCGGTGATCATCACGTTCCACAGGTGCCCGTTGGGCGTACAGTTCTCGACCGCGGTCGGGAACAGGCGCGCGCCTTCCATGCACATGTACTGGACGCCGGGGCTCATCAGCTCCAGACGCATGTAAACGGTGAAGGCCACCGAGATGAGACCAACAAACGCTGCGGTAATCAGGTAGAGAATCCCGATATCCTTGTGGTTCGTCGACATGAACCAACGGGTAAAGAACCCGCGGTCGTCCTCGTGCTCGTGGCCGTGAATGGCTGCATCTGCCATTGCGTGCCTCCTGTATAGGTACGTCCCTCGCAAGGGCGCGCACTAAACTCCTCCACGCCCTTAGTCTGATCATCCTTTTAGAATGCGACCAACTTCCGGGCAATCATCTCCTTTGATCCAGATCAAAATTAATTGTCGCACCCCCCTGCGCGTCTCACCTTGGTGTGAGAATTCAGCGGCTGGCGGGGGTGGGGTATTCCAGACCTGCGCCAAGACCGGGCCGGCGGTATGGTTCTGTGGTGCCGTCTCGTCTCCACCCGGGTGCCAACCGTTCCCGCCAGCTTGGTTCCGGCCCGGCCTGGTTCCTGCCCGGTTCCTGCCCGCGCAACGGTTCGCGGCCAACGCGGCACAGCGCCCCCGGCCTTGGCGCCGGGGGACGCACCCGCCCCTGCCGCGCCAGCTCCCAGATCGCCGCAGGGGCGGCTCCTGTTTGGCAGCGAAAATGTTCGTAGATGAGCGCGAAGTCAGGCGGCGGGCCAGCACGCAGCAAGCCCGGCCATCCGCGCGCGATCCTCATCGTCGAGGGGTCCAGTGGCGCCGGGGCGAAAGCGGTCGCGGAAGGATTTCAGCAGCGCATCGAGCTGTTCGGGCTCTGTCCGATAGCCGAAGCGATGCGCGTCCTGCCGGAACTGGTCGGGCGCGTCGCCGGGTGTCTGCGGCGCGGCATCGACGGCCAGCCCCTTTTGCACCAGACGGGCCCAGTCGAAGCGCGGGCCGGGGTCGATCTTGCGTCCCGGCGCCATGCAGGCATGGCCGATCACCCGCTGCGGCGGGATCTGCCAGCGCTCGAGGATGCCGCAAAGCAGCACCTCCAGCGCGTCCATCTGCGCGTCGGGGAAAGGCTCGTCGCCGGTGTTGGCGATCTCGATGCCGATCGAGCGGGAGTTGACCTCGGCGACCGAGCCCCATGCGCCCAGCCCGGCGTGCCACGCGCGCATCTCTTCGGTCACCAGCTGCCAGCAGGTGCCGTCATAGCCCAGCACGTAATGCGCAGAGACGCCGCTTTCGGAGTTGCACAGCCAGTCGCGCGCCGCTTCGGCGCTTTTCATCGCGGTGTAGTGCAGCACTACGATGTCGGGCCGCGCCCCAAGTCGGCGCGGCCCGAAATTGTCGGAGGGGTGCCAGATCGGCTGCACCTGCCCGTCAGTAGCCGCGCACGGCGCGGAAGGGGGCCGGATCCCAGCTACAGGCGAAGCCGTCGCCATCGGGGTCGATGCCGTTGCGGTCCTTCTCGGGGCCACCGTCGGCAAGGAAGGCTTCTTGCGCGCGGTCGGTGGTCTCGTATTTGGCGCAGTTGCGCTGCGCCTTCGCATCCGACGAGAAGCTCGAACGGCTGTAGAGCGGCGTGCCCACCGGGTTGGTGGTCTGCAGCGCATAGGCCACGATGTTCGGCGCATCCGAGTCGGGGCGCGCGGGCAGGTCGGTCGGGGCGACCACCTCATATTGCGCGCGGTTCTGCTGGATCAGGGCCTTGTCGTCGGCGATGGTCCGTTCGGCCGAGACCGCGTCAAAGCTGTTCTCTTCCGAAAGCCCTGCGGAATCGGTCACCGACTGCGGTGCCGGAGTGGCGGCGGCGGTGGGCAGCGGCGCGCCCTCTGCCGGGCCGTCGAGCACCGAGGTCGCCGCGGCGACCGCCGGGTCGCTGGAATCGCGACCTGCCGGCGGCAGCGTCGAGGAATCCACCGGCGCGCTGCCTTCGAGCGCGGCGTCACGCTGCGCGCGCTCGGCCTGATAGCTTCCGTAGTCGTCAAAACCGACCCCCGGCCCGCTGTCGGGGATCGGGGTGGTGCAGGCGGTCAGCGCGAGCAGAGCCGCGCCACCGAAGAAAATGCGAGTCATCACTCTGCCCTCGTCCTTTATTCCGGCGCCGTTACCACCACTTGGCGGGTTTCGACGCGAACCCGGCGGCCTGCTCCAGCGCATAGGCGGTGTTGAGCAGGTCGCCCTCTTCCCACGGACGCCCGATCAGCTGCAGCCCAAGCGGCAGCCCCTTGGAATCGAGTCCCGTCGGGACCGAAACGCCCGGAAGCCCGGCAAGGTTCAGTGTAACCGTGAACACGTCATTGAGATACATCTGCACCGGATCGGCGGTCTTCATTTCTCCGATACCAAAGGCCGAAGAGGGCGTCGCGGGCGCGAGGATCGCGTCGACCCCTGCGGCGAAGGCATCCTCGAAGTCCTTCTTGATCAGCGTGCGGACCTTGCGGGCGCGGTTGTAATAGGCGTCGTAGAAGCCCGCCGACAGCACATAGGTGCCGACCATGATGCGGCGCTGCACCTCAAGGCCGAAGCCTTCGGCGCGGGTCTTCTCGTACATGTCGTTGATGCCTTCGCCCTGGCTCAGCTTGGCGCGGTGGCCGTAGCGCACCCCGTCATAGCGGGCGAGGTTCGACGAGGCTTCCGCCGGGGCGATCACATAGTAGGCCGGCAGCGCGTATTTGGTATGCGGCAGCGAGATCTCGACGACCTTCGCGCCCGCATCTTCCAGCATCTTCGCGCCCTCGTCCCAGAGCTTCGAGATTTCCTCAGGCATGCCGTCGACGCGGTATTCGCGGGGAATGCCGATGGTTTTGCCGCGGATGTCGCCGGTCAGCATCGCCTCGAAGTCGGGCACGGGCAGATCGGCCGAAGTCGAATCCTTGGGATCGTGGCCGCACATCGCTTGCAGCATGATCGCCGCGTCGCGCACGTCCTTGGTCATCGGGCCAGCCTGATCGAGCGAGCTGGCGTAGGCGACAATGCCCCAACGCGAGCAGCGCCCGTAGGTCGGCTTGATGCCGGTGATGCCGGTGAAGGCGGCGGGCTGGCGGATCGAGCCGCCGGTGTCGGTGCCGGTGGCCGCAAGGCACAGGTCCGCCGAAACCGCCGAAGCCGAGCCGCCCGACGAGCCGCCGGGGGTCAGCTTGGTGTCGTCGCCGGTGCGCTTCCACGGGTTCACCGCGGGGCCGTAGCAGGTGTTTTCGTTCGAGCTGCCCATGGCGAACTCGTCCATGTTGAGCTTGCCCAGCATGACCGCGCCCGCGTCGAACAGCTGGCTGGTGACGGTCAATTCATACTCGGGGGTGAAGCCCTCGAGGATCGCCGAGGCCGCCTGCGACGGCACACCCTTGGTGCAGAAGAGATCCTTCACGCCGATCGGCAGGCCGCACATGGCAGGCGCGTCGCCCGCCTTGATGCGCGCGTCGGCGGCCTTGGCCTGCTCCAGCGCGATCTCGGGGGTCTTGTGCACGAAAGCGCCAAGCGCATCCGCGCCCTCGATCACCTTCAGGCAGGCTTCGGTCAGTTCGACCGAAGTCACGTCGCCCTTGCGCAGCGCGTCGCGTGCCTCAGAGAGCTTGAGCTTGTTCAGTTCGGTCATTCCACCACCTTCGGCACGGCAAAGAACCCTTCGCGGGCATCGGGGGCGTTCGCGAGGATCTTTTCCTGCATGTTGCCATCGGTCACGCCATCGGCGCGGCGCTTGAGGCGCATCGGGGTCACCGAGACCATCGGCTCGACGCCCTCCACGTCCACCTCGTTCAGCTGCTCGATGAAGTCGAGGATATTGCTGAATTCCTGTGCCAGCGCCGGAAGCGCCTCGTCTTCCACGCGGATGCGTGCCAGCTTGGCGACACGTGCCGCCGTCTGAATGTCGATCGACATGGGTTCCCCCTGTCCGTGAATGTCCGTCAAAGTCCCGTTGCCTTTACCCCCCCGAGCAACGCCCCGCAAGGCGCTGCGAGGGGGAGGAGTGCCTGGTCGCCCGGAATCAAGCCGAAGGCGCCGGGCGCGCGCCTGCCCGTCCCGGCGGGCTGGCGCTTTGTCATCGGTGCGCAACAGATCGAAAGCGCGCGGAACTGGCCGGGATCTGGCTGGGATAAAGTGCAGACCTCAAGCGTAGCAGCGCCATCCCACGGGCAGGCGCCCGCCCGGCGCGCGCTGCGCAGAGGGATGAGCGCTCCACGCTCGACAGCCCCCCTCTGGCGCGCTAGGTCAGTCTCAGTTCCATTTCCCAGCAACAAGACCGTCCGAGCCGTGCCCCAGTTCCTTTCCCGCCTCTCTCTGCTGCCGCTGCTGCTGGCCGCCTCGCTTCTCTCGGCCTGCGCAGGCACCCGCGATCCGCATGTGCCCGCGCCGCCGCCCTCTGAATACCTCGCGCTGGCGCAAGCGATCGAGGATCTCGGTCCGGGTGTCGATCCCGAGGAAGCGCAGCGCATGGCGCGCATCTCGATCGACTACCCGCGCGAGCTTGCGGTGAAATGGAACGTCACCGACCCGGCCTATATCCACAACATCAAGGTCAACAACGGCACCCGCCCGCGTGGCCTGTGCTACCAGTGGGCCGACGATCTGCAGGCCCGGCTCGAGCAGGAGAATTTCCAGACCATCGACATGCACCGCGGCATCGCCAACGCGCTGAAGACGTTCCGCATCGAGCACAGCTCGGTCATCGTCAGCCACAAGGGCGGCACGATGAAAGAGGGCATCGTGCTCGATCCCTGGCGCTTTGGCGGTGAGCTCTACTGGGGGCCGGTGGTGGATGACCACAAATACCCGTGGGTCGAGCGGCAGGAAGTCTTTGCCACCAAGCGGGCGCTGCGCCTGCAGGAGGGCTGAGCGCTATTCCAGCGTGTAAGGCAGGATGCCGCGACGCTCGGGGTGGATCGACATCTTCTTCTCGAGCGGCGGCACCGAGCGCTGGTGGCAGTCGGTGCGCTCGCAGATGCGGCACGAGATGCCGATCGGCTCGAACGCCCGGTCGCGGCTGAGGTCCATACCGTCTGCATAGACCAGCGCGCCCGCGTGTTTCACCTCGCATCCCAGCGCGATGGCAAAGCGCCGCACCGGGGCGCCGAAGCGGCCCGCCGGTTTGGTGACATCGCGGGCCAGCAGCACATAGCGCGCCCCATCGGGTGTTTCGGCCAATTGGCGGAGGAACTGGTTCGGCGTCTCAAAGGCCTGATGCACATTCCACAGCGGGCAGGCCCCGCCGAAACGGGCGAATTGCAACCGCGTGGCCGAGTGGCGCTTGGTGATGGTTCCGGCCTGATCGACGCGCGCAAAGAAGAAGGGAATGCCCTTGGCGCCGGGTCTTTGCAGCGTCGAGAGCCGATGCGCCACCTGCTCGACCGAGGCACCAAAGCGCGCGGCCAGAAGCTCCAGATCGTGGCGGGTTTCCTGCGCCGCCTCCAGCAGCCGCGCATAGGGCATCATCACCGCCCCGGCGAAGTAATTGGCAAGGCCGAGCTTGGCGATGCCGCGCGCGGTTTCCGACTGGAAGCGGGCGAGATCGAGCGTCGCCTCCAGCAGCTTTTCCTGCCGCAGCAGCGCCACTTGGATCAGCATCTGGAAGGTCAGCGTCTCGGGCTGCGCCAGCGACGAGAGGGTCAGCACCCGCCGCTCGGCGTCATAGTTGCGCAGCGGTGCGGACTGCTGAAACTCGACGGTGATACCCCGCTCGCGCAGATGCGCGAGCACCGCGCCGCGCAGGTCGGCGCCGCCTTGCCCCAGCCCGTGCGCGTAATGCTCGGCGGCGCGGTCCACGGCATCGATGTAATTGTCGCAATAGTGGAAGAAGTCGCGCACCTCTTCCCAAGGCGAGGGCTGCATCTGCGTGCCCTCGCGCCCCAGCGCCTCATCGAGCGAGGCGAGCCGCTCGTGGGTCTGCCGGTAGGCGCGGTGAAGCTCCAGAAACGCGCGGGCAAGGGCGGGGGCGTTGGAGGCGGTGAGCCGCAGATCGGCCAAGGGCGGCGTGTGCTCGCCAAAAATCGGGTCAGCCAGCGCCTCGCGCATGTCCGAGATCAACCGCTCGGAATCGCCCTGACCCAGTTCGGTCACGTCGAAGCCGAACTCTTGCGCCAGCGCGAGCACCACCGTGGTCGAGACCGGGCGGTTGTTGTTTTCCATCTGGTTCAGATAGGGCAGGGAAATCCCGAGCTTCGCCGCGAATTCTTTCTGGGTCAGCCCCAGCCGTCCGCGCAGATCGCGCAGCTTCGCCCCGGCATAGAGTTTCCGTGTTGCCATGTTTGCGCCTTTGCTCCCCACTGGGAACAATTTTGCAAACTCCTTACCCGGCGTCCAGACCTGCGAGCCGTCTTTCGCGCCAGAACACCACGAGGATCGACAGTATTGCCGCGACCGAGGTCGCCATCATCAGCCACAGCAGCGGCCATGCGCCGGTGCCCGGCTGCAGCAGCGCCCCGGCCAGCGCCGAGAGCGCCGCGCCGCCGCCGATCATGATTGCGCCGCCGAGGCCCGAGGCTGTGCCTGCCAGATGCGGGCGCACCGAGAGCGTGCCTGCGGTGGCATTGGGAATGGTCATGCCGTTGCCAAGGCCGACGAAGCACATGAAGCCAAAGAAGATCAGCGCCGAGCCGCCGGTCAGCGCAAAGGTGATCAGCGCGGCGCCAAGGCCAGCGGTCAGGATCAGCGAGCCCCAGAGGATCATCTTGTTGATGCCGATGCGGGCCGAGAATTTTCCCGAAATCCAGTTGCCGAGGAAGTAGCCCACCGCCGGCGCGCCAAAGTGCAGGCCCAGCGACGCCGGGGTCAGTCCGAACACTTCGGACCCGACGAAGGGCGCGCCGCCGAGGTAGGAAAAGAACGCGCCCGACGAGAAGGCGCAGGCCAGTGCGTAGCCCCAGAAGCGCGGCGAGGTGAGCAGTTCGGGGTATTCGCGGAACTGCTGCGCCAGCGACAGGCCGGAGGCGGTCGAGGTCTCGCCAAGGTCGCGCCAGCTCAGCCACAGCACCGCGCCGCCGAGAATGAACAGCATCCAGAAGATCGCCTTCCAGCCCATCAACTCGCCAAGCGCGCCGCCGATCACCGGGCCGACCATCGGCACCACGGCGACGCCCATGGTGACATAGGCGATCATCGAGGCGGCTTCTTCCTGGCTGACCATGTCGCGCACCACGGCGCGGCTCAGCACCATGGCGGTGACGATCACCGCCTGACACATGCGGAAGAACAGGAAGAGCGACACATTCGGCGCAAAGATGCAGCCCAGCGTCGCCACCATGAACAGCGCCACGCCCCAGAGGATCACCGGGCGGCGTCCCAGCTTGTCCGAGATCGGGCCGATCACCACCTGCAGCGCCGCGTTGACGGCGAGGTAGATCGCCACCGAAAGCTGCATCAGCCGGTATTCCGTGTCGAAATATGCCGTCATCTGCGGCAGCGACGGCAGGAATACGTTCATCGCAAGCGCTGAAAGCCCGGCAAGCAGGACAAGCGTGACAAGATGTGGCGGGGTCGAGGCGTCTAGAAAACGGACGCGGGCTTTGGTGCTCATGGGTTTCCCGTATGCCGGGGGCCTCTCAAAGTCCACGTGTATCATCGCGTTGAAGCAATTTTTGCTAATTTGCTATTTGCTCAAGGAGGTATTTCCTGAGTTTGCAAATTTGCCGAATTTGACTTGAGTGCAAGGGCCTCCACTGTATGGTCCGGGCAAACGGAGAGGATTGGACATGAAAGACATTCTTCACGAGCTGGAGGCGCGCCGCGCCGATGCACGTCTTGGCGGTGGCCAGAAGCGGATCGACACGCAGCACGCCAAAGGCAAGCTGACCGCGCGCGAACGCATCGAGCTGCTGCTCGACGAGGGCAGTTTCGAAGAATACGACATGTTCGTCTCGCATCGCTGCACCGATTTCGGCATGGAAAAGAACCGTCCCAGCGGCGACGGGGTGATCACCGGCTGGGGCACGATCAACGGGCGCATGGTCTATGTGTTCAGTCAGGACTTCACCGTGCTCGGCGGGTCGGTCTCGGCCACCCATGCCATGAAGATCTGCAAGATCATGGATATGGCCATGCAGAACGGCGCGCCGGTGATCGGCCTCAACGATTCCGGCGGCGCGCGCATTCAGGAAGGCGTCGACAGCCTCGCGGGCTACGCCGAGATCTTCCAGCGCAACATCATGGCGTCGGGCGTGATCCCGCAGATCTCCGTCATCATGGGGCCCTGCGCGGGCGGCGCGGTCTACAGCCCGGCGATGACCGACTTCATCTTCATGGTGAAAGACACCTCCTATATGTTCGTCACCGGCCCCGATGTGGTGAAGACGGTGACCAACGAGGTGGTGACCGCAGAGGAACTTGGCGGCGCGACCACCCACACCCGCAAATCCTCGGTTGCCGATGGCGCTTTCGAGAATGACGTCGAGGCGCTGGCCGAAGTGCGCCGCCTTGTCGATTTCCTGCCGCTCAACAACCGCGAGAAGCCGCCGGTGCGGCCCTTCTTCGACGAGGTGGAGCGGGTGGAAAGCTCGCTCGACACGATCATCCCCGAGAATGCGAACCAGCCCTACGACATGAAGGAGCTGATCACCAAAGTCGCGGATGAGGGGGATTTCTACGAGATCCAGGAAGAGCACGCCAAGAACATCATCACCGGCTTCATCCGCCTCGAAGGCCAGACGGTGGGCGTGGTGGCGAACCAGCCGATGGTGCTGGCGGGCTGCCTCGATATCGACAGCTCGAAGAAAGCCGCGCGTTTCGTGCGTTTCTGCGACTGTTTCGAGATCCCGCTGCTGACCTTCGTCGACGTGCCGGGCTTCCTGCCGGGCACCTCGCAGGAATACGGCGGCGTGATCAAGCATGGTGCCAAGCTGCTCTTTGCCTTTGGCGAGGCGACGGTGCCCAAGGTTACGGTGATCACCCGCAAGGCCTATGGCGGGGCCTATGACGTGATGAGCTCCAAGCACCTGCGCGGCGATGTGAACTACGCATGGCCCACCGCCGAGATCGCGGTGATGGGCGCGAAGGGCGCGACCGAGATCATCCACCGCGCCGACCTTGGCGATGCCGAGAAGATCGCCAAGCACACGGCCGACTATGAGGATCGCTTTGCCAATCCCTTCGTGGCGGCCGAGCGGGGCTTCATCGACGAGGTGATCCAGCCGCGCTCTACCCGTCGCCGGGTCAGCCGGGCTTTCGCGATGCTGAGAAACAAACAGCTCAGCAATCCGTGGAAGAAGCACGACAACATTCCGCTCTGAGCCGGAGAGACCGATGCGCGTGAAGGGATGGCATATGGAACGCGAGGGCGAGGCACTGACCCTCGCCCGGCGCAGCCCGGCGCGGTTCGACCTGAAGGTCGAGACGCTGCTGCCGCCCGTTGGCCGCCTTGAGCGGCTGGCGCATCAGGTCCGGCAGGACATGTGGCGGGCGTTGCGCGATCTGCGCGGCTTCGCGCCCGTGGTGCGGGTGCGCCCCTGCGCGGGCGGGGTGAGCGTCGAGGCCGGAGGAGAGGTTGCCGGGGCGCTGCCGCGCAAGGCGGTCGAGGCTCGGATCGCCGAAGTTCTGGAAGACCGCGCCAACCGGGCGCGCTGGGTAAACTGGGCGGCCTGAGCGCCGTAGCGGACCGCTGCACGAGATGAGGAACGGGGAGATCCTTGTGACGAGGGTGATCGGATTTGGCATTCTGGCGTTGGCTGCGGCCATCGCGCCGGGCCAGACCACGGCGCAAGAGGAGAGCGCCGTGGCAGTGCCCTCTGGCATGCCCGTCACCTTCTACAACTCGCTTTGGGACAGCGCCTCTTCGACCGAGCGTTTTCGCTTCCTTGCGCCCCGTATCGGGGGTGACATGCCGATGGACTTTGCCGCTGTGTCACCTGACATGCAGCATTTGTGCGACAGTTTCGCGCTACCGCGGCTTGGCGGTCGCGACAAGCTGCCTGCGCTGATCGTGATCTCGCTTATGGCTGAACCGGTCGCATTTGGTGATCCCGCACCCGGAATACCCCAATATTTCGAAGCCTATAGCCCAAAAGGCGGGATTTGCGCATGGGAGGCCTTCTGATCATGACCCCTGCACGCGCGGAAATCCGCTCATTTTCCTCTTATTTTACGGGTCCGGCGGGAGAATTTTTGCTCTCGAAGCGAGTTACGTATTTCTTTTTCGTAACTTGCGCTATGTTGGGGAATGATTGCACGCGAGCAATCGTAACACCGGAACGAGGGTTGGCAGGGCCGATACGGTCTGTCCGCCCTGAAGAATCTGACAGGAGATCAAGATGTCCAAGAGCATCCAACTGCTTGCCATGCTCGGCTTCGTTGCCACCCTTTCCGCTTGCGGCGGCCAGCAGGAAGAAGAGTACGTGGTCGTGGATCCCGAGCCCGTTACCGCGGAGCCCGTCTACACCGGCAAGTACAAGTAACTTGCCGACGGGACGGGCCTTCGGGTCCGTCCCGCCTTACCGGCCCCGCAGGGCCGACTACCACCGCCCGCTTCCACGGGCCCTTACAAAGGGGGGCCCGGTATGCTGAAGCACCGTGGCTTTCCGAGCCGGCTTCCCGGCACGGACTTTCAATTCACCATTCGCCGAGCCAATCCCAAAGGGATCACCGCGATCACGCGGCGCGAGCGCTATCGTGACCGCAAGGCGGCCGACAAGCGCGCGGACCTTGGGTTCATGGCGTCGCTCTGGGCGCATTTCGGCGATCAGCCCTTCGAACGCGGAAACCTCGATGCCGGGCGGCTGTCCTGGCTCTTTGGCCGCGAAGTGCTGCCCTACGACGATCCTTTCGATCCCGAAAGCTACGAGGCGATGCTGATCATCGATCCGGTGGTCGCGCGTGCCTCGTTCCCCGAAGCCTTCGAAGAGGGGAACGAATGGGCGTGAACTCGCTGTCCTTTCCGCGTGATGCGCGGAAACAGGCCGGTCTGGCATATCCTTTTGGATATCGCTTGGAGACGGCCGGCGAGTCGTGCAGCCTGACGGTGTTGCGGGCAATGACGCGGCGTTCTGCTGCGCTCGTTGCTCACCGTTACCCTTCCCCTCGCGGGCGCTGCGGCTCATCCCCTGACCGCACGCCCGCTTCTTTTCTTTCAGAGCACGGCGCATCGGCGTTTGGTTTTGCCAAGCGCAGAGCAGATTTGCGCGCGACCGCCAGCCTGTCGTCGCGTCAACGCAGTGGCCGATCGGCAGGCTTGCGCAGCGCCGCCCACCCGGATCGGCGGGCGGGCGCCCACGCCGGGACAAAAGCAAAAGATGTATGGAACCTTCACCAATTCCGTGGCGTTGAGGAGCGACTTCAACTTACGGAACACAGGGAGTTTCCCACATGCAAAACGTTATCCGCATTGTCGCAGTCCTCGGGGTTTTTGGTGTCGCAGCCTGTGAGAACTCGGACCTTCCGCGCGCAGGCATCGGCGCTGGCGCAGGCTATCTCGTCGACCGCGCCACGGGTGGTGACGGCACCATCGGTGCTGCTGTCGGCGCGACCGCAGGCGTGGTCTGCGACGACGTCACCCCGCAGTACTGCAACTAATCACGCGCAGCGGCGCGGCGAGCTTCGCCGCCCACTGTCAGTAACGATTTCCAAGGCCACCGGAGCGTTTCGCTCCGGTGGCCTTTTTGCTGCGCCGTCGCCCGCTTCGACGCCAGCCAGCATCCCCGCCAACACCCCCGATACTCTGTCAGCCGCGCCCCGGGCCTGCGGCCAAAAAACGCGCCAAAAAACGCTACGAAAGGGAGAGACATGTTCGACAAGATCCTGATCGCCAACCGCGGTGAGATCGCCTGCCGGGTCATCAAGACCGCGCGCAAGATGGGCATTCAGACCGTGGCGGTCTATTCGGACGCCGACAAACACGCGCTGCACGTGGACATGGCGGATGAGGCGGTGCACATCGGCCCGCCGCAGGCCAACCAGTCCTACATCGTGATCGACAAGATCATGGGCGCGATCCAGCAGACCGGCGCGCAGGCGGTGCATCCGGGCTATGGCTTCCTGTCGGAAAACCCCAAGTTCGCCGAGGCGCTCGAAGCCGCGGGCGTTGCCTTCATCGGCCCGCCCAAGGGCGCGATCGAAGCGATGGGCGACAAGATCACCTCGAAGAAGATCGCCCAAGAGGCCGGTGTCTCGACCGTGCCCGGCTATATGGGGCTGATCGAGGATGCCGACGAGGCGGTGAAGATCTCGGGCGAGATCGGCTACCCGGTGATGATCAAGGCCTCGGCTGGCGGCGGCGGCAAGGGGATGCGCATCGCATGGACCGACGAGGAGGCGCGCGAGGGCTTCCAGAGCTCGAAGAACGAGGCGGCCAACTCCTTCGGCGACGACCGGATCTTTATCGAGAAATTCGTCACCCAGCCGCGCCACATCGAGATTCAGGTGCTCTGCGACGCGCATGGGGGCGGCATCTACCTCAACGAGCGCGAATGCTCGATCCAGCGCCGCAACCAGAAGGTCGTCGAAGAGGCCCCGAGCCCCTTCCTCGATCCCGAGACCCGCAAGGCGATGGGCGAGCAGGCGGTCGCTCTGGCCAAGGCGGTGGGCTACACCAGCGCCGGTACGGTGGAATTCATCGTCGATGGCGAAAAGAACTTCTACTTCCTCGAGATGAACACCCGTCTGCAGGTGGAACACCCGGTGACCGAGCTGATCACCGGCGTCGATCTGGTCGAGCAGATGATCCGCGTCGCCAATGGCGAGCCGCTGTCGATCACCCAGGACGATGTGAAGATTGACGGCTGGGCGATCGAGAACCGCCTTTATGCCGAGGATCCCTATCGCGGCTTCCTGCCCTCCATCGGGCGCCTCACCCGCTACCGTCCGCCCGCCGAGGGCGAGCTGCATGGCGGCATCGTGCGCAACGACACCGGCGTCTACGAAGGTGGCGAGATCTCGATGTATTACGACCCGATGATCGCCAAGCTCTGCACATGGGCGCCGACCCGCGAGCAGGCGATCGAGGTCATGCGCAACGCGCTCGACAGTTTCGAGGTCGAGGGCATCGGGCACAACCTGCCGTTCCTTGCCGCTGTCATGGACCACGAGCGTTTTATCTCGGGCAATATCACCACCGCTTTCATCGCCGAGGAATATCCCGACGGCTTCGAAGGGGTGACGCTGGCCGAGCCCGCGCTGCGCGACGTGGCCGCCGCCTGCGCCGCGATGAACCGGGTGGCCGAGATCCGGCGCACCCGCATCTCCGGCACGCTCGACAACCATGAGCGCAAGGTGGGCGATCACTGGAACGTCACGCTGCAGGGCGAAAGTTTCGATCTGGTGCTCAGCGCCGACAAGGACGGCACCTCGGTCGAGTTTGCCGACGGCGCGACGCTGCGGGTCACCGGTACATGGACCCCGGGGCAGGCGCTGGCGCATATGCAGGTGGACGGCAAGCCGCTGGTGCTGAAGGTCGGCAAGATCCCCGGCGGGTTCCACATCCGCAGCCGCGGCGCCGATCTGAAGGTCAACGTGCGCACCCCGCGGCAGGCCGAACTTGCACGGCTGATGCCCGAGAAACTGCCGCCCGACACCTCGAAGATGCTGCTCTGTCCGATGCCGGGCCTCATCGTGAAGGTGAACGTGGCCGAAGGCGACGAGGTTCAGGAAGGTCAGGCGCTCTGCACCGTCGAGGCGATGAAGATGGAGAACATCCTGCGCGCCGAGCGCAAGGGCACCGTCAAGAAGGTCAACGCCGGGCCGGGCGACAGTCTGGCGGTGGACGACGTGATCATGGAGTTCGAATGAGCCCATGGTCGGCGCGCCGCGCATAGGGCTCAGAGGCGGGGGCCTCGGCTCCCGCTACTGCCGCAGCGCGTCGCGGCGGTCGCGCACCTCTTGCTGGCGCAGCGGCTGCTTGTCGATGGAGCGGGTGATCTCGCGCACGTCCCACGGGCTGGGTTTGCGCAGGATGACCGTGCCGTCCTTGGCCAGCAGCATGATCATGAAGCCGCGCGGGCGCATCGCCCGGCGGATCGGGCTGCGCGCGGCGGGGTCGGTATCGGTGATCACCACGACATCGCGATCGGTCAGCGCGTCGAGCCGCTCGGTGATTAGTTGGATCTGCTGCACGTATCGCGGATCGCTGGGGTTGTCGGCAAAGACCAGCAGTGGGCGCTTGAGCCAGAGAAACTCGTCGAGCGTCGACTCGCCCGCCGGGCGGATCGGCTCGTCGATGCTGGGCGTCTCGGCACCCTGTGCCGCCCCGAATCCCGCGGCGAGGGTGAGAAATCCAAGCAGGGCGAGGGCGATACGTCGGTTCATACTTCAAAATATAGGCAAAGCTCCGGCGGCTGCACAGGGCTTGCCGCGTGGGCTGACGAAAAATTTAGGCACGGCTTGCGCCAAAGGGCGTCTCGGCGCTGCTGGATGATCACGAACGGAGGATGCCGCGCAGGTCGGGACCGCCCGCCTGCGGGCTGCTAGGAGAGAGGACGAGAGGATGACGGCCAAGAAGGACGACTGGCGCCAGCTCGCGGAGAAGGAACTGCGGGGGCGCCCGCTCGATGACCTGACGTGGCACACGCTCGAGGGGATCGACGTGCAGCCGCTCTATACCGCCGAGGACACGGCGGATCTGCCGCATATGGGCACGCTGCCGGGCTTTGGGCCCTTCACCCGCGGGGTGAAGGCGACGATGTACGCGGGCCGTCCGTGGACCATCCGGCAGTATGCCGGGTTCTCCACCGCCGAAGACTCCAACGCCTTCTACCGCAAGGCGCTGGCGGCGGGGCAGCAGGGCGTCTCGGTGGCCTTCGATCTGGCCACCCACCGCGGCTATGACAGCGACCACGAGCGCGTCGTCGGCGATGTCGGCAAGGCGGGCGTGGCGATCGACAGCGTCGAGGACATGAAGATCCTCTTCGACGGGATTCCGCTCGACAAGATCTCTGTGTCGATGACGATGAACGGCGCGGTGATCCCGATCCTCGCCAGCTTCATCGTTGTGGGCGAGGAGCAGGGGCATGACCGCGCGGTGCTTTCGGGGACCATCCAGAACGACATCCTCAAGGAGTTCATGGTCCGCAACACCTACATCTACCCGCCCGAGCCTTCGATGCGGATCATCTCGGACATCATCGAATACACCTCCAACGAGATGCCGAAATTCAACTCGATCTCGATCTCCGGCTACCACATGCAGGAGGCCGGGGCGAACCTCGTGCAGGAACTGGCCTACACGCTGGCCGATGGGCGCGAATACGTGCGCGCGGCGATCGAGGCGGGCATGGATGTCGACAAATTCGCCGGGCGGCTGTCGTTCTTCTTCGCCATCGGCATGAACTTCTTCATGGAGGCGGCCAAGCTGCGCGCGGCGCGCACGCTCTGGCACCGCATCATGACCGAGTTCGGCGCCAAGTCCGACCGCTCGAAGATGCTGCGCACCCACTGCCAGACCTCCGGTGTCAGCCTGCAGGAGCAGGACCCCTACAACAACGTCATCCGCACCGCCTATGAGGCGATGAGCGCGGTGCTCGGTGGCACCCAGTCGCTGCACACCAACGCGCTTGACGAGGCGATCGCGCTGCCCACCGAGTTTTCGGCCCGGATCGCGCGCAACACCCAGCTCATCCTGCAGGAAGAGACCGGGGTGACCAATGTGGTCGACCCGCTGGCGGGGTCTTACTACGTGGAAAGCCTCACCAACGAGCTGATCGAGAAGGCATGGGCGCTGATCGAAGAGGTCGAGGAGATGGGCGGCATGACCAAAGCCGTCGCCTCGGGCATGCCGAAGCTGCGGATCGAAGAGACCGCCGCGCGCCGTCAGGCGCAGATCGACCGCGGCGAAGAGGTGATCGTCGGCGTCAACAAATACCGCAAGGACAAGGAAGACCCGATCGACATCCTCGATATCGACAACGCCAAAGTCCGCGAGAGCCAGATCGCGCGGCTGGAAAAGGTGCGGTCGAGCCGGGATCAAGCGGCCTGTGACGCGGCGCTGGCCGAGCTCACCCGCCGTGCGCAAGAGGGCGGCAACCTGCTGGAAGCCGCGGTCGAAGCCGCCCGTGCTCGGGCCTCTGTCGGAGAGATTTCCATGGCCATGGAAAAGGAATTCGGGCGCCATCGCGCCGAGGTGAAGACCCTCGCCGGGGTTTATGGCGCCGCCTACGAAGGCGACGAGGGCTTTGCCCAGATCCAAAAGGACGTCGAGAGCTTCGCGGAGGCCGAAGGCCGCCGTCCGCGGATGCTGGTGGTCAAGATGGGCCAGGACGGTCACGACCGCGGCGCCAAGGTCATCGCCACCGCCTTTGCCGACATCGGCTTTGACGTGGACGTCGGCCCGCTGTTCCAGACGCCCGCCGAAGCGGCGCAGGACGCCATCGACAACGACGTGCATATCGTCGGCATCTCGTCGCAGGCCGCCGGGCACAAGACGCTCGCGCCGCAACTGGTCGAGGAACTGAAGGCGCAGGGCGCAGGGGATATCATCGTGATCTGCGGCGGGGTGATCCCGCATCAGGATTACGAGTTCCTCTATAAGGCCGGGGTCAAGGCGATCTTTGGGCCGGGCACCAATATCCCGGCTGCCGCCAAAGAGATCCTCGGCCTCATCGGCACGTCGCGCGCCGCCGAGTAAGCCGCGCGCCCCAGATCGTGCCGCTGGCTCAGATCAGCGGCACGAAGGGCACGCCGCAGGCGGCAAGGCCGAGGGTGGCGATCAGCATCACGGTCAGGGTGCGGATTTTCATGGGCGTGCTCCTTGCCTCATGGCGGCCGGTTCCGTTGCCCGCCGCCTTTGCCGGGCAGACTATGTGCTGCCGCCGCATCGGGCCAGCGCTGCACGACATTTTCTTGTGCCCGCGTGTCCATTTCCCGATTGCACCCCCCTTCGCCACGGATAACGTGGTGCGGGTGCAACAAGGCCGGAGGGACGATGCTCGAGCTTGATCATGTGGCGGTGCTTGGGGAGACGCTGGCAGAGGCTGTGAGCCATGCCGAAAGCGCCTTGGGGCTGCCGCTTTCGCCGGGCGGGGCGCATCCCGATTTCGGCACGCATAACTTCCTGCTCGGGCTGGAAAACGACCTATATCTCGAGGCCATCGCCGTCGATCCTTCGGCGCCTGATCCCGGGCGTCCGCGCTGGTTCGGGCTCGATGGGTTCGCAGGGCCCGCGCGGCTCGACAAATGGGTGTGCCGGGTGCCGGATCTGGATGCGGCTTTGAAGGTGCTTCCTATGGCAGGGGAGGCGGTGGCAGTCACCCGCGGCGCGCTCAGCTGGAAGATCTCGGTGCCGCGCGACGGGCAGCTGCCCTTTGACGGCATGTTCCCGGCGCTGATCGAATGGGTCAGCCCGGTGCCGCCGGGCGTGTCGCTTGCAGGGGCGGGCATCCGGCTCGACCGGCTGACCGTGGCGCATCCGCAGGCCGATGAGTTGCAGGCGCTGCTCGCACCGCATCTGAACGTGCCGCTGGCCGAGTTCGAGGTCGAGGCCAAGCCCGCCCTGCGTGGCAGTTTCGTCACCGTCTCGGGCTCGCGGGTGCTGCAATGATCATCCGCGCCGCCAGCAGTGAGGACGCCGCCGCCATCACGGCGATCTGGAACCCGATCATCGACGAAAGCGCCGCTACCTTTACCAACCTGCGCAAAACGCCCGAGGGTCTGCTGGCCGACATCGCGGCGCGCGGTCCGGCCTTTCTCGTGGCCGAGGAAGACGGGCTGTTGCTGGGCTTTGCCACCTTCTTTGCGTTTCGCGGCGGGCCGGGCTATGCCCAAACCAAGGAGCACACGGTGATCCTCGGCCCGGCGGCGCGCGGGCGCGGCGTGGGACGGGCGCTGATGACCGCCCTGATGGCAGAGGCGCGCGGGCAGGGGGTGCATTCGCTCTTTGCCGGGGTCTCGGGCGAGAACGGCGCGGGCGTCGCCTTCCATGCGGCGCTGGGCTTTCGCGAGGTCGCCCGGCTGCCGGAAGTGGGTTTCAAGTTCGGACGCTGGATGGATCTGGTGCTGATGCAGAAATTCCTGTGACCGCTCTCGGTGAAGCCTGGCCTCACCCGGTTCTGACAGAAAATTTAGCCAACTTCTCATTGTCGCACTGACAGTTGCCGCGTTGCCGCGTAAACTGGGGAAATGTCGATTTGGTCGCGCATCTCCGAAGCTCTCGCCGCCCTTGCCAAGGGCGAGGGGCTTACCGCTGTCTTCGAGAAACTTCGCCAGCCGCCGGAACGCAGCGTCGCCTTCACCATCGCGGTCATCGCGCTGTCGGCAAAGATGGCCAAGGCTGACGGGCAGGTCACGCGCAATGAGGTCGCCGCCTTCCGCGAGATCTTTACCATCGCCCCCGAGGATGAGGCGGCGGCGGCGCGGGTGTTCAACCTCGCGCGGCAGGACGTCGCGGGCTTTGAGGAATATGCCCGCCGCATCCGCCGCATGTTCGACAGCAACGCGGAGCAACTGTCGGATCTGATGGAGGGGCTGTTCTACATCGCGCTGGCCGATGGCGATTACCACAGCGCCGAGAACGCCTTCCTCGAACGGGTGGCCGAGATTTTTGGCATTTCCGACAATGCCTTCCGGGCGCTGCGGGCGCGCTTTGTGCCCGATGCCGTGCCCGATCCTTTCACCGTGCTCGGGGTCAGCCCCGACATGCCCATCGCCGACATTCGCAAGCAATGGCGCAAACTGGTCCGCGAGAGCCACCCCGATGTGATGTGCGCCCGTGGCCTGCCCGAAGAGGCGATCAAGCTTTCGGAAAAGCGCCTGATCGACATCAACCGGGCTTGGGAAGAGATCTCGGCCCGCGAACAGGTCTGATCCGATGCGGCTCGCCACCTACAATGTGGAGTGGTTCGACGACCTCTTCAGCAAGCGGGGCGAGCTTCTGATCGACGACCATTGGTCCGGGCGGCGCGATGTCACCCGCGCGCAGCAGGCCGAGGCGCTGGGGATGGTGTTCACCGCGATGGATGCCGACGCGGTGATGATCATCGAAGCCCCCGACACCGGCATCCGCCGCGACACGCGGCGCGCGCTGCACAGTTTCGCCGAGGCCTTCGATCTGCGCGCCCGCGAGGTTCTGGTGGGCTTCGTCAACGACACGCAGCAAGAGATCGCGCTGCTCTATGACCCGGATGTGCTGACGGCGCGCCATGTGCCCGGGCACAGCGCGGATGCGCCGCGTTTCGACGGCACGGCGCAGATCGACCTCGGGATCGGCGACGGCGATGAGGCGGTGATCTTTTCCAAACCGCCGCTCGAGGTCGAACTGACCGTGGCGGGCGGGCGCAGCCTCCGCCTTCTCGGAACGCATCTGAAATCCAAGGCCCCGCATGGCGCGCAGGGCGCGGCCGAGGTCAGACGCCTCGCCATCGCCAACCGCCGCAAGCAACTGGCGCAGGCGATCTGGCTGCGCCGCCGGGTCGACGCGCTCTTGCAGGATGGCGAGAGCGTGGTGGTTCTTGGCGATCTCAACGATGGTCCCGGCGTCGATGAATACGAGAATGTCTTTGGCCGAAGCTCGGTCGAGGTGATCCTCGGCGACGGCGAGACCGCGCTCTACGATCCGCACGCCAGCGAGGCGCTGCGCGGCAAGCTCACGCCCCAGCCGACCACCGCGCGATTCTATATCGAGCCGGAGAAGCGCTACCTGCAGGCGCTGCTCGACTACATTATGGTCTCGCAGGATCTGCGCGAGGTGGCGCAGGGCTGGCGCATCTGGCACCCGTTCGAAGACGCCCGCTGCTGGCAGGCGCCGGACCTCTGCAGCGCGCTGCTGGCGGCGTCGGATCACTTCCCGGTCACGCTGGATCTCGCCATCTGACCGGCCCATCCGGCTGCAGGGACAGGCTTTCTCTACCGCGACTCAGCCCGCCGCCCTATATTGCGTGGCATGAGACGCATGTTTCCCCTCGCCCTCGCGGCCAGCCTCGCCGGTGCCTCTCTGGTGCCCCTCGCAACTTCCGTGCTGGCGCAGCAGGAGGCGCAGCCCGACACCGAACCGCTGATAGAGGAGGACACCCCGGAGGAGGGGCGCAGCCTGATGGAGCGCGGCGCCGATATGTTCCTGCGCGGGCTGCGCGACGAGATCGACCCCGCCGTGCAGGATCTCAAGCGGCTGGCCGACCGCATGGGCCCGGCGCTGCAGAGCTTCGTCGAAGAGATGGGTCCGGCCATGGCCGAACTGTCGGACAAGGTCGAGGATTGGACGCTCTATGAGGCGCCCGAGATGCTGCCCAATGGCGACATCCTGATCCGCCGCCGCGAGAAGCTCGATCCCGATGCGATGCCCGAAGACGCCCCCGATCTGCCCGAGCCCGGCCCCGGCGGCGAGGTCGAACTCTGAGTCTTCGGCAGCGGTTCAGATCAGCGCCCGCGGCTCCTCGCCGTCGATCTCCAGCAGCAGCGCTTTGGCCGACAGTGCCTTGGCCAGCGAGTTCAGCCGCGCCTCGGCCACTTCGCCATAAAGCGGCGCCGCATCGCGGGTCAGCTGTAGCCGCAGCTCGCGCGCCTCGGGGTCCCAGTGGAACTGCGCCCCGTCCTCGCGGGTGACATCCGACATCCACAGCATCGAGCCGAAGCGCATGGCCTTACCGAGGATCTCGGCGGCCTGCGTGCGCTCCTTGTCGAGCAACGCATAAAAATCCTCGAACCGGGTGCCCTCGCGCTTGTTGCGGTAGCGGTGCAGCAGCGCAAGGCCAAGAAACACCCGCTCGGGGTGGTCGAGCCCGCCAAGGTTGGCGCGGGTGGCATTGTCGAAACAGGTCTCGGCCCGATAGTCGGGATGCGCGCGCCAACTGACGTCATGCAGCAGGCAAGCCGCCTTCACGATGCGCAGCTCAGCCTCGCTGGCCTCGGGGAAAAGCGGCAGCACGAAACGGTACAGCTTTTTGCCAAAGCCCGGCAGCCGCGCATCCTTGGCCTCGGAAAAGCGGCAGGCCTCGATCAGCGGGTCGCGGTCGCGCAGCATCTGCGGCATCTGCTCGTAAAGCAGCCCCTCGCGGATACCATAGCTCGAGATGGCGATGGCGGTGGGCTCAAAGACCTTCAGCAGCTCCTCCAGCACTTCGGCGGCAAAGGGCACAAGGCTCATGCGCGCGGAAGAAATGCCGCAGGCGCTGCGCAGCGCGTCGAGGTCTGCACCTTCGATGAACTTCAGCGTCTCTCGCGCGTTCTCGAGGGTCATCCGATATTCGTGCAGCACATGCAGCGGATAGCCTAGGCGCTCCATGTCGATGCGCGCGATGGCCCGCCACGAGCCGCCCACCAGAAACAGCGGCATCGGCGCGCTGCCCATGCGCTCGGCCAGCTCGGCGATGGCTTTGCTAATGTATTTCTCGCGCGCCTTCTTGCCGCCCTTGAGATCCTTGAACTTCAGCGGCCCCAGCGCCGATGTGGCGCGCTTGCCGATATGGCCGCCGCGCACTTCGGCCAGTTCCATCGACGAGCCGCCGATGTCGCTCACCAGCCCGTCAGCGCCGGGCCAGCCCAGCAGAACGCCCTGCGCCGACAGTCGGGCTTCCTCGTCGCCGTCGATCACCCAGATCTTGAGGCCGGTGGCCTGCTCGATCTCGGCGCGGAAGGCCGGACCATCCTCGGCGTCGCGCATGGCGGCGGTGGCCACGGCGGTCAGCGGCGGCAGGTCCATGCCGCGCGCCAAGGTCTGAAAGCGCTGCAGCGCCGCCAGCGCGCGGGTCTTGCCCTCGGGGTTCAGCCGTCCGGTCTCGGACATGCCTGCCCCCAGCCCGCACATGATCTTCTCGTTGTAGAAATACGCCGGGCTGCGGGCCGCGCCGTCAAACACGACAAGCCGCACCGAGTTCGACCCGATGTCGACCACGCCGACCCGCGACAGCCGTCGCGCGCGCGGATCGTCGAAGAGCGGCTTGCCGAAGAGGCCCGCGTCGCTCTGGCTGGAGTCGCCGTTACCGTCCATCTGCTCCTCCGGCATTGGTCTTCCGGTTTCATCTAGCACGGAGAGGCCGAAGCGCAAAAGAGAGTTCGCGGCGGCAAACCTCTCTGCCGCAGCGGCACCCGCAAGCCCATTGTTCGCCCCCATGTCCGCCCCTGTGTCCGCTCCCTCGGCCGCGCCCGCTTCAGGTGCACCGCGCCCAGGAAAACTGCGCCCAGGCAAAACCGCGTCCCCGGCTTCTTCTCTTTCCAAATACGCATATCCGGCAGCGCCGCGCGCGATGCCGCCGGGATCGGGCTCAGACCGCCGCCGCCTGCACCTCGGCGACGATGCCGTCGACGACCTGCGCCAGCAGCGCCTCGTCCTCGCATTCGGCCATCACCCGGATCAGCGGCTCGGTGCCCGACTTGCGGATCAGCAGGCGCCCCCGGCCCGAGAGCGTCGCCTCGGCCTCGGCGATGGCCCCCTGCACGCTGGCGGCCTCCAGCGGGGTCTGCCCGGCGCCGAAGCGCACGTTCTTCAGCAGCTGCGGCACCGGCTCGAAGTTGCGCGCAAGGTGGCTCGCGGGCTGGCCGGTGCGCACCATCTCTGCAAGGAACTGCAGCCCCGCCATCAGCCCGTCGCCGGTGGTGGCGTAATCGGTCATCACGATGTGGCCGGACTGCTCGCCGCCGAGGTTGTAGCCCTTGGCGCGCATCATCTCGACCACATAGCGGTCGCCCACTTTGGTGCGGGCCAGCGTCAGCCCCCGGTCATCGAGATAGCGCTCCAGCCCGAGGTTCGACATCACCGTGGCGACCAGCGTGCCGCCCGAGAGCCGGTCTTCCTCGGCCCAGCGGCCCGCCATCAGCGCCATGATCTGATCGCCGTCGGCCACGGTGCCCTTCTCGTCGATCAGGATTACCCGGTCAGCATCGCCATCAAGGCAGATGCCCACATCCGCGCCATGCGCCACCACCGTCTCGGCGGCGGTCTGCGGCTTGGTCGAGCCGCATTGGTCGTTGATGTTGAGCCCGTTCGGATGGGTGCCCACCGGGATCACCTCGGCGCCCAGCTCCCAAAGCACTTCGGGCGCGGCGCGATAGGCGGCGCCATTGGCGCAGTCGATCACCACCTTCATGCCATCGAGGCGCATGCCATGCGGGAAGCTCGACTTCACCCGCTCCTGATAGCGGAAGCGCCCGTCGTCGATGCGTTTGGCGCGGCCGATGTTGCCGGCCTGCGCGGGCTCGACGCCCGAGGCCACCAGCGCCTCGATCTCGCTCTCTGCCTCATCCGACAGTTTGAAACCGTCGGGGCCAAAGAACTTGATGCCATTGTCATGCGCCGGGTTGTGCGAGGCCGAGATCATGATGCCCACATCGGCGCGCATCGACGGCGTCAGCAGCCCCACGGCGGGGGTCGGGACGGGGCCCAGCAGCAGCACGCTCATGCCCGTCGAGGTGAGGCCGGCGGTCAGCGCGGTCTCGAACATATAGCCCGACAGCCGCGTGTCCTTGCCGATCACCACCCGGTGCGTGCCGCCCGCCTCGCGGCGGAAATAGCGCCCGGCGGCGGCGCCGATGGCCAGCGCCATCTCGGCGGTCATCGGGTGCATATTGGCGGTGCCGCGCACCCCGTCGGTTCCGAACAGTTTGCGACTCATCTGGAGCCTCCTTCTTCGACAGCCTGCCAGAGCGTCAGCGCCTGACGGGTTTGCGGCACGTCGTGCACACGGATGATCTGGATCCCCTGTGCCGCCCCGGCAAGGGCAACAGCGATGGATCCGGGAAAACGTTGCGCGGCGTCACCCTCGCCCGAGAGCTTGCCGATGAAGCCCTTGCGCGAAACGCCCAGCAGGATGGCGCAGCCGAGCCCATGAAAAATCGACAGCCCGTTCAGCAGCGCAAGGTTCTGCTCCAGCGTCTTGGCAAAGCCGATGCCGGGATCGACGACGATCTTCTCGCGCGGCAGCCCGGCATGTTCGAGCGCGTGGATCTGCGTCTCGAGGAAGTCATAGACGTCGAGCAGCACGTCCTCATAGTCGGTCTCGGAGGTCATCGTCTCGGGGGTGCCGCGCATATGCATGACGCAGACCGGCAGGCGCGCGGAGGCGCAAAACTCGGTCATCTCGGGATCGAAGACGAGGCCCGAGACATCGTTGATCAGCGTCGCCCCGGCCTCGGCGGCGGCGCGGGCGACGGCGGCCTTGCGGGTGTCGACCGAGATCGGCACACCCTTCAGCGCCTCGGTCACCGGCACGACGCGGGCGATCTCTTCGGCCACCGGCACCTCGGGCGCGCCGGGGCGGGTGCTCTCGCCGCCGATGTCGAGGATCTCGGCGCCATCGTCCAGCATCTGCCGCGCGCGGGCGATGGACTCGGCCACCGAGCCATCGGTGCCGCCGTCCGAGAAACTGTCGGGCGTGACGTTGAGGATGCCCATGATCCGGCAGCCCTGCATCGACAGGCCCGCCACAGGCTCGCGCGGGGCGGTCAGCCGGGCCAGCACGTCCTGCGGCACTTCGGCGGCGGGGATCACCGTGACCGGCGCGCCGCGGGCATGGCGCGCGCAATGGGTGAACCAATGCGGGCCACCCGCCAGCGGCAGGGCATCCTCTGGGCGGGGCGTGGCGGTCTGGACGAGCGGTCGGTATCGGGCAGTCATTCTAGTGCTGTGCCCGATGCGCTGCGGCTTGGCAAGCCGGGGCTGCCGGGCTCAGAGGCTGGGGTTTCCAACTGTTACAGATCGCGCGGGCACGGTCACATCCGCGGGCGGCTCTTCGCCGATCATCACCAGTTCGCGCGCCTCCATCAGCCCGGCGAACCACGCGGCCAGCTCTGCCGGATCTTCGGGGTGGGCGTGATGCCCGGCGGGCGTGTCGAGCACGATCTTCGAGGGTGCCCAGATGCAGCTCTGGCCGTTCTTCATCGCCCAGTCGAGTTCGGTCCGGGTGGCCACCACCTTGGCGCGGGGATCGCGCGCGGCAAGCGTCCATGCGTTCTGTTCGATGGCCAGAAGGTCGATCCGGCGCTGCGCCAGCGGATGCGCGGCGCTGGGGCGGGGGCCGTCCGGCAAACCGACGCAGAGGATCACCGGCGCGCCCAAAGCCTCGGCCTGATCGAGCCAGCCCTTAAGCGCGGCATCCGCGATGGCGGCGTTCGACAGGTAGATCACCCGCGGGTGCGGCCGCTCGCGCGCCGCATCCTGCGCCGAGCCCACCGGCTCGCCGTCGCGGGCGCGGACGATCTCGACCCCCAGCGCACCGGGGCCGCGATCCAGCTTCTCGATCCGCACGAAGACCCGCAGCGCCTGCGGCTCCAGCAGGATGCGCTCGGCGATGCGCTCGGCCAGCGTCTCCAGCAGGTTGAGCCGTTCGGCCTCCAGCTCGGCGGCGATGGCCTCGGTCACCTTGTCGTAAGAGAGGATCAGATCGACGTCGTCTTCCAGCGCGCCCTTACCGGGGGCCACTTCGACCACGACATTGAAGCGCACGCGCTGCGGATGGCCGCGCTCGGCCTGAAAGGCGCCGATCTCGACCTCGACCACATGGTCACGCAGCGAGATACGGTCGCGCGGCGTTTCGCCCGCGGTGGCAATGGCGCGTTCGTCGGGATGGGCGAAGGCGAGGCGGATTTCGTCGGCCATGGCAGCGGCTCCGAATGGAAAAGTGCCGCCTCTCTAGCAGGGGCTTTCCGCAAGGGCGACCCCGCGAACGTCGCCGCGGGGACGAAAAGCGGCCTCAGTTCGAGCTGACGCGATACCCGGCGCGATAAAAGTAATGCGCGCCGATGCTGGCGGTCTTGGTGAACTTGCGCGCCCAGCTGGGGCGCACGGCGCGGGTGTGATAGAAGGTGGCGCCCTTGGTCAGCACGCGCGGCGCGCCGGTCATCACCGCCTTGGCGACTTTCGCCACGCGGTCCCAAGCGGCCTTTTCGCTCACATGCTCGGGGCGGCCATCGCAGGTGTAGGAGAACTGGCAGGCGTGCAGCCGCCCGGTGCCCTGATTGACCACGCCGCAGATCGAGCCGGGGAAGCGCGGGCTGTCGACCCGGTTCATGATCACCTCGGCCACCGCGAACTGACCCTGCAGGCTTTCGCCGCGGGCCTCGAAGTACAGCGCTTCTGCGAGGCACTGGAACTGCGCGCCGCCCGTGGCCTGGGGCTGGGTGGCGAGCCAGCTCTTGTCGTAGCTCGGCCCTTTCACCGCGCTGGCAGAGATCGGGGTGATCATGCTGCGCAGATGCGAAGAATTTGCGGAACGAAGTGCGCTCTGCTCGAGTTTAACGAGGTGACGGATACTATCATGCTGAATGTCAGCACGAGCGGGCAGGGCTGCCCAAAAGGCAGCGATGGCGATCGCGATGGCACGAAACATTCTGGGCTCTCACATCTCGGGGAGGCTAACGCAGGGTTGCCGAAATCTGGGGCGATTTACAAAAATGTCGCCTAATGGTCCAGCCTGATGGAGTCACACAAAAGTATCGGTGCCGTATCCTTTCGAGGGAAACGGCTTATTTAGGGCGAAAATCGGGCAAAACCTACCCGATCTTGTGTTTGATCGCGAGCTGTGCGGCAGCAAGTCGCGCCACCGGAACCCGGAACGGAGAGCAGCTCACATAGTCGATGCCCGCCTCTCGGCAGAATGCAATCGAATCAGGATCGCCGCCATGCTCGCCGCAAATCGACAGCATGATTCCCCCGTTACCGTGTCTTCCGCGCTCCACTCCGATGCGGATCAACTCGCCCACACCCTCGGGATCGAGCCGGTGGAACGGGTCCTCGGCAAAGACGCCCTGCTGCACGTAATGCGACATGAAGCGCCCCGCGTCGTCGCGCGAGAGGCCATAGGTCATCTGCGTAAGGTCGTTGGTGCCGAAAGACATGAAGTCGGCATGCTGGGCGATCTCGTCGGCGCGCAGACAGGCGCGCGGGGTTTCGACCATCACGCCGAGCGAATAGTCGAAATCGCGCCCGCGCTCATTGCGCACGGCGGCGGCCACCGCGTCGATGCGCGTCTTGACCAGTTCCACCTCTTTCATCGCCGAAACGAGCGGCAGCATGATCTCGGGCTCGACCGGGGCACCGTCCTGCGAGGCGTCGATCGTGGCCTCAAAGATGGCGCGGGCCTGCATGTCGTAGATCTCGGGCACCGCGATGCCGAGACGCACGCCGCGCATGCCCAGCATCGGGTTGTATTCACCCATGGATTCCACCCGCCGCGTCACATCGCTGACCGGCAGATCCAGCGCCTCGGCGAGATCGCGCAGCCCGGCGCGGTCGGTGGGCAGGAACTCGTGCAGGGGCGGATCGAATAGGCGGATGCAGACGGGCATGCCTTCCATGATCCGGAAAAGCTCTGTGAAATCCGCGCGTTGCATCGGAAGCAGGCGCGCCAGCGCGGCCTTGCGGTCATCGGGGCTGTCGGCAAAGATCATCTCGCGCATCGGCGTGATGCGATCCGCCTCAAAGAACATATGCTCGGTCCGGCACAGGCCGATCCCCTGCGCCGCAAAGTTGCGGGCCGTGGCGGCATCGGCGGGCGTGTCGGCGTTGGCGCGGATGCCGATGTCGCGCGCCTCATCGGCCCATGACATGAACGTATGGAAGGCGTCGTCCAGCGCCGCCTCGACCATCTGCGGAGCCCCGGCCAGCACCTGACCCGACGAGCCGTCGATGGTGATCACATCGCCCTCGCTGAAGCGGCGACCGTCCTGCGAAATCAGCACCTTATCGTTCAGCCGGAAGCCCATGTTCGCGGCGCCCACCACCGAAGGCAGGCCAAGGCCGCGGCCGATCACCGCCGCATGGCTGGTCATGCCGCCGCGCTCGGTCAGCACCGCGGCGGCCACATGCATGCCGCGCACGTCCTCGGGCGAGGTCTCGCGGCGGACAAGGATGCAGGGCTCGCCACGCGCGGCAGAGGCCTGCGCCTCGGCGGCGTTGAAGACGATCTTGCCGGTGGCCGCACCGGGCGAGGCGGCCACGCCGCGTCCGATCACATCGCGCTCGGCCTCGGGCGAGACCTGCCGGTGCAGCAGTTCCGAAAGCCCGCGCGGTTCGACCCGCATCAGCGCCTCTTCGCGGCTGATGATGCCATCCTCGGCCAGCCGCACGGCGATGCGCAGCGCGGCACGGGGCGAGCGTTTCACCCGCACCCCGTCAAGGATGTGCACGCGGCCATTTTCCAGCGTGAACTCGATCTGCATCTCGGCGCGCAGCCGCTGGCGCATCAGCCGAGCGTGGCTTTTGAGTTGCTCGAACGCCTCCGGCGCCATCTCTTCCAGCGACGGCCCGCGCCGGTCGCGCTCCAGAAACAGCGCTTCGCCTTCATTGTGCAGCGCCTCGCGGCCCTGACTCTGGTGCAGGTAGCGCCCGGTGATCTGCGGCAGCCCGGTGTCGGAATTGACCAGCTGCAGCACGCCCGAGCCGCATTCGCCCGCGCCCAGACCCAGCGCCATCTCTTGCACGATCAGGCCCAGCCCGGCATCCACCGGCGCGCCCTTGGCCTGCCGCAGCAGCCGCGCCGTGGTGCCTTCCCATGCCCGCGCCATGGTGCGCAGCACCGCTGCAAGCTGCACTGCCGCATCCTGCGGGAAGGGCTCTTCGGCCTCTTCCTCATAGGCGTGCAGCGCATCGGTCAGCCCCTGCTGGCCGGTGCTTTCGATCTCTTCAAAGACATCCGGGTCCAGCCGCGCCACATGGATCGCGTAGCTGACCACGAACCGCATATAGAGCGCCGAGGCCGCCTCGGCGCCGAGGCTGTCGGAATATTCCACAAAGGTGGCGTCATTCATCCCGATGTTCAGCACCGAGCCGGGCCCGCCCCAATCAGGGTCCTCGGACGAGGGGCGCACGCACAGCAGCGTGCCCGGCGGGAACTGCGCAAGGATCAACTCTGGCGGCGGCATTTCGCCCTGCGCGATGCGATGCACCGTCTCAAAGCTCAGCGCCACGGTGCGCGGCACCGGCAGGTCAAGCCGAACCAGCCGCTGCAGGCATTTCGCCCGGCCGCCATGGGTCGGCGTCGCGATGGGCGCCGAGGGGGTGATCAGCGTGACATGCGGGTCATCGGCCTGCGTGTCGGGTCGGTATGTGTCGGGCATGACAGGCCCCTGTTACTCTGCGCTGCAGAATAGCCCGGAAAAGGGGCCGTGCCCTAACATCTTTTACGGCACGGCCTCTGTGACGGGACGTTACGGCACCACGAGCGCCGCCTCTGGGGCAGGGGCGTCAGCCCTCGACCCGGCTCAGATCGGCCACTTGCAGACAGATCTGGCGAATGCGCGACAGCAGGTTCAGCCGGTTGCGGCGCACCACCTGATTGTCCGAGTTCACCTGAACCGCCTCGAAGAAGGCGTCGATCGGCGCGCGCAGGCCCGCCATCGCGCCCATGGCGGCGGCGAAATCTTCGGCCTCCATCGCGGGCTTGATCTCGGCCTCGGCCTTGTCGAGCGCGGCAAACAGCGCCTTTTCCTCGTCGCTTTCGGCGAATTTCGGATCGGCGCCAAAGCTGTATTCGACCCCGTCCTTCTCTTCGGCCTGCGTCAGGATGTTGTTGGCGCGCTTGAAGCCCTGCACGAGGTTCTCGCCATCGTCGGTGCCAAGGAAGGCGCCAAGCGCCTCGGCGCGTTTCACCACCAGCAGCAGATCGTCCGAGCCGGGCATCGCCAGCACGGCGTCGATCACATCGTGGCGGATGCCTTCGCCCTTGAGGTGCACCTTCAGGCGGTCGTGGAAGAAGGTCAGCAGATCATCCGACAGATCCGGCACCACCTTGCCGACCTTGCGCAGCACCGAACCCTCCTCGGCGGGGGCCTTGTCCTCGAACTTGCTCAGAACCGCCTTGAACGCCGCGCCAAAGACGCCGTGATCGGCGATCTCGTCGATCAGCGTGTCGAGCGCTTCAAGCTCTGCCTCTTCGGCCTCGGCATGCAGATGCGCCTTCTGGCGCACGATCTGCGCGTCGATGTAGCGATCCAGCGGCAGGCGCAGACCGTTCGACAGCACCAGACGGATCACCCCAAGCGCCGCACGGCGCAGCGCGAAGGGGTCCTTCGAGCCGGTGGGCTTCTCGTCGATCGCCCAGAAGCCGGTCAGCGTGTCGAGCTTGTCGGCCAGCGCCACCGAGACAGAGACCGGCGCGGTCGGCACGTCGTCCGACGGGCCAAGCGGCGAGTAATGCTCTTGGCAGGCGGCGGCCACTTCCGCGGGCAGCTGCGCGGCGGTGGCATAATAGCGACCCATCAGGCCCTGAAGTTCGGGGAACTCATAGACCATTTCCGACGACAGATCGGCCTTGGCCACGGTGGCGGCTTGCTGCGACAGCGCAGCATCGGCGCCCACGGCAGGGGCCAGTTCCGCCGCCAGCGCGGCGATGCGCCCGATGCGGTCCTTCTGGCTGCCCAGCTTGTTGTGGAAGGTCACATTGCCCAGACGGTCGGTCCATGCGGTGAGCCCTTCGGATTTGGCCACGCGCAGGTCGTTCTCCCAAAAGAACTTGGCGTCCGACAGGCGCGCCGACAGAACCTTCTGGTTGCCCGCAAGGATGGTCGCGCCATCGTCGGCGGTCTCGATGTTGGCGACGGTGACAAAGCGCTCGATCTGGCCCGACGCGGTGTTTTTCACCGAAAAGAACTTCTGGTGCTCTTTCATCGAGGTCTGCAGCACCTCGGGCGGCAGTTGCAGGAATTCCGCGCCGATCTCGCCCATCAGCACCACCGGCCATTCCACCAGCCCGGCCACTTCGGCGAGCAGGCCGCGGTCCTCGACCACCTCCAGCCCGGCGGCAAAGGCGCGGTTGGTGGCGTCATGCCAGATGGTGTCGGCGCGCTCGGCGGGGTTCAGCACCACTTTGGCGCGCTTGAGCTTGGCCTCGTAGTCGTCGAACGAGCTGACCTCAAACGCATCCGGCCCCATGAAGCGGTGGCCGCGCGTGGTCTTGCCCGCGACGATCCCGTCGATCTCCAGCGGCACCACTTCGGCACCCTGCTCGTCGGTCAGCAGGCACAGGATCGAATGCAGCGGACGCACCCAGCGCAGCGAGCCCGCGCCCCAGCGCATGGACTTCGGCCACGGGAAATTGCGGACGGTCTTTTCCAGCACCTCGGCAACGATCTCGGCAGCCGGGCGACCGGGCTTTTCGATGATGGCGAAAAGCACGCGGCCCTTCTTGTCCTCACGCTCTTCGCACTGCTCGCGGGTCACCCCGGCGCCGCGCAGAAAGCCCTCGATGGCCTTTTCCGGCGCGTCGACTTTGGGGCCACGGCGCTCTTCGCGGGTGGCGGGCGAGGCGGCCAGCAGGCCCTGAACGGTCAGCGTCAGGCGGCGCGGGGTCGAGAAGGCGGCGGCACCGGCATAGGTCAGACCGGCCTCGACCAGACCGTCGGTGACGAGCTTCTTCAGGTCCTCGGCGGCACGCGATTGCATCCGGGCCGGGATTTCTTCGGAAAAGAGTTCGATCAGCAGGTCGGGCATGGTCTCACCAGGATAAATTTCGCCTGCGGGGATAGACCCCAATGGCGCTGGCGTCCAGCCGTTTGCGGGAAACTCCTGCGCGCTTTGGCGCGCGCAGGCGCGCTGGCTCAGCTGCGGGGCATTTTCAGCACGACATTGCGCCCGGATTTGACGTAGCGCAGCTCGTCGCTGTCAATCGCCGCGATGCGGCCGCCGTCGATCCGATCCCCCACCTGCACCTTCTGGTATTTGCCCGAGGGCAGGCGCACCAGCGCGCGGCGGTCCGAGTCCTTGCCGTAGATGCCGATCAGCGCCACGTCACGCAGGTCGATCTGATGACGCTGCGTGGCATTGCCGGCCACACCCGCACTTTGCGGCACGCTCGGCCCGGCGGGAATCTGCGCCGCCTGCTGGCGGGCGTCCTCGACGATCGTCTCCATGGTGCGCGGGCGCGGCAGCGGCGTCAGCGAAGCCCCGATGGCCTGCTCTGTGGTCGGCAGATCCAGCGCCGCGGCCTCTTCTTGCGGGGTCAGCGGGCGCATCTGCGGGCGCATCTGCTCAAGCTCGGCCAGCGAGACACCGCCCAGCACCGCGCGCTCGGTCTGTTCAATGAGATCGCCGGGGCGGCCCTGCGGGCGGAACTGCTGCAGTGCCGGATCCGCGTCGGTGGCCAGAGCGGCGGTGGTCAGAACCTCGTCCTGCGTCTCTGCCGCCTCCGTGTCCGCTGGCGTTGCGGGCGCATCGGCCTCGGCGGTCTCGTTGGCGTCGGGCGCGGTCTCGCTCTGCGGTGCGGCCTCGGGCGTGGCCTGCACCTCCGGCGCACTGGCCGGGTCGGGATCGCGCAGCGGCGGGGTCTGCGGCGGCAGGCCGGTAAAGATCCGCACCCCGTCGGGCGAGACGGTGCCCTCGGGCGTCGCCTTCACCAGCCCGCGGTCGTCGAGATCAAAGCGCACGCCCGGACCGGGCGGCAGGCGCACTGGCTGCAGGCCAAGGTCCTCGCGCGGGGTGCCATCGAGATCGGGCAGGGCCACGGCGTCGAACTGCTGCACCTCGGGGTCGATCGAGGCGACATAGACGTCTTCGGCATCGGTGAGCGGCGGGCGGTTCGGCGCATTGGGCGCGCGCTGCCAGATGCCGTCGACGGCATAGCGCGCGGCGGCGTCATCGGCGCTCATCCGGGTGCGCGGGGTCATCCCCGGCTCGAGCGGCGGCGCATCCTCCAGCCCCTCGCTGGCGGCGGGCGGCAGTTCCAGCGCGGCCAGTTCGGCATCGCCAGCCTCTTCCTCGGCTGCGAGCGCAGGCGCCACCTCGGCCACATCGGTCTCGGTCTCTGTGCTTGTTTCCGTGCTTGCAGGCGCGGTCAGCGGCGCAGCGGGGGTTTCGCGCGGCGCAAAGAACTGAGCGATCTCATCCTTCATGAAGACCGACGCCCAAGCGGCGACGCCCAGCAGGAAGAGCAGCAGCAGAAGCGTCAGCACAAGCCCGAGGAAGCGCGGCTTGCCGCCCACCTTCTGGCCGCTGCGGGCGCCGAAGATGGTCATCTGTTCGCGTTCCTGCTCGGGGCTGAGCGAACTGGCGGCGCGGCGCGCGGTGGCACTCTGGTCACTCTGGCCCTGCCCACCCTGTCCCAACTCACGCTGCAGCGCGGCCACGCGGGCGCGGCCCGACACGGGCGTCACGCCAGAGGGGTCCACCGGCTCCGACACCGGCGGGCGCGGCGTGACCTGCTTGATGCCCTGCGTGGTTTCCGAGCCGGTCTGCGGCTCGGGCGGGGTTTTGATCGGGGCAAAGCTCGGACGCGAGGCCGCCTGCGGGGCGCTGGCGCCATTGGCGCCACTTGGCGCCTCGCGGCGTTTGCCAAAGCCAAAGCCGCGGCGTTTGGCGCTCGCCTCCGGCGCATCGGGTTTCGCCTCCGGCTCGGGGGCAGGCGCGGCGGCGCGCAGATCTTTCCCTTTGGGCGCAGCGACATGGGTGCGGCCCATGGTCAGGCGCGGCGCGGCTTCGGGCGCCGGAGGCACGGCGTCGCGGCTTGCGCGGACGCTGCTGAAGCTCGGCGCGGCGGGCGGCGCCGTGGGCGCGCTCATCGCCGGGCGGGCCGCGGTCTGCAATTCAGGTTCAGGCGTGGGTTCAGGCGCGGGTTCGGGGAACTCTGGCAAAGGCGGCGCGGGCTCCGGGTCGCTCTGGGCGGCGGTCGGCTCTTCCGGCGCTTTGCTGGGCTCGGTGACGGGCTCGGGCTCTGCCGGAGCGGACGGCACTTCAGCGGAGGCAGTGGACTCTGCGCTGTCCGAAGCTGTTGCCGAAGCAGCGGGCGCTGCTGCCGCAACAGCAGTGGCAGAGGTCTCCTCCGCTGCGTGTTCCGCCCCGTGTTCCGGCTCAGCTTCGGGCTCCAGCAAGATCACCTTGGCCGGACGCTCGGGCGCGGCCCCGGTCCATCCGCTCGCCGGGCCGAAATAGGCCGCGCCGCGGAAAGTGCCCGAGGGCGGGATCGCGGCGAACATCACCGGCTCGAACCCGCGCTCGCGCAGGAAAGCCTCGGCCTCGTTCATCGTCTCGCGCGCCACCGCAGCCCCGAGCAAAGTCGTGCCTGAGAGCGACCAGTCAAGCACCAGATCGGCCACCGGGTAGGGCGTCGCCCCATCGAGCGCCGCCTCAAGCGCCGCGCGCCGCACGGACTGGCTGTCGCCGGGGTCGGGCAATTCGATGTAGCGCACCTGATCGTTGGGCAGGAAGATCGCCACCTCTGTCCCCGCGGGGTCAGCCTCGAGCGCGCGGCTGCGCAGCCCGTCAAATGCCCCGGCGGAAAACGGAGCCTCGGCCAAGGGCCGCCAGCCGCCCGCCTGTCGGCGCAGCAGGGTCAGGCCCTCGGAGGAAAGCGAAAGCGCGAAATCTGGTACCATGCGCGGGTCTCTAGCACTGCTCTTGGAGCTATGGGAGTCTCGGGGCTCCTTGCCCTCATCCTACAGCAGGTCTTCGCTCAGCGAAAGAACCGGGCGCTGCCGGGACTTGCCGCGAGGCCCCGCGATACCGACATTGTGAGGCGGACTTCAAGTGAAAGGATGTTTCCATGCGCAGAGTTTCGCGCCCCATGTCCCGCCCAAAGACGCGCTCGGTGAAAAGCCATGTCGCGCTGATGGCCGCCACCTGCCTTGCCCTTGCCGCCCCGGCGGTTGCCATGGCGCAGGAGGCGCAGGCGCCGCGGATCACCGTCACCGGTGAGGGCGAAGTGGCGGCCACGCCCGATATGGCGCGGGTCAGCCTTGGGATCACTGCGCAGAACGCCAAGGCGGATGCGGCGATGAACGAGGCCTCGCAGGTGGCCGAGACGCTGATCGCCCGGCTTGATGAATTGGGGATTGAGGCGCGCGACCGGCAAAGCTCGGACATCTCGCTGCGGCCGCTCTGGTCGGGTGGCAACGATGGCACCGAGCGGGTGATCAGCGGCTTTGAAGCGGGCAACCAGCTGAGCGTCCGGGTGCGCGATCTGGACCGGCTCGGCGAGGTGCTGGGCGCGGTGCTTGAAGACGGGGCGAACCAGCTGTCGGGGCTGAGCTTTGGCCTGCAGGATCCAAAGCCGGTGATGGAAGACGCGCGCCGCGCGGCGGTAGAGGACGCGATGCAGAAGGCCCGCGTTCTGGCCGAGGCGGCGGGGCTGAGCCTCGGGCCGGTGCTCTCGATCGCCGAGGCCGGTGGCGGCGGGCAGGCCCCCGCACCGATGATGGAGATGGCGCGGGCCTCCGCGGTGCCCGTGGCGGCGGGCGAGACGGTGCTGAGCACGCAGGTCACCATGGTCTTTGAGCTGGGCGAGGCGGCGGAGTAAATCGCCGTCCCCGCGGGGACGGTGCCAAAGCGGCGGCCCTATTGATTGTCCCCGCGGATCCCTGTCCCCGCGGGGACAGCCATCTCAGGAGGTGGGTTTGGGCGTGACCGTGCTCCCGGCGGTGCGCAGGTCCACGATCTTTTTGAATAGGTCGAACCAGAACTGCGCGCCCAGCGTGACCCCGAAGGCGATGAGCACCCAGCCGATGACCTGCGGCACTGAGGGCCAGTGATACCCCTTATCTTCCGGCGCGGTGCCGCAGGCGCGACTGAATAGGGGGATCAGCGCTTCGCCATCGCGAGGCGGCTGGCAGGTCCATCCGAGCGGCACCTCAAGCTTGCCCAGCGAGGCAACGGCAGCGTCATAGGCTGTTTGCGCCGATGTCTGGTCCGAGGCGGAGCCCTCGGCAAGACCATTTTCTTCAAGATCTTCTATGATCGATTTCGCCAGTTCGGTACGTGCAGGCAGCGTCTCTTGCGCCATCAGTTGCTCGGTATAGCCGAGGAGGTCGATGTTCGAGCCCGCGGCCAGCACAAAGCCGATCACAAAGAGCATCTTGCGTGTGCTGCGCAGATACCACCCCTGCGCGCGGGCGATGAGTTCGGCGTATTCGGCCTCAAGGGCGATCCGTCGGCGGTCAAGTGTGGTGCGGAACTCTGCCATTTCACTCTCGATCAGCGCCGAGAGCTCGGCCACCCCGCGCAGGGCCATTTGCCGGTTCAACTCGCCAATCGGCAATGCAGTGAGGCTCTGCTCGAGAAGCGCGCGATAGTCCTCGCGCTCCTTGTTGGCCCGGGTTTCGAGCTTGGCCATCTCGTCGGGGTCGAGCAGCACGGCCAGGACGGAAAGCGCGGCCTGCCGGGGCTCGATCGCCGAGGGACGCCGCCTGATCGATGTGATGGTTCCCGAAAGGCTGCGTGGACGCATCAGAGCCTTTATCTCCGGGCGATCGTAAAAGGCCTTCACCAGATCAGGCTCAGGAGAGACTTTCTGTCCGGAGCCCTTTGCCTTCTTCTTCTCGCGTTCAAGCAGGTTGTGGATCACCTGTGCCAGCGTCTTGCCGCGCAGATTGCGCAGGTTGTCGGCGATGGCCTCATTGATGGCGGTGGCGAGAAGGGTGAAAACGACCATGACCGCAAGAACGCAGATCGCGGCGTCGAAGAGCGCTGGAAGCGACATAGCTGTCTCCATGGGGAATTGGCGGGTCCGGGCCAGAGTGCGGGCGGAACCTTAGGAAGCCGTTAACCAAGATCGGGAAGCGCGCGGGGGCGGCATAGGGCAGCCCCCGGCTGGCTGTGCGAGGGTGTAGGCGCAGGCCTCAGGTGAAGAAGGGCGAGACGCCGCCGGAGGTGATGACCACGGGCTCCGCCGCTTCATCGAAGGGTTTCACCGTCATCTCAAAGCGGTCCTTGGTGTAGCACAGCGCCTGTTCCTCCAGGATACCAAGGGCAACCTTCTCGCCCATGCGCAGGCTGTCGTAGTAGTCGGTGAAGTAGTGGACGCCCGCCATATTGCGGCCGATCGAAATATTGGCGGCCAGCTTGTTCAACTCGCCCTCGAGCGTGAGGGGCTCTGCTGAAGCGACGGCACGCAAGCAGTGCGTGTTATCGGGATCGATCTCATAGCGCATGGTCTCATACTGCGCGGCATCCACTGCGCCCGGGTCGGGCGGCCTGCGGAACGCGATCTTGCCATCCGGGCCACGCGCGAGAACCGCATCGGTATCGAAGAAGGCCTTGAGGATGGTCACGCAGGCCCCGGCGACGGTGGCGTGACCGGCACCATAGGCCGGGTGCATGGGCGAGCCCTCTTTGAAGGCCATGGGCAGCAGCACCGTGTTCGCGGCTGCGACGCTCTGGTTGTGCGCGCGGATCTTGCTCAGCAGGGTCGAGACCGGGGAGTCGAGCTTTCCGCGCATGGTCTGGAACAGATTGATGCCGGTGGCTGTGTTGATCGCGCTCGCCTTATGGATACGCCCGGCCAGCGCCTCAGGACGCAGGCGGCGATGGTTGTTGAACTTCTGGAAGCGCACGGCCTTGAGCGCGCGGGTCGCCACCTCGGTGACCAGCGTCAGCACATGCGGCCCACCCCAGAGCGCGAAGCCGCCGGTGCCGTGGTTCTTGTACTTGCCCATGCCGGAAAGATGGTCGAACCCCGTGTCGAAGGGCGCTTCCTGTCCCAGAAGGATCAAGCAGGCATTGAGATAGGCCTGATAAAGCGCGTCGAAATGCACATAGGTCGCCATGTCGCGGGGCGTGGTGATGAAGCGCGGGCCGCCCGCGGTGAAGGATTGTTTCTTATTGCCGGGCACATTGGCGCCGTCCTGAATTGCCAGAAAGCTGCCCTCGGTCATCATGTAGTCGTCGCATTCCTCTGCCTGGGGCACGCGCTGGTCGATCCGCTGGGCGCCGTACATGATGTAGCCCTCTTCGGGAGTGGACTTCTGCCCGACAGTCTCGGAGCCCATCAGCAGGAATTGCGACAGATAGGGGCCGGTCTCGACGCCGCGGGTCGAGCCGCGAAAAATCGTGCCGCGGGTGACCGCGCCGGGCTGCTCGGGCGCGGGGAAGGGTTTGCGCGGGCGGGCCGGAATGTCTTCGGGGCCGTCGTCGAGCTCGCCAACGGGCAGGGCCGCCTGTCGGGCGGCTTTGTTTGGGGCGTCCGGCGCAAGCGGATAGCCCGCTTCGCTGGGATAGCCTTCGGTGGCGTATTCAAGGTCATTCAGCCGCGCCACCGCCGCGTCGATGAGGGCGCTTTGCGCGGCCATTGCAGGGTCAGGCGTGTCGTCAGTGAACAGCGCGAAGGGCACGTCGCGCAGCAGGGCAAGCTCGTAGACCTCTGCCATCTCGTAGGTGAGCTGCGCGGAGCCGAGACGGGGCGGCGGCGGCATGGTGACAGCCTGCGGGTCGGGGCCCTGAAGCTCGAAGACATGGCCCGCGGTGGGAGCCTCCCATTGCCGGTAGTCGCTGCCTACGGCAGCGGCAATCGCACTGGCATCATTGAGGCCTAGGGTGAAGAAGTCGACCACGCCTCTGGCGATAAAATGCCGGAACCGGTCGAAATGATCCGGGTCCTGCACAAGAAACGTGGTGCAATTGTGTTTCAGCCCCTTGGTGAAGCTCATGGAGAAATGAAGCGGCTTGGTCGGGTCCTGCCGCCGCTCCAGTTCCTCATCACCGTTCTGGAGATGCTCTTCGGGGCCGCGGTCGGCAGCGATGCTTGTGGCATAGTTGCGGATCGCTTGGGAAAATATCTTTCGGGCTTTGGGATCGTCAATGAGTGTGCCGGGCATTTCGAAAACCTCTGAAATTGCTTTGGATGAATGAAAATGGCGCTCTGCGGAATAAATGAGTGCGCGGCTCTATTACTCGCGCAAAGATATCACGGCACGCGCAGCCCCGAAGTCGGGGATTCATCCTGCTGAGTGGAGGTTTTCCGGACTTCCGCTTTAAAGTATCGGCGGAGGAAACGGTATTTCGGTGCGAAATTGAGGTGCTGGGCGGTTTGTCCTCAGGCGCGGGGCATCACCTCGACGCAGAGCACCGTGGGCAGGTGGCGCACCAGTTCGTCCCAGCTGTCGCCCTCGTCAGAGGAGCCGAAGACCGAGCCCGTGTTGGTGCCGAAATAGACCCCGGCGGGGCTGGCGCTGTCCACCGCCATAGCCTGTCGCAGCACGGTGAAGAAACAGCCCTCTTGCGGCAGCCCTTTGCGGCAGGCCTGCCAGCTTTCGCCACCATCGCGCGAGCGCCAGACGGCGGCGCTGGCCTGGGGCGGGAAACGTCCGGCCATGTCGCCGTTGAGCGGCAGCGTCCAGATCGTGTCGGGATCGCTTGGGTGCACGCCGATGGGAAAGCCGAAGGTCGAGGGCAGTCCGTCGGTGATCTCGTCCCAGCTGCGCCCGCCATCGCGCGAGCGGTACACGCCGTGGTGGTTCTGCTGATAAAGCAGATCGGCCTCGCCCGCCGCGCGGCCCATGTTGTGCACGCAATGCCCGGTCTCATGCTCGTCGCCGGCGGCGGGGTGGCTGCTGGGCTGGCTGGGAGCGTTGGAGCGGCGGTTGCGGCGCTCCCACGTGGTGCCGCCGTCCTCGGTGGCAAAGACCCCGGCGGCGGAGATCGCCAGCCACATGCGTTTCGGATCGGCGGGATCGGTGACGATCGTGTGCAGCGTCAGCCCCGCGGCGCCGGGGTTCCAGCTGTCGGCAGAGGGGTGATTGCGCAGGCTTTCGATTTCGTCCCAGCTGTCGCCGCCATCGCTGCTGGCATAGAGCGCGGCAGGTTTGCCGCCCGCGTAGAGCTTGCCCGGCGTGGCCTTCAGCGACCAAAGCGCCTGCAGCTGCCCGGTGAAGGGCGCCGGGCCGGAGGGCGCGACGCCGAGCTGCGCGGCAAGCTCGGGATCGGCGGCCATCCATTCGTCCATCTGCCCGCCCGCAAGCTTTGACAGCTGCCATGCGCCCGAGCCGTTGCGCCGCCAGACCCCGGCACCGAACCACTCGTTGCCGCCCGCCGCCCAGATGGTGCCGCTTTCCGCATCGCCCGCCATATGGTTGATCGGCCAGCCCTCGCAGAAGGGGCCTTCGGCGGTCCAGCCGGCGTCACCTTGGCTGACCACGAAAGCGCCTTTGGTGGTGCCGACGAGAAGCGTGGGTGCGGTGCTCATGGCGTCTCCTCCTGAGATGGGTTGATATCAACGTACCATGAGTCGCGGCGATCCCTGACGGGCATTTGCGGGGCGCGCGAAAAATCGCGGAAGCGGCGCTTGACCTGGAGCGCGCTCCAGCACCTAGACTGGGGGGCGTCGCACGAAAACGGAGCAGGATGGAGACGGGCATGAAGATCGGAGATCTGGCGCGGCGCACGGGGCTGAGCGTCGACACGCTGCGCTATTACGAGAAGATCGGTCTTTTGCCGCGGGCGGCGCGGGATGACGGCGGGCGGCGGATCTATGACGCCGATACGCTGACTTGGGTGGCGTTCCTGAAACGGCTCAGGACCACCGGCATGCCGATCCGCGACATGCTGCGCTATGCCCGGCTGCGGGCGGAAGGCCCGACCACCGGCCCAGACCGGCAGGCATTGCTGGAAGAGCATCGCGCGGCGGTGCGGGCGCGGGTGGCCGAGCTGCAGTCCTGCCTGACCGTTCTCGACGACAAGATTGCCGGCTATGCCGGTGCCTTATCCGAAAGGACGGATCATGACGCATCAGACACAGACACCGCAGCCCGAGATGACACGGCTGGAGCGCGGCGCGCGGGCGCTGGCGGAGATTGACGGCAGCGCGGGCGAGGCCGTGGTCGCGGCGCTTGCGGATATCGCGCCCGATTTCGCCACGCTGCTGCTCGAGTTTCCCTTTGGCGATATCTACACGCGGCCCGGCCTTGGCCTGCGCGAGCGCGAGGTGGCGACGATCGCGGCGCTCTGCGCCATGGGCACGGCGCAGCCGCAGCTCAAGGTGCATATCGAGGCGGGGCTGAACGTCGGCCTGAGCCGCGAGGAGATCACCGAGATCCTCATGCAGATGGCGGTCTACGCGGGGTTTCCGGCGGCGCTGAACGGGCTGTTTGCCGCGCGGGAGGTCTTTGCCGCGCGCGATGCCGAACCCGCCTGAGCCTCAGCGCATCCACAGGCCCGCGCGTTTGAGCGGGTTGCGGATGCCCTGTTCGCGCCGGGGCAGGTCGTTCCGGTCGAACATGGCGCGCACCTTCGCGCCGCGCCCTTGGTAGATGTAGCGCAGGAAGGGCTCATGCTCTTTCAGCAGCTTCTTCACCCGGTTGGGCGCGGCGATGGCCTCGAGAAACGCCACCAGCTCGTCGCTTTCGCGGGCATAGAGCAGCGGCATGGCGCGGTAATGGCAGCTGTGGCTGCCGTCGAGCAGCCCCGTCGGCAGGGTGCCCCGCCCGCCGCCGAGCCCGTGGATGACCAAGGGCAGCGCCACCTGATCGAGCCAGGGATCGAGGCTCTGGCATTGCAGTGCCTTGGGCGGGTCGTCGCGGATGGTCAGCGCGGTGTCCAGAAAGCGGCGGCCAAAGCGCTGCGGGCACTCGTAGAAGAAAAACCCGGCGTTGAAATAGAGGTAGTGCTGCCAGTAGCCTTCGGGCCAGTGGGGATCGAGCGAGCTGGCGAAATCGAGGCCGAAGCGGTCGTAGAGCGATTTCCAGATCTGCGTGTAGCCGGGGCCGTAAAGTTCGATCTGCGGCCACGTCCCCTCGCGCTTCATCGAGGCGGTGGGGCGGGTGAAGTCGAAGGGCACTTCGGACAGATCGCCGGTGATCAGCGTGTCGGTGTCGAAAAAGACGAAGGGCTCGCCCGGCGGCAGCGCGAAAAGCGCCTCGATCTTGTTGCCATAGGGGTAGGCGTGGCCGAAGTGGCGGCTTTCGAAGGGGATGATCTCTGCGCCGAGGTCGCGCAGGATGTCGCAGGCCTCGGGCGACATGCGCGGATCGCGGGGCCAGAGCGGGCCGGGCTGCGGCTCGGCGACGAAGAGCTTTGCGCGGCCCTCGGGGGTGGCGGCATCCAGCGACAGGGCAAAGAGCACGGCCTCATATTGCAGCCGCCCGGCATGCCCGACGATGAGGATATTGAGCGGGGTGTCGCGCCCAGTGGTGGGTCCGGTGGTGCTCGCGGTGGTGCGCCCGGTAATGCTCCCGGTGGTGCCTGTCATTCTGCCCGGCCTTTTGCCCGTGTTTGCGGCACTATAGGCATGAAGCGCCGCGCCCGGAAGCGGGGGGTGGCGCAGACGCCTGTGGGCTGTGGCAATGCGGGCAGAGGGCCGACCCGCCCGGGATCAAGCCGAAGGCGCCGGGCGAGCGCCTGCCCGTCCCGGCGGGCTGGCGCTCTTGTGAGTCTGAGCAACGTAAATAAGTCTCACGGATTTGGCTGGGATAAAGCGCAGACCTCAACAGGTGCAGCGCCACCCCACGGGCAGGCGCGCGCCCGGCTCGCGGTGCGCGGGGATGAAACAGCGCCTGCCCGTCCCGCACGCCAAAGGCGTGCACACATGGGGTAGTGGGAGGGGCAGGCGCTTGCCCGGCGGCTTCGCCTTGTTCCGGGCAGGGGCTGCGAGAGGCCTCAGAGCGTGATGGGCAGCATTACCTCGGGCTCGATCACCTGTACGCCGGGCAGACCTTCGGTCAGCTTGGCGGCGGATTGCTCGAGCGCGGGGAAGGTGCGGTAGTGGCAGGGGATGACCGTGTCGAAATCGAAGTAGGTTTTCGACGCCCAGGCCGCCATCTCCATGTCCATCGTGTAATAGCCACCGGCGCTGAGGATGCCGATGTCGGGTTTGTAGTACTGCCCGATCCACGCCATGTCGGCCATGATCGCGGTGTCGCCCGAGAAGTAGATGGTCTTGCCTTCGCCCTTGATGATGAAGCCGGTTTCCATGCCCGCGTATTTGGGGCCTTCGTCGGTGGGTAGCGACGAGCTGTGCGAGGCCGGCACCATGCTGACGCTGACCTTGCCGAAGCTGATCGTGCCGCCCTTGTTGAAGGCGTGGCCCTCGACCGCGCCCTTGCCGTGCAGCTGGCCGGCCAGTTCCACCATGCCCGAGACCGGCGCCTTGGTGCGCTGGCTGACCTCGACGGCGTTGTCGGTGTGGTCGAAGTGGCCGTGAGTGATGAGGATCTGTGTCACATCCTTCAGCGCGTCCTCGACGCGGTCTTCGGGGAAGACGGGGTTGCCGATGACCCAAGGGTCGATCAGCAGGACCTGATCCTCGATCTCGATGCGGAAGCTGCCGTGGCCAAGCCAGATGATGTTCATGGGATCTCTCCGTAACCTTGCGTCATGTCGGGTTGGCACGGAGGGTAGCACGGGGAAAATGACGGGCAAGCAAAGGGGTGGTGCTGCTCGCGCTGGCGCGAGCGTGGTGCCCGTCATTGCCAGAAAGAGAACTGCCGACCAGAGGGGAGGCCCTGGCCGGCAGACCCTGATCCGCTCCCATCACGGGGTGGGAGGCGCGGGGAGCGGATCATCCCGTGCTGGGCTTCAGAAGAAGCCCAGCTTGTTGGGGTTGTAGCTGACCAGCATGTTCTTGGTCTGCTGATAGTGGTCGAGCATCATCTTGTGGTTCTCGCGTCCGACGCCCGATTGCTTGTAGCCGCCAAAGGCCGCGTGGGCGGGATAGGCGTGGTAGTTGTTCACCCAGACCCGGCCCGCCTCGATGGCGCGGCCAAAGCGGTAGGCGCGGGTGCCGTCGCGGGTCCAGACGCCAGCGCCGAGGCCGTACATCGTGTCATTGGCGATGGCGAGCGCCTCGGCCTCGTCCTTGAAGGTGGTGACAGAGACCACCGGGCCAAAGATTTCTTCTTGGAAGACCCGCATCTTGTTGTGGCCCTTGAGGATCGTCGGCTCGATGTAAAAGCCGTTCTCCAGCCCGTCGATCTGCGCCGCCTTGCCGCCGGTGAGCACCTCTGCGCCTTCCTCGACGCCGATGGTCAGATACGAGAGGATCTTGTCCTGCTGTTCCTGGCTGGCCTGCGCGCCGACCATCGTCGCCATCTCGCGCGGATCGCCGCGCTGGATCGCCTCGACGCGGGCGATGGCGCGCTTGATGAACTCCTCGTAGATGTCCTCTTGGATGAGCGCGCGGCTCGGGCAGGTGCAGACCTCGCCTTGGTTGAAGGCAAAGAGCACGAAACCCTCGACCGCCTTGTCGAGGAAGGCGTCATCCTCGGCCATCACGTCCGAGAAGAAGATGTTGGGGGATTTGCCGCCCAGTTCCAGCGTCACCGGGATTAGGTTCTCGGTCGCCGCCTGCATGATCTTGCGGCCGGTCTCGGTGGAGCCGGTGAAGGCGATCTTGGCGATGCGCGGGCTGCTGGCGAGCGGCGCGCCCACTTCGGCGCCCATGCCGTTGACCACATTGAGCACGCCGTTCGGCAGCAGATCGGCGATGCATTCGATCAGCACCATGATCGCGGCGGGGGTCTGCTCGGCGGGTTTGAGCACGATGCAATTGCCGGCGGCGAGCGCGGGGGCGAGCTTCCACGCCGCCATCAGCACCGAGAAGTTCCACGGGATGATCTGCCCGACCACGCCGAGCGGCTCGTGGAAGTGATAGGCCACGGTGTCGTGGTCAATCTCGGACATATTGCCTTCCTGCGCCCGCAGCACGCCCGCGAAATAGCGGAAGTGATCGACCGAGAGCGGGATGTCGGCGGCGGTGGTCTCGCGGATCGGCTTGCCGTTGTCCCATGTCTCGGCGGTGGCGATGAACTCGAGGTTCTCTTCGATGCGGTCGGCGATCTTCAGCAGGATGTTGGAACGTTCGGTGGCCGAGGTCTTGCCCCAAGCCTCGCGCGCCGCATGGGCGGCGTCGAGCGCCAGCTCCACATCCTCGGCAGTGGAGCGGGCCACTTCGCAGACCTTCGCGCCGGTGATCGGGGTGATGTTGTCGAAATACTGGCCTTTCACCGGGGGGGTGAACTTGCCGCCGATGAAGTTGTCGTAACGGGTGCGGAAGGGCGACGTGTAATCTGCCGCGACCTGAGTCATCTCGTTCATGGGGTATCCTCCTCAAAGCCCGGTCCTCCACCGGGGCATGAAAGGAGTGTGCGAGGGGAATGCGCGTTCGTCAGCCGGGGGCGGAGCGGTCGCGGGGGCAAGCTGTCTCGCTGGTGAGACAGGTTCGCGTGGGGAGATGAGGGGGCAGGGCGGGTTCCGCGCTTACGACAGGCCCAGCTTCTTCATTCGGCGGTAGAAGGTGGCGCGGCCAACGCCGAGCATGCGCGCGGCCTCGGAGACATTGCCCTGCGTGCGGGCGAGGGCGCGGACCATGGCGGCGCGCTCGGCGCGCTCGAAGCCCGAGGTTTCGTCCTCGCGCCCAAAAAGATCGCTGGCTGGGCGCGCTGGCAGCGGGCCGGTGCTCGCGAGCCCGAAGGAGCGGCGTGCGGCGCGGGTGGCGCCCTGCACCAGATCGTCGCGGTCCACCGCCAGCAGCACCGAAGCCTCGCTGTCCTCGGCATCGGCGACGATGATGCGCGCCTCGGGGAAGGCGGCGCGGAAGGTGTCGGCCTCGATCTGCCGGGCGGTCTGGGCGACCATGGCGGCGATCAGCCGGTTAAAGGCCTCGGTCTGATCGGCGCGGGCGGAAGAGACGTCGAGCGCGCCGATGAGTTCGCCCTCGGGGCCGAAGATCGGCGCGTCCATGCAGCTCATCGCGGTGTTGCGGGCGTGGAAATGCTCGTCGCGGTGAATCACCACGCGGCGCGCCTCGGCGATACAGGTGCCGATGCCATTGGTGCCCTCGGAGGCCTCGGACCAGTCCGAGCCGGGGGTGAGCCCCCATGCGCGGAACACCCCCATGTCGCTGTCACCGGCGCGCAGGTCGAGCACCACGCCCTCGGCATCGGTGAGCAGCACACCGCAGCCGGAACTGCCGAGCATCTGATGCAGCGCGTCGAGTTTTGGCATGGCGATGCGCAGCATCACCTCCGAGCGCTCGAGCCGTTCGGCGAGCGCCTGCTGGGTGATCGTCTGCACGCCGTCCTTCTGCGCCGGATCGAGACCGTGATGCGACAGCGACCGGCGCCACGAGGCGGCCAGCCGCGAGCGCGCGGCGGCGGCGGGGTCGGTCGCGGTTTCCACCACGCGGGCGGCGTGCCGGGATGCGGTCGTCATGATGCAGACGTCATGGGCATTGTCCTCCGAAGGGAGACGATACAGCATGATCGGCCTTCGCCAAGTCACATTTCCGGTCACGGGGTTGGGGCGCAATTTGTTAAGGCGCAATTTGGCGGTGCTGCGCGTTTGCCCCGCGGCCTGCGTCTGGCCGCGGGGGGATTTGCGTATTTTTAAAGAGAAGAAGGACCTTGGGATGGGGCCCCTGCGGTGGGAGGCTCAGGCGAGCGCGGCTATGGCGGCGGCGATCTGCGCCTCCAGCCCGGCGGGGCCGGCGGGGATGATGCGCGGCGGGTTGAGCGCCTTGATGCCATAATAGCCCGCCTTGATGTGATCTAGGTCCACCGTCTCGGTGATACCGCCGGTGCTCAGCATGCGCAGCATATGGGCATGCATGTGCGGGTGATCCTCGAGCCGCCGGATGTTGCACTTGAAGAGCCCGTGATAGGCCGCGTCGAAGCGGATCGAGGTGACGAAAATGCGGATGTCGGTCTCGGTCAGCCGGTCGCCGAAATAGAACGGACGGCCGTCCGAAAGGCGCGCTTCGATGCGGGCCATCTCGTCGAAAAGCTGGGTCACCGCCTCGTCATAGGCTTCTTGGCTGCTGGCAAAGCCCGCCTTGTAGACGCCGTTGTTGTAGAGCCGGTAGATTTGCGCGCTCTCGCGGTCGATCTCTTGCACGAGGTCCTCGGGGGCGAGGCGGAGGCCGGAGGGCGCGATGCCCTCGAAGGCGGTGTCGAACATGCGCACGATGTCGGCGCTTTCATTGTTCACCATGACGCCCTGTTTCTCGTCCCAGAGCACCGGCACCGTGGCGCGGCCCGAGACATGCGGATCGGCGCGTGTGTAAAGCTCGTGCAGGTGGCTTGCGCCGTAGAGCGGGTCTGTATCCGCGCCGGGAAAGCCGCCGAAGCTCCAGCCCTGATCGTCGAGCCTCGGGTTGACCACGGTGACCGGGATGATCTCTTCGAGGCCCTTGAGCTTGCGGGCGATCAGCGTGCGCGAGGCCCAGGGGCAGATCAGCGCCACATAGAGCCGGTAGCGTCCGGGCTCGGCCTTGAAGCCACCGGTGCCGGTGGGGCCGGCGCTGCCATCGGGGGTGATCCAGTTGCGAAAGCTCGACTCCTGCCGCACGAAGCGGCCCTTCTCATCGGCTTTCTGCACCGGCTGCCAGTTGGCGGTCCATTTTCCGTCGATCAGCATGGTCTCAGTCCTTCTGGCTCAGGGTGAAGGTGGTGCCCCACGGATCGGTGAGCGGGGTTTCTGCGCGGGAGCGGCTGCGGATCGCGGCGATCTCGTCCCGTGTGCCGCGCAGTTCGATCTCGGTCAGCCCGGTGGCGGGTCCATTGCGCGGGCCTGCGCCGCGGCTGTTCCAGATATTCGAGGCGAGATGGTGGTGATAGCCGCCCGAGCCATAGAAGGTCGCGCCCGGATAGTGGTTGGTCACCGCCATGCCGAGGGTTTCGGCGTAGAAGGCTTCTGCCGGATCAAGGCGGCCCACCTGCAGGTGGACGTGGCCGATGACCGTATCCTCGGGCGCGCCCTGCCACGTCGCGGTGGCGCTGTTCGCCACGTCCTGCAGGTCCAGATGGTTGGTCGCCATTTCGATCTCGCCGCCGCGGTGCGTCCACTGATCGCGCGGGCGGTCGATGTAGATCTCGATGCCGTTGCCCTCGGGGTCGGCCAGATAGAGCGCCTCGCTGACGAGGTGGTCCGAAGCGCCCTGCAGCGGGATGCGGGTCGCGGCGGCATGGTGCAGCCAAGCGCCGAGATCGGCGCGCGACGGCAGCAGGAAGGCCACGTGGAAAAGCCCGGCCTCGCGCGGTGAATGGCGCGGTGCGGATGTGTCCTGACGCAGCGCGATAAGGCTGCGGCCATGGGCGCCGAAGCGGGCCTCGGTGCCGTCCTGCGACAGTTTTTCGAGGCCGAGGGCGGATTGGTAGAAGTCGCCGACCTTTGCCAAATCGTTCACGGTCAGGCTCACCTGTCCGATATCGAGGGGGGCGTCGCTGGTTGCCATGATGTCTCTCCGTCTGCGGTCCCCGCGGGGCGGGGAAAGGGGTGGGCAGCGCTGGCTGCCGTTGAGAGCAATATGCGGGCTGGCCTTTGTGAAAGAAATGGCGAGTATGTGGTAATACTATCCACATATCGTTCGGAATGAGCCATGGACATCGTCGATCAGATTCGCGCCTTTGTCGCCACCGCGCAGACCGGGTCCTTCACTGCCGCCGCCGAGCGCATGGGGGTGTCGAACCGGCTGACATCGAAATATGTCGCCGAGCTTGAGGCGCGGCTGGGCACGCGGCTTTTGCAGCGCACCACGCGGCGGGTGGGGCTGACCCCGGCGGGCGAGAAACTGCTGGTGCGCGCACCGGCGTGGCTGGAGGAACTCGAAGAACTGCTCGGCTCGGTGGAGCATGAGGCGCGGGGCTTTTCCGGGGTACTGCGGGTGGCGGCGCCGCTGACCTTCGGAGAGATTTACGCCGCCGATCTGCTGAGCCGCTTCGCCGCGCCGCATCCCGAACTGTCGGTGGAGTTGCGGCTGTCGGATGCCTACACCGACCTTGCTTTGGAGGGGATCGATCTGGCCTTTCGCATCGGGCGGCTGACCGACAATACGCTCAAGGCGCGGCGGCTGTGCCGCTTTGGCATGAAGGTGGTGGCCTCTCCGGCCTATGTGGCCGCGCATGGCGCGCCCGAGAGCGCCGAGGCGCTGGCCGGGCACGCCTGCATTCACGACAGCAACCAGCGCAGCCCGCGCTGGCGGTTCGGGGCGGACGGCGCGCTGCGCGAGGTGCAGATCGCCAGCCGCTTTGCGGTGAATAGCGCCCGCGTGGCGCGCGATATGGCGCTGGCGGGGCAGGGGATCGCCTATTGTCCCGAATTCGTGGTGACCGGCGATCTCGAGGCGGGGCGGCTGGTGGAACTGCTGGCGCAAGAGAAGAAGCCGCAGCACGATCTGAGCGCGGTTTACCTCGAAGGCGCGATGCTGCCGCGCAAGGTACGCGCGCTGGTGGAGTTCGCCGCCGAGGACGTGAAGACCCACCTGCTGGCGGGCTAGCGCTGGTCTTGTAGGGTCAGGTCTCGCAGGGCCCAGTCTCGCACGGCATGGCGCCGAAGGTCTCGTCGAAGCTGCGGCGCAGGGCGACATCGAGATCGTCCATGGTCACCGGCAGGCCGAGATTGACCAGCGAGGTCACGCCGTAATTGGTGATGCCGCAGGGCACGATGCCACTGAAATGCGACAGGTCCGGTTCGACGTTGATCGAGATGCCGTGGAAGCTGACCCATTTGCGCAGGCGGATGCCGATGGCGGCGATCTTGTCCTCGGTCACGCTGCCATCCGCGAGACGCGGCTTGTCGGGCCGTTCGACCCAGACGCCGACGCGGCCGTCGCGGATATGGCCGGTGACGTTGAATTCTGCCAGCGCCGCGATCACCCATGCCTCGAGTTGGCGCACGAAGCAGCGCACGTCGCGCCCGCGCTTGGCCACGTCGAGCATGACATAGACCACGCGCTGTCCCGGGCCGTGATAGGTGTATTGCCCGCCGCGCTTGGTGTCGAAGACCGGGAAGCGGTCGGGCTCGCGCAGGTCTTCGGGCTTGGCGGAGGTGCCGGCGGTGTAGAGCGGCGGGTGCTCGACCAGCCAGATGAGTTCCTCGGCCTCGCCCGCGGCAATCGCGGCGGCGCGGGCTTCCATGAAGGCGACGGCTTCGTCATAGCCGGTCAGCCCGTCTGTCGTGATCCACTCAACCATGGCTGAGCGATTAGGCGCTTGCGCTTGACAGGTCAATACGCCCGCGCCGACACTGGTGCAGGTATATTTCAAATAAATCCTTAACGATTTTCCGCCCAATTCCCGGATCTTTTCGCAAAGAGCCAAGCAATTCATTTAATTGGAGGAAAACCTCATGAAGTCTCGTTCTATTGCTGGGATCATTTCTCTCAGCATTGCCGTAACGCCGATTCCCGCGCTCGCCGACAATGCCTTTGTTGGTGGTCTGGTCGGAGGAATGATCGGCAGCGCCATTGCCAACCAGCCCAAAAGGCAGGTTGTTACCAAACGCTACGTCGCGCCGCGCAAGAGCACGCCCAAGAGCGCGCCCAAGCCCGCGGTCTCTTCGGCCACGCGTGAGGCCAACCGCATGACGCAGACGGCGCTCAATTACTTCGGGTTCGATGCGGGCACCCCGGACGGGATACTTGGCAGTCGGTCGCGCTCTGCGATTTCGACCTATCAGGGCCATATGGGGTACACGCCGACGGGCCAGCTGACGCAATATGAAAGAGATTTCCTCGTCTCCTCCTACCGCCGTGCGCAGGCGGGCGGTCCGGCCACGGCGCAGCAGGTGGCCTCGAACCCGCAGGGCGTCCGCGGGTTGCTCATCGCGTATCGTGACGGGCAGGTGAACCGTCCCGGTGATGCCGGGGCCGGGGCGATCGCCGGTCACTATGGGTTGCCAGCGGTGGTGGCCGAAGCGGTGAATGAAATCGCCAAAAGCTCTGATCCTTCTGCCGAACAACTGGTGCAGCGTTCGGGCTTTATTCAGCTGTCAGATATCAATGGCGATGGCCGGACGGATTACATTCTCGACACCTCGGTGACTGGATCGGCCTTCTGGTGCAATGCCCAGAGCTGTGCCGTGCGGGTCTTTGCCTCCACGCCCGAGGGCTATGAGCGCAACGACTTCCAGGCGTTCAACGTCACGCCGGCGATGTTCAGCTGCACGCGCGGCACCTGCTCCAAGGACGGCGGGCCGCAGATGGCGGCGGCCCCGGTTCCCTCCACCCCGGCACCTGCGCCCGAGTTGCCGCAAACGCAGATGGCTTCGGCGGCCACACCTGTGCCTTCGGCGCAGCCCGTGGTCCAATCCGCGGCGGCCCCGGCTCCGGCGGCGGAACCGGCGATCCCGGATTTCTTCGGCGGTGGCGCAGTGGCCGAGGCGTCGCTGCAGTCGCGCTGCAATACGGTCAGCCTGATGACCTCGACAAACGGCGGCTACATCACGCCCGCAACGCTGTCCGATCCCTCCGCCGCGCTGGCCGAGCAACTGTGCCTCGCGCGGACCTATGCGATTGCCAAGGGCGAGGATCTGATCGCCAAAGTGCCGGGCGCGACGCCGGAGAAAGTGGCGCAGCAATGTGCAGGCTTCGGCAAGCTGCTGCGAGAGCAGGTCTCGGCGGTGTCGCTGCGTCCGCGCGACGCGGTGGTGAGCGAGGTCGGCAGCTTCGTGCTCGCCTCGGGCATGGCACCCGCGCAACTGGAGAAGACCGCGATGATCTGCCTCTCGGCGGGCTACCGGGTCGATGACCTTGATGCGGCGATGGGCTCTGCGCTGGTGCTGGTGTCACTGGGCAAGGCGCCCTATGCCGAGCTGATCGGCCACCATTTGTCGCAGGGCATCGGCGCGAGCCATCGCGACGATCTGGCGGCAGGCTGGTATGGGCAGGCGCTTGAGGCGCTGGAGGGCGGCAGCACGCCGGTTTTCTCGCCGGGGATGCCGGAGCGCACGGCGCTGCTGCGCAAGGCTTCGATGTTGCTGGGCGGCGGAACCGAGGCGGCTTCGGCGGCGCCCGCGGTCGTTCCGGCGGCGCAGGAGATCCCGGTCTTCAGCGTCGGCGAGTAAGCTGACGCTGAGGTAGCAGAGGTCGGGCCGGGCGGCTTGTTGCGGCCCGGTCTTTGCATGGTTTGGTCGCGAAAGAAGGGCCTGTGAGGGGGCGTGCAAAAAACTTTTGCACAAACTGCGATTTTCCTCTTCACATCCCCCGCGGGCTTCGTTAGAGACCGCCTCACCAAGTCAAGACAGTGCGGTCGTGGCGGAATTGGTAGACGCGCAGCGTTGAGGTCGCTGTGGGGTAACTCCCGTGGAAGTTCGAGTCTTCTCGACCGCACCATTTTCTTCTTCCAGAAAATCAAAGAGATATTCCCCTTAGGGGTTGGCTCTTGCTGACCATCTCACAGACCGTGACATTTTGCTGTGTGGCGGGCCTTGTTATGCCAATCGAACGACAGGGCGAGGAGCCCCTTTCCCCGCTGGCTTCAGGCGACGGCCTTGATCTCGGCCCTTCCAAGGTCCGAGGCGCGGGTCATTATGGCGATGCGGGCCAGTCATTCGCCATCACCGCGGAAACTCATGTCGGTGCTGTCCACTGCCCGGCAGGGCTTGCGGCGCAATGTCCCGAAAGGAGATCAGCAAATTCAGGGGCTGGCCGGAGCATCAATAAAAGGCTGAACCGCGATCCGCGCCTGACGGCGAAAGGGTCGAATGGTCCGACGCCGGTCAGCCGAGGCTGGCCATCTCGATTAGGCTCGCCACAAGACGGACGGTTTGGCGGAGCGGTGGGCCGAAGAGGACCGGTCGCGTCAGGTAGCTCTGAACGGCGCTGTTGGAGAGCCTCCAACACAGCTGCCTACGCTTGCCGCGTCTCTTCGCGTACCGGGTCATTTCCGGATCGAACCAGACCGACAGCGGCCCACATCGCCACAGCGAAGCGATGTCGAAACTAACGCCAAGGACCGGAATTCGACAAGGAAGCTAGCGCCCGAGATCATCGTCTCTCGCCTCGAGAGCGACGGCATACCCGTCGAGGTCAGGGGGCGCTTGAGCGGCCTCAGCACAAACTCGAATTTTCAAGTGGGGGACTTCTGGTAGCGGAGGAGGGACTTGAACCCCCGACACGCGGATTATGATTCCGCTGCTCTAACCAACTGAGCTACTCCGCCAAGAAGTGGGGGCTGAATATGGTTCTGGCGCGGTATCGTCAAGCGGAAAAAACACCTGCCGCAGCGGAAATTTCCAACTTTCTCGGACCGGCGCCAGAGACGCTATTTCACGATGGTTTCGTCGCGCACGAAGAGGTTCGCCCAAGCCCTGTCGACCAGGTCCGGGGTCATCTTGTAGGGCCAGCCTTCGAAGTCGCAGATCGCCTTCATCTGGTCGATCAGGAACACTGGCTGGTAGTTGGCATAGACGTTGTCGATGGTCGGATATTTGGTCTTCAGCAGGTGCACGAGCGAGGCCTCGTCGAGCACCATCTGCTTTTTGCGGGCGACCATGGCGAAGATTTTCAGGAAGTCCTGCTGGTTCGGGCCGTCGATCTTGATCTTGAAGAAGATCCGGCGCAGCGCCGCCTTGTCGAAGATCTCGTTGGGATGGAAGTTGGTCGAGAAAATCACCAGCGTGTCGAACGGAACCTCGAATTTCTCGCCCGATTGCAGGGCGAGGATGTCCTTGTTTTCCTCCAGCGGCACGATCCAGCGGTTGACCAGTTTCTGCGGCGGTTCGGCCTGACGTCCAAGGTCGTCGACGATGAACAGACCGCCGGTGGATTTCAGCTGCAGCGGCGCCTGATAGGTGCGGGCGGTGGGGTTGTAGACCAGATCGAGCATGTCCAGCGACAGCTCGCCGCCGGTGATCACCGTGGGCCGGTCGCACAGCACGTAGCGCGTGTCGAAGCGGTTGTTGCGGCGCAGGCGGGTGGGGTCCTCGATGTCGCTCTCGGCGGCGGAATGCACGATCGGGTCGTAGACGGTGATCACCTGACCGGAGTACTCGATGGCGCGCGGCACGAAGATGCGGTCGCCGAGCGCGGCACGGATGCCGTTTGAGATCGAGGATTTACCGTTGCCCGGCGGGCCGTACATCAGGATCGACCGGCCAGCGCTCACCGCCGGGCCGAGGTGCGAGATCAGATCGTCGGGCAGCACGAGATGCCCCATTGCGCCGGTCAGCGCCTCGCGGGTCATCTGGATGTTGCGGATCGACTGACGCTTCACCTGTTCGCGATAGGCCGACAGCGGCACCGGCATGGGGCCGAAATATTCCGACTGCGAGAGCGCATCCAGCGCCCGCGCCTTGCCGCTGTCGGTCAGCTGGTAGTTCATCTCGCTGCTGCCCACCTCGCCGCGGGTGCCCATGGCTTCGATGAGCCCGTGGCTGCGTCCGAGGTCGACCAGTTCTTGGGTGATCACGATCGGCAGGCAGATCGCATGGGCCAGATCGGTGACTTTATTGGTGTTGTTGCGGAACATGGTCTTGAGAACGATGTCGCGCATCATCGTGCGCGGAAGCACCATGTCTTCGAGCCGCTTCGGCGCCGGGGGCGCGATCACGCTGGTGGTTTGCATGTTCATCGGTCGGTGGTCCCTGATCTGGCCTGCGCGGCGCCATCCTTCTTGCCGCACAGGAAGCCGCATCATTGTGGCAAGAGCTTGGCTTGGGGCGGGAATTGCAGCGGCGCCGGAGCGGCGGTGCAAAGGCGCGGCGGCTTGTGTCGCGCGACCGGCTGCGCGAGGCTGGTGCCCGATGCAGGATGACGCAGGATCAGGAGATGACGATGGGCGCGCAGGTGACGGTAGGTGTGATCGGGGGAACGGGGATGCTGGGGCGGAGCCTTGTCACCGGGCTGCTTGCAAGCGGGGAGGTGGCGGCGAAAGCGCTCTGGGTCTCGAACCGCTCGGGCCGTGCCGAGGGGCTGCCAGACGGGGTGCAGGCGACAGCCGAGGCGCAGGCGTTGGTTGCGGCCTGCGATGTGGTGATCCTGTCGGTGCCGCCCGCGCAGTTCGGCGCGCTGGAGATCGACGCGTCGGGCAAGCTGGTGATCTCTGTCATGGCCGGTGTCAGCGCCGCGCGGATCGCCGAGCACACCGGCGCCGAGCGGGTGGTGCGCGCCATGTCGAGCCCGGCCGCTGCACGGCGGCTGGCCTTCTCGCCGTGGTGCGGGGCGCTGTCCGCCGAGGATCGCGCGCAAGTGACGCGGCTGCTCGGCGCATGTGGCAGCACCGCCGAAGTGCCTGATGAGGCGCAGATCGAGATCTTCACCGCGATGACCGGGCCGGTGCCGGGCTTCGTTGCGCAGCTTGCGGCCTCCATGGCCGATTACGCCGAACGCCGGGGTGTCGCGCCCGACGTGGCGGATATGGCGGTGCGGCAGTTGTTTCTGGCCTCGGGTGAGATGCTGGCCGGGGATCCGCAAACCGCCTCGGCGCATGTGCGCGGCATGATCGACTACGCGGGCACAACCGCGGCGGGGCTTCTGGCGATGCAGGAGGCGGGGTTTCAGGATGCGGTCGATGCGGGGCTGGACGCTGCCGTGGCGCGCACGCGCGAGATCGCGGGGTAGGGGCCGCCGCTCAGGCGGGCTCGGCCCCATAGAGGGCACCCAGAAGCAGATAGAGGCCCAGCGTGCCGCCAAGGGCCAGCCCCATGGGAAAGCGGCTGCCGCTCTCCCAACTGGCCCAGCCGGGGGCAAGGCGGCGCAGCGGCGTGGCACGCACCAGCCGGTGGCTGACGAAGGCGGCAAAGAGTGTCGCGGCAAAAAGCGCCATGACAAAGCGCAGATCGCCAAGGTGGATGAACGGCGCGGCGGCGGCGGCGAATTTCGCATCGCCCGCGCCAACGGCCCCCCCGGCGTTCAGCGCGATGCCTGCCAGAAGCACGGCCATCAGCTGCACGTAACGCCATGCGTAATCGCCCAAAGGCAGGACAAAGGGGCCGATGACGACGAAGACCACGAAGAGCGCGATCACCGATTTATTGAGGATCTTCATCCACTTCATATCGGTGTAGCAAACCCAGAGGCAGATGGGCAGCACCAGCGGGAGGAACCAGAGCGCAGCGGATGCGGAAATCACCAGCACCTCCCCAGCCTCAGTTCACCACGGGCGCTTCGAGGGCGTCCAGCGCGCGGGCGGCCGCTTCGAAGTGCTGCGGATGGGTCTCAAGCGCGTCGCGCAGCAGGCCTTTGCCAATCTCCACATCCCCGCGTTTCACCGCCGCAAGTCCCAGCGTCTGCAGCAGTTCCGCGCGTTCGATCTGGGTCATATCCATCACCGGCAGCGTGTAGTTGCCCTGCGCGCCACGGGCCAGCACGAGGTTGTTCTTGGCGGTGAAGAGCTTGGGATCGCGGCGGATGGCGTCGCCAAAGAGCTTTTCGGCGTCGGCGTAATCGCCACGGCTCAGCTTCGAATAGCCCCAGTTGTTGAGCACGGAGGCGGGCTTGGTCGTCAGCCCCGAGGCGATCTCGTAGAAGCTGTCGGCCTTTTGCCACTGCTGGTGGCTGTCGGCGATCATCGCTTCGAGCCGGTAGCGCTGGAACGTCTCATGGGTTGGCGGGATGGTGCCCAGCACCTGCTCTGCCTTGTCCCAGTTGTTGTTGCGGATCAGCGCATCTGCAAGCGCCACGCTGTCTTCGTTGCTGGCGCCCTGATGCGCGACCACCTGCGTCCACGCGGTGACGGCCTCGGGATAGCGCTTGGCACGGACGAGAGATTTCGCAAGGCCGCGCTGAAAATCGATGCGTTCGGGCTGCTGATCGGCGCTGCGCGAGAAATAGGCCACGGCCTCTTCGGGGTCGCCAGCGCTCAGCATCACTTCGGTAAGGCCTGCGCCGTCGATGGCGTTCACCCCGGTGAACTCGCGGTCCACGGCATCCTTGTCGATGTCTTTGCTGCAGGCGGACAGGGCGATGAGACCCGCCGCGCAGGCGATCAAAACGTTCCGGTGGCGCATTTTCTGCGTCCTTTTGCTGCTCTTGCCTCGTCTGGGGCCTGTTTTCAGGCCAAGGGCTTAGCCGCCGTGCCGGATCAGATAATCGCCACCGCCCCGGCGGATCAGCCTATAGTCTTGATTTTGCGCCGGATCATAACCCGTATCGTCCAGCTTTGCGAGCGCCAAGCGCAGGTTGTCGCGGATTTCGTCGCTTTCGCCGTTGTCCAGCGCGTAGGCGCGGCGGAACACCTCGGCCGCTTCCGAGGTCTGATCTGAGTTGATCAGCACGACGCCAAGGTTGTTCCAAGCGGCGGGCCAGTCCGGTTCGACCTCGACGGCGCGGCGCAGCAGGGTCTCGGCCTGCCCGAGCCGACCGAGGGCAAGGTTGGCCGAACCGAGCGAGCTGAGCACCTCTGCGGTGAGCCCATGCGTGCCAGCGGCGCGGGTGTAGGCCTCGAGCGCCAGTTCTGCCTGTCCCGCCTGCATCAGCCGGTGCCCGACGAGCAACTGATCGACCTCGGAGCCTCTGGGATCGAGGGCAGGGGCGAAGGGCGTTCCGGGCTCTTGTTCGAGCGTGTCGGTCCGCCCGAACGCACCAAGGCCGCCCGAGGAACAGGCGGCCAAGATGAGCGGAATGAGTATGAGCGTCAGTGCGCGCGGCATGTGGCCTATTTGACGAGACTTCCGATGTTCGAGATGCCCACCACCGAAGGACCAACGAGGATCATCAGCAGCGGCGGCACCGTGAGGATCATAGTGGTCAGCGTCATCTTTGTCGGCAGCTTGTTTGCCTTTTCCTCGGCGCGCATGACCCTTTTGTCACGCATTTCGGCGGCGTAGATGCGCAGAGAGTCGGCGATCGAGGTGCCGAAGGATGCGGCCTGGTTCAGCACGGTGACAAAAGACGACACATCCTGCACGCCGCAGCGCTCGCCCATGTCGTTGAGCACGGCAGATTTCTCTTTGCCCGCCTTCATCTCGTTGCTGATGATCTCGAACTCGTCGGCCAGCGCCGGATAGGAGGCGCGCAGCTCGCCGGCGACGCGGCGGATCGACTGGTCGAGCGACTGACCCGCCTCGACGCAGACCAGCATCATGTCGAGCGCGTCGGGAAATCCCTCGACGATTTGCTGGCGGCGCTCTTCGACGCGGCGGGTGACCCAGTATTTCGGCGCGAAATATCCCGCGGCGCCCGGGCCGATCATGAAAAGCATCTTCTCATGCAGGGGGGCGTCAGGCGTGCCGAGCACCAACATGTAATAGGCCGATCCCACAGCCAGAAGGCCCAGCCCCAGCGCCATTTGCGCGAAGTAGTAGATGCGCACCGCGTCGCGCGAGCGATAGCCGGCCTGCATGAGCTTCATGCGGATGGCGCTCAGTTCCTCGGCGGTCTGCGGTTCGAGGTATTGGGCGTATTTGTTGAGCTTCTCATTGCGCCGCGTGTCGCGCAGCACCGCGCGGGTTTCCTTCTCCATCTTCTTGCGCGATGTCTCGCGCAGCTTGTCCATCGGATCGGGGCGCGAGCGCAGCATCAGCGGAATGCTGGCGAGGATCAGCAGAAAGGCGAGGCCGGCGACGACCAACAGCGGTCCGGCAGGGCCGAGCTTGGCGGTGATCAGCGTATTGAGCGTGTCGAGCATGGCAGGGGCCTCAGACTTTGATGTTCACGAGCATCCGCATGACCACGAGGTTGGCGGTCAGGAAGATGGCCACGGCAAAGCAGCAGGGGATGAAGAGCGGGTGATCCAGCACTTCGTCGTAATAGTGCGGATCGAGGACCTGGATCGCCAGCAGCACCACCAGCGGGAAGCCCGAGAGGAACTTGCCGGACCATTGCGCCTCGGCGGTGATGGCTTTGACGCGGCGGAACAGGCGGAAACGGGCGCGGATCACCTTGGCCAGACCGTCGAGGATCTCGGCGAGGTTGCCGCCTGACTGCTGCTGGATGGTCACCGCCACGGCGAGGAAGCGAAGGTCCTGCATGTCGAGCCGTTCGGCCATATGCTTGAGTGCCTCGCCGATGTCGCGGCCATAGGTGGCCTCGTCCGAGATCACGCCGAATTCGGTGGCCAGCGGGTCCTTGATCTCTTTCGACACGATGGTGATTGCCGAGCTGAACGGGTAGCCGACGCGCAGGCTGCGCACCATCAGTTCCACCGCGTCGGGCAATTGCTCTTCGATCAGCGCGAGGCGCTTCTTGGCCTTGTTGTTCACCCACATGAAGACGCCGCCGACGCCGATGACGACCCCCATAATCACGCGCACCGGCAGCGTGGCTTCGGTGCCCATCGTGAGACCGAAGAAGGCAAAGACGCTGACCCCGATCATGATCAGGATCAGTTGCTGCGGGGTAAAGGCCAGCGCGGCCTTTTGCGCGCGATCGGCCAGCAGCGAATAGAGCGGGATGCCGCGCCGGTCGAGATGCTGGTCCATCTCCTTGCGCAGCTTGGCCAGAACCTCTTCGCGGCTGTCGTGCTTGTTCAGCATCTCCAGCCTGCGGTTGACCCGGCTGTTGAGGCTGATCGATTTGCCAAAAGCAACGAGATAGACACCCTCGACCAGCACCAGAACGCCGATGAAGATCAGGCCGTAGATGATCGGTTCTGCACTCAGCATGGCGCTTACTCCGGACGGAAGGGTTCGTAGATCGAGGGCGGCACGTCATAGCCCCACATGCGGAAGCGCTCGGAGAAGTGGCTGCGCACGCCGGTGGCAGTGAAATGGCCGAGGATCTTGTTCTCGGGGGTGAGGCCGACGCGCTGGTAGCGGAACACTTCCTGCATCGAGATCACGTCGCCTTCCATGCCGGTGATCTCGGTGATCGAGGTCATCCGGCGCGAGCCATCCTGCAGGCGGCTGGCCTGTACGAGGATGTGCACCGCCGAGGAAATCTGGCTGCGCATGGCCTTCAGCGGCATCTCGACCCCGGCCATGGCGATCATGTTCTCGAGGCGCGAGATGGCGTCGCGCGGGTTGTTGGCGTGGATCGTGGTCATCGAGCCGTCGTGGCCGGTGTTCATCGCCTGCAGCATGTCGATCACTTCCTCGCCGCGCGTCTCGCCGACGATGATGCGGTCGGGGCGCATCCGCAGCGCGTTCTTCAGACAGTCACGCGGGGTAACCGCGCCCTTGCCCTCGACGTTCGGCGGACGGCTTTCCATCCGGCCCACATGGGTCTGCTGCAGCTGAAGTTCGGCGGTGTCTTCGATGGTCAGGATGCGTTCGCTGTCGTCGATGAAGGACGACAGGGCGTTGAGCGTGGTGGTCTTGCCCGAACCGGTACCGCCCGAGACGATGACATTGAGGCGGGTGGCGACGGCGGCCTGCAGGTAGACGGCCATTTCCTCGGTGAAGGCGCCAAAGTTCACCAGATCGTCGATGCCCAGCTTGTCCTTTTTGAATTTCCGGATCGACACCAGCGAGCCGTCCACCGCGATGGGGGGCACCATGGCGTTGAAGCGCGAGCCGTCGGCAAGGCGGGCGTCGACATAGGGATTGGATTCATCGACCCGGCGTCCCACGGCGGAAACGATCTTGTCGATGATCCGCATCAGATGGCGTTCATCCTTGAAGGTGACGTCCGAGATCTGCAGCTTGCCATTGCGTTCAACGAAAATCTGCCGCGGGCCGTTCACGAGGATATCCGAGACGGTGTCGTCCTTCAGCAGCGTCTCAAGCGGCCCCAGACCTTTGACCTCGTCATAGAGCTCTTGGTTCAGCGTGCTGCGTTCCTCGCGGTTCAGCACGATGCCCTTTTCCTGCAGCGACTCGGTGGCGATCGCGGCGATTTCCTCGCGCAGTTCGCCCTCGCTGGCCTGGTCGATGGCGGCAAGGTTCAGGTTGTCGAGCAGCGCGCGGTGCAGCTCCAGCTTGATCTCGCCGAGCCGTTCCTTGCGTTTCTTCTCGCGATCCTGCGGTGCCGCCTCGGCGGCGCGCGGCGGCTTGGGCTTGCGCATGGACTGCGGCTTTTCGGCGCTGGCCTTGGGCGCGGCGACGGTGGTCGCAGCAGCTTCCTCAACCGGGGCAGGGGCCACCGCGACAGGTTTCGACGGTGTCTTTTTGTAACGAGAAAACATGGCGGGCTCCTATCACGCGGCTTCCGCATCCGATTGGCCGATGGCGTAGAGCTCGGCGGCCAGTTTGGCGATTTCTTTACGCAGCGGGTTCTTGGCCGCCTGGCGGGCCAGCGGCACGCCATGGTCGCCAGCCATCTGCACTTGCTTGCCGCCGTCGGGCAGCAGCACACTGAAGTCGATGCCCAGACCTTCGGCCATGCGCTTGGCGCGGGTCTTGCCCTGTAGGTCGGTGAATTTCGGGGCGTGGTTCAGCACAAAGCGGATCTTCTCGAAGGGCAGATCCTCGGATTGCAGCGCCCGCTTCAGGCGCAGCGCATTCTGTGCCGAGCGCATGTCGAGTTCGACCAGCGCGAAAAACACCTGCGCCTCGGTCAGAACGGTGTCGGTCCAGTCCGAGATCGCCTTGGGCAGATCGACCACTACAAAATCGAAATGCTCGCGTGCGACGTCGAGCAGCGCCTTCACGTCCGTGGGCGAGAGCATGTCCATCGGCAGCATGTCCGGCGGCGCGGTGAGAACCTGCAGTTGGTCCTCATAGGGCACCAGCGCCTGACCGAAGCTGTCACCGTCCATCGAGGGGATATCGCTGAGCAGTTCCAGAACCGCCTCGCGGCGGGGCAGGTCGAGGTAGGTGGCGACGGTGCCAAATTGCAGGCTGAGGTCGATCAGGCAGACCCGCGGCGCCGCATCCTTGCGCACGGTGGCAAGTTCCCATGCGAGGTTCACTGCGAATGTGGTTGTGCCGGTGCCGCCGCAGAGCCCCTGCGCGGCGATCAGAATGCCATCGCCGCCGCCCTTGAGCTTCGTGCCGTGTTCCGCCGCCGGGACAGCCGCCGCCGCCTCGGCGCGGGCGCGCAGGCGGCTCACCGCGTTGGCCAGTTCACCTTCGGGCAGCGGGTAGGGCGCGAATTCGTCAGCGCCGCCCCGCAGCAGCTGGTGCAGGGCCGCGGGGGTCACATCTTCGGCGATCAGAATGACCTTGATGCCGCGTTCGATCGCGCGGCCGATGATCTTGCACAGAAGCGGAAGATTGTTCTCATCCTCGCTGTCCATGGCGAGCGCGATGAATTCCAGCGTGCCGGCGTCTGGCTGGCCGAGGAAGGTCAGCGCCTCCTCAAAGCCGAGATCGCCCCAGCCCTCGCCGAGAAGCGTTTCCATATCCTCGATGAGCAGGTCGAAATTCTGCACATCCCGGCTGACCGTGCAGGCCAGGATCGGTGCGGGGGCGCTCTGCCGCTCGAGTTTGGTCGTCATGCTTCTGTCCTCTGCCTCTGGCGGGAAGGCGGCGGGCAGGGCGCATATGGCGCTCTGGCACTTCCGACCGCGCGCGGACCGACTCGAGTCTGAGCCGGGACCGCCCCGCTAGAGCAGAAATTGTCGGTCAAGTGGGGCAACATTTTGACCGAAAAACCGTAATTGTACGGTATTCTTGGACGATGGCCCCTGCGGGTCCGGCGTTACTCGCCGCCGCCCGTCAGGGTCGTGCCGGTGACCGTGCTGGTCGGCTCCGCGCTGCGCACATATTCGCGGTAGATCACCTCGGCATATTTGCCATCCAACAGGTTGGGGTGATCCTGCACGAAGCCCGACACTTCAGTGACCGTGCGGCGGTTGCGCCGCTCGCGGCCCTCGGTGACGATCAGTGGCTGGGTCTCGCCAAAGGAGACCACCGCTTCGAGCCGCGACGTCGAGATGCCCTGCGTGGCAAGGAATCGCACCACCGCCTGCGCCCGGCGCAGGCCGAGCGACTTGTTGTAGGCGGCGTTGCCGACGAGATCGGTGTGGCCGTAGACTCGGAAACGGATCTCGGGGAACTGGCGAATCCAAGTGGCCTGCTGGCGCAGCACCTGCTGCGCGGCGGCATCGAGAACCGTGCTGTTGAAGGCAAAGTTCACCATGCTGGGCACTTCGGAGGCAAAGCGGCTGGAGAGGTCGAGCACGTAGTTCTGCTGACCGGTCATCACCAGCGAGTTGTTCATCGTGGCGTTGCCGAAGTTGCCGCCATCGACATCAGAGCCGGTTTCCTGCTGCGAGCAGCCCGCGACAAGCGCCAGCGCGAGGGCGGCACTGCCGCCTTTGATCATCATCCGTGTTGTCCGCACCAGTCCTGCCCGCATCAGATCAATCCATCACATAGCCGTAAGAGCCGCTGAAGTCCTGCTTGGCGACTTCGCCCGCCGCGCCCCGCACCGGGCGTTTGCCCTCGTCGGTGGTGCGGCCATAAAGGAAGAGATCGCGCTCGGACGGCGGACGGACACGGTCGGTCGGCAGCGCCAGCGCCTGACCGCGGGTCGGGGTGACCAGATGCGGCGTGACGATGATCACCAGTTCGGACTGCTGGCGGCTGTATTCGGCGCTGCGGAACAGCGCGCCAAGCACCGGCACATCGCCAAGCCACGGCACCTGACCGTTAAGGTCGGTGAAATCATCCTGCAGAAGTCCCGCGATGGCAAAGCTCTCGCCGTCCCGCATCTCGACAGTGGTCGAGGTTTCGCGGCGGCGGAAGGCGTCGATGCGGATGCTTTCCTGATCAAAGCCATTGGTGCTGTCGATCGACGAGACCGCGGCCTTCAGTTCGAGGTTGATGAGATCGCCATCGACCACGCGGGGAATGAAGTTCAGCTCGACGCCGAAGGGTTTGAACTCGACCGAGATTGTGCCCTCGTCCTGCGCCACCGGCACCGGATATTCGCCGCCCGCGAGGAAGGTCGCCTCTTGGCCCGAAAGCGCGGTCAGGTTGGGCTCGGCCAGCGTGCGCACCACGCCTTTCAATTCCAGCGCTTCAAGCAGGATGCCCACTTCGAGCCCGCCAGCGTTGAAGCCAAAGAGCGCGGCACCCTCGGTGTCTTCCGAGAGGGTCAGGGCAGAGCCCAGTTCGTTCTCATTCTGCAGCCAGCTGCCGGATTCAGAGTTGAGCCCGAGATCGCCGCCCAGCAGGTCGCCGCCCACCGAAAGCGAGCTGCGCAGGGTCTTGGCGACCGAGCGCTGCATCTCGGCGAAACGCACCTTCAGCATCACCTGCTGCACGCCGCCCACCGACATCAGGTTCGACACGCGCTCGGGCGCATAGCGTTCGGCAAGGTCCAGCGCCCGCTGCAGCTTTTGCGTGCTCGACACTGTGCCGGACAGCACGATGCCGTCGTTCGCGGTGCGCACCTCGATCTTTTCGCCGGGCAGGATTTGGCGCAGACGCTCTTTGAACTCGGTGACATCGGCGGCGACGCGCACGTCGACATTGGTGATCAGCTGCCCTGCCGCATCCAGAATGGTGAGCGTGGTGGTGCCCGGCGTCTTGCCCAGCACATAGATCGTACGATCCGAGAGCGACGAGATGTCAGCGATGGCGGGGTTGGCGATTGAAAGCTCGGCGAAGGGCGTGTCGCTTTCCACCACGACGGCGCGGTTCATCGGAACGCTCAGCGCGCTTTCGGTGCCAGTGCGGACGACGCGCAGGCTCTCGGCCTGTGCCGCTGGGGCAAGGGCACTCACGCTCAGCGCCAGCCCGAAGAGGGCCGCCTTGAAGATGCTGTCAGCTGTCATGTGACCTGCCTTTCGATCACGCCTCGGAGGCGGGTCTTTTTGCCCGCAATTGCCGTCACTCTGCGCGCAATGCCGATTTTATGCAATAATCAATGGGTTCGCTGCGTCTCTTGCTGTGGATCCATGGCAACAAATAGGCAGTTCCGTTCACGAAAACGGGACGCCCAAAGGGCGCCCCGCATGAGGGTCTTGGCCTGAGAGGGGCTGCCAAGGGACGCAGCAACCCTTTGATACTGCGTTAGTTGGTGCAGGGAATCGCGATCTCTGCCACCTCGCCCCCACGGCGCACGCGGGTGGTGCAGACTTGCGGGCGTTTCTGCTCGGGCTCGGCCTGGGTCTTGGCGAAGCCCAGCAGCACACGCTGGTCCACCTCGATGGCCTCGGCGACGGTCGTGTCATTGGCATTCATCAGCGACAGCGAAAGGCGACCGGTGCTTTGCGCCTGCGCCAGCGAGGCGATCTGCTGCGGGCTGGCGGCCACGGTGACCGAGCGCGCCACGCTGACATCGGCGTCTTCCATATCGGAGGTCTGGTCGATGGCGAGCAGGCGTACCCCGGTCTGGATCAGCTTGGTGAACTCGCCGCGCGGACGGTTGAGATCATCTGTGGCGACGCGGCCTGTCCAATAGACGTCGACGCGGTCGCCCGGTCGCAGGAAGCCAGACACCCCCGAATGCACGTCGACCTTGATGGCAAAGGCGCGCTGCCCCGGCTCCAGCCGCGAGGTCAGACCCGCGTCGCCGCCGGGCTCGCTGATCTTGACGGGCACCACCGCTTCGAATTTCTCGATCGGGCGCATGGCCACGCGCGGCGCATCGCCTTCGTGAAACAGCGGCGTTTCAGCGTCGAACGCGCCTTCGGGCATGATCTCCACCGGCCAAGGCGCCAGCTTGACGTCGTCCGGCGTGACGATCTGGCCGTGCGCGATGGCGCGGGTGGTCACATAGATCTTCTTGGTGGGCACGGCTGCGACCGATTTCGCGCGCTCTTCTTGCAGCGCGGTCTGATAACTGCCGATATAATTCTGCGCCATATAGACAGCGAAGCCGGCAAGCCCGAGCCCCGCGATCAGAACCAGTCCGAAAAGCAGTCGCATGTCATACCCTTTCGCGACAGGGCCGCGCGCGGCCCATGCATCCTGTTGCGCACGTCAGGCTGTTTCCTGCGCGCTACCAGTCACCGAAGATGCCCGAGGATTGTGTTGAAAACTGGCCCGTTCTGGGCTTTCACCGCGGCAGTTGCGGGGCGGGGGCGAGATCAGGGCAGCGCCAATGGGCCTCGGATCAAACGTCAGCGGCCCCGAACGCAGATCGGACCGCGCCCATAGGGTGCAGCCGGAGGAATGCCCTGCGTGGGCGGTGATCAAGAGGTGAAGCGGTGCCTGCTCAGCACCCCGAAAATGCCGAAATTATGGACGGCGTCGGGAAAGGTCAGTCGAAGATGCTGGCTTCTTCTTCGACGGCGGTTCCGACGGTTCCAAGCAGGTCGGCGGCGGAATTGCGCGTCGCATAGGCGACGATCCCGGTGAGCGCGACCACGGCGGCGGTGAGCACGACCCAGTCGACGGTGACTGCGCCGGCCTCATTGCTTGCAAAGCGTCTCAGGAACTTGCGCATCATGTCATCCTTGTCGGCGGAACACTGCGTCGACGGAAAACTCTGTCGACGAACCATTGTCGGCGAAACAATCAGGGACAGCAGAACAATCCAACGTCTGGATCGCTGCCGGAGTGGTATCGCCGGGCTACCCAACCCGGCGATACAATCTCATGCGCGGTTGCGCGGAGTATTAGCCGCCGAACAGCTCGGTCTCGTGATCGCCAACGGCGTCGCCGGTTGCGGACAGCAGCGCGTTGGCGCTGTCGCCGATCATCGAGTAGGCGCCGAGCGCCATGGCCACCACGGCTGCGGTCAGCACGACCCAGTCCACAGTCACTGCGCCGTCTTCGTCCTTGCGGAAGGTTTTGATGAACTTAAGCATTTGTCTCTCTCCGTAAATCCAGTTTGCTTCCTTCAACCGGCGTGGTCCCGTTCGCGGGCCTCTCTCATTGCCCTGTTCCCTCGCGGCCTGGGACTATAAAGCCCCTGGATTGAGGCGGGAATTTGGCACAATCGGATTGTTTTTGCAGTCGCCCTTGAAAGTGGCGTTTTCGCGCTAATGCATTGTTTTGCAATGGTAATGCTGAGAATGCCAAGGCGTTTCTGGCAAAAGCGCGCCAACGAAGGGGGGATTTGCCACGATTGTGCACGGAATCAGTGGCTTGACTTGGTTGCCCAGCCGATCTGTGCAACACTCAAATCAGCCATTGGGCCTTGGCCCGGCGCATAAAAACGACTCGATCCGCCGCAGCGCAGAAGGTCGGGCGGCAAAACGCAGAGTGTCGAAACAACGCGCGCCAGCACCATCGGCGGTGCAGGCAGAAATACAGGCAGAGACTTACAGGCGCAGATTTTCAGGCACAGATTTTCAGGCAGGCCGCCGCAGTCCGAACACCCGGACCGGCGGCAGATTGGGCAGGCAGCAGTGACCTCCACAGGCAGACTTCTCGCATCCGCGGGGCTTGCGATGCTCGTGAGCTTCTCCGCCATCTCGTCATATGCGGAGCAGCCCGCGCCCTTCGCCGATTTCTCCGCCAAGCGGGTGACCCCTCCGAAACCCGGCACAAAGAAGCGGATCACCGTGCAAATCGCGCCCGCCCCGCCAAAACCCGTGCCGCTGGCGCGCGAGCCGGAGGCAGAGGCGCCGCCTGCGGGGAGGCGCGCCGAGGGCGGCGGCACCTACGCATGGTTCTGGCAGGCGGTCTCGCCGGAACTGGCGGCCTCCGGTCCGGGGCGGCTGGAGCCCGCGCTGCTCAAGCTTGCCAGCCCGCCGCAGGGCGGCGGCGTGCATGCGCCACGGCTGCAGCAACTGCAGGACATCGCCGCGCGCTACGGCCGCGACCTGCTCGGCGCCACGGTCGGATCGCGCGTGTCCCCGGCGCTCGCGCTGGCGGTGATGGCGGTGGAATCGGGCGGGCGCAGCGATGCGGTCAGCCGCGCCGGGGCGCAGGGGCTGATGCAGCTGATGCCCGCCACCGCCGCGCGCTTCGGTGTCGCCAATGCGCTCGATCCGGTGCAGAACATCAAGGGCGGTGTGGCTTTCCTCGATTTCCTGATGGAGCGGTTCGATGGCGATCCGATCCTCGTGCTGGCCGGATATAACGCGGGCGAAAACTCCATCCCGCAGTATCAGGGCGTGCCGCCCTACGCCGAGACCCGCGACTATGTGCCCAAGGTGCTGGCTGCCTTCACCGTCGCCAAGGGGCTCTGCCTCACGCCGCCGCAACTGATCTCGGACGGCTGCGTCTTCCGCGTCAGCGCCAACTGAGCCCTTCTTCTCTTTCCAAATACGCCGGGGGAGACGCGCGCAGCGCGGCGGGGGCAGCGCCCCCCAACAAACGCGGCGAGCCGGGCGCGACCACCGCCAGCCCCTCGACGCGCCCGCGCCGATCCCGCATAACCGCGCGCATGGATCATCTGCCCATCGACGCCGCCCTTCCCGATCTCATTTCCGCCCTGCGTGCCGAGGGCCGCGCGGTGCTGCAGGCGCCGCCCGGCGCCGGCAAGACCACCCGTGTGCCGTTGGCGATGCTCAAAGCGGGGCTCACCAAGGGCCGCATCCTGATGCTCGAGCCGCGCCGCCTTGCCGCGCGCGCCGCCGCCACGCGTATGGCCGAGACGCTGGGCGAGGCCGCGGGCGAGACGGTGGGCTACCGTATCCGCGGCGAAAGCAAGACTTCCAAAGCCACCCGGATCGAGGTGGTGACCGAGGGCATTCTCACCCGGATGATTCAGGCCGACCCTGAACTTGCGGGCATTGGCGCGGTGATCTTCGATGAGTTCCACGAACGCTCGCTCAACGCCGATCTGGGGCTGGCGCTCTGTCTCGAGATCGCCGGGGCGCTGCGCGACGATCTGCTGCTGCTGGCCATGTCGGCGACGCTCGATGCGGGGCCGGTGGGCGAGCTGATGCAAGCGCCGGTCATCACCTCCGAGGGCCGCAGCTTTCCTGTCGAGGATCGCTGGCTTGATCGCGCCGTGCCCAAGGGCCAGCGCTTCGAGCCCGCGATGGCCGAGCTGATCGAGCGTGCCGCGCGCGAAACCACCGGGGGCATTCTCGCCTTTCTGCCGGGGGAGGGCGAAATTCGCCGTACCGAGGGGCTTTTGAAGGGCCGGCTGCCCAAGGATGTGACCATTCGTCCGCTCTTTGGAGCCATGGAGTTCGCCGCGCAGCGCGCCGCCATCCGGCCCGAGGCGCAGGGACGCAAGCTGGTGCTCGCCACGTCGATCGCCGAGACCTCGCTGACCATCGAGGACATCCGCGTGGTGGTCGACGGGGGCCGCGCCCGCCGGGCGCGCTTCGATCCCGGCTCGGGCATGTCGCGTCTGGTCACAGAGAAAGTCACGCGCGCCGAGGCGACGCAGCGCGCGGGTCGCGGGGGCCGGGTGGCCGAGGGCATCGCCTATAAGCTCTGGACCAAAGGTGAGGAGGGCGCGCTGCAGGCGTTTCCCCCCGCCGAGATCGAAACCGCCGATCTGTCGGGGCTGGCGCTGGAACTGGCGCTCTGGGGCGCCACGCCCGAGGACCTGCCGTTCCTCACCGCACCGCACCCCGGTGCCTACGCCGAGGCCTGCGCGCTGCTGACCATGCTTGGCGCGCTTGATGGCTCTGGCCGGATCACCGAGCATGGCCGCGCGCTGGCGCGCCTGCCGCTGCACCCGCGTCTGGCCCATATGCTCAGCCTCGCCGGGCCCGAGGCCGCGCCGCTTGCCGCGTTGCTGGCCGAGCGCGACCCGCTGCGCGGCGCGCCTTCGGACCTTGCCTTTCGGCTCGAGGCGATCCGCGATCTGCGGCGCTTCAGCCAGAGCCGCCCCTATGAGGTGAACCGCGCGGCGCTGGAGCGCATCAAGACCGAGGCCAAGCGCCTCGCCCGCGCAGGGGGCGCAGGCAGCGCCGAGGATGCGCTTTCGCCCGCGGCGCAGGCGGCGCTGGCCTATCCCGACCGGATCGGTCTGCGCCGCAAGGGCGATGCGCCGCGCTTCCAGCTGTCGGGCGGTAAGGGCGCGGTGATGGATGATGGTGACCCGCTGGCTGGCACCCGCCTGATCGTGGTCACCGACACCGATGGCAACCCGCGCGAGGCGCGCATCCGGCAGGCGATCCCGATCCCCGAATCCGAACTGCGCGATCTCTTTGGCGCGCAGATCGCCTGGCACGATGTCTGCGCGTGGTCGAAGCGCGAGCGCCGCGTCGTCGCCCGTCGGCAAGAGCGGTTCGGGGCCATCGCGCTCGACGACCGCCTGTGGAAAGAGGCACCTCCCGAGGCCATCGCGCAGGCCATGCTGGAGGGGGTGCGCGATCTGGGGCTGGCGCTGTCGGATGCCGCCCGCCGCTTCTGCGCGCGGGTCGAGATTGGCCGCGAGGCGGGGCTGGGCCTGCCGGACATGGGCGCCGAGGCACTGATGGCAGAGCTCGAGGACTGGCTGCTGCCCTATCTCACCGGGGTGAAGACCGCAGAGGACTGGAAGCGCTTCGACCTTCTGCCTGCGCTGCGCGCGCGGCTCGACTGGGGGCAGATGCAGGCGCTGGATGCGTCGGTGCCGGGCAAGTTCGTTACGCCGCTGGGGCGCGAGATTCCCATCGACTATTCCGGCGAGCATCCCGAGATCACCCTGCGCATCCAAGAGATGTTCGGCCAGCGCGAGCACCCGAGGGTTGGCAAGCAGCCGCTGCGGGTGACTCTTCTGTCGCCCGCGCGTCGCCCGGTGCAGACGACAATGGACCTGCCGGGCTTCTGGCAGGGCTCTTATGCCGACGTGCGCAAGGACATGAAGGCGCAATACCCCAAGCATCCATGGCCCGAAGACCCGCGCGAGGCCGATCCGACGCTGCGCGCCAAGCCGCGCGGGCGCTGATCGGCGCTCGCGCATGGATTAGGTGGAGCCTAATCCATAGTGACGCATTGGTTTCTTTTTTCTCACTCATAGCTGGCGCACCTTCCACCGCGAAGACCCCGGTCGGGAGCTAAGACGCTGACCCGCAGGCCGTTTGTGCGCTACAGCCGCATCTCTGCCTGCCGGTGCTCGGCTTGAGTAGCCCCTTCCGTGGTTCAGAAAATTGGACCCTCTGATTTGCACGGAAGGACTCACCGATGTCGGTTGAGAAAACAGGAGCCCTCGTCATCGGCGCCGGGCAGGCCGGGATCGCCGCGAGCGAGCACCTTGGCGCCAATGGCATTTCGCATATCGTCCTCGAAAGAAAGCGCATCGCAGAGCGCTGGCGGTCGGAGCGCTGGGATTCTCTGGTCGCCAACGGCCCGGCGTGGCACGACCGCTTCCCCGGACGGGAGTTCGCGGGGGATCCAGAGGCCTTTGTGCCCAAGGAAAAGGTCGCCGATTACTTCGAAGCTTATGCGCAGCAGATCAACGCGCCGGTGCGTTGCGGCGTTGAGGTGACCAAGGTCAGCCGTCTTGAGGGCCGTCCCGGCTTCCGCGTCGAAACCTCCGATGGTGTGATCGAGGCCGACTATGTGATCTCGGCCACCGGGGCCTTCCAGCAGCCGTCGATCCCGCCGCTGGTGCCCGCTTCGGTGCCTGTCGCGCAACTGCATTCCAGCCAGTATCGCAATCCAGCGCAACTGGCCGAGGGCGCGGTGCTGGTCGTTGGCGCGGGATCTTCGGGCGTGCAAATCGCGGACGAGCTGCTTGCGTCCGGGCGCAAGGTCTATCTCTCGGTGGGGCCGCACGACCGCCCGCCGCGCGCCTACCGGGGCCGTGATTTCGTCTGGTGGCTGGGGGTACTCAACAAATGGGACGCCGAGGCCAACCCTGCGTCCGAGCACACCACCATCGCCGTCAGCGGTGCGCATGGCGGACACACGGTGGATTTCCGCAAGCTCGCCGCGCGCGGCATGGTGCTGCTGGGCCGCACCGAAAGCTTTGAGGAAGGCACCTTCGCCTTTGCGCCTGATCTGGAACGGAACATCGAGGCGGGCGACGCCAATTACCTTTCGCTGCTGGATGAGGCCGATGCCTATGTGGCGGCCAATGGTCTCGATCTGCCGCAGGAGCCCGAAGCCCGCCGCATTGGGGCGGATCCGGCCTGCATGACCGATCCGATCCTGTCGCTCGATCTCGCCGAAGCCGGGATCTCCACGATCCTCTGGGCCACTGGATTTCACAGCGACTACAGCTGGCTGGCGGTCGATGCGCTGGATGGGGCGGGAAAGCCGCGCCACCAGCGCGGGGTGTCCAGCGTGCCGGGGGTCTATTTCCTCGGGCTGCCCTGGCAGACGCGGCGCGGGTCCTCGTTCATCTGGGGCGTCTGGCACGACGCGAAATATGTGGTCGATCACATCGCCAAGCAGCGCGGCTATCTCGCCTATGCCCCGGCGGTCGCGCCGGTGACAGAGCCCGCCTGACCCCACCCACTGCCATAGCCCGCGCCCGGAAGCTGCCCTCCGGGCGCGGGCGCATATGACAAGACCAATCGCGGCGCGTCGCAGCTGCCGCCCGGAGACAAACAATGCAGACCCTCTCGCACTACACCACCCGCGCCGCGGCGCTGACCTTCCGCACCCAATGCTGGATCGACGGACGCTATGTGCCCTCCGCCTCCGGCGCGCGCTTCGAGACGGTGAATCCCGCCACAGCCGAAGTGCTGACCGATGTCGCCCGTGGCGGCGCCGAGGATATCGACTGCGCCGTGGCCGCCGCCCGGCGCGCCTTCGAGGACCGGCGCTGGTCGGGCAAGACGCCGGGCGAGCGCAAAGAGGTGATGCTGCGCCTCGCGACCCTGCTGCGCGAGAACCTTGAGGAACTGGCGCTGCTGGACACGCTCGATATGGGCAAGCCGATCTGGGAGACGGTCAATGTCGACGCGCCGGGCTCGGCGCATTTCTTTCAGTGGCACGCCGAAGCGATCGACAAGCTCTACGATGAGGTCGCCCCCACCGGTGGGCGCGACGTAGCGCTGATCCGCCGCGTGCCGCTTGGCGTGGTGGGCGCGGTGGTGCCGTGGAACTTCCCGCTCGACATGGCCACGTGGAAGCTGGCCCCGGCATTGGTGGCGGGCAACTCGGTGGTGCTCAAGCCCGCCGAGCAGTCGCCGCTGTCGGCCCTGCGCCTTGCTGAACTCGCCGCCGAGGCGGGCCTGCCCGACGGCGTGCTGAACGTGGTGCCGGGCTTTGGCGAAGACGCCGGGCAGGCGCTTGGTCGTCACCCGGACGTGGATTGCCTCGTGTTCACCGGATCCACCGAGGTGGGCAAGATGTTCCAGCGCTACGCCGGTGAGAGCAACATGAAGCAGGTCTGGCTGGAGACCGGTGGCAAGAGCCCGAACCTGATCTTCGCCGACGCCGATCTTGATGCCGCCGCCGACAAGGCCGCCTTCGGCATCTTCTTCAATCAGGGCGAGGTCTGTTCGGCCAACTCTCGGATGCTGGTGCATGAAAGCATCGCGGAGGAGATGATCCAGCGGATGAAGTCCCGTGCCGAGGCCATTGTGCCGGGCAACCCGCTTGATCCCGAGACCAAGATGGGCGCCATGGTCGATGCCCGCCACGCCGAGCGCGTCGCGGGGTTTCTCGCCTCGGGCAAGCAGGACAGCCGCCTGATCGCGGGCGGTGAGCGGCTGACGATTGGTGGCTCGGATGCTTTCATCCAGCCGACGGTTTTTGCGGATGTCCCGCGTGATGCGCGCATCGCCCGCGAGGAAATCTTTGGCCCGGTGCTGTCGATCCAGACCTTCAAGGATGACGCCGAGGCCATCGCCATCGCCAATGACAGCGTCTACGGCCTTGCCGCCTCGGTCTGGACCCGCGACCTCAGCCGCGCCATGTCGGTATCGGACGCGCTGGTCGCCGGCACGGTCTCGGTCAACACCGTCGATGCGCTCTCGGCCATGACCCCCTTTGGCGGTATGAAGCAATCGGGCTTTGGCCGCGATTTGTCGATCCACTCCTTCGACAAATACTCGGCGCTGAAGACCGTCTGGATCAGCTATTGAGGGTTCCGGCGCAGCGGGGCGGGGTGTATTAGGGCAAGCCTAACGCACCCCGTCCCGGAGGAAGACGTGCCCTTACGCTTTACCCTGCGCCAGATGGAATATTTCGTTGCCGTGGGCGAGTGCGGCTCGATCGCGCTCGCCGCTGAAAAGGTGAATGTCTCCTCTCCGTCGATCTCTGCGGCGATCTCGCAGCTGGAGGCGGAGTTCGGCCTGCAGCTGTTCATCCGCCGCCATGCCCACGGGCTGTCGCTGACGCAGGGCGGGGCGCGTTTCATGACCGTGGCGCGCGACCTGCTCGAGAAGGCCGCGACGCTCAACGATCTCGCCAATGACATCTCGGGGCAGGTGCGCGGCCCGCTCAACGTGGGCTGCCTGCTGACTTTCGCGCAGATCGTGCTGCCGCAGCTGCGCCGCAGCTTTGTCGATGCGTGGCCCGACGTCGAGTTCCGCCAGTTCGAGCGCGACCAGCAAGAGCTGTTCGACGGGCTGCGCTCGGCACGCATCGACGTGGCGCTGACCTATGATCTGAACGTGCCCTCCGACCTCGAATTCCTGCCGCTGATCGAGCTTCCGCCCTTCGCCTTGGTGCACGAGGGGCACGAGTTGGCGGCGCTCGACAGCGTCACCCCTGCCGAGCTGTCGGACTATCCCATGGTGCTGCTCGACCTGCCGATGAGCGGTGAGTATTTCCTGTCGTTCTTCACCAAGCTCGGGATCACACCGATGATTGCGGAACGCACCCGCGACATCGCGGTGATGCGCTCGCTTGTGGCCAATGGGTTCGGCTACGGCATGGGCAACACCCACCCGGCGACCGACCTTGCCCCCGATGGCCGCCGCCTGAAGTTCATCCCGATGACCGGACCTGTGCGGACGCTCAAGCTGGGGCTGCTGATGAGCGAGGGCGCGCGCAGTTCCCGGACGATCCGGGCCTTCATTGATCACGCGCAGGCAGAGATCACCGAGACCCGCGCTCCGGGCCTGAAGATGCGCCCGTGACGGCGCTATATATCTGACCCAATTTCATTTTTTACGCCAAATGCTGCGCAGGCAAGCTGCTTCCTAATTCAGCAATTAGGGTGAGGCTAACTCAAGCTTTCAGAAGGTATAATTTACTCGAACCTTACTCCGACCGATCAAAGCACCGAGCCCGGCACGACGACACGCCGCAAGGAGAAGACGGTGCGAAACCCCAGCTACGATATCCTGTTCGAACCCGCCAAGATCGGCCCACTGACCGCGAAGAACCGGTTCTACCAAGTGCCGCATTGCAACGGTGGCGGCTATCGCGATCCCTCTGCCGTTGCGGCCATGCGCGGCGTGAAGGCCGAGGGCGGCTGGGGCGTGATCTTCACCGAGCAGACCGAGATGCACCACACCTCGGAGATCACCCCGTTCATCGAGCAGCGCCTCTGGGACGACGCCGACATCCCAGCGCTGCGCCGCATGTCCGACGCGATGAAGACCAAGGGCGCGCTGGCTGGCATCCAGCTGGCCTATTCCGGCATCAACGGCCCGAACCTCTACACCAAGGAGGTGCCGCTGGCCCCCTCGGCGCTGCCGATCCGCACCTTCACCAATGACCCGGTGCAGGCGCGCGCGATGGACAAGACCGACATCCGCGATCTGCGCCGCTGGTTCGTCAATGCTGCCAAGCGCTCGAAAATCGCCGGGTTTGACCTGATCTGCCTCTACGGCGCGCATGGCTTCGGCATCTTCCAGCACTTCCTGTCGCGCGCCACCAATCAGCGCACGGACGAATACGGCGGCTCGCTGGAGAACCGCGCCCGCTTCGTCAACGAGGTGATCGCCGACATGCGCGACGCGGTGGGCGACACCATGGGCATCACCCTGCGTGTCAGCCTCGACGAGACCATCGGCCAGCTCGGCTTTTCCAACGCCGAGGTGCGCGAGTTCATCGAGATGAACGCCGACCTGCCGGACCTCTGGGATCTGGCGCAGGGCACTTGGGAAGATTGCTCGGGCCCCTCGCGTTTTAAGGAAGAGGCGGCGCAGGAGGTGCTGGTCAACGGCATCCGCGAGCTGACCTCAAAGCCGGTGGTGGGCGTCGGCCGCTTCACCTCGCCCGACGTGATGGCGCGGCTGGTGCGGCAGGGCGTGCTCGACTTCATCGGCTGCGCCCGCCCGTCGATCGCCGATCCTTTCCTGCCCAAGAAGATCGAGGAAGGCCGGATCGAGGACATCCGCGAATGCATCGGCTGCAACATCTGCATCACTGGCGACATGACCATGTCGATCAGCCGCTGCACCCAGAACCCCACCTTCATGGAAGAGTGGCGCAAGGATTGGCACCCCGAGACGATGAACGCCAAAGGCGGCAGTTCGAACGCACTGATCGTCGGGGCGGGCCCTGCCGGTCTCGAAGCGGCACGCGCGCTGGCGGTGCGCGGCTATGACGTGGCGCTGGCCGAGGCGGGCACCGAACTGGGCGGCCGGGTCGCCCGTGAGCGGCTGCTGCCCGGGCTTTCGGCATGGGGCCGCGTCGTCGATTATCGCAGCTATCAGCTGTCGCAGCGCGCCAACGCCGAGACCTATTTCGACAGCCGCCTCACCGCGCAGGACATCCTCGAGTTCGGTTTCGAGAACGTGTGCATCGCCACCGGCTCGCACTGGCGCGCCGATGGGGTCTCGCGCCAGCACGTGGTGCCGATGCCCGCCGATCCGGCGATGCCGGTCTTCACCCCCGACGACATCATGGCAGGCAAGCTGCCCAAGGGCGAGGTCGTGCTTTTTGACGACGATCACTACTACATGGGCGGCGTCATCGCCGAGCTGTTGGCCAAGGCGGGCTGCAAGGTGACCTTCGTCACCCCCTCGGCCTATGTGTCGGACTGGACGCTCAACACGCTCGAACAGGCGGCGATCCACAAGCGGCTGGTCGAGGCGGGCGTGAAGATCGTGCTCAACACCGGCATTGCCGAATTGAAGGCGGGCGAGGTCGTGACCGAATGCACCTACACCGGCCGGACCTCGGCCATCGGCTGCGAGGCCGTAGTGATGGTCGCCTCCCGCATCTCTGATGATGCGCTCTATCACGAGCTGAAGGCGCGTGAGGACGAGTGGGCCGACGCTGGCATCAAGTCGGTCAAGCTGATCGGCGACGCGGCAGCCCCCGGCCCGATCGCATGGGCGACCTACGCCGGTCACCGCTACGCCCGCGAGCTCGACATGCCCGACATCGGCGACGCGCTGCCGTTCCGCCGCGAGGTCACGCAACTCGCCTAACCCCCGTCCGGCGCCGCAGGGGAGGGCGGCGCCGGGCCCCAGACACAGGGATCTCACCATGACACGCGGAAAGGCCGTAGAAGTCTTCAACGTCTCGAAACGCTTCGGCGACTATCAGGCGCTCGACCACGTCGATTTCACCATCCACGAGAACGAGTTCTTCACCCTGCTGGGGCCTTCGGGCTGCGGCAAGACCACGCTGCTGCGGATGATCGCCGGCTTCGAGACCCCCAGCGAGGGCGCCATCGTGCTCTTCGGGCAGGAGATCGACCAACTGCCCGCGCACAAGCGGCGGGTGAACACCGTCTTTCAGAGCTATGCGCTCTTTCCGCATATGACGCTGGCGCAGAACATCGCCTTCGGCCTCGAGAACCTCGGCTGGGACAAGGCGCGGCGCGAGGCGCGCGTCGCCGAGATGCTTGAGCTGGTGCATATGACCGCCTTTGCCAGCCGCCGCCCCGATCAGCTTTCGGGTGGGCAACGCCAGCGCATCGCATTGGCCCGCGCGCTCGCCCCCGAACCCAAGGTGCTGCTGCTGGACGAGCCGCTCTCTGCGCTCGACCTGAAGCTGCGGCAGGCCATGCGCGATGAGTTGCGCGCGCTGCAGCGCAAGACCGGCATCACCTTCATCTTCGTCACTCACGATCAAGAAGAGGCGCTCGACATGTCCGACCGCATCTGCGTGCTGGGGCAGGGGCGGGTGCAGCAGATCGGCACGCCCGCCGAGATTTACGAAGAGCCCGAGAACCGCTTTGTCGCTGACTTCATCGGCGAGAGCAATTTCCTCGACGCCGAGGTGATCTCGCTCGACGGGGCGCGCGCGCGGATCCGCACACCGCTGGGGCTGGAGTTCGACGCGGCGCAAAAGGGGCTGACCGGCACCGGCCCGGCCACCATGTCGCTGCGCCCCGAGAAGATCGGCCTACAGGATCAGGCCACGGGCAACGTGATGACCGGCACCATCCGGTCGCGCAACTATATGGGCGGCTACACACATTTCGTCGTCGAGACCGGCGGTGCAAGCCTGCGCGTCTCGCGCCGCAATGCGCTCAGTCAGGCCGAAAGCTACGCCATCGGGCAGGAGGTCCGCCTTGGCTTCCGCGACGAGTTGGTGCGGGTGCTGGCGCAATGAGGGGCGCACGCATCTGGGGCCTGATGCCCGCATGGGTGCTGATGCTGGGCACGCTGATGGTGCCGCTGCTGATCGTCGCCGCCGTCTCGGTGGCCGAGCGCGGCTCCTACGGCGGCTTTGCGTGGGATTTCAACCCGCTCTCCTATCGCGGCATCCTGTTCAGCGAGGATTGGGACGGCAATCTCGTCTTCGATCCCAAGTATCTGGCCATCATCGCCCGTACACTGCTGCTGGCCGGGGCCACGACGCTGATCTGCATGATCCTCGCGTTGCCTGTGGCCTATGTGATCGCCACCCGCCCGCCGCGGATGAAGGCGATTTTGATCTATCTCGTCACGCTGCCGTTCTGGGTGTCGATGATCGTGCGGGTCTATGCGTGGCTGATCATTCTCGGAAACGAGGGTTTCTTGGGCCGCTTCTGGCACTGGATCGGCGGCGAGGGCACGTTGCTCTTCACCCCCGGCGCGATGCTGGTGGGCATGGTCTACAGCTACATCCCGCTGATGGTGCTGCCGGTCTTCGCCGCGATCGAAAAGCTCGACCCGGCGCTGCTGGAGGCAGGGGCTGACCTTTACGCCAGCCGCTGGACCACGGCGCGCCGGGTGATCCTGCCGCTGACATGGCCGGGGCTCGCCGCGGGCGCGGTGCTGGTCTTTGTTCCGGCGCTCGGCACGGTGCTCGAGCCGATGCTGCTGGGCGGCGGCAAGCAGATGATGATGGGCACGCTGATCCAAACTCAGTTCGGCGGCGCGCGCAACTGGCCCTTCGGGGCGGCGGTGGCGCTGGTGCTGATGGCGATGGTGGTCATCGTGCTGCTGATCAACGCGCGCCGCGCGATGCGCAAGGAGGCCCGGGCATGAGCAAGGCGCACAACGTCCGCCACTACCCCGGCTCGGGGCTGGTCACTTGGGTGTTCTTCCTGTGGCTCTACGCGCCCATCGCCGTGGTGATCTGGTTCTCGTTCAACGAAAACCGTCTCGTCTCGGTGTGGACCGGCTTTTCAATGAAGTGGTACGAGGCCGCGCTGACCAACCGCGCGCTGCTCGATGCGCTGCGTGTCTCGCTGACCGTAGCGATCATCGCCACCACCGTGTCGACGCTGGTCGCGCTTTCGGCGGCCATGGTGCTCAGCCGCAACGAGACCATGCGCTTTCGCCGCCTGTCGGAGGCCGTGGTCAACCTGCCGCTGCTGCTGCCCGAGATCGTGGTTGCCGTGGCCTCGCTGATCCTCTTCTCGCAGCTGGGATTCTCGAACGGCATGGCGCGGCTGATCGTGGCGCATTCGGCCTTCTGCACGCCGTTTGCCTTCCTGCCGATCCGCGCCCGGATGCAGGGCATGAGCCGCGATTACGAAGAGGCTGCCAAAGACCTTTACGCATCCCCCTTCACCGCCTTCCGGCGGGTGACGCTGCCGCTGATCCTGCCCGGCGTCTTTGCCGGGGCGATGCTGGCCTTCGTGATCTCGATGGACGATTTCATCACCTCGAACCTGCTCGCCACCGGCGGCACCACCACGTTGCCGGTCTATATCTTCGGCCTGATCAAGCAGGGCACCACGCCCGAGCTCAACGCGATCTCGACCCTGCTGATCCTCGCCTCTCTCATCATCGCGACCTTCGCGCTGGTCCTGTCGGCCCGGTCGATGCGGCGCGGCTGATACCTCCCAACGAAAAACCAACAGGAGAGACATCCATGAAACTCAAGACCCTCCTCGGCGCGGCCACCGCCATCGCGCTGGCGCTGCCGGCCCATGCGGGCGGCACGCTCAATCTCTACACCTGGTCGGATTCCATCGCTCCCGAACTCATCGAGAAATTCGAGGCGCAGACCGGCATGACCGTCAATACCGACGGTTTCCAGTCCAACGAGGATGCGCTGACCAAACTGCAGGCTGGCTCGTCGGGCTATGACATCGTGACCCCCTCGCAGCACTTCGTGAAGATCATGATCGACGAGGGGCTGCTCGAAGACATCGGTGCGAAAAATCTCGCCGCCTACGCGCAGGTGGACGACAAATGGAAGGGCCAGTGGTGGGATCCCGAGAACGCCTATTCGATCCCGCTTGCCTATGGCACCGCAGGTTTTGCGGTGAACCGCGACGTCTATGAGGGCCCGATCGACAGCTGGGAGGTCTATTTCACCCCGCCCGCCGATCTGAAGGGCAAGGTGGCCTCGCTGTCTTACCCGGATGAGGTTGTGGGCGCGGCGCAGCTCTACCTCGGCGTGCCCTTCTGCTCGGAGGACAAATCCGAGATGAAGAAGGTCTACGATCTGCTGATGGCGCAAAAGCCCGACGTGGCCGCCTACAGCTCGGACAACATCGAAAACCGCATCGGCACCGGTGAGGTCGGCGCGCACTTCTGGTGGGACGGCAACGTGCTGAAAACCCGCAACGCAGGCTCGAACATCGTCTACGCCGAGCCCAAAGAGGGTCTCGTCGGCTGGCTCGACAGCTTCGTCGTGCCGAAGGGCGCCGAGAACGTCGAAGGCGCGAAGCAGTTCATCGACTTCATGTCCGAGGTGGAGAACGCGACCATCCAGTACAACTACTACGCCCACTCTTCGCCGGTGGAGCTGGACCTCGAGAAGGCCAAATACACCCCCGAGAACGCCCCCGAGCTGTTCCCGACGGTGCCGGTCGAATTCTCCAAGGCCTGCTCGCCCGCGGCGCAGGATCTGGTGACCAAGGTCTGGACCGACCTGCTGCAATAAGCGCTGAACCCGCAATTGCCACGCCCGGCCGGAGACGCTCTGGCCGGGCGCCTTCCATTGATCGAAAGCCCCGATGCCATGACCCGCACCAGCCCGCAGACGCTCGAAATCCACAATGCGCGCGACATCTTCAGCCGCGCGCCCGTGTCCCTGCGGCTCAAGGATGGGCGGATCGACTGGATCGGTGCGCCCGGTTCCATGCCAGACGGAGAGATGCCCGCACGGCGGATCGAGGCGGAGGGGCTCTGGGTCTCGCCCGGCCTCTGCGACAGTCATCTGCACCTCTTTCAGGGCGGCGTGACGCTGGGCCAGTTGAACCTTTTTGGGATCGACACCCGCGCAGCGTTCGCGGCGGCGCTGACCGCCTATCGCCAAGGCCGCGAAGACAGCCCTTTGCTCTGCGCCATTTCGGCGAATTATGAAATTCTCGGCCCCGGCACGCGGCCCGACCGCCATGCTCTTGATGCGCTGCTGCCCGATCAACCGCTGATGGTCTACGCGGTCGATCTGCACACCGCATGGGCCAACACTGCCGCGCTTGCCGCGGCGGGGCTGATGGATGAAATCCCGGAGGTGAAGAACGCCGAGATCGTGCTCGGAGCGGATGGCAAACCGAACGGCGAGCTGCGCGAGGGCAATGCCATGCGCCTTGTTGGCAAGCTCTCGGCCCATGGCGGGCGCGACAATGCGGCGATGGCGGGCGATGAGCCCGGCCCGGTGAGCGAGGCCGACCGTGCCGCCGACAAGGCTGCCATTGCCGCCGCTATGAAGGCCTGCGCCGCCTATGGGATCACCACCGCCGTCAATATGGACGGCAATCTCTATCAGGCCGAGCTGCTCTCGGAGATGGAGCGGGATGGCGCGCTGCCGATCCGCGTCTCCTTGGCGATGCGGCTGTCGCCCTCGCATGACGACGCCCGCATCAATGAGCTGATCGAGGCCGCCACGCGCAAAGGCTCGGAGAAGCTCTCCTTTGGCCGCATCAAGATGTTCCTCGATGGCGTCTTCGACACATGGACCGCCTATCGCACCGATGATTACCCGGACCGTCAGGGCTTTCGCAGCGCGCCGCTGTTCACGCACGAGCGCTTTACCGCGCTTTGCGAAGAGGCCGATGCGAGGGGGCTGCAAATTCAGGTGCATTGCGTCGGCGATGCCGCCGTGCGCACGGCGCTCGACGGCTATGAGGCGGCGCGCGCGAAGAACGGTGCCCGTGATGCCCGCCACCGGGTCGAGCATATCGACATGCTGCATCCGGACGATCTGGCCCGCTTCGCCGCGCTCGACGTGGTGGCCTCGATGCAGCCGGTGCATCCGCCGGGCTCCAGCGGCCTGCCGCTCGAGCCGACCGTGTCGATCATGGGCCGTGACCGTTGGCAGGACACATTTCCATGGAAGACCCTGCAGGACGCGGGTGCCACGCTCGCCTTTGGCACCGACTGGCCGACCGCGCCGCTCTCGCCGTTCAATGCGATCCATTCGGCGCTCTCGCGAGAGCCGTGGGCCGAGGATGTGCCGGACCAGCGCATTCCGTTCGAGGCGGTGATCGAAGCCTATACGTCCGGCGGGGCCCATGCGCTCTTTGCCGAGGGCACACGCGGGGCGCTGCAGCCGGGCATGGCGGCGGATGTGGTGCTGCTCGATGGCGATCCGCGGGCGCTGGTCGCGGGTGCTGGCGCCTGCCGGGCCGCGCTCACCATCTGCGATGGCGCCGTGGTCTTTGAGGCAGACGCATGAGGCTGGCCCGCGTTGAAGAGCTGCTCGCCACGCTGGTCGGATTTCCCACGGTGTCGGCCAGTTCGAACCTCGCGCTGATCGACTGGGTTGAAGATTTCCTGAGCGGGGCGGGTTTCACCGTGACCCGCATCGCGGCAGAAGGGGCGCCCAAAGCCGGGCTGCTGGCGCGCTTCGGCGCGGGCGATGGGGGCGTTCTGCTGTCGGCCCACACCGATGTGGTGCCAACGGATGGGCAGAGCTGGAGCGTCGATCCGTTTTCCCTGACCCGGCGCGGGGATCGTCTGCTTGGGCGCGGGACCACCGATATGAAGGGGTTCATCGCCTGCGTGCTCGCTCTGGCCGAAACGCTGCGCGACGCCCCGCCCGCGCGCCCGGTGATGATCGCGCTCAGCTGGGATGAGGAAGTGGGCTGCCGCGGCATCCCGCAGATGATCGACCGGGTGATCCCCGAACTTGGCCGCCCTGACCTCTGCATCGTCGGAGAGCCGACGCTGATGCGCCTCGGCATCGGGCACAAGGGCAAGGCGAGCTACCGCGCCACCTGCCACGGCGAGGCGGGGCATTCGGCCATGGCGCCGCGCTTCACCAATGCGCTGCATCTCGCCGCTGACCTGATCGCGGCCCTGCGCGCCGCGCAGGAGCGGTTGAACGGAAGCGGCGCGCAGGATGCGGCCTATGATGTCGCCAGTTCCACCGTGCACGCCGGACGGATGCAGGGCGGCGTGGCGCTCAACATCGTGCCCGAGCATGCCGAGGTGGAGTTCGAAATCCGCCATCTGGCGCAGGAGCGGGCCGAGGACATCCTCGCGGGGATCGAAAGTGGCCTGCCCGAAGGGATCGAGATCACCCGCACCGGCGCCTATCCCGGCCTCGACACCGACCCGTCCCGGCCAGAGATCGCGCCTCTGGCGGCATTGCTGCCCGATGCCGCGCCGCTCAAGGTCTCCTATGGCACCGAGGCGGGCTTCTTTGCCGCGCTGGGGATTCCCACAGTGGTCTGCGGGCCGGGCACCATGGCAGACGGGCACCAGCCCGACGAATCCATCGCCCGCGCTCAGCTGCAGCTCTGCTGCGACGTGCTGGATCGGTTGCTGCGCGGCTGACCCCCGTTCCGGGGCCCGCCTAGGCTCTCTCATCTCGCTGCGATTTTTCCGCGCGGTGCTGCCGCGCGGGTGGACATTGCCCGCGCCCGTGGCCCAAATCGGGGCAAACGGAGCGAGGTGGCATGGATATCGAGGATCTGGCAGCACGGATCGAGGCCGGGGAGCGGCGCGCTCTGGCACGCGCAATCACGCTGGTGGAAAGCGGGCGTGCCGATCACCGGGCGCAGGCAACGGCGCTGATGGAGCGGCTGCGCGGGCAGGGCCGGGGCCGGGAAGGGCTGCGCATCGGTCTCTCGGGCACGCCCGGCGTCGGCAAATCCACCTTCATCGAGGCCTTCGGCATGATGCTGACGGGGCAGGGGCTCAAGGTCGCCGTGCTGGCGGTCGATCCGTCCTCGGCGCGGTCGGGGGGCTCTATCCTCGGCGACAAGACCCGCATGGAGCGGCTCTCGCGCGACCGTAACGCCTTTATTCGGCCCTCTCCGGCGCAATCCCAGTTGGGCGGTGTGGCGCGCCGCACGCGCGAGGCAATCGGTCTGTGCGAGGCCGCTGGCTTCGACGTGATCCTGATCGAGACCGTGGGCGTAGGGCAGTCCGAAACCATGGTGGCTGAGATGTCCGATCTCTTCCTGCTGCTGCTGGCCCCGGCGGGCGGCGACGAGCTGCAGGGGGTCAAGCGCGGGATCATGGAGACCGCCGACATCATCCTCATCAACAAGGCCGATGGCGACCTCAAGGCCACGGCGACACGCACCTGCGCCGACTATGCAGGCGCGCTGCGGCTGCTGCGCAAGCGTCCGCAAGACCCAGACGGTTTTCCCAAGGCGCTCACCGTCTCTGCGCTCGAGGAGGCGGGGCTGGAGGCCGCGTGGCAGGAGATGCAGGCACTGACCGACTGGCGCCGCGAGGCCGGTCAATTTGCCGCCCGCCGCGCCGAGCAGGCCCGCCACTGGTTCGAGGCGGAGGTGCGCGAGGGGCTGCTCTCGCGGCTGCGTCAGGAGCCGGTGCGCGGCGCCATGGCGGCGCTTGCAAGCCGCGTCGAATCCGGCGAGATAGTGCCCGCGCGCGCGGCAGATGAAATCCTCCGGACTTATCTACCGGCCTTTGCCGGGAAGGGCACTTGACGCCAACCGGCCTTGGAGCTAGAGAGGCGCGACCAGATTCCGGGCGCTGTGAAAGCGGCGCCCTTTGATATTGGCGGAAGGCCCGCTTTCGCCCCGAGACATGAAGGAATGGACCAAATGTCGCGCGTATGCGAACTGACCGGCAAAGGCCCCATGACGGGCCACAACGTGAGCCACGCCAACAACAAAACCAAGCGTCGCTTTCTGCCCAACCTGAACGACGTTACTCTGCAGTCGGAAACCCTTGGCCGCGGCGTTAAGCTGCGCATCTCGGCTTCCGCTCTGCGTTCGGTCGACCACCGCGGTGGCCTCGACAAGTTCCTCGCCAAGGCGAAGGACACCGAACTGAGCGCCAACGCGCTGAAAGTCAAAAAAGAAATCGCAAAGGCTCAGACGGCGCAAGCCTAATCTGGTCCACAGAGATTTCCACAGCCCCGAAGCAGCCCGCTTCGGGGCTGTTTTCGTTTGTTTTCATGTATTTGATTTACATTGACCCGCGTGAGCGCCTGATCTTCCCCAGAAGTTATCCCCACGTCATGCCCTTGCGTCGCCTCTGGGGATGGTTCACGAAACCGCAGTAAGCTTCGGTGTTTGGGGAGGAATGTTAAACATGCAGGTGAACCTTTTTGCGGCGATGGCGCTGGCGCTGTCCACAGTGGTAGCCGGACACGCCAAGGCCGAGATCATTGTCGAGGATGCCTACGCCCGCGCGGCCATGCCCTCGGCGCCCACCGGCGCGATCTTCATGACGTTGCGCAACGACGGCCCCGAGGACGAGCAACTCGTTTCGGTTGAGTCGGACGCCGCCGCCAAGACCGAGCTTCACACCCATATCGCCGGCGAGGATGGCGTGATGCGGATGCGCCCGATCGAGGGCGGGCTGGTGATTCCCGCCGGTGGCAGCCACGCGCTGGCCCGCGGCGGCGACCACGTCATGCTGATGGGCCTCAGCCGCCCGCTCGATCAGGGCACACAGGTCGGCCTGACGCTGGGGTTCGAGTCGGGCGAAGAGATTCGCATCGATGTGCCGGTCGATTTGGATCGCTGAGCTTCAGCCCGCCAGCAGCTCCTCAACCCAAAGCGGCACGATCCGGCTCGCCGGTCCGACCCGATGCTCGGCAAAGAGCCGCGAGCCGTCGCTGTCGGCGAGGTTGAGCTCCACCGTATGGGCGCCGGCATAGGTCGCCTCCTGCACGAAACCAGCGGCAGGATAGACCTGCCCGGAAGTGCCAATGGCGGCAAAGAGATCGCAGCTTTCGAGGTGCTCGGCGATCTCGTCCATGTAATAGGGCATCTCTCCGAACCAGACGATGTCGGGGCGCGTCGCCGCGCGCCCGCACGTAGGGCAGGGATCGGCAGGGGCCATGACCAGCGGCGCCGCCCAGCGGGCGCCGCACACGGCGCAGAGCGCGCCTTCAAGCGCCCCATGCATGTGCAGTGCCGAGGCGCCCGCCGCCTCATGCAGCCCGTCGACGTTCTGCGTCACAAGGATCACCTCGCCCGCATGCTCGCGCTGCAGACGCGCAAGGGCGGCATGGGCCGCGTTGGCCGTGGCCTCGGCGGCCTGCGCGCGGCGGGCGTTGTAGAAGTCATGCACCAGCGTGGGGTTGCGGGCAAAACCCTCGGGCGTGGCCACATCCTCGATCCGGTGCTGCGCCCAAAGCCCGCCCTCGTCGCGGAAGGTGCCCAGCCCGCTTTCGGCAGAGATGCCCGCCCCGGTGAGAATGACGATCTTGCCCAGCTTTGCCAATTTGTCCGTCTCCTGCTTTGCGCCTGCCGCGTGGACAGGCTATCACCGGCCCCGGAAGGAGACCCGCATGGCTTACCGTATCCTCTTTGTCTGCTTGGGCAATATCTGCCGCTCTCCCTCGGCCGAGGGGGTGCTGCGTGTGAGGGCCGCAGAGCGCGGCGTCGCGCTCGAGATCGACAGCGCCGGCACCGGAGACTGGCATGTGGGCGAGCCGCCCTACGGTCCGATGCAGCGCGCGGCGCGGACCCGCGGCTACGATCTGTCGCGGCTGCGCGCGCGGCAGGTGGCGGCCGAGGATTTCCACCGCTTCGATCTGATCATCGCCATGGATCCGTCGAACCTCGAAAATCTCGAGCGCTTGCGCCCGGCACAGGGCGGGGCCGAGCTGCGCCTCTTCACCGATTACGCGCCGGGCAGTGGCGCCACCGAGGTGCCCGATCCCTACTACACACGCGATTTTGACGGCACGCTCGAGCTCATCGAACGCGCCGCAGAGGGCCTGCTGGACACGCTTTCGCGCTGAGGCGCTGTTGCGCCGAAGGATCGCCTCGGGCGGTGTGCGCTGCGGCGGGTGGACAGCCCGTGCCGCATGCGCCATTGAGACGCTAGGTAATATCAAGGCGCATCAGGCGTCGGGGCAGATCGAAGGGTAGTAGAATGGCAAACGGAACCTTTGCAGTGCTCATGCTGATCGCGGGTCTCAGCGACATGGGCGTCAATTATTGCGGGACGTCGAACGGCTGCGTCGGCAGCAATGAAACCTCGCCGCGGCTCGCCTTCTCGGCAGGCTCGGTGGTCGAGCGCCACGCCGAGGCGAAGCCCGAGGTCTACCTGCGCTATGATTTCGGTCGCAAGTTCGGCCCCTTCGGTCAGGCCATCGGCGTGTCGCTGGCCGAGGATGGCGAAAGCTGGATCGGCTATGGCGCAACGTGGAACACCGCGCTCGGCAACACGCCCTTCTATGCCGAACTGCACGCCATGCCGGGGCTTTATGCCGACAATGGCGGCTTCGAGCTTGGCGGTCCGATCGAGTTCCGCTCGGGGATCGAACTGGGCTATGAGAACCGCATGGGCTGGCGCTTTGGCCTCAGCTATGATCACCGTTCGAACGCCGACATCTACGACAACAACCCCGGCATCGAAACGGTTCAGTTCCGGGTCAGCATCCCGACCCGCTGAGCGCGCATTTCCGCCGAGCTTGAGACAGGCGTCCCTTGGGGGCGCCTTTTTCTTTGTGCGGCCCAACAAATTCGTCAATTTGGATGTATCGCTTTGGCGCGCCCGCGGAGGCGCTGTACCATGGGCCGCAGACCTCAGAGGGGGAGAGCCCAAATGTCCGCGCATCGCTATCGCATGTCCCACTCCATCGCCGCCTATGTCGCGCCTTTGGCCGCTTGTGCCACGCTTCTGCTGGCGGGCACAGCGCACGCCCAAATGCAGGGCCATGGCGCAGGAGGGCACATGGGAAGCCAGATGGGCGCGGGCATGATGCATGGCCATGGCGCCGATGGCGCCGGGCATGATGAGGTCACCATGCCGGGTCTGCGCGGTCTCAACGCCACGCCCGAGGAAAGCGCCGAGCTTGCCACCCTTTTCCGCAATTTTCCCACCTTCACGCGCGAGGTCACCAATCTGCCGGACGGCATCAGGACGGTGACGCGCTCCTCCGATCCAGAGGTGATGGACGTGCTCATCAGCCATGTCACCGGGATGATCGCGAGGGTCGAGGCCGGGGACGATCCCAAGGTCTTCATCCAGAGCCCGACGCTCGACATCTTTTTCGCCCGCCCCGAGGCAATCAACACGCAGATCGAGGTGACGGACGCCGGGATTGTCGTCACCCAGACCTCGGATGATCCGCAGATGGTCGCGGCGCTGCACACCCATGCCGCCGAGGTTTCGGACATGGCCGCACGCGGCATGCAGGCGGTGCACGAGCGGATGATGCATCAGGGCGGCTGAGCTGCCCGCTTCCAGATTTGGAAAAAGGGCCGGGGTGATCGCCACCTCGGCCCTTTCATCTTTCCCCAAATACTCACCTTCCGCCCGCCCCGCCAAAGCGGCGTCGGGCAGGGGCGCCTCGCTTACCCCAGCGCTTCGTCGCAGCGCGCGCAGGTGGACGAATGGCTGTGCGTGCCCACATCAGGCAGGATCTTCCAGCAGCGCTGGCATTTCTCGCCCTCGGCCTTTTCAAAGACCACGCCCACATTCGGCACATCGGCCATGCGGAAGGCCTCTGCCGGGGCCGGATCGGCGGTGAGCGCGACGTCCGAGGTGATGCAGATATCCTCGAAGGCGACCGACTTCAGCGCCTCGAGCATCTCCGCATCCTCCACATGCACCACCGGGGCCGCCTCGAGCGAGGCGCCGATGACCTTCTCGGTGCGCTGCAGCTCCAGCGCCGCGGTGACTGCGCGGCGAGCAAGGCGCACCTTGCCCCATTTCTCGGCCAGTGCGGCATCGCGCCAGTCGGTCGGGGTGGCGGGGAAGTCCTGCAGGTGCACCGAGCTTTGCTCGCCCGGGAAGCGGTCCAGCCAGACGTCTTCCATGGTGAAGGGCAGCACCGGCGCGAGCCATGTGGTCAGGCGGTGGAACAGCAGGTCCATGACCGTGCGGGCGGCCTTGCGGCGGGCGGTGTCGCCGTCGCAGTAAAGCGCGTCCTTGCGGATGTCGAAGTAGAAGGCCGACAGATCCACGGTGCAGAAGGTGAAAACCTGCTGGAACACGTGCTGGAAGTCATAGGCGCGGTAGCCTTCACGGACCACCTCGTCGAGCTCGGCGAGACGGTGCAGCACCCAGCGCTCCAGCTCGGGCATGTCGGCGGCGTCGACCCGGTCGCTCTCTTCGAAGTGGCCAAGCGCGCCGAGCATGAAGCGCATGGTGTTGCGCAGGCGGCGGTAGCTGTCGGCCACACCCTTGAGGATCTCCGGCCCGATCCGCTGGTCGGCGGTGTAATCGGTCTGGGCGACCCAGAGGCGCAGGATGTCGGCGCCGTACTGTTTGATCACCTCTTCGGGCACGATGGTATTGCCGAGCGATTTGGACATCTTGTTGCCCTTCTCGTCCAGCGTGAAGCCATGGGTGACCACGTTGCGATAGGGCGCGTGGCCGGTGGTGCCGACCGACTGCAGCAGCGAGCTGTGGAACCAGCCGCGGTGCTGGTCGGTGCCTTCCATATAGACGTCGGCGATGCCGTCCTTGGTGCCATCGGCGCGGTCGCGCAGCACGAAGGCATGGGTCGAGCCACTATCGAACCACACGTCGAGCACGTCGTAGACCTGCTCCCATTCATCGGCGTTGTAATCCGCACCGAGGAAGCGCTCCTTCGCGCCTTCCGCGTACCAACAATCGGCGCCCTCGGCCTCGAAGGCCTCGCAGATGCGCGCGTTCACCGCCGGGTCCTTCAGCAGGAAGCCCTCGTCGGTAGGCAGCGCGCCCTTCTTGGTGAAGCAGGTCAGCGGCACGCCCCAGGCGCGCTGGCGCGAGAGCACCCAGTCCGGACGCGCTTCCATCATCGAGTAGAGACGGTTGCGGCCCGATTGCGGTGTCCATTTCACCTGATCGATGCAGGTGAGGGCACGGTCGCGGATGGTCTTGCCGTTCTCGTCCTGCCCGTCCTGCACGTCGCGGTCGATGGCGGCGAACCACTGCGGCGTGTTGCGGAAGATCACCGGCGCCTTGGAGCGCCAGCTGTGCGGGTAGGAGTGGGTGACCCGGCCACGCGCGATGATGCCGCCAGCCTCGACCAGCTTGGCGATCACGGCGTTGTTGGCCTTGCCTTCCTTGCCCTTCTGATCGAACACGCGCAGCCCGGCGAAGAACGGCACATGCGGCAGGAACTCGGATTCCTCGCCCACGTTGTGGGTCATCCGGTCGATCCAGTTGCGCTTGACGAAACACTCATAGTCGTCGGCGCCGTGGCTGGGGGCCGTGTGCACAAAGCCGGTGCCCGCGTCGTCGGTGACATGGTCGCCGTCGATCATCGGCACGTCGTAGTCCCAGAACCCCTCGGCGCCGTCGACGCCGCGCAGCGGGTGGGCGAGGGTCATGCCCGACAGTTCATCGGCCGAAACGCTGCGCTTGCGCGAGACCATATCGGGCTCGAGGCGGGCGGCTTTGAACACGTCGCCGGCCAGCTTGTCGGCCACGACGTAGAGATCGCCCACCGAGCACCAGCATTCCTCGGGGGTGCCGGTGACCTCGTAGAGGCCGTATTCGATCTGCGGGTGATAGGCGACGGCCTTGTTCGACGGGATGGTCCAGGGGGTGGTGGTCCAGATCACCACGCGCGCGCCATCAAGCTCGCCGCCCGAGACGATTTTGAACGGCACCCAGATCGTGTGCGACTTGTGGTCGTGGTATTCGATCTCGGCCTCGGCCAGCGCGGTCTTTTCGACCGGCGACCACATGACCGGCTTCGAGCCCTGATAGAGCGTGCCGTTCATCAGGAACTTCTGGAACTCTTCCGCGATCACCCGCTCGGCGTGGAACGCCATGGTCAGATAGGGATCGTCCCAGTTGCCGGTGATGCCAAGGCGCTTGAACTCGTCGCGCTGGATGTCGACCCAACCTTCGGCGAACTTGCGGCATTCCTGCCGGAAGTCGATGACCGGAACCTCGTCCTTGTTCTTGCCCTTCTTGCGGTACTGCTCTTCGATCTTCCACTCGATCGGCAGGCCGTGGCAGTCCCAGCCCGGCACATAGCGCGCATCATGGCCCATCATCTGGTGCGAGCGCACGATCATGTCCTTGATCGTCTTGTTCAGCGCGTGGCCGATGTGCAGGTGACCGTTGGCGTAGGGCGGGCCGTCGTGCAGCGTGAAGGGCGTGCGCGTGCCGTCCTCGGCCTTGTCGCGCAGCCGGTCGTAGATGCCGATCTTGGCCCAACGCTCCAGCCATTCCGGCTCGCGCTTGGGCAGGCCCGCGCGCATCGGAAAGTCGGTCTTCGGAAGGTTCAGCGTGTCCTTGTAGTCAGGCGTCTGGGTGGTGGTGTCGGCGCACATGTTCTGCGGTCCCGGAAATGATGTCGGATGTCTGAGAAAGGTCGGCGCGGCGGTCCATACGCCTTGTCCCGGCGGCTCTATTGATCAGAGCGCCGGGCATGTAATTCGAATGATGATCGCATTGCGGGGCATCATGCGCGCCTTATAGGCAAGCGACTCGCGATGGTCCAGAGCTTGCGCGCGGTGCCCAAGGCTGGTGCCGAAATACACGCCATGGGCGGAAATCCCCCGGTGACGCTGCGGCAGTCCGGCGCTCTGGCGCCGCCTGGCCCCAGGCGCTGGCGGGGATCGGCCAATGCCCCAAGGGGGATTTGGCGGCTGCGCGCCGAATTCCGCAATCGCGAAGGAAGTGAAGGACCCTCCGGACCAAAATGAGGTTGTTACGGGCAGACGCAGTGCACGCCGGGCTTTCGCGGCCCGTGCCGGGTGCACCCATAGTGAACCCATGGAGGCTCGATGGCCTATCGTGACGAAGATCTGCCGCGTGGCGGCGCCTATGGCTCGACCCTGAGGGCAGAGCCGACCATGCGTATTGCAGAGCCGCCGCAGACCGGCGCCTTCGGTAATTTTGCCGGAGGTCTTCTGGTGGCGGTCCTGCTTGTGCTCGGCCTGATGGTCGGGATCGGAACCCTGCGCGTGCACGGGGATGGGGACCTCCCCGCCGCCACGCCGGGGGGCGGAGCCATAAGCTCCGTTCCGGGGGAGTGAGGCGGTACCGACGCTGCCGGCTTCCTGAGTGCGCCGGCCAATTGTGGCTGGCGTTTGGTACCCTCTCGTCCTGCCGCAAGGGACCCGCTACCACTCACGGATGGTCCGGGCGGGGGGCTGCTTTTTGATGGAGCCCGCGTAACGGGGTCTCCTCTGGCCAGCGCCGCCGGTGAATGCTCTCGCGATCCGTCGCGGCGCTGGCTGCCCTCAAAGCGCGCCGTCAAAGCGCGAAAAGTCGCCCGACGACAAAGGCGATGCCCGCGGCCGTGCCGCCGATGGCCAGCGTCTCGAGCCCCGAGCGCCACCACGGGCTGAGCGACCAGCGGCTCTTGTAGGCGCCGATCGCGAAGAAGCAGGCGAGCGTCAGCACGGTGGTCACTGCCAGAGCGTTCTCCAGCCCCAGAACGAAGGGCAGCAGCGGCACCAGCCCGGCGGCGAGGAAGGCGGCGAACGTGGCCAGCGCGGCGCGCATCGGCTGCGGGTCCACCGACGACAGCCCATGATCGCCGGCCAGCAACTGCCTGCACCAATTCTCGGGTTTGGCGGCGATCTGTGCTGTCGCCGCCTCCAGCACCTCACCGGAGAGACCCTGCCGGGCCAAATGCGCGCGCAGGTCGCGGCGGGCCGCCTCTGGAGCGGTGTCGACACGGGTGCACTCGGCCAGCCGAAGCCGCTCCAGATCGTCGCGCTCGGCCTTGGTGCCCGAATAATTGCCCGCCGCCATCGAGAACCCGTCGGCCAGCACATTGGCAAAGCCTAGCGCGAGGATGATGAAGGGCGACAGCTCGGCTCCGGCCACCCCGGCGACGATGGCGAAAGTGGTCACCGATCCGTCGATGGCGCCATAGACGATGTCGCGCAGCCGTCCGTGGCCCTCGGGCTGCGGCAGGTCGGTGGAGATGTCGGGCTGGCTGGTCATGCGGCTGGCTCCTGCTTGCGGGCATAGAGTGACCCTGCCGCAGCGCGCGCGCCTTGTCTTTGATCAACTTGTCTTTGATCAACTTGCCTTTGATCATCCTGCGCCGCGATGGACGCCGCCGCCAGATGGCGCGCTCAGCCCTTGCTGCTGTCCTTCATCACCAGCCCGGCCAGCGCGGTGCGGATGATGTCGCGCACCGGCGGGCGTTTGCGGCGGATGAAGGGCAGGGGGCGGCAGACCTCGATCGCCGCCACGCCGACCCGCGCGGTCAGCGCGCCATTCACCATCCCCTCGCCGAAGCGGCGCGAGAGCTTGCCCAGAAGGCCGCCGCCGAGCACCGGCTCGAGCATGTCGTCCCCGATCGCCACCGCGCCAGTGGCCACCAGATGCGACATCACCGCCCGCGTCAGCCGCCAGCTGCCCAGCGTGCCCGAACGCCCGCCGTAGATCTCGGCGATGCGGCGGATCATGCGGATGTTGGATGAAAGCGCGGCGATCACATCGACCAGCGCCAGCGGCACCAACGCAGTCACCGTCGCCACCTGCCGCGCCGCCGCCTCGACCTCGCGCCGGGCGGCGCGGTCGAGCGGTTCCAGAAGTTCGTTCTCGGCCAGCCCGATCAGCCCCGAGGCGTCAAAGACCTCCTCGCCGCGCTCTTTTAGCCGCTGCCGGCCCCAGCGCGTGTCCTCGCGACCCGCGTAGAGCGACGACAGATCGGCCACCAGCTTGCGCGCCGCCTTGAGGTCTTCGGCAGCCAGCGCGGCATCGGCGGCGCGGTGCAGCGCATCCACCTTGGCAAGCCGCGAGATCGCCGCCAGTTCCTTGACCACGATGGCCAGCGCGACCAGCACAAAAAGCGCAATGAGCACCGTCACCGCCAGCCCCAGCAGCGGCACCGAGGCAATGAGATCGGTCACGAAGCGCCATGCGGCGATCGAGATCAGCGTGGTCAGCAGCGTGCCCGCCAGAGCCCAGAACCAGCGCGCCAGCTTCGACGGGCGGCGGGCGGCGAGCGCCGCGGCGGTGGTCATCGCCTGCCCCTGCGGGCCGGGAAGGTCGGGCTCGGGCACCGGCGGTGCCTCGGACGGGCTGGCCGCCGGTCCTTGATCCTCGTCGAGATCAATCAGGATCGGGCCCTGACGCGGCGGTTTGTTCGGGGGCAGGTCGCTCATCCGCGGGCCTCCATGCTGGGGGAGGCCTGCGCCTCCCAGACGTAGAAAAGATCGGGCAGGCCCTCGTCATTGGCCGAGCCGTCGCCGCGGCGCATGACCGCAAATCCGGCGCGCTCGTAGAACCGCCGGGCCTGCGTGTTGGCGACGAAGGTCCAGAGCTCCAGCCGTTCAGCGGCCTCTTTCGCCGCATCAAGCAGCGCCCGTCCGACGCCGCTTCCCTGCGCCTGCGGTGTCACGAAGAGCGCATGCACATAGCCCTCCTCGCGGGCCAAAAAGCCCTGCAGCCGCCCGTCTTCGGCCTCGGCCACGGTGACCCAGCCGCGCGCGATCATCTGACCGGCGTGGGCGATGTCTTCGGCGCCGCTGTGCAGCACCGGCTTCCACGGGTGCGCCGCCACCGCGTCGGAGATCATCGCACCAAGCTGGCCCGCATCGGTGGAGCGCGCCGCGCGCAGGGTCGGGGCAGGGGCGCTCACAGCCGGTCCCCAAAGAGGAACTGCGCCGCGCGGTCGAGGCGGATATGCGGCGGACCCTCGCCGGGTTTCAGCGTGAGCGGGGCCGGGGCGAAGCGCATGATCTCATAGTCATCGCCCAGCCATTGCTCGGCCCCTTCGCGCGCCGGGGTCAGCAGATGTGCCGGATCCTCGGGCAGCGCACCGGGATAGAAGGCCGCCTGCCGTCCGCGCGAGCCATCGGGGTTCAGCAGCGTGCCGCGCACACAGTCAAGCTCGCGCCCCTCATGCGGCAGCGTCTGCTCGACGGTGGCACGCAGCGCGGCCATGGACATCGCCGAGGTCTCGGCTCCCGCGAACCGCGCACGGTCGCGGGCCTCGCGGGTCAGCGCCTCCATGATCGCGGTCAGCCGCCCGTGTTGGCTGTGGTGCAGGTGGTCGGCCTTGGTGGCGGCAAAGAGGATCTTTTCCACCCGCCGCCCGCGCAGCAATTGCGTCAGCCACGCATTGGGGCCGGGACGAAAGGCGCCGAGGATCCCGGCCATGGTGCGGCGCAGATCCTCCAGCGCCTGCGGCCCGGCGTGGATCGCGCCAAGCGCATCCACCAGCACGATCTGCCGGTCGATGCGCGAAAAGTGATCGCGGAAGAAGGGTTTGACGATCTGCGACTTATAGGCCTCGAACCGCCGCTCCATCTCGCGCCAGAGCCCGCGCCGCGCGGGGTCGTCGGGCTTGGGCAGCGGCGCGAAGGTCAGCGCCGGGCTGCCTTCCTTCTCGCCGGGCAGCAGGAAGCGCCCCGGCGTACAGTCCGAAAACCCCGCCTCGCGGGCAATGTTCAGCGCCTCGGTGAAAGAGGCGGCCAGCGCCTTGGCCTTCGGCTCGGAGAACTCCTCGTTGGGATCGACCCCGCCGATCAGCGCAAGGAAAGGCTCGGCGCCGGGCCGCTGCGGCAGGCGTTTGAGTGTCGCGTCGGTCCACGCCTCAAAGCTCTGTTCGAGCAGCGAGAGGTCAAGCAGCCATTCGCCCGGGTAGTCGACGATATCGAGATGCAGGGTGCGCGGCCCCTGTAGCCCCGCCAGCATGCCCGTGGGGCGCACCTTCAGCGACAGCCGCAGTTCGGAAACCGCGCGCGTGCTCTCGGGCCAATGCGGCGTGCGGGCGGTGAGCGCGGCGAGATGGGTCTCATAGTCGAAGCGCGGCACCGTGTCGTCGGGCTGGGGCTGCAGATAGGCGGCGAGGATGCGCGCCTCGGCCTCGGCAGCCAGCTGCGGCATGCGCCCGCGGTCGAGCAGATTGGCCACCAGCGAGGTGATGAAGACGGTCTTGCCCGCCCGCGACAGCCCGGTGACGCCGAGGCGGATCACCGGCTCGAAGAAGGTTTCAGACAGCGTGTCACTGACGTTGCCGACGCCGCGGCTGAGCGTGTCGGCAATGGTTCCGATGACCAAAGTGGAGCCCCTCGTTCTGCGTTTGATGTAACAGATAGAGGCGGATGCGCCCGGTTGCCAGTGGTGCGGGCCAAGGTTGCAGTCCGGGGTCGGTCTTGGTGGAGGGGGCGCTGCCCCCTCGGCGCTATGCGCCTCACCCCCGGGATATTTGTGCCAAGAGGAAGTGGCGGGCGTTCGCGGGGATTGCTGGGGGCGCGGCGGCGGGGTAAGGGGCACGCCATGCCCAGATACGCGCTTTTGGTGGAATATGATGGCGGGCCCTTCGCGGGCTGGCAGCGTCAGGCGGATCAGCCCTCGGTTCAGGGGGCGATCGAAGCCGCCTTGGCGAAACTCGAAAAGCGCGATCATACGATCGCCGCCGCCGGGCGCACCGATGCGGGTGTGCACGCGCGCGGGCAGGTGGCCCATTGCGACATGGAGAAGGTCTGGGATCCGTTCCGTCTGGGAGAGGCGCTGAACTTCCATCTCAAACCCGCGCCGGTCGCGATCCGCGCCTGCGCCGCGGTGGATGACGACTGGCACGCGCGCTTCTCGGCCATGGAGCGGCGCTATCTTTTCCGGGTGTTGGAGCGCCGCGCGCCCGCGACGCTGGAGAAGGGGCAGGTCTGGCGGGTGATGAATCCGCTGTCGCTGGAGGCGATGCGCGAGGGCGCGGCGCATCTTATCGGCCTGCATGATTTCACCACCTTCCGCTCGACCATGTGTCAGGCCGCCTCGCCGGTGAAGACGCTGGACGACTGCCGGATCGAAGCGGTCGAGACCGGCGCGGGCACCGAATACCACTTCCACCTGCGCGCCCGCAGCTTCCTGCACAATCAGGTGCGCTCGATTGTCGGCACGCTGGAGCGCGTCGGCGCGGGCAGTTGGCAGCCCGAGGATGTGAAGGCGGCGCTGCAGGCCGCCGACCGCGCCGCCTGCGGCCCGGTGTGCCCGCCCGATGGGCTTTATCTGATGGGTGTCGGCTATCCCGGCGATCCCTTCGGCAGCTGAGCCCGCGTAAGGTGCTTGATTTACGCCGCGAAACCCGGCAAGAGCAGCGCCATGACGCAAGTGATCCGAATCCGACGAGCCTGAGCTCCTCCCTTCGTGCCCAATCCGGGCGCGCCGCATACGCTTGTCCGTCTGACATCCCCTTTGAAAACTTGACTTGGCCCCGGGCCCTTGGCACCAATCGGGCCTCATTGCAGAGGAAGACCCAATGATCCCCTCCGTCCTGCCGACCTATTCGCGCGCGCCGCTTCACTTTGTGAAGGGCGAAGGCTGCTGGCTGATCGAGGAGGACGGGCGCCGATTTCTCGACATGGGCAGCGGCATCGCGGTGAACGCTCTGGGCCACGCGCATCCGGCGCTGGTGGCCGCGCTCACCGAGCAGGCAAACAACCTGTGGCACGTGTCGAACCTCTATGAGATCCCGCAGCAGCAGGCGCTGGCCGACAAGCTGGTTGCCGCGACCTTTGCCGACACGGTGTTCTTCACCAACTCCGGCACCGAAAGCTGCGAGCTGGCGGTGAAGATGGCGCGCAAATACTGGTACGAGAAGGGCCAGCCCGAGAAGACCGACATCATCGCCTTCACCGGCTCGTTCCACGGCCGGTCCTCGGCGGGCATCGCCGCCGCGGGCACCGAAAAGATGGTCAAAGGCTTCGGGCCGATCCTGCCGGGCTTCAAACATCTGCCCTTCGGTGACATGGAGGCGCTCGAAGCGGCGATCGACGAGCACACCGGTGCCATCCTGATCGAGCCGGTGCAGGGCGAAGGCGGCATCCGCCCGCTGCCCGACGACCAGCTCAAGGCGCTGCGCAAGCTCTGCGACGAGCGCGGCGTGCTGCTGATCCTCGACGAGGTGCAATGCGGCATGGGCCGGACCGGGCGTCTCTTCGCGCATGAGTTCGCGGGGATCACCCCCGACATCATGATGGTCGCCAAGGGCATCGGCGGGGGCTTCCCGCTGGGCGCGGTGCTGGCCACCGAAGAGGCGGCCTCGGGCATGACCGCGGGCACCCATGGCTCGACCTATGGCGGCAACCCGCTGGCCTGCGCCGTCGGCGGTGCGGTGATGGACGTGATCTGCGCCGAGGGCTTCCTCGACGAGGTGAGCCGCAAGGCGGGCCTCATGCGCCAAAAGCTCGAAGGCCTCGTCGCCGCCCATCCCGATATCTTCGAGGAAGTGCGCGGACAGGGGCTGATGATTGGCCTCAAGACCAAGGTCGCCCCGGGCGATTTCGTCAAGGCGGGCTATGCGCAGGAGCTGATCACCGTGCCCGCCGCCGACAATATCGTGCGCCTGCTGCCGCCGCTCAACATCACCGAGGAGGAGATCGCCGAGGCGGTTGCCCGTCTGGACGCAACGGCCGCCGCTCTGGAGGCCGCCGCCTGATCTTCCTCTTGGCAAAAATATCCCGGGGGAGTCCGCCGTAAGGCGGGCGGGGGCAGCGCCCCCACCTCCCGGCCCAACAACAAAGACCCGACAGATGAACCATTTTCTCGACATCCATAAAACCGACCCGGCGGACCTGCGGTCGATCATCGACAGCGCCAAAGCCATCAAGGACAGCCGCAACGGTCGCCCCAAGGCCATGGCCGATGACGAAACCCCGCTCGCGGGCCGCATGGTGGCGCTGATCTTCGAGAAGCCCTCGACCCGGACCCGCGTGTCCTTTGATGTGGGCGTGCGGCAGATGGGCGGGCAGAGCATGGTGCTCTCGGGCAGCGACATGCAGCTTGGCCACGGCGAGACCATCGCCGACACCGCCCGGGTGCTGTCGCGCTTTGTCGACATGATCATGATCCGCACCTTCGACGAAGCGGTGCTGACCGAGATGGCCGAGTTTGCCACCGTGCCGGTGATCAACGGTCTGACCGACCGCACCCATCCGTGCCAGATCATGGCCGATATCCTCACGTTCGAAGAGCACCGCGGCCCGATCAAGGGCAAGAAAGTGGTCTGGTGCGGCGACGGCAACAACGTCTGCGCCTCCTTCCTGCACGCCGCCGGGCGCTTTGGGTTCGATCTGACCTTCACCGGCCCGGTGCAGCTTGATCCCGAGATGGAATTCGTCGGGCTGGCGCGCAACGAAGGTGCCACGGTGACCATCGAGCGCGACCCGTTCAAGGCGGTCGAGGGCGCCGATCTGGTGGTCTCGGACACTTGGGTGTCGATGCATGACGCGCAAAGCGCTCGCGAGCGGCGTCACAATATGCTGCGGCCCTATCAGGTGAACGAAAAGCTGATGGAGGCCGCGGGCAAGGACGCGCTCTTCATGCATTGCCTGCCGGCGCACCGCGGCGAGGAAGTGACCTCGGAGGTCATGGACGGGCCGCAGTCGGTGATCTGGGATGAGGCCGAGAACCGTTTGCACGCGCAAAAGGCGATCATGCGCTGGTGCGTCGGCGGCTGATATTGGGTCTGGGCCGCTTGCTTGGATGAGGGGGGCTCTGCCCCCGCCCGCCTGACGGCGGTCTCCCCCGGCGTATTTTGAAAGAGAAGAAGCCGGGTGGCAGCGCCCGGCTTTTTTTGGTTTTGCGGGGGGCACAAGCCATGCACAGCCCATGTGCATCGGCGGCAACGGGCGGCGGCTTGTCATGGCGGCTGTTATCGCTACCTTTCGCGCAGAACGCATAGGAGGCTTCCATGGCAGACCCGCAGATCGGCATTTTCGGATTGGGCACGATGGGGGCCGCGCTGGCGCTCAACATGGCCGACAATGGCATTTCCATCGCCGTCTCGAACCGCAGCGCGGATCCCATCACGGCATTTCTGAAACGTGCCGAGCCCTTCGCGGCGCAGGTGCAGGCGCTGGACACGCTCGAGCAGCTAATCGAGGCGCTGCCGACGCCGCGGCTGCTTTTGGCGATGATCCCCTCGACCGCGCCGATGGATGAGTTTCTGACCCATGTGATCCCGCTGCTGGCGGCGGGCGACACGGTGATCGACGCGGGCAACGCCGATTTCCACGCGACCCGCGCCCGCGCCGCGCAACTGGCCGAGCATGGGCTGCATTTCGTCGGCCTTGGCGTCTCGGGCGGCGAGGATGGGGCGCGGCACGGTCCGTCGATGATGTTCGGTGGCGCGATGGACAGCTGGCAGGGGCTGCAGCCGATCCTGTCGAAGATCGCCGCCCGTTTCGAGGGCGCGCCCTGCGTCGACCGCATGGGGCCCGATGGCGCCGGGCATTTCGTCAAGACGGTGCACAATGGCATCGAATATGCCGACATGCAGATGATCGCCGAGGTCTACGACCTGCTGCGCAATGGCGCGGGGCTCTCGCCGGCGCAGATTGGCGCGCAGTTCAGCCGCTGGAACGAAGGGCCGCTGGAAAGCTACCTCTTCGAGATCACCGGCACGGTGCTGGGCTATGAGGATGCGCTGGGCGACGGGCCGGTGGTGGATGCCATCCTCGACCGCGCCGGACAGAAGGGCACCGGGCGCTGGACCGCGATCGAGGCGGTCAAGCTCGGCCAGTCGGCGACGATGATCGAGGGCGCGGTGGCGGCGCGGGCGTGGTCGGCGGAAAAGCCGCTGCGCGAGCTGGCCGGGGCGGCGCTCGGCAGCGACCGCGAGGCGTTTTCGCCCGAGCCTGACGATCTGGAAGCGGCGCTGCTGGCGGCGCGTATCCTTGAGTATGCGCAGGGCTTCCGCATTCTGGCGGCGGCCTCGGAAGACTATGACTGGCAGCTTGATTTTGCCCGTATCGCCGAGATCTGGCGCGCCGGCTGCATCATCCGGGCAAGGCTGCTGGACGATATCGCCAGCGCCTTCCGCGCCGGCGCGCCCGAGGGGCAGCTTTTCCTCGCGCCGCGCTTTGCCGAGGTCTTCGAGGTGGGCATCCCAGCGCTGCGGCGGCTGGTGTCGCAGGGGATCGCGGCGGGCTATCCGCTGCCGGTTCTCTCCTCTGCGCTGGCCTTCTGGGACACGCTGCGCCAGCCGCGCGGCACTGCGGCGCTTGTTCAGGCGCAGCGCGATTTCTTCGGGCGTCATGGGTTTGACCGGGTCGATGGTAAGGACGCGCATCACGGCCCTTGGTGGGATTGACCCGCTGCCCGCGTCTGGGGCGCCGCCTGTGCACGGGACGTGTCTGTGCGGCGCAGGGCGTTGCCGCTCGCGGTTTCCGGCCTAGCTTGCCTCTGCACGGAGCGCGGTCTTGATTTGAGCGTGCTTCCCGCGCAGCATTTCTGCCGAGGTGGTCTGGCCGACATAATCTGGCCAGTTTGATCGGGCCAGATTGACCAAGGCAGGCCCCGGGCAAGAGATGAGGCGGAGCCGATGCTGTCGATGAAATACGAGCTGCTGGGCGGGCTGGGTCTGTTTGGCGCGCTCTTCGTGATCTTGGTGCAGCCCGGTTCTGAAAAAGAGCGCAAGGCGCTGAGCGCCACGATCGAGACGGCGCGCGAGACGGTCTCTTACGACGTCTTCGGGCCGCAATAGACCCGTCCCGGCGCGCGCGCTTGCCTTGTGCCCGGTGATGTTGAGAACTGCATTGCGGGTGTTCCGGCCGGGCCCCGAGTAACGAGGATAAAGACCATGTTTTCGCGCCTGACCTCCGGGGTGACCGGCCTGAAAGGGGCCGTTCTTGCCCTTCCGATCCTGCTTGCGGCCTGCACCGATCCCGCGGTGGTGGCGCAGCCTCAGAGCTTTGATGCCTCCACCGAGCTTGCCATCGCCTGCCGCCATGACGAGGCCTTGGCCACGCTCGCCAGTACCGAGGCGGCGCGCGGCGGCAGCACCAGCGCCAGCGAGTTGCAGCGGGTGATCTTGCTGCGCAATGCCGGGCGGACCATGGATGCGGCCAGCGTGCTGCGTGAGCGCAACGCGCGCGACGATGTGACCGCCGACGAGGCGGTGCAGTCGGGCACGCAGATTGAAGACGCGCTCGACAGCATTCGCGCGCAACGTGCGGCGCGCAGCGGAAGCCGCAGCTGCGGCTGACCTGCGGGGCGCTCTGGGGTGGGGGGTGCCGCAGCGCTGATGTCGCCGGACGCCGGACTGTGGTATAACCAAGGCAGGGAGGATGTGGGCCGGACCGGTCTGCATAGTGCATAAGGGCGACCCGCGGGTCCTTCCCCGGAGGAGTCGTTATGCCAACATTCATAGTGACAGGGTGCTACACGGCGGCGGCCTTGAAGGGCATGATCGCCGAGCCCAGCGACCGCGCCGAGGGCGCACGTTCGGTGGTCGAGGCTACGGGCGGCAAGATGCTTGCCTATTACGCGACGACCGGCGCGACCGACTGGATGGTGATCGTCGACGTGTCTGACGTGCACGATCTTCTGGCCAGCCTGATGGGGGTTGGAGCCTCGGGGATGGTGAGCAACATCCAGACCGTCCGGGCGTTTTCCGCCGAAGAACTCATGGACATGCAGAAGAAGGCCGGGAAGGCGGCGCAGAGCTACAAATCGCCGGGATGAGGCGGCGCGCATGATCGGGGCGGCGTTGTGCCGCCCCTGCTTTGGGGCGCGGTATTAAGCCCGCAGCACGGCGCCGGGGTTCATGATGCCCGCAGGGTCGAGCGCCGCCTTGATCGCCCGCATCGCCGCCAGTTTCGCGGGGTCGGAGTACCGCTCCAGATCAGGCACCTTCAGTCGCCCGATGCCGTGCTCGGCGCTGACCGAGCCGCCCATCTCGTTCACCAGATCATGCACGCAGCGCTGCACGTCGGCGCGCTGGCTTTCATACTCCTGCTTCTTGCGGCCCTTCGGCGGAAAGACGTTGTAATGCAGGTTGCCGTCGCCGAGATGGCCGAAGCAGTTGACCCGGAAATCGCCAAGCTGCGCCAGCCGGTCCAGCCCGGTCTCGATGAACTCGGGCAGGGCGCTCAGCGGCAGCGAGACGTCATGGCTGGCGATCGCGCCGATATGGCGGTTGGCCTCGGGGATGCGCTCGCGGATGTCCCAGAACTGCTGCGCCTGCGCCTGCGACTGGGCGACCAGCCCGTCGCTGACCAGCCCCGCTTCCATCCCGGCGGCAAAGAGCGTCTCGAGCGCCGTCTCGGGCTCCATGCCCTGGGCCAGCCCAAGATCGACGAGAACGCACCACGCCGGAGCCTCGGGCCACGGCTGGCGCAGGCCCGGGAGGGCCTCGGAGAGGAAATCGAAACTCATGCGCCCGATCAGTTCAAAGGCGCTGACCATCTCGCCAAGCTGCTCGCGGGCCAAGGCCAGCAGGTCCAGCGCGGCGGCGGGGCTCTCGACGGCAAGCAGCGCGGTGCCGGTGCTGGCGGGGATCGGAGACAGTTTCAGCGCGGCGGCGGTGATCACCCCCAGCGTGCCTTCGGCGCCGACCAGCAGCCCGCGCAGATCGTAGCCAGTGTTGTCCTTGCGCAGCCGCTTCAGCCCGTGCCAGATCGAGCCGTCGGGCAGCACGGCCTCCAGCCCCAGCACCTGCTCGCGGGCGTTGCCGTAGCGCAGCACGTTGAGCCCGCCCGCGTTGGTCGAGAGCAGCCCGCCGATGCGCGCGGTGCCCTCTGAGGCGAGCGAGAGTGGGAACAGCCGACCGGCGTCCTGCGCGGCGCTTTGCACATCGGCCAGCACCGCGCCCGCCTCGGCGACCAGCACGTTTTCCTGGGGGTAGACGGCGCGCACCGCCGACATGCGCTCCAGCGAGATCAGCAGCGGCGCGGGGCCATCTGGGGCGATCTGCCCGCCCACCAGCCCGGTGCCGCCGCCATAGGGAAGCACGCCGACGCGCGCGGCGTTGCAGGCGCGGACGATGGTCGAGACCTCTTCGACGGTGCGCGGCAGCGCCACCCAGCGCGACACCCCCTGCCAGCGCCCGCGCGGCTCTTCAAGGTAGCGCGGCTCGGCGCGGCGCAGCGTGTCTTCGGGCAGCGCGCGGCTCAGGGTTTCGGCAAAACCGTCATCGGCGGCATTGAGCGGCATGTCGGACAGGGGAATTGCAGTCTGGGGCATTGCGGTCTCCGTTTCCTGCGCCCGTGATACCGCGCTCACCGGCGATGCCAAGCCCTGCGCGCGTTGCCGCGATGCGGGCGAAGCGGCGGTAGAGCGGTGCCATCAGCAGCGGCGTCAGGAACATCGGCACCTGATAGCAGCCGATGAACAGCAGCAGCGGGTCGGTGACGCCGGTGGGCAGGGCGACGAGGAACAGCCCGATGTTGCGGTTGCCGGCGATCATCGCCAGCGCCTCGAGCCCTTCGCGGCGGCCCGCGCGGGCGAGCGCCCAGCCCACCAGCACCTGCGGCCCGAGGTTGGCGACGAAGGCCAGCGCCAGCCATGCCAGCAACTCGCCGGGCCGCTCCAGCAGGGCGGGCCGGATTTCCGAGGTCAGCGCCAGCACGATCACCGTCATCAGCAGCGCCGAGGCCCCGTCGAGCTGTGCCAAGGCGCGGGGGCCGGGATCTGGCAGCAGCCACGGGCGCAGGGCGAAGGCGATGCCGGTGGCCAGCAGGATCACCACCAGCAGTTTCAGCGCCGTGCCAAGGATGCCCGTCGCGCCGCCGAGCGCGGGCAGCAGGGCAAAGACCGGCAGCGTTGTCAGCGGCAGCACCAGCATTCCCAAGATCAGCAGCCGCAGCGCCGGACCGGGATCGCCGCCGACCATCAGCGTCAGATTGGGGCTGCTGGCGAGCGGCGCGGCGGCGAGCATCAGGATCACCGACAGCGCGGCGGGGCTGTCCAGTAGGCCAAAGGGCGCTATGAGCGCCACCAGCACCAGCGGCGCGATCAGCTGGAATGCGAGCGTGGCGCCGAGGTTGCCGCGCAGGTGCCGGGTCGCGCCAAGCGCCGCGCGCGGGCCGATGCGCAGGGCGGCGGTGAAGAGCATCACCGCCACCAGTTCCGACAGCCAAGGCCGCACAAGATGCGCGACGTCCGGCACGGCGATGCCGAAGGTCAGGCCGATCAGCATCAGCCAGCGCGCGTGACGGGCAAGAAAGGGCAGTGGGCTCACGCGAAACGGTCCGGCGAGAAGGGCGCGACGTCGATATTGGGCCGCTGCGCGCTGACCAACTGTGCCAGCAGACGGCCGGTCTTGGGTCCGGCGGTCAGCCCCACATGGTCATGCCCGAAGCCAAGGAACGCACCCCTGAGAGCCGGCGCCGCGCCGATCAGCGGCAGCGAGTCCGAGACCGAGGGGCGGTGGCCCATCCATTCGACCTCATGTTTCCACGTCAGTTCGGGCATCGCCTTGGCGATGCAGCGGCGCAGCAGCTCGAAGGGCGCCTTCGAGGGCGGCGCGTCGAGCCCGCCAAACTCGACGATGCCCGCCAGCCGCAGCCGGCCCTCCATCGGGGTGGCGACGAATTTCTGCGCGGCGAACATCACCGGGGCGCGGGGCATCATCGAGGGCTCCCACAGCTCGAGGTGATAGCCGCGCTCGCTCTCCAGCGGGGCCGCGACGCCCAGACGCTTGGCCAGCGGGCCGGACCAGACGCCGGTGGTGATCACGGCGGCATCGCAGGGCAGGGTCTCGCCGCCGATGCGCAGGCCGGTCAGCGCGCCGTTCTCTTCAGCAAAATCCGTCACCTCACCGATCACCAGCCGCGCGCCGAGGCTTTGGGCATGGGCCGCCAGCGCCTTCACATAAGCGCCGGGGTCGGTGATGCGGCCATGATCCGGCTGGCGCACCCCCAGCGCGAAGCTTTCGCTCATCGCCGGATCGTAGCGCTGGAAGGCACCGTTCTCGAGCACCTCATGGGCAAAGCCGAGCGCGCTTTTGGTCTGCCAGGTGAAGGCGTCGGCCTCGAAGGCGGCGCGGTCGGGGTAGGCGTAGACGTAATCGCCCGGCACCAGCCATTTCTCGGCGGGGGTGCCTGCGGCGAGCGCCTGGTGATCGGCAAGGCTGTCGCCGATGAGGGGCGCGATGGCACGGGCGCGGCGCAGCGCGGCCTCGGCGCTTGCCTCGCCCATGTAGCGGCGCAGCCATGGCAGCAGCTTTGGCAGGTAGGACCAGCGCAGGAACAGCGGCTGGTCGGGATCGAGCAGCATTTTCGGGGCCTTGGCCCAGAGGCCGGGGCCGGGCACCGGCAGCACCGCCGCCGCCGCCAGCACGCCGCCATTGCCGTGACTGGTGCCCGTGGCCGGGCCCTCGCGGTCGATCAGCACAACCTCGTGGCCATCGCGCAGCAGCGCAATCGCCGTGCTGACGCCGACAATCCCCGCACCGATCACTGCCACCGTCTTCTTCATCTTCGGCTCCCTGCGCCCGTGTTCGCCGCCCTTGGGGGCGGTGATGTCATCGCGCGCCATAAGGCGCCGTTGCGGCAGCTTGTGCAAGGGGGCTATGGCGCGTGCGGGGAGCGGGGCGAGCGCCTGCCCGTGGGGGTGAAGGGCATGGGCGCATGCATGGCTGTCCCTTCCGAAGTGTCGCGTAGGAGATGGGGGCTGGAGTTGGTGCTGTCGCCCGGAATCAAGCCGAAGGCGCCGGGCGAGCGACGGCCCGTCCCGGCGGGCTGGCGCTTTGGTCACGGAGCACGGCGTTCGGGTGTCTTCCGGGCTTGGCCTGAATAAAGCGCCGACCTCAATCGTGGCGGCGCCACCCCACGGGCCATCGCTCGCCCGGCGCCTTCTTTCGTAGTGTGGGAAAAGAAAAGGGCCGGAGCTTTCGCCCCGGCCCTTGGAGTTCAGATAAACCCGGTCACATCGCCGCGCGGAACAGCGCCTCGAGGTTCTCTTCGGTCAGCTCGATCGGGTTGCCGCCGCAGGAGGGATCCTTGATCGCGCCTTTCACCAGCTCGGGGATCGACGCTTCGGTCACGCCGAGCGCGGTCAGCCCTTTGGGCACGCCGAGGCTGTCGTTGAGCTCGTCCACGAAGGCGCAGAACCCGTCAAAGCCGCCCTCGATGCCGAGATAGCCCGCTGCCTTGTCGAAGCGTTCGCGGATCGCATCCGCGTTGAACTTCAGCACGGCGGGCATGCAGACCGCGTTGGTGGTGCCGTGGTGGGTGCCGAAATGCGCGCCGATGGGATGGCTCATGGCGTGGATCGCGCCGAGGCCCTTCTGGAAGGCGGTGGCGCCCATGGCGGCGGCGCTCATCATCTGCGCGCGCGCCTCGATGTCGGTGCCATCGGCATAGGCACGGGGCAGGTAGTCGATCACCAGCCGCATGCCCTCGAGCGCGATGCCCTGCGACATGGGATGGTAGTGCGGCGAGGAGAAGGCCTCTACGCAATGGGCAAACGCGTCGAGCCCGGTGCCGGCGGTGATCGCCTTGGGCATGCCGACGGTCAGCTCGGGATCGCAGATCACCACGGCGGGAAGCATCTTGGGGTGGAAGATGATCTTCTTCTCATGGGTTTCGGAGTTGGTCAGCACGCCCGCGCGCCCGACCTCCGAGCCGGTGCCCGCGGTGGTCGGCACGGCGACGATGGGGGCGATGGCGGCGGCGTCGGCGCGGGTCCACCAGTCGCCGATGTCCTCGAAATCCCAGACCGGGCGGTTTTGCCCGGCCATGAAGGCCACGCATTTGCCAAGGTCGAGGCCGGAGCCGCCGCCGAAAGCGATCACCCCGTCATAGCCGCCCGCGTTATAGGCCTCGACGCCCGCGGCAAGGTTGCGCTCGTTGGGGTTGGGATCGACGTCGGCGAAAAGCCCGCATTCGAGGCCCGCGGTTTCCAGCACCGCGATGGTGCTTTCGGTGACCGGCAGGGCAGCAAGGCCGCGGTCGGTGACCAGCAGCGGCTTGGTGATGCCAGCCTGCGCGCAGGCGGCGGGCAGTTCCGCGATGCGGCCCGCGCCGAACTTGATGGCGGTGGGGTAGGACCAATTGGCGGTGAGGCTCATTTCGTCACCTTCTTGAGATGGTAGGATTTGGGGCGGGTGAGGTTGTGATAGCCGATGACCGACAGGCCGCCGCCGCGCCCGGTCTGCTTGCAGCCGGTCCAGCACAGGCCGGGATCGAGGTAATCGGCGCGGTTCATGAAGATGGTTCCGGTTTCGATGGCATCGCCCACGGCCTGCGCGCGCTCGACGTCCTGCGTCCAGAGCGAGGCGGTGAGGCCGAAGGGGCTGTCGTTCATCAGGGCGATGGCCTCGGCATCGTCCTTGACGGGCATGATGCCCACGACCGGGCCGAAGCTTTCGTCGCGCATGACGCGCATCTCGTGGCTGACATCGGTGAGGATCTGCGGCGTCAGATAGGCGCCGCCGTCATCCTCGGGGAGGGTGTCGATATGCGCCTTGGCGCCCATCTCCAGCGCCTCTTTGATCTGCGCGCGCACCTCATCCGCAAAACGGACGTTGGCCATCGGGCCGATGGTGGTCGCCTCGTCGAGCGGGTTGCCGAGCTTGTAGCCTTTGACCACCGCCACGGCCTTTTCGACGAAGGCGTCAAAAAGGCTTTCGTGCACGTAGATCCGCTCGATCCCACAGCAGCACTGGCCGGAGTTGAACATGGCGCCGTCGATCAGCGTGTCGACCGCCGCGTCCACATCCGCATCCTCCATCACATAGCCCGGATCCTTGCCGCCAAGCTCCAGCCCGAGGCCGGTGAAGGTGCCCGCCGCAGCGCGCTCGATGGCCTTGCCGCCGCCGACCGAGCCGGTGAAGTTGACGAAGTTGAAGGCGCCTTCGGCGATCAGCGCCGACGTGGTGTCATGGTCGAGATAGAGGTTCTGGAACACCGCCTCGGGCACGCCCGCCTTGTGGAAGGCATTGGCCAGCCGCTCGCCGACCAGCAGCGTCTGCGTCGCGCCCTTCAGCACCACGGTGTTGCCCGCGATGAGCGCCGGAGCCACGGTGTTGATCGCGGTCATATAGGGGTAGTTCCACGGCGAGACCACGAAGACCACGCCATGCGGCACGCGCTTGATGTAGCGCTTGAAGGTGGCATCCTCGCCAACCTCGATGTCCGCCAGCGCGCCTTCGGCGATCTTTGCCATATGCGAGGCGCGCTCGTTGAAGCCGCCGAACTCGCCGCCGTAGCGGACCGGGCGGCCCATCATCTGCGCCAGTTCGGGGACGATCTGATCGTTCTGCGCGCCGATCTCGGCGACGCCCTTCATCACCAGCTCGATACGCTCGGCCAGCGGGCGGGCGGCCCATGCGGCCTGCGCGGCGCGGGCCGATGCCGCGGCCTCGCGGGCCATCTCCAGCGAAAGGGTCTCACGCGTGGCAAAGACCGAGCCGTCGATGGGGGAAATGCAGTTCAGCGTTGTCATAGTGTCCTCTTCACGCTCTCTCGAAGCCGCGCGCCAGCTCGTAGTCGGTGACGGCGCGGTCGAAATCTTGCTGCTCGATGTTGGCGGCATGGGCGTAGTGATCCACCACCTTATCACCGAAGGCGGCGCGCATCATCTTCGAGCCGTCAAAGGCGAGGATGGCGGCGCGCAGGGTGCTGGGCACGTCGGGCACATCGTCCATGCCGTAAACATCACCCTGTGCCGGGTCGGGCAGCTCGAGCTTCTCTTCAATTCCCGCAAGGCCCGCCGCCAGCTGCGCGGCGCAGGCGAGATAGGGGTTCATGTCCGAGCCGGGGATGCGGCATTCGATGCGCACGCCCTTGCTGTCCTCGCCGACGAGGCGGAACCCGGCGGTGCGGTTGTCGATGCTCCACGCGGTCTTGGTGGGGGCGAAGGTGCCCGGCGTGAAGCGTTTGTAGCTGTTGATGTAGGGCGCCATGAACAGCGTCACGTCGGGCGCGTATTTCAGCAAGCCCGCGACGTAATGCTTCATGGTCTGCGACATGCCATGCGCGCCGTCCTTGTCGTAGAAGGCGTTGTCATCGCCCGCGAACAGCGACTGGTGGATATGCGCGGCGCTGCCCACTTTGTCGGCCTGCCACTTCGACATGAAGGTCGCGGCGTGGCCGTGCTGGTGGGCGATCTCTTTGACCGCGTGTTTGGCCAGCGCGTGATGGTCGGCGCAGGCCAGCGCGTCGGCGTAGCGGATGTTGAGCTCTTCCTGCCCGGTCTCGGCCTCGCCCTTGGTGCATTCCACCGGCACGCCCATGGCATAGAGATGGTTGCGGATCGGCCGCAGGACGTATTCCTCGCGGCTGGTGAGCTGGATGGAATAATCCTGATTGTAGGGTGAGAGCGTCTCGAGATCGCGCCAGCCGCTGTGGCGGATCTCGTCGAAGGAGCGCGCGTAGAGAAAGAACTCCAGCTCGGTCGCCATCATCGGGGTGAGGCCCATGGCCTCGGCGCGGGCGATCTGCGCCTGCAGGATCTGGCGCGGCAACTCGAACGCCGGAGCGTGGGTGTGGTGATCCATCACGTCGCACAGGATCATCGCGGTGCCCTCGAGCCACGGCACGGGGCGCAGCGTCGCGAGATCGGGCTTCATCACATAGTCGCCGTAGCCCGAGGCCCAGCTTGTCGAGGCAAAGCCTTCGGGGGTGCTCATCACGAGGTCTGTCGCCAGCAGGTAGTTGCAGCAATGGGTCTCGTTGATCGCCTGCTCGAGGAAGTTCGAGATGTGGAAGCGCTTGCCCTGCAGACGGCCCTGCATGTCGATGATGCAGGCAAGCACGGTGTCGATCTCACCGCTCTTGGCGGCATCCTTGAGTTGGTCGAGAGTCATTGGGGCAGCCATTCCGGGGCTCCTTGCTGGGCAGGCCGCGAAGGCATCGCGGCATCGTCGTCTCTTGGTTCTACAGAGCTGGCCCCCGCGCAAGATGCGCGGAGGCCGGGTGTCGTAAGGGAAGTGGATCAGAAGGTGTAGGGCGGGCCGGCTTGGTTGATCACGCCGTTGTACTCTTCGAAGATCGACACGACCTTGGCGTGCACTTCGCCTTCCTGCGCGATCTCTTTCCAGAACTCCTTGGCGGCGTTCTCGACCTCGGCCCATTCTTCCGGCGGCACCGAGCGCAGCTGCAGCTTGTCGCCGGTGGCGCGCAGCTTGGCTTCGCCGCCCCAGTACCACTGGTTGCGGTAGGTGTCGGCGGCCTTGATCGCGGACATCACCAGCGTCTTGAGGTGCTCGGGCAGGTCGGCCCAACGCTGCTGGTTCACGAAGATCGACCCGATCCACGCGCCCGAGATATTGTTGGTGAGGAAGTAGTCGGTCACTTCCGCCCAGCCCACGGTGTAGTCTTCGGTGATGCCCGACCACGCCATGCCGTCAAGCTCGCCGGTCTGCACGGCAACTTCGGCATCCTCATAGGGGATGTTCACCGGCACCACGCCGAACTGGCTCAGGAAGCGGCCAGCGGTGGGGAAGGTGTAGAGCTTCAGCCCGTCGAGATCGGCAAGGCTGGTGATCTCTTTCTTGGTGTTGAAGTTGCACGGGTCCTGACCGGCGGCCGAGAGCCACGTGACGCCGACCTTCTCGTACTCGGCGCGCCAGATGTCGGCGAGGCCGTACTGCTCGAAGAGCACCGGCACGTCGAGGATGTGCTTGGTAGCAAAGGGGAAGTAGCCGCCGAAGACGCGCATCGGGGTCGGCGAGGCCATGAAGTCGTCATCCGAGTGCACGGCGTCGATGGTGCCGCGCTGCAGCGCCTGAAACAGCTCGCCGGTGGGCACGATCTGGTCGGCGTAGTAAAGCTCGATCTCCAGCTCGCCCTGTGCGGCGGTGTTGATGTAGTCGATGATCGGCTTGGTCACCTGCTCGCCGAGGGCGGCGCCCGCGTAGGTCTGGAAGCGCCATTTGATCGGTTCCTGTGCGCGGCCGATGGAGGGCGCGGCCAGCGCCGCCGGAGCGGCGAGGGCGGCCCCGCTGAGGATCTTGCGTCGTGTCAGGGTCATCTTGTCTCTCCTGTTGGATGGTTGAAGTATGCGCCCCTCTTTGCGGGGGTCTCTTTTTTACTTGTCGTAAACCAGGTCCGGCAGCCAAAGGGCGAGCTCGGGGAAGATCATGATGATGGCAAGCACCACGGTCATCACACCGACGAAGGGGATGATCGACGTGTAGATGTCGCGCAGGCCGATCTCGGGCGGGGCCATGGCGCGCATCAGGAAGAGGTTATAGCCGAAGGGCGGTGTCATATAGGCGATCTGGCAGGTGATCGTGTAAAGCACACCGTACCACACCAGATCGAAACCGAGTGCCCCCACCAGCGGCACATAGAGCGGGGCCACGATCACCAGCATTGCCGTGTCGTCGAGGAATGTGCCCATGACGATGAAGCTCAGCTGCATCAGGATGAGGATCATCCACGGCGAGAGGCCCAGCTTTTCGGTGAACAGTGTTTCGATGGCATTGACCGCGCCCAGCCCGTCGAACACCGCGCCGAAGGCGAGGGCGGCAAGGATGATCCACATGAACATGCACGACACGCCCAGCGTCTGCCGCACCGAGGTCTCGAAAACCTCGCGGGTCATCCGGCCCTTGATCACCGCGGCCAAGAAGGCGGCGATGGCACCGATGGCCGAGCTTTCCACAAGCGAGGTCCAGCCGTTGACGAAGGGCACCATCATCACCGCGAAGATGATCAGCGGCAGCAGGCCCGCGCTCAGCAGGCGCAGCTTTTCCGACATGGGAATGTCGCGGTCGGCCTTGGGCAACACCGGTCCGAGCGCGGGGTTCAGGCGGCAGCGGATGATGATGTAGATGATGAAGCCCGCGGCCATCACCAGTCCGGGAATGATCCCTGCCAGCCACAGCTGGCCCACCGGCTGGCGCGCGATCATCGCATAGAGCACCAGCACCACAGAGGGCGGCACGAGGATGCCCAGACTTGATCCGGCTTGGATCACCCCGGTGACCATGCGCTTGTCGTAGCCGCGTTTCAGAAGTTCGGGCAGGGCGATTGTGGCGCCGATGGCCATGCCCGCGACCGACAGGCCGTTCATCGCCGAGATCAGCACCATCAGCCCGATGGTGCCCACCGCCAGACCTCCGGGCAGCCCGCCCATCCAGACGTGGAACATCTTGTAGAGATCATCGGCGATCTTCAATTCCGACAGCACATAGCCCATGAAGATGAACATCGGCAGGGTCAGCAGCGGGTACCATTTCATCAGCTTGATCGAGGCGGCAAAGCCCAGATCAAAGCCGCCACGATCCCCCCAGAGGAACAGCGCCGCCAGTACGGCGACAAAGCCGATGGCGCCGAACACGCGCTGGCCGGTCAGCAGAAGGCCGAGCATGCCCGAGAACATGACAATAGCGATCAGGTCTTGCGACATCAGATTTCCTCTCCGCGGATGCGGGCGATGTCGCGGAAGAACTCGGCGACGCATTGCAGGATCATCAGCGTGACCCCGAAGCACAGGATGACTTTCACCGGCCAGACGTAGGGCCGCCACGCGCTCGGGCTGCGCTCGAGATAGCCCATGAGCTCACCCGCCGCGTCCGGCCCGCCGGTGACGAAGGCCCAGATCAGCTGGCCGAAAAACTTGAATGGCTCGGTGCCGAAATAGCCAAAACTGTAGGCGGTGGAGCTGATCGCCCCCCAGAGCAGCACGCCGAGGTAGAACAGCAGGAACCAGATGGTGATCACATCGACCATCGCTTTGCGGCGCGGCGACCAGTCGCCATAGAAAAAGTCCATCCGCACGTTCGAGCCCATCTGGATCGAATAGGGTCCGCCCAGCACGTAATAGGCGACCATGATGAACTGGGCGGTCTCCAGCGTCCAAAGCGTGGGGGTGAAGAAAGTCTTCGACACCGACGACCAGAGCAGCACGCCGATCAGCGCAAAGATCAGATACATGGCGAACCGCCCGATGAGGCGGTTCATCCGGTCGATGATGCGGACATAAGAGACCATGGCCTCAGGCATTGTTCGTCTCCGTAAGTCCAAGCCCCGCCAGCGCTGGGCGCAGCAGGGTCAGCAGTTCGCCGGCGATGGTCTCGATGCCGGTCTCATCGGCCAGCAGGTCGTTGCGGACCTCGATCATCACGTTCGGCAGATCATTCCCCATGCCGTGCAGTTTCAGCGAATGGGTCACCCCGTCCTCGGGGCCATAGGGATCGTTTCGGGCGATGCGGCGACCGGGCAGGCGGGTCGCTTCTTCGAGCATATAGTCGGCGAGACGGCTGTCTTCGTCGTGCAGGATGCCGATCTCGACCTCGCGCTGGATGCCGAACCATGTGGGCGTGAAGCTGTGCACGGTGACAAGGGCAAAGGGCGTGCCCAGCGTCTTGCGGGTGACCACGGCGCCGGTCACGGCGGCGCAGAACGGATCGTAGATGTCGCGGGCGCGCTGCGCGCGGGCGGCCTCGTCGAGCGAGCGGTTGCCCGGCACTTCGACGGTCTCGGTCTTTTCGGGCATCGCCGAGGGCACCTCGGGCGGGCGGTTGAGATCATAGACCAGCCGCGAGATCGCGCCTGCCACCAGCGGCGCATCCAGCGCCTCGGCCATCCGCTCGGCAAGGGCCAGCGCGCCCGGGTCCCATGCGGCGTGGCTCTGCCGGTCGGCCTCGGAAAGGCCGAGCCCGTCGTAGCGTGCGGGAATGGCGTTGGAGGCGTGTTCGCACAGGAACAGGGCCGGGCCTTTTCCCATGGCCCTGCGTACCTCGAATGCGGTCGCGTCCTCTTGCTGCACGGCTGTCCCCCTCGTGTTTGGAAAAACCTTTCCACGCGGCTCGTAATGCGTCAATATTTTTTCAGAGCGGGTTCCCGCAACTCCGGGGGGGCGCGAAGGGCCCTGAATATCTGCTCAAATTTTGGACCTCAGACGAAGAGGAGCCGCCGTTGACCAGCCCGACAGGCACCGTGCGCCAGCTCATTCGTGAGCATTACGCGCATCTGACCAACTCGGAGCGCAAGTTCGCGCAGGCCTTGCTCGACGATTACCCCGGCGCGGGAATCGCCTCGATCACCGCTGCGGCCTCCAACGCCGGGGTCTCGACACCGACGGTGGCGCGGATGGTGCAGAAGCTGGGGTTCAAGGGCTATCCGGCCTTCCACGCCGCTCTGCTGTCGGAATTGCAGGCCAAAGTCTCGGGCCCCGAGGCGCGGCGCGCGGTCTGGGCCTCGGAGGCGCCCGAGTCGCATCTGCTCAACCGGTTTGCCGAGGCGGTGACGCAGAATCTGCGCCAGACCTTCGCCAATATCGATGCCGCCCAGTTCGATGCGGCGGCCAAGCGGCTGGCCTCGACCGACGGGCGGCTCTACGTGGTTGGCGGGCGGATCACCCGGTCGCTGGCCGAATATGCCTTCACCCACTTTCAGGCGATCCGCGCGCGGGTGACGCATCTGACCTCCTCTTCCGCCACATGGCCGCACTATGTGCTGGACATGACCGAAGGCGACACGCTGCTGATCTTCGACATCCGCCGCTATGAAGAGAACCTGCTGCGGCTGGCCGAGATCGCGCGGGCGCGCGGCATGCAGGTGATCCTGATCACCGATCAATGGGCGAGCCCGATCTCCAGCGTCGCCGATCACGCGTTCAATTGCTGGGTCGAGATCCCCTCGGCGTGGGATTCCAACATTTCCACGCTGTCGCTGGTCGAGGCGCTGGTCGCCGCGGCGCAGGAAGAGCGCTGGCCCGATGCCCGCGAGCGGTTCGAGCGGCTGGATGAGTTGTTCGAACTGACGCGGCTGTTCAGGAAGCCGTGAGGCGCCGACCCGCCCGGAGCAAAAGCCGAAGGCCGCCGGGCGAGCGCCTGCCCGTCCCGGCGGGCTGGCGCTTTGCCATCGAGGCGCGACGCTCGGGCGGCATCCGGATTTGGCAAAGATAAAGTGCAGACCACAGCCGATGCAGCGCCATCCCACGGGCAGGCGCTCGCCCGGCGCTGGCCCGGCGGCCTTCGGCCTTGTTCCGGGCAGGCGCTCGCCCCGGCTCTTGCTCCAGATAAAAGAAGCCCCCGGCGCTGTGAGGGGCGACGGGGGCAGGCTGGGAGAAACAGGCTCCCTTGGGGTGTGCCATGCGGGCGGTGTCGGAAGGCCAAAGCTTCCGCGTCGGTCGCGGCGCAAGTGATGATCACCTTGCGGCGTCCGGCCAAATCTGGATGTGCCTCAAGTCCGCGTAAGGGTGCGGCACTATCCTCCCCCGCGCGTCTATGAAGAGATCACACCAAATTCTGGTGACCCGAGTTCGTGCGGCAGTCTTTCCTCCCTTGCCACGCGATCTACAGTTGCGGTCTTGTCCGTTCTGGTGTGATCTGAGATCACAGTTGCAGAAGGGCTTGGTAAGAGTCAACGGGGAGTTAGGGGACATGGGGCAAATTTCAGAGAATCCGCCGCAGCAACGGCCGCGCACCTTGGCCGATCAGGTGCATGAAACGCTGTGCGAAATGCTGCTTTCGGGCCAACTCAAGCCGCGCGATCGCATTTCGCTGCGCGATCTGGCCGAGCGGCTGGACGTGTCGATGATGCCGGTGCGCGAGGCGGTAAGTCGGCTGGCCGCCAGTGGCGCGCTGCTGGTCGAGCCGAAGCGCGCGGTGCAGGTGCCGCTGATCAGTGCTGCGGAGTTCGAGGATCTGACCGAGATGCGCATGCTCACCGAAGGGCAGGCGGCGCGGCTGGCGGCAGAGCGCGCCTCGCCCGAGCAGATCGAAGAGATTCTGGCGCTGGCGGCGCGGTTCGAGGACCTGCTCGACAGCGCCTATGGCACCGCCGAGCCGGTGGCAGCCAACAAGGACCTGCATTTCGCGCTGTATCGCGCGGCGGGATCGCCGGTGCTCATGGATGTGATCCGCATGCTCTGGCTCAAGGCCGGGCCGATCATCAACTACGACATCGGGGTGAGCAGCCTGCCGCTGGAAGAGGAGATGACGCGCTCGCGCACGCACCATTCGCGCAGCCACCATCGGCAGCTGTGCGAGGCGCTGGAGGCGCGCGACGCAGAGGCGGCGGCGCTGGCGGTGACCGAAGACATCCGCGTGGCCTCGGAACTGATCCGGGCGCGCGCGGAGGAGGAATTGGAAGACAGCAGGAGGAGGTTGTTACCGTGAATTTGGAACTTGAAGGCGCGCGGGTCATCGTGACCGCGGGCGCGCAGGGCATCGGGCGGGCCATCGTCGAGGGGTTTCTGGCCGAAGGCGCGCTTGTAGCCACCTGCGACATCGACGAGGCGGCGCTTGCCGCGCTGCCGGAGGAGGTCTGGCGCCAGCGCTGTGACGTCTCGGACCCGGCGCAGATCGAGAGCTTCATGCAGGCGGCCATCGCCGAGCTTGGCGGTCTCGACGTGCTGGTCAACAACGCCGGGATCGCCGGGCCGACGGGGCCGGTGGAGGAGATCGATCCGGCGGAATGGGAGCGCTGCCTGACGGTCTGTCTCAGCTCGCAGTTCCACTGCGTGCGTCACGCGGTTCCGGCGCTGCGCGAAAGCGGCAATGCCTCGATCATCAACCTGTCGTCCATGGCCGGGCGCGTCGGCTTTGCGCTGCGCACGCCCTATGCGGCGGCGAAGTGGGGGGTGATCGGCTTTACCAAGTCGCTGTCGATCGAACTGGGCGGCAGCGGCATAAGGGCCAATGCGATCCTGCCGGGCATCGTCGCCGGTGACCGCCAGCGCCGGGTTCTGGAGGCCAAGGCGCAGCGGCTTGGCAAAAGCTTCGATGAGGTCGAGGCGGCGGCGTTTTCCTATACCTCGCTCAAGGAATACGTGGAGCCGCAGCAGATCGCCGACCAGATCCTGTTCCTCGCCAGCCCGCGCGGGCGCACCATCTCTGGGCAGGCGGTGTCGATCTGCGGCGATTGCCAGATGCTCGCGTAACGCGGGCTGCGGTTCAGCTCCGTAAGTCCAGCCCCGGCTTACCCCTGGGGCTGGGCTGCCGTATTTGCCGGGCAGGGGGCAATCGCCTCTTCGGTGCGTTCGAGCACCAGCAGGGTCATCATCCCCACTGGCGGCAGCGCCCGCCGTTCGACCAGCCGAAGCCCCGGCGTGTCCAGCACCACCGAGATGTCGAAGTCCGAGTGCCAGCCGATGCGGTCGGCGAATTTCGCCGTGCGGCGGGACAGATGCGCCAGCGGCCCCTGTTTGCGGGCGAAATGGTTCGACATGATGAGCTGGCCACCGGGTTTGAGCACCCGCACCATCTCGCGCATGACGCGCTGGGGTTCGGGCACCACCGAGATCATATGCATGGCCACCACCCGGTCGAAGCTACCGTCGGCGAACTCAAGCTCGCGCGCATCCATGCGCTGCAGGGCTGCGATATGCGGAAGCTGCATCCGGGCGACGCGGCGCTTGGCCTGCGCCAGCATCTCGGCGCTGTAATCGACGCCGGTCACCTTCATGTGGCGCGGCAGCAGCGGCAGCGAGAGCCCGGTGCCGACCCCGACCTCGAGCACCGTTGCGCCCTCGGGCCCTTCGACCCGGCGGCAGGCGGCGCGGCGCGCGGCCTGCGTGATGGCTCCGAACGTCTGATCGTAGATCGGAGCCCAGCGGGCATAGACGGTTGTGGCGGCGCGTGGATCCAAGATGCCCTCCCTGCATCACCGTCCCGAAGCGCACGGGACAGTCACGGCATAACATGGCGTTAGCCGGGGCGCGAGGCACAGGACCGCGATTTGGCAGAGGCTTGCCCGCGATCGGGTGCGGCGGCGGGCCTCGCTGGCGGCGCGGGATGCGTATTTCAGAGCGAATGTCGCCTCCTTGGGTGTCCACGCTTTACATGAAAGGGTGCCTCAAGCGGCTGTGATCCGCTGGGCGTCTCACCGCCCGTTTGCCGCCGCGCGCCCGGCGATGTTCCGCGAGCCGGATTTGACGGGCAGAGCGCCGCCGCCGGCATGGCGGCCTGACGGCAAGTCCTTGCCACATCATCGGGTTTTGGCGCGGCGGGCTTTGAAACGACCGGGTTTGACGCCTAGCTCAGCCTCAACGCCGCGGGATACCCCCGCGTCGGCAGGCAAACGGAAGGAGACTTCTATGAAACTCAAGTCGACCCTGCTCAAGTCCACTGTCATCGCAGCGCTGGTTGCGGCCCCCATGGCTCCGGTGATGGCGCAGACCGCCACGCCCGAAGCCCCCGCAGAAGCCCCGGCGCAAAGCCAGGCTCCGGTCGAGACCCCGGCACCGGCGGCTGATTTCAGCGACGAGCAGCTGACCGCCTTTGTCGATGCCGCCACGCAGGTGCAGGCGGTGCAGCAGGACTACATGATGCAGATCGAGGGCATCGAAGAGCCCGAAGGGAAGCAGAAGCTGGTCGAGGAAGCGCAGGCCGAAATGGCCGACGCGGTGAACGAGACCGACGGCATGGACGTCAACACCTACAACGAGATCGGTCAGGCGGCGCAGGCCGACCCGCAGCTCAACGAGCGCATCATGGCGATGCTGCAGGAGCGCACGCCCGCCAGCCCCGAGACAATGACTGAGTGACCCCCCTCACATACCGGTCATTGCGAGCCGTCCCTTCGGGGGCGGCTCTTTTCGTGCGGTGCAGCCGCATTTGGCTGCGCCTCACTCTAGCGGCGCGGCCTCTTCGATTTGCGTTTCGACTTGCGTTTCGATCTGCGCCTCGGGCAGCGCTTCGCTGGGCGCATCATCAGGCACAAAGACCACCCGGCCGATCTTGCGGTTCGGCCCCCAGTTGCGGTGCTTGAGCATGCCGTCGACGATGTAGAGATCCTCGATCTTATAGGCGGCGCGTGTGCCGCTCTCGTCCTGCACCTCGATGAAGGGCGTCAGCGTGTCTTCTTCGAGACGGAAAAAGCGCGGGTCGGCATGGGCCTCGAAGTCACGCATGATCATCAGCACCGTGTCGTAATCGGTGATGCGCTCGTCGACGAAATAGGCGCAGGTGGCCTCATAGCCCGCGCCGCCCGCGCCGAGGATCAGCGCCGGAACCCAGATCGCCGGGTTGGCCGCCGCCGCGGCTGCGGCCGCGCCGCCACCCTCCAGCAGCCCCGCCGCGCCGCCCGAGGCGGCCAGCTTGCCGCCCAGCAGCGTGAGCCCGCTGGTGGCATTGACCAGCGTGTAAAAGCCGCCTTCGCCTGCCGTGCCGGTCACCTGCCGGGCCGCATCGGTCGCGGCGCGCGCGGCATCGCCCACGGCGTCGCCGACCAGCCGGCTGGGCCGGTAGTCGCAGATCGCGGCGGACAGGGAGGCGGTGGAGACCAGCAGCGCCACAGTGGCGCCCATGCAGGGTCTCAGGATCTTCGGTGCGGGCATCGGAAAGCTCCCATGCAGGTGGCGGTGAAGAGGGGATGTAGCGCGGCCCCGCGCGGGGCCCAACGTGAAAGGCCGGGGCGCATTCGCCCCGGCCTGCCGTTCCATACCAAACCGGGTTGCCCCGGGTCAGCTGTCCATCTTGAGTGCGGAGATGAAGGCTTCCTGCGGGATCTCGACCTTGCCGAACTGCCGCATCTTCTTCTTACCGGCCTTCTGCTTCTCGAGCAGTTTCTTCTTCCGGGTGGCGTCACCGCCGTAGCATTTGGCGGTCACGTCCTTGCGCATCGCCGACAGGGTCTCGCGCGCGATCACCTTGCCGCCGATCGCCGCCTGGATCGGGATCTTGAACATGTGGCGCGGGATCAGCTCTTTGAGCTTCTCGCACATGGCGCGGCCGCGCATCTCGGCGCGCTCGCGGTGCACCATCATCGCCAGCGCGTCGACCGGCTCGTCGTTCACCAGGATCGACATCTTCACGAGGTTGTCCTCGCGGTAGCCGATCATGTCGTAATCGAAGGAGGCATAGCCTTTGGTCACCGATTTCAGCCGGTCGTAGAAGTCGAAGACCACCTCGTTGAGCGGCAGATCGTAGACCGTCATCGCGCGCCCGCCCACATAGGTCAGGTCGAGCTGCAGGCCGCGGCGCTCTTGGCACAGCTTCAGCACGTCGCCGAGATACTCATCGGGCACCATGATGGTGGCCTTGATGCGCGGCTCTTCGATGTGATCCACGGTCGACATGTCGGGCATGTCGGCGGGGTTGTGCAGGTCGCGGCGCTCGCCGTCCTTGGTGTAGAGGTGGTAGATCACCGACGGCGCGGTGGTGATCAGCTCGATGCCATACTCGCGCTCGAGACGGTCGCGGATCACCTCAAGGTGCAGCAGCCCGAGGAAACCGCAGCGGAAGCCGAAGCCGAGCGCCGCCGAGGTTTCCATCTCGAAGGTGAACGACGCGTCGTTCAGCGCCAGCTTCTCAATGGCGTCGCGCATGTCCTCGAAGTCATTCGCATCCACCGGGAAGAGCCCGCAGAACACCACCGGCACCGAGGGTTTGAAGCCCGGCAGCGGGTCGGCGCATTGCTTCTTCTCGTGGGTGATCGTGTCGCCGACGCGGGTGTCGCGGACCTGCTTGATCGAGGCGTTGAGATAGCCGATCTCGCCCGGGCCGAGCTCCTGCACGTTGGTCATCTTGGGGCGGTAGACGCCGACATCGTCGACATCATAGGTGCCGCCGGTCTTCATCATGCGGATGCGGTCGCCCTTCTTCAGCACGCCGTCGATGATCCGCACGATACAGATCACACCGAGATACTGGTCGTATTTGGAATCCACCAGCATCGCCTTCAGCGGCTTGTTGCGGTCGCCTTCCGTCGGGGCGGGCAGACGCTGCACGATGGCTTCCAGCACGTCGGGGATGCCGACGCCGGTCTTGGCCGAGATCAGGCAGGCGTTGGAGGCGTCGATGCCGATCACATCCTCGATCTGCTCTTTCACCCGGTCGGGTTCGGCGGCGGGCAGGTCGACCTTGTTGAGCACCGGCACGATCTCATGATCGGCGTCGATGGCGGTGTAGACATTGGCCAGCGTCTGCGCCTCGACCCCCTGCGTGGCGTCGACCACCAGCAGCGAGCCTTCGACCGCATGCATCGAGCGCGCGACTTCATAGGCGAAGTCGACGTGGCCGGGCGTGTCGATGAGGTTCAGCACATAGGTCTCGCCGTCCTGCGCCGGGTATTCGATGCGGACGGTGTTGGCCTTGATGGTGATGCCCCGCTCGCGCTCGATATCCATCGAGTCGAGCATTTGCTCCTGCATGTCGCGTTCGGCGACGGTGCCGGTGAGCTGAATCAGCCGGTCGGCCAGGGTGGATTTCCCGTGGTCGATGTGGGCAACGATGGAGAAGTTACGGATATGCGCGAGATCGGTCATGATTGGGTCGATATGTAAGGGTTTTCGCGCCCGGTCAAGCCCGCGCGCGCGGGCCTTCGCGGCGTCACGCCCCTCGCGGTGGCAACGCGCTGCTGCCCGACCGCTTCCGGCGCGCGATCGCCCGCCGTTCCAGCACCGCGCGCGCAGCGCGCCGGCACCGGCTCCCACGCGCTCTGCATGGGCGCAAACCCCCATGGCGCAAGGCTAGCCCCTTCTTCTCTTTGACAAATACGCCGGGGGTGAATTGGCCGCAGGCCAAGAGGGGGCAGCGCCCCCAGAACGGCGGCAGGACGATCGCGCTAGGGCCAATGACCGCTGCGTCCAGCAACGAATCGGTGAATTGAAAAACCCGTTCGCATGGGGCATTCTGCTGCAAAGCCTCGATGAGGAGGGCGCAAAGCCCCGGAGGCACAGGCAAGGGCAGCGAATGGGCAGGCGGATGAAGCCAATTTATCTGGTGACAATTCTCGCGTTCGTGGCGGGCTGCGGCGGCGGCTCGCGCGACTATGACGTGACGCGCTTCGCGACCGGACCGGTCAGCAAGGCGTGCATGAATTCCGACCGCAAAGCGCGCAGCCGGGCGCTCTGCGGGTGCGTGCAGGCAGCGGCGGACACCGAACTCAGCTACGGCGATCAGCGCAAGGCCGTCGGCTTCTATCGCGATCCCCATCGCGCGCAGGAAGTGCGTCAGTCCGACCGCAGCTCGGACCGCGATTTCTGGAAGCGCTACTCGGCCTTCGTCAATCGCGCCGAAAGCCTGTGCCGCGGGATTTGATCGCCCGCAGGCGCGGTGGCTGGGGCGGGGCGGGCTCATCGACCAATGCATTGCGACTTTTGACCTCAGGGCGCGGCGCTAAACGCGAGCGCCCCAGAGCGCTTTGCATGTCGCGCGACCGCACCACCCATCCCACCGGCTGCATCCCTTGGAAAGCTGCATCTGCGGCCCGACATTTGCGACAACACGCCGCTGCGCGCCTCTGTCCTCTTTAAACGTGAGGGCCCATGCGCCACCTTTGTGCGATGCAAACCGAGGTGCCTCCTATGTCCCATCTGCCGCCGGAGACCGGCATGCCGGCCAAACCCGCCGGCTCCGCCACCGCGAGCGCCGAGCGTGAGACATGGCCCGCCGTCTGGCGCGGCTTTCGTCGGCGCTGTCCGAGTTGCGGCAACGGGCCGATCCTGCGCTCCTATCTCAAGGTGCGCGATCATTGCCCCGTGTGCCGCGAGGATCTGCATCACCATCGCGCCGACGACGGCCCGGCCTATCTGACGATCCTCATCGTCGGCCATATCATGGCGCCGGCGCTGCTTTGGGTGTTCACCACGTGGCGGCCCGAGCCGCTGATCCTGATCACGATCTTCCTTATTGGCTGCATCGGGCTTTCCCTCTACCTTCTGCCGCGACTGAAGGGGGCGATCGTGGGCTTCCAATGGGCGCGCGAGATGCATGGTTTCGCGCGCGAGCCCTGAGCCCGCGCAACGACGTCCCCGCCGATAAGACCGCAGGAAGGCAGGGCAGAGGCATGAGCAGCGACAAGACAGCGATCCGCGACGCATCCACGGTGATCGTGCTGCGCGACCGGGACAGCCGTCCCAGCATCCTGATGGGCCAGCGCGGCGCGGCGGCGGCCTTCATGCCCAACAAGTTCGTGTTTCCCGGCGGCGCGGTGGACGAGGTCGACGCCGAGGTGAAGCTGGCCGGTCCGCTGCCCGCGCTCTGCGCCGCGCGGCTGGCCGAGGATGCGCCCGCGGGCCGCGCCAGCGCGCTGGCGGCGGCGGCGATCCGCGAGCTTTGGGAAGAGACCGGGCAGATCCTTGGCTGGCCGGGCAAATGGCCGGTCGCCCCGGAGGGCTGGGAGGGGTTTGCCGAGACCGGCCACCGCCCCGACGCTTCGGCGCTGCAATTCGTGTTCCGCGCGATCACCCCGCCGGGCCGTCCCCGGCGCTTCGACGCGCGCTTCTTCCTTGTCGAGGCCGAAGCGCTGCGCAGCGACCCCGATGATTTCTCTGCCGCCTCGGATGAGCTGTCGCACCTGCAATGGGTGCCGCTCGACGAGGTGCGCCGCTTCGATCTGCCGTTCATCACCGAGGTGGTGCTGGCCGAGGTTGCCGCCCGCGTCGAAGACCGCAAGCCGCCGCGCTCGGTGCCGTTCTTCCGCAATGATGATGAGGAAAGCCTCTTCCTGCGCCTGCGGGGCCGCGCGCCGGACCAGCCCGAAAGCGACCGCCCGCGCCGTCAGCTGCGTATCAGAAGGTAATAGCCCGCGAAAAGCAGCGCCGCGAGCAGGGCGAGGTTGAACATCAGCCCGCCCAGAACGCCCAACTGCCAGTAGCGGCGGCGGGCCTTGGCGTCGATGCCTTCAAGATGGGCGGCGACGCGGGTTTCGGCCCGGCGCAGCGCCTGCATATCGATCTGTTTGGCGAGCTTGGGGTGGCCGGTCATGCCCTGCGCCGCGCGCAGCTGTGCCAGATCGCGCCGTGCCCACCGCGGCAGGCGATGCGCCGCGCGCCTCGCGCGCTTCTCGAAACTGCCCTTGCCGAGCCCGAGGCGGCTTTCGAAGAGCGGCATCAGCCGTGCGCCGATTTGAAGGTCCTGATCCATAGGCGCACAGTCAGGGATTTGTCGGGGCCGCGCAACGTCCTTCGAAGGAAGTTGCAAATCTCTTCGAAGAGATTTGGCCGCGCGGCCCCAGCGCTTTTGGCCTTTTCCCACCCGCGCCCGCGGCTTAGACAGGGCGCATGCTGAACATGATCCGCCACGGCTCCGCCACCGATCTTCCGCCGCTCGTCATCGTGCATGGGCTCTTTGGCTCCGCCCGCAACTGGGGCGTGATCGCCAAGCGGCTGTCGGACCGGCGTGAGGTGATCGCGGTGGACCAGCGCAACCACGGCGACAGCCCGCGCAGCGAGAGCCACAGCTATCCCGACATGGCCGCCGACATCGCCGAGGTGATCGAGAGCCTTGGCGGCACGGCCGACGTTCTGGGCCATTCCATGGGCGGCAAGGCGGTCATGGTGCTGGCGCTGACCCGCCCGGATCTGGTGAACAGGGCCATTCTCGCCGACATCGCGCCGGTGACCTATACGCACAGCCAGATGGAAAACATCGAGGCCATGCGCGCCGTGGATCTGACGCAGGTCGAGAAGCGGTCCGAGGCGAACGACCAACTGGCCGCGCATATCTCCGATCCGACGCTGCGCAGTTTCTTCACCCAGTCGCTCGACCTGCAGAACAAAGGCTGGAAGCTGAACCTCGACGTGCTGGCGGCGGAAATGCCGAAGATCATCGGGTTTCCGCAGATCGACGGGCAGTTCGACGGGCCTGCGCTGTTCTTGTCGGGGGCGAACTCGGACTATGTGCAGGCCGAGCACAGGCCGCGGATCAAAGAGCTGTTTCCGAATGCGAAATTCGCGAAACTACCGGGCTGCGGTCATTGGTTGCACGCCGAGAAGCCGCGCGAGTTCGAAGCGGCGGTGCGGGCTTTCCTCGATCTGACCGCCTGAAAACCGCCTGAGTTCTGATCGCCCGAGGCTGGGCCCTCTGCCGGTTTTGCGGGCGCTGAGGGTGGGCAATTCGAATTTCCCAAATCGGCGCATTCCCGTTCCGAAAAATCCCTGTCTTTCCCTTGCTCCGGGGAGGGCAGAGCGGCTTGTAGTTTCCGAAAGCCTTATGTTCGGAAAGGAAAGCCCCTATGCGCGCGCAGCCCTCAGTCGCCTTCGAGCAGGTGCAGCCTGCCGTCGAGCCAGGGCAGTTGGCGCAGCGCGGGGCTGATCACCAGATCCGAGACCAACTGGCGCATGGTGCGCGCCACGTCGCGTGGCACACGGTCGGCCCAATCGGCGGCGGAGAAAAGCGAAATGGTGCGCGAGAAGGGCTTGATGGGCAGCGGATGCGCCTCGATCCGGTCGTGCACCCGCGCCGCGCGCATGAAGCCGAGCGGCGTGGTGATGCCCCAGCCCACGCCGCGCGCCACCAGCGTCATCAGCGACAGATGGGCGCCGATCTCGAACCGCTCGGGGAAGTCGAGCTTGAGCCGCGACAGATGCGTTTCGATCTGCCGTCCGATCAACTGGTCGCGGTCGTAGCGCAGCAGCGGCAGCGCCGACATGAGCGCCTCGGTGCCGCCCGCCTCGCGCGCCTTGCCGCGCGGCGCCACCAGCACGAAGGGATCGCGCACAAGCGGGTATTCGATCACCCCCTGCGCCGCCGTGCCGGGGCTGGCAGCGATGGCGATATGCAGGTGGCGATCGGTCATCGCCTGCATGATCTCATGACTTGGCGCGGTCACCAGCTTGAAGCGGCAGCGGGTCATGTTCTCGGCGAGGATGGTGACCAGTTGCGGCGTCAGATCATTGTCGAAATCGTCGATGACGCCGAGGTTGAGCTGCGACAGATGGGTCAGATCCATCACCGTCAGCTCGTTCTGCGCCAGCCGCAACTGGCCCAGCACCGCCTGCGTGCGCATCAGGAACGAGCGTCCCGCCGGGGTCAGTTGCATCGGCCGGCGACCGTGATCGACGAGATCGGCACCAAGCGCGGTTTCGAGATTGCGCAACTGCTGGCTCACCGCGGGCTGGCTGAGCCCGGTGCGTTCGGCCGCCTGCGCCACCGAGCCGCTGGCGGCCAGCGCCTCGAACACCTCCAGCCCGCGCAGGGTGATCCCCTTCATCAGCATCGGTTCGTCCCTCATCCGCTGTGGCGCCGCCGTGCCGGTTCCCGACTGCGCCATGGCTTGGTCCGGGCGGGGCCCGGGCTCGGCTCGACCCTCGCACAGATTTACAAAATCCGAAACTCCCAAGCGACAGGCCAGTGTTTTCTCCCATGTCCGTAACCTATCTCAAATCCGCTCCCGGCCTGCCTCCGCGCTCTGCCGCCGATACCGCCGACATCGTACAGATCATGCTGGCGCGGCTGCGCAGCGAAGGTGCCGAGGCGGCGCGCGACTACGCCGCGCGGCTGGACGGCTGGCAGGGTGACATCCTCGTGCCCGCCGCGCGGCTGGCCGAGGCGCAGCGGGCGCTGCCGGTCTCGCTGCTGGAAGATATCTCCTACGCGCACGCCAACATCCGCGCTTTTGCGCAGGCGCAGCGCGCCTCGGTGCAGGAGTTCGAGGTTGAACTGCGCCCCGGCCTGCGCGCCGGGCAAAGGCTTATCCCGGTGGGCTGTGCCGGCTGCTACGTGCCGGGCGGGCGCTACGCGCATATCGCTTCGGCGCTGATGACCGTGACCACCGCGCGGGCCGCCGGGGTCGAGACGGTCATCGCCTGCTCGGCGCCGGGCCCGGAGGGTATCCATCCGGCGATCCTGCACGCGCTGCATGTGGCGGGGGTGGACGAGGTGCTGACGCTTGGCGGGGTGCAGGGCATCGCCGCGATGGCCTTCGGCCTCTTCGGTCAGCCCGAGGCGGATATCCTTGCGGGGCCGGGCAATCAGTTCGTCGCAGAGGCCAAGCGGCAGCTGTTCGGGCCGGTGGGGATCGACATGGTCGCGGGGCCCACCGACGTGATGATCCTTGCCAATTCCTCCGCCGATCCGGACCTGGTCGCGCTCGATCTTTTGGGGCAGGCCGAGCATGGGGGCAATTCGCCGGTCTGGCTGGCCACCGATCACCGCCCGCTGGCCGAAGCGGTGATCGAGCGCCTGCCGCGCCTTGCGCAGACGCTGCCCGACCCCAACCGGAGCGCCGCGCGCGAGGCCTGGGCGCAGCTTGGCGAGGTGATGCTGGTGCCCGGCCGTGAGGAACTGGCGGCGCTGGCGGATCACTATGCGCCCGAGCATCTGCATGTGCAGGCCCGCGACCTGCCGTGGTGGCGCGCGCGGCTGCGCGCCTATGGCTCGCTGTTTCTGGGCGCTCAGACCACGGTTGCCTTCGGCGACAAGGCGGCAGGGCCAAACCATGTGCTGCCCACGGGCCGCGCGGCGCGGCACACGGGCGGGCTGTCGGTGCATAAGTTCCTCAAATGCGTGACATGGCAGGAAGCGGACCCGCAGGCGCTGCCCGATCTCGCCCGCGCCAGCGCCGGGATTTCCCGCGCCGAAGGGATGGAGGGCCATGCCCGCAGCGCCGAGGCGCGGCTCGCGCCGGCCCCGCTGCGCGCGGTCGGATGAGGGTGCGGCGCAGATAAACTGCGCTGGTCACGGCCCTGTGATGCTCCTCCAAGGGTTTGATATATAGCGCATTTCTGACATCGCTTTGTCCGACCCGCACAAACCCGCGAAAATTTCTTCTCTCGCAGCGACGGGACCGTTCCGGCGCTGCGTAAAAGCTTGTGATCGGCAGGCACTGAGGCCTCCGGCGAAAGTAGCGATGAATGAGGAGATCGCAGCGATGACACGCATGAACAAACTGATGACCGGTGCCGCCCTTGTGGTTCTGGGCACGGCGAGCCTTGCCTTTGCTGCAACCGACGCCAAGCCGATGGGCCCCCGTGGCGATCGCCCGGCGCCCATGACGCAGATGTTCGAGACCTTCGACACCGATGGCAACGGCAGCATCAGCCGCGACGAATTCGCGGCCAACGGCCCGGCGGCGGGTTTTGCCGACGCCTATGCGGTGGCGGATGCCGATGGCAACGGTGAATTGGAAGGCGACGAGTTGATCGCCTTTGCCGATGCCCGCAAGGCGGCGCGCGAAGCGCAGCAGCTGGAGATGCGCAAGGCGCGCATGGAGCAGCGTATGCTCGAGCGGTTCGATGCCGATGAAGACGGCAAACTGACGCTCGAAGAGATGCAGGCGCAGGGGCCGATGGGCTTCTTCGACCGCTTCGATGCAGATGAGAACGGCGAAGTCAGTCAGGACGAACTGGCACAGGCCGGCCCGATGCGTCAGGGCCCCGGCGGCGAAGGCCCGCGCGGCGGCAAAGACCGGATGATGCGCCATGACGGCGGTCAGGGTGGCCAGTTCCGCGGCGAGCAAGGCCATGGCGGCCACGGTGGCCACGGCGGTCAGAAGGGCATGGGCTTCAAGCGCGGCCCGCAGGACGGCGGCGGCCCGCGTGGCGGCGAAGGTCCGCGCGGCGGCGGCATGCACGACTTCTGGCAGTACTGAACGGAACCGGGCGGGCCGCGCGTTGCGGCCCCCCGGCCATTGCGTGGCCCGGCGCTTCGGGCTAGCGCAGAGGAATGGACCGGATGCCCTTTGATGCCATGAGCGAAGCAAGCGACGAGGCGTTGCTGGCGGCCTATGCCGCCGGTGATCAGACCGCGGCACGGGCGCTGGTTCAGCGCCTTGCGCCGCGCGCCTTTGGCCATGCCGTCCGGATGCTGGGCGACCGGGCCGAGGCGGAAGATGTGGCGCAGGACGCCCTGTTGCGGCTGTGGCGCGCCGCGCCGGGCTGGCGCGACGGCGAAGCGAAGGTCTCGACATGGCTCTACCGGGTCGTGTCCAATCTTTGCATCGACCGGATTCGTCGCCGCCGCGGCGGAACGGTGGATCTGGACGAGATCGCCGAACCTGCCGATCCGGCCCCCGGGGCCGAGGCGGCGCTGCAGGGCCGCGCCCGCGAAGGCGCCCTGCAAGAAGCGCTGGACGCGCTGCCCGAGCGGCAGCGGCAGGCGGTGGTCTTGCGGCATCTCGAGGGGCTTTCGAACCCCGAGATCGCCGGGATCATGGAGATTGGCGTGCGCGCGGTGGAAAGCCTGACCGCGCGTGGCCGCAAGGCGCTCGAGGGTCTGCTGGCCGGAAAGCGCGCAGAGCTGGGGTACGACGATGACTGACGAGCGCAGGATTGAAGAAGGGGATCTCGGCCCCCTGTTCGAGGCGGAACGGCGCGACGCCGCGCTGCCCTCGGGGGACTGGATGGCGCGTATGGAGGCGCTGGCGCTCGCCGAGCAGCCCGCCCCGCGCCCGGCTGACGTGCCCCGTGCCGCCGCGTCTCGTGGCGGCGGCTGGCGCGCCGCGCTGCGCGCCTTCGGAGGTTGGCCCGCGATGGCCGGGCTCGCGGCGGCCTGCGCTGCAGGTGTGTGGATCGGTGTTGTCTCGCCCGATGCGATGTCGACGCTGATCTCTTACGACACCAGCAGCACACTCTCGGCGCTCGACCCGTCGAGCGGCTTTGACTACGCGATGTTGGGACTTTGAGAATGGCATCTGAAACACCGAAACCGGCGAGCTCGCAGGCTGGCGGCAGCAATGGGCGCTCGCCGCGCTGGATGCGCTGGCTGCTGCTCGGCTCGCTGGCGCTAAACCTCGCGGTCGTGGGGATCGTCGCGGGCGGCGTGCTGCGTCACGGCGGGCCCGATCGCAACGGGCCGCCGCGCGGCCGTGACTTTATCGCGCCCTATACCTCGGCTTTCTCCGACTCGCAGCGCCGCGAATTGGGGCGCGAGCTTTTCGCCTCCTTCGAGCGCAAGCGCGGCGACGCACGACCTCCGGCACCGTTCCGCGCCTATCGCGAGACGTTGGAACTGCTGCGCGCTGAGCCCTTTGACCGGGCGGGGTTCGAGCAGGTGTTGAGCGCCCAAGATGCGCGGGCTGCGGAGCGGCAAAAGATGGGCCAGCAGGTGCTGGTGGACTATGTCTCGGGGCTGTCGCCCGACGAGCGGGCTGCCTATGCCAATCGGCTTGAAATGAAGCTCGACGAGTTGGCGAAACGCCTGCCTCCGAAAAAGCGCGACTGAGCGCGCGCCGGACGGAAAGTTCTGTCCGGCATAGACGCTTGGTCAGCGCCGCAGGGCGCGCGGCGCGTCCTGCAGGCTGGGAGGCGCGAGCGCCGTTCTGCCCAGATGCACCTGATTGCGCCCGGCGTGTTTGGCGCGGTAGAGCGCTTGGTCCGCCCGCTTTAGCGCCTCCTCCGCGGTGTCCGGCCCGTAGCTGAGGGCCAGTCCGATGCTGATGGTGACCTGCGGCGCGCAAAGCGGCTGTGTCGCGACCCGCCTGCACAGCTGCTCTGCCGTGGCAAGCGCTTGCGCGGCATCGGTGTTCGGCAGCGCGATGAGGAATTCCTCGCCCCCGAAACGCGCCACGAGGTCGGCGCTTCGCAGGTCGCGCGCCAGCGTTCGCGCCGTGGCCGCGAGCACCTGATCGCCCACCGGGTGCCCGCAGCGGTCGTTCACCGTTTTGAAATGGTCGAGGTCCGCAAGAAGGATCGCCAGTGGCTCGGCCTGTTGCTGCGCCTGTTCCAGCATCCGTGCCAGATGCGGCAGAGCATAGCGGCGATTGTGAAGCCCGGTGAGCGGATCGGTGACCGCGGCGCGCAGCCCTTTGCGCAGCGCCTTTCGGTGGCTTTGGACCCGCCGCGCCCGACTGATGAGACGGGGCAGACGCAGGGCCAGTTCCAACGGATCGAGCCCGCCCGCCATCACATCGTCGGCCCCGAGGTCGAGCGCCTTGGCCGTGATCTCCGGCTGGCCGGGGCCGGTGACATAGACAATGCAAGGCGGATGTCCGCGCCGCTGCATGCGCAACTGCGACAGGAGCGCGAGCCCGCTGCCAGCGCCGCACCCGGTGTCGACGAGAATGATCGCCTCTGACGCAGGCGTACGCGCCGCCAAGAGCCGCGCGGGCTCGGCGGTGCGCAGCTGCGCGTCGAGCGCGATACGAAGCTGCGCCGCGGTCGCATCGAGGGCCGGGTCGGCTGTGAGCGGAAGCAGCGTGATCTTGGGCGGCCTGCTGAACCCTTGCGGCGCTTCGGCGAGACCCAAGGCACGCTGGGTGTCGTCGCGCATCCGCATTTCGTCGCGCGTGCGGGCATGGCTCAGCAAATTGCGCAGCCGGGCCAGCAGCACCTCGCCATCGCTGCGGGCAATGACATCATCCGCGCCGACAGCGAGTAGCGCCAGCCGTTCCTCTGGGCGGTCCTCGTCGGAGCGCAGCACAAGCGGCGTATCGCGATGACCGCCAAGCGCCCTGAGCCGGGTGCAGAAGGTGGTGCCGCACATATCTGGCAGCATGCTGCCCGCAATCACCAGATCAGGCGGCGTCGCGGCGGCGAGCCGCAGCGCTTCGGCGCCGCTCTCGGCGGTGGTGACCGTATAGAAAGCCGAAGCCAGCTTGGCCCGCAGCAGGATGCGCTGCTCGGCGGTGGCCTCGGCGATGAGGATCCGTCCTGTCATCTCGTCCAATCGTTCTCCTGCCGCGGCGCGGCGCCCTTCGCGCTAATGCCCGCCCGCGGCCTCCTCCAGCCAGCGCGGGGCATGGTTCCATTCGTCCCGTTGGGTCCCTAAGAAGCACCCGCACCTATGCGTGGCGGGCGGGGCTTGCATCCGAATGCGCGCTCAGTCTTTATGAAAACTGGTTAAAAAAGCCTTTCGAAATCCGGGAGAGACGCGAAGATGCTGGGCCGCGACCAAGCAGAACTGATCGGCTTAGAGGCCGCCGCATGGCTGGCCGCCAATGACGAGCTCTTGCCGGTCTTCCTTGGGGCGACCGGGGCCTCGATCGACGACTTTCGCTCGAATCTTTCCGATCCGGGCTTTCAGGGCGCCGTGCTGGATTTCCTGCTGATGGACGACGCATGGGTTCGGGCGTTCTGCGACGAAAGCGGCCATGCCTATGATGTGCCGTTTCAGGCGCGCCAGCATATGCCCGGCGGTGGCGAAGTGCATTGGACATGAGCCTGTTGCGCCGCCGTGCCGATGGGGTGCTGTTCGACAAGGACGGCACATTGTTCGATTTTGCGCGCACATGGAACGCTTGGGCGTTGACGGTGATGCGGCAGCTTGCCGGGGGCGAGGCTGCATTGATCTCGGCCATGGCGCGGGAACTGCGCTTTGACCTCGAGACCGAGACTTTCTTCAAGGACAGCCCGGTGATTGCCGGGACCAATCGCGAGGCCGCCGAATGTCTGGCCCGCGGGCTGGGGCGCGCCGATGTCGGCGAGATCGAGGCATATCTCGCGGCCGAGGCGGCACGCGCGCCGCTGTCGGAGGCCGTGCCGCTGCTGCCGCTGCTGGACGGGCTGGCGCGCGAGGGTCTGCGGCTTGGGGTCATGACCAACGACAGCGAGACCTCGGCGCTGGCGCAACTGCGCGGGGCAGGGGTGGCGCAGAGCTTTGACTTCATTGCCGGTTTTGACAGCGGCCATGGCGCGAAACCCTCGCCAGAGCCGCTGCTGGCTTTTGCCACGGCTGTTGCGCTGGACCCTGCGCGGGTGGTCATGGTCGGTGACAGCACCCATGATCTTGAGGCCGGGCGGGCTGCGGGAATGATGACGGTTGCGGTGCTCACCGGCCCTGCGGAAGCTGACGATCTTTCTCCCCATGCCGATGTGGTGTTGCCGGATATCGGCCATCTGCCCTTGTGGCTGAAGTCTGAGGTCGCCTGATCAGGGACATCTGCCCAGTCCCTGACGGTTTACCGCTCCATTAATCTCTCTGCGCTAAAACTCTGGCGGGCCTGTCTGGTGGCAGGCCTGCTTTGAGACGGGTTCGAGGATCGCGCTCGACAATCGCGCTCGAGGATCGCCGTCAAGGATCGCAATGGAAACCCCAAAGACAGGAGGATGGGCGGATGCACGGGCTGGTCGCCCGAACACTCCAGTGCTTCTTGCAGGACACTTATGGGCCCGACCTCTGGCGAGAGATCGCGACCCGCGCGCGGCTCGAACTGCCGGATTTCGAGGCGATGCTCGACTATGAGGCGCAGCTTGTCGGGCGCGTTCTGCAGGCCGCCGAAACCGAGCTCGGCAAACCGCGCGACGTCATGCTGGAGGATATCGGCACCTATCTCATCACCCATCCCAACAACGAGGGTCTGCGCCGGTTGATGCGCTACGGCGGTGAGGATTTCGTCGACTTCCTGCACTCGCTCGAGGAACTGCCGGGGCGCGCGCGGCTCGCGGTGCCTGACCTCGATCTGCCGTTGCTGGAATTGCGCGATGTGGCCTCCCGGCAGTTCACACTCATCTGTCACTGCAGGCCGCCCGCGAGCACCGGTTTTTCCCACGTCATGGCTGGCGTGCTGCGCGCCATGGCGGATGATTACGGCGCGCTGGCATTGCTCGAGCTGCGCGGCGGAAGCGGAAGCTGCGAGCTCATCGACATTACGGTGATCGAGACCGCCTTTGCCGAGGGGCGCCGGTTCGATCTGGGCGCGCATGGGGCAGGGCGCCGCCGATGACGGAACTGAGCCTGCCACAGACCACGCTCGATGCGCTCTGTCCCATGCACCTGCGTTTGGATGCGAGCGGCCGGATCGTCGCGCTGGGTCCGACCCTGCGCCGCGTGCTGCGCGGGGGCGCAGAGCGGACGGGGGCAGACTTCAGCGGCCAGCACTTCACCAGCCTTCTCGAGATTTTCCGTCCGCGCCGGATCACCGACATCCCCCAGCTTCACGCGGCGTCTGGCCGTAAACTGCATGTTCGCTTCACCGGTCGCGCCGAAGAGCGCCGTGGCGGTCTGCGAGGCCTTGCGCTGCCGGACACGGGCGGCGGGGCGGTGCTCAACCTGTCGTTCGGTATCGGCGTGGTCGAGGCGGTGCGCGATCACGCGCTGACCAGCAGCGATTTCGCCCCGACCGATCTTGCCATAGACATGCTCTATCTTGTCGAGGCGAAATCCGCCGCGATGGAGGCCTCGCGCACGCTCAACCGGCGTCTGCAAGGGGCGATGCTGGCTGCCGAGCAGCGTGCCTTCACCGATCCTCTGACCGGCTTGCGCAATCGCCGCGCGGTGACCCATGCGCTGGCCGAACTGCTGCGCCGGGATGCTGAATTTGCGCTGATGCATGTGGACCTCGATTTCTTCAAGCGGGTCAATGACACGCTGGGCCATGGGGCAGGGGACCGCGTGCTGCAGCAGGTGGCGCGGATCATGCTTGAGCTCACGCGGCGTGACGACACGGTGGCGCGGGTGGGCGGCGATGAGTTCATCATCATCCTCGTCGGGCTCACCGACGCCGAGCGGCTGTCGGAACTGGCCGAGCATCTGATCCGGCGTCTCGAGGCGCCTGTGGCCTTGGGAGAAGATCGCGCGCGGATCTCGGCCAGCATCGGCATTGCCGCCAATGGGGAGGCTGCGCGCTATCGCAGCGCCAGCGCGCTGCTCGAGGATTCCGACACAGCGCTTTACGCGGCCAAGCGCGCGGGCCGCGGACAACACGCGTTCTTTCGGCGCCCGCCCGAGGGTGTCACCCGCGGGCAGGGCGATGCTCTCAGGGCCGCGCCGGAGGGCAATTCCGGGCGCGACGGCCCAGAGCCAAAGGGTCGCGACGGGGCTGCCGCTAGGTGAAGTAAAAAAGACCAAGAAATTTTCCAGAAGGGGGTTGCGCCCCTCCGGCCTCTGGCGTAAATCCCGCGCCACGGTTGGGGCGTAGCCAAGTGGTAAGGCACCGGTTTTTGGTACCGCGCACCGTAGGTTCGAATCCTACCGCCCCAGCCAATGACATCCAAAAATTCCATACCCTCCAATGGGATAGCCGCTGATCAGGCGGCCAGCCTCCCGTCACCACGACGCGGTGGTTCACAAACTGGTTCACATAGATCAGGGCGTCGAACTCAGGAACCGTCGAGAAGATGGGGGCTTCATCTCGTCCGCAGAAACGGGGTCTTCTACTTCCGGCGCCGCTGGCCGGAAAAACTCCGGCGTCTCGGCGCTCCGGCATTTTTGTCGGTTTCGCTTCGCACCCACTTCCTCCGCGACGCGGTCAAACGGTCTGCAGACCTGCTGTCCGCCATCGAAACAGGAGAAAGAAAAGTGCTCGAACAATTTCAGAACACGGCGGCCAACGATAATCAGGTCAAGGCGATGCTGCAGTCCATGGTGCGACGCGCGGTCTCGGAGATGATCGCGCGACAAGAGCGCGATGCGCCGACCGTGTCGCCGGACACCTATCTGGAGAACCTTGCGCTCGAGACGCGCCAGATCACCGACGCTCAACGCAGCCGGGATTGGCAACTGGCGGAACGCTTTGCAGCGGGCGCTGCAATAGAGAATGGGTTGGATACCACCGCTGTGGCGGCGCCGCAGGTTGCGCGGCAGGTTCTCGCGCTCATGCGTCAGCTGAACGATTTGGCGGCACACGTAGACCGGGAATTCGCAGACCCCCTGCATGCCACTCAGGACCTCCTCCTCAGGCACAATCTGCCCGCAACTTCTGAAGCTCTGCAGCCCCCGATGGGCCTCAATTTCGGTGGCAGTTGCTTATCGATTTGCAAAGCGCCCTGCCGGATCAGCGCTTTTTCCTCGGAGGAGCAGTAGAAGAACACGGCTTCCTGCTTTTCCGAGGAGACCGCACCCCGCGCGGTCCGGTTGGGGTTCGAAGGGGAGGCTTGCCGCCCCTCGCAAGGCCCCGGTTCAACGGTCGAAGACCTAGAACCGGGTCGCCTTGCTCTTTGCTCAGACTGCTTGATGTTCGAAGTCACCATGCCACCTCCGCACGGCGAAGCTCCGGTTCAGAAACCAGGTCACGCAACAGCAGGACACGAGCGTCCATGACGACCGTCACTGGGTTCTCGCCTTCACGGAAGCCGCGTGAGCGGGCGACGTCCAGAACCGCCTTCATGCGTTGTGCGACACGACGAGCGGTCTCATGCTTCTCGGTCCAGATCGGGGAGAGGACCTGCAAGACCTCTGGCTGATCAATCTCAGACACAGGCAAGCGGCCGATCTTGGGGAAGGCGTAATCTGCGAGCGTGTTGATCCACTGCTGACCGTGCTTCGGGTTCTTCCAGGTCGGCAGACGCTCGATATGGACCTGACGCGCGACCTCCTCAAAGCATGGTACCTCCTTGTCGCGATGGTACTTCGGCTTCAGCCCCTGCTTGGCGAGGCGCCGCTATTCAAGCGCCCGTTCTCGGGCGACTGTCAGGCTTAAGATGGCAGCGCCGCCTAGACCGAAGTCCGTTCGGTTGGGCTTTCCTTGGCGGTTGCGCTGACCCTTCACTGTGACCCGCACGATCCACCGGCGGGCACCGGATGGGTCAACCACGAGGTAGAGGCCATTGCCGTCGCCGTGCCGCCCTGTGCCCAGGGTGCGGACGAGATTCTTGGTCAGTTTGCCGGAGGTGTAGGCCATCGGACGTACCACCTTTCATACCACGGAACGAATAGAACCGAGCGCAATCGAAGTGAAACGAACGCAATCAACGAAAGAGAATAAGCGCATCAGTCCATAGACTTATACGCTATCAAGCGCCCCAGAGCCATTCAATCAAAATGGTAGATGGCGGAGACGAAGGGATTCGAACCCTCGAGACCCTTCCGGGCCTACTCCCTTAGCAGGGGAGCGCCTTCGACCACTCGGCCACGTCTCCGCGGACCCGTATATTGACCAACCCACGGGGAAACAAGGCGTTTTTGCAGGGTTTTAGCAGATTTTTTTAAGCCCCTGTTTTCCTTGGTTTTCACCCATTTTCACCCGTTTTCACCGGCGTTTTCCGCGCAATCCGCGCAAAATCCGCGCACCCGCGTTCCGGTTTGTTCTCAATGGGTTGCAAATTAATGTTTGCAACGCACAGATTTTTGTGCGCATCAATACGCGATCGCATCGATTGAGATGTTACCCTTGACTTTCCGCCCTGGCCTTGCGCCAGGGCGGTTTTTTTATGCCCAGGCGGCGCCCACCAGGGCCGCGATAAACGCCGCGTTGTGCTCTAGCTCGGCAAGGCTGCCATTGTTGTCGAGCACAAGATCCGCATCCTCGGGCCCCAGCTCGATCGGCTCGGCCGAGGCCCCCAGGCGCGCCTCGGCATCCACCCAGATCACCGCATCGAAGAACACCCGCGCGCGGTCGAACTCGGCGCGCCCGCGCAGCCCCACATAGATCGCATGATGCTCGAGGAGCTGCTCGGCCAGCGAGGGGCCGGGGCGTAGATTGTAGGCCGCCATCGCGTGAAACCAGAGTGCGCGATGATTGCGCCGATCGGCATAGGCGGCGGCAAAATCCGGGTAGAGATCGGCCACCAGCGGCCAGACCGCGACACGCCCGGCGAACTCGCTCGAGCTGATGTGCGAAAGACGAAGGCGGCGCGCGAGGATCGCGGCCGCCTCATCTTTTCCGTGCTCGCCCTGGCCGATCACCAGGAGGCGCGGCCGCAATCGGTCAAAACGGGATTTCATCATCGATATCCCGGCGCGGGCCGCCGCCAGTGTTGCCAGCACCGCCGGTGTCGCCGGCGCCGCTAGTGCCGCCAGCACCGCCCCCGGCGCCGCCCCCATAGCCCGAGCCGCCATAGCCCCCGCCCGAGCTGCCCCGATCGCCCTCGCGCCGGCCGTCCAGGAGCGTCAGCTCGCCCCGGTAAGGGCGCAGCACCACCTCTGTCGAATAGCGATCCTGGCCGTTTTGATCCTGCCATTTGCGGGTCTCGAGCTGCCCCTCGATGTAGACCTTTGAGCCCTTGCGCAGATATTGCTCGGCGATCCGCGCCAGCGGCTCGGAGAAAATCGCCACTGAGTGCCATTCGGTGCGCTCCCGTCTCTCGCCGGTGTTGCGGTCCTTCCAGTTCTCAGAGGTGGCAATCCGCATATTGCAGACCTTGCCGCCGTTCTGGAATGTGCGCACCTCGGGATCGGCCCCGAGATTGCCCACCAGGATCACCTTGTTGACCGATCCGGCCATGTTTCACCTCTCGCTTGCCAGGCACGTAAAAACCCCGCGCCAATTTGCGGATCGGACGCGGGGCAAAAAAAACAGGTTGGAACAGATCAACCGAAGCCCGAGAAAGGCACCTCGATTTCCGTTTGCTTTGCGTCCAGGCAAGCCCTTTCCGGTTAGGGATATTGATGCGGCTGGCGCCCGCCGCCGGCACCGACCAAAAGGGCCGGCACCGAACAGCCTAGGCGCCAGAGGTTCGCGAAAGTTACGCGGCCGCCTCGAGCTTGAAGCCAAGGGCCTCGAGGCGCTCCATCACATACCGCTCAGCGAGCCGATCGAGCACCGTGTCGCCCGGCACCAGCGCGCGGATCGCACCGGGCACGCTGGCGCGCGCATAGTCCAGGGCCTCGGCCTTGAGGGCATCGAGGCCGGCAGCCGGGCCGCGTGCGGCGGCCGCTTTGGCGCCGGTCATAATCGCCGAGTGCAGCGCCTCGCGGTGGCGCGCCTCGATCTCGATGCCAGTGGCGGCCTGGATCGCGCCGGTTGCGCGCTTGAGCAGGAACGTCAGCACCGCGCCGAACAGGCCGAGCAGCGCCGGGGTGATGTAGGTCATAAGATCGTGCATAGGGTTTCCTTTCGATCAGGAGGGAGAGGGCCGCGGCTCACGCCGCGGCGATGATTTTCTGGATGGCCGCGAGTTGGGCCTCGGCCCGGCGCGCGCGGTAGAGGGCCGAGGCGAGCGTGACGCCAGCCGGCACCTCGATCTCGACACCATCGGGAAACTCGATCGAGGCGCCCGCCTCGATCTCGGGCTCGGCCGGTTCGGCGACCAGCTCACCGATCGCCACCAGCTCCTCGTGCAGAGCGCCGCGGGTTTTCGGCCCGGCAATGCCATCGACCTTGAGCCCGGCATCATCCTGGAACAGGCGCACCGCCTCGGGCCCGTATCCGAGCAGCACCAGGGCCGCGCGGGTGAAGCGCTCGAGCCGATCGGGAAAGCCGTTGAGCCCGCCGTTGATGCGCCGGGTGATCATCTCGATGTCGGCCGCATCGGCGTAGGCATTGAGCCCGCGGCTCTGCCAATACCAGATCGGCCCCAGGCCCTCCCAAGGGTCTGTATTCATCAGATCGGGATCGGCGACGAAATCGGGCGCCTCGGCATCGACCTCGGCGCGGCACCAATCGCGAAACTCGCGGGTGTTGGCTTTGCCGGTGATCTGAATGCCCGTGCGGCCGCGGTAGAGATATCCATCGCCATCGGCCTCGGGCGTGTTGCCGAGATCGGTGCGCGTATCGTACCGCGCCTGCGCGGCCGTTGGCGTGGCGCCCCAGATCTCGCGATCGTAACGAAAGCCCGCGCTTTCATGCGCGATCTGAGCCAGGAAGTGCGCCAGGCGGTGCGGCCGATCGAGGCCAGCGCCGGAGCCATGCGCATCGAGGCCCGCGAGGATCGAGCGCATATTGTCATTGGCCGGCCGGCCTGCGATGGCCGCCAGCTTGTCGAGATCAAGCATTTCGATTTCCCATAAAAAAGCCCCGCTCGAGGGCGGGGCGGTCAAAGCGGCGCGGGAGGGGAGGGCGCCTTAGTCGTGACGGGCGCGCAGCACCGCCGTATCGCGGCGCAGCGCCTCGGTATCGTCCTGGAGCCGATCGAGGCGGCCGACCACCTCTTTGAGGATCGCGCGATTGCCGCGCACCTCCTCGAGCACGTATTCGGTGCGATCGGTTTCCGGTGCCGGCAGCCCGACCTCGACGGGATCGCGCTTCACACCGCGCAGCGCCGCGATGATGGCCGCGCCGACGCCGCCGACAAAGGCGACAATCCCGGCCCAGGCCTCGGGCTCAATGGCATTGAGTACGGCGGTAAATTCCAACATCAGCGGAGGCCCTGTAAGCTGCGAGTACGTCGAAAGCGGCGAGCACCAGGTAGGTGCCGACGCCGGTGTTTAGGGCGGCCTGCTCCCCAGCCACGAAGGGCAGCGCGAAGATCGCCGAGATGCTTGCGAAGATGCCGGCGCCGACGATCGCGCCAGCACCGCGCCAGAGCGGCGAGGCCTTCACATTGCCGTTGGCATAAAGCCCGGCCATACGGATCGCGGCGATGAGCGTTAGCACCATGATCATCGCGCCCTCATCGAGCCCAAGCCCGACGAAACCGGAAAAGCTGCGCGAGGCGGCAAGCGTGTTTCCTGGCAGCACCAGGATCACCGCGAAGGCAAGCAACACGCTCGAGGTGAGCCATTCGAGGCCGCGGCCGTTTTGCAAAAACGTATGTCGGAGGTTCATGGGTTTACCTGAATTTGTAGAGGCTCACGGCGAGCCACATGAGCAGCCGCCGCCAGGCCGCCACGCGATCGGCGGCCAGCACATCGGCGAAAACCCCGCCAGCGGTGAGACGGCCGCAGCGCTGCCCCAAGAGCCAATCATGCAGGCAAGCGGCCCGGAGATACTCGGGCGCCGCGGGATTGAACGCCCAGGCCAGCGCCGGCGGCACCGAGACATCGAAGCGAAAGCCGGCCGGCACCTCGAGGCGCGCGACCGATCCAGCGCAGCCGAGATCCCAGATCAGGGCGCGCGTGACGACATAGGCGCCGCCACACGGCCGATACCAATCAGCCAAACCTGCGCTCACGCGGCCGCCCGGAACCCATCGAGCGCCGCGGTGATTTCCTCGCGCGTCTCGGCCGCCTCGATCGCGAGCTTGGCGGTCTGCCGGTTGCCTTCGAGCGGCGCCGCAGCCTCTTGCCATTGCGCCGACATTTGCAGCCAGAGCTGCGCCAGCTCGGCCGCGCCTGGCGCCGTCACACCCACCTCGGCCGCGAGCAGCGGAAAGCCTGAGAGATCGGCCGGCTCAGCCTCGAGCGCCTGATACGCCTTGGCCTCGATCTCTTTGCGCAGGTACACCATGTCTTGCCCCGGCAGCTCGGTGACAAAGGCTAGGCGCAACGAGCGAGACAGGTGCTCGATCTCAGACAGAGCGTAGGCACGATAGGCGTCGAGATCGGCCGGGCTCGCCTCGCCGAACCCTTCGGTCTCCAGCGGCGCGGGCCACGCGGGGCTTTCTTCGAGCACGCGGCGCACGGCGGCGGGCATCTCGTAGTTGGTGGTGAAGAACTGCTGCTGGAACTCGGAGAGCGTCAGATAAGCCTTCGCGGCCATGTGGACGTGCCGGTGGTCGTCACCCGGTGCTGAGTTGCCGAGGGACATGACGCCCTTGAGCATGGGCAGAGACCACGCCGCATCGGGATCGGTAAGGGCCGCGTAGTGACTCTCCATCAGGTCGATCAGCGCGGAGTAGGAGTGAAGTTTTTGCATGGGCCTTCCTTAGACGGGATTGTTGGTGGTGAAGGTGTCGAGCGCGGCGGCAAAGTCGGACTCGGCCTGCGCCAGCTCGGTGAGCGTGGTCGCGGCGGTGACGTCGGCCTTGGCCTGCGCCCGGATGTTCTCGAGGCCGCCCGCGAGCGCGCGCCACTGCGCGGCCATGTTGAGCCATAGCTGCGCCAGCTCGTAGGTGGTGGGTGCGGTGATCCCCACCTCCCCGGCGAGCAGCGGGAACTCCGCCAGATCGGCCGGAGGGTTGGTCAGCGCGATATACGCTTTCGCCTCGTTCTCCTTGGCCTGATAGATCATGTCCTGACCGGGCAAGGTCGTGATGTAGGCAGAGCGCGCCGTGCTGAGCGCAGCGTCCACGCGTTCCAGAACCGGTCGGCGCGCGAGGTCCATTTCACGGACACGGCTTTGGTCGGTGCGGCCAATCTGGATCATACCGTCACCTCGAAGCTCGCGCAGAGCACCTGCCACGGCGCGGGAGGCGCGATCTCGATGTTGTAGTGGCCCGAGTGGGCGAACTGCAGCGTCTCCGTCCAACCCTCAACATCGGTCACCATGTCCAGCGCCGGAGCATCCTCAAACCGGGCACCAACGATCACTCGCGTTCCGAGTGGAAGCGGCGGAATAGTGAGCAGGCCCCCATCTGGCTCATCAACGGGGATGACCGGGCGGGGAAGGAACTCTCCCTCTTCGGAGAGATAGCAGCGAGCGAGAGTGCCCATGTTTTTGAGAAACTCATTCGGAGCCAGCATGGCCCCGATAGGCGCGACCGCGGCCATCCCCGCGGTCGCGACACAGTCATTTTCGTCAAGGAATGCATATGCCTGCATGGCGCTCACCTCCGAATGCAGCGTGCAGATATTGCGAGGCTGCGCATGTTGGTATTGGTCCCACCAGTGCCGATCTTGGTCCAGCGCACGCGGAACTGGATGTTGTCACACTCGGCCATCATGGTGTTGGAAGCGTAGTAGAAGTCCCATTCAGTCCCGCTTTGCACGTTTACGTCAAACGAGACGCCGACGCTTTCCCAGCCCTGCCACGACCCGCTCACATAAAGGCGGCGCTCTACGAAGATGCGGTAAGTTGTGTTGGGGGCAGGCTCTCTGATTTCACCGCCAAGCCCGATAAACCAAAGGTCTGCAAGGCCGGACCCGACCCCCATTGCCGCTCCGGTAAAGACCGTGGTGGTGCTCCCGGTGCTGATCTCGCGCTGGTTACTGTCGATCTGAGAGTAGAGGTCAGACACTGAGCCAACCTGCAGGCTGCCCCGCACGATCAGATCGTTGAACTGCGCGCCGCCGCTCTTGTTGATCGCCCAGCCCTGAGAGCCCGACTGATAGTTGTCCGAGCGCAGATCGCCCGAGAAGATGCCCATGCCCGCCGTGATCGAGCCGGTGGTGATCTTCCCACCATCGATGGTGGTGCTGGTCGCGTTGATCCGCGCCGCCGGGTTGTTGGCTCGCGCCGCAACATCGCTCGCGTTGGTGCCGCCGATCTTCACACCGTTCGGGAGGGAGGTGCCCGAGGTGATCTTGGCCGCACTCAGCGTGCCGGAGATGTTGGCGTCGGAGATGTAGGCGGTGGTGATGGTCGCGAGTTCCGCAATCAAGCTCGCCGTGTCGATGTTGCGCGCCGTGATCGTGTTGGTGATGATCTGGCCGCCGTCGATGTAGGTGTAGCCACCCACACTGTAGGGCGTCAGCTCACTGGCGTTCGGCACCGTCTGCACTAGCTGCGGCTTGTGCAGGAACAGGTAGCTGTCGCCCTGACCCGATTGGGTCGCCAGCTTGCGGATGTGAATGCAGGCAAAGGCCGCATTCGAGGGCGCCTGCCCACGGCAAACGACGCTCAGCCACTCGTCGGGATTGTCGGAGCTATAGGACCCGACGGGGATGTCTACGTGGGGCGCATAGCCGATGGTGTTGCCAGAGGCATCACGCCACTGGATCCGCAATTCACCCGTGCAGCGGTGCATCGAGAATTTACCACTGACCTCGTAATACTGGTTGGGCGTGACCGGCGCGCCAATTGCAAGGCCGCCGTCGTTGCTCGCAACACCCCTCGAAATGACGTCGGAATAGCCGCTCGTATCACCGCTGGTTTGGTGCATAACGAGGGTCGGATAGTCGGCCCCCGCGAAGGTAGCGCCGGGCGAACGCACCTTGAAATCGGTGTCAGCCCCCGCCGCACCACTGGGATAGAACCACCAACCGCGCGTGCCCGCCACGAAGTCGGTGTTCTGCAGCAGGTTCTTACCAAGACCAACCGAGAGCTGATCGGTTGTGATCGAGCCAGTCTCGATCTTGTTGCCGTTGATCGTCGTGGCATCGGAGGTGCCGCGCCAGTCGCTGAGCGTCGTGCCGCCCGAGATGGTGATCTTGCCGGGGTTGATGTTGGTGCTCGGGCCGGAGTTGATGCGCGACGCCGGGTTGCTGGCTCGCGACTGGATGGTCCCGAGGCTGTCGCCGGACACCTTGATCGTGTTGCTGAGCGTCGTGTTCGCGGTGAGGATGTCCGCATCTAGCGTGCCCTCGATGTGCGCCTGACGAATGAAGGCCGTGCTGATCTGCGCGATGCCTTCGGTGAGGCTTCCCGGCTCGCCGGTGATGATGAGTTTGTTCGCCTTGATCGAACCATCGACGATCAGCTCGCCCGCGTTGGCGCGGCGCAGCACGATCCGATCCACCGCGACCCAACGGGCCGTGCTCTGGGTGTTGTGGTTGTAAAGCTCAAAGCCCGCGAAGTAGGCGCCGGACGCGGGCGTCATTTGCTTCTCAAAGCGGGTCCAGCCGGTGGTAAGAGCACCGTTCCCGACGATGTCGGAATAGCCGATGTTGTTCCTGTTCTGGTCATACCAGCGGATGCGCGCCCAGAAGCCTTGCGACATCGCGTCGCTGGCGCGCGCCTCGGTCTCAGCCCAGTAGGATTGTCCCTGCCGGACCGGCACAAGAAGATCGCTCCCATCGGGCAGACGCGTAGAGACCGAGGTCGTCAGATCATCCGGGCCCTTACGCAGAAGAAGCGCGCGGTCGCCCGAAGATTTGACGCCCGTCAGGCTGATGTCGCCGCCGGAGGGGATGGAGTTGCTGAACTGGCCGATCAGGTCCGGGTCGGTGCCCCAAGACCCGAAGGTGAACATGTTGTCCCAGTCCATGACGCCGAACTTGGTCGCGACGATGGCGCCGGTCGCGATCTCGCGCGAGGTGATCGCGCCGGCGGTGAGGATCGCCGCCGAGATCGAGTTTGTGTCGATGTGGTCCGCGTCGATCTCTCCGACGCCGATCTTCGAGGCCGTGATCGCGCCGTCGACGATCATCTCGCCCGCCATCATGCGGCGCACGCTGATGTCGTCGAGCCGGACGGCGCCAGAGCTGCCGTTGCCGTTTGCAAGGCTGATGCGGAAAGCGCTGCAGTCGTCCGGGATGGTGAACTCGCCGGTTAGCTTTTTCCAGACGCCTTCGGACCCGATTTGGGATGCGCCGTAAGACACGGCGCCGAGGAAGTCGGCGTTGTCGTCGCGGTAGAACCGGATCTTGAAGTTGCTGTCGCCGTTCCAGCCACCCTCACTACGCGCCCAAAGCTCCACGGTGAACTTGTCGCCGGGATTGCAGGTGATCCGCTTGGGCAGGACCGAGGTTTGCGCGTTGGTGTTGATGTAGAGGCACTGGGAGCCAGTGTGTGGGACGCCGGCGAGCGTCATGCCCGGCATGATCGGCCACGGGTTTGCGTCCGCGTCTTCGAAGTCCGATCCGGCCACGAGGTTGGTAAAGTCGCCGACGAGGATTTTGTCGGAGGTGACTGCGCCCGCGGCGATTTTCTCGGCGGTGATCGAGCCGACATCGAGATGGTCGGCCTTGATGGTGCCGTCCACGATCAGCTCGGCACCATTGGCGCGGTTCATGAACGCGTCATCGAAGTAGGCCGTGCCCGCATTCTGCGAGTAGATGACGAACTCGAAAATCGCATAGGCGGCGTTCGCCGGCGCCGTTCGAATTCCCGTGACGAGCTGCCAAACCGTGGTGACATCGCCACCATTCATCAGCACGCCGCTGTTCCCGATTTCGCTGCCGTCCTTGTCGCGCCACGTCACGCGGCACCCGACGGTGCTACACGCCAGATCGTTGGTGCCTTTGACATAGCAGGCGGCGCGGATCATATCGCCCGGAGAGACGCTCATCCATTTGAGGTTGCGAGCCGCCGCGGACGACGTGCCCGTGCGGTAGATGCGACGCTTGCCCGAGTGTGCGAGCGAGGAATTCTCGAGCGCGAAGGAGCCGAGATCCCACCCCTCATCGCCGTAGTCGAACCGGCAGTTGTCCACCGCATTGGTCAGATCGCTCAGCGTGAGCCGGCTGGCGGTGATGGAGTTCGCCGCGATGTGGGCCGCGGTGATCTCGCCCGCCGCGATTTCGTTGGCGGTCACAGCGCCCGCCGCGAGCTGGTCGGTGTCGACCGAGCCAGCGGTGAGCACGGCGGTGCGGATCGAGGTTGTGTCGATATGGGCCGCCGTGATCGAGCCGTCGACGATCAGCTCACCGCCCGTCTTCCGACGCACGATGATCTGATCGAAGAACAGGTTCTGGATCGTGGTCTGCGAGCTGTGGTTGTAGAGACGGATGCGGAAGAAGTGCGCGTTGCTTGGCGGCGTCACGTCTTTGGCATAGGTCACCCAGCTGCCTGTGATGGGTGCGTTGCCCATTAGGTCAGTGTTGGTGCCAAGGAAGTTTTCGTCGGCGTCATACCAGTTCAGGCGCAGATAGGCGCCCGCACTGGTGCTCGCCTGATTGGTCCGAATGGCCGTCTCGACGTAAAGCTTCTCGCTCGGCGTCACCGGCACCAGCTGGTTCAGGTCCGCGTAGAGGCTGTTGTTGCCGGCGGCATCCTTCTGCAGCAGAAGAATATACCGACCCTTGCCGCCGTAGTCGGCCCCGTTCAGCTTTCGAGCCCTGCCGTTCCCGCTGACGACGGTGAAGTAGTCTTCGGGGTCGTCACTCATCGCCCCGTTGGGCACGAGGTTCGTCATGTCGGTGATTAGCAGGTTCGACGCGCGGATCGAGCCCGCCGCGATCTCGGTCGAGGTGATGGCCCCAGCCTTGATCTGACCCGCGGTGATCGTGTTGGCCGCGATCTGGGACGCTGTGAGTGTGCCCGTGACATCGGTGGCCGGAACAGCCGCAGTCCACGCTCCGTCCTTGTATCGGTAGAGCTTGCCGTCGCCAGTAAGCGTCGCGGTGCGACCGTTATAGTTGCCAGTGGCGGGCAGCGCGTCGACGATCTCAACCGCCGTCAGACCCGACGCGAATTTCGCGATGGTCATCTCGCCATCTTTGATCTGGCTCGCGACGATCTCGCCCGAGATGTCAGTCGCGGCCACGGCCGCCGTCCAGCCGGACGCGGTGTAGCGGTAGAGCTTGCCGTCGGTGCTCAGGTAGACAGTGCGCCCGTTCGTGTTGCCCGAGGTCGGCAGCGCGCTGACGTATTCGATGGCCTTGACGTTCGAGGCCATCTTGCTCGCGTCGATCACCTGATTGGCGATCTGCGGCCCCTGCACCTGCCCGGTGAGCTTGCTGGTGGCGAGGCTGGCGATCTTTTCGCTGGTGATTTCACCTTCGATGTCGTCGGCAGACACGGCCGCGGTCCACGCGCCGTCCACGTAGCGATAGAGCTTGCCGTCGGTGGTGAGCGTCACCGTCCGGTTCGGGTAGTTCCCTTCCGTCGGCAGCGTGTCCACGATCTTGATCGGCTGGAGGCCGAGCGCGAAGGAGGTCTCATCAACGATGCCGCTGATGTCCTCGGCAGTAACGCCGAGCTTTGCGGGGATCGTCACGCTCTCGCCGTTCGACCAATCCGAACGGTTGCCGGAGGTGTCGACCGCGCGCACCCAATAGAACTTAGTGAGGTCAGCCTCGAGCGTGCCAAAGCCGTCGCGCACGAAGGTGGTCGCGAGGCTCTTGTAGATCGGCGAGGTAGGGTTCACGCCGGGCGCGGACGCGCTGTCCTTCTCGACGATCTCGTAGAAGGCCAGATCGCTCTCGGCGTTCTCGTCCCACTCGAGCCAGACAGCTTTTACACCGAGCTGCGCCGCCAAGCCGGTTGGTGCAGCCGGCGGCACGGTATCGAGGGCCGCGGTATGCGCGACCTCGCCGCTATAGGCGCTGCGCCGCGTGCCGTTGACCGTGCGCACCCGCGCAGCCAGCGAGGTGCCAGGCAGCGCATCGAAGGTATAGCGCGAGGTCGACACGGAAACGCCAATGAAGTTGCCGCCCGCCTCGGAAACTTCAAAGTCATAGCCGGTTGCCGGCGTCATCGCATCCCAGCTTGCCGTGATCCGCGTGCGGCCGTCTGCGGCGATCTCGGAAGTTAGCACAAGGCCGGTCGGGATCGAGGGTGCATCAAAGCCGCCGCTCACCACCTCCTCGGAAACATCGGCAACACCGAGCTGCACATTGTCGGTCGTGACCGGCTGCCAGGCGCCCCAGGAATAGGCGCCTGCGCCCGAGAGGAAGCTGGCACGGCACTCATAGTCCGTATTTGGCAGAACCCCCTCGCTGATCATGGTGGCGCCTGCGCTCACGTCCAGAGCCTTGCCGGCGGCTGCCGCCTGGCCAACCGGGCGCATCTCCCAGGCCACCGCCCGCACGCCCTTGGAAACTGGCGTCCAGGTCAGCGAGATTGCCGGGCGGCGCGCAGCGCCGGAGGCATCGCGGATCGTGGCCGCAGCGAAAACCGCGGCGATCGCGGGCGGGTTCGGGGCATCCGAGGCGGCGGTGATCACGCCAGCCGAAACCCAGCCGCGCGTGCGCCCGCTGCCGGAGGTTGCCGCCACCTGCACCTCGTATTCTGCGCCCTCGGTAAGCCCGCCAGTGAGCAGCGCTTGCTCGGCCGCGCCAACCGTTTCGCCATAGCTCCATTGCTCGCCGGTCAAACTCTCGCGCCAGCGAAGCTGCAGCGTTACGCCGGCCATATTCTGCCCGGTGGTCACAGGGGCAAGCTGCACCGAAATGCGCGGCGTAACCGCGCCATTGGCGGCGATGAGCTGCGTTCGCCGATCGGAATACGCTGAGAGCACAACCGGCGCAGGCGGCAGGTTGATCGCTGCAGGATCGCGCGGCGTGGTGACGATCGGCGAGTAAACCGGCAGCGGCCCGGTGGCGGCCTCGAGGATCTCGGGCACGGCATCGACCACCTCGATACGCGCGCTTTCATCGGTGTCAGGAAAGACGCCAACCACCAGGAAATCGGCGGTGCGCTGTGCCGGCTCCTCGATCGCCACCAGGTCGCCGGCGGCGATGTCACCGATCGCGATCGCCTCGCCAGCCGTCCAGGTGCGAGACGCGGGATCGGCCGGAGAAAAAGCCGAGAACTCGCGCACGCCTCCGATATTGCGCACCGTCATGCGCAGCGCGGCCTGATCGAAATCGAAAAGATCATCGAGCACGATCGAGGCGACATTTCCGGCGCCGTCGCCGATCACCTCGCGGATGCGCGCGGCGCCGATGCCGATCATCGGTACATCATGCACCAGCCGGATTTTATCGCCGCGGGTGCAGCGAATATGCTCCCAATCGGCATAGAACTGGTGCCGCTCGACGCGGTTCTGTGCAACCGCCAGGTGATAGCGGCCGAGGCGATAGGCGTTGCCCTCATCTTCGTCCGCAGCGGTCACCACCACACCGGGCAGCTCAAGCTCCTCGGTCTCGCGCGCGGTCATGCGGGTGAAGCCATCGATGCCGACAAACACCTCGTCTTGCTGCCACTCGAGGCGCTCGGAGATCACCTTGACGCGAAAGCCGTGGATCTCTCGCGGGAAAGTGAGCTTGGCCGAGTAACCCCAGGAATTGCGCGGTGTGAACACCTGGCGCACCGGACCGGCCGCACCGTCGCGCACGATCGACCAGCGAAAATCGGCGAGCGTGCGCCGCGCGCGGCCGGCGGCCGCGATGATGTCTAGCACCTCGGAAACCTGGCTTGGCGTATCCACGACATAATCGCAGGTCCAATGCGGCTCCTCCTCGGCCCAGGCGCGAAAGGCCTCGAGGTCAATGCGCCGATCCTCGACGGGGCGGCGCAGGTGAGTGCCACGAAGCCCCTGCAGGAAGGCCCAGGCGGGATGCCGCACCGGCTGCGGATCGGACCAGCTCGAGCCATCCCAGACCGGCGCGAGCTGCTGCACGATCGCATTGAGGCTGTCGATCTGGCCGTTGAGCTGATCGCTTGCCTTGATGCGAAACGCGATCTCGGCGATGCCCTCATGGCTCGGCAGATCGCCATCGCGGAAAGAGCGGATCGCGGTGAGCGTGGCGCTGTTGTAATCGCCCGCGTCGTCATCGATGAAGTTGCGCCGGGTGATACGGATCGCGTATTGGCCCGGCTCGGCAAAATCGATCGTCTTTGTCACGCGGTAGAGGCCGACCACCTTGGCCTCATAGGTGGTGGTGCCAAGATCGATCCAATCGGCCTCATCGAGGCCGCCCTCGAGCGACTGATACTCAAATTGGAAATTGGCGTTAAAGGTTTTCTGATCGCCGTCATCGTTGGTGCGATAGAGGCCTTGCGGAAAAGTGAGATCCACCGCGGCGCTCGAGGTGTCGAGCCGCGTATATTTGACAAGCGCATCATCCTGCTGCGGAACGTCGCTATAGCCATCCTCGGCCACGTCGCTCGCGTAGAGGCGCATTGCCTCGCTGCCTTGGCGCCAGCCTGCCGCCTCAACCTGATAGGAGGCGCTCGCGTTGGTGATCGTAATGCCTTCATTCGAGCGCCGGCGGGTCACCTTTCTCTCGACATCGGCCTCGCTCACGCCGGTGACGCGCACGCGCCACATGCGGGCGATGCCATCGGTGAAAGGGCCCGCGGTGAAGGTCTGCGCGGCCGCAAGGTCGGTGTAGGTTGCCGCGGTCGACCAGGTGCCCACGCCCACCTCGGCAACCTCGACCACAGCCGAGACGCCGGCGACGTAATAGAGCGCGGTCGGCTCGAGCGAGATCGAGACGGATTTGGCGGGCTGCGCCGGCTGATAGGTGTATTCCTCGCCCACATCGCCGAGCAGCTTTCGAGGCGCCTGGCTCTCCTCGGCCCGAGGCTTCACCAGCTCGGCGAGCTGCGGCATGTTGGCCAGCGTGCGCGCCTCATCCACGTTGAGAAATTCCAGCTCAACGCCGTCATATTCCCAAATTGGCGTGGTGCCGATCATCAGCGTTTCGAGCGCAACAGGCCCATAGCCGAAGGTCATGCGGCCGCGATAGTAGATGTCGCGCCCGACCGTCTCAGAGTAGCCGGTGGCGGTCATCGGCGGGAACATGCGATGCCGGCCGATCACATAGGGAAAGGCGCCGTAGCGGTTCACCGCGTTGCTGATGCCGGTGATCGCGTAATTCTGCACACCGCCCGAGGCGTTGGTGCTGGCCGGAGGGATGAGCGCCTGGATCGCCAGCGCACCCACCACCGAGATCGCGGCGACGGTGAGCGAATAGGCCCAAGAGCCCAGGTTGAGCGCGGTGGCTGCAGCGGTCGCCGCGTGCGGCAGGGCAGCCGAGAGCACCAGGGCGATCGAGCCCGGATCGCGCACGGCAAAAGCCACCTCTACCCGCGTGCCAGGGCGCGGGCGGGTCTTACCCCACATGGTGAGCGGCACCTCAGTGATCTCGCCGCCGCGGATCAGGCGCACGATCGGGATGCCATAGCGCTCGGTATCGAGGTCCAGCTCGCGCACGATCTCCGCAACCGTGGCGCCGGCCGGAACCTCGCGGCGCACCGCTTGCCTCTTGAGCGGGTGCGATTGGCCCCAGGCCTCGATCATCTTGGTGTCGTCAAGCAAAGCGATAAATTCCCTCGAGCTTTCCGATCCAGCTCGCGCCACGCCAGCGCTCGAGGCGGCTGGCGGCGATCCGATCGGTGTGCAGCATGTCTTGATCATTAAGGGCAAAGCCCAGGTGCAGCGGGCGCCCCGCCGATAGAAACAGGAGCGCATCGCCCTCTTGCGCATTCGCCACGCGGCTCACCTGGCCGCGATAGGCCTCGACCACACCGCGGCGCACCGCCTGCTCGACGCTGCAGGCCGGGTCAGGGATGACGCGGCCGTAACGGGCGCGATGCAGGGCGAGAAAGAGGCCGAGACAATCGAAAGCCTCGGGGCCCCGGCCAAGATCGGCATAGGGCAGCCCGATCCATTCATCTGTCCACATTCAGAACAGGCCGGGCGTTGTCGCGGGGCTCATGGTGAGCCGGCCAAAGGCCTCCTCGAGGATCGGCTCGAGGGTCATCACGCCGCTGATCGTGTCGGCGTCATACTCGATGCCGGAGATGTAGACCTCGAAAGGCCCCATCTCGATCACCTCGGGCGCCGACACCAGAACATAAGTCACCACCCCGAGCACCGAGCCGGTCACGCCGCGGAACTCGCCGATGATCTCCCGGCTCACGTTCTGCGCGCGCCAGCGCATCACCGGGTTGCCCTCATCCTCATCATCGGGCAGCGCCAGATCGAAGGGGAAAGGCTTGTATTCGAGCCCGTCATGCGTGAGCGCCTTAGCATCACGCACCAGAGCCACAGGCGCGGCCCAGGAGGAGTGCGAGAGCATGAGCAGCGGCACAAGTACCTGCCCGCTTTCCTGCGCATAGGTCTCGGCCGCCAGAAGGTCGGAAATCTCTCTCACGGCAGCACCTCGAGCGTTGCCGAGACGGTGACGCCGAGCTTGTTCGATGTGATCTCGTACTCAGACACGAAATCATAGCTGTGCGTGATGCCGGTGATCGGGTCGACCGCATCAAAGGACAAAACGCCCATGCGCAAATCATCCCGATAGAAAGCCTCGAACTGCGCGAGCTGCGCGATCGTGAGGTAAGAGATTTTCCCCGAGAACGGCCGCGCGGCCGCGCTTGTGCGCAGCCGGCGCTTGTCGGGCCCAGTGCTCATTTCCGAGCGCTTGATATGTCCCGAGGGGCCGCTCAGCTTGTAACCGCTGCGGCTCGAGAAAAACGGCAGATCATTCGGCCAGCTCGGCATGATCACTTCCCTTTCGGATTGGGGCGCACGCCGTAGCGGGCGCGCATGGCGCCATCACCGGCGCCGGAATTGAGCAGCGAACTCAGCTCGCGCCGCAGATCGATCTGTGTGTTGCCCCGCGCATCACGCCGGGCTTCGACCTCGACGCCGGCGTAATTGTTCACCGAGATATCGCCCTGTTTGAGGGTGACGCCCGAGCCGCCGCTGCCCGCGCTCACGACACCGGCCATCGCGCCGCCCTCGGCAAATTTCGGGATTTCGCGCCGGCGCAGCGCTTCCATGAACTCGAGCCCGTAGTAATCCACCGCGGCCGCCGGCTGCATGAACTCACCGCGCGAGCCCCAGAAAAGCAGATTGTCCTGCTTTTTGCTGCCGGCCCCATGCAGCATGCCAGCCGCGCGCGGCACGCCCTGGAAGCCACCACCACCGGCGCGCCGCGGCAACGGGCCGCCAGAGCTGTAAAGCCCGCCCGCGGCCATGGTGGCCTCGGCCTCGCCCACCAGGTAGGAGAGCGCGGCCAGGAAGTCACTGCCGAGTGCGAGCTTGACCAGCTCCACCCCGTCGCCACTGGCACCGCATTTGCGGCAGAAGAAAACGCCCTTGGCCGTGTTGATGTTGAGCCGGTCCGAGTCGGTGCGCTCATGTCCGCCGCAGTTCGGGCACGGGCCGGCTTTTTCGCTCGCGGTGATCCTAGCGAGCCGCAGGCCGAGCTGCTCGGCCACACGGCCGATCGGGATCATCCGCGCCTCATGTAGCCGGCCATCGTCACGCATCGGCCGGCGTCTCGAAAGAAAAGCCCGGCGCCACCTCGAGGCGATAGCCGACTTCGCGCAGCGATCGGATCACCACGGGCAAGCCGGCACGCTGCATCGCCCGGCGGATCGCCGAGACGCGCGGGCGCATGTTGCGCGGATCGATCCACTCCTCGAGCGGCCGGGTTGCCATAGCTGCCGCGAGCAACCCCTCGAGCGAGACAAAGCGGCCGCGCCGGCGATAGAGCGCATGCAGGATGCGCGCCTCTTGCGGCGGCAGGCGCAGGCCGAGATCGGCTAGGCGGTCGAAAAACTCAGGGGTTGGATCGAGGTAGAACTCGAGCAGATCGAGCACATAGGGCAGCCGATCGGCCTCGGGCAGCGCCATAACCTCGGCGGCAATCGTGTTGCGGATCATGACTGCACCCATTTGCGTTCCCAGCGGTCGCAATGATCGGCACCCCGATCGGGGCGCATCAGGAGTGCGAATTTCGAACAGGGCGCCGGGCCGCCCCGCAGCTCGCCGTCGAAAAATGCGCAGGTGCCGCAGACGCGACGCAAGTGCAGCGGGCAGCTCGCGAGGCGCGGGTTGGCATTGTCGCGGCGAAAGCCGATGTGCGGCGCCGGCGCGGGCATGCGAAAACCGTCATTGCTCATCGCTTCCCCCTCCGCTTTGCGCCGGCGGCGATCGGGTTGAGGGGATTGCGCGGCAGCGCGCCGGGCGCATCGCGCAGCACGCGGATATAGCCGCCGATGATTTCCGCGGCGACGGCCTCGGGCGGCACCTCGAGTTGCTGCGCAAGCGCCTCGACATCACGCCGCACGTTGCGCTCGAGGGAGTTGAGCACGCTTTCAGCCATGAGCGGCCTCGGCGATCTCCGCAATCTGCAGTGGCGGAAGCTCGAGGTTTTTGGCACGGGCCCGGCGGCTGAGATCTTCGAAAACCCGCGAGGCGGTGCCGAGGCGCAGATCCTTGCCTTCGCCGCTCAGAAAGTAGCGCAGCGAATTTTTTCCCAGGCCTAGCGCTACGCCGTAGGAGGAGGGCGCCAGCTCGAGAAGCAAGAGCGATTTTTCGAGCCAGGGGCGGAAGGCTTCGGGCGCCGGGATGGCCGCAGTATCGCCTTGCGCGCTTAACTTTTCACAGTGCCGTGTCGTTTGTTCCTGCATGCTGCCACCTTTGCTTGCCCGAGATCGTCACGATCTTGCGTCAACTCACGATCTTTCAAAATGCATCGCACAGTAAAATGTGCCATGACAACAAAAAAATATGCAGATGCGCAACTCCGAGGGCATTGCGCTTTTACTGCGGATTTCCCAGTTAAATGTGATAGGCTAACACCACGAACAGATGGAACAGTAGAATGATGATGGAACTAGAGATGGTTGAGGCACCCCACCTTTCCGATGAGGAGCGCATGGACATTATTCGCAAAAACATCCGCCTTGCGGTGTCTTTGCGAGAAACGAACTTTGCTGAGGTTGCGCGAAAGGCCGGCTTGTCACGTAATGCGGTGTCACAATTTGTGTCAAAGAGAACCTCGATCAGTCATCAAAACTTGCTCAAGGTCTGCGACGTGCTCAACGTCCCGGTGTCGCTTTTGCACGTCCCGGATAGCATGACAGAGGGCCGCATCAAGCTGCAGCTCGCGCTGGAGAAATTGCCCCCGCATCTGATCGAACAGGCCATCGCGGAGGCGAAGAAGTCAGGAGGATGATTGCCCGAGCGACGGTGCAATCCGTCGCTTCTTTTCATCCTCGGCTTTCAGCTTCAACAAACGCTCGGCCAAATCTTCCAGATCAGCATCATGCCAACCCTTTGTTTTTGAGTGCATTTCGTTGAAAAATTTCTCATCTGGCATAACGCGACCGCCTCCAAATCCAGTGTTACCCATTTCACGCGCGGGTTGTGCCCCCCGCTGCGTCAAACGTCTTAGACACATCCCTGTATTCGGGGCAAGCGCTTTTTATTATAGCTTTTGCACAGTATACTGTGCTACGCCTCTCGGAGATAACCGAAGAGGCTCACCATGCGATCACAGTTTTCGACCGATCCCCGCCGTGATCTCGGGGCACACATGCTTGACTTGGCATGCCGCGCCAGCGCGTCAATCGCCGCCCTTCTGCTTGCGATCGTCGTGCTATCCAATAGCCCCGCGGCGGTGCTGCCATGAGTATCTTGTTGTCCGATATCATCGCCCAAAGCAGGGGGGATACGGCCGTGCTCATCGCCTTGATCCGCTCCCATGGCGGCACGGTGATCGCCGCCGAGCAGAACAGCCAACCGGACGCTCGCCTACAGATCGCCAGCATCCGGTTTCGTGGCGTCACCGGCGTGGGGCCCGGCCTGATTGGCGCAGCGAAGGACTGGCAGCGGATCGCTGCTGGGCAGGTGCGACAATGAGTGCGGCCGATGATCTCGAGCGCCTCCTCTCCTCCGATGAGGCGGTGGAGTATCTCGCCAGCCGCGGCATCCAGACCTCGCGGCGGCTGCTCGACAAGCTGCGCGCCGAGGGCGCCTTGCCCTGGGTGCGGGCGCGAGGCCGCGTGCGGATCCTTTACAAGCCAGCCGAATTGGTTGGCGCGTTCATCACCGAGGAGAGACGCCCATGCCGCTCAAACGCTACCGCCGAACGCCCGGCGGCAACTGGTATCTCCGCGGCACCGTCGCGGGCCAGTCAATTCACGAAAGCACTGGAACGTGCTCGGCGGCCGAGGCCGACGCAATCAAATTCCGGCGCGAGAAAGAACTCCGCGAGCGTCATGCTTTTGGCCGCCAGGCAACACTAACCTTTGCCGAGGCCGCGCTTGCTTACATGGACGCCGGCGGCGAGTTTCGTTTCCTGGCGCGCATCCTCGAGTACTTTGGCGAAAACACGCTCCTGGCCGAGATCGACAACGCCAAGGTGAATGAAGTGGCTGCGGCGCTTTACCCGACCGCCGCACCCGACACGATCAACCGCCAGCTCATCACGCCGATCTCGGCGGTGCTCAATATGGCGGTTGATGAGGGGCTGGCCGAGCCACGCAAGCTCAAACGCCGCAAGGGCGGCCGCGCACGCACCCGCTGGCTCAGTCCCGGGGAGGCTGAGCGGTTGATCAAAGCCGCGGCCGATCTGCACCCGCATATTCTTCCCGCGCTTGGCTTCATGCTTGGCGGCGGCTGCCGCGCATCCGAGGCGCTGGCGATCGATATGGCGAATTTCTACCCGGCAACGGTTGAGGCCTGGCTGCCCGACACGAAAAACGGGTTTCCACGCATGATCCAGATGCCAGGCCGCTCGCTCGAGCTAATCATGGCGCAAGAGCTTCCCGACGCGGGCGCGATCTGCCGTACCCCCAAGGGCAAGCCCTATGTGCAGCGCGAGAACGGCGGCGGCCAGATCTCGGCCGCCTTCGGCGCCTGCGTCCGCGCGGCGAAGCTCGATCCCGATGAGGTCACTCCGCACGTCCTGCGCCACACTTGGGCAACATGGTTCTATGCCCAGACCAAAGATTTCGGCGGGCTGATCGATATCGGCGGCTGGCGTAAGACGGATATGGCAATGCGCTATCGCAAGATTGCTCCAGCCGATCTGCCGCGGCGGCTGTTTGCCCACGGCTGGGATTTCACCGCTCTCGGCGAGCGTGCCGCGATCGCAGCGGCGAACAACGCTCACCGCCAGGATCAGGGACCATCCATCGCGAGGCACCTTCGGGTTATCGAATGACGAGGGGCGCGATAGCGCACGTTTTGCTCGCGGTCTGAGCCAATTTCCTCTGATGGTACCAAGGTGTTACCAGAATGCGAGGAAACGCTTCTTGAAACTTAAAGCCGCCACCTTTGCTGCTCGCTGCCTGCGATGGCGCATATATGGCCAATGGTATTATGGAGCCTCTCGAGACGCCTGGCACCTGGCGCTGGCGCACCTTTGCTGATCCTGCCAGCGGCCGGGGAGATGCCGATGCCGAAGCGGGCAGGATGCGTGCCCTATCAAAGCTGATGAGCGAAACGCGGGGCTGTACGCGCGGCTATCGCATCACCGTTCGCCACGTAGCGCTCAAAAGTGTCTCGCCGCTCGGCGGCCGCCTCTATGACGTGTTCTACACGGTGGATTGCCAGCCGAGCTGACTACGATTGAACTGCAATACCGGTGTCAGCTCAGAACTTCCTGTCAATCCGGTTTCAGTGCTGCCTCGAAGCCAGCCTGAAGTGGCCGTTATTGGTGCGAGGCTAGGCGATAGGATATCACGGTGGCTCAAGTGGCATTGAGCAACAAGAGCACTCTAAGGGCGCTCAGATCGAGAGGTAGCTCAGGTCAGCCGGAGGGAGGGCCGGCAGCCTCTCCCGACTTGAAGCGGACTGCATCGATGGTAAGGTCCCGCAAACACTAGTGAACTTGGATTTAGAGCATGGCGCCCCAGAAAGACCTGGACATAACCACAATACTACACATCAGCGACTTCCACTTTTCGGGTAAAAAGCGGAGAGATCAGAAGATCGTAGTCGATGCGTTGATAAACGATCTTGCCTCCAACTGTGTCGGTTATAGAAAACCAGACGTGTTGCTATTTACGGGCGACCTCGTTCAAGCTGCAGGCGCTGACCGACACGACGAAGCTTATGACTTTCTGCTGTCGCGCGCTGGGGAAGCAGTCGGCCTTTCTGACGAAAGAATATTCATAGCGCCGGGGAATCACGATGTGGAAAGCGAAGTGGTTGACTCCTCTGCGGACCTCCACCTCAGTTGGCGGGCGATGGATCGTGAAAGCCTCAATGCGTCATACTCCGAAGGCGTATTCTCTGAAATTATCCAGAGTAAATTCAAGTCATATACAGACTTAGACGATTACCTAAGTGACGATCTAAAGGTATACTCAAACGATTTCGGATGCGTACATCGAATTCCTGGAATTGACTTAGATATAGTGACCTTCAACACAGCGGTTTTTTCCAAAGGGGGGTCAAAAAAGCTGCCAAAAGATGAGGGGGATATGGCAATACCAGAATTTGCAATTTTTGAGTTGTGTGAGCAGGTTAAATCGCAATTCTGCATCGCCGTTACCCACCACCCCCTCCACGCAATGAATGAAGAAACTGCAAAAATTCTGAAAAAACATATTCAATCAAAGGCGAGCATTCATCTCTTTGGTCATATGCACGACCCTAGCATTGAGAACATCCAGGCTATGGATGGCGACGTGTATGCGTCTCAAGCTGGAGCGATATATACGCATCGCACACAGTATTACATTGGCTACTCCATCATTTCGTACTCTAGGAAAACGAAATCTGTAGAGACAGTCCTTAGAAAATTTTACCCTGACCGATCCGTTTTTGACGCGGATATAGGGAGAGTGCCTAACGGAATTTTTTATCCCACAGGCGCTTCGCGACATTTCTGGAATAATCAAGTTACGCCGTTTGATGAGGGGGAGCTAAAGACCCACATTTCTGAGGTTGGTCCTATAGAGATGTTCCTGAATCGCGAGAGTGCAGAAACCGAGAGAGAAGTACTCGAGCACTTTGTCACTCCACCTCTAGTCAGACAACACGCCCCCAGTGATGCTGACGAGGATTCTGACCGCAGACGCGCGGACGGCATCGGTGTAGATGATATTCTCTTCGGTCGTGGAAATGAGATTGTTATTGCAGCTCCAGAGCATGGTCGAACAATGTTTCTGCGCCACCTTCAAATAAAGACATTCCTAAATCAGAAGGATCAGCCCAACCTTCCAATTTTTATAGAATTTCCCGACATAAAAACAAATCTCGCTTCTGTTATGAGGCTAATTAGATCCAACGCAATCACGCTTCCGCCTGGAGTAGATGTGGAAGACCTGATGTCGCTTGGATACTGCACCATCCTCGTTGATGACGTTGACTTTTCATCTACAGCCCGCTTCAAGGCATTCAGGGAACTTCTCTCTAGATATCCAAAGGTTCGATACATCATCTCGGCGCCCAAAAACGATGTCTTTGCTGCCGGAAATCTATCAATGCCTGACCTCCCTCTGCATTTTGACACTCTGGAAGTTTGCGCGTTGGGCCGCCGGCAGATGCGGAAGCTAGTAAAGAAACTCAACCCAGAGGCCAACCAGGACATCCTTCTAGAAAAGATTCACTTGGAATTTACGCAAATGAATCTGCCCTTCACGGCAGCGAATGGCACCATTTTGATGGAGATCTATGATTCCTTTCCTGATTTCAAGGCGATCAATAGGTCCGTCATTATAGAACAGTTCGTTGATACAAGCTTGCGCAAAGCGTCAGCAGACCAAGTTAGACGAGAGACTTTTGACTTCACAAATAAGACATCTTTGCTGGCCAGTATTGCCGCTTGGATGTCATACAATGATGACTACAAGCCCAACTATGAGGCTCTGAGAGCTTACGTGCATTCGTATCTGGATGACTTGGGCCTCATCGCGAACGTTGATGATCTTCTGCGAGAGTTCTTTGATGCAAGGATTGTAGTGAGTTGCTCCGAAGGGAGAGTGACCTTTAGGTATAGATCGGTACTTGAGTACTTTATATCACTCCACATGGTTATGGACCCATCCTACCGCGATTGGATTCTCGATGAGGAAAGGTACCTTCAGTATGTAAATGAAATCCAGTTCTACGCGGGGAAGATGCGTGGAGACTCCGAGCTGATCGGCACAATTTCCGAGCGCTTCATTGAGATCCTCAAGGAGTGTCACAGAGAGTTTCCATTCTTTGACATCGAGAAGGTGTCACAGCTTTCGCTGCCATCCGGGTCCGACGAAACGTCGATTGAGAGCATCTCTGATCAACTCCAAGCTCCACCGTTGACAGAAGATGAGAGAGATCAAGAAATCGAGGCTGAGCTGCCTAAAGACGTCGAGGACAGGCAGGAAGTTTTTCGGCCACAAATCAGTGATTTGGGCTCGCGATTGCTCGTGGCCTTGTTCCTATACTCCGGCGTACTCAAGAACCTGGAATCAATTAAAGACATTGAAAAGAGGCGCCATTTGTCGCTCGTGCTACGCGGCTGGAGCTTTTTCCTTGGTCTTTCCCTTGTGATCGTCCCTGAGCTCGCCAGGAAGAGAAAATACAAGCTAAATGGTGTTAATTATACAGTCAACGCACCCAAATCTATGTCGAACAACGATCTCTCCCGTGTAATCGCATTGAGTTTACCCACCGGCATCTCCTCGTTTATTAAGTCCAGCTTGGGAACTGAGAAGCTGGAGCGTCAGCTAACACAGCCAACATTGGAAGAGAAAGCCGACCCTCTCCTGTATGAATTTTTCCGTGTTGCTCTGATAGCAGACCTGAGGCTGCCCGCAACTGCTTCCGCCATTCGCGAATTCCTGATTTCTTGCAGAGGCAGCGATTATATGAAGCAGGCAATTATCTGGAAAGTTAAGGAGACAAGGCGCCTGAATGGATTTGATGAAACTCAATTTACGAAAATTATTCCGACAATTTCGGAGGCCATCGCAGATGTGAAAGGCGGAAAGAGATCGGAGAGAGTTAAGGCGAAGAGCTCCCAGATACAGAAATTCAAGAGGCAGAGTATTCTAATGAAAATGCAGAGAAACCAGGAAGACCGAGACTGAAGTGATATCTCGGTAAAATTCAAGCTCCTTGCCTGAGGTGCTGCCAGGAAGAAGTGCGCGGAGTGGAGGTCTTTATGCTGTCCGCTCCGCATACCAAGCGATATATGATCGCTTTAAAACATTCTGTCGATCTTTATGTTGCCTGATTATATCTCCTTCAATGCTTGCTTCATCCATATTTCTTCATCAAAGACCCTTCGCGTTAATTTCTGCGGCGCTAGTATTGGGAACGAACTCCTTGATGCCCTAAGGCAAAGTCAGCGGAGCGACCGGCAACTCTCTGCGTTGAGCGATCCTTGGGATAGTCAGGACACACCTATGCACAACCGCATCAGCCGGTAGCTGTCACTCGTCACAGGTGCAGCGTGCCGCCAAGATCAGCAGGGGTGCAAAATTCTATTTCCAACTTCTCCAAGCTCAACTGTCTCCCCCTCCCGTACAGGTTTAATTATGAATTTAATATCTTCGATACATGCGTGATCCTGAGGCTGACGTTCCATTAGGAAATAAAATCCGTCGCTCTTTTGAAGAAGGTAGAAGCTCTCCCCGTCCAAAAACGTAACTACAGAATTGCTGTACTTTATTTGGGATACTAAGGCTTGGTGGCCCAGGAAGTACATAAAAACTGAACAAGAAAATGCAATGCAAGAGGGCCATCCCTTCGTAAAAATAAATCTACCGTAAAAACTGCCTAGCGCGCGATTGACCATGCCGGCCTCATCGAATCTGCGGTGCTTGAGGTAGGTCGAATGAGAGGCGAATCCAACAAACACGACGAACAAAAGAAATCCCGCGAGGATTTTTGCGATCAATGGAAAGTCCCATCCGCCAAAGAAGTAGTAAAAGAAATTTGTGCCCCAGGCTGATAGGAAGACTAGATTGAAGTAAGTCCAAAACCTTCTTCGTACCACAATTGTAAAGCGCCTAAGCATAATGGGGCGTCTCGGCGACCAAAGCGATAGGGCAATGCGAAGTGATACGACTACGCTAATAAGTCCGATATTGTCGTACGCTGTTGTTACTCCTGCCTTGGCAATCGCCTCAAATACGCTGATGAATGCATTCAGGGTATCAAACCTAAACCCCAGTCTGTCAAAGGATGGCGGCAGAAGTCTCTCATATCCAAATTTGAAACTAGTAAATGAAAGTATGAGAAGCCCAAGGGCAATCGCCCACGTTGTGGGTGAGGTTAGTAGCGACTGCCTTTTAAAGCTATCTAGCATTACAGTTTTTCTTCGTAGGCGCATAAAGGACCCTTTGTGATTTCACAAAAATCACGTCAGTAGTGTATGTTGTTTTCTGAACTTACGGCACGTTACGAGTTCACTCCCATTTTGCACTACCGTTGCCGACCGCTAGACGCTAGCCCTATAGGCACTTCAAGGGCGTTCCACTTTGTACTGAGAGGCAACTGCGGACCTTGCTCCCAGCTGTGCTCCGCCACGGATATGTGCCTATGGCCCACCGATCGCGCAACGGTGGTGCGGTGACCCTCTGCGCTCTGTGTTAAGTGGAACCTGCGGACCACACTGGACGCCATTCCATAATGCATGAAGCCCAGGTGATTTCCGGACTTTTTTCTGCGGTGAGTGATCAGCGGCCGCTATTGCGTGCGCCGGGTGTCACCATGCCGAGTTCGCATTGCGCTAGCGCGACGGCCGCGACCTCGCCGGACGCGAGCAACGCGGTTCCGGTGCCTGGGCTGCCTCCTAGTGTGCCATCTGGCCTTTCGAATTTGACCTTGGGGCTCACCCAGCAGATCGCATCGGCCCAGAAGGCGAATTCTTGGAACCAGGGCGCTGAAGTGCGATCAGGCACGAGGGCAATGCCATCACCATGCATGAAAAACCTGTGCAGCCATGCCCGCTTTTGGCGCTGATGCCCAAAGGGCGGATTTATCCATACCCGTCCGTACCAATCCCGATTAAGCGCGTTGTCGATGCGGTGATACCAATTCCACGCTGGCACATGACGGGGCCCCTCGATGGGCGCAGCTACGTCGAGGTCGAAGTGCAGCCCGATCGCACTGAAAATATACGGTGGTGTGTACCACTCATCCGTCTCGCCGGCTTTCTCATATGCCGCCATCAGATGCCCGCCGCCAGTGGGCCTATCGCGGGTTTCGAGGTCCGCGCCGGCAGCCAGCCCTCGAAAAGCGCAGCGCCGCCGATGCCCTGGCCGACAGGCCTCGCCAGCACCCAACCCAGAACGAAATCTTCAGCGGCAAAGCCCAGAGGCGAGGCGACCACGCAACTGCCGGCCATCTTTTGCGCCAGATCGCGCCGGCCGCTCGAGCACGGACGATCGCCAAGCCGTAGCGAATGCCCGCTGAGATCTGCGATAACGTCGCAGGCCGTCGGATGCGGCCCTACCAGCCTCGCCTCGAGCGGAGCTAGGGCCTCGGGCTGCCCGCCCGAGGGCAAAGAAGGCGCGGCGATCGACACCCTAGCAGAATCCAGCTCGAGCGCGTCGAGCCGCATGCTCAGCGAAGCCTCCTCCGGCGCAAATTTGAGATCCTCCGCGCGCCGCCTCCTCCTCGACCAGCTCGCGCGAGATTCCGAGGGCGGCGCCGAGGTCGACCACACGCCCGCCGGTGCGGCCACAGGCCGCGCAGGCGGGCGGGGCGGAGCTGGCGCCGCGGACGCGCTCGATCGGCGCCTCGATCTGTCGGATATCACTCGCGCTGCAGGGACAGGTGAAACCGTGGCCAAGGAAGTCATTGGAGAGCTTTCGGGTGCGCTGGATCATAGCGAGGCGGGTCTAGGTCTAGGTCTAGGTCTAGGTCTAGGTCTAGGTCTCGGCCGAGGTGCAGCGCGCGCAGGGCTCTTCGTCACAGAGCGTGCCGCCGTTGCGCGCGCGGCAGATATCTTGGGCGCTGCTCATGACGTGCGCCCTTTCTGCTCCAGACGCGCGCGCTGCCGGCGCACCTGGCGCGAGATCGGCGCCGGCCGCGGGTTCGTGCTGCGCGCGCTAGAGACGCTGAGCTTGCCAAGGCGGGGCCGGTCTTGGCTGGGCTTCGTCGGGCGTTCGGCGGTGCGCGGGAAATGCGCGAGCGCGGCCAGGGCGAGCGCACCGAGGGAGGCGAGGATCTTCATTCTGCCTCCCCCGTGCCGCTGCAATCATCGCAGATCTTGGAGTCGGCATTGCGCCAATCGCAGCCGACATATTTGCCGGTGCTGGCATTGATGCGCAGGGCGCCGTGGCCGTTGCAGGTGCCGCAGGGGCGGGCTTTTTCCTTGGTCATGGGTCACACCTTATTTCTGGCATGACCCGACACTGCGTCAGGAGGGTGCGGGAAAGTTACGCGGGCACCTCGAGCCGAGCGAGGATGTTCCGTGCGCCGCGCTGCACTGTCGGCAAGTCAGGATTTCCCATCAGCTCATATAGGCCGGTGAGATAGTGGAGATGATCAGCAAAATCCCAGGCCCCAGCGACCGGATCAAATGGGGGATGGTCAATGTCAAAGGCGTCGAGCTGCTCATAGACAGTCCAGAGTTGATCAGCCGCCCGTTCGTGCTCAATCCCTCGCCGTGGGAAAGCTCCTCGACGTGGTGCGAGGCCTTCGAGCCGCCTCTCTGCACGCAGCACGCGGAGACGAAGCTCGGCAAACCGATCGGCTTCCTGCTGCGCCTTGTGCGCTGCAGCGGCGCGCCTACGATCGGGCGTTGCGTGGATATACAGCCAGAGCCGCCAGGCCAGCCACCCCATCAGGACGATGAAAACGAAGCGCGCCAGCGTCATCCAGAGCGGCGCGACCTGCGCCATGCCCCAAGGAGAGAAACCAAAGATGCCGCACGCAAGGGCAAAGCCGATGGCAAGCGATACGTCGAGCGCTTTCATCGCACTCACCGCCGCATTCAAAGTCTCAGAAATACCCATGCCCACCTCACTGCAATCGCGGCGATTAAGCTCGAGCGGCGGCACAATGGCAAGCGCTCGGCGAAAAAACGCCGATTGTGCCGCGATATCAGGGCGTTGCGCGCAAAAATGAAAGACCCGCGCAAAATCCGCGCATGCGCCGCGCTGTGAGGCGAATTTTTGTAATGATTTCAGGGGGTTTGGGGCGGCTTGGCGCGACCCTTAGCAGGGGAGCGCCTTCGACCACTCGGCCACGTCTCCGTCGACGCGTATAGCCTGCCAAGCGTAGGATCTACAAGGCGAAATTCGCTTTGCCGGTCAATTTCTCTACAGCCTCGCCAAGCCCTTGAAATAGCGCCAAAACGGCGTGGATTGCGACGGTTATGGGCTAGATTTGATCTTCATTCGCAGGTTGTAAAGTAAGGATTTTTGCTCGCACAAGGGGCCATTCAGGACCGCGGGCGCCAACTTCCTCGGGCGCGGTGGCGCCTTCTCCCAAGGAGGCCCAAACTTAGCGTTTCCGCGTGTAGCCAAGCGAGCCGTCCTCCTTCTCGGAGCGGAGGTCTGACGATGGAGAGCGAACGTCAGAACTGGACTGTGCGCGCCGCCACGCGGGTGACGGCCCCTAGCGGCGATAAGCCCTCAAGGTGACGTCCGGGTGAATGGTGTAGCTGCCGGTGGCCTTCGGATTTTCGGTAGGGTCGGGTTGCTGATCCCAACCCGAGCCGAGGGATAGAACCGATGACCAAACCGATGATGGACCTTCGCGCGCTCGCCCAGATGAGCGCCGAACCGCACACGACAAAGGAACCACACAGGGCAAAGAACCCCGTCACCCTCCTCAGTGCATGCGGGGGACCATCAGAAAACAGGGGCGCCATAGGTGGGGCGCTTCCGGGGCTCATTGTTGCAATTCGTTAGATTCAGGCAAACATCACGAAAAGATTGACGCTCACCGTTGGCCCGTCCCTTAATGGGGCGGACTCGCGAAATGCGCGTCTCGGGCTGCGGAGGAGGTAGCTCGGGGCATCCGGAGAACCGGCGCGCATCGGGGGCCAAGGGAGGAGACAATTTGGCATATATGTCCGAGGGCGCAGAGGGTCTGCGCTCTGTTCCGGCCCTGTTGCAGCGCAACGCGCGGCAGCATGCGGCCCGTCCCGCCTATCGGGAAAAGGAATTCGGCATCTGGCAGAGCTGGAGCTGGGCGGAAACGCTGGAAGAGATCGAGGCGCTGGCTCTGGGGCTTCTGAACCTCGGGGTGGCACCGGGCGACCATGTGGCGGTGATCGGCCGCAACCGCCCGACGCTCTATTGGTCGATGGTGGCGGCGCAGATGGCAGGCGCGGTGCCGGTGCCGCTCTATCAGGACGCGGTGGCCGAAGAGATGGAATATGTGCTGCAGCATTGCGGCGCGCGTTTCGTCATCGCCGCCGATCAGGAGCAGGTCGACAAGGTCATCGAGATTCAGGACGACCTGCATCAGTTCGAGCATATGATCTACGTCGATCCGCGCGGCATGCGGAAGTACGATCACCGTGCGCTGCACGACTATGCCCATGTGCAGGCACAGGGCCGGGCCGCCCGCGACGAGCTGATCGGAGAGCTGGAAAAGCGCCGCTCGGGCCTTGGCTATGACGACACCTGCGTGATGCTCTACACGTCTGGCACCACCGGCAAGCCCAAGGGCGTGGTGCTGTCGAACCGCAATATCATCGAGACGGCCAAGGCGTCGTCCGAGTTCGATCATCTGACCCCTGGCGAGGAGGTGCTCGCCTATCTGCCCATGGCGTGGGTGGGCGATTTCATCTTCTCCATCGGTCAGGCCTATTGGAACGGGTTCTGCGTGAACTGCCCCGAGTTCGCCGAGACGATGATGACCGACCTGCGCGAGATCGCTCCCAGCTATTATTTCGCGCCCCCGCGGGTGTTCGAGACGCAGCTGACGCAGATCATGATCCGGATGGAGGACGCAGGGGCTTTCAAGCGCAAGCTGTTCCACCATTTCCTGAACCACGCCAAGGTCGTGGGGCCGAAAATCCTCGACGGCAAACCGGTGGGAACGCTGGAGCGGATCAAATACGCGCTCGGCGAATTCATGGTCTACGGGCCGCTGAAGAACACGCTCGGGTTTTCCCGCGTGCGCGTCGGCTACACCGCCGGCGAGGCGATCGGGCCGGAGATCTTCGATTTCTACCGGGCGCTTGGGATCAACCTCAAACAGCTTTACGGGCAGACCGAAGCCTCGGTTTTCATCACCCAGCAGCCGGACAATGAGGTGCGGCCCGATACCGTGGGCGTGCCGTCGCCCGGCGTGGAGATCCGCATCGCCGAGAGCGGCGAGGTCTTCTACCGCTCGCCCGGCGTCTTTGTGGAATACTACCAGAACCCCGACAGCACGGCGGGCACGAAGGACGCGGAGGGCTGGGTTGCCACCGGCGACGCGGGCTTCATCGAAGAGGCCACGGGGCATCTGCGGATCATCGACCGCGCCAAGGACGTGGGCAAGATGGCGGATGGCGCGCTCTTTGCGCCGAAATACGTGGAGAACAAGCTCAAGTTCTATCCCAACATCCTTGAGGCCGTGGTCTTCGGCAATGGCCGCGACCGCTGCACCGCCTTCATCAACATCGACCTTACGGCGGTGGGCAATTGGGCCGAGCGCAACAACATCGCCTATGGCTCCTATCAGGAACTGGCGGGGCACCCGCGGGTGCTGGAGATGATCCAGAGCCATGTGGAAGAGGTGAATGCCAGCGTGGCCGGGGACGAGATGCTCTCGGGCTGCCAGATCCACCGCTTCCTCGTGCTGCACAAGGAACTGGATGCCGATGATGGCGAGCTGACCCGCACCCGCAAGGTGCGCCGCAACATCATCGCCGAGAAATACGCGGACCTGCTGGGCGCGCTCTATGACGGGTCGGACAGCATCTACACCGAAACCGAGGTCACCTATGAGGACGGGCGCAAAGGTCGGATCAAGGCGACGCTGGCCATCCGCGATGCGCAGGTCGTGCCGGTGGTGCCCAAACCGATGGCGGCGGAATGATGGACGGGTCGGGTCTGAGTATTTCAGGGAAAGATGAAAGGCGGGATGCCGTGAAAGATGCCAGCAAAGAGGTGGGCTACGTCACCGAGGATGGGCGGCAGATCGGCGGAACGCTGATGGAGCTGCGCAATATTACCCTTAAGTTTGGTGGGGTTGTGGCGATCAAGGATATCTCTTTCGACATTCGCGAGGGAGAGATACGGGCGATCATCGGCCCCAATGGGGCGGGCAAATCCTCGATGCTCAACATCATCTCGGGCTTCTACACGCCCTCTGAGGGGGAGCTTTGGTACAAGGGCGCGAAACGCCCGCCGATGAAACCCTATGAGGTGGCGCGGCTTGGCGTGGCGCGGACCTTTCAGAACATCGCGCTGTTCGAGGGGATGACGGTGCTCGACAACGTCATGACCGGGCGGCTCACCAAGATGAAGGCGGGGATCGCCAGTCAGGCGATCTGGTGGGGCCGCGCCCGCGACGAAGAGATTGCCAACCGCGAGATCGTCGAGAAAGTCATTGATTTTCTTGAGATTCAGAGCATTCGCAAGACGCCGGTGGGGCGGCTGCCCTATGGTCTCAAGAAGCGCGTGGAACTGGCGCGGGCGCTGGCGGCGGAGCCCTCGCTCTTGCTGCTCGACGAGCCGATGGCGGGGATGAACGTCGAGGAGAAAGAGGACATGAGCCGCTTCATCCTCGATGTGAACGACGAGTTCGGCACCACCATCTGCCTTATCGAACACGACATGGGCGTGGTCATGGATCTGTCGGATCGGGTGGTCGTGATGGACTACGGCAAGAAGATCGGCGACGGCCCGCCGGAGGAGGTGCGCCAGAACCAAGACGTGATCGACGCCTACCTGGGCGTGGCCCATTGAGCGGCCGAGAGGAGGGGGCACACCCCATGCACAATCCATGCACACCCCATGCATATGAGCCGCGCATCCTGGCGGGAGGAACCACATGCTGAGCGACATCTTCATCAAGCCCTTCGCCGATATGATCGAGGCGCCGGACTTCCTGCTGCAGGTGCTCTGGGAGGGGCTGGTTTCGGGCATCCTTTACGCGCTGATCGCGCTCGGCTTCGTGCTGATCTTCCGCAGTTCGCGGATCTTCAACTTCGCGCAGGGCATCATGGTGGTCTTTGCCGCGCTGACCCTCGTCGGGCTGCACGCCATGGGCATCCCGGCGTGGATCAGCGTGGTGCTGACGCTGGGCGTGATGTTCGTGCTGGCGGTGAGCATCGAACGGGTGGTGCTGCGCCCGCTGGTGGGCCAGCCGGATATCATCCTCTTCATGGCCACCATCGGCATCACGCTCTTTCTGATCGGCCTTGGCGAGATCATCTTTGGCGGTGAGAACAAGGTGATGATCACCGAGGAACTGGGCATCCCCACCGACTCGGTGCTGCTGGAGCCTTGGGGCGGGCTGCTGATCCTCGAGCAGAAGGACATCACGGCGGTGATCGTCGCGGCGCTTCTGGTGGTCGGCCTGCTGCTGTTCCTCGGCAAGACCCGCATGGGCCGCGCCATCCGCGCGCTGGGAGACGACCATCAGGCGGCGCTGTCGGTGGGCATCTCGCTGCAGACGATCTGGGTGCTGGTCTGGTTCATTGCGGGCATCATCGCGCTGGTGACCGGCATCGCATGGGGCGCGCGCGCAGGCGTCAGCTTTGCGCTGGAGGTGATCGCCTACAAGGCGCTGCCGGTGTTGATGCTGGGCGGGCTCGAAAGCATCACCGGCGCGATCATCGGCGGGCTGATGATCGGCATGCTGGAGAAGCTGTTCGAGATCTACTGGGGCCAGCCGCTGATGGGCGGCAACACCGAGACGTGGTTCGCCTTCGTGCTGGCGCTGATCGTGCTGCTGTTCCGCCCGCAGGGGCTGTTCGGGGAACGCATCATCGAAAGGGTCTAGGGCTGCTCCCGGCGGAGGGTGTCCCACATGTGGACCCTTGGGCGGGAGTATTTTTGGAAAGATGAAAGCATCACTGCGTTGGCCCGGCGGATCATGGGCGCCAAGCTGGGATGCGTATTTTCGGAACAATGAAAGGCCAAGGGAGGGCGAGATGGCGAAACTTGTGGCGATCCTGAATGTCGTGGCCTGGGCCGGTTTCTGGGCCTTCGGCTACCTCGCGCTGACCAGCGGCGAAGGCCGGGTGCTGCCAGCGCTGCTGCTGGCGGCGGTGGGCGGCGGGGCCGGGCTCTGGGCGTGGTTCTGGCTGGTGCGGCATACCGAGGCGACGGGCTATGCGCCTGCGCCGAAGCGGGCCTACCCGGAAGAGACGCAGGGGCCGGGCGTGACCGGCTGAGACGGTTAGGGCCGCGGCGGGGGAGGAGGAGCCTTCGCGTGGCCCGCGCCGGGAGGCGCAAATAGGAAGAGCTGCCGGGAGGCGCGAAGAGGAAGAGCCGCCGCGAGGCGCAAAGAGGAAGTGCTGCCGAAAGGCGCAGGTGAGACAGGCGCGCGAGGCGCGTGAGGGAGCGGCGCCGCAGCGCGCCGGGAGAGGGAGAAACGGATGCTCTATCGCACGGCGGGGCAATTCAAGACGAGTTACAAGTCGGACATGGCGCTGTTCCCGGTCCGTCAGGATGCGGTGCTGCTGATGGTGATCCTCGGCTTTGCCTGGGTGGTCTTTCCGCTCACGGCCAGCGAGTTCGCCTTTCAGACGCTGCTGATCCCGATCCTGATCTACGCGCTGGCGGCGCAGGGCCTGAACATCCTGACGGGCTATGCCGGGCAGTTGAGCCTTGGCACCGCGGCCTTCATGGGGGTGGGGGCCTATGCCTGCTACAAGCTGGTGACGCTGTTTCCGTGGATGAACCCGGTGATCGCGATCCTGCTGTCGGGCGTCTTCAGCGCCGGTGTCGGCGTGGCCTTCGGTATTCCCTCCCTGCGCATCAAGGGGTTCTACCTCGCCATTGCCACGCTCGCGGCGCAGTTCTTTCTGGTCTGGCTGTTCGAGAAATGGGGCTGGCTTTACAACTACAACGCCTCGGGCGCGATCCAGGTGCCGAACCTCGACATGTTCGGGCTTTACGTGGCGGGGCCGCAGGCAAGCTCGATCGTGCAGTATTACGTGGTGCTGGCGGTGGTCACGCTGATGACCGTGGTCTGCATCAACCTTACCCGCGGCAACCTCGGGCGCAGCTGGAAGGCGACGCGCGACATGGACATCGCCGCCGAGCTGATCGGCATCAACCTGATGCGCTCGAAGCTGACCGCCTTTGCCGTCTCGTCCTACGTGGTGGGCGTGGCGGGGGCGCTTTTCGTCTTCATGTGGCGCGGCGCGGCGGAGCCGAACCTCTTCGACATTCCGCTGAGCTTCCGCATCCTTTTCATCGCCATCATCGGCGGGCTGGGATCGATCCTTGGCAATTATCTGGGCGCGATCCTCATCGTTGGCTTGCCGGTGGTGCTGGGCACGGTGCCCGAGGCACTGGGGCTGCCGATCAGCTCGGCCACGGTCGAGCATCTGAACATCATGATCGTCGGCGCGCTCATCGTTTTCTTCCTGATCATCGAGCCGCATGGGCTGGCCCGTCTCTGGGCGCTGATCCGGGAGAAGCTGATCATCTGGCCCTTCCCGCATTGAGGAGGCGCGGGCCGGGCTTTTCACATCATCGAAGATCTTTGGGAGGAGACAGGATGAAGATGTTGACCAAACTCGCGGGGGCCGCGGCGCTGGGTGCGCTGATGGCCGGGTCCATGGCCGGGAGCGCGCTGGCCGAGGGGCTGTTCACGCCGAACCTCGCCTATCGCACCGGGCCGTTTGCCGCCACCGGCATCCCGCTGATGAACGGGCAGAAGGACTATATGGAGCTGATGAACGCCCGCGACGGTGGCATCGGCGGCATCGCCATCGACTTTGACGAATGCGAGACCGGCTATTCCACCGAGAAGGGCGTCGAGTGCTACGAGAAGACCAAGGGCAAGGCGATCGTGACCCAGCCCTGGTCCACCGGCATCACGCTGCAGGTTCTGCCGAAGACCAACGTCGATGAGATTCCGATCCTCGCGCCCGGCTACGGCTTCTCGCCGATGGCGGACGGCAAGGTGTTCCAATGGGCGTTCAACACGCCGCTGAGCTATTGGGACGGGGCGTCGATCCTGGTCAAATATCTTGGCGAGCAGGGCGATCTGAGCGGCAAGAAGATCGCCTTCCTGCATCTCGACCACCCGTTCGGCAAGGAGCCGCTGCCCTATCTCGAGGCGGCTGCCGAGGCGCAGGGCTTTGAGCTGGTGCCGATCCCGGTGGGTCTGAAGGAGATGCAGAACCAATCGGCGCAATGGCTGCAGATCCGCCGCGAGCGTCCCGACTATGTGATCATGTGGGGCTGGGGCGCGATGAACGCCGGCGCCATCACCGAAGCGGTGAAGACCAAATTCCCGATAGAGAACATGCTGGGCGTCTGGTGGGCCGGGCATGACGCCGATCTCAAGATCGTCGGCGAGGACGGCAAGGGCTACAAGTCCGTCAGCTGGTCCTTCCCGAACCCCGAGGCGCCGATCATGGCCGACCTGCAGAAATATGTGGTCGAGCCGGGCAAGACCCAGAGCAACCCCGAGGAAATGTCGGGCGTGTTCTATTCGCGCGGGCTGGTGATCTCGATGATCCTCGGCGAGGGCATCCGCGTGGCGCAGGAACATGCGGGCAAAGCCGATATCTCGCCCGCCGATCTGCGCTGGGGTCTGGAGAACCTCGACATCTCCGAGGCGCGGCTCGAGGAGCTGGGGATGACCGGCATGGTGCCGCCGTTCAGCACGTCGTGTGACAACCACACCGGCCATTCGGGCGGCTGGATCCTCGAATGGGACGGCGAGAAATTCGTCAAAGCCTCGGATCTCATCATGCCGGACGCCGACATGATCGCGCCGCTCGAGCAGAAGGCGGCGATGGACTACGCCGATGCCAACCAGCCGTGGCCGGTCAACGAGGATTGCGGCGGCTGAGCTGACCTTCCGGCGGCGGCGCTGCTGTCGCCGCCGGGCCCATGCGTATTTGGAAAGAGAAGAAGATGCTGGACGCTGTGCAGACAGGCGAGACCTCTTCCCCCGGCGGGGCGGCGCGCGAGGCGCTGCTGGAGGTCAACAATATCGAGGTGATCTACAACCATGTGATCCTCGTGCTGAAGGGCGTGTCGCTGAAGGTGCCGCAGGGCGGCATCACCGCGCTTCTGGGCGGCAATGGCGCGGGCAAGACCACCACGCTCAAGGCGATCTCGAACCTGCTGCACTCCGAGCGCGGCGAGGTGACCAAGGGCACGATCTCTTACCGCGGCGAGCGGGTGCAGGATCTGGACCCGGCGGCGCTGGTCAAGCGCGGCGTTATTCAGGTGATGGAGGGGCGGCATTGTTTCGAGCATCTCACCGTGGAAGAGAACCTGATGACCGGCGCCTTCACCCGCCGCGACGGCAAGGCGGCGGTGATGCAGGATCTGGAGATGGTCTATGAGTATTTCCCGCGCCTCAAGGAGCGCCGGAAAAGTCAGGCGGGCTATACCTCGGGCGGCGAGCAGCAGATGTGCGCCATCGGGCGGGCGCTGATGAGCCGACCGAAGATGATCTTGCTGGATGAGCCCTCGATGGGGCTGGCGCCGCAGCTGGTGGAGCAGATCTTTCAGATCGTGAAGGCGGTGAACGAGGGCGAGGGCGTGTCGTTCCTGCTGGCCGAGCAGAACACCAATGTGGCGCTGCGCTATGCCCATGACGGCTATATTCTGGAAAACGGCAGGGTGGTGATGGACGGGCCGGCGCAGGCGCTGCGCGAGAACCCGGACGTGAAGGAGTTCTATCTCGGCATGTCCGACGAGGGGCGCAAATCCTTCCGCGACGTGCGCTCCTATCGCCGCCGCAAGCGGTGGCTGGCGTGAATGCGCTGCTTCCTCGCGCTGCCGCTGCCCGAGGCGCTGATCGCGCCGCTCTTGGCGGTGCAGGGCGCGGTGCCGGTGGGACGCGCCGTGCCCGAGGAGAACCTGCATGTGACGCTGGCCTTCCTTGGAGACGTCGCGGAGGCCGATTTGAGGGAGCTGGATCTGGAGCTTGGCGGGGCCGCCTTGCCGGGCTGTTTCTTGCAGGTGGCGGGGTTGGAGACCTTCGGCGGGCGGGCGCCCAAGCTGCTGGCTGCGGCGCTGCGGCCAGACCCGGGGCTGCTGGCGCTGCAGGCCCGCGTGGTCCGCGCCTGCCGGGCGGCGGGGATCGAACTGGAGCGGCGGCGGTTTCGCCCGCATGTGACCTTGCTGCGCTTCGGCGCGGGGCTGCGCGGCGATGGGATCGCGCGGCTTGAACGGGCGGTGGCCGGGCTTGCGGGGCTGACCACAGGGGCCGAGACGGGGGCAGAGACCGGGGCGGAGGCGGCAGAGGAGCTGCGGCTCGTCGCCTCGACGCTGACGCCCGAGGGGGCGCTTTACGAGACATTGGCGGCCTACCCGCTGCCACCGCCTTCCGGCGCCGCCGGGAGCGGAGAGGAGAGGTTTGGCCTGTGAGGTCTGGCCTGTGAGCTTTGGGCTTTGAGAAGGAGGCTCGGATGAGCAGCTATTACGACGATCTGGAGACCCGCAGCGCCGAGGCGCGCGCCGCCGCTCTGGCTGAGGCGCTGCCGGAGCAGATCGCCCGTGCGCAGGCGCTGCCGGGGTATGCCGAGATTCTGGCTGGTGTCGATGCGGCGAGCATCACCAGCCGCGCGGCGCTGGCCCACCTGCCGGTGCTGCGCAAGTCCGATCTGGGCAAGGCGCAGGCCGGGGCGGCCCCCTTCGGCGGGTTCACCACGCGGCCCGCCTCGGGGTTTGCGCATGTGTTCCAGTCGCCGGGGCCGATCTATGAGCCGGGCGGCGGCGATCATGATTGGTGGCGGCTGGGGCGGTTCCTGCATGCCGCCGGGATCGGCAGCGGTGACATCGTGCAAAACTGCTTTGGCTATCACCTGACGCCCGCCGGGATGATCTTTGAAAGCGGCGCGCGGGCGGTGGGAGCGGCTGTGCTGCCCGCCGGGACCGGCCAGACCGAGCTGCAGGTGCGGGCGGCTGCCGATGTCGGCGTCACCGCTTATGCCGGCACGCCCGATTATCTCAAGGTGATCCTCGAGAAGGCCGATGCGCTGGGGGTGGAGCTGGCGATCACCAAGTCGGCGGTTTCGGGCGGGGCGCTGTTTCCGTCGCTGCGGGCGTTCTACGCCGAGCGCGGCATTTCGTGCCTGCAGTGCTATGCCACTGCCGATCTGGGGATGATCGCCTATGAGAGCCCGAGCATGGAGGGCATGGTGGTGGACGAGCGGGTGATCGTCGAGATCGTCACGCCCGGCACTGGCGATCCGGTGCCCGAGGGCGAGGTCGGCGAGGTGGTGGTGACCACGCTCAACCCCGATTACCCGCTGATCCGCTTCGCCACCGGCGACATGTCGGCGGTGCTGCCGGGGGTCAGCCCCTGCGGGCGCAGCAATATGCGCATCAAGGGCTGGATGGGCCGGGCGGATCAGACCACCAAGATCAAGGGCATGTTCGTGCGCCCCGAGCAGGTGGCGGCGCTGGTGGCGCGCCATGCCGAGATCGACCGCGCCCGCGTGGTGGCCAGCCGCGAGGGCGAGATGGACGTGATGACCGTGCGGATCGAGACCGCCTCTGGCGATGCCGGGGCCTTTGAGGGCAGCGTGGCCGAGGTGCTGAAGCTCAAGGGCAAGGTCGAGCTTGTGGCGCCGGGGGCGCTGCCGCGCGACGGTGTGGTGATCGAGGACACGCGCAGCTACGAGTGAGCCGGCCTCAGCGCAGCAGCGCGGAGTAGAGCAGCAGCCCCCAAGGCTCGAGCGCTTTGTGGACCTGCGCCCAGGCGGTGCCAAAGGTGATCGGATCGAGCCGCGCTGCCTGCGCGATCTGCGCAAGGCTGCGGCGGCCGTCGATTGCCGCGAGCGCGGCGGCCGCTCCCTTGGGCAGGGTCAGCGTGGTCTCCACACCGCCCAGTTTCACCGGCAGGGGCCGGCCCTGCGCCACGGCCTTGGCCAACGGCGCGCGCTGCACGCCGCGAAAATGCGGCACGAGGTTGCGGTTTGCGGGCGTTGCGCGGGTCTCTTCCGCGCTGTCGGGCACCGCATAGGCGGTGTGCATGCGGATCGTCCCGCGCAGCTTTTCCGCCAGCGCCATCTGCGTTGCGGCGGGCATGGCCTCGGGGACCTCGGTGATCTGCGCCAGATCGTAGAGCGCTGGCGTGGTGAAGCCCGCGAGGCGCCAGCCGGTGGCCGCAAGTGTTTCCAGAAGCTCGGGCACCGAATAGCTGCGGTCCTGCCCGTGCAGCAGCAGGTCATAGAACCCGGCGTCCGAGGCGTGGTGATCGCCAAGGTTGCGGTTGGCGGCGAAGGGGTGGCCCTCGGGAAGTTCGGCGACGATGCGCTGCGCGCGGGCGAGGCGGTCCTGCGGGGGCAGGCCATCGAAGAGCGCGCCAAAGGCCTCCTGCAGCGGGTAGACGCCGGAGCGCCCATAGGGCGCATAGACCATGAAACCGAGGCCGCCGCCGGGGGCGAGCGCGGCGCGCAGCGCGGCAAAGCCAGCTTGCGGGTCGGGCAAATGGTGCAGCACGCCGCAGCAGTCGATGTAGTCGAACCGGCCATAGTCGGGCGCATCGAGCAGGCTGGCGGTATGGAAGGTGATGCCCGTGAGGCCGCGCCGCGCCGCGCGCGCCTCGGCGACGGCCCGCGAGGCGGTGGACAGATCGAGATAGGTGATCTCATAGGGCTTGCCAGCCTTGCTCAGCAGGGTGGCGAGCTGGATCAGCCCGTCGCCCGTGCCGCCGCCGGCGACCAGCACGCGCAGCGGCTGCGACCAGTCGCGGCAGCCGCGCCAGAGCCAGTGGTCCATCTCCAGCGGATGCGAGGGCGAGCCGGTGATCAGCCGCTTGTCCTCATCGGCAGGGTCGCGCTCGGGGTAGGGGTAGCTTTCGTATTGCTCTTTGACCGTGACCATCCCTGCTCCCTTCCGGCGTTTCGGGGGAAGTTCTGGCATGCGGGCCGGGAAAGGCCAAGCCTCAGCGCGGCTTGCGGGCGATCTCGAATTTCGTTTCGAGCAAGGCCATCTCGCGGATCAGCCTGCGGCGTTCGTCGCGGTCGGCGGTCTCGCGCAGCTCGTCGCGCAGCGCCGCGATCTGGCGGCGGAGCGCCACCGCCTCGGGCACCGCGCCATTGTCCTTAAGGATGCGGGTCATCACCGCGTTCTCGGGATCGTCGCAGGCGGGCAGGGGCTTGCCGGCGCCCGGCAGATTGTCGAAGGCGCCCTCGGCGTCGGCCTTGGCGATGCGGGCGTTGATCAGGTCGATGAGCGGATGGTCCATGGCGCGGCCTGCTGTTGGCGAAGGCTTCAGTCTAGCCCGGCGCGGGCGGCTCGGGAAGAGGAGGGGGCGCTGCCCCCTCGCCGCTGCGCGGCTCACCCCCGGCGTATTTGGCAAGAGAAGAAGCGGGGTGTCTTCTTCTCTTTGAAAATACGCCCGGGGGGTACGGGGGGCTGGCCCCCCGCTTGGGCTGTGGTACGGGGGGCTGGCCCCCCGTATTGGCTGCGGTATGGGCGGGGCTCAGAGCACCTCGCCGAGCACCGTCTCGAGCCGCGCCACGGTGCCGTCCACGTCTTTCAGCTTGTCGAGACCGAAGAGACCAAGGCGGAAGGTCGAGAAGCCCGCGGGCTCGTCCACCTGCAGCGGCACGCCGGAAGCGATCTGCGTGCCCTTCTCGGCGAAGGCGCGGCCGCTCTTCACCTCGGGATCGGTGGTGTAGCTGACCACCACGCCCGGCGCGCCATAGCCTTCGGCGGCGACCGAGGTCACGCCCTTGGAGGCCAGAAGCTCGCGCACCCGGCGGCCCAGCTCGAACTGCGCGGCTTTGGCTTCGGCGAAGCCGAACGCGCGGGTCTCGGCCATGGCATCGCGGAACATGCGCAGCCCGTCGGTGGGCATGGTGGCGTGATAGGCGTGGCCGCCCGCCTCATAGGCGGCGGTGATGTCGCGCCATTTCTTCAGATCGAGCGCGAAACTGTCGGAGGTGGTCTCGTCCAGCCGGTCGAGCGCGCGCTGCGACATCATCACGAGGCCCGCGCAGGGGGTGGAACTCCAGCCCTTCTGCGGCGCCGAGAGCAGCACGTCGACGCCGGTCGCCTGCATGTCGACCCAGGCGCAGCCCGAGGCGATGCAGTCGAGCACCATCAGCGCGCCGACCTCATGCGCCGCGCTCGCCAGCGCCGTGACATAATCGTCGGGCAGGATGATGCCCGCGGCGGTTTCCACATGCGGCGCGAAGACGATGTCGGGCTCTTCTTCGCGGATCTTCGCGGTGACCTCTTCGATCGGGGCGGGGGCGAAGGGCACCTCGAGGCCGTTGCCGGTGGGCCGGGCCTTCATCACGGTGACCTCGCCGCCGAAGCCGCCGGTCTCGAAAATCTGGCTCCAGCGGAAGGAGAACCAGCCGTTGCGAACCACCAGCGCCTTGGCGCCGCGGCCGAACTGGCGGGCCACCGCCTCCATGCCGTAGGTGCCGCCGCCGGGCACGATGGCGACGCCGCTCGCGCCATAGACCTCGCGCAGGCCCGCCGAGATATCGCGCATCACCTCCTGAAAGGCCGCGGACATGTGGTTGAGCGAGCGGTCCGTGAAGACCACCGAGAATTCGTCGAGACCGCTTGGGTCCACATCCTTGCGCAGCGCCATTGGCATACTCCTTTGCTGTTGCAGAGGGGGTTAGCGCGTTGCGCCGGGATTGGCAAAACCTCCGATGGTCGCGATCACGCTATGGGGAGCACGTCAAAGCGGGCCTTAAAGCGGACCGGAAAGCGGTCCGGGCCGGCGCTCTTCGCTCAGCACGACGTTGGCTTCCACATGGCCGACGCCGGGCAGGGTCATGATGCGCCGCCGCAGCACCCGTTCGAAATCCGGCAGGTCGCGGGCGATCACGCGCAGTCGGTAGTCGAAGGCACCCAGCACATGTTCGACGATCTGCACTTCGGGGATGGCGGACACGGCGCGCTCGAAATCCTCGAGGCTGACCCGCCCCTTGGTGGCGAGTTTCACGCCCAGAAAGACGGTGACGCCGAACCCCAGTGCTTCGAGGTCGAGGTCGAGCCGCGGCTTGCGAAAGACGCCCGCGTCGCGCAGCCGCTGGATGCGGCGCCAGCAGGCGGGCTGCGAGAGGCCGAGCTTGCGGCCCAAAGCGCCGGCGCTGGCGCTGGCATCCTCGGCCAGCGCGCGCACGAGGGCGCGGTCGATGTCGTCGAGATCCATCACGCGGTCTCCGGTCTCATAGCGGCACCGTCTCGTCCGAGCGCACCAGTGCCACATGCATCAGCGCCTCGATGTCGGAGATATGCGGCAGCGGCAGGATTTGCCCGCGGTAGAGCTGCTGGTAATGCGCGAGGTCGCGGGCGATCACCGCCAAGCGCACGTCGATCGAGCCGAGGAAGGTCTGGATCTCGATCACCTCGGGCACCTTGCGGGCGGCGTCGATGAACTCATCGAAGGCGCGCGGGGCGGTTTTGTCGAGGGTCACCCGCAGCGACACTTCCAGCTCATAGCCAAGCGCGGGCCAGTGAATCACCCCGCGGGTGCCGCGCAGCACGCCTTTTTCGCGCATGGCGGCAAGTCGCCGCGCCAGCGTCGAGGCGGTGACGCCCGCGCGTTCGGCCAGTTCGGCGCCGGGCAGGTCCGGTGCGGCCTGAAACTGGCGCAGGATGCGCCTGTCGGTATCATCAAGCATGATTTCGCCGTTAATCGATCATTCCGAGAATGATCTTTCATCTTTCCGGCAAATACTCAAGAAAAACGCAACCCGTATCGGTTCGCGGTGCCTATGTTGTCCCTCACAACGAAGCGGCGATCAATCGCCCGCACACCAAGGAAGGAAAGACCCATGCGCGTCTATTATGATCGTGATTGCGACATCAACCTGATCAAGGACAAGAAAGTGGCGATCCTCGGCTACGGCAGCCAGGGTCACGCCCACGCGCTGAACCTGCGCGACAGCGGTGCCAAGAACCTCGTCGTCGCCCTGCGCGAAGGCTCGCCCTCGGCCAAGAAAGCCGAAGCGGAAGGCCTGCAGGTCATGGGCATCGCCGAAGCGGCGGCCTGGTGCGACCTGATCATGTTCACCATGCCCGATGAACTTCAGGCCGAGACCTACAAGAAATACGTGCATGACAACCTGAAGGAAGGCTCCGCCATCGCCTTCGCCCACGGCCTGAACGTGCACTTCGGCCTGATCGAGCCGAAGCCGGGCGTCGACGTCATCATGATGGCGCCGAAGGGTCCGGGCCACACCGTGCGCGGCGAATACACCAAAGGCGGCGGCGTGCCCTGCCTCGTGGCCGTGAACAACGACGCCTCGGGCAAAGCGCTTGAGATCGGCCTGTCGTATTGCTCGGCCATCGGTGGCGGCCGCTCGGGCATCATCGAGACCAACTTCCGCGAAGAGTGCGAAACCGACCTCTTCGGCGAGCAGGCGGTTCTCTGCGGTGGCCTCGTGGAACTGATCCGCTGCGGCTTCGAGACGCTGGTGGAAGCGGGCTACGCGCCCGAGATGGCCTACTTCGAGTGCCTGCACGAAGTGAAGCTGATCGTTGACCTGATCTATGAAGGCGGCATCGCCAACATGGATTACTCGATCTCCAACACCGCCGAGTATGGCCAGTATGTCACCGGCCCGCGCATCCTGCCCTACGAGCAGACCAAGAAGGCGATGAAGGAAGTTCTGACCGACATCCAGCAGGGCAAATTCGTCCGCGACTTCATGCTGGAAAACACCGTGGGCCAGCCGACCCTCAAAGCCTCGCGCCGTGCCAACGACGAGCACATGATCGAAGAGACCGGTGCCAAGCTGCGCGGCATGATGCCGTGGATCTCGGCTGGCAAGATGGTCGACAAAGCAAAGAACTGATCGGAGCTTTCCTCCGGACAGACGAAAGGCGCGGGATATCCCGCGCCTTTTTCATTTTGGCCAGTGCCGGACCGGCCTTCGCTCTATGGCGGTCCGCCTGATCCCGAGCGGGCAAGCGGCTCAGTCGGTCTTCTTCGACTCGTTCTGCGCTTTCATCCGCGCCAGAAGCTCTGCCTTGCTGGCTTTGCCGCCGGTGCCGGCCTTGCCTTCACGCTTGAGGTCTTCGGCCTTGAATTTGGGCTTGTTCGAGCCCGGGCGCGCGCCGCCCATCTTGCTGTAATCCATGACCCGATCCTTTCCGGCTGCCATGACGATGCTGTGGATGGCGTCACATGCCCGAAAGCCAGCCTTACAGCAAGCGCCATGTTCGGCCCGCCGGTCGAGAGATATCGGCGGGTATTGAATTGGCGGGGGAGAAAAAGGGGCGCAAGCGGTGGCGGTGGATTTTCTCTATATCAGATGCTTCGTTTAAATTGAGAAGCCGGGTTTGCCGAATTGAGGCTCAACCAATAGTAGATTGATCGTCCAGGTTTTCTGGCGATTATATTCGGTCATGCGTGTTGACCTTTTTGAAGGTGAGTTGTTCTTTGCGCCAACACCTCTGGGTTGTTTCTGCGACTGCAGCGTAAGTTTATTCGCTGAGTCCGCGCCTGAATATTTCAGAATGAGCCGCTTAAGGTGCTGATAATATTAAGAATACCATCTGTTGACACAATTTGTTTTTGTTTCTACGCTGCCAATAAGTATTTCTTAATTTCCATTTTTAGCCTGGGAGAGAGTTTCTTTAAAATCTCTGTTCGGTTTTGCCTTTTCCGGATTTTCCCGGGTATGTTTTTTTAAGTTATAGATTCAAAAGAAATTCCGCTCTCTGGCCGCCTTAGGTGCCGGAGCATTATCATGGTCGTCTCGAACAATTTCTCGTCCAGCTCGCTTGAGCTGAATGGTCAGGTGTCGCTGTCGCAGCCCACTGCGCTGGTCTGGGGCCCGGATGGGCGGCTCTATGTGACCGAAAACGGCGGTACGGTGAACGTTCTCACCGTCAAGTTCGGCGACCCCGATCCCAGCGACAGCGACAACACCGTCTCGTTCTACGTCGAGTCCGCTGTGTCGATGCAGCTCGACATTCAGAACCACAATGACGACGGCAGCCTGAGCAACAGCAGCAGCCGGCAGGTCACCGGGATCGACGTGACCCAGCAATATGATGCGGCTGGCAACGCGCTTTACGTGGATTCAAACGGCAATCTGACGACCGAGGCGGCGGGCAATGTCGCGGCCACGACGATCTATGTCACCTCCAGCGACATGCGCATCGGGGCAGGGGGATCTGGCAACGACGCCAATCTCGACACCAATTCCGGTGTCATCACCATGATGGAGCAGAACGGCACCAATTCGTGGGATCAGGTGGACATCATCCGCGGTCTGCCGCGCTCGGAAGAGAACCACGCCACCAACGGTCTGGAGATGATCCAGGAGGTGGACGAGAACGGCGTTTTGATCTCGGAACGGCTGATCGTGGCGCAGGGCGGCAATGCCAACACCGGCGCGCCATCGAACAACTTTGCGGGCCAGCAGGAGCAGCCGCTTTCGGCGGCGATCCTCGAGGTCGATGTTTCGGGCCTGAAGGCCATGGGCGCGCAGACCGACGGCGACGGGCGGAGCTATATCTACGATCTGCCGACGCTCGACGATCCGACCCGCAGCGGCACCGAGGACAGCAATGATCCCAACGGCGGCAACGACGGGTTTAACAGCGCCAAGCTCGACTATGACGGGCTGGTGTCGATCTATTCGGCTGGCTACCGCAACGCCTATGATGTCGAGGTGACCGAGGACGGCCGCGTCTGGACCTATGACAACGGCGCGAACAACAGCTGGGGCGGACGCCCGATCGGCGAGGCGGGCGACAACGGCAGCACCACCGATTACGCGCAGGATCCCGACTACATCGCGACCAACCTCAACAATGGCGACGGCAACTCCAGCGACGACATCAACGAGCCGAGCGGCTGGAACCCCTCGAACAACGACAACTTCCACGAGGTGACCCGCTCCGACGATCTCGACGGGCGGAGCCTGTCGGTGGGCGGCAATGGTCCGGTGGCGACCTACACCGGACCGGATGGGCTGACCTATGTCTACGGCGGCCACCCCAACCCGACGCGCGCCGAGGGCGCCAAGGCGGGCCTGCTGTTCTCGCCGGGCGGCGGCACGGACAACGCCTATCTGCTGGTCTCGAACCTTTCGAGCTATGACGAGGGCACCGACGATTACACGCAGGTCGCGGCGTGGCTGGCAGAGGTCGAAGCGGGCAGCGGTGCGCTTGGCACCGGAGATCTGACCGACAAGGTCATCGCGGTGACCCCCGGCGTCGAATACGACATTTACGCCATGGCCGATGGCTCTGGCGTGGCGGTGGTGGCCGGGGGCACGGCGCCCGCAGGCGGCACGCTGCTCGGGCAGGCGGGTCTGCCCTCGGACATTGCCGAGATCGTGGATTGGGTGAACCCAGTCGAGGGCGACTACCTCGAGGCGGGCAAGACCGACGGGGCGCTCGACAGCGGCAAGGGCTCGATCAACGGGCTGGCGGAATACACCTCGACCATCATGGACGAGGGTGACGTCAAAATGTCCGGCGCGATCATCGCCAGCGTCTACAACGGCGGCGATCTGATCATCATGGGCCGCAACGAAGACGGCTCGATGTCCTCGACCGGTGGCACCAATGCGCAGGCCACAGACCGCGCGGTCTATCAGGGATTTGGCGCGCCGCTTGGTCTGGCCACCATCGGTGACGACTTTGCCGAGCGCGGGCTCAGCCAGCCGTTCCAAGGCTCGATCTGGTCGGCGGTCTACGGTCAGAACAATCAGGGCGGCTTTACCGTCTACATCGAAGTGCTGCAGCCCAACAATGGCGCGGTGCCGCTGGCGGGGTCGGAGATCGTCGATCCGGACGATTGGGACCTTGATGGCGTCGACAAATACAACGACCCCTTTGAATTCAGTGCGAGCAACGGGTTTGATCTGTCGGCGGGGCAGAAGATCGTGCTGGACTTCAACCCGCAGTCGACCGATTTCAACGGCACGCTGGCAGGCAATACGGGTCTGCTGGGCGCGGCGCTGGACGGGCCGAACTCGCTGGCCGGGCCGCTGGCAGGCAGCAGCGGCACCGACAATATCCAAGAGGCTGGCGCGACCGCCAACCAAGATGCGCGCACCGGCACCTATCTGCAGAACGCCGGGGATCTGCTGAACTCGTCGGAGCAGGCTGATGGCCTCTTCGACATCGCGGGCAATATCATCCCCGGTGGCAACGCGCCGATCCTGCAGATCAAAGAGGTGGTGCCGGGCACGATGGTCGGTCAGGCCAACACCGCGCGCGATGCGCTGCAGACCGCCTTTATCCCCGATCCCGACGTTGGCCGCGTGGTGGCCACGGTGACCGCCAAGAACTGGGTTCTGGGCAGCACCATCGCCGCTGATCAGCTGGTGGGCATGGTCTATGGCGACGGCACGCAGTCGAATTTCCTGCGGCTGGTGTTCGGCGAGGTCGGCGGCGTGCCGGGGATCGAGGTCGGCTATGAGCTGGGCGATGCTGGCTATGTTGCGCTGGCCGAGATCGCCGTGCCCGATCTGACAGCCAACGGCAAGGAGTTGATCGACCTGCGGCTTGAGATCGACATCGACGACGGCTTTGCAGTGCGCGCCTTCTACCGTCTGGGGGATGACGCCAGCCTGAGCGGCACCGCCTTCACCGAGATCGATCTTGGCAACTTCAGCCTGCCTGCGGGCGTGCTGCAGGATGTGCTGACCGGGGATCACACGATCAGTGACGGCGACACCACGCTCAGCTCGGGCGCCGCCATCGGTGTCGTGGCCGAGACCAGCGACGGCAACCCGCTGCAGGCCATCGACTTCCACAACATCGAGATCGAAGGCTTCGGCAATGAGATCGACGCCACGACCGCGGCGGAGGTCGGGCAAGCAGGCACCACGGGATATGACCGGGTGATCTACACCGGCAGCGAGACCAACCTTGCGCTGGCCTCTGATGTCGAGGAGTTCGACGGATCCGGCTCGGGTGCCGATTACGCGATCACCGCCAATGCGCTCGACAATAAGATCGTCGTGGGCAGCGGCGCCAATACTGTGACCTCGGGCGATGGCGACGACACGATCGTCGGCACGCTGACCGATTTTGATGGCGATGAGATCACCGACTTTACGCCCGGCGATCAGCTGGTCATTTCGGGGGCCACCACCGACGGGCTGAATGTGAGCTATGACGCGGGGTCCGCGCTGGTGACGATCAACGGCAGCCAGATCGCCTTCACCGGGCCGGATTTTGTCGACTTCGATCCGGCCGATGGAAACAGCATTTTCAATTTCACCGACAGCTCTGAAGGGCTGGTGGTCAGCACCGCGCCCGCGCTCAGCCCGGTGATCGCCATCAACGCCGGCGGCCCGGCCGTCACAGGCGTGACCGTGCGCGAGCAACTGGTCGACTTCGTCGCCAATACCGCCGGTGGAGCGGGGGATGGTTATACTTCTACCGGCAACTACAAGAGCTATTCGAATGCCACGTCGCTGTCTTACGACTTCCCCGGGACCGAGCTGGATGGGGTGCATGCCTATGAGCGGTCGTCGGCCTCGGAAGACAACTGGGGCTATTCCATCGATGTCGAGAACGGCGAGTATCTCGTCGATCTGATCTATGCGGAGATCTACCACGGTTTCGTCAACAGCTCTGACCCGGATGACCTTCGCCAGTTCGACGTGTTCCTTGAGGGCACGCAGGTCGAGGACAATTACGACATCATCGACGACGCTGGCGGGGCCGGGGTCGAGGTCATTAAATCCTACGCGGTGACCGTGAATGACGGCGTCCTGAACATCGAGTTCAATAAGGAGGTCGACCAAGCGAAGCTCTCGGGTCTTGTGGTCTGGCAAGTCGGCGGCACCTATGAGCCGCCCGCCGACACCACCAACCCCGAGATCGTCTCGATCGACGTGGACAACCCGCAGAGCGTGCAGGACGGCACCCGCACCGCCACCGTCGAGTTGCAGGACAACGCGGGCTTTGACGAGGCCGATTTCGCCGGTCTGGACGGCTCGGAACTGGTGTTCTCGGGGATTGTGCCAGAGACCGTCTCGGCGCCGCAGGTCACGCTCAGCAACGGCGGCACCACCGCGACGCTGCAATACACTCTGACCGCGACCGGCAATGCATGGCCGAACGGCGAGGGCGAGATCGCCATCGCCGCCGGTGCCTATCAGGATGTGGCGGGCAACGGCACAGCTGCGTCCAGCGGCGCCTTCATCCTCGAGCCGGGGCTCAACTCGCTGGTCAAGGGCGCGCTGGCGCTGGCGATCAACGTCGGCCCGGTGAGCAATGGCACCGCTGCGCTGGATGGGGACAATGACACCACCTACGGCGGCGCGATCACCGGCGATACGATCCTCGGGATCGATCTGCAGGCGGATGATCCGGCTTACTACAGCCCCAGCTCGAAGACCTCGAGCAACATCGACGGTCTGCTCGGCGCGACCGGATCGAACCTCGCGCTCGACGGCTCGGCGCTGCACACCTATCGCAACTCCGCCGCCGGGTCCTTCACCGCAAGCTATCCCATCGAAAACGGGGTTTATGTGGTCGAGCTGCACTTTGCCGAGCTTTATCACACCACTGGCGGCAACCGTCAGGGCGACTACACGATCAATGGCGAGCCGTGGGTGTCGGATTACGACGCCTTCACGGATGCGGGCGGGGCGGACACGCCGACCTTCATCACCAAGACCGTCACCGTCACCGACGGGCAGATCGTCATCGACGTGAATGCGGATATAGGCGAGCCGGGCTGGAATGCCATCGTGGTCTATGACGCCATCGCCGCGAGCACGCCCGCCACTGTCTCGGTGGCCGACGTCTCGGTGAACGAAGGCGAGGACGCGGTGCTGACCTTCACGCGCATCGGCGACAGCAGCGAGGATGTCACCATCGCCTTCACGGTGACGCCGGGCACCGCAACGAGCGACGATTATGGCCCGGCAAGCCCGGCCTCTCCGGTCGTCATTCCCGCAGGGCAGAACTTCGTGCAGGTGACCATTTCAACGATCAACGACAGCGATGAGGAAGGTGCCGAGAGCTTCGCCGTGACGATCACCTCGGCCACGATGACCTCGGGCGATGCGGTCATCGACGGCGGCACCGGCACGGTGACCATCGCCGCCAGCGACAGCAGCCTGCAGATCCCTGCCGGGGGCACGCTGCTCGATCTGGATTTCGAGACCGATGGCGCGCCGCTGGTCGAAGGCGGCTTTGACGATGCGCTGGGCGGCAGTGGCGCGCTCGACGCGACGGTGGACGTCTCGGTGAGCGGCGGCAAGCTGGTGGTCAACACGTCGAACGGCGACCTTTCTGCGGCGGGGTCCACCGCCTCGAAGAACGATTTCGTCAAGACCATCGACCTGTCGGACGCGGGGCTTGAGCAGATCTACATCACAACGCAATTCGACAACCCGTTCCCGCAGGCGCTGGCCGATCAGGGCATCACCACCGGCGTGATCCCCAACTATGCGCAGTTGGGCATTGTCATCGCCACGGCGGATGGGCTGGGGCAGGATGCGGGCAAGCATCTCAAGCTGATCTTCGGCGGCAATGGCGGCAATGCGGTGCAGATGTGGTCGCACAATGTGCTCGACCAAAAACCGCTGCTGGCGGATATTTCGGCAGCCGCCGCTGTGCCCTTTGCGCTGGCCGATATCGCCAAGGTCGAACTGTCGCTCCGCATCGATACGCTCACCGACGAGGCGGCGCAGATCGTGACCTTCTACGATGCGGGCGGCGCGATCCTTGGCGGCGTGCGCCCCGAGGCGACCTCGGGCTTCCTGACCGCGGCACCGGTGGCGTTGCCGCCGGATGTGCTGGCGGCCATCGAGGCCGGCAGCGCGCAGGTCGGGGTGACCTCGACCGACTACAACGACGGTTTTGCGAGCTTCGAGGCGAGCTGGGATTTCCTGCAGGTGTCCTCGCCGCAATACACCGGCGATCCGGTCGGCGACACCACCGGGCCGAGCGCCTCTGTCACCGTGACCGCGCCGACCGCCGACACCGATCCGATGGTTGTCACGGTGGTCTATGCGGATACCTCGGACATCGACCCGTCCAGCATCGGCGGCGAAGACATCTCGGTCAGCGGGCCGAGCGTAGCGGGCGCGATCAGCCTCAGCTCCTTCGATGAGGCCAGCAACACGGCGATCTACAGCGTCGCCGCACCGGCCGGTGGCTGGGCAGAGGGGGCATATACCGCCAGCGTGGTGGCGGGCGAGATCGCCGATCTGGCGGCGACGCCCAACCTCAACCCGGGCGGCGAGAGCGATGGCGTGACGCTGACTTTCGCCTCGGCTCCGCAGCCGGGCGAGGTGCTGCTGGCGATCAACGCCGGGGGCGGCATCGTGGACGGTGCGGCCTATGGGCTGGGCGACGTGGATTTTGTGGCCGATGATGCCGCCTTCTGGGATCTGTCCGGCGCGAGCTCCAGCGGCGCCAACAACAGCGGCAGCGGCCAGACCTTCACCGGCGCGGCGCTGCCCGACGATGTGTTCACCTCGGAACGCTGGGCGAACAGCTTCTCGCTCGACGTCGACCTGCCCGACGGCAGCTATGTGGTCGAGCTCTACCTCGCCGAAACCTTCCAAGGGGTGGCCAATGGCGACGGTGTCGGCTCGCGCATCTTCGACGTGGAGATCGAGGGCGAGACGGTGCTCGACGATTATGACCTCTTCGACGATGGCGATGGGGTGCTCGGCAATGGCACCGGCGCGCCGCTGGTGAAGATCGTCAAAACCTTTGACGCCGTGGTGTCGGATGGGCAACTCAACGTGGTCTTCGACGCGCTTGGGGCTGATGCGCAGGACAACGCCAAGATCAGCGCCATCGTGGTGCGCGCGGCACCCAGCACGGGTGAGACGCTGGTCTCGATCGAAGGGCCGGGCGAGATTGCCGAGATCGGCGATGGCGTCGATCAGGATGTCACCTTCACGCTGAGCGTGCCGGATGCCGGGTTCACCGGCGATCTCGATGTCACGCTGTCGGTGGATGGAGCCTCGACGCCGGTGACGCTGAGCTTCGTCGATGGCGCGGCCAGCTATGTGGTGCCGGTGCCGACCGACACGCGCTGGAATGGCGCCGAGACGGTGACCGTTGCCCTGCTTTCGGTGGAGACCGCGGGCTATGCGGTGAATATAGCCGCCGCCACGGGCACCGCCACGCTGACCGAGGACGATCCGGCGGACAGCCATGACCTCGACGGTGCGGGGGGGGCCGATCCGGTGGTCGTCGGCGATTTCTCGGACGACCGGCTTGCGCCGAGCGACATTGGCGCGATGCAGATCGGCGACAATATCCTATATGCCAGCCAGCAGGGTGACGGGCAGCCGGGCGACCGCGACCGCGATTACATCACCTTCACCGTGCCCGAGGGCATGGTGCTGAGCGCGCTGGTGCTTGATGGCTACGTGTCGACCAGCACCGACAATGCGGGCTTTATGGGGCTGCAGGAGGGCAGCGCGGTCACCGTCGATCCGGTGACCGGCGCCCCCGACGGCAGCGAGGGGCTGCTGGCGGGCATGGTCTATGGCGATGGCAACCTCAACAACGACCTGCTGCCGATCCTCGCCGCTGGCGATCCCAATGATGCGCAGGGGGCCGATTTCCCCGGCTTCACCGCGCCGCTCGGGGCGGGGACCTATACGCTGTGGCTCAACCAGGGCGGCGCGCTGACCAGCGTGACGCTGCGCGCGGTGGTGGAGAGCGATGGCTCGGATCCCACCGATATCGACGGTGACGGCATTCTCAACACCGCCGATCCCTTCGCCTATGACGGCGAGAACGGCATGGGCAAGGTGCTGGCCGAGAACGTCAGCTTCCGTCAGGACTTCGACACCGACACGGCCGATCTCTTCAGCGCCGAAGCGGGCTTTTCGGGCATCCTCGTGAACCCGGCCTTCAGCCCGGCGGGCACCTCTGCAGACGACCCCTATGGCGACCGCACGACCGAGGCGACGAGCCTCATTGAAGGCGGCAAGCTGAAGATCGAGTCCAGCGAGACGGACATCTATTCCACCGGCACCGGCACCAACAACACGATCAAGGACAACTACCAGTCGGGGGCCGATGTGTCCGGGGTCGACAGCTTCTCGGTCGAGGGGCGCATCGAGGCCGGGTTCCTTGGCGCGATCCCGCTGCAATACGCCTCGTTCGGGATCACCCTCGGGGCGGGGGGGACGGATGACTACATCAAGTTCGTCCTTGGCGGCGCGGGCAATGATCCACGCATCCAGCTGGCGCAGGAAAACAGCCTGACCGGCGTCAAGGAAGAGAACATCGTGCTCAGCGCGCAGTCGCCGGCGGTCGTCGAGGAGGACATCGCCGCAGTGGTGTTCCGGCTCGACGTGGACAAGTCGGGCAGCGTGGCGACGCTGGTCGGCACGGCCACCCTGCTTGATGCCAGTGACGCGGTGATCGCGACGATCACCACCGCGAGCCGCGATATCACCGGCTCTCTGGCGGCGGCGCTGGCGGGGCAGAACACGCTCACCGGCGGCACGGGCGGCATCGCCTATGGCGTGGCGATCACCGACTGGAGCAATGGCGATACCAACCGCTTTACCGGCGAGTGGGACTATCTGGAGATCAGCGGCCCGGTGGCCAATGTCGCTCCGGGCGTCGCGCTGGCCAATGCACTCCCCTCAATCGACGAGAATGTCGACACCACCAGTTCGGTGAAGATCGCCGATATCGTGATCACCGACGATGGGCTGGGCAGCAACGCGCTGAGCCTGTCGGGGGCGGATGCGGCGCTCTTCGAGATCGTCGATCCGGGCACCGGGCCAGAGCTGCATCTGCAGGCTGGCGTGATGCTGGACTTCGAGACGCTGGCGCAACTGTCGGTCAGTGTGGATGTGGATGACGACACGGTCGGCGTCTCTCCCGATGCCAGCGCGGCGCTGCTCTTGGACGTGAACGACTCGATCGAGCGGCAGCAGCAGGTCGACGATCCGGGCAATCTGCCTGCGGATGACGCGGGCGGCACCGACGAGATCGACACCGTGGTCTATAGCGGCAGCGGCGAGGTCGGAAGCTCTGGCACGCCCTATCAGATGCCCGGCACGGTCGAGAATTTCGACGCCACGGGCAGCGGCACGGTGCATGTCAAAGGCACCAGCGGTGACAATGTGATCGGCGTCGGTTCCGGCGCGGGTGACGAGGTTGACCTCACCGATGGCGGCAATGACACTGTGACCGGCACGGGAACGGAGCTGGATGGCACCTCGGTCTCGGGCTTTACCGCTGGCGATCAGCTGGTGGTCGAAGGGGCGGGCAGCACCGCCTCGGTAATCGAAGTGACCAACGGCTCGACCATCCTCGGCATCGACAGCGATGGCGACGGCGCGGTCGATACCACGGTGACGCTGGCGGAAACCTATGGCCCCGGTGAGATTCAGAGCATCGTGCAGGACGGAAGCCTGATCATCACGGTGAACGGCGCGCCCAACACACCGCCCACCGCCACGCCCGACGACGCGCAGGTGGTGATCAACGGCACGCTGACGCTCACGCCTGCGGTTCTTATGGACAATGACAGCGACGCTGACGGCGATGCGCTGAGCTTTGCGGGCGTCGACAACCCGCAGAACGGCACGGTGCTGTTCGAAGACGGGCAGATCAACTTTACCCCGACGCCGGGCTTCACCGGCACCGCCAGCTTCGACTACACGATCACCGATGCGTTCGGCGCACCGGCGACGACGACGGTCACCGTCGAAGTGCTGCCCGAAGCGCCGGATACCGGCATCACCGACATGGTGTTCGACGCGGGCGCGCTCAGCGCCTTCGACAACCAGGATCTGAACGGGGCCTATAGCATCGAGGATGCGGGCGCGACGCTGGCTCTGACCGGCAACACGTGGAAGAAGCTGCTGCTGGCCGAGCCGCTGGAAGTCACCGAGGACATGGTGATGCGCTTCACCTTCGCGGCGGGTCAGACCGGCGAGATCATGGCCATTGGTCTCGGCAACGACAACAGCTTCCTCAGCAAGGGCGATCAGGTGCTCTTCCAACTGGGCGGCTCGCAGGGCTGGAGCGCCTACGCCGAGCAGGGCTTCCGGACCTATCAGTCCGGCGACGGCGAGGTCAGTTTCGAGATCCCGCTTGGCGCATGGGCGGGCCAAAGCTTCCAGTATCTGCATTTCATCAACGACGATGACGGCGCGGATGCGGCCACCGGCACGTTCTCGAACCTGCAGTTCGTCCGCAGCACCACGGCCAATCTCGATCCGATCGCGGTGGATGACCCGGATGTTGCGATCGCCAGCGGCGAGACCGCGACCATCTTCCCCGCCGATCTGCTGGCCAATGACAGCGATCCCGATGGCGGTGCGCTGACGGTGACCGGGGTTTCGGCGGCGGTGAACGGCGAGGTGCTTTTCGAAGACGGGCTGATCTATTTCACCCCGACGCCGGGCTTTGCCGGTGAGGCGAGCTTTGTCTACACGATCACCGATCCCGATGGCGGCACGGATACCGCGACGGTGACGCTCAACGTCAACAGCGCGCCGGTGGCGGTGCAGGACGATTTTGTCACCGGCGCGGATGAGGCGCTGCCGCTCACCGTAGCTGAGCTGACCGGCAACGACACCGATGCCGACGGTGATGAGATCACCCTGACCGGTGTGACCGCGCGCAGCGGCGGCACGGTATCGCTGGAGGACGGGCAGGTGCTCTTTACCCCGGCGGCGGGCTTTGTCGGTACCGCGGTCTTTGACTATGAGATCACCGATGCGCGCGGCGGCACCGCCACGGGCACGGCGACGGTGGTGGTCGGCACGCCGGTCGATGACGGTATCCTCGACATCGACTTCAGCAGCTTCGAGATCACCTCTTATGCGGGCAACGATGAGACCCCCGAGGGCATCGCGGTGACGCCGACTTCGATCGAGCTGACCGGCAATACCTGGAAGAAGGTGGCGCTGCCCGGCGGCTTCACCATCGACGCCGAGACGGTGCTGCGTTTTGAGTTCAGCGCCAGCCAGATCGGCGAGATCATGGGCATCGGGCTGGAGACCAACAACAGCTTTGGCAACTCGCAGCAGATCCTCTTCCAGCTGGCGGGGCGGCAGGACTGGTCGAACTACGCGCGGCAGGAATACGCGGGCTACAGCGCCGGTGACGGCACGGTTAGTTTTGCGATCCCGCTGGGCGAGTTCGCCGGGCAGAGCTTCTCGCACATGGTGTTCATCAATGATGACGACCGTGACGCTATCGGCAATCTGACCTTCTCGAACGTGCAGCTGACCTCGGCTCTGGCGGATCTGCCGCCGGTCTTCACCGGGGATGCTGCGCTGGAGATCGCCGAAAACGAGAGCGATCTGGGCGTCATTCCGGCCACCGACCCCGAAGGCGGCGCGCTGACCTATGCGATTGGCGGCGGGGCCGATGCGGCGCTCTTCTCGATCGATCCGAGCAGCGGCGCTCTGGCGTTCAACACGGCGCCCGACTTCGAAAACCCGACCGACTTTGACGGCGACAATGTCTATGAGGTCACGGTCACCGCAAGCGACGGCTCGACCGTGACGCCTGCCGACCTTCTGGTCACCGTGACCGGCGTCAATGAGGCACCGACGATCAGCGGCACCATCGCGCCCGCCGCGACAGAGGATGGCACGCCGACAAGCGTTGATCTTTCGGCGCTGGTTCTGGCGGATGTGGACCTTGGCGATGTGCCGGTGCTGCGGGTGGAACTCGCAGGCGGCGCGCCGCTGCCGGCGGGCATCACGCTCGACGGCACCACGCTGCAGGTGGCCGACACCACCGCGGTGGGCAGCTATGACATCACCGTCTATGCAAACGACGGGCTGCTCGACAGCGAGGTGCCGGTGAGCTTTGCGCTCGATGTGACGAGCGGAGAGACCGGCCCGAGCGTGCTGCTGCGGATCAACGCCTTTGGCCCAGAGGTCGCCGCGCTTGACGGTGGCCCGGTCTGGAGCGGCGATGGCAACGGGGCACCCAACAGCCCCTATCTGACCACCAGCAACGACCGGGGCGACATCCAAGGCTACAGCGGCACGCTCGCCGCGATCCCCGAGGGTGTGCCCGAGGCGGTGCTCGACACCGCGCGCTCGTCCGATGCGCCTTTCACCTACAGCGTTCCCGTGGGCGATCTGCTGGGCAATGGCACCTACCTCGTGCGGCTCTACATGGCCGAGCTTTACGGGCCCAATCAGGTCAGTGGCTCGCGGGTCTTTGACATCAGCGTCGAGGGCACGACCACGGGTGTTCTGGACAATTTCGACCCCTCGGCCAGCGGGGCTGCGGGCGATGTGACGGTGATCAGCTATCAGGCCACGGTCAGCGACGGGGTGCTCGACATCTCGTTCCTGCAGGATGGGATTGATGGCGCGGACAATCCGATCGTCAACGCCATCGAGATCCTCTCGGGAGAGCCGATCGTCGACACCGATGCGCCCGCCGCGGTGATCGCCCTGTCGAACCCGGCGGATGAGACCTCGCCGCTTCTGGTCAATGTCACGCTCAGCGATCTGAGCGGCATCGACGCCAGCACGCTGGGCGATGAGGATCTGTCGCTTGCCATCGGCGGAGCGCAGGTCGCGGCGGCGGTCAGCTTCCTCGGCTTTGCGGGCGGCGTCGCCAGCTACGAGATCGCTGCGCCAAGCGGCGGCTGGGTCGATGGCAGCGCCATCGAGGTTACGCTGAGCGCAGGCGAGGTCGCGGATCTGGCGGAAACGCCGAACCTCAATGCCCAGACGGTGCAGGGGCTGACCCTGTCGCTGGGCGGCGGTGAGCCTCCGGTGGGGTATGATGCGGCCAAGGAGCTTGGCGGCAATCTCGATGGTGATGGTCTGATCAACTCGGCAGATGGCGACATCGACGGGGATGGCATCGCCAACCTTGCCGACCGTGCCGCCTATGATGCGACCAACGCGGGTGTGGTGCTTTCGGACCTCGGCGAGGTCGTGCTCGACTTCACCACCATGGCCGATGGCACCTCGCCCTTTGCCGCCGGGTTCACCGGCGCGGCGCAGACCGCCGACGGCAGTGCCGAGCTGAACTACGCCACCAACAACGGGGCGCAGGTCAGCGGCGGGCGGCTGCAATTCCAGACCAGCGACCCCGACACCAATGACGGCCAGCAGGCCTTCACCTTCCTTGCCGATGTCGCAAGCGACTTCACCTTCGAAGGCGTCTTCGACAATCCGGTGTTCGGCGGGACAGAACTGCAGACCTTCTCGCAATACGGGCTGATCGTCTCGCTGACCGGCGCGGCGGGCGCCTCGACCGGCGTGGATGGCGATTTCGTCAAGCTGGTCACCGGCAACCCCGGTGACGGTTTCGAGATCTCCGGGCGCGGCAGCTTCTCGGGCACGGATCTGAAAATCCCCTATCCGGGCAGCGTCACGGCCACCAGCTTTGCGCAGGTAAAGCTGACGCTGGCGGCGGATGTTTCGGCGGGCAATTTCACCGGCTACTACGAGCTGCTGGATGACACTGGCGCGACGCTGGCCTCGGGAACCGTCGGAACGGTCACCCCGGATGCGGGCAGCGCCATGGCCGGAGTTCTGGCCGGAACCTCCTCGATCATCCCGGCCTTCGGGGTGACCTCGACCGACTTCGGGGCGGGCGGCGCCTTCACCATGGGCGTCGAGAGCATGAAGCTGACCGAGGGCAGCGGCGGGCCGGTCGATCCGCCCTCTGATCCCGATGACGCTCTGTCGATCCTGCAGGCGCTGACCGATGTGGATGCAAACGGCAGCTACGGGTCCGGCGAGGTCGGCAGCGCAGAGCTGCGGATCATGGACGGCGTCGATAACGTGCAGTCCTCGAACTACGGCACCAACTCGTTCCAGTTGCAGAACACCGGCGACAAGCAGATCGCCGCAGTGGTGATCGACTTCCGCAATGCGCTCTACGGGGACAGTGTGGTCGATGCCGATGGCTCGGGCGGCGACAGCGTCGCCAAGGATTTCGCCATCAACAGCGGCGCGGGCGAGACGGGTGCGTTCTTTGACACCGGCAGCGGCTATATCTTTGCCGGGGACGCGCCTTTGCCCAACACCACGGGCACCGGCCTTGCCTCCAGCGGCGGCTTCCGCGGGTTGGTGATCAAGGCCGATGGCAGTGGCTTTGACACTGGCGAGACCATCGGCTTCTCGGGCGACATGGATCCGAACTCTGTGGCCGGTCTGACCAAGGCGTCGATCGACGCTGGCGCGGTCAACAGCTGGGACGTGGGCGGCGTGTCGGGGGCCGAGCTGATCGGTTCGAGCTTCACCGTGATGTTCGATGACGGCACTTTCGCCACGGGCTTTGTCGGCGGCGAGGGCACGCAGGCCGGCAGCACCGGCTTTGCCTCGCAGGACGTCAGCGCGGCCACGGCAACGGTTTCGGTGAATGGCACCGGCTCGTCTTCGACGGGCACCTACGGCGGCACGATCCCCGAGATCATCGTCGCGGGCACGCCGGGCGATACGGTGCGCGTCACGCTGAGCCGCGGCCTCAACCCGGTGACCAACACCTCGAACGGCATCGCGCAACTGGTCGAAGACCGGCTGGCGGACGCACATCCCGAGTTCCAGGCCAGCAACGCCGCCGACTTCCAGTTCTACGACATCGTCATCGGCGCGGGCGGCACGGCCACGCTGCCGGACAATGCCTTTGACTGGACGACGCCTGACAGCGGTCAGGACTTCGGCGGCACCGCGTTCACCAACGGGTTCGACACGGCTCCGGCGGTGGTCGGCGCGGCGGTGATCGACTCCGGCTCGAAGATGCCGCTGGGGGCCACCGACCGGGTCTATCTGACCAATCAGGGCGGACCGGTCGAAGGTGGCGGCGGCGGCGGCACCGGCGCCGAGGGCTACTACCAGATCATCGGCTCGGGCAACTCGGCGCGCTTCAAGGTGCAGATCGAGGATCCGAACGCCAATGGCGGTACCAACCCCGGCGGTCAATGGACCTATGTCGAAGGGGATGATCCGGGCACGCAGGACAACACCCAAGGCACCGGCCACTACTACTGGGGCGCGGAGGAAAGCAGCACCGCGATCAATGCGCCGCAGCAAGACAGCTTCCTTGTCTACGAGGTGTTCATCCCCGAGGGCGAAGAGGGCGTCTACAACTTCCGCGTCCGCTCGTCCCGCGACACCAATGATCCCGGCGATCAGCGCAACGACATCTGGCTGCGCATAGACGACGACGCCGAGGCGCTGCAGACCAACTCGACCAACAGCGTGTCGAGCGGCGGCTTCGTGAAACTCTACGGCGCCTCGACGAACTGGGGTTGGGCGGGGCAGATCGACAGCGTGTCGGAGTCCGATCCCAACTTCACCGCCTCGTTCAACCTGACCGCGGGCTTCCACACCATCACGCTGGCGGGCCGCAGCCAAGGCTTCCACGTCGACTTCTGGGAGATGTATAAGGGCAGCGCGCCCTCGGGCGGCGCGTCGAACTCGGCCTTCATCTCCACCGGTGAGGATACCTTTGCGCCGGTTGTCACGGCGGCAAGCGCGCCGGATGTGACCGTCGAGGGCGGCACCACCACCACGGTGACGGTGACCTTCAGCGACAATGTGGCCATCGATGTCTCGACCATTGACGCTGGCGACATCGCGGTGTCGGGGCCGGGCGGTGCGGTCTCGGTGACCGGGGTCAGCCTGAATGCGGGCAGCGACGGCACGCCGCGCAGCGCCACCTACACGCTCGCAGCCCCCGGCGGCAGCTGGGACGTGGCGGACGAGGGCAGCTACACGGTTGCGCTGCTTTCCGGCGAGGTGCTGGACACCAGCGGCAACGCGGTGGCCCCGAACGCCTCGCTGACCAGCTTCGAGGTCGCCATTGGCAGCGCCCCGGTGGGCGATCCCTTCCGGGTCGAGGCCGAAAGCCTCTCGTTGCAGGGCTTCTCGGTGCAAAGCAACGGCCACGCCTCGAACAATCAGTTCATTCAGGCGTCTGGCTCGGGGGCGCATACCGCCAGCTACACCTTTGCCGCGGCAGCGGGGACCTATGATCTGACGCTCGGCTACTACGACGAGTCCGACGGTCAGTCGCAGCTCAGCGTGCTGGTCAACAATGTGCTGGTCGAAACCTTCGTCTGGGATCTGGATGCGGGCGGCACCATCGTCAACAGCACCTCTGCCGCAGAGCACACGATCTCGGATCTGGTGCTGAACGCGGGGGATGTGCTGGAACTTTCGGGCACGCCGGACGGCGGAGAGCCGCTGCGCATCGACTTCCTCGACTTCGTGCCGACAAGCGGCGGTGGAGGCGGCGGCGGTGGTGGCGATCCGACCGACAGCACCAATCCGGTGGTCACCGCGGCCAGTGCGGCCAATGTGTCGGCGGCGGGAGGCGGCAGCACCACCGTTTCGGTTACCTTCTCCGACAACGTGGGCATCGACGTCTCGAGCATCGATCCGGGCGATCTTACGGTGACCGGACCGGGCGGGGCGCTGTCGGTGACGGGGGTCAGCCTCAGCTCTGGCAGCGATGGCGCGCCGCGCACCGCGACCTACACCGTCGCCGCGCCCGGCGGCAGCTGGGACGTGGGCGACAACGGCGTCTACAGCGTCGCGCTGGATGGCGGAGAAGTGCTCGACACCAGCGGCAACGCGGTGGCCGCGAACGGCTCTCTGGCCAGCTTCAACGTCAGCATCGCGACCACGCCGCCGCCCAGCTCGGACCCGGTGCGGATCGAGGCCGAAGCCATGACGCTGGAAGAGGGCTTTGTCGTGAACAGCAACAGCCACGCGTCGGAAGGGCAGCTCATCAAGGCCAGCGGATCGGCGGGCCATGTGGCGAGCTTCGTCTTCGCCGAGACGGCGGGGCTCTACAACTTCACGCTGGGCCATTTCGATGAATCCGACGGCCAGTCGCAGCTCGATCTGCTGGTGAACGATCTGCTGGTCGACAGTTTCATCTGGGATCAGGACGCTGGCAGCAACATCGTCAACAGCACGTCCTTTGCCACGCATCAGACCTTTGGCGTGGCGCTGGAGGCGGGCGACGTGGTGTCCCTTTCGGGCAGCCCGGACGGCGGCGAGCCGCTGCGGATCGACTATCTCGACTACGTCTTCGTGTCGTGAGCTAAGTTACCCTCGCCAAGTGCGCCTCCGGGGGAAACCTCGGGGGCGCGCAGCTTTTTGGGCCTGCTGTTTCGGGCCTAGCGCGCGGCGGTCTTCACGTGGTCGACAAAGGCACGCAGCGCGGGCGGCATCAGGCGCCGCTCGCTGAAATAGAGCGAAGGACCGGGGAAGGGGGGCGTCCACTCATCCAGAACCTGCACCAGCGTTCCTGCCCGCAGATCCGGCTGAAGATAGTCGTCGAAGCCATAGATCAGCCCATGCCCGGCGCGGGCCGGGATCAAGGCCGCAATGGTGGAATTCACCGCAAGCCGGCCCTTGGGAAACCGCTCGAAGGCTTTGCCGTCTTTCTCGAACGACCAAGGCAGCGTGTTGCCGCCGCCAAAGACATGGGTGATGCAGCTGTGACGCTCCAGATCGTCGGGGTGCCGCGGCACGCCGTGGCGCTTCAGGTAGTCCGGTGCTCCGGCGACGATCATGCGCTGATCCGGCCCCAGACGCACGGCGATCATATCCTGCGCCAAGCTCTCGTCGTAGCGCAGCCCCGCGTCGAAGCCGCGTCCGATCACATCGACCAGATCGCCCTCGCTCACCACTTCGACGCGCACGCCGGGATGCTTCTCGAGGAACGAGCTCACCAGTGGCATCAGCCGCAGTTCAATCGCCGGGGCGGGCCCGTTGATGCGGATGCGCCCAGTCAGGACCTCGCGGTTTCCGCCCGATGTGACCGAGGCCGCCGCTTCATCGAGCACGGCAATCGCGTCGCGGGTGCGCTCCAGAAGCCGCTCGCCTTCCTCGGTCAGCGAGGTGCTGCGCGTGGTCCGGTTGAGCAGGCGCACGCCGAGCCGCGCCTCAAGCTCGCGAATGCGCTCGCTCAGCGTCGAGGGAGAGATCGCCAGTTCCGCCGCGGCGCGACGGAAGTTGAGATGCCGCGCGACCGCCACGAATTGCGCGAGTGTGTTGAGGTCTATCTGCTGCATTGTTCGGTTATCCGAATAGCCTATGGGGATGTGTACTATTCTCCGGATGCCGGGGGCAACGTATCTCTTGCGCCAGAGGCGGCCGGAGCGGCTGGCCGCCACAGCGCAAAGGACCCTCTCATGACTGGTAAGATTTCTGAAATGACTTCGGGAAAGATCGCTCTCATCACTGGCGCGAGCCGCGGCCTCGGCCGATCCGCCGCGCTGCATCTCGCCCGCGCCGGCGTTCATGTGATCGGCACCTACAACAGCTCGAAAGCGGCTGCCGACGAGGTGGCGCGCGAGATCGAAGCGGAAGGTGTCAGCGCGGTGATGCTGCCCTTCGATGCCGAGGCCGAAGACTTCGGCGCTTTCGCCGCGAGCCTCGCCGGGGCGCTGCAGCAGACCTTCGGGCGCGAGAGTTTCGACTTCCTGCTGAACAACGCGGGGATCGGCTACAACCGCGCCATCGCCGAGACCGAGGCGGCGCAGCTTGACCTTCTCTACCGCGTGCATCTGCGCACGCCCTTCCTGCTGACGCAGGCGCTGCTGCCGATGATCGCGGATGGCGGGGCGGTGCTCTTCGTCTCCTCGGGGCTCGCCCGTTTCACCCTGCCGGGCTATGGGGCCTATGCCTCGATGAAAGGCGCGGTGGAGGTGTTGACCCGTTACGCGGCGCAGGAACTGGGGCCGCGTGGCATCCGGGTGAATTGCCTTGCGCCGGGCGCCATCGCCACCGATTTCAGCGGCGGCGTCGTGCGCGACAACGCCGAGGTCAACGCCAAGGTGGCGGGCATGATCGCCCTTGGCCGCGTCGGCGAGCCCGAGGATATCGGTGCCGGTGTCGCGGCGCTGCTGTCGGACGGCATGGGCTGGATGTCGGGGCAGCGGGTCGAACTGTCGGGCGGTCAGGGTCTCTGAGCCTTCCCTGAAAGCACAGGGCCGGCCACGCGCTGAGCGCGGGCCGGCCCCTTGGTTGCGGTCCCCCAAAGGGGCCGCGGCCTTACTGCAGAACGGCTGCCAGACGCTCGCGCGCGGCATCATCCAGCCAGGTCGCCCAGACGTCGGGCTGCGAGGTCAGGAAGTAGACTGCGCCTTCCTCGCCCGAGGCCGAGTTGTCGTCCATCCAGCGCAGGATGTCGTTCATGTCGTCCACCGGGAAGGACATTTTCGACAGGAAATCCGCCAGTTCGGGGTGCTCTTCCTGAAAGCTGTCGGTGACGGCGGTCTTCACCGGGGCGGGCGGGTAGGAGCTGCGCACAAGGCCGGTCGCACCTTCGTCCTGCGCCGCCTCATAGGATTCCTCGACGAATTCGCCCATGTCGACGCGCACCATGTCGTATTTGCCCAGCACGGCGGTCGGCGCCCAGTAATAGCCGAACCACGGCTCGTGATCCTCGTAGGCTGCCGCGATGGAGGTCGCCAGCGTCTCGCCCGAGCCGTGGTCGAAGATCTCGATCCCCGCCTCCTCGACGCCGAAGACCGGCAGCATGTTGTCGTTGATGGTGCGGCAGCCCCAGCCCTCGGGGCAGTTGTGGAAGCGCCCGCCGACCAGTTCGGGGTTCTCGAGGATGCCGTCGATCGTGGCGAGCTCGGGGTGCTCTTCGACCAGATAGGCGGGCACATACCAGCCGTCGATCCCGCCCGGTTCCAGCACCGAACCCAGCTCGATCAGATTGCCCTCGCCGGTGAGCCGGTCATAGGCCGCGCCCGCGCCGTTGATCCAAAGCTCGGTGACAATGTCCGGATCGCCGTTCTCGGCCACCGAGGTCATCGCGGGGATCGTGTCGGAGGGTACGACGGTCACGTCGCAGCCGTAGCCTTGGGTGAGGATGAAATCGGCGACATTGGTTACCACCGAGGCCGACGCCCAGCCCATCTCGGTGATCGAGACCTCGCCGCAGCTGTCATCCTGCGCCTGTGCGGCGGTCGAGAGGGTCAGGGCAGTGAGGGTGAGGGCGGTGGTCGTTAGGTATTTCTTCATAAGTCCCCTGTTGGGTCAGGTCACGATGCGTCGCACCCCGGCGAGGCGTCAGGCCGTCACCGGGGGCTCCGGCATCGCCAGAGTTTGATGTTATGGGTTGTAGGGCAGCTACATAGAGTGTTTCGCCGGGAATGACACCCCCGGAGCCGGACTAGGTTGGAAGGTGGCAAAGGCGCAGCCGCGGGGCCCCCGGACTAATAAGCCCGGCAGGCGCGGGGCCATGCCGGGCTGAGCTATGAAAATCGCCAATCGAAATGATCGGCCCCCCGGGCCAGCGAAATGGCTGGGCGGATCCGAGGGGCAGGGTCTACCAAACTACCGTTTACACACACGCGAACCCTGCCCAGACCCTAGAAGATGAGGGGTGAATTTTTCGCAAAAAGCGCAGTTGGGCCTTATTTCGTGGGGCTCTCTGACGGGGAATCGGCTCTGCTTGGGCCGAAACAAAAAGGCGCGCCCCTGCCGAGAGGGACGCGCCTTCAGTTGGTCGCCGGGCCTGCGCCCGGCGGTTGAGGCAGGCTCAATTGGGAAGCGCGCCGCAGAAGCCGCCGCTGGCGACGCTGCCTGAGCCGAAGGCCAGCATGGCCGGGGCCTGATAGGGGTTGGGCGCCCAGTTTGCGAGATCGAAGGCCAGCAGCGCGGCCAGCAGCAGCAGGGCGAGCGAGGCAGTGAAAGCGCGGGTCATGAGCGCGCCTCCAGTCCCAGCAGCGGCCGCAGCCGGATGCCGAGGAACGCGCCCGCGAAGGCCGCGACGAACCACACCCAGCCGTGCAGGCTGCCGGTGGAGATGCCCGAGAAGAACGCCCCGACATTGCAGCCAAAGGCCAGCCGCGACGAGTAGCCTAGCAAGAAGCCCGCGACGATGGTCGCGATCCATGCCCGCGCCGGGTAGCTGGGCAGCTTGGCCGCCAGCGCGCCGCGCCGCCATGCGGCGACACCGAAGGCACCCGCGATGATGCCGATGTCGGTGAGCGAGGTATAGTCGGTCAGCACGCTCGACTGCACCCGCTCCATCGAGCCCGGCGCCGCCCAGAAGGCCGAGGCCGAAAGGTCTCCGCCAAGCGCGGCATAGCCTTTGGCGACCCAGAGCCCGAGCCCATAGACCACGCCCCACGGCTGCCCCGCGACCAGCAGGTTGCCAATGGCGAGTAGCGCCAGCAGGACGGCGGCGATGGCATGGCGGCGGCTCAGTTTCACCGTGCCCGGTGCCGCGCGCCACAGGAAGATCGCGGCAGCAATGGCCAGCAGCACCAGCGTCACGCCAAGGCCGGTGGTGCCCGAGAGGGTGAGGATGGGCAGTGAGCCGAGGCCGGTCCACCAGATCAGGTTGTAAGCTCCGGCAAAGCTGCCGAGGGCGAAGAAGGGCAGGGCCAGCAGGCTGACGGGGTTGCCGCTGCCCGCGTTGACCAGCGTGCCCGAGCCGCAGCCCAGTACGATCTGCATGCAGGCGCCAAAGACGAAGGCGCCGCCGACCATGGCAAAGCCGATGGGGGCCTGCGCGCCCATGAGTTCCCCGGCGTGGCTGGTCAGCAGCGGGATGGCGACCACCGAAACCAGCGCGATAGACAGCAGCTGAGCCAGCACCCCCGAGGGTTCACGGCGCAGGATCATCGCCCGCCACGGCCCGGCAAAGCCGAAGCGCATGCCTTCGAGTGCGATGCCGAAGCCGAGCCCGATGGCCAGCAGCAACCCGTAACGCGCCCCGGCGAACAGCGAGACCAGCGCCACGAGCACAAGCGCGCCGAGGATCAGCCCGGCGCGCTTTCCGATGGCGCTTGCAGGGGCGGTCTGCGCCGCCCCCGAAATGCTTGCTTGGCTCATCAGTTGCCCCCGGTGACTTGGTTCAGGAGGTTGCGAAAGAGGCCCGGCGCGTTCTGCATCTCACCGCCGGTCTTGGAGTATTCCACCATCGAGCCGGGGTAGAGCTTGACGTTCTCGAGGCCCGCCATCTCGCTCAGCGCGAACCAGTTGGTCGCCGCCCAGTGGCCGGTGTTGCAGAACGAGACGATCTCTTGCCCGTCGCTGACGCCAAGCGAGGCTTTGAGTTCCTGCACGTCCGAGATCTGGCCGATGGCGGTAGCGCCGCTCTGGAAGAAGCGGGTGTAGGGGTAGTTCTCGGCGCCGGGCAGGGTGCCGGGCTTTTCTGCGGCACCATGCGCCTTCTTGCCCTCGTAGAAGGCCTCGGGACGGGCGTCGAGCAGCAGCGCCTGCTGCTCGCCTGCCACCACGTCGGCGACCTCGGGGGTCTCGGCGGTCCAGGCGTCGTTCCAGCTGATGTCCAGCTCGGTCGGCTCGGGCGTCACGGCGTCCTTGCTGACCGGCAGCCCAGCGTTGACCCAGGCCTGCGCGCCGCCGTTGAGGATCGACAGCTCGGTGAAGCCAGAGCTTTTCAGCGTCCAGTAGACGCGGGCTGCGGCGCCGAACTCGGTGTCGGTGGCGCCCTGCGCGACGATCACGATGGGCGCGTCGGTTTGCAGGCCCAGCTCTTCGTAGGTGGCCTCCAGCTGGTCGACGGGAACCGTCGCGCCGGGGTTCTCGGACGGGCCGCGGAACAGGCCGTAGGGCGCGGCGACCGCGCCTTCGATGTGGCCATCGGCATAGGCATCGCCGCGGATGTCGAGCACGGTGGGCGCATCGGTGTCGGCAAGGGCGGTCTCAAGCTCGGAGGCCGAGACCAGCGGGCCGAGAGTGGCGGCCAGCGCGGTGGATGCGCAAAGACCGGTGATCGCGGCACTGAGGGCAAATGCTTTGTACATCATGGGAGTGGCCTTTCGGAGTGTCTTCTGATTTGGGCCTTATTTCGTCCCGCAGGCGGCGGGCGGCAAGGGCTCGGCCGCGCCGCGCCCGCGCCGGAGGAGGGACAGCGCTCCGGCATGCAAGCCTAGCATGGACCGGTGATTTGGCAGAGCGCCAAGCCCGGGAAACCCTCCCACTTGCAGCGGGGCGTGCAAGACGCTGTTCTTATTTCAGCGATGAAGGCAGAGCGCACGGCTGAGCCTGTTCCGGCGCGCTGCCTGGCAAAGCGCGCTCTGCCGGGCGTATCGCTCACTCGAGTCCGCTGCGTCGGGCGTCCCAGAGGGTGATGGCAAAGAGCACGAAGCCGCTCGCGCTCAGCGCCGCGCCGACATAGCCCGAGGCCGGGAAATCATGCCCGGCAGCAATCACCCGCGCGGCAAGGAACGGGCCCACCGCATTGGCGACATTGAAGGCCGCGTGGTGCAGCGCGGCGGCAAGCTGCTGCGCCTCGCCAGCGACGTTCATCAGCCGCGTCTGCATCACCGTCGAAACGCCGCCCAGCACACTGATGCACAGCACCGCGATGCCCATGGTCCAGAGCCCGCCAGCCACGGCGGTGGGAAACAGCGCCAGCACCACCGCGCCGCCGCCAAAGGCCGCATAGGCGGTGAGGTTGAGGTTGCGGTCGGCCAAGGCCCCCATCGCGAGGTTGAAGATGATCATGCCGAACCCGGCCACCATCAGCATCAGCGCCACCATGTCGTCTGAGGCGCCCAACGTGGTTTTCACCGTCGAGGCGATATAGGTGTAGACCGAAAAGAACCCGCCAAAGCCCACCGCGCCGGTGGCCAGCGTCAGCCAGACCTGCCGGTTCTTGAGGGCGCCCAACTCGCGCAGCGGGTTGGCGTTGGGGTCCGCCGGGGTGCGCGGGGCTTTCAGATAGACCGCCAGCGCGGTCGCCAGCGACAGCGCGCCGACCACCGCAAAGCCCGAACGCCAGCCGATGTATTGGCTCATCCAGCTTGCTGCGGGCACGCCGATGGTGGTGGCGATGCTAAGGCCCAGAAACACCCGCGAGACCGCTGTGGCCCGCTTGTTGCGCGGCACGATCGAGGCGGCGACCAGCGCGGCGACGCCGAAGTAGGCGCCATGCGGCAGTCCCGAGAAAAAGCGCGAGACGGTGAACAGCCCGAAGCTTGGGGCGATCGCCGAGAGCGTGTTGAAGAGGGCGAAGGCGAGCATCAGCCAAATCAGCAGCATGCGCTTGCGCATCTTGGCGCCGGCCACGGCCAGCACCGGCGCGCCGACGACGACGCCGAGCGCATAGGCGCTGATCGCATCGGCGGCGCGCGCCTCGCTGACGCCGAGATCGCTGGCAAAGCTGGGCAGAAGCGCCATCGAGGCGAACTCGGTGGTGCCGATGGCGAAGCCGCCCAAGGACAGCGCGAAGAGCACCATGCGTGCCGACAATTCCTTCGCGACGCGCGCCGTCTGGCCAGCGGCGTGTTCGGCCGTTGTATCGGTCATGCAAACCTACTTCGTGTTCTGGGAATCGGAAAAGGGATCCCGGGTGTGCCCCTCCCTGCGTCCACAGCTAGGGCGGTCGCATGGGGCGGGCAACCCGGCGAGCAAGTGGGATCGCGGAAATTTGTGTTGGCTGCCGGGGATTTGCGCAAGGTCAGGCACGAATGCGCGCGGGTTTATCGCGGCCCCGGTGCCGCATCGCCTCGACAGGACCGCTCGTACGGGTCACGGGCGATGGACGCAGGCGCATCGCGCTGCTATCAGGCGCGCGAGCGATAACAGGAGAGGCGCCATGTCGAGCCACGGGGACCCCATTCCGATGATTGCCCGCAAATCTGCGGGACTTAAGGGCGAGGCCAACGTGCCCGGCGACAAGTCGATCTCGCACCGGTCGCTGATCCTAGGCGCGATGGCGGTGGGCGAGACAAAGGTGACCGGACTGCTCGAAGGGCAGGACGTGCTCGACACCGCCAAGGCGATGCAAGCCTTCGGCGCCGAAGTCGAAAAGCGCGGCGACACATGGCATGTGCATGGCGTCGGCGTTGGCGGCTTTGCCGAGCCGGGCAATGTCATCGATTGCGGCAACTCCGGCACCGGCGTGCGGCTGATCATGGGCGCCATGGCCACAACGCCGATCACCGCCACGTTCACCGGCGACGCGTCGCTGAACAAGAGGCCCATGGCCCGCGTCACCGATCCGCTGGCGCTGTTCGGCGCGCGCGCCTACGGGCGTTCGGGCGGGCGGCTGCCGATGACCATCGTCGGCGCTGCCGATGCGATCCCGGTGCGCTACGCCACCCCGGTGCCCTCGGCGCAGGTGAAATCGGCGGTGCTGCTGGCCGGGCTCAACGCCCCCGGCGAGACCGTGGTGATCGAGCGCGAGGCGACCCGCGATCACTCCGAGCGGATGCTCACCGGTTTTGGCGCGCAGGTCACCACCGAAGAGACCGACGAGGGCCGGGTGATCACGCTTGTGGGTCAGCCCGAGCTGAAGCCGCAGACCATCATCGTGCCGCGCGATCCTTCATCGGCGGCCTTCCCGGTCTGCGCCGCGCTGATCACCGAGGGGTCGGACGTGCTGGTGCCCAACATCGGCCTCAACCCCACCCGCGCGGGGCTGTTTTTTACCCTGCAGGAGATGGGCGCCGATCTGACCTTCGAGAACATGCGCGAAGAGGGCGGCGAGCCCGTCGCCGATCTGCGCGCCAAATTCTCGCCCGATCTCAAGGGCATCGAAGTTCCCGCCGAGCGCGCTGCCAGCATGATCGATGAATATCCGGTGCTGTCGGTGGTCGCGGCCTTCGCGCAGGGCAAGACCCATATGCCCGGCGTCAAGGAACTGCGGGTGAAGGAAAGCGACCGCATCGACGCCATGGCCACGGGCCTGCGCCTCAACGGCGTGGAGGTCGACGAGGGCGAGGATTGGTGGACGGTGCATGGCCGTGGCTTCGGCGACGTGAAAGGCGGCGCCACGGCGCAGAGCCATCTCGACCACCGCATCGCCATGTCCTTCCTCGTGATGGGGCTGGCCACCGAAGAGCCGGTGCGCGTCGATGACGGCGGTCCGATCGCCACCTCCTTCCCGATCTTCGAAAACCTGATGACCTCGCTGGGTGCCGATCTGGGCCGCGAGGCGTGAGCCGCCTGCTGCCGGTCGTCGCGGCGCTGGCCGCCGCGCTGCTGCTGTGCATGGGGTATTATGCCGCCACCGTGCTCTGGCCCGGTGCCAGCGGGCTGCTGCCCTTCGATCTGCGCGCGCTCGGCTATTCCGCCCTCGACGCGCAGCAATACCTGCTGGCGCTGAGCGAACGCGCCCGTGCAGTCTATCTGCTCGAGATGCGCTGGCTGGGGCTCGCCTTCCGCGTGGCCTTCGGCATTACGATGATCCTCGGGGCTGTCGCGCTGTCGCGTGGACGTGCCTGGTGGCGGCGCGGGGTCTTCGTGCTGCTGGCGCTGGCGTGGATCGGCGCGGACGCCGCCGAGAACCTGTTGATCAACGAGATGTTGCTGCGCGGGCCTGTCGCGCTTGACCATGCGTTGGTGGATTGGGCGAGCCTCTTCACCCGGCTGAAGTTCGTCCTGCTGGCAATCTGCGGCGTGATGCTGTTCAGCCTTTGGCGGCAGGGGCCGAAACGCTGAGCGGGACGCGCCGGGGGGCTGGCCGGGTGTCTGCTTGAAGGGCGCCGGGCAGCGGGCGATAAAGACCGCGATCTGACGAAAGGACACCTCATGGCCTTTACCATCGCCATCGACGGGCCGGCGGCTGCCGGCAAGGGCACGATCAGCCGTGCCGTGGCGGCGCATTTCGGCTTTGCGCATCTCGACACCGGGCTGCTCTATCGCGCCGTGGGGCGCAAGATGTTGGACGGCACCGATCCGACCGAGGCCGCGCTGGCGCTGGTGCCCGAGGACCTGCAGGCTGAGGGGCTGCGCACCGCCGATGTGGGCATCGCCGCCTCGCGGGTTGCGGTGATCCCCGAGGTGCGCGCGGCCCTGCTCGACTTCCAGCGCGCCTTTGCCCGCCGCGACGGCGGGGCGGTGCTCGACGGGCGCGACATCGGCACGGTGATCTGTCCCGAGGCCGAGGCCAAGCTCTTTGTCACCGCCAGCGCAGAGGTGCGTGCCCGGCGGCGGTTCGAGGAACTGGTCGCGGGCGGCGCCGAGACCGATTACCAGACGGTGCTGAACGACACCCGCGAGCGCGACCACCGCGACGCCACCCGCGCCGACGCGCCGCTGAAACCGGCGGAGGACGCAGTGATGATCGACACTTCGAAAATGGATATCGACGCGGCGGTCGCCGCGGCCATCGCCGCGATCGTATCCCGCGGCGCCACCGCAGGGGAGGGCACGGCATGAAGACGATGCGTATGGGACAAGGCGGGCCGGAGCTTCCCGCTTTCGGCATCGGGGCAATGTCCTTCGCCGATTTTTACGGCGAGACCACCGAGGCCAATTCGCATGCGGTGCTCGACGCGGCGGTCGAGGCCGGGGTGCGCCATGTGGACACCTCCAACGTCTACGGCATGGGGCGCTCGGAAAAGGCCATCGGCAGCTGGCTCAAGGCGCGTTCAGGCGGGCGCGAGATGCTGCATATCGCCACCAAGGCCGGGATCACCAAGGATGCGGCGGGCAAGCGCTGCTACGACAATTCGCCCGAGCATCTGGAGGCCGAGCTTGATGGCTCGCTGCAGCGGCTCGGCATCGAGCAGGTTGATCTGTTCTACGTGCACCGGCGCGAGCAGGCCCGGCCCATCGAGGAGGTGACGCAGACGCTCGCCGGCCTCGTGAAGAAGGGCAAGATCGCCGCCTTCGGCTTTTCCGAGATCGCGCCGTCGTCGCTGCGCCGCGCCGCCGCCGTGCATCCCGTTGCGGCGGTGCAATCGGAGTATTCGCTGCAGACGCGGATCGTCGAACTGGGGCTGGTGCAGGCCTGCGCCGAGCTTGGCACCGCGCTGGTCGCCTTCTCCCCCGTGGGGCGCTCGCTGCTGACCAATCACCCGCTGTCGCGCGAGGCGGTGGCCGCAAGCGCCTTCATGTCGGTGAACCCGCGCTTTGTTGAACCGAACCTGACGGCCAATCTCGCCATCACCGACAAGTTCCGCGCGCTGGCTGCCGAGATGGGCGTGCCCGCGGCGGGCCTGTCGATCGCATGGCTGCTGAGCCGCGGCGAGCACATCATCCCGATCCCCGGCACGCGGTCGGTCGATCACCTCAGAGAGTTGCTGGCGGGTACGAAGATCACGCTCTCGGCAACGGATCTGGCGCGGATCGAAGAGGTGCTGCCGGTGGGCTGGGCGCATGGCGACCGCTACTCGGCGGCGCAGGCCAACGGGCCGGAGAGCTATAGCTGAAGTTTGCACGGACGGTGAGCGTGGCAGGGGGCGCGGCCCCCTCGCCGCTGCGCGGCTCACCCCCGGCGTGTTTTTGGAACAATGAAAGGGGCTGGCATGTCGCATGTCACCCTCGTGCGGCACGGGCAGGCCAATACCCATGCCAAGGACGAGATCAATTACGACCGGCTGAGCGAGCTTGGCAAGCAGCAGGCGCGCTGGCTGGGGGCGCATATGCGCGGCAGCGGCGAGGTCTTTGCCCGCGCCTATAGTGGCACGCTGCGGCGGCACCAAGAGACGGCGGCCGAGATGGAGCTGGGTCTTGAGGTGGTGGAAGATGCGCGGCTGAACGAGCTGGAATATTTCACCATGGCGCAGCTCATGCAGCAGCAGCACGGCATTGCGCTGCCGCCCGATCGCGAAGGCTTCATCCTGCATCTGCCGCAGCTCTTCACCTATTGGCGCGAGGGCAGGCTCGAGGGCGTACCCGAGAGTTTTGCCGATTTCGAGGCGCGGGTGGATGACGTGCTGGCCGAGATCAGCGCTGGCTCCGGCCGCGCGGTCGTGGTCACCTCGGGCGGGCTCATCGGCATGGCGATGCGGGTGACCATGGGGCTTGAGATGAAGGCGCTGGCGCATGCCTGCCTTGCCATCGAGAACACCTCGGTGCACCGCTTCCAGCCGATTTCCACCGGGCTGTGCTTGACGATGTTCAACGCCGTGCCGCATCTTGAAAGCGCCGAGCGCGCGCTGTCGCGGACGCATATCTGAGGCGCGCCTCTCTGCGGCTTTCACCCCGGCCCGCTTTTCTATAGGCAGGCGGGGAAGATGGCTGTGGAGAGAAACATGACACATCTGTGGGTGCGCGCCGAGCAACGGGCGAACGAGGACCGGGTGGGCGTCACGCCCGAGGGTGTGAAGGCGCTGGTCGCGGCGGGGCTGCGGGTCACTGTCGAGGAAAGCCGCGCGCGGGTGATCGGCATCGAGGGCTATCGCGCCGCGGGCGCCGAGATCGCCCCCGAGAACAGCTGGCCCGAGGCGCCCGAGGATGCGCTGATCTTCGGCCTCAAGGAATTGCCCGAGGACGGCACGCCGCTGCGCCACCGCCACATCATGTTCGGCCATGCCTTCAAGGGCCAGCCCTCGGGGCAGCAGCTGCTGAAGCGCTTCGTCGCGGGTGGCGGGGCGCTTTATGACCTTGAGTATCTTGTGGACGATCAGGGCCGCCGCGTCGCCGCCTTTGGCTATTGGGCGGGCTATGCGGGCGCGGCGGTGACGCTGCTGTCCTATGCCGCGCAGCAGCAGGGCGGGCTCTGCGCGCCGGTCTCGGTCTGGCCGAGCGCCGGGGCGATGGAAGCTTCGGTGCGTGACGCGCTCGACGCAGCGGGCGGGGTGCGGCCAAAGGCCCTGGTCATCGGCGCGCTGGGGCGCGTCGGCACCGGCGCCAGCGATCTTTGCGAGAAGCTCGGGCTGCAGGTCACCAAATGGGACATGGCCGAGACCGCTCATGGCGGGCCGTTCCCGCAGGTGCTGGAGCATGAGGTCTTTTTCAACTGCATCCTCGCGCGGCCCGGCACGCCGGTCTTTGTGCCCGCTGCGGCAAGCCTCGAGCCGCGCAAGCTTCGCGCCATCGGCGACATCGCCTGCGACCCCGACAGTGACTTCTCGCCGGTGAAGGTCTATGACCGCGTCACCGACTGGCAGGCGCCGGCGCTGCGGGTCCATGATGATCCGCCGCTCGACGTGATGGCCATCGACAACCTTCCCTCGCTCTTGCCCCGCGAGAGCTCGGAGGATTTTGCCGCGCAGCTGCTGCCGCATCTTCTGGCGCTTCCGGCGCTGGATGCGGGTGTGTGGGGCCGCGCGGCCGACACTTACACGACGTATATTACGGAGGAACTTGCATGATCCATTGGTGCGGAACGGGACTTTCATCCATCCCGGGGCTGCGGCGGCTGATCGAAGCCGGGCATGACGTCATGGTGTGGAACCGCACCGAGACAAAGGCGCGCGAAGCGGTCGGCGATCTGACCAACCGCATCCTCGCCTTCGCGCCCGAAGCGGTCGAGTTGGCGGTGCAGCCGGGCGACGTGATTGTCTCGATGCTGCCCGGGGATTGGCACGTGATGCTGGCCGAGATCGCCATCAAGAAGGGCGCGCATTTCGTCTCGTCCTCCTATATCTCGCCGGAAATGAAGGGGCTCGACGCCAAGGCCAAAGAGGCCGGTGTTGCGCTGGTCAATGAGGTCGGGCTCGACCCGGGCATCGACCATCTGATGGCGCATGATCTTGTCGCCGCCTATCGCGCGTCCGACGCGTTTGATCCGGCCAATGAGATCAGTTTCCTGAGCTATTGCGGCGGCGTGCCGAAAGAGGCCAACGCCTTCCGCTACAAGTTCTCTTGGGCGCCGGTCGGCGTGCTGAAGGCGCTGCGCTCGCCCTCGCGCTCGATCCGCCACTTCGAAGAGCTGAACGTGCAGCGCCCGTGGGACGCGCTGTCGCGCTACGACGCGCCGCTCGATCCGCCCGAGAGCTTCGAGGTCTATCCCAACCGCGACTCGCTGCCGTTCATCGCGCAGTATGAGTTCGGCGAGGACTGGAAGGTGAAGGACTTCGTGCGCGGCACGCTGCGCCTCAACGGCTGGTCCGAGGCGTGGAAGGACGTCTTCGCCGAGGTCGAGACCGCCGATGACGCGCGGCTTTCGGCGCTGGCGGGTGAGTTGCTGGCCGAGAACAAATATGCCGAGGGCGAGCCCGACCGGGTGGTGCTCTGCGTCACGCTGAAGGCCGAAAAGGCGGGCGAGACCGTCTGGCACAAGACCTGGGTGATGGACGCCTGGGGCGACGCGCGCGGCTCGGCCATGGCGCGGCTGGTGTCGATGCCGGTCTCTTGGGCGATCGAGGCGGTGCTGAACCGCGAGATCGCGCCGGGTGTCTCGGCGGCGCCCTCGGATCCCAAGCTGGTCACGCGCTGGCTGGGCGGGGTCGAAAGCCTTGCGCAGCGGATGATGCGCGTCGACGAGGCGGGCTGAGGCGGCGCGGCTCCGGTCGTTTTCCAAAGGCGCCCTCGCAGCTTGCTGCGGGGGCTTTTTTATACGCGCAGGGGCGTGGCTGGCGCTTACATCCGGCGGGCGCGGGCCAGTTCAGAGAGCGCGATCAGCAGCAGCGCTGCTGCGGCGATGACGAAGAGCCAGTTGCCGACGTAGCCGAAGAGCAGCGCCCCCGCGATGCCGCCGAGCGCGAAACAGCCCAGCGTCAGCCCGTGCAGCGTGAGTTTCGGCAGCGCCTCGCGCCTTGCCGTTTCGCCGCCGAGCAGCGCGGCCAGTCCGATGCCGATATCTGTGGCCATGCCCGAGACATGCGTGGTGCGCACGCGGGCGCTCGAGATCATCGTCGTGACGGCGTTCTGCAGGCCCATCACAAAGCTCAGCCCCAAGACAAGCAGGGGCTCCGATCCGCCGCCGGGCGCATTGATAAGGGCAGCGCCGAGAGCCAGGAGAAATCCGGCCTCTGCGGCGATCGCCAGAGCGTAGATTGCACCGATCCGCCGCCGCGTCCCCCATTGCACGCCAAGCGCGGCAAGCCCGGCGCCGCAGACGAAGGCGGCGGTGAGCGCGGCGAAGGCCAGAGCGGCGAGCAACTCGCCGTGGGCCAGGTGATCGGCGAGGGCCGAGACGTTGCCGGTCATATTGGCGGTAAAAGAGCCAGCGATCAGAAAGCCGACCGCGTTGAGCGCCCCGGCGATCGACGACAGCAGCCCCGCGAGGAGCAGGTCCACGCGCCTCGTGCGGTCATCTCCGGTGCGGATCAGCATGTCGGTTCCCTGTCGCGGCGCATCCCGATGGCGCCTGGTGCCGGGGGCGGCAGGGGCAGGGGCGCGGCGTCGGAACTGTTGCGCCGCCGGACACCCGGCGTCAAGCGCTGCGGAGGCTGTCGCGCGCGCCGCGGCGGGCGCGGACCATGTTGATCTTGCGATATTCCTGCAGCCCGGTGACCTCGCGCCCGACCCAGGTCGGCAGTGTCAGAGGCGTGTCCACCTGCGGCAGTTCCACCTCGGTGACGATGATGCCCGCCAGAAGGCCGCTGTAGACGTCGACCATCCAGACAAGATCGCCGTGCGGCACGTAGTGGCGGGTCTTCTCGACCACCTCGCCATCGCAATGCGAGGCCAGCATCTCTTCGGCGTCTTGCGCCGGGATCGGGTATTCGAACTCATCGCGTGCAAGGCCGACGCGGGCACCTTTGATGCACAGCGTGGCGCGGTCATCGTAAAAGCGGACCCGTGCCTTGCGCCCGCCCGCGGCCGCGATCAGCCCGTCCCGCAAACGCTCGCTCTTGGTCATCGAGGCTTTCCAACCCTCATGGGTCACGAGGAACTTGCGTTCGATTTCTTTCGCCACGCCGGGGGTGCCTTCGATTAATTACTGGGCGGTTTACAAACGATGGATTAGCCGCGCTTTTCGGGAAAGGCCACAGACAAAGACGCTACGTCGGGCTGCTTTTGGCGATTTCAGAGTGCGGGAACCGAGGTGCCGTCGCGGCACCAAAAAGGCGCGCCCCAAAGGGCGCGCCTCGCGTCGCTGTGCCGGGTTGTTCTTCCGGTGATTACTGCGCCGCTTCGTAGTGCTCGTCGAGCACTTCGGCGAAGTCGTCATAGGACATGTTCGAGTAGGGCTTGCCGTCGATGATGAACGAAGGCGTTGCCGAGATGTCGTCGCGCGTGGCGTTTTCCTGATACCATTCGACCAGTGCCTTGAGCTTGGCGCCATCGTTCATGCAGGCGTCGAGCTTGTCCTTGCCGATGCCAGCCATCAGGCCGATCTTGCGCAGCTCGTCGGCGATGCCCTGATCCGAGCCCGCTTTGACCCACGAAGATTGCGTCTCATAGATCATGTCGGAGATGCCAAAGAACTTCTCGGGGCCGCCGCAGCGTGCGACCATGGCCGCCCACATGCCGTATTTGTCGAAATAGACATCGCGGTAGACCAGTTTGACCTTGCCGGTCTTGATGTAGTTCTCCTCGATCTGCGGCAGCACCTCGTTCGAGAAACGCGCGCAGTGCGGGCAGGTGAAGGAGGCGTATTCGACGATCTCGACGGGGGCGTCGGCATCGCCCTTCACCATCTCGATGATTTCGGGCGCTTCATCGGAGCTGGCCTCGCTGCTTGCCTCCTGTGCGGCGGCCGCGCCGGGCAGGGCGATCCCCGTGGGCGTGACGCGGGGCGCCTCGAGCAGCCAGCCGCCACCAAGGGCGAAGGCGGTCGCAAGCGCGGCGACGGGAAGAATGCGGGTCATGTAAGGTCCTCTTGTGGTTGCCTTGTCACGGCGTGTTCAGCGCCGCGATTTCGAAATGACGTTGCCAGCCAGACGCTCCAGTGCCTGCCGCAGCCCGTCGTCGTGAATGTCTCCGGCCACCTGATGGGCCTCGGCTTTGATCTCGGGAGAGGGCTCTGGCTTTTCAACCTTTTGCGCGTGACCAAAGGCGACGCGGCCCTCGGCAAAGCCGGTGCTGGCGGTCTGGGTGATGCGGATGCGGGCGATGGCATTGTAGCCGTAGAGCGCGTTGACCTTGTCGCGCAGCTGCTCTTTCTGCATCTCCAGCAGCGGCGCGTTGGCACCGGTGGTGAGCAGGGTTAGCGTCGCGCCAAAGGCCTTGCGGCCATAGCTCACCTCGACCGGGCGAGCGATGGCGGCCACATCGGCGCCGACGATCTCTTCCCAATGGGTCAGCAGCCGCGACTGCGCGAAGCCGCGGCTCTCGCTCGCCTTGCGGATCTGCGCGTTCAGCAGCCCCGATGTCTTGGCGAAGCCATATGTGGTGGTGTTGCGCCGTGCCATCTTAAATCCCTCTCTGCGGACCTATTCTAGTGACCCCGCATTCACGTGCCAGCAAGGAATTGCTTTTGTCGTCGATGATCAAGGGAATGTCAGCCATGCGTGACAGTGCGCGGGCCGAAGATCTGCTCACCTGGTATGACCGCCACGCGCGCGAGCTGCCGTGGCGAGTGAGCCCTGCCGCGCATGCGGCGGGTGTGCGGCCCGATCCCTACCGCGTGTGGATGTCCGAGATCATGCTGCAGCAGACCACTGTGGCGGCGGTGAAAAGCTATTTTGAAACATTTACGTCGCGCTGGCCGACGGTCAGCGATCTTGCCGCGGCCGAGGATGCCGACGTGATGGCGGCATGGGCCGGGCTGGGCTATTACGCCCGCGCTCGCAACCTGCTGAAATGCGCGCGGGTGGTGGCGGATCAGCATGGCGGCGTTTTTCCGCAAAGCCTCGACGGGCTGCGCGCGCTGCCCGGTGTCGGGCCCTATACCGCGGCGGCGGTGGCGGCGATCGCTTTCGATCTGCCCGAGACGGTGGTGGACGGCAACGTCGAGCGGGTCATGGCGCGGCTGCACGACGAGCATATGCCGCTGCCGCAGTCGAAGCCGGTGCTGACGGAATATGCCGCCGCGCTGACGCCGCAGCAGCGGCCCGGCGATTATGCGCAGGCGGTGATGGATCTGGGCGCCACCATCTGCACGCCGCGCAACCCGGCCTGCGGTCTCTGCCCGTGGCGCACCGCTTGCGCCGCATGGGATCACGGCACGCAGGCAGAGCTGCCGAAGAAAGCCCCCAAGAAGCGCAAGCCGACGCGCCACGGCATCGCCTATCTGGTCAAGCGGGTGGATGGCGCATGGCTGCTGGAGCGCCGCCCCGACAGCGGGCTCTTGGGCGGGATGCTGGGCTGGCCGGGCTCGGACTGGGGCGAGGAGGCACCCGCCGACGCGCCGCCGATCCGCGCCGAGTGGAAGACGCTCAACGCCGAGGCGCGCCACACCTTCACACATTTCCACCTGCGCCTGACGGTAAAGACCGCGCTGGTGCCGATGGAGCGCCAGCCCGAGCGGGGGGCGTTCGTCGAGGCGGAGGTGTTTGACCCCGAAGACCTGCCCACGGTCATGCGCAAGGCTTTCGCTCTGACCTCGGGCTGAGCCGGGCCTCATGATTTAGTCTGTCCCTTGGCTGAGGCTGTGCGGCAACGTCACGCCGCCCCGGCCCTTGGGTCGCATTGACCGGAGCGGCCGGATCGGGACAAGCTGCGGCGCAAGGCCCTCAGCACGCGACCTGCGCCAGCCAGAGGCGATGTTTGGGGCAGACGTTGGGGACGAGTGCATGATCGCTGCAGAGAAATTCGCGCGCTGGACGGCCGCCGCGCCGTTCTGGTTGGTCTATATCCTGCCGGTTCTGGTCTGGCTGGGCGCGCTGAACGGCGGGCTCTGGGTGCTGCTGCCGCCCTTGGCCACATGGTATCTCTTCTCGGCGCTGGATGCGGCGCTGGGGCTGAACACCGAGAACGCCGATCCGCAGACCGAAGAGCGGGCGCTGCTTTGGTACCGCGCCGGGGTGATGCTCTGGGCGCCGGTGCAATTCGTCACGTTGTTTGCGCTGATCTGGTACGTCTCGGGCAATGACGCGCTGACCACCTTGGAGAAATTCGGCGTCTTCTTCGGCACGGGGGTGATGACCGGCACGGTGGGGATCGTCTACTCGCATGAGCTTTTGCACCAGCGCAACAACCTCGAGCGGCGGCTCGGGGACTGGCTGCTGGCCATGGTGCTTTATTCGCATTTCCGCTCGGAGCACCTGCTGGTGCATCACGTCTGGGTCGGCACGCCGCGCGATCCGGTCACCGCGCGCTACAACGAGGGCTTTCACCGCTACTACCCGCGGGTGCTGCGCGAATGCCCGGTTTCGGCCTTCCGCGCCGAGAAGAAGCTGCTGGCCCGCCGCGGCCTGCCGTGGTGGCACCGGCGCAACCCGTTCTGGCTCTATCTCGGGCTGCAGCTTGCCATGCTGGCGCTGGCGCTGATCGTCGGCGGCTGGGGCGGGCTGGCGCTGTTCCTCGTGCAGGCGGGCGTGGCGATCTGGCAGCTGGAGCTGACCAATTACGTCGAGCATTACGCGCTGACCCGAGAGTACCTCGGGGACGGGCGCTACGAGCACGTCAAGCCGCACCATTCGTGGAACTCGGCGCACACGGCGACCAACTGGCTGCTGATCAACCTGCAGCGCCACTCGGACCACCACTACAAGCCCGACCGGCGCTTTCCGCTGCTGCAGAACTACGCCGAGACCGAGGCGCCGCAGCTGCCCTACGGCTATCCGGTGATGACCATGGCGGCGATGGTGCCCCCGGTCTGGCGAAGGGTGATGAACCCCAAGGTGAAGGCGTGGCGGCGGCAATGGTATCCGCAGATCGAGGATTGGTCGGACTACAACAAGGCGCGCACGCCCCTGCCAAAGGGCTCGGCCTGACGAGGCTGCAGCGCCGCCGGGGGTTTCACACCCCCGGACCCCCGTGGGATATTTTTCTCTAGACGAAGCGGGCGGGCAGGCGCAGGGATTGCAATCGCTCCGGGCGGCCCGCAACATGGGCGGCGAAAGACCACAAGAGGTGCGATATGTCGCTCGAGAAAGCCGCCCGCGCGGTGCGTGAAAACGCCTATGTTCCCTATTCGAAATTCAAGGTGGGGGCGGCGATGCTGGCGCCCTCGGGGAAAATTTACGCCGGCTGCAACGTCGAGAATGTCGCCTATCCCGAGGGCACCTGCGCCGAGGCCGGGGCGATCGCGGCCATGGTCGCGGCGGGCGAGACGGAGATCGTCGAGGCCTATGTCATCGCCGATTGCGAACACCCGCTGCCGCCCTGTGGCGGCTGCCGGCAGAAACTGGCCGAGTTTGGCAAGACCCATGCCAAGGTGACGCTGGCCACCACCGATGGCGCAACGCTGGAGACCACCGTGGGCGAACTGCTGCCCGGCGCCTTCGGCACGGGGCATATGGACCGCGCCTGATGGACGCGCGGACGGTCATCGCGGCACTGCGGCGCGGAGAGGAGCCCTCTGGCGCGGCGCTGCGCTGGTTCGCCGAAGGGCTGGCGAGCGGCGCGGTGAGCGATGCGCAGGCCGGGGCCTTTGCCATGGGGGTCTGCCTGCGCGGGCTTTCGGAAGAGGCGCGCGCGGCGCTGACGCTGGCGATGCGCGACAGCGGCCATGTGCTGCGCTGGGATCTGCCGGGGCCGGTGCTCGACAAGCATTCCACCGGCGGCGTGGGCGATTGCGTCAGCCTCGTGCTGGCGCCGATGCTGGCGGCCTGCGGGGTCTATGTGCCGATGATCTCGGGGCGCGGGCTGGGCCATACCGGCGGCACGCTCGACAAGCTCGAGGCGATCCCCGGCTATGACACCGCGCCTTCGGAGGAGCGGCTGCGCGACGTGCTGCGCGAGGCGGGCTGCGCCATCGTCTCGGCCTCGGACGGCATCGCGCCCGCCGACAAGCGGCTCTACGCCATCCGCGACGTGAGCGCGACGGTGGAGAGCCTCGATCTCATCACCGCCTCGATTCTGTCGAAGAAACTGGCGGCGGGGCTCGAGGGGCTGGTGCTCGACGTGAAGGTCGGTTCGGGCGCCTTCATGAAGACCATGGAGGAGGCGCGGGAGCTGGCGCGCTCGCTGGTCGGCACCGCGAATGCGGCGGGCTGCCCGACCACGGCGCTGATCACCGATATGGATCAGCCGCTGGCCGATGCGCTTGGCAATGCGCTGGAAGTGCGCTGCGTCATGCAGGTGTTGACCGAGGGCGCGGGCGGGCCGCTGCTCGATCTGTCAGTGGCGCTGGGGGCCGAGCTTTTGGCCAGCGCCGGGATCGAAGGCGGCGCGGCGCGGCTGCGCGAGACCGTCACGAGCGGCGCGGCGGCAGAGCGCTTTGGGCGCATGGTCGCGGGGCTGGGCGGGCCGTCGGATTTTGTCGAGCGCTGGCGCGACCTGCTTCCGGCAGCGCCGGTGGTGCTGGATGTGCCCGCGCCCGAGGCGGGCCATGTGGCGGTGATGGATGGCGAAGCGCTGGGGCTTGCCGTGGTGCATCTTGGCGGGGGGCGCGAGGTCGAGACGGACCGCGTCGATCCCGCCGTCGGCCTGTCGGATGTGCTGCGGCTCGGCCAGCTGGTCGAGACGGGGCAGCCCTTGGCGCGGGTCCATGCCGCCAGCCGCGCGGCGGCGGAGGCGGCGGCTGCTGCGGTGACGGCGGCGATCCGTCTTGGCGATGCGCCGGACGTGGCGCCTTTGGTGCGGGAAAGGATCGCCTGATGCGGGCATTTCTGGTGGTGATGGATTCGGTGGGCATCGGCGGTGCGCCGGATGCGGCGAGTTATTTCAACGCAGGTGTCCCCGACACCGGGGCGAACACGCTGGCGCATATCGCGCAGGCCTGCGCCGCAGGCCGGGCGGAAGAGGGGCGCAGCGGCCGGCTGCATCTGCCGGTGCTGGATGCGCTGGGGCTGGGCGCAGCAACCCGTCTTGCCAGCGGCGACGAGGTGCCGGGGCTGGAGGCGGAGCCTTCGGCGCTCTGGGGCGCGGCGAGCGAGTGCTCGAAGGGCAAGGACACGCCTTCGGGCCATTGGGAGCTGGCGGGTCTGCCAGTGCCATGGGACTGGCACTATTTCCCCGAGGCAGCGCCGGTCTTTCCGGCGGACCTGCTGGCAGAGGTCTGCAAGATCGCCGGGGTCGCGGGCACGCTGGGCAATTGCCACGGCTCGGGCACGGTGATGCTCGAAGAGTACGGCGCAGAGCATGAGCGCAGCGGCTGGCCGATCTGCTACACCTCCGCCGACAGCGTCTTTCAGATCGCCGCACATGAAGAGAGCTTCGGGCTCGATCGCCTGCTGGCGCTTTGCGAGGCAATCGCGCCGACGCTGCACCAGATGAAGGTCGGCCGGGTCATCGCGCGCCCCTTCGTTGGCAGCCCCGGCAGCTACAAGCGCACCACCAACCGGCATGATTACGCGATCACCCCGCCCGAGCCAATCCTCACCAATTGGGTGCAGGACGCCGGGCGGCGCGTCTATGCGGTGGGCAAGATCGGCGACATCTTCTCGATGCAAGGGATCGACGAGCTGCGCAAAGGCGATGACGCCACGCTCATGCGGCACCTTGGCGATCTCGTTGACGGCGCCGAGGAGGGCTCGCTCACCTTCGCCAATTTCGTCGAGTTCGACAGTCTCTACGGCCACCGGCGCGATGTCTCTGGCTACGCCCGCGCGCTCGAATGGTTCGACGCCGAGCTTGGCAGGCTGCTGCCGCGCCTGCGTGAAGGGGATCTGCTGCTGATCACAGCCGATCACGGCAATGACCCCACGTGGGTTGGCACCGACCACACGCGCGAGCGGGTTCCGGTCCTCGTGCATCTGCTTGAACATGGCCGCAAGTCGGGGCAGATCGGGCGGATCGACTTTGCCGATGTGGCAGCCAGCATCGCGGCGCACCTTGGGGTGCCCGCACAAGGACCGGGAAGGAGCTTCCTTTGAGAGACCCCAGAGACCACGACGAGGAGAGCCTGCACCGGATCAAGGCGCTGCCGAAGGTGGAGTTGCACCTGCATATCGAGGGCGCCGCGCCGCCAGCCTTCATCCGCGGGCTGGCGCAGGAAAAGAAGGTGCGCCTTGACGGGGTCTTTGCCGAGGATGGCACCTATGAGTACCGCGACTTCGTGCATTTCCTGCAGACCTATGAGGCGGCGACCTCGGTGCTCCGTTCGCCCGAGGATTACGCCCGGCTGACCCGCGCTGTGCTCGAGGAATGCGCGAACAACGGCGTGATCTACGCCGAGACCTTCATCTCGCCCGACTTCTGCGGCGGCGGTGATCTGGGCGCATGGCGCGAGTATCTGCACGCCATGCAGGAGGCGGCCGATGCGGCCGAGCGCGACATGGGCATCACCCTGCGCGGCATCGTCACCTGCGTGCGTCACTTCGGGCCGGAGGTTGCCAAGAAATCGGCGCTCTGCGCGGCCGAGACGGCGGGCGAGTGGATCACCGGCTTTGGCATGGGCGGCGACGAGAACAAGGGCGAGCAGCGCGACTTTGCCTATAGTTTCGACATGGCGCGCGAGGCGGGGCTGCGGCTCACCACCCACGCGGGCGAATGGCGCGGCCCGCAGGAGGTGCGCAACGCCATCGAGCATCTCGGGGTCGAGCGTATCGGCCATGGCGTGCGCGCCATCGAGGATCTGGCGCTGGTCGATCTGATCGCCGAAAAGGGCATCACGCTGGAAGTCTGCCCGGGCTCGAACGTCCAGCTTGGCGTTTACCCCAAGCTCTCGGCGCATCCGATCCAGAAGCTGCGCGCGCGCGGCGCCAAGGTGACCATTTCCACCGACGATCCGCCCTTTTTCCATTCCACCATGGTGCAGGAGTATGAAAACCTTGCACGCACCTTCGGTTGGGAGGAAGAGGACTTCACCGAGATTGCCAAGACCTCTGCCAATGCGGCCTTCTGCTCGGCCGACACGCGCGAGGCGCTGCTGAAAAGACTGGAGAGCGCATGAAACACCTGACCGTTGTCGATCACCCGCTGGTGCAGCACAAACTGACCCTGATGCGCGAGAAGGATACGTCGACCGCCTCCTTCCGCCAGTTGCTGCGCGAGATTTCCCTGCTGCTGGCCTATGAGGTCACCCGCGAGCTGCCGGTGACCACCAAGCAGATCGAAACCCCGATGTGCGAGATGGCCGCCCCCACGATCGAGGGCAAGAAGCTGGCGCTGGTGTCGATCCTGCGCGCGGGCAACGGCCTGCTCGACGGCATTCTCGAGCTGATCCCCGCCGCCCGCGTCGGCTTTGTCGGGCTTTACCGCGACGAGGAAACGCTCGAGCCGGTGCAATATTACTTCAAGGTGCCCAAGAACCTCGAAGACCGCACGGTGATCGCCGTCGATCCGATGCTGGCCACGGGCAATTCCTCGGTCGCCGCGATCGACCTTTTGAAGCAGGCGGGCGCCAAGAATGTCATCTTCCTGTGCCTTCTGGCCTCGCCCGAAGGGGTCAAACGGATGGAAGAGGCGCATCCCGATGTGCCGATCATCACCGCCGCGCTGGACGAGAAACTCAACGAGAAGGGCTATATCGTTCCGGGACTAGGGGATGCGGGCGATCGCATGTTCGGCACAAAATAAGCCCTCTCAACGCTTTACAGCTTTGGGGGCTTCATGCAAAGCTGAAAGGGTAGTTTCCGGGGGACGACATGCGTTTCAAAGTGCTGGCCAACATTCTGGCGGGTCCCGCCACCCTAGCTCTCAGCGCCCTGTCCGCCGCGCCCACGCTGGCGCAGCGGATCGACACCATCAGCGAGCCGGCGGAGGTGCCGCCGGCCAGCTATGAGGCCGCGCAATATGTGGACAGCAAGGGCTGCGTCTTCGTGCGCGCGGGCTTTGACGATGCGGTGATCTGGGTGCCGCGGGTCAGCCGCGCTGGCGATCCGGTCTGCGGCTACGCGCCGAGCCTCGGCGCCAGCGCCCGCACCGCGACGCGCACCGTCGAAGCGCCTGCGGCCCAACCGGCCCCGAAACCCGCGCCGGCCACCAAGCCTGCCGCACAGCCGGTCGCGACGGCGACGGCTCCGGTGGCTGCCCCGGCGCCCGCTCCGGTCCGCACCACCAGCCGCACGACCTCGGCGCAGCCCATGGCCACGGTCGCCTCGAAACCCGCCAGCGCCCCGGCTCCGGTGGTCAAGGCCCCGGCCTCGAAGCCGCCCGCCGCGCCCGCGCCGCGCGTGGTTGCCACCGTACCTGCGCCGAGCCGTGCTCCGGCGCCGGTGGCCCCCGGCAGCAAGCTGGTCGGCGGGGCCTGCCCGCCGGGCTTCTCGGGCGAGATCACAAGCAATGGACGGCGCGTGCGCTGTGGCCCGCAGACCGCGCCCTATGTCACCGAGGTGCGCCGCGGCGAGGCGCCCGGACCGGGCAAGAACGTCTATTACAATCACGGCGGCGGCAGGGGCAGCTGGGAAGAGGGCGCTCTGATGGTGCCCGGCAGCACCCGCATCTTGCCGCGCAACGTCTATGAGGAAGGCCCGGCAGAGCGCACCGTGCTGCCCGCGGGCTACCGCCCGGCGTGGGAGGATGACCGGCTCAATCCGCATCGCGCGCTGCAGACCGTCGAGGGTTATTACGACAGCCAGCGCATCTGGACCCAGACCGTGCCGCGCGCCTCGACCGCCGGAACCCGTGTGACCGCGCGCGCGCCGCGGGTGCGCTTCGAAGGCGATCCCGATCTTGTTCTGGTGCAGGCCCCGCGCAGCAGCGGCGCGACCACACTCACCGCCGCAGCCTCCGACAGCGCTTCGGCGACTGCCGCAGGCCCCAAGTTTGTCGAGATCGGCGCCTTCACCACCGGCGACAAGGCCGCCGAGGCGCGCCGCCGCCTGCAGGCTGCTGGCCTGCCGGTGCAGATGCTCCAGCGCGGCTCGGACGAGATGCGCCGCCTGCGCGTCGGTCCCTACAGCGATGCCCGCGCCGCCAGCCGCGCGCTGGCGCAAGTCCACGCCACCGGCTACCGCGAGGCCTACCTGCGCTGAGCCCCGCCTCTTCTTCTCTTTAAAAATACGCAAAAAGACCCGCCGGGGATCCTGCCCAAGCGCCGGAGGGAACAGCGCGGCTTTGCCGCCTGCTCAGCCGCCGCAGATGCCCTGCAGGCGCACCCAATCGGCGTCGCTGACCACTGGCGCGCTGCCTTCTTTGGCGCGCGGATCGGCCTCGACCAGCCCCAGAACGCTCTCACCGGTGATGTCCTGCGCATAGGCGTAGGGCGAGCTGCGCAGCTCGATCTTGGCGAAGCCGTCGAGCAGCACGTTTTGCGGCAGCGAAGCATGCGGGCGGGTCAGCAGGTCTTCGGCGTAGCTTTCCAGCGCGCCTTCGGGCATCGAGCCGGTGGTCAGCAGGCGCAGGCTCGGCCAGAGCCCGGCGTGACCCAGCAATTCACCCAGCGGATCGGTCTGCTTGGCGCGCAGCGACTCGGCGAGGATATAGCCCGCCGCCACGTCCGGATCTTCGTAGTCTTCGAGCAGACTGCCAGAGACGAGGATCAGCCCGCCGGGCAGATGCGCCGTGTCGCGCACACCGTCGCGCAGCACCACCAGATCGTTGCGGCGGGCGTCTCCCAGCACGCGCGCGGCCAGATGGCGCAGCGGGCGCGCCGCCTCGGCGCTGGTGCAGGGGCGGCCCGAGACGCGGGCGATCTGCGTCAGCAGCGCCTGACCGATCTCGACGCGCTTGGCGCGGGGCACCACACGTTCGGCATGGTTGAGCAAAGCGCCGGGCAGCCACAGCAGCGCACCGGCCAGCACCAGCGCCGCCACGCCGCCGATCAACCGCAGCCGCAGCTTGCCGGGCTTCGGGCGGCGCCGCTCGATGTCACGCAGCACGCGGTCGATGGCGTCGATCATCGTCGCCTCGTCCTCGGCCAACTCCAGCGTCTCGCCGGGATCGCCATCGGGATGGTAGAGCGCCGGAGAGCGGCCCTTGTTGGCGCGCACCACAGCGGCCATCGACCAATGCGACAGCGCCCGCCCGGAGATATCCGACACGGTCAGCGTGGCATCGCCCATCGACAGGATCACCTCGCGCCGCTGAGCCTCTGGCTCGGGCCGCCAAAGCGCGGTGGCTTCGAGGCGTTGATACTCCTTGAGGGCGGTCATGCGTGGGGCGGTCTCGGGCGCGGTCTTCTCAAAAGGTTTTTCTCGCGGGCTTTCTCTGGGCCGTCTCGGGGCTGCTCAGCCTCGGGTTCGCATCTGATTACCAAGCTCCCTGCTCAGGGGCAATCGCCTGCGCGCGCCAAGGCCCTCGCAAGCGCAGGCGGCGCGGCCACGGTGGCGAAAAAGACGCGCTGTGCGGGGCGCTTGCGAATGGTCCTGCGCGGCGGGCGGCGCTAGGGTCGGCGCATGATCATCTCGCGCGGCCGTGGCTATATTTTCGTGCATATCCCCAAGACCGGCGGCACCTCTCTGGCGCGGGCGCTGGAGGCGCGGGCGCATCGCGACGATATCCTGATCGGCGACACGCCGAAGGCGCAGAAACGCCGCGGGCGGCTGCGCGGGCTGGTGCCGCGCGGGCGGCTCTGGAAGCACTCCACGCTGGCCGATATCGACGGCATCGTGACCCCGGAAGAGATCGCCCGGATGCGGCGCGTCGCGCTGGTGCGCAATCCGTGGGACCGGATGGTGAGCTATTACCACTGGCTGCAGACGCAGGCGTTCGCGCATCCGGCGGTCGCGCTGGCGCAGGGTTTGGACTTCTCGGCGTTCCTGCTGCATCCGCAGACCAGCGCCAGCCTGCGCGGCTGGCCCAGCTCGCGCTATCTGCGCGACGCGGCGGGCACCGATCGCGGCGATATCTGGATACGGCTGGAGCATCTTGGCGAGGACCTCGCGCCCTTCGAGGCGCATCTGGGCTTCGCGCTCGATCTGCCGTGGGACAATGCCTCGGACCGGCGGCGCGACTATCGCGGCTACTACTCGGATCAGCTGGCGCAGCATGTTGCGGAAAGCTGTGCCGAAGACATCGCGCACTTTGGCTATCGCTTCGGCTGACGGGCACCCAGCGCCGGAAATTCGGCCAATCCGCCGCCTTCGAGAAAAATAATGTCCATTAATGGGCAGAGGTCAGTTTTGTTAACCTTTTCTTAATTCCGGCAGGATTTGACTGGCCACGTGGCCCGGAGCGGAAGCATGTATGGGCCGCGCCAGAGGGTGGGTCTTACTGACGGTCGTTTCCGTTTTCTGTATGCTGGCAAGCATTTGATCGCAGTATTCCCGGCCCGCCCTCTGGTTTTTTTTGGCCCGCGTCCGGCCTTAGCGGATCGGGTCGAGCAACGCGTCCTTCAGGCTGCAATCCTTAACGACATCGCGGCCGCAAGGCACGGGATCGAGGTCTTTTGACAAGCACAGCCGCGCTTCTTGGATGCGCCCCGCTTGGCAGGTGATGGTCAGCATGTCGGGCTCCAGCCCCGGGTTGGCCTTCAGAAAAGCCTCTTCGACCACCTGCGCGGGCAGGGTGACCGGATCCTCCAGACGCCGCAGAACCTCGGGACGTTTGACCGCCCCATAAGCGCGGCGGGCGAGGGCGAAATACGCCTCGGCGGGCAGCCCGGCGCAGGACCCGTGCTTTTTCCACTGGTACCAAGCCAGACCGGGCGTGCCCATGATGTCGGCCATGGCGGCGGTTTCGGCGCGGCTCGGCGCGCGCACCGATGTGTCGCAATAAGAGGGGTAGCCGCGCTCATATTGCGGCCAGAGCCCGTGCAGCACCCAGCCAAGCGCGCGGTCGCATTGCGGTGAGTTGCGCGCCTCGCCCTCGAGCGCGCACCACGTCGGCGACCAGCTCAGCGACAGCACGTAATAGTCGAAACGGCCCGCGCGGTCGCCATCCGCACGGGCGGGGTCGGCGGTTCCGGCGAGAACGGCACAGGCGAGCAGGATCAGCAGGGCACGCATTTTCTCTTTCCTCTTGGGTTGCGCGCGACTATATAGGCCCGAAGTTCCCCGACAACGGAAACCCGTCCTGGAGAAGTAATCCGGGACCTCCCGAGGCCAACGCCTTGGGGGAGGGGAGAAGATTTACGTAGGAGATGACCCATGGCAAAACTGCTGCATCCCAAGGCGACCGCTGTCTGGCTCGTCGACAACACCACCCTGACTTTCAAGCAGATTGCCGATTTCACCGGCATGCACGAACTGGAAATCCAAGGCATCGCCGACGGCGACGTGGCCGGCGGCGTGAAGGGCTTTGACCCGGTCGCCAACAACCAGATCGAGCAGATCGACATCGACAAGGCCGAGAAGAATCCGCTCGCCAAGCTGAAGCTGAAGTACAACCCCGCCGCTGTCGACGAAGACAAGCGCCGCGGTCCGCGCTACACCCCGCTGTCGAAGCGTCAGGACCGTCCGAACGCGATCCTGTGGCTGGTGAAATTCCACCCCGAGCTGACCGACGGCCAGATCTCCAAGCTGGTGGGCACCACCAAGCCGACGATCCAGTCGATCCGCGAGCGCACCCACTGGAACATCCAGAACATGCAGCCGATCGATCCGGTCGCGCTGGGTCTGTGCCGCCAGTCCGAGCTTGATGCCGCCGTTGCCAAGGCCGCGAAGAACCGCGACGAGGTGATGACCGACGACGAGCGCCGCAAGCTGGTGTCGACCGAGCAGAGCCTCGGCATGGACGCCGAGCCGCGCCTGCCCTCGGCGATCGAAGGTCTCGAGACCTTCACGCTCTCCGATCCGCGCGGCGAGGACGACGAGGAAGAAGACAAGGGTCCGAGCGATTTCTCGGATGCCGACAGCTTCTTCAACCTGCCGTCGAACGATGACGACGACGAGGACGACAGCGAGGACCCGCGCGGCTGATCCGCGTCTCGCGAGGATTTCGAAAGGCCCGCCGCAAGCGATTGCGGCGGGCCTTTTCTTTTGCGGTGGTGGGCAGTTGCGCGGCCCTCACGGCAGCGATTGACGCCGCCTCATCCGAGGCGTATCGCCCGCGGCGATGCACCCGTCAGAGGTGCAGCGTGTCGCCCGCCGCGTGGCCATTTCCGGCAAATGAGCGGGCCCCTTGGAACAGACAAGTGATGCTGGGAACCGCTTTTCCCTGTGGCGATCCCGTGGCCGAGCGCCGCGCGGGCTTTGCCGAGACCCTCGCGCATCTCGGCGACATGGCCGGTGCGGTCGAGGTGCTCATGGGCGTGATGCAGATCGTGCCCGATTGGGCTGCGGGCTGGTTCCGTCTGGGCGAATGGCTCGAAGGCTGCGGCGCTGTCGAGGCCGCGGCTGAGGCTTGGGACAAGGCGGTGGCGGCCGATCCCCGCGACCCGCTCGGCGCGGGGCTGCGGCGGGGTGTGCCGGTGGCCGAGACCATGCCTCCGGCCTTCGTCGAGCTGCTCTTTGACCAATACGCGCCGCGGTTCGACCGCTCGCTGGTCGGGCGGCTGGAGTACCGCGGCCCGGAGCTGCTGATCGCCGCGCTGCGCGGGCAGGGGTTCGTCCGGGCCGAGCGGGCGCTGGACCTTGGCTGCGGCACGGGGCTGATGGGTGCGGTGCTGCGCGATCGCTGCGGCTGGCTCGTCGGCTATGACATCTCGGCGGGGATGCTGGCCGAGGCCGCGGTGAAAGGCGATTACGACCAGCTCGAAAAGCGCGACATCGCGCTGCTGGAGCTGGACGGCACGGCGCACGACCTGATCGTGGCGGCGGATGTCTTTATCTACCTCGGCGCGCTCGAGCGGGTGATCGGCTGGTGCGCCGGGGCGCTGGCGCCGGGCGGGCACCTTGCGTTCACCGTCGAGCTTGGAGACGCGCCGGTGCAGCTGCGCGAAAGCCGCCGCTTTGCCCATTCGCGCTTCTATGTCGAACAGCTTTTGGCGCAGGCCGGGTTTGTCGGGGTGGCGTTCGAAGACTGCGTTCTGCGGCAGGATCGTGGTGCCGATGTGCCCGCGCTGGTGGTCACCGCGCGGGCGCCGGTTCTGGTGCAGGACCGGGAAGGGGACGCCGCCGAAGCGCTGGCGTAAGCACCCGGCGCGGCTCAGAACCGGTAGGTGAGCCGCGCGCTCAGCGCCTCGGTGCCGTCGAAATCCGAGGCCGCCTCGATCCGCGCGCCAAAGCCGCTGCTACCCTCGAAACCAAGCCCGACGGCCAGTTGATCCTCGCTCAGCAGATCGGTCGCGCCAAGGCTGCCGCCCGCCACATACTCGAGGTCGGGCTGATCGCCGCCGTTCACCACATAGGCGGCGTAGGGGCGCAGCAGGCCGCCCTTGGCCCGCATCGGCGCACCCATTTCAAGGCGCATCGAGGTGGCATAGGTCACGCGATCCTGCACCTGGGCATCCGTGCCATGCAGCTCGTAATCCCCGGTGGCATGGCGCAGCACGTCGCCGGACACCACGAGGTCGATCCCGGTGGCCGGTGCCTCGCCCTGTTTCAGCATCGTCTCGCCGCGCAGGCTGAGGCCCAGCAGGCGGCCATTGTGGTCGGTGCTGCCGCTGACCGTGTCGGGGCTGGACAGCTTATTGTGCGTGCGCCCTATGTAGAGCGCCGCGGCATAATCCACGTCATGCGCCGCCCCGGCATAGCCCGCACCAAGGAAATACGACCGGATGCGTGCCTCGCCAAGATCGCCATCCACCTCCGACGCGCCCTGCGCGTAGCCCATGAAGGCCGACAGGCCGCTGCCGAACCCATAGCCCAGAACGGCGCCACGGCTGTTGTAATCCGAGCCCTGCGCATCGTCGGGGTTGGTGCTGCCACCGGCGGCATAGCCCGAGGTGAAAGCGCCGGGCCGCTGCGCATCCAGCGCGCTATGGCCGATGCCAAGGCCGATCTCGCGCGACAGCAGGTCCATCTGCGACAGCGAGGCGGCTTCCTGCGCCCGTGCGGCGGGCAGGGCGAGCACAAGGCTGGAGACGAAAGCGAGGGGAAGGGCGAGCGGGAGGGAGGATGCGCGGGTCATGGCAGCGCTGTAGCGCCAAGGCGGGCGCCCGCCCAGATGGCAGCTGTCACAGACGCGTTACGCTGGGGCGCACAGACGCGTTACGCTGCGGCGGGCAGGCGCTCAGAGCTTGCGACGGGCGTTGAGCGCTGCGGTGATCGTGCCGTCGTCGAGATAGTCGAGCTCGCCGCCGATCGGCACGCCCTGCGCCAGCGAGCTGAGCGCCACGCGGGTCTCAAGCTGGTCGGCGATATAATGGGCGGTGGTCTGGCCATCGACGGTGGCGTTGAGCGCGAGGATCACCTCGGTGATCCCTTCGCTCTCGACCCGCGCCACAAGCTGCGGGATGCGCAGCTCTTCTGGGCCGACGCGGTCGAGCGCCGAGAGCGTGCCGCCCAGCACGTGATAGCGCCCCTTGAAACTGCCGCCGCGCTCCATGGCCCAAAGATCGCCCACGTCCTCGACCACGCAAAGCTGGCCGTTGCCGCGGCGCTCGTCGGCGCAGATCGGGCAGATCTCTTCGGTGCCGACATTGCCGCAATTGAGGCACTCGCGGGCGCTGGCGGCGACCCGGCTCATTAGCTCGGCCAGCGGCGTCAGCTGCAGCTCACGCTTGCGGATGAGATGCAGCACCGTGCGCCGCGCCGAACGCGGCCCGAGGCCCGGCAGGCGGGCCATCATCTCGATCAGCGCGTCGATCTCGCTGCGGTCGGGCATGGGGGAGGGACCTTCTGTGCCGCGGCCCGCATCCGCGGGACCTCGCAGAGCGCCTTGCGGCGCTCCGCTCTGTCCGGCCATACGCGGGGCCTGCGGCGGGCGCCTTAGAACGGCATCTTCATGTCGGCGGGCAGGCCCATCTCTTCGGTGAGCTTGCGCATCTCCTGCTCGGCGCGCTCCTGCGCCTTGGCCTGCGCGTCCTTGACCGCGGCAAGGATGAGGTCCTCGACCACTTCCTTGTCGTCGCTGTTGAAGATCGAGGGATCGATGTCGAGACCCTTGAGCTCGCCCTTGGCGGTGGCCGTCGCCTTGACGAGGCCCGCACCGGACTCGCCGGTGACCATCGTGGTGTGCAGGCCTTCCTGCAGCTCGGCCATCTTGCCTTGCATCTCCTGCGCGGCCTTCATCATCTTGGTCATATCGCCAAGACCGCCCAATCCTTTGAACATCTGATCTCTCCTGTCTGAGGCTTGGTTCTCTAGATACGGATGACACCGGCAGGCGACAAGGGCGGGGCTTGCGTATTTGCGGAACAATGAAGGGCGGGCGCGGGCCAAAAACACCGCGCCGTGAGTATTTGGGGAAAGATGAAAGCGTCTTGGCGCCCGGCATGGCGGGCGCCGATCTTACTTGCCGTCGCGGCCCGCGGCCTCGTCGAGCAGCCGGGTGAGCAGCAGCGCGGCGCCGCCGATCATCAGTGAGCGACCGAGCGAGTCGGTGACATTGGTGGGCGCGAAGGCGGCCACGTGATCGCGACTGGTGAGCGCCGCGCGGCGGGCCTTCGAGCGGCGGGGCAGGTTGCCGAACTGGCGCGGCTCGGGCACATGGCCGATGCGCGGCTTGGCCTTCAGCAGCGCCGCGCCGATCGCCAGCAGGCCGCCGGCAAAGAGCATCGGGGCAAGGCGCTCGCGGCGGCTGGCGGGCAGCGCGTCGTTCACGCGGGCGCGCAGCGCGGGCAGGCTGGCCTTATGGGCGAGGTCGGTGGCTTTGCTGGTGTCGAAATTCATCGCGGGTCCTCCGGGTGTGAAAAAGGTCAAACCCGGAAGCGCCCCGGATGTTCCCGGCTCAGTCTTCCTCGAAGGGATCCCATTCGTCCTCGACCTCGGGCAGCGCCTCGACGGCGGCCTGCTGCTGCTCGGCCTCTGGGGTGCGGATCTCGACGATCTTGGCCTTGGGGAAAGCGGCGATGGCGGCTTGCACCAGCGGGTGTTGCTCGGCCTCGGCGCGCAGCGCCAGCTCGGCGGCATCGCGTTTCTCGACGATGGTCGGCGTCTCGCAGCCATTGACCAGCGAGACCCCCCAGCGCGCGCCGGTGAAGCGCTGCAGCGCGCTGCCGAGACGCTGCGCCAGATCGGGCGACGCCTTGGCGGCGGGGGTGAACTCGATACGCCCCGGCTGATAGGCGGCAAGGCGCACGCCGCCCTCGACCTCGACCAGCAGCTTCACGTCGCGGTTGGCGCGGATCAGCTCGAGCACATGCTCGAAGGTGGGATAGCGGGCGAGCGCATTGTTCTGGGCCACGGCCGGGACGGCGTTGCCGTAGCTGGCACCGGACATTGCACCCGACATCGCACTGGGACCGGCGGGGCCGGGATGGGTGGGCTGCGCCGCGCTGCCATAGGCCTGCGTGCTGCCGCCCTGCGCCGGGGTGCCGCCCGCAGGCGCATGGGCGTAGCCACCACCGCCGGGGCCCGGAGGCGGCGGCGGGGGCGTGTCCTGCAGCTTGCGCAGCAGTTCCTCGGGCGAGGGCAGCTCGGCCACATGGGTCAGCCGGATCACCGCCATCTCGGCAGCCATCATCGCGTTGGGCGCCTGCGCCACTTCTTCCAGCGCTTTCAGCAGCATCTGCCACATGCGGGTGAGCGGGCGCATTCCGAGGTTCTGCGCCAGCGCCGCGCCGCGGGCGCGCTCGTCGGGGCCGACGGTGGGATCCTCGGCGGCCTCGGGGGTGATCTTCACCACCGAAATCCAATGGGTCAGCTCTGCCAGATCGCGCAGCACCGCCATCGGGTCGGCACCTTCGGCATATTGCTCGGACAGTTCGGTCAGCGCGCCCGGCGCGTCGCCATGCATGATCTTCTCGAAGAGATCCATCACGCGGCCACGGTCGGCGAGGCCGAGCATGGCGCGGACCTGATCGGCGGTGGTCTCGCCCGCGCCGTGGCTGATCGCCTGATCGAGCAGGGACGTGGCGTCGCGCGCCGAGCCTTCGGCGGCACGGGTGATCAGCGCCAGCGCATCATCGGTGATTTCGGCGCTTTCACGGCTGGCGATCTTGCGCAGCAGGTCGATCATCACCTCGGGCTCGATGCGGCGCAGATCGAAACGCTGGCAGCGCGAGAGCACCGTCACCGGCACCTTGCGGATCTCGGTGGTGGCGAAGATGAATTTCACATGCGCGGGCGGCTCTTCCAGCGTCTTGAGCAGCGCGTTGAATGCGCTGTTCGAGAGCATGTGCACCTCGTCGATGATGTAGATCTTGTAGCGCGCCGAGGCCGCCCGGTAGTGCACGCTGTCGATGATCTCGCGGATGTCGCCGACGCCGGTGTTGGAGGCGGCGTCCATCTCCAGCACGTCCACATGGCGGCCTTCCATGATCGCGCGGCAATGCTCGCACTGGCCGCAGGGCTCGGTGGTGGGCCCGCCGGTGCCGTCGGGGCCGACGCAGTTCATGCCCTTGGCGATGATCCGGGCGGTGGTGGTCTTCCCGGTGCCGCGGATGCCGGTCATGATGAAGGCCTGCGCGATGCGGTCGGCCTTGAAGGCGTTCTTCAGGGTGCGCACCATGGCATCCTGCCCGACGAGATCGGCAAAGGTCTCGGGGCGGTACTTGCGGGCGAGAACCTGATACTTGGGGCTGTCGTCAGTCATGGAATCCGTGGCGCTCCTTCGGTCGCGGCCAAGGTAAGGCGGGGGAGGGAGGAGGTAAAGCGGGCCGTCGGGAATGGGCGTCCACAAGGCGCCGATCCGTCGGACCCGCGCCACAGTCCTTTGCCACTCACACTTGCCGCCCATGGTGCCCACTTCCCCAAACCCCACCGCTCTGCTATGACCGCCGCAGGCCCGCCGGCAGGGGGCCGCCCGGTCCGCGGAAAGCGCCCGCACCTGCCTTTGCGAGCCGATCTCAAATCATTCGGTTTCACTCCTGCCCGGACCAGCGGACCATCGGGCGATGACGGAGGACACCGGCATGCTCTTTCCCGACCCCTTTTCTGGGCCGACCCCATCCATCGACGATCTGCGCCGTGAAGCGCGCCGCCTGCACAAATCCTATGAGGCGGGCGACCGCACCGCGCGCGAACGGTTGCGCGACGCACCGCCGCGCGGCGACGACCGGCCGCTCAAACGCGCCGATTTCCTGCAGGTCGTGGCGCGTGAGCGCGGCTATGAAAGCTGGCCCAAGCTCAAGCTTGCGGCGGAGACGCAGGGGCTGGACCGCGCGGCGCGTATCCAGCGGCTGAAGATCGCGCTCTATCACGGGCAGATGCCGGTGGTGGAGTGGCTGTTGGCGGAGACGCCGGACCTTGCGGACGGGCATTTCGGCCTGCTCTGCGCGCTGTGCGATCTGCCGTCCGTCGAGGCGGCGCTGGCGGCGCGCCCGGAGTTGGCGACTGCGCGCTTCGGTCCGCGCAGCGCGCTGCTGCATCTGGCCTTTTCACGCTGGCAGACGCGCCAGCCAGAGGCCAAGGCTGCCGCGCTGCAGATCGCCCGGCTGCTGGTCGCCTATGGTGCCGATGTCAACGATGCCGAAGAGATGCCGGGCGGCGTACGCCATTCGGCGCTCTACGGGGCGCTCTGCCACGGGCGGAACATCGAACTGGCGCGCTGGCTGCTGGCGCAGGGGGCCTCGGCCAATGATGGCGAGTCGCTCTATCACTCGGTGGAGCCGGGGGGCGGCGAAGCGCTGGCGCTGCTGCTGGACCATGGTGCCGATCCTCGGGGCACGAACGCGCTGCTGCGGGCGCTGGATTTTCACGACCACGGGGCGGTGCAGCTGTTGCTTGCGCATGGGGCCGACCCGAATGACGCCGCCGCGCCGATCCCGGCCCTGCACCACGCCGCGCGGCGCGGCTGCGACCGCCGGATGATCGATCTGCTGTTGGAAGCGGGGGCCGATCCGGCGCGGGAGTGGCGCTGGAGCACGGCCTATGCCTATGCGCGAGTAATGGACTGCGCGCCCTTGGCCGAGGCGCTGGAGGCGCGCGGGCTGCAAAGGCCGCTGTCTCGCGAAGAGGCGTTGATGGCCGAGGCGGCGCAGGGGCGCACCACCCCCGGTGCCTTCATCGACCCCGCCGCGCTGCCGCCCGCCTATGACGGGCTGATGCGCGATCTGGCGGACCGTCCGGAGCGGCTGGGACAGATCAAGGCGCTGGTGGCGCTTGGCCTGCCCTATGACGCGCCGGATGCGCTGGATGGTGTGCCGCCGGTGCAGGCCGCGGCTTGGGGCGGTCATCCCGAGCTGCTTGGCTATTTCCTGTCGCTGCGGCCCGACCTCGGCCATGTGAACCACCACGGCGGCACGCTGCTCGGCGCGCTGCTGCATGGCGCGGATCATGCGCCGGAAGGGTCGGGACGCGATCACCTCGCCTGTCTGACGCTGCTGCTGGACCACGGCGTCGCGCTGCCGCGCAAGGCAATGGCGATGGTCGGGCGGAGCGATCTGGCCGCGGCGCTGGCCGCATGGGCCAAGGCGCATCCCGGGCAGCTCGTCTGAGCTGAAAGGGTGGCCCTTAGGGCTCGCCATATGCGGGAAATTTGTTCCCTAAAGCCCCGGCAGCGCCTATCATCGGCGCTGCCGGCAGGCATTTTTTCATACAAGGAATTTTATCATGCGACTGAGAGGTGTGCGCCGCAGCAGCAATGTCGAAGACCGCCGCCGGTCCGGTGGCGGGCGCGTTGCCGTAGGCGGCGGGCTTGGCGGTATTGCGCTGCTCGTGGTTCTGGCGATCGGCTATTTCGCCGGTGTCGACGTCACGCCGCTGCTCAACGACAGCACGATGCAGACCTCTTCCGAGCCGCGCGAGCTTACGCCGCAGGAACAGCTGGCCGGCGAGTTTGCCGCGCAGGTGCTCGCCACCACCGAGCAGGTCTGGGGACAGGTTCTGCCCGAGCAGGCGGGGATCGACTACCGCCCGCCGGTGCTGGTGCTGTTCTCGGGCCAGACCGCCTCTCCCTGCGGCGGTGCGAGCGGGGCCACCGGGCCGTTCTACTGTCCGTTGGATCAGCAGGCCTATCTAGACACCGAGTTCTTTGCCACCATGGAACAGCGGCTTGGCGCCGAGGGCGATTTCGCCGCCGCCTATGTGATCGCCCATGAGGTGGCGCACCATGTGCAGAACCTTCTGGGGATCCTGCCCGAGGTCGAGAAGCTGCGCCAGCAGGCCAGCGAGGTGCAGGCCAACGCCCTGACCGTGCGGCTGGAGTTGCAGGCCGATTGCTTGTCGGGGGTCTGGGGCAGCCATGTGGATGGCATCCTCGAGCCGGGCGACGTGGAAGAGGCGCTCAACGCCGCGCGGATGATCGGTGATGATCTGTTGCAAAAGCGCGCCGGGCGGGTGCCGCAGCCGCATACGTTCACCCATGGCACCAGCGCGCAGCGCTCGGGCTGGTTCGCGCGCGGCTATGAGGCCGGGAACATCGCGGCCTGCGACACATTCTCGAGCGATGACATCTGAGCCGATGATCATCTACGCGCTCCCGGTCTCGGAGGGCATTCTTGCCATCTCGCCGATGCCGGGGGCGGGGGGCGATTTGCCGGGGGATGTGGCGCATGTGACCGAATGGCGCCCGGCGATGGTGATCACCCTCGTCACCGAGGCCGAACTGCAGGCCGCAGGCGCGGGCCTGCTCGGTACGCAGGTGCAGGATCACGGCACGCGCTGGGTGCATCTGCCGATCCCCGACTTCGGCACGCCGCCCGAGCGTATGCGCGCCCGTTGGCCGGAGGTCAGCGCGCAGGTGCTGCGGGCGCTGGCGGGCGGCGGGCGCGTGCTGGTGCATTGCCGCGGCGGCTGCGGGCGATCGGGGATGGTGGCGCTGCGGCTGATGATCGAGGCGGGCGAGGCTCCGGACGAGGCGCTGGCGCGGCTGCGCCACCTGCGGCCCTGCGCGGTGGAGACCGAGGCGCAGATGGACTGGGCCATGCAGGCGCCGCGCGGCGCCGCGCTCTTCCTGCGCCATATGGACTGAAGCCGCGAAGCGCCGCTGCGTCAGCGCATTGCAACGCCGTCCGCGCCCGGCTACATCGCAGGTAAAGGAGCCAGCCCACGCCAGCCCGACCCTTCCCGGATCGTTCAGGAGATGGCGCATGGACCTCAGCCGCAGACGCTTTACCACATCATTGACCGCCCTTGCGGGGCTCGCAGCGACCCCCGCGCTGGCGCAGCGGCGGCAGCCCCCGGTCAGCTTTCCGCTTTTCGACGCGCCGCCAAGCAGCCACGCGCTTGCACAGTTCGACGTCACCGCCGACGGGCTTGGCTATCGCCTGTTCATCGCGGCGCCGCGCGGCGCGGCGCCCTCGGGTGGCTGGCCCTCGCTGTGGATGCTCGACGGCAACGCCGCCTTCAGCCGCCTGAGCGCGGCGCAGCTGACAGCGCATCCGGGGCTGGCGGTGGTCGGCATCGGATATCCCATCGAAGAAGGTTTCGACGGCGCGGCGCGCGCCCGGGACTACACTCCGAAACCGCTGGAGACGCCAAAACATGGCCGCGGGCGGGGTTGGGAGTTTGGCGGGCAGGCGGCGTTCCGCGCCCGCCTGCTGGGGCCGCTGGCCGCGGCGCTTGCAACGCATGCCCCGCTCGACCCGGCGCGGCGCTCTTTGTGGGGGCACTCCTATGGCGGTGTTTTCGCGCTGGCGACGCTCCTGTCCGCGCCCGGGTCCTTCCGCGCCTATATGCCGATCAGCCCATCCACCGGCTTCGGCGGAGGCGCATTGCAGGCGATGGCCGCCGGGGCGCCGCAATTGGAGCGTGGCAGGGCGGAGGTTCTGATGATGCTCGGCGACAATGAGCATCGCTCGGGAACGCCTGACCTGCCCGAGCCGCGGCCCAATCCCGACACGATGGCGATGGCCGAGCGGCTGGCGCAGCGGCCCGACCTGCACGTGCAACTGGAGGTGCTGAAAGGGCTGGGCCACGGCGCGACCTTCGCGGCGTCTTTCCCGCGCTGTTGCGCGCTGGCGGAGGCGTGAGAGGTCTTGCTCAGGGAAAGACCAGATACCCTCCGCGCCCGCCGTCGAGCGTGAAGCTGGCGCTGCTGCCGGTGCCTTCCTCGGGCGTGGCGAAAAGCGCGTTGCCCTGCGCCCCGTCGGTGCAGGCCAGCGCCGAGCCCATGCTCGGGAAAATCGCGGGCGGGCCGTCGAGTTGGCCGAGACAGGTGACGCGGGTCTCGGGCAGGGTCAGCAGCAGCACGTAATTCTCGCCGTCGGAACTGAGCACCTGCGCCAAAGCCGCGCCGCCGCCGTTCATCTCGCCCACGCCCTGCAGGGCTTGGCCGGGCGCGGTGCTCGGCGTCGCCACGGGGGCGCGCTCGACCATCGGCGGCTGCGTGACGCGGGAGGCGGTGGCGGGCGGCGCGCTGACGACTGGCGCGCTCACGACCGGCGCGCCGGGAGAGTTGCGGATCTGCCGGGTTCCGGCCGGGCTGTTCCGCTCGATGGTCATCACCGGCTCGCGCACCGATCCATCGGCGCCGGGCAGGTTGGCGCCAAGATCAAGCGACAGCCCAAAGCCGCCGCCATAGGCTGGGCCGTAGCCGCCGCCGCCGGACCATCCGGGCCATCCGGGGCGCTGCGGCCAGTGGGGCCGGCCCGGGCGATGGGGACGGTCCGAGGGCGAGCCGGGACGCCAATCGGGGCGCCAGTCGGGCCGTGAGGGCCAGCGGAAAGGCCGCTCGACGCTTTGCGCGGCGTCGATGTTCTGCGGCGAGACCTGCGCCGCGACGGGCGCAGAAACGCCGGGCAGCAGCGGCAGGGTCAGCAGGGCAACAAGGCAGGCGATCCGGTGCATCGGCGCGGCTTTCGGCTGGAATGGCTCTTTGCTCACAATGACATGGAAGGCGCGGTCGTGGAAGGGGAGGGCCCGCGCACCCCCTTCCGTCGCACGGCGTGGCCAAAGGGTGGGGGCGCTGCCCCCGCCGCGCGATGCGCGACTCCCCCGGCGTATTTTGAAAGAGAAGAAGCGGGCGGCTCAGCGCTGGGCGAGGCCCGCGGGATCGAAGGCGTGGATCTGCGCGGGATCGAAGGCGAGGCCGCAGCGCGCGCCGGGGGTGAGGCCGGTGTCGCCCTGCGCCCGCACCGTCAGCTTGCCCGCCTCGCCGCAGTCGGCGATCACATAGGTGTCGGCGCCAAGGTATTCGAGCACGTCCACCGTGCCGTCGATCTGTCCGCTGCCGGGCTCGGTCAGGGTGATATGCTCGGGGCGGATGCCGATCTGCTCGGCGCCTGCGGGCATCGGCGCGGCGAGGCGCAACCCGGGCGTCGTCGCGGCAAAGACGTTCATCTTCGGCGAGCCGATGAACTGCGCCACGAAGAGGTTGCCGGGCCGCTCGTAAAGCTCGCGCGGGCTGCCGACCTGACTGACCCGCCCCCCTTCCAGCACCACGATGCGGTCGGCCAGCGTCATCGCCTCGACCTGATCATGGGTGACATAGATCATCGTCGAGCCGAGCGCCTGATGCAGTTTGGCGATCTCGTAGCGCATCTCGACCCGCAGCGCCGCGTCTAGGTTCGACAGCGGCTCGTCAAAGAGGAAGGCGGTGGGGTCACGCACGATCGAGCGGCCAATGGCGACACGCTGGCGCTGGCCGCCCGAGAGGTCCTTGGGCCGCCGCTCCAGCAGCGGTTCCAGCTTCAGCACCCGCGCCGCCTCATCAACCTTGGCGGTGATCTCGTCCTTGCTGGCGCCCGCGGCCTTGAGCGAGAAGCCCATGTTCTCGCGCACCGACATATGCGGGTAGAGCGCGTAGCTTTGGAACACCATCGCCAGCCCGCGCTGCGCCGGCGGCTCGGCGGTGGCGTCGCGCCCGCCGATGACGATCTGCCCGCGCGAGGTCTCCTCGAGCCCGGCGATCATCCGCAGCAGGGTGGATTTTCCGCAGCCCGAGGGGCCGACGAAGATGATGAATTCGCCCTCGTCGATGGCAAGGTCGACGCCCTTGATCACCTGCGCGTCGCCGTACCATTTCTCGACGGAGTTCAGCTCGATCCCAGCCATGTCAGTCCTTTCCAAACCTGCGCGCGGGCGATGCCGCCGCGCCTGCGCCTTGCGGCGCGATCATCCTTTCACCGACCCGGCGGTGAGCCCCTTGGTCATGAAGCGTTCGAGCCCGAGGAACAGCACCATGATCGGTACGGTGGCGATCACCGAGCCCGCCATCAGGTGTTGGCGCGGCACCTCGGAAGAGTTCAGCGAGGCGATGCCGCGGGTCAGGGTGAATTTGTTCGGGTCATCGAGCAGCATGAAGGCCAGCAGGAACTCGTTCCATGCGATCATGAAGACATAGAGCGAGACCGAGGCCAGCGCCGGCAGCGACAGCGGCAGGGTGATCTTCCAGATCACCTTGAGCCGCGACAGCCCGTCCATCAGCCCGGCCTCCTCGACCTCCGAGGGCAGGCCGCGGAAGTAGCCCTGCAGCATGTAAAGCGCCACGGGGATGGTGGTGACCGGGTAGATCAGCACGATGCCAAAGATGGTGTTGCGCAGGCCGGTCATCGAAAAGGCGATGTAGATCGGCAGCGCCAGCACGATCATCGGCACCATGTAGATCAGCAGGATCGAGCGCGAGAACAGCTTTTGCCCGCGGAAGCGCAGCCGCGCTACGGCATAGGCACCGGGGATGGCGAAGGCGAGCGTGATCAGCACGGTCAGCACCGAGACGTAGAAAGACGTCCAGAGATACGAGCCGAAATTATAGTCCCGCATCAGTTCGACGTAAGACCGGAAGAGGCCCCAGCCCTGGCTCAGGTCGAGTGAGAAATCGAGCGGGTTCTGCACCAGCGCGGCTTGGTTCTTCAGCGAGGTCATCACCATCACGTAGAACGGGATGAGCACGATCGCGGTGAAGAAGATATAGCCAAAGCCGGTAAGGAAGCGGATCACCGCCGCCTCGAAGACATGGCGGGTGAGCGCGCCCTCGGGGGTCTTGTCGAGGATCTTCCACAGCCCCAGCGCGGTAAACAGAACCGCCGCCAAGAGCCCGGTCCAACGCGCCGCGGTCGAGGCCTCTGGCGCGATGGCGAGCGGCGCCAGCCCGGTCAGCGCCGCCAGCGCCAGCATCGCTGCGCCGAGCGCTACGGGCAGCACGGGCCGCGCCACGCCGCCCCAGCGCAGACAGGCCAGCCCCATCAGCGCCCCCAGCGGCAGCGAAAGCCAGACCGGGCGGAACCCGGCGCCGGTGGCAAAGCTCATGGCGACCGCCACGGTGGTGGCGATGACGAAGCACCAGAGCGCTCCCAGCACGGGCCCGGTGACATATCCAAAGCGCATCGCTTTCATGGCGTCCCCCTGCTTCGTCTAGAGAAAAATATCCCGGGGGTCCGGGGGCTGGCCCCCGGTCCGGCGCTGTTCACACGCGGAATTAATGCGAATGCAGACATCACAGCCCTTCCTCCCGGCTCATCACGCGGAAGAAGAACAGCGAGAAGAGGATCAGCGACAGGAAGATCACCACCGCCACCGCCGCGCCCGCGCCGATGTTCGACAGGGCGAAGGCCTGCTCGTAGACGTTGACCGTCAGCACCCGGGTTCCGGCGTTGCCGCCGGTCAGCAGGAAGATGTCGTCGAACTTGTTGAAGGTCCAGATGAAGCGCAGCAGGAACAGCACCGACAGGATGCCCAGGAGCTGCGGCAGCGACAGGTAGCGGAACTTCTGGAAGGGCGAGGCGCCATCCATATCGGCGGCCTCATACATGTCGGTGTCGATCGACTGCATCCGCGCGAGGATGAAGAGGAACGACAGCGGGAAGTAGCGCCAGATCTCAAAGAGCGTCACCATGATCAGCGCCAAGGGCCGCTCGCCGAAGAAGTTGATCGCCTGCGAGGTCACCCCCATCTGCATCAAAAGCGCATTGGCCGAGCCCGAGTAGGGATCGAACAGCAGGATCCACGCGAAAGCCACGGCGATCACCGGGGCGACATAGGGAAAGAGGTAGAGCCCGCGCAGGATGCCCTGTCCGCGAAAGCTCTTGTCGAGCAACATCGCCGCGAAAAGCCCGAGGATCAGCGCGCCCGCGGTGCCGAAGACGGTGTAGAAAAGCGTGACGCCAAGCACCGACCAGAACTCCGAGCCTTGGAAGATGCGGGCGAAGTTTTCCAGCGTGAAGCTGGAGAAGGAGGTCAGCACGTTGTTCGCGCGGCCGGTGATTACGGGCTCGCTTGCTTCGACATCGGGGCCGTCGAAATAGGATGGCTCGGCGGCGACGGGAATGCGGATCTGGTCGCGAAAGCCGCCCTCCCAGTCGCCAAGATCGCAGGTCAGCGTGCTGCCCTCGAGTGTGCAGCGCGGGTCCATCTCGGTGGCACTCAGACCGTCGGGCCATGTGTCGGTCAGCGTGACGCCGGTGATTGCCTGATCCTGCGAGGAGTTGCGCAGCCGGTAGCGCAGGTAAGCGTCCGGATCGCCCTCGTCGAGATCGCCGCGGATGTCCTCGCGCACCACCGGCGCGGGCGGGCGCAGCTCGGCGAGGCCGATGGGTTTGAAGGCGATCCAGAACACCGCAAGCAGCGGCAGGATCACCACCAGCGCCACGGCGGCGAGCGTCGGGAACAGCAGGCCCCAGGCCAGCCGCGCCTCGCGGCGGGCGAGGGGACCCATGCCCTTGGGCGGGCGGGCCATGTCAGGTGGAACGGGTTCCGTCATGGCACCCTCCGGTCTTGCACGTCGGAAAAGGAAGCGGGGCGCCGGAAGGGCGCCCCGCCATGTGGGATGTTTACTGGATCGCGCTCAGCTCGTCGTTGAGCTGGCTGACCGCCTCGGCGGCGTCGATCTCATCGTCGATATAGGCGCGGACCACGCGGTTCGCCGCTTGGCTGTTGACCATCTTCGAGGCCAGCGCCATCTGGCCCACATCGGCCCCCCAGCGCTGCGCCACGTCGAGGCCGGCAACAAGCTCGTCCACGGTCTCTTCACCGTAGAGATCGACAAGCGAGGCCTGACGGTCGACGCCGACGGGCAGTTTGGACCATTCGGTGACGAACATCTCGGGGTCGTCGTCGGTGCCGCGGCGGACGGGGAATTTGCCCTCGGGCGCGATGGCCAGCGTGTCGAGATAGCCCGCGTCCATCGAGAATTTGACGAATTCCTCGGCGACATCGGTGTTGGCATCGCCGGTCACGCCAAGGAAGTTCAGCTCGGCAAAGGCGGCGCCATCGGGGTTCGAGGGGCCCGAGAAGTTGGTGACGATGCCGGTCTTGCCAGCAAGCTCCGCCGAGGTCGGATCATCGGTGATCGTCGGCGGCGCGCTGTCGCGCAGGCCCGCAAGCTCGTCGAGGATGAAGGGCGACCAGATGGTCATCGCGGTGTTGCCCGAGAAATAGATCGTGCGGGCCTGATCCCAGTAGAGATCCCCCGGCGGCGAGGCCTTGGCGATCGCCTTGTAGAAATCCAGAACTTCGGTGGTTGCCGCTTCATCAAGCTCGGCAAAGCCGTCGGAGCCCACCGGAGAGACGCCATTGGCAAGGAAGACATGTTCCAGCACCTGGCTCATGAAGGCTTCGTCGACCTTCGTGGCAGCGACGAAACCGTACATCTCGGGCGGGTTGTGCAGCTTTTCGATCGCCGCTTCCACCGCGGCATAGCTGGTCGGCGGCTCGAGCCCGGCCTCTTCAAAGAGGTCCTTGCGGTAGATGATCATCTGCGTCCAGCCATCGGCGGGAACCGAGGCGAAACCGCCGTCGAACTCGGCCATCTGCAGCGCGCCGGGGGCGAAAGTGGCACCGCCCAGGTCCTCGATGATGTCGGTGGCGGCGTCGGGATCGAGAATGCCCGCCTCGGCCCAGGGCAGGGCGTAGGACAGCGGGTGGTAGATCACATCGGGCATGTCTCCGGCGGCATAGGCGGCGGTGGCGCGGGTGCCCATCTCGCTTTCGGTGACCGGGATGACCTCGACCTCATGGCCGGTCTCTTCGGTGAAGGCCTTCGCCATGGCCTCCTGCTTGGCAAGGCGCTCGGGCTGTTCTTCGATGGTCCAGAACCGGATCGTGTCGGCCTGTGCCATTCCGGCGGTCAGCACCATCGCCAAAGCGGTGCCGCCGAGAATCCGGCGTTTGATGGATGTCATGGTGTCCTCCTGTTGTCGGTTTTTATCCCGCGGGCAGAAGGGGCGGCCCGAAAAAGTGAGCCGGGCGCGTGGTTTGCAATCTGTGGGAGAGCCGTTCGCGCGCGATCACGCCGCGGCGCAGCAGATGCTCCTCCCTCAAAAACCCCTTCACCAACGTATGCATGTCAACAATCTCCTGCCCGGAGACTTGGCGCTCAAAGCGCTTTAGGCAAGGAAAAAAGACGCCGCAACGCAGCAACTTAGGAGGTTTTGGGGTCAGATAGAGACTTTTTCGAGCAATGCCTCGCGATCGATCTCGCCGGACTGTCCAGAGAGCGACACTTCGCCCCGGGTGACCGCATAGAAACTGTCGGCCAGCCCCCAGGTGAAATCGAAATACTGCTCGACCAGAACCACCGCCATGTCGCCCTGATCGCGCAGCTGCGCGATGACGCGGCCGATCTGCTGGATGATATTGGGCTGGATGCCCTCGGTCGGCTCGTCTAGAAGCAGCACGCGGGGCCGGGTGATCAGCGCGCGGGCGATGGCGAGCTGCTGCTGCTGGCCGCCCGACAGATCGCCGCCGCGCCGCTGCAGGAAGTCCTTGAGGATCGGGAACAGCTCGAAGATATGCGCCGGCACGCCGCGCTCGGAGCGGTCGAGACAGGCAAAGCCCGACTCGAGGTTCTCCTGCACGGTCATCAGCGGGAAGATCTCGCGCCCCTGCGGCACATAGGCGATGCCCGCGCGCGCCGCCTGATAGGCGTTGAGGTGATCGAGCGGCTTGCCGTCGAGGCTGATCGCGCCGCTCGAGTAGGGGTGGCGCCCGGCGATGGCCTTCAGCAGCGAGGTTTTGCCCACGCCATTGGTGCCCATCACCGCGGTGACCTTGCCCGGCTCTGCCGCGAGGCTAATGCCGTGGAGGATCTGGCTCTGCCCGTAATGCAGGGTGAGGTTGTCGACTTTCAGCATGGCATCTCACTCCATCCGCAAATCTCTTCGAAGAGATTTGCAACGTCCTTCGAAGGACGTCGCAGGTCCGCGTGTGTCTTCATCGTCCCAGATAGACGTCGATGACGTCCTGATTGGCGGTCACATGGTCCAGCGAGCCCTCGGCCAGCACCGAGCCCTCGCACAGCACCGTCACCTTGCAATCGAGCCGCCGCACGAATTCCATGTCGTGCTCGACCACCACCACAGCGTGTTTCTGCGCGGCGCGGCGCAGCAGGTCGGTGGTGTGCTCGCGCTCGGCGGGGGTCATCCCCGCCGCGGGCTCGTCGACCAGCAGCAGACGCGGGTCCTGCGCCAGCAGCATGCCGATCTCGAGCCATTGCTTCTGTCCGTGGCTAAGCTCGCCCGAGACCCTGCCAAGCTGGTCGGTGAGGCCGATCTCCTCGGCGATGCTCTCGATCCGCTCCGACCCGGCTTTGGTCTTGCTGTAGAACAGCACATCGAAGGGCCCGCGCTTGTTTTTGAGCGCCATGGCGAGGTTCTCGCGCACGGTCTGCGCCTCGAACACTGTCGGCTTCTGGAACTTGCGCCCCACGCCCGAGCGGGCGATCTGGCTTTCGCTCATCTTCAGCAGCGACACGGATTTCTCGCCCCAGAGCACGCGGCCCTCGTCGGGGCGCGTCTTGCCGGTGATGATGTCCATGAAGGTGGTCTTGCCGGCGCCATTGGGGCCGATGATGGCGCGCAGTTCCGGCTCACCGATGCGGAAGCTGAGGTTGTTGATCGCCTTGAAGCCATCGAAGCTGACGGAGACGCCGGACATCTCGAGCAGGGTCTTCATTTCTCTTCCTCCCCCTCGACGGTGCGGTGCGCGCCCATGTCGGGGCCGAAGTCGCCAACCCGCTCGGGCACCGGATGGCGGCGGGTGAACAGGTCGAACAGCCCGCCGATGCCCTTGGGCGCCAGCAGCGTGACCGCCACGAAGCTGAGCCCCAACAGCACCAGCCACCAGTCGGTCCAGTTGATCGTGTAGAAGCCAAGATTGATGTTGGGCGCGCCGCCGCCGGTGAACCAGCTCGACAGCAGTGACACCACCGCCGCGCCAAGCGCCGCGCCGTAGAGCCGCCCGCGCCCGCCGATGGCGACCCAGACCGCGAGGTAGATCGAGGCGATGGGGGCGATCTCGGCGGGGTTGATGATGCCCGCCTGCGGATAGTAGAGCGCGCCCGCAAGGCCCGAAACGATGCCGGTCAGCGTGAAGATGAAGAGCTTGTAGCTCTCCACATGGTAGCCGAGGAAGCGCACCCGGTTCTCATTGTCGCGGATGCCGCGGATCACCGAACCCATCTTGCCCGAGACCACCCAGGCAAAGAGCAGATAGCCAAGGCCGAGCGCCGCCGCCGAGGCCCAGAAGAACCAGATCGAGATGGTCGCCTGCGGCACCGCGTCGAGCCCCGGCAGGTTCTGCAGGCCCGACAGCCCGTTGTTGCCGCGCAGCCCGGCCTCGTTCTGGAAGAGATAAAGCGACAGCGCCAGCGTCATCGCCTGCGTCAGGATCGACAGGTAAACCCCGGTGACCCGGCTGCGGAACGCCAGCCAGCCAAAGACCAGCGCCAGCACGCCCGGCACCAGCACCACGAGCAGCAGCTGCAGCGTCAGACTATGGGCAAAGCCCCAGAGCCACGGGAAATCGGCGCTGCCCACCACGCCGAAAATCTGCTGGCCGATGGCGTCGTGGATCTCTTCGGGGGTGGGCGGGACCGGCGCGGCGCGCAGGCTTTCGGCGATGATCAGCTCGGTCCGGGCGTACATCAGCCACATGCCGATCATGTAACCGCCGAGCCCGAAGAATGCCATGTGCCCAAGGCTGAGGATGCCGGTGTAGCCCCAGACCACATCCATCGCCACGGCGACGAGCATCAGGCACAGCGTTTTGCCCAGCGTCTTGACGAAGGAGGTCGACAGGAACCCGGTGCCGGTCGCAGGTGCCAGCACGGTCACCAGCACAACGAACAGCGCGAGGGCCAGCAGGAACCATGCGACGGATTTGTTCTGCGCGAAGAAGCTGGTCATGCGAAGGCTCCCTTGGTCGCGAGGGAGAGGAGGCTCTGCCAGCCGTTCCCCAGTTGGGGGCTCCGCCCACCGTTCCTGATTTGGGAGCTCTGCTCACCGTTCCTAATTTGGGGGCTCTGCCCACCGTCCCCCGTTTGGGGGCTCCGCCCCCGGGCTGCTGCGCGGCTCTCCCCCGGGATATTTTCACCAAGAGGAAGAGCAGGGCGCATGCGGGCTTTCATCTTTCCGCAAATACTCCCGCCAGAGGCGGCCCGGCGCTGGCCAGAGGTGAGACAGATGTAGGATGTGTCCATGATCAATCTCCCGCCGCGCGGCCCTTGAGGGCGACGATGCCCTTTGGCCGGAACTGGATGAAGAGGATGATGAAGAGGATCATATAGGTCTGCGCCGCCAGCGTGTTGCTGGGGTTCATCCATTCGATGCCCTTTTGCAGGATGCCGATCAGCGCGGCGCCCGCGAGCGTGCCCCAGACGTTGCCGACACCGCCCACGACCACGGTCATGAAGCTCTGCACGATGTAGTTGGCGCCCATCTCCGAGGTGACCTGCGCATAAAGGCCGATGGCGATGCCCGCGATCCCCGCGATGCCAGAGCCGAGGCCGAAGGTCAGCATGTTGATCTTGTCGGGGTTGATGCCCATCGAGGCCGCCATGCCGGGGTTCTGAGTGACCGCGCGGACCTCGAGGCCGATGCGGGTCTTGTTCAGGATGAACAGGATCAGGCACAGGAACACCAGCGCCAGCACGAAGATCGCGATGCGGATATTGGCGATGCCGGCGACGTCGTTGATGATCCACGCCCCGTCGAGCCAATGCGGCGAGGTGAGCGGGCGGGCCTGCGTGCCGAAGATGTTCTTGGCGAGCTGCTGCAGTGCGATGGAGATGCCGAAGGTGGCGAGCAGCGTCTCGAGCGGGCGGTGATAGAGCCAGCGGATCACCAGCCGCTCCATCGCCACGCCCGCGGCGAAGGTGATCACGAAGGCCAGCGGCAGCGCGACGATCAGCGACAGCGTGTAATCGGGGATGATCTGCTGCACCACGTAGCCGGTGTAGGCGCCCATCATGATGAACTCGCCATGGGCCATGTTGATCACCCCCATCACGCCGAAGGTGATGGCAAGGCCGATGGCGGCGAGGAAGTAGATCGAGGCGAGCGACAGCGAGTTGAGGCCAAAGTCCAGCGCCTGCCACATGCCGACGCGGGTGCGCACGCTTTTCAGCGCGTCCTCGGCGGCGGCGGTGATGGTCGGATCTTCTTCGGTGTATTCCTCATAGAAGACGTGGGAGGCGAGGGCGGTCTCGCGGTCCTCTTCGGTGACGCGGGGCGGCACGGTGCCGGCCTCGGCCAGCGCGGCATAGGCGCGCTCGCGCCCGGCCTCTGTGCCAAGCTGGCCCACCGGCACACCCGCGACGGCACCGCCGTCGATATTGGCGGTGAGCGCGGCTTTGATCTGCTCGCGGCTCTGCACCGGCCGCGCCAGATCGGCGCTCACGAGGCGGGCATAGGCCTCGGCCTCGGTCAGATCCTCTCCGGGGGTCAGCTCGCGGGCGATATTGGCCCCTTCGGGCAGGCTCTCGGCGACGCCGGAGCGGGTGGTGAGGATCTGATTGAGCACCGCGCGCACGTCGACGCTCAGCTCGGAAGACAGCGCCTCGATCGCGGCGATGCGGGCCTCGGGCGTGGCGCCGAAACTTGCGGTGAGCATGCCGTCGAGACGCTTCTTGCGGGCCAGCACTCCGGGGTCTTCTTCGGTCTCGATGGAGGCGCGCAGCGGCTCGATCTGATCGGCGGAAGGACTGCGGGCGATGGAGTTGAGCGCGGCGATGCGGTTCGAGATCTCGGGGTCCGACAGTTGGAACTGCACCAGAGCGCTGGCGATGACCCGGCGCACGCCACCATTGGGGCGGATCTGATCCATATCGCCGCTAGGGGCGGTGCCAGCGCTTTCGCCGGTCGCCACATCGGTCAGCGCGAAGCCGTCGCCGTCCTTCTTGGCATAGTAGAACTGCCCGTCGCTTTCGTGCTGATAGACTTCGCGGTCGGCCCAGGCCTGCAGGAAGGCCGGAACGCCCGGATCGCCGGAGTCGACGAGCGCGCCGATGAGATCGCCGACGGTCTGACGACCGGGCTTGGCCACCTCGTCGGAATATTGCTGCAGGATTGCCGTGAGGCCCGTCTGCTGCGCCAGTGCCGCGAGCGGCGCGGTGATCAGGCAAAGCAGGAGCGCAAGGGCAGGCAGAAGCGCGCGCGGCATGGACGGCCCCCGGATAAAGCTACGGAAATAGTCGGAACGTGAAGGCGCGGGCGCGCAGAGTGAGGCGCGCCCGCGGGGAGGAGTTCAGATCAGTAGTTCGACTGGATCTGCACGCAGGTTTCGGTCTCGGTGTTGTACATACCGCACTCGAGATCTTTCCAATCGGACTTCAGAACCGCCGAGTCGGGCAGGTAGTCGGTCCATGCGTCGCCCGGAACCGGATCGGTTTCCGAGATGATGTCGAACTGACCGTCGGCGCGGATCTCGCCGATCAGCACCGGCTTCGACAGGTGGTGGTTCACGCCCATCACGGCGGTGCCGCCGGTCAGGTTCGGGTACTCTTGGCCCCACATCGCCTCGCGCACGGCGTCGACATCGGTGGTTTCCGCCGCTTCGACCGCGTTCACCCACATGTTGAAGCCGATGTAATGGGCTTCCATCGGGTCGTTGGTCACGCGGGCATCGTCGCCGATGAAGGCGTGCCACTCGTCGATGAACTCGGCGTTGGCGTCGGTTTCGGCGGTCATGAAGTAGTTCCACGCGGCGAGGTGGCCGACGAGGTTCGAGGTGTCGAGACCCGAGAGCTCTTCTTCACCGACCGAGAAGGCCACCACGGGGATGTCGTCCGCCGAGACGCCCTGCGCCGCCAGTTCCTTGTAGAAGCCGATGTTGGCGTCGCCGTTGATCGTCGAGATCACGCCGACCTGCTTGCCGTCGGCGCCGAGCGCGACCACGTCGGACACGATGGTCGACCAGTCGGAGTGGCCGAAGGGAGTGTAGTTGATGAAGATGTCTTCCTCGGCGATGCCCTTATCCTTGAGGTAAGCCTCGAGGATGCGGTTCGTGGTGCGCGGATAGACATAGTCGGTGCCCAGAAGGGCGAACTTCTCGACGCCAAGCTCGTCGAGGAAGTAATCGGTGGCCGGGATCGCCTGCTGGTTCGGGGCGGCGCCGGTGTAGAAGACGTTTTTCGAGCTTTCCTCGCCTTCATACTGAACGGGGTAGAAGTAGAGCGCGTTGAGCTCTTCGATCACCGGCAGCACGGCCTTGCGCGAGGCGGAGGTCCAGGAGCCGAAGATCACGTCGACCTCGTCGTTGGAGATCAGCTCGCGCGCCTTTTCGGCAAACAGCGGCCAATCGGAGGCGGGGTCTTTCACCACGGCTTCAAGCTCGCAGCCCAGCAGGCCGCCGGCCTTGTTCTGCTTGTCGATCAGCATCAGCATGGTGTCTTTCAGCGTGGTTTCCGAAATCGCCATGGTGCCGGAGAGCGAGTGCAGCACACCCACTTTGATCGGGCAGTTGGCGTCCTGCGCCGAAACCGCACCGGCCGAGATCATGGCAAGAGCTGCCACGCTGGAAAATTTCATTGCTTTGATCATGTTCTACATCCCTAGAGAGCGGTCTCTTCGGGCCCCGCACGGAACGGCTCTTGTGGCCGGTGATCTGGGCGGGTCCTCCTCCGCTTCGATTATCGTTGTGCCGCTGGCGGCTGCCCTGTTCCGGACTTTGACCGCCGCGGCTCCCCGTTGCTGATGCGCCGTTTTGCGGCGCCCCCTTCGGATACCTAAGGCCGCGCAGCGCGCCACTTTGTTTCGGATGAGGCGCAGCGGCTCACGGGGCCGTGATTAATTTCAGTGCGGCGAAATGCGCGGGCGTCTAATTTTTGTGCAAAATGAATGCGCATTCAGCGGCATTTTCCGGCAAACTCCGGCTAAACTGAGGTGAATACTCACAAGATCGGATTCGACATGGCGAAATCGCTCTTTTTTTGGGCAACCAAATCGGCGCCAAGATCGTTTTTCGACATGAGGGGCTTTTCCTCCGGTCGCGAAACATGGAACGTGAGCCTCAGAGCGAAGGGATTATTATGAGCGCCACGAAGCCAGCGATTTTCAATGAGATGTTGAGCGGCGACGATGTTCGCCCGTCCTATCAGAATCTGGAGAAATGGTATCGGTCCATGCCGGCCGAACTGCGCAGCCTCAAACAAAGCGAGGCCGAGGCGCTGTTCAGGCGGGTCGGGATCACCTTTGCCGTTTATGGCGAAGGTGGGGACCCCGAGCGGCTGATCCCGTTCGACATGTTCCCGCGTGTGCTGACCGCGCTGGAGTGGCGCAAACTCGATCACGGCGTGCGGCAGCGGGCCGCGGCGCTGAACGCCTTTCTGGCCGACGTCTACGACCGGCGCGAGATCATCCGCGCGGGCCGTATCCCCGAACATCTGGTCACCAACAACGAAGCCTTCGAGAAGGCGGCCATCGGCTTCCGTCCGCCGCGCGGCGTGTTCAGCCATATTGTCGGCGTCGATCTGGTGCGCACCGGACCCGATCAGTTCTACGTTCTGGAAGACAACTGCCGGACGCCCTCGGGCGTGAGCTACATGCTGCAGAACCGCGAGATCATGATGCGCATGTTCCCGCAGCTGTTCATGGAAAGCCGCATCCGTCCGGTCGATGGCTATGCCGGCCTGCTGAAAAAGACGCTGGCTTCGGTCGCCCCGCAGAAATGCCAAGGCGAGCCGAATGTGGTGATCCTCACACCGGGGCAGTTCAACTCGGCCTATTACGAGCACAGCTTCCTTGCCGACCTGATGGGCGTGGAACTGGTCGAAGGGCAGGACCTGTTTGTCGAGGGCGATTTCGTCTGGATGAAGACCACCGAGGGCCCCAAGAAGGTCGATGTGATCTATCGCCGGATCGACGACGCCTTCATCGACCCGCTGTGCTTCAAGCCCGATTCCATGCTGGGCGTGCCGGGCCTGATGAGCGTCTACCGCTCGGGCGGCGTGACCATCTGCTCGGCTCCCGGCGCGGGCGTGGCCGACGACAAGGCGATCTACACCTATGTGCCCGAGATGATCCGCTTTTATCTCGGCGAGGAACCGATCCTCGAGAACGTGCCCACATGGCAATGCGCCAAGGCCGATGACTGCAAATACGTGCTCGAGAACCTGTCGGAGCTTGTGGTCAAGGAAGTGCACGGCTCGGGCGGCTACGGCATGCTTGTCGGGCCGAAATCCGACAAATCGACCATCGAGTCCTTTGCCGCGAAGATCCGCAAGAACCCCGAGAATTACATCGCCCAGCCGACGCTGGCGCTCTCGGCCTGTCCCACGTTCGTCGAAGAGGGGATCGCGCCGCGTCACGTCGACCTGCGCCCCTATTGCCTTGTCGGCGAGAACATCGAGCTGGTGCCCGGCGGCCTGACCCGCGTGGCGCTGACCGAAGGCTCGCTCGTGGTGAACTCGTCGCAGGGCGGCGGGGTCAAGGACACCTGGGTATTGGCGGAGTGACGACATGCTGAGCCGGACTGCAGATCACCTTTACTGGATGGCGCGCTACATCGAGCGCGCCGAAACCACCGCCCGCCTGCTGGAGGTTGGGGCGCGCAACGCGCTGCTGCCCAACGCCACCGGCGGCTATCGCAACGACTGGGAGGCCGTGCTTCTGGCCAAGGGCGCACTCGAGCCCTTCATCGAGAAGTACAAGGACACCAACCAGCGCAATATCGAGACCTTTCTGTTCTTCGATGCCGACAACCCCAGTTCGGTGTTCTCCTGCCTCGCCGCGGCGCGCGAGAATGCCCGTGTCGTGCGCACCGCGCTGACCGCGCCCGCGTGGGATGCGATCAACTCGTCGTTTCAGGAACTCAGACAGCTTCAGCGCACCGAGCGCAGCAAGCTGATGGTCACCGATCTTTGCGAATGGACGCTGCGCGCCTGCCAGTTGATCCGCGGCGCCTTCATGTCGACGCAGCTGCGCAACGACGGTTACGACTTCATGGGCATCGGCACGACCATCGAGCGGGCCGACAACACGGCCCGGCTGATCGACGTGAAATACTACGTGCTGCTGCCTTCGGTGAATTACGTCGGCTCGGGGCTCGACCAGAGCCAATGGGCGCTGCTGCTGCAGTCGATGACCGCGCAGCGCGCCTTCAACTGGAGTTATCAGGGCGAGATCACCGCCGCCAAGATCGCGCATCTGCTGATCCTCAACCGGCGCTTCCCGCGCTCGCTGCGGGCCTGCGTGCAATGGTATTGCGAGCATCTCGACGACCTGGCCGAGAACTACCAAAACGGCACGGAGGCGCAGGAGGTGGCGCATAAGCTGCTGGACGATTTGCGCAATGCGACGGTGGACGATATCTTTGAAGAGGGGCTGCACGAGTTCCTTGCCCGGTTCATGACCCGCAACGCCGAGGTCGCGACCACCGTGCACAATGTCTACCTGAGTGGGATGCCGGCATGAGACTTTCCGTCCGCCATATCACCCGTTACCGCTTTGATCAGCCGGTGCGCGGCATCGTGCAGTCGCAAAAACTCTGGCCTGCGTCGAGCGCGGGCCAGCGCATCCTGACATGGGAGGTCACCTCCGAAGGCGCGCAGACCGGCGCGGAATTCGTCGATGGCGGCGGTGACATGATCCGCCTTGCCACATGGCGTGGCCCGCTGACCGAACTGACCGTCGAAGTGCTGGGCGAGGTCGAGACGACCGATCTGTTCGGCGTTCTGCGCGATCATCGTGAGCGGGTGCCGCCTTCGGCCTATCTGCGCCCGACGCGCCAGGTCGAAGCCGATGCCGAGCTGAAGATGCTCTCTGCCGTGGCGCTGAAAGGGATGGAGGGCGCAAGCGCGCTCGACCGTGCCCATGCGCTGAGCCGCGCCGTCTCGGGCGCCATTGCCTATAAACCGGGCGAGACGCAGCCGCACACCACCGCCGCCGAGGCGCTGGCCGGGGGCGTCGGCGTGTGTCAGGACCACGCCCATGCGCTGATCTCGGTGGCGCATGCGGCGGATATGCCCGCGCGCTATGTGACCGGCTATCTGCAGGCGAACGAGGATGGCAGCCCGCATGAGGCCAGCCACGCCTGGGCCGAGATTCGGGTGCCCGAACTGGGCTGGGTCGGCTTCGACGCCGCCAATGAATGCTGCCCCGATGACCGCTACGTGCGGCTCGGCTCGGGCTATGACGCGCTCGACGCCGCGCCGATCCGCGGGCTGGTGCAGGGCGGCACGCCCGAGGAGGAGCTGGAGGTCGAGGTCGTGGTGACCGCGGGCCAGCAACAGCAGCAGCAATAAGCGCGCGACCTATCCGTTCGTTCAGGATTGCGACGCTAAGGTAGGGCGGCTATATCAGTGCGCTGCTAGCCTTCAAGGGACTCAGGGACAGATGACATATTGCGTCGGATTGCTGCTGGATGCGGGCGTTGTCCTGCTGTCCGACACGCGCACCAATGCGGGGCTCGACAATATCGCGACCTACCGCAAAATGTTCCTGTTCGAGGCTCCCGGCGAGCGGGCGATCGGGATCATGACCGCTGGGTCGCTGTCGATCACCCAGACCGTCATCGCGCGCCTGAACGAGGCCAATGACGATCCCGACTCGGATCGCGCCATCCTGCGCGCCAGCGGCATGCTGCAGGTGGCCGAGATTGTCGGTGCCACCCTGTCTGACGTGACCTCCGAGGTGTCGGGCAAGATGGAGCGGATGAATCAGAACGCCACCGCCTCGATGATTGTGGCGGGCCAGCGCAGGGGGGGGCCGATGCGCATGTTCCTCGTCTATCCCGAGGGCAATTTCATCGAAGCGACGCCCGACACGCCCTTCCTGCAGATCGGTGAGCATAAATACGGCAAGCCGATCCTCGACCGTGTGATCTCCTCCGAGACCACGCTCGCCGACGCCGAGAAGGCGGTGCTGCTGTCGATGGATTCGACGCTGCGCTCGAACCTCAGCGTGGGCATGCCGCTGGATTTTGCGGTGATCGAGCGCGACGCGCTGGCGGTCACCCTTCGGCGGCGGATCGAGCCCACCGATGAGGCGTTTCAGAAGATGAGCCACGACTGGTCCGAGGCGCTGCGCAACGCCTTTCAGGAAATCGACGCGGTCTGATCCTCGCCGATACGGCGGGCCAAAGTGCGTGCGGGCTGCCGCGTGCCGGCTGCTGTGTGCCAGTAGGTGCGTGCGTTCCGGTTTGAGCTGGGGCGATTGCATATGTGCCGGTCCTCAGAACAGGGTGATCTCCGTCTGCGGTGGCTTGGGCGGCGTGATCGGCGCGACCGCCTCGATCTCGCCGGGCACGATGAACTGCCGGACACGCCCGTCCGTCGCCCAGAAGCGGATGCGCCGCGCCGACGTCCCCCCGGTGCTTTCCGAGGCCAGAGGGATTGCCTCGTTCTGCAGAAACTCCTTGGCAAAGCGCACGTTCGAAGCGCCAATGTCGCGCAATTGGCTCAGCATATTTGCCCCGCCAAAGAGCTTCGCGGTGAGCCGTGTCTTGCGCGCCCCGCGTTTCAGCAGCCCGTTGATCAGAAGTTCCATCGAATACGCCCCGTAGCGCACGTTCTCTCCTTCCTTCCCGGCCCGCTCCGGTAGGAGGAAATGGTTCATTCCGCCTACTCTGGCCTCGGGGTCAGTGAGGCAGACGGCGACGCAGGATCCCAGAACGGTCGACAGAACCTCGGTTGGGGCGGAGGAAATCCGGTACTCGCCTTGGATGACATTCACCAGCTTTTCGGCACTCTCGGTCATGGCGCGGATCTCCTTCCACAGTGGCTGGGGGCATCCGCCGCGCAGGCGCGCAGAAGCGCGGGGCCGATCTCGGGGAGGGGCAAGGTCGATTGCGCCGCGCCCAACTCGCGCGCGGCGCGGGGCATGCCGTAAACGATGCAGCTCGCCTCGTCCTGGGCGATGGTGGTCGCACCCGCCTCGCGCAGCGCCTTGAGCCCCTGAGCGCCGTCGCGCCCCATGCCGGTGAGCAATGCCGCCACCGCCCGCGACGCGCCGGGCAGGGCGGAGGTAAAGAGCGCGTCCACCGACGGCATGTGGCCGGAGATCGGCTCGCCCGCGCGCAACGCAATCCGCATCGGCTTGCCGCCTGCCAGATGCAAATGCGCGCGGCTGCCTGCCGCGATCACCACCTGCCCGTGATCCACCCTTTGGCCATCCCGCGCGGGGCGCACCTCGGCGGCGCATTGCCTGTCCAGAAGCCGTGTGAGGCTGTCGCCAAAGCCGCCGCCGGTGTGTTGTACGATAAACGTCGGCGGGCAGTCCTGCGGAAAGGACGACAGCACCGTAAGCAAGGCGTCGACGCCGCCGGTCGAGGCGCCAAGCAGGATAAAACGATTGCCTTTCGGCCCTGCGCTAGCGACGGGCGGCGGGGCCACGGGGGCCCCACGTCGGCGCGTGGTGCGGGTTAGCGTGCGCAGTTCGGCAACCAACTGGTCGGGCGGAATGCCGGGGTCGATGGCGAAAAGGTCCGACCTTTTGTCCCACGGGCTGGCGGGCGCACCGGGGCGGGGCGCGCTGCGCGCCTTGATCACCAGCCAGCGCACGTCGAGCGTGGCGAAAAGTGCGCGCATGACCTCAAACTCAGGCAGCATGGCGAGCCCCTCGCCGATCAGAACCGCCATGGGCTCGCGCTCTTCCACAGCGGTGTATGTCGTCATCAGATCGTGGGTCTCGGAGATCACATCGATGGCCTCCGCGCCGCGCAGTCCCGCCGAGATCTGTCGGCGTAGAGCCAAATCGGTATGGGCGACGATCAGGGATATCTTCGGCATCGATTGCGGCCTCCATGGCCTCGAAAGGTGGGTCGTTTGGCCCGGTCACACGCAGTTGCACCCGCCGTTATCTAAGTATCTCTGGGATATACATGCGACGCCTGTCGTCTATCCCAACGCGCGCGCAGGCCAACTTCGTCCGCAATTTGCATTGCTGGCGTCGGCGTTCCGGGCGGGTATGCGGCGTGGTTGGGTCCTTCCCTGTCGCTTCCAGTTTTCTCCACACGGATACCTTGTCCGGGTCCGGCAAATTCCAGAGTGGTTCGGGTGACGCGCCTTCGCGGCTGAGTGCAGATGAGTGCAGAATGGAGCAGGCGCATCAGAACATTTCCGGAGCATTGGGCGTCAGTGCTTCGTTCTTTGCGCCGCCAAGCCTCCCTGCAAGTTCGCGCAGGGGAATGCGACTGAGCGCGTCCTGCAGATCGAGAGCCGTTTCACTGTCCAACTGGCGCGCAAGCCGTTCGACATAGCCCGCCAAAGCCTCGGTCGATTGCGCGAGCACGTCCAGTTCCTGAAAGGCGGTGATCGCGACGGAGCCGAGACGCGCATCCGCACTGTCGGAATAGAGGTGCTCCATCCCATGCTCGAGCCGCTCGAGCCGTTGCTGCAGGCGACGTATTTCCCGTGACAGAAGCCATGTCGCCTCATGGGCGGTGAGGGGAACGCTGACGCTGGTCATTTTCAGAGCCGCCCCACCACACTTTCGATGCATTGCTTCATGGCGATGGACGTAAAAGGCTTCTTTATCATATTGTTGAGCCCCAACTGTTTGGCCTGCGTCACCATGTCGGGTGTCGGTTTTCCGGTCACCAGAATGAAGCCAATCTTCTGGGTCGCACGGTTCTGGCGCACCGCTTTGAGTAGGCCAAGTCCATCCATATTGGGCATATTGAAATCGGAAAGCACCAAGTGCACGGGGCTCGCTGCGAGCCGGGCAAGCGCCTTGCTGCCATCGTTTTCGGTGATGTAATTGCTGATCCCAATCTCGTCGAGGGCTTGGGTGATGAGGCCGCGGCTTGTGGCCATGTCGTCCACCACCATGATCCGCAGCAAATCCTTCAAACTCATCTTGTTCTCCTAAGTCAGCTGCGTCGGTGCGGGCAGCGCGCGCTTGCGGTAGGTGGTGACTCCAGCGGTCGCGAACTCATTGGTGGCAGGGCCGGAAAGCCGTTCCGAGTGGCCAATGAACAGAAACCCTCCCGCGCGCAGCATGGCGGCAAATCGGGTCCAGAGGCGCTGTTGAGTGTCCTGATCGAAGTAGATTGCGACGTTTCGGCAGAAGATCGCATCGAAGGGTCCTTTGAACGGCCAGTCGCAGATGAGATTGAGTTCGGCAAAGCTGATCAAACGCTTCAGGTCCTGACTGATCTCGACCTGCTCGGGCTCGCCAGGCGTGGGTATCAACCAACGGCTCTGAAAGGAGCTGGGCACCGCCGCGCAATCTTCGCGCAGGTAACTGCCGCGCCGTGCGCGGCGCAAAATTGCTGGATCGATATCGGTGGCCAGAATTCGTAGATCTGCAGGGAGCGATTGGAGCCCGTCCAGCAGCGTCATAGCTATTGAGAAAGGTTCGGGCCCCGAGGAACAGCCAGCTGACCAAATACGGATGCGGTTCTGTTTGGCGAGTTCCGGGAGCAGCACGTCGCGCAGCGTGTCGAAATGATGTTTCTCGCGGAAAAAGCTGGTCACATTGGTGGTGAGAGCAGAGACAAGTTCGAGCCGTTCATCGGCCTCATCTGCGCGGTCGACAAGAGCCATATACTCGCGAAAAGAGGACAAGCCGCGTGCCCGCAGCCGCCGCGCGAGGCGAGAATAGACCAATGGCTTTTTGCTGACCGCGAGGCTGAGGCCAAACTCCGCCCGCGCAAGTCGTGCCAGCGCTTCGAAATCCGCGTCGGAGAAAGAGAACTCCTCCGGCATTTCGGCAGCCGCGGCGAGGTTCATGCGGCGGCCCCCCCGTCTTGGTCGAGTACCGCGTCGAGATTGACCACACGGACCATGGTTTCGCCGACGGAAATCACGCCGAGAATGGCTTGTCTGGCGGCGTCGGATTTCATGTCCGGCGTTTCCTGTATCGAGGATTTTGCCACCGACAGGATCTCGGAGACGGATTCCACCAGCAGGCCGATCGTCGTGCCGCCCGCCGCCGCGACGATGACCACATTGCGCTCATTGTCCGGGGTCTCGCCAAGCCCGAAGCGGGCGGAGAGGTCAAAGATTGGGATGACCGCGCCGCGCAGGTTCATCACGCCGAGCACATCGTCCGGAGTGTGCGGCAGCTTGGTGACCGGGGTCCAGCGGCGGATCTCGCGGATTTGCATGATCTCGAGGCAGAAACTCTGGTTTCCAGCAGAAAATGTGATGAATTCGAACTGCGTCTCGGTCGGTCCCTCGTCGGCGTCAAGCATGGCGAAGCTCCAGTTTCGGGGGGGTGATCGCGGGGAAATAGGGGGCGGCGGGCTGCAATTTGACCACTTCTTCTGGGTCGAGGATCAGGGCGATCTTGCCATCGCCAAGGATCGTCGCGGCCGAAACGCCGGGGATCGCGGCGTAGTTGCTCTCAAGGCTCTTTATGACGACTTGCCGCTGGTCGTGGATGGCCTCGACCCTCAGTGCGGTGAGGCCTTGGCTTTCAGTGCTGACAAGCAGGAGTACGCCTTCTCCCGCGGCCTTTCGCGAGGCTGCGAGGCCGAGGTTAAACGCCACATCGACCACAGGCACATAGGCGCCACGCACCAGGATCACCACGCCTTTGGTTCCGACGGCGTGCAGGTCGCGCTGGCTTGGGCGGATGGTTTCGATGATCGAGGCGATTGGGATGACCATCGTCTGATCCGCGACGGAGATCACGAAGCCGTCCATCACGGCCAGCGTGAGGGGAAGAACGATGGTAAATGTCGTGCCCGCACCCGGCGTGGAGGCGATTGACACCCGTCCGCCGAGCGCGGCGACCGCGTTTTTCACCACATCCATTCCGACGCCGCGCCCCGAGAGGTTCGAAACCTCGCTGGCGGTGGAGAAGCCGGGCAGGAAGAGGAGGTTGTCGATCTCTGCCTCGGACAATTCGGCCTCGGGCGCGATGAGCCCTTTCTCGATGGCTTTTTCGAGAATTCGGGCGCGATTGAGCCCGGCGCCGTCGTCGGCGATTTCTATGAAGACGCTGCCCGAACGGTGCGATGCGGAGAGCCGGATGGTGCCCACCGCTTCTTTGCCAGCTTCAGCACGGCGCTCGGCCTTTTCCAGCCCGTGATCAACGGCGTTTCGCACCATATGCGTCAGCGGGTCGGCGAGCCTTTCGATCACCGTCTTGTCGACTTCGGTGGAATCGCCGACGGTCACCAGCCGGGCTTTCTTGCCCGTTGCCTCCGCGGCCTCGCGCACGATGCGCGACATGCGCTGAAAGAGCGGCTTCACTGGCTGAGCTCGGATCGCCATCACCCCTTCCTGAATGTCGCGCGCCAGCAGCTTGTAAGCTTCCAGCTCGTTGGTCAGATGCGCTACCGCCGGTAGTTCCAGTTCTTCGATGCGCTGCGAGATCATTGCTTGATTGATGATCAACTCGCCCACGGTGTTGATGAGCCGGTCGACGCGTTCGAGATCGACCCGCAGCGTTGGCCTTGGTCCGCGCGCCTCGCCACGCGCCTCGGCCAGCCGTGCTTCGGGGGCGTCTGCGGGGATGCTGCGGGCATCCGGCGCGGGCGGAGTTGCTGGGCCAGCCTCGGACGGAGCGCTGGGCTGGGCGGGGGTGGGTGCGTCGGGCATTTCGCCGTCAGTCTCGCGGATGTCGAGATCGCATAGGGATTCCACAAATTCGAAGATCTCGTGCAGCACGGTCTCGGGCTCTGCGGTTTCGAGCAGAATGGTCCAGGACATCACCGCGCCATTGGGATCGAAGGCATCGAATTCGGGCAGGCCCGAGAGGTCCGCCGTGACCTGTACCTCGCCAAGCTCGGCCAGCGCGTCAAACAGCAGCAATGGTTCGTGGCCATTGGCGTAGAGCGCCGGCGTTGGCTTGAAATGGATCCGGAAGCGGCGCAGGGAGCCGCCTTCGTTCTCAGCGTCGGGCACCGCCTCGGACGGCTCGGCGAGGTCGAGCGGCGCTGCGTCAAACGCGAGGGTCACGGCGTCGAAGCTGAAGCTGTCATCCTTGTCCGCCTCGCCGAGGTAGCTGTCCAACTCCTTGAGGATCGTGGCCTCGGACTCGGCATTGGGCTCGCGCTCGTCGCGTGCCGCCTCGACCAGATCGGCAAGCTGATCGCCAGAGCGGTGGAAGAGATGCATCAGCTCTTCGGTGACCTTGAGCTCGTGGCTGCGGACCTTGTCCATCACCGTCTCGAAGGTGTGCGCAAAGCTGACCAACCGGTCGAGGGCGAAGGCTCCGGCGCCGCCCTTGATCGAATGCACGGCGCGGAAGACCGCGTTGACCACATCCATGTCGTCCGGGTCCTGCTCCATGGAGGAGAGTCCCTCCACCAGAGCCTCGAGCAGTTCCTCGCATTCCTCGAAGAATGTATCGCGGATCGAATTTCCCGACATTGCCTAGCTCCTACGCCATATGCCCGGTGAGCCGTCGCAGAACCGACACCAGCGACGCATCGTCGAAAGGTTTCACGATCCAGCCGGTCGCCCCTGCGCTGCGCGCCCGGGCCTTGAGATCGGCGCCGCTTTCGGTGGTCAGCACGATGATCGGGACGGTGGTGCGGTTGGGACCGTTGCGCAGCTCTTCGATCACCCCGAACCCATCGAGATTGGGCATATTGATGTCGGTGATCACCACGTCGGGTTCGACTTCGGAGAATTGTTCGACCCCTTCGACGCCGTCGCAGGCGGAATGAAATTCGAAGCCCGCGCCTTCGAGCGAGACGCGCAGCAAGTTGCGGATCGTGCGGGAGTCGTCGATCGCAAGGACCTTGGTCGTCATTGCTCTGCCTCCTTGCCGGTCGGGCTGGCCATGGTGGATGTGTCGGTGGTTTCGGAAGTGGTAGTTTCGGAATTGGCGGGGTCGGGACTTGCGGGGCCAATACTGGCAGAAGCGGAACTGGCGGTTTCGGCGCTGGCGGGCGCCGCGCGGTGCCCGGGCGGATCGAAATGGCCAGGAGAGAGACCGAGCCGCTCCAGCCCGGAGCGGAAGGATTCGGTGATCTCGGTCAGTGAGAAGGGCAGGTTTTCCGCCGCCCATTGCTTCTGTGCCACGAGCAGGATCTGCAGCCGGTGCGCATCAAGCCGCAGGACATCGCGGACGGAGATCGAGACCGGAGCATGGCGCGCGCCGAGCAGGAAGGGAACAAGCGGGTCCTCGCCATTGCGGTTGCGCGCGGGGTCGAGCACGTGGCTGTGAAGCTCTGTCATCGCGAATTCGGTCCTTTCCCACGGGAGCGCCTGGGCCGCCCACAGCCTGATCACCAAAGCTTTGCCTAAGGGCCCGTGCGAGCCGGTATCGCGCGTGCAACGTGGCAAGGGGGGGCTGCCCCGATGCACGGCCTGCCGGTGCCCGCACGGGCCCCTGAACAGGATCGAGAACTACAGGCCGGGTCTTAACAAAGCGTTCTGGCGCGCGGGGAAACTGGTTCAGCGGCTTTGTGCGGGGCCGTGCTTGCATCCGCCGGGTTGGGAGCGCACAAATCTCCAAACACAGCCTGGCAGGGAGCGGGATGATGACGCGGAACGGTGGAGAACTGGTGGTGGAATGCCTGATGGCACTAGGGGCGACACGCGCCTTCGGGGTGCCGGGGGAGAGCTATCTGGCGGTGCTCGACGCGATGCATGACACCGGCGGCAAGCTCGATTTCGTGCTCTGCCGACAGGAGGGGGGCGCGGCCTTCATGGCGGCGGCGCATGGCAAGCTCACCGGCAGCCCGGGCATCTGCATGGTCACCCGTGGTCCCGGCGCGACCAACGCTTCGATCGGCGTGCATACGGCGATGCAGGACAGCGTGCCGATGATCCTGCTGGTGGGGCAGGTGGCGACCGACATGAAGGAGCGCGAGGCGTTTCAGGAACTGGACTATCGCGCGGTCTTTGGCCCGATGGCGAAATGGGCGACCGAGATCGAACAGGTTGAACGTATTCCCGAAATTCTCTCCCGCGCATGGATCACGGCGACCACCGGGCGCCCCGGGCCGGTGGTCGTGGCGCTGCCCGAGGATGTGCTCATGGCGCAGACCGACACGCCCGCGCTGAGCGGCCCGGCCAAGGTCTTTCCCGCCGAGCCCTCGGCGGACGCGATGGCCGAAACCATGTCGCTGCTGCAGCAGGCGCAGCGGCCACTCATCGTGCTTGGGGGGGCGCATTGGGATGGTCCCTCGCGCGCCGCGCTGCAGGGCTTTGCCGAGGCCTCCGACATCCCGATCATCACCTCTTTCCGCTATCAGGATCAGGTCGACAGCGCCTCGCCCTGCTTCTGCGGCGATGCGGGCGTGGGCATGACCGCCGGGGTCAAGGCGCTGCTGCGCGACGCCGATGTGATCCTCGCACTGGGCACGCGCTTCGGCGAGAATATGACCGATGGCTACACGCTGCTCGAGGTGCCCGAGCCGCGGCAGAAGATTATCCATGTGCACGGCTCGGACCGCGAGATTGGCAAGGTTTATCAGCCGGTTCTGGGTATTCACGCCGATCCCGGACGTTTCGTGCAGGCGCTGCCCGCGCATGTTTCGGGCAAATGGACCGCTTGGCGCTCCGAGGCGCGCGCGGCCTATCTCGCCTTCATCGACAAGGCACCGGCGCAGCCCGGACCGGTCGATATGGTCGCCGTTTGCCGCCACATGCGCGAGGTCTTGGGGACCGATCTGGTGCTGACCAATGGCGCGGGCAATTTCACCGTTTGGCCGACCCGCTTCTTCAGGTTCCGTCCCGGGATGCGGATGCTGTCGCCGCAGTCGGGGGCCATGGGTTACGGTGTGCCCGCCGCGGTAGCGGCAAAACTGGCGCGGCCCGAATCCACGGTGATCTGCTTTGCCGGGGACGGCGATTTCCAGATGACCGGCCAAGAGCTTTCGGCGGCCCGTCAGGCCGGGGCAGCAGTGATCGTGCTGGTGCTCAACAATGGCACCTATGGAACGATCCGCGCCCATCAGGAGCGCGAATTCCCCGAGCGGGTCAGCGGCACCTCGATCGTCAATCCCGATTTCGCGGCGCTCGGGCAGGCCTACGGCCTGCATGGCGAGCGGGTGAGCAACACCGAAGATTTCGCCGCCGCCTTCGAGCGCGCCCGCGCCGCGCCGCATGGGGCCGTTCTGGAACTGGAGATCGCCGCCGAGGCGCTGACCCCCTACCGTACGCTCAGCGACATCCGTGCCGGAGGGCTGGCCGCCAAGGCCTGAGATCCGGCGCACGGGCCTGCAGAACCGCATGGAGCCTCGCGCTGCAGGGGCTCCATGCGCATTCACGTAGTCCTCAGTCGGGGCTCAGTTGGGCTGAAAGTGGCGGTAGAAGTTGCGGAAGAACCCGTCAGGCGACAGCCATTCCTCCCAGACCTCGCGCACCCGCTTTTGCTGATCGACGAAAGCCTCGTCGCTGAGGCCGCGGTGATGGGCCAGAAGGATCTCGCCCGCGCGGTCGTGCTGATCCTCGGGGACCCAGACCAACTCTTTGTGCCAGTCGATCAACCCGTCATAGGGCAGCACGCAGCCGGTATCTAAGAAGAGCGGCGGCCGCCCGGCTGCCATGATCTCGTAAAAGCGCAGGGAGTAATTGCCCACGCCCCGAACGCACAGGCTGTAATCGCAATCGCGCAGGTTGCCGAGGAAGACCTCCAGCGCACTCTGTCGCGCCTCGGTCTTCGCGTCTGCGCTGGCTTTCTTGTTGGCACCGGCGAAGAAGTCGCCGCGCAATAGGAACTGCGTGTCGATCCCCGGCGTGTCGAGCAGCGTCTGCACGGCTTTGGCGCGCAGAAACTTGTAGCGGTAACTCTTGCGCAGCGGGGCCGAATAACCGCTCATCCGGCGCTCGGACAGTCGCGGCAGCGAGGTGCGCGCGAACTGGATCGCCCGTGTTTTCACGCGGGGCCGCGTGACTTGGCCACAAAAGCCGATCGACGGGCTCTGCTGCTTCTCGCGCAGAGGGGCGGGGCCGCTCATGTGATCGGGGACCCAAGCCGGAAGGCCAAACTCATTCGAGCGGCGCTCTCCTTCAACCGTCGGCGTGAACAAAAGCGCGTTGGGCGCGGGAAACTTGTAGTCGAAGTCGCGCTCGTGAAAGACGATGACCTGCTTGCCCGCATCGGCGGCTTTTTGGGCAAATTGCAGGGCAACTTCGGTGGTGCCGTCGGCGAGGTAGCGGTGCCATGTGCTGGGCAGCACGGCAAATTGTGCGTCGTCCATCGTGTCGGCAAGTTCGAAATAGCCCGGCCCGTTTGCCTTGTAGGCGTCGAACACATTGGTGCCCTCTGACCAGAACGTCGATTCCTCGTTGCCGAGGAAGGGGATGAGCATCGCGCAGTGCATTTGGTTCACGGGGGAGGCGTATTCAGGATCGGTAAAAAGTCGCAGACGCATGAAAACTCCGGTTGATACAATGCCGCCGCCGGGACGGAGGGTTCCTGAAGCAATAAATCAATAAACTTTGCATGTGTTGTGGCGGCTAAAAATGGCCACGTGAGAGCAAGTTAGGAAAGGCCGCGCCGATTGGCAAGCGGCGCTGGTGCCGGCTTTGCTGCAGGCCGGCGAAACTGGACAGTTCGCCAGGGTCCGTTGACTGCCGATCGACAAGCTTTGCTAATTTTCGCGGCAGCCCAAGGTTTTCTACCCGCGCCGGGTTGAGAAGCCGCGCGTCAGTGCACATGGTTGGACGACGCAAGCCGCCCTGATAGATGCCGCGACACATCGCCCTGATACATCGCCCTCACGCAGAGACCCGCATGGCCTTTCCCGCACGCTACACCCCTCTTGCCCTGACGGGCATTGCCACCCTTGCCAGCACCACCGCCGCGATCGCGCTCAGTCCGGCTTGGCTGCCGGTCGCCCTCGCCACCGGTGCGCTGACCGCGCTTGGCGCGCGCGACCTGACGCAGAAACGCCACTCGGTGCTGCGCAACTACCCGGTCATTGGCCATATGCGGTTCTTGCTGGAATCGATCCGCCCGGAGATCCGCCAGTACATGCTGGAGAGCGATCGCGACGAGGAGCCGTTTTCGCGCGAGTCCCGTGCGCTGGTCTACCAGCGCGCCAAGGGCGTGGAGGACAAGCGCCCCTTCGGCACCACAGAGAACGTCTATAGCTCGGGCTATGCCTGGATCACCCATTCGGCGGCCCCGGTGCATATCACCGACAGCGACTTCCGCGTCGAGATCGGCGGTCCGGACTGCCGCCAGCCCTATGCCGCGTCGCTGTTCAACATCTCGGCCATGAGCTTTGGCTCGCTCTCGGCCAATGCGATCCTTGCGCTGAACACCGGCGCCAAGAAGGGCGGGTTTGCGCATGACACCGGCGAGGGCTCGGTGTCGAGATACCACCGAGAAGGTGGAGGCGACCTGATTTTCCAGGTGGCCTCGGGCTATTTCGGCTGCCGCAATGATGATGGCAGTTTCTCGCCCGAGAAGTTTCGCGCTCAGGCGGCCGACCCGCAGGTGAAGATGATCGAGCTAAAGCTCAGTCAGGGCGCCAAGCCCGGCCATGGCGGCATGCTTCCGGCGGCCAAGATCACCCCGGAGATTTCCGAGGCGCGCGGCATCCCCATGGACCGCGACTGCATCTCTCCGGCGGCGCACCCGAGCTTTTCGACGCCGAAGGGCATGATGGAATTCATCGGCCAGTTGCGCACGCTTTCGGAGGGCAAGCCGGTGGGCTTCAAGCTCTGCATCGGGCACCGGCGTGAGTTCATGTGCATGGTGAAGGCCATGCTCGAGACGGGGATCGTACCCGATTTCATCGTGGTGGACGGCAGCGAGGGCGGCACCGGCGCGGCCCCGCTGGAGTTTGCCAACCGGGTCGGCATGCCGATGCTCGAGGGGCTGAGCTTCGTCAACGCGACGCTGCGCGGCGCGGGGCTGCGGGAACAGGTCAAAGTCGGCGCGGCGGGCAAGATCACCTCGGCGTTCCACATTGCCCGCGCGCTCGCGCTCGGCGCGGATTGGTGTAACTCGGCGCGCGGCTACATGTTCTCCATCGGTTGCATTCAGGCCCAGGCGTGTCACACCAACAAATGCCCGGTGGGCATCGCGACGCAGGACCCCAAGCGCTCGCGGGCGCTCGACGTGGGCGACAAATCCGACCGCGTCGCGCGCTACCACGCCAACACCATGCGGGCCTTGGGCGAGCTTGCCGGTGCGGCGGGGCTCACCCACCCGATCGACTTCCGCCCGTATCACTTCATGTTCCGCGAGAAGGACAACACCTTCACCGACGGCAATGTGGCCTATCCCTACGTGCCGAACGGCTTCCTGATCTCGGGCGAGATCATTCCCGAACTGGAGGAGTGGCACGAACGCTGGTCGCGCGCCTCGGCGGACAGTTTCAAGACTGACAAGATTCCCGAGGGCCCCTTCGACGTGCCCGCGGCGCGCGTCGCCTGAGGGCGGCGCAGCCGACGCCGACGCTCCGCGCCCGCAGCGCATCGAGGCGAGCTCAGCGTATCGCCTCGATGCCATCGTGGGATGGCTGCGGTATCAATGCGCATGTCCGCTAGAGCCGCCCGAGAGCCGCCCGTCACGACGAAGAAATGGTCGCTCATGGGCCATCCTCGGGTTTGACAGGGGAAAAGCGCTGCGAAGCGATCGACACGCCAGGAGCGGCGATCGAGGCAGCATGGATTTTCGTAGGGAAAACAGCACCGGTCTGCGTGGCAGAGGCAAATCCTCTGACAAGAAAGGCAGAACTATCTGGTGCTTTCCAAAGGAGTGGGAAGGGGCACATAGTTTTGCCTTTGAGCGTCAAAATTTCCTTTTGAATTCAGTACCCCGAAATCTCGATGCTGAACTGAAGCTGCCTTTTTCGTCAGATAGGGTTGCCTCTCGGAAGATATGAGAAAAGCCGACACAGTGGTCGGCTTTCTCAAGGCTTGTCGTGTCAGAAGGTCTTGGGGATGGAATGCACGGGCTGCGGCCCCATCAGGCAGTAAGATCCAGCGGCGTTCCTGACCTTATATCTAGCTCACATCGCGACGGCGAAAGATGATCCGGTTCTCGCCGTTGAAGATGAGTGGTTCGACGCCGTTTTTGTAAAGCTCGCGGCAGAGATTGGCGGTATCGCATCGCAGCTCGTGAGCAAGATCGGCAGCCGAGATGAAGTGTTCGCCGAACGCTGCGACGGAGGCCTCATCGACCACCCGCCAGCGTTCGGAGGACCTTTTGGCCTTCGGAGCAGCACTCAAGTAGCCTGCGTTCACCAGATTGCGGATTGTTGCGGTATCGACCCTTAGCTTACCGGCAGCTTCCGACATGCTGATCGCACCAGCTGAGCGCTGGCCTATGGCCGTTTTCGCCCGCTCGACAGATATCAGGAAATCGTTGAACCTTGGGTCTGCGCCCGTAGCACAGCGTAGCGGAATGTCATGTTCGAAAATCAGGTTCAGGAGTTCGAGGGTCGAGCATTGGCACGCGGGCGTGGCCGCAATGAGGGAAGCCTCATCATTGGCCGGTTCCAAATCAGGGCGTGTTTGGCGGTATAGGCGACCGATAAAAGCGTCGAGATCCTCCCTTCGGAAATACGGCGCGTTTCGGGCCATCTCTCCTGCTTTCTTGATGAGCCCTTCCACGACGAACGTGCGCAGCAGGTGGATGTCAAGCCCGAGATAGTCTGCCGCGTCGAACCCGCGTAGCATGCTGTTGGTTTCATTGGCGAGCTTTTGCAGCGTCTCCCGTGACGGGTAGCGATGATAGGTGATGGCATCGGATTTGCCCGATTTCGAGATGTCGCCACGCTCCAAGAGCTTATGGCGCAGCATCCGTTCGTCGATGCTGTAGGCCTTCGCGCCTCTTCGAAGGGAGTACACCTGTTGCCTGTCGCAACGTATCCGCAGGACTGTGCTACCGACGAGCACGGGATAGGTCCGCAGGATGTAGTCGAAGACCATCTGACGGATGTCATCGAAGGCGGCATCATCCTCACGCTGGGACAGCCAGGTCAGGAAAGAACCTGCAATCGCACCGTAGGTGTGACAGCCAGGGCCTGCCTTCAAGCGAAGCTCTTCAAGCACTGCGACCATCTGATCAGGCCCGTTGCATAGGACGTTGTATCCGGCTGCACCGGCCTCAAGCCATTGTCGTTCGGTCGTTTCCGCTCGGCTGGCTTTGGGGCCTTGTGTCAGCAAAAGGCCGAAATTTTCGCAAAGCTGTGCCGCGACATGGAACTCCAGCGTGTCGAGCCAACGGCCCGCAGACGTGCCATCCAATCGGCCAAGGAGGTAGCGCTCCAGAGATCGCGCATCTTCGGCAACAATCTGAATGTTGGCTATGTCCATGTTGTCGACTATCCGCGCGAAATCATAGCTGTGCTTGTGATGCGAGGGAGGCGGGACCTCGATCAACATGCAAGAATGCCGGGCGCAGGTTCGAATTGAAGTGAGTTGCCATGCCCCGAGATGAAACGGGCCATGGGCACCCTGCTCTGAAAGAGCTTCAGCGGCACATTTCGGGCATCCTCGGATCGTGCTTCGGCTGTAGGCCGTGAACCTCGGCGCCTCTGCCCCTAGCTGATAATTAGTCTTCGACGGGGCGTGGGGCGTCCAGGTGCGGAGTGTGGTGGGATCACACCCGACGAGTGCGGCAACCCGCTCGATCTCCACCGGGTCGCCGACCTTCAGGGCGCGATAGGAAATGCTCATGTCGGCGCAGAAAGACTGAAGGCTGGCAGTCCCGTTCTTCCGCGCAATGCGGGACGCAAGCGACGTCGCGCTTTCACCGGGTACCGGGGTGACGGTGAGGGGAAGCGGCTTGAGGGGTGACAACATCATGTGCGGTTCTCCCGAGAAAACACCTGCCGGGCGTCGATGCGCATGAAGTCCGGCACGACAAACGGGTTGAACTCGGCATCGCAGGAGGTCCGCCGATGGTAGGCCCTGATGAAATTGTGCCGGTTCAGAGTCTTCTGGCCATGCAGATAGGCATCCTCGATGGCGTCGAGGATCAGGACGATGGCAATGCCGAACTGGTTTGCCGCAGCATGGACCACGCGTTCGCCGTGGGATAACTCCAGAACGTCATCCTCTGGTTCGAGCTGCGCCAGTTCGCAGTAGTTCTCGAGCAAGTCGAGAATATCATCACCATATGCGGCGGGGGATAGGCTCTCGAAACGAACGGTCCTCATGCGTCGAGCGAGCTGGTGGTCGTGGTTGAGGATGTCTTCCAGCTCGTTTGTGCCCGACAGAATGATCCCAACTGGCCATTCCGGGTCCGTCATCAGAGTCTTCAGCATGGATGTCACTGAATCCAGCTCGTGCTTGGTGCCCCGCGACGCCAGGTCCTGCGCCTCGTCGAGATGCACGAACAAAACGCGCCGCTCCTTCAGGTGATGTTGGACCAGGTCCCAGATGTACCAGGCATGGCGATCGGCACCGATAGGGTAACCGAGCGCCCGAAGGAGCATCTGCCCTACGAATTTCAGCGTTGCAGGTGATGGCACCCGCAAGCTGATGATGGTTGAATCTCCGTATCCCTGATCGGCCAGCCGCTGCCTTTCTTGGGCAAGAAGATGGGTGATTGCCGCGCTTTTTCCGGCCCCGGAGTGCCCGGACAGGGCAAGCCCTTGCGCCTCGCTGATACGGTCGGTCTGGATGTCTACGAGCCTTTTCTCAGCGAGGATGGAGAACCCTTCTGCCAGAGGAACGAAGCGCTCGTGATCGACGAAATACGCCTTCAGTTCAGCGACCCGTTGTGCCGCTTGGGTGATCAGATCATTTCCCATCGTTGAACCCCCAGCGTCTGCGGTTCTTGCGTCTCGTTCGGCGCTCGGAGACCGGCCTGTTATCGTCGCTGTCCGGCTTCCGTGATGTGTCCGTTAGCGGGGTAATGGAGATTGCGTCATTGAGCAGGTCTTTGCTCGGCGGCATGTATCCCAACCGCTGCTCATCAGAGCGGAGCGGATAGTGCAGTGCCGCATCCGCGCGGGCGACTTCCACGTCGGTCACATGGAAAGGGGTCAGGGCGCGCAGAGCGAATGCGCGGCGGTTCGCTTCGGAGATCCGCGCGATTGCCCGCTGGACCTTGGGCGCGTCTAACTGCGCGTTACTAGCGTGCGCGTGGCGAACGGCACGCATGCCTTCTCGCAGCTCTTCGAAGCTCACGCCCTCAAAGCCAGGCTGATTGGCGAGCGCAGGATACCAGGATGCACCGACCTTGACGGCTATCCATCCGATGTCTTGCAGATCGACCCTGATTTCCACCTCCCGTACTGGAGAGTGTAGATGCGCTTCTCGCAACGCCTCGCAGCTATAGCTTAGGCCCGAGAACAGGACGCCCTCTTTATTAAATTTCCGGGATTTAGCTCGCCCAAATGCTTTTCGAAGGGTCAGGCCATCCGGAACCGGAGGCGTCCCGTGTTCAGCCACCAGCCGCTTCCAGGCTGCATTCGGAGTTTCCCCGTTCAGAGAGCCATGCGGTTGGTTGTGGTAGATATCAACAATATAGGTCAGCAGGACCTTGATCAGGTCGTCGTCACACAGACAGGCGAGCATTTCTGAAGGATAGTCGCCGCGATCGATGGTGTCGAAAAAGGTTCGACCTGCCAAGAGCGGCATGAGCTGATGTCCGAGTGTGCGGAAGAAGGACTTGATGTGCCCCCGCATCCAGGGAATTCCAGCTGGCGGCAAATGCGACGTGACCCCGAGCGAAGCTACCGTCGTCTGGAAGGCATCCGAGACGAAGGCAGGCCCCATGTCGGTCACGAGGGTCCCGATCCCGCCATGATGATGCCATGTGCTCTCGCATTCGGCCGCCTGGGCCAGCGGGGTCTTGTCCTCGAAAATCTGCCGCAGCGCACGGATTGCATCATCTGAGTTCGGATTGTCGGCCAGTCGCATCGACACGACACATTTCGTGGCGCAGTCGATCGCAAGATACATCCAGCGCCGCCCTGTCTCGAATTTCTTCTGCCGATCCGGCGGCAGGTGCTCCCAGATGCCTGTCAGCGTCAGTAACGATATGACGTCGAGCTTGTTTTCATCCATCTCGACCCGCTCCATGGGCCGCACGACATCGGGACCGTTGCTGCTCATTGCGAATTTCCTGGCGGCTGCAGACACGCCAAATCGTTTTGCGCAGACGTAGAATGGGTCTGCCGAGTCCAATCGGCGTTTAACGCTGGAGGCAGAGGGGATCGTGAGCGGCGTTGCCCCCGCGCTGGCTCTGCGCGCGTTCTCTTCGGCGAACAGTGCCCGAGTCTCCTGAATAGACTGGACCTTGGTTGGTTGCTGCGTGTCGGCGTAAATCTCGATGACCTGGTTCATCAGGGCTTCCCCCTTCGGACACCAGCGCCGGCTCCGATTGCCGGATAGGTGAGTGGCCGGAATGAGAGAAAGTGCAGAGTAGCCTGCAGCCTGATAGGAGCGGACCCACTGCAAGACCGTTCGGCTTCCCGGCAGCTTACGAACTTTTATTTCCTTGCCCGGTCGTATCTTGGCAAAGGCCGCTGCGCCTTCGCCAACGAGCCTGGCCGTCACTGATGCGAGCTGCGCTTTGGCCTGCTCATATGCCCGCTGCGTGCGTTTGATGAGGCCCGCAGCTTCGAGAGCTAGGAAGGCGTCACAGACGGCCTTCCGCCAGATCACCAGCCGTGCGGTCTTTTCCGACAGTTCGCTGATGACCTCTACCGGCTTGTTGCGACGCGCCTCTTGCGTAGCCCGGTCAAAATATCCTGGAAAATATTTGGTATCTGGGCGACGCATCATCTCAGCAAGTTCTTGGTGAGAAAAAGCCTCTGTGACCCCTGGCTGGCCTACACGCCCATAGATACCGCCGTGCTCGTTGGTCTCAATCGGGTAGATCGCGACACCCGCAGTGATAATCATGTCAGAGGTCGACAAGCGGAAGTGAGGAATCATGCTGCGGCCTCCACTAGAGAGGGGCGCGACCAAGCGAGCGTCCGCGCCGCTTCAGCGGCAGCCTGTCGGTCAATGTGTTGGTCCGTAACGAGCAGCACGCGATCCGCAAATGACTTGGTTACTGCCGCAGAGACAGCTTCGAGCTCGGATGCAAAGTTCAGCTTCAGTACACGCGGCATGGGTTTGATGGCCACGGCGATGCGCTCCCCGTCCGTTTTCGTGACCAAGAAATCGAAGACATGTCGCGCGGGGCGGCCGTCAGTGCCGACATAGGATATCGCCGGGGGTTGCTCGCGGATGTGGTGCACGTCGTCGCGTACCAACATCAGGCAGAGGAAGGCGTATTCGAGCGCACTCTCGAAGTGGATGATGCGCGGGCGCTCGAAGCCGGGCAGCTGTGCGACCATCGAGCCGCGCAGGCTCCCTTTAGAACGGCGCGCAGGCACTCGGGTCGCGTGGCTCGGCTCCGGCCCGCGGTAGAACAAGGTGTTGTACATGATGTTTTGGAGCGCACCTCACCTGGGCGCCGACCCATGTGGATCGGAGCAGGCGCGGGGCGACATCCCCCTATGTTTGAGATGAGTTTGACTGCCCTGCCGAGAGACGCCCCGGCAGGTTGACTTTTCGTGAGACTCAGGGGATGAATAAGGGGTCGCGACCAACGACACTTATTCAAAAGGCCTTCCTGTTAGCGCAGGAGGGTCTTTTTATTTCCCGATGTCAGGTTTTGTTTGCCGCGCTGTCCTCCTCTGCTGGGTAACGGTCGGGGAAGAGCTTCTGGGGAGTTGTACCAAGCTGAGTTGCGATGGCGGACTGCACACGGTGCGAACGACGATAGCCTTGGCTAACTACCGTCACGCTGCTCTGCTTGATGCCGAGCGTGCGGGCGATTTCCGCCATGCTCGACCCGGCTTGCCGAAGCCTGCACTTCAGCTGCTCGTGATTGTGCAAATCTACCTTCATGGCCTGATGCAAGTCCTTAGACTCCGTTCTTACCCACTCCAACAGTGATTCGGAGATTGATTCGTCGTGCAAGTTTTCTTCGGCTGCGGAGGCGTTTTCTCAGATTTTGTCGGGCTGCTTTGCCGATCAAACCGAGAATACCGGCAAGCTTCAGACCTGATGACTTTGCACTGCCGGTTTACCGCGCCAAGGTTGTCACTGAAGGAGCGACTCCAGTGACAACGCAACGAAGTGAAGAAGAACGACGACTTCGGGAGGCTCGGGAACAACTCGAAGCTGCCAAGAGTGTTATTGCTGAACTGGAAGGCCCACGCCTTCGGCTGCGCGTATCCCGTAGAAAACTCGCGTGCCAAAAAGCCACACAGTCAGAAGCGGCGGGGACACAAGCCCAGGCGGTAGATGTCAGCGATGTTGGGGCAGAGCCGCAGGACCCTGTTCGCAAGGTGCTGCGGGGCGGAGAAAAGCCTCGGTTGCCGGAGTTGGCTGAGGTCAAGCGGATATATGAGGAAATGCCGTCACTGGACCAAGTGGCGCAGGCTTTGGCACGAGACCGCCGTGCGGCAGTCAAAGCTTTGGCCGCCGCAGGGATCGACATAAAAGAAGATATTGCGAAACAGTGGGACTCGGGCAGTTCTCTGCGTGAGCTGCACAAGCGGCATGGTCCAGGATGCGATACGATTTCGAGATGGATCAAGAGTACTGGCCGCAAAGTCCAACCGCGAAACGCCAACCGTCAGTGCGATGAAGCGCTGATCGTCGAGACGTATTTAAAGACACGATCCGCAAACCGATGCGCCCTGGTGGCAGGTGTTTCATGGGAAAAAGCGCGGAACATCCTGCGGAAGCGGGGAATGTGGGAGAAGTAACCGCTTCGTACCAAGAGCTGAAGGAACCTACCATCAACGAGGACAGCATGGTCAAGCCGACGCATCCGGATCAGCATGAGTTGCACGATTGGCCGATGTACGGTCCGAAGAACCCGGAAATCGCAAACATGGTGGAGCGGCTTGCTTACGATCATGGGATGCGCGTTCGTGACATAGAGGAGGTCATACTGTTGGCGTTACAGGACAGGCTCCGAGAAGGCGAGCGCGGAAGTGGCGCCTAATGACTTCAAGCTGCCCGAATGAGGATCGTTCGACGGACGGAGTACAGCAGCTCTCCGGCGAGAAACTGATGCGAGCGTAGCAATGGGCGGATGAAAACCATTCCCTTTTCGTCTGGCTGTTTTTGGCTGACGCACACCTGCTGATGTGCCGAGAGTTCATTCGGATCGGTTGGCGGGCGGTGTTGTAGAGGTTCGTCGCCGTGCGCGCCTATTTCAATAACAAGCGCGGGCAAAATCCACTCGCCGCGGTATCTTGGTCCATGGCAAGACGTAGGACCAGAAGAGGGGGCAAGTTGACCATGGGCCGATATAGCCGCTCGCGTGTCCTGTTTAGACGAACATGTTCATTGGGCGTCCACCTCCATGACCCAAACGCTTATCCTCCGACGTTCCGCAAGTTGCCACGCTTATCGGGGCCGAGCCTATGTCATCATGCTTCGGCACTCGGCGTGTCAGTGACGAGACCCAGCGTGTCGATTTCGGCGATTTTCTGAAACTCAGCCAAATATTCTTGTCGGTGGTTCAACAACCAGCGCGCGACGCGGGCGTTGGCGAGAAGCTTGGTGATATAGCCGCGCGCGACCGTCAGGTGTAGATTATCGATGCCATACGTATCTTCGACCGATTTGACCTGGGTCTGTAACGCGGCTAATTCCCGTTCCATGCGTGCGATCTGCTGGCCGGAGGGGGTGGGGACCGCTGCACCTCTTCCCTTTTTGGCTGCCACAAGTTGACTTTCGGGTGTTGCGGCGCGGATCGCTCGAGCGAACATGACTGAAAAGTTATTTTGCCCGATCATCAGATCGGCGGCCTCTATTTGCCGAACAGGGGTCATCTGCCGCAGCGTATCGAAAACCTTCATTGAGCAGGGTGTGTCCTTGAGCATTTCGGCGGCCTCTGGGCTGATACCTTCGAGTAGTCGGAAGCGCCTCAGAACGGACTCGACGTGAAGATTGAGGGCATCGGCGATCGCGGTTGATGAGACCCCGCGCTCCATGGCGCGGGCGATCATCCGATGTTCTTGGATCGGGGGTATCCGGTTAACGCGCTTGTTGTAGGTGTAGGTATCGTCGTCCGTGGCAAGCAGGCATTCGACCTCCACGATGCCCAACTCCTTGAGGGCTTCCAGACGAAGATGGCCATCGATCAGAAAATACATCCCGCTGTTCGCAGTATCGGCCACCACAGCAGGCGCCTCAATTAGTCCGACCGCCTTGATAGAACTCAAAACTTGCGAAAATGCCCGGCTTTCGCGAGCTCCATCAGGCAAGGTCTTGAGCGGTATGATCACCGTGAGTGGGAGCGTGATGAAACTTCGGTCAAAGGCGAGACGGACAAGCCCTTCGTCGTCGCCATGATCTTTGAGCTGATCAGCCATCATTTTCCCCTGAGATTCGCGTGGACAAGGCGCGAGGCATCGTCGCGAGACCTTCTGCCCTGAGCAGATTAAGGAAGCTCTCATCTGTCAGAAGATCCTTGAGTGCCTCGACGATGAACAGGAGCCGCACCTGAGTAAAATCCGACTTCTTGACCAAGAGCCGCTGCTTTTCCGCCTCACGCTGATAGACCTGCATGAGGTCATTTGCCGTCATCCGGCGGCTATGCCCTTTGCGTCCTAGGCGCCCTGCCGGCAAACCTTTGCCCTGGGTGCGCATTCGCATGTCGAGCATCCGCCGGACGGCCGCCAGCTTCTTGCCCCTGAGCTTGCCGGTCTCATAGGCATCGAGAAGTAGATTCTGTGCCTCCTGCGTTTCTGCTTTGGATATTTCCATCGCGAGCGTGATCGGGATCAGCCCGGTCTCGACAGCGGCGACCAGACGTTCTTCACCACGCTCAAGCAGCGACGCTATCATATTCACCCATGAGGCGCCGACGCCGATCTTCTCGCCGATGGCACCGTCACTGTAGCCTCGCGCACGCAACGCCCCGATCTCCCGCATGATGTCGATGGGCCTGGGCGTTCGACGGGCAATATTTTCTACGAGACTCATCACCAGGCATTCAGTTTCGTTCGCATCGATCACCACTGCGGGGATCTCGACCTGACCAAGCATCTGGAACGCTTCCAGCCGGCCCTCGCCGCAAACCAGATCATACCGGGTGCCACTTGGCCCATCCCGGCGGCTGACGGTGATGGGGCGTTTCAGCCCGATGGCCTCGATATTGTTTACGATCTCCCGGTGCTGCCGTTTGTTCCGCGCACGAGGATTGAGCACGGTGATGCGTGAAATCGGGATCATTTCCACATGACTTGGATGGGTGCCGGGCATCAGGCAGCCTCCGGAAGGGGAACAGGTGTCGAGATGTCGTAGAGAAAATTCAGGTCATCGAAGCGATAGGCGTCGAGGCTCAAGTCGTTATCTTCTCTCAGCCTTAGCTTGTCGGAGAGCCTGTCAATATGCGGGAACAGGTAGTAGTCGAACGGGGCATGATTGTTGCTGTCCATACGAACGACGATGGTGATGTCGGGCGAGAGCGATGTATCAAAGCGGAGTTCCCAACGCATAAGTCCGGTCGGTGACTGAATGCAGCGCGAGATGACGATTGAAAGGCTGAACTCGCCATTGACGATCACGCGATCCGTTTCGAGATCCTGCCTAACGTCGCTACCTGCTGCCTGCAGACCATCGATCACCTCGCGGACGATGCCTGGGTGAAGCTTGCGTAGCTCGCGGTTGATCTCGACATAGCGATAGTCCCGTTCCGGCGTGAACCCCACGAGACTGTAGGCCCGGAGCAGGCTGCCGAAACGCGAACGATAGGCCGCACTCGATGGCATTCCTTCGGATTCGTCGATAACGATACCGGAGAGGGCGCCATGCCTCTGATATAGCGCCTGCAATGCCTGAAGCATATCCTCGTCGCTCAGACGAAAGGAGCGAGCATTGATGATCGCCCGCGCAGCCTCGAAAAGCTCGCGGTCGATAGCTGCCTCGAACGCGCCTTCGGCCCGAATCCACATATCAGGCGCGTTGCTAACTCGCTTCTTTTTCAGCTTGTAGGAACGGCGGTTCCAGACGTTGTCACCGGCGTATTTCTCGTTGATCAGGATCTGGTGAATCGTACCCCTGGTCCATGGCCGTTCAAGGTCTGTAGCAAGACCTCGTGCGTTTAGATCAGCCGCAATCTCGCTTTCTTTGCGCCCGTCAATAACAAAGCCTCTATAGATTTCACGGACAAGATCGACTTCTTCGGAAGGGCCCAAGGCTAGGATCACGCGGTCAGTTTGGATACTCTTGTGCTCGCCGCGCCTCAAAACGCCTTTGATGGCTCCATGCTCGTCGATTAGGGTTCGTCGCAAGCCGAAACCGGCTGGCCCCCCTTGGCGATATCCTTTTTCGATCAGCCGACCTTGCCCGGCGAAGACTTTGGTGGATAGCTCGCGGCTGTACTCACCAGCCATCGCCCGCTTGACGCCCTTGACGATGGTTGAGACAGGGCTGCCATCATTCTCGAACTGCTCGGCACAGTACTGAACGGAAATTCCGGCACGTCGGCAGATATACTCGTAATATGCGCTTTCGTCTGCGTCCTGAAACCGGCCCCAGCGGCTGACATCATAGACCAGAACGACCGTGAAATCAGCGCTGCCGTTCTGCACATCCTCGATCAGTTGTCGGAGTGCATCGCGTCCCTCGAGCTTCAGGCCGCTTTTTCCGGCATCTGCGTAAGTGCGCACCACTTCTATGCTACGCGCCTGAGCATATTGCCGGATCGCGTCAGATTGGTTTTCCGTCGAATATTTCTGATGATCAGTTGACATGCGGACGTATTCGGCTGCCCGAACAGGATGATCCGGCTTCCATGAGCATTCATCGCGAGGTTCCTGGCTCTTCAAAATCTTGCCCCTTCACCGTTCTGGCAGCGGTGGTCCGGGCGACCTACCGCTGCAGCGCCTGACAGGTCTGTGCCGTAGCTCCGCACTGTCGTGAATCTAACAGCGGAGGAAGCGGAATATGTTGCCGAAAAAGGGCAGGAGATTGCCGGTATGGGAGGGCGTCCTCAGTGGGCGCGGTGCCTATACTCAGACCATTGCCGAACTGTTGAGAAAGGAGCATGGGGACAGCCACCGCGCGGTCAAGCAACTGATGCGCCAGACGCATGCGAGCGAGCGTGCGGTCAAGCACTGGCTTTCTGGACAACATGGCCCGGATACGGTGTTTTTCCTACGCTTAGCGGTTTCATCGCCAATCATTCGCGTCTTCTTGCTCGGCCTGATCGAGAAGCCAGCTGCGAACAGCTCGGCTGACCACGTGGATCGGAATTCTCTTTCGGCGGCACGGGCGGCATATGTCGCGGGTGAGAATACGACCGCCGTCCCGAGAAGGCGCCAATGGCACAATGACCCTATGGATGACCCTGATCGTGACACTATAGATGACCCTGAACCAGCGGAACTTAACGAGCGCCAGCGTTGGTTCCTCGCTCGAGTTGAGGCGGGTGATCGCTGTAGCGCAAATGAGATTGTTTCAGCCTGGCAAGTAAGTCTGAAAAGCGCGCGCCGAGATATCGCGGGCCTGAAAGCGCAACGCCTCATCCAGTATGTCGGGTCACGGCGAAAGGGCCGTTACAAAAGGTGCGTGCGACGAAGTAGATGACGGCTGCAGATTTGCCTTCCGGGGAGATCACGCCGTCATGAGACGCGCTTTGTTGCGACGCGCAAATTCGGACTAAGGCGACTGCAGCGTGACTCTTTACACTTCGTGTGTTTTGTTAAGAGTTGCTCAAGGTCCGGCCTTGCCAGGCGGAGACTTCTGAGAGGCAATAGAACCATGCCCACCCGGCGAAGTGTCAAGAGTGACGATGACCGCGCGACCGATGCTCACATTCGGAGGCGGGACTACCTTGGTCAGCCGGATCTTGGCCGGCTCCTCGCTGCAGCCAAGAAGAGCCGCCACGGGGTTCGCGATCACCTCTTGATCCTGATGATGTTCCGGCACGGCCTGCGCGTCTCCGAAGCGGTCGCGCTTAAACGGCGAGATGTGGATCTAGAGCAGTCGCGGATCTGGATCACACGGCTGAAGAACGGGCTCAGCGTCGAGCAGCCAGTCGCTGGTGGAGAACTGCGGGCTATCAAGCGCTGGCTCGCGCGCAGGGAGGATGCTCTGCCCTGGCTCTTCGTCTCCGAGCGCAAGCAGCCCCTCACGCGGCAAGCCGTAAACTACATCGTCGGGTCCGCTGGCGCCCGTGCCGGGCTCGAGCGCGTTCACCCGCATATGCTACGCCATTCCTGCGGTTTTGCCTTGGCCAACAAAGGCCGCGATCTGCGGGTCATTCAGGACTACCTCGGACACCGAGATCCCCGACACACAGCGCACTACACGCGGACGGCGGCGTATCGGTTTGACGATCTGTGGTAGCCGGAGGCTGCAGTGGCTGCGAAAAGGAGGAAGGGCGGAGAGATGGCTTTCGCTGAAAGCGCAAGATGTTTTTCGAAGCCACCAAAGCAGGCTTTACTCAAGCGACACATTGCGCCGAAGCAGCTTAAACGCTAACTCTGGGTTGAAAAGAAGTCCTAAGTCCAATGAGGTAACTATGCCGGTTAACAAAACTGCAATACGCCAATGGGATAACCGTCAATAACTTGCTCGCCCGTAAGTTGGCGTTTGTTAGTTGGGTTTGTATTAATTTTGATCATGAAGGCCGCCCAGCTTTTTGACTAGTTCGAGCAGCAAACGCGTCTCAGTCAGTTTGACGTTCATATTCGGGGAAGATTTTTTCAATGCACACCTGCCCGCCACCGAAGGACGAATTGTATAAAAGATTTGAGGAACATCCAACTGTAAATGGTGGCCTTGGGCATACCCTCCTTGAGCAAACTGAAATAGATGATGGAACGTTATCAACTGCGCTGAAAGCATATTTTGAATCCGCACACCTTGATGCTCGGACCGCCTTCCATTCATTTATTGGTATTGATTTGCATCCTGATGCCGACGGCGGTGCGCCAATCGTCACCTATCCCGCATCGCTGGAAATGACGACGCGACGTGGCTTGTTCGGTGAGGTTCTTGCAGGGCTTTTGACCGAGAGCTATGAGTACATTGGTGGCTATACTTGGAATGTGCCTATTTTTCTTTTTCGGTATCATGACGATGCCTGCAACTATCTATTCACGCTGGAACGAGACCCAGAACAAACGAGAAAGACAATCGGTCGCCTTGGTACGGATTTTATTGGTGTTTCGGTAAATGACGACGGCGATGTAGTTCGGATTATCTCTGGAGAAGCCAAGTGGCGTGAGACGCTTACCCAAGCCAAAGTCGATGAGGTAATGCTTGGGAAATGGGTGAATGACGGTGCTGGTGGTAAAGTGCGTTCTGGCAAAGGTGTGTGGCGAGACCTAAATCGTGAGCCCAGCCCCCCCAGTGGCGCAAGACAGCTTCAGCGACTTCTTCAGGAGTATGATGCAGATGGGTTTGACGCAACAATCCTCTGCCTCGAGCGCGCTCTGGTTGCTAGAGATCCCGTGGCGATACCCAAGACAGATTTAATTGTCTTCGCTGGGAGTGCACGTGCTAACCGCCCGGAACAGGAGTGTCTGTTGCCGTGGGAAGCAGTTCCCGATGAATACACTGCAGGCAATGACCTACAGATCATGGAGGTGGTATTCAAAGGCGGTACAAATTTGATCGACGCGATCTATGAAAGCCTCTGGGAAGGAGGCGATGATGCCTGAACGTGATCTAGAGCGTTTAGAAATTGCGAACGAGCTAAGGCGGCAGATTGCGTCAGAGAATGAGCTGACGGCTCAACAAGCCCGTGCCTTCGTTCGAGGCCTGCAAGTCGGATGGAACGTGCCGCCCATTCAGTGGGGCGAAGCAGAGTCACGTAATCAGTATGCCGATGCGAGACGCCTTCTAAATGCCGCGTCGATATTCCAATCTGTTGATGGAAGAGGGTCTCCAGAGGCACGACTTTGCTACAGACGTAGCGGTGAGATTTTCGAATGGTTGTCACGTGCTCACGATAACTTATCGACTGTTATTTCGCTGGAGCTCCTATCCGCTGCCGCCTATCAACTCGGTGGTAGTCCGGCCATGGCTGCTGCGCTTCTTGCGCAGGTGGAGAACGCAATCCCTGGCGAACGCCTGTATGCGCGGTTCTTACGTGCTGACTTTGACGGAGTGATCCGATCGGTGTCGGATTTCTGGCGAGACAATCTTGAGATCACAGATCGGGCCGCTCAGCGACACCTCATTCAGGGGGAAGGAGACGATAAAGTCGGATGGTTTTTTGCAGTTGAGCTAGTGCGTGTCCTCGGGCTCCTTTCAAACTCAATTCGTCGCGGAGAAATAGAGCGATTTAATCTCGCTACACGAAAGCTTGCCGGGCTTGAGAGGTTGTTGAACCGAACCTACTCGGATGAAATTTCACTCTTTGTGACGCTACTCCACGAGGTGGCGCTGGTATTTGGTGAAGCAAGTATTTACGAACCAATCCGACAACTTGGGGAATTGAACGCTGAACGCGCTCCTCGTTTGGACCGCTTTGCTCGCGGACAGTTCAGTCGAGGCCGTGGAATTCTCTGGACTTCTCAAAGGCAAGGCCTTGCCCGCTTGATCGAAGAGGATTCCTTTGCTCTTTGCACACCAACCGGCTCAGGCAAAACCCTCGTAGCAAATTTGGCTCTTGTGAAAGAGCTACTGCTTCGAGCTGAAGAAGACGGTCCGCTTGCTCTTTATATCGTGCCCTCGCGAGCGCTTGCCAGTGAAGTAGAAGCAAAGCTATCGAGCGAGCTTTCCAATGATGTGATAGTTACCGGTCTGTATGGCGGCACCGATTGGGGGGTTACGGACTACTGGCTTGACGCCGAAGAGCCAACGGTACTCATCGCCACAGTTGAAAAGGCCGATGCCCTCATGCGGTATCTTGGGCCGCTTTTACTGAAGCGTTTGCGGCTATTAATCGTAGACGAGGCACACCAGGTTGTCCCGGAAGACAACGAACGTACGCAGGATGACTTTGCCGAACACTCCTCGCGCTCTTTGCGTCTCGAATCGTTCGTTTCGAAGCTTCTATCGCGCGCCCCTGACATAGTTCGAATTGCTCTCACTGCCGTAGCGGGTGGTGCTGCGCCGCCGGTCGCTCGTTGGATAGAAGGCCGAGAAGACGCTGAACCCGTAGGTTCAGACTATCGGAGTATGCGCCAGATCATTGGTTCCTTTGAGACCAGCCCCGGTGGCGCTGGTCGGATGCTCCTTGAAATATTGAACGGCAAGCCGCTGTTTGTACGCAGACGCGGCGATCCGGTGTATATAAACCTTCGTACACCCCCCATGCCCCAACTCCCTGCCAAGATGCGAAATAGCATTTATCGCTTCAATCAGCTTGACGTACTCTGGAACGCTTTACATCTCGCTGCGGGTGGGCGGCGGATTCTCATTTCAATCGCGCAACAACCCGAACGAACTATGGGGTGGTTTAAGGACGCTCTAAACTTGGCGGCCTGGAATGACGCTCCCGATTTCGAACCTCCGGCGGACAACAAAGATAGACGACGTTTCGACGATGCCCGTGCGGCGTGTGTGGATTATTGTGGAGAAGATTCCTACGAAGTTGCCTTGCTTGACCATGGCATCGCAACAAACCATGGGCAAATGCCTCAACGAATTCGACGGTTGATGGTCGATCTTATCGACCGTGGAATTTGCCCGGTAACTGTTGCAACAGCGACGCTTACCGAGGGGGTGAATTTACCCTTTGACATTATTTTCGTTCCCTCTTTGATGAGGCGCTCGTTCAATGCCGCAGATGAGCGGCAAGTTGAAAACCGGATGTCCACGGCCGAGTTCCGCAACCTGGCTGGACGGGCTGGCCGCCCAGGAGCAGGCAATGGACTAGAGGGGATTACCTTAGTTCCGATACCCGTACGTCCCTCAACTACTGCGCAGGGGACTCTTCGCACTCAGCGCCGACAAATTGCGGTAATGGAAGAAGACTGGCGCTTGCTTAGGCAGGCGCTGCTAGCGGAGGAGCTGGAAAGGCTCAATATTGATAGTCCGCTAGCGCTTCTGCTAGACGGTATCGCCGAAAGGGCGCGCGAGCTTCTGAATGTTGAAGGCGAAGATTTTCTTGTTTGGCTTGAGGATGTTATCCCGCCTGATGTTAGTCCGAATGCGGGACGTGCATCGGAAGATGAACTTGCGCGACTCGCAGATAGCGTTGACGAACTGGATGGCGTGCTACTGAGCGCACTTGAAGAGTTGCAGCGCGTTGACGATGCTGGGCTTGAGGGCGCTGCCGCAGAAGAAGCCCTCACGGCGATTTGGAACAACACATTTACTGTATACGCTGCCGCACAAGAAGAATGGATGGAGGCAGCATTTGTCCGCCGAGGGCAAGCAGTTCTCGATGAATTATACCCTGAACGGGAAGAGCGTAGCCGCCTCTATCAATATGGATTTACCCCATACGTTGGCCAGCGGTTCGAAGTCGTTGTGCCTGATATCGTTGCCCGCTTGAGGGACACGGTTAACTACGGCACTGCTGAAGACGCCGACCGCCTTGCCGTATTTCGCGAATTGGGTGATTTGTTGGCAAATGACCGTGGCTTTGGGTTTCGGGTTCGCGCTACCGAAACGGATCAAGCATTGCTCGAAAATTGGGAGAGCGTACTATCCTGGTGGATGCGCGCTCCGGGTCACGATGCCCCTGAACCGAAAGCTTTACGTTCATGGCAACGTTTTGTGAGCGACAATCTGGAGTTTCGCCTAGGTGTAGGGCTTGGCGCAGTGGTCGCACGTGCTTGGTCTGACGGCGTCGATGGAGCGCTCGTTATTCCGTCCTTGGAAGCTTGGCGTGAGACCACTGGATTGCCTTGGTTTGGCTTCTGGGCACGAGAGCTTCTCAGGTGGGGGACCTTGGATCCATTGGTAGCATTTGTCTTGGCCGAGGGAATGGCAGGGACGCGCGAGGCCGGTGAGCTCTTGAGGCCGGAGTTTGACGCTTGGTTAGAAGAGCAACAGGACGAAGTTGATGCAGATGATCGCATAGATCCCCGGTTGCTGCTTGAATGGAAGAGGGCACGAGCCGAGGTGGCTGAGCGTAGAGTTCGACGAAGAACGCAGAATGCAACGCTGAACGGAACTGACGGACGGCGGGGGCAATACGCTGTCGTTCCTGTGGTTTCTAATGGAGTAATCCATTGGTTCGACTCGGGCGGCTTTGTGCTCGCTCAATCGGACGCTGAGAATTCTCCCTTTCAGGGTATGATTCATCGCGATGATTTCCAGCTTCGCACCAACCGCGAACAGCCGATTGTGCGGCGAACATTCTCTGGTTTCAGCTAGCGGTGCCTATCAGCTAGCCGTGTAGCAAATGTCCAGTGACCTGAGGCCAATCTCTCCTCCAGTTTCTTGGAGAAGCCGCAGGGTTGTGGTCAACCCCCAAACTTTCTACCGCCCTTGGTGAGAGTTTTCCAGGGGGCAGAGCAGTCCGTTTCTGAGCATTGGTCCAGGTGATGAGAAGGCGATTACCACTATTATCGCAGAGGCCCTGACTCTTGATGATCCCAGTGCGTAAGAGCTGTTTCCTAGGTGCTCTGATTAGGCTGCTTCGATTTGTTGGGCGAGGGATCGATGTGCGGGCGCGGCGTCAACTTTCGTTTTGGAAAGTCATAGTCTTTCCCAGCTTTCACGAGCTGCGCAAATGTTGCCGCTGCTTCTCCTTGTATGCGAACGGAGCTCTTCAGCCTTTCGTGGCGGCGGGCCTTCTGTTTATCTCGCTCAGCTTGAGTTCCAATCTCCTCGCTGCGGTAGACCGCGCTTATGCGTTCATTGATCGCGTAGAGCTGGCTTCTGAGTGTGACAAAGTCTGCGAGCAAAACACCGGGTATGCGCAGCGAATCGAACTCGCGCATGGCGTTGATCATCTCCGTGGTTCGATCTCCCTGCAAGGAAAGGAGCTTCGTTCCGTCGCTGGGTGTCAGCGCTGCATTTAGCCTTTCGCGCGTCTGTTCGAGCGCTTCGAACGCCACAAGATGCGTTGCTTGAGCTAAGGCGTGATGTTCCTGCTTTTGAGATTTGCGTTGAGCACGAGTTTGCCAGACCGCAGCGCCAAAACCTGCGCTAATCGCGAATATTGCTCCCACGGCCTGAGCCCACGCGACAACTGTGCCACCAAGCCAACAGTGAAGTGTGAATGCACCTAAAATTGAAATGCCTAAGATTGCAAAAGCAGCGAGAACAAAGCTGATAAAAAATCTTCCCAAGGTTGAGCCCCTATTCTTCCATTGAAGTAGCGATTTGCCACGAAACGACAAAGCAGGATTCTCTGAAGAAATCCATTGGTGGTCTAGGTGGGCGCAGAGGGATTGACGGCGTTGCCGGGGCGGCGCAGGCTGCCCGCATAGGCCCTCAGGTCTTACCCCGCACCACGCGTGCGAATGTATCGGATCGGCGTGCTTCGGCAATCCGGCCTCATGACCGATACCGTCGTCATCCCTCTCTCCGCGCGCGAACTGCCCAGCCCCGCGGCTGGGTCGGTGCCCGAGTGGATCCACCTGGTCCCCAAGGGCCGGTTCAAAGCGCGTGATGGCCGTGGCCCCTGGATCTACCAGGACGCCGCCGCCACGATCGAGGAGAGCTTCCTCCGTCGCGCCAAGCTCCACGTCGATCTCAACCACACCACCGAGACCGCTGCGAAGCTCGGGCTCGAGGCCCGCGATCGCCACCGTAGAGATCGACGCCACCTACATTGTGATTACCCTTGCCGCTGATCCGGGTTCTGCGACCGGAAAAACCGTCGGCTACGGCACTAAGACCCTGAACCAGACCGATGGCTGGGCGTTTTTCCGTGGTCAACTCTACGCCGACAGCGGCGTTCCATCCGTCTTTGTCGAACTCGGCTATGACGTCCCCGCCAGCATCCGCCACTATTGCGTCCGCTTCACGGAGACACTCACGTGACTATCACCGTCGGGCTGACACCGGTCATCTGCCGCGCCTCGCACGAAGGTCGCCTCAGGGTCGTCGGCTTCAGATAGTAGGAGGCAGGAGGGAGCTGCGCGGTTTGTCCGCTTCAGTAGGTTCTCCGTCCATATGGAGAATCCGGTCAGAGGGCTAGTTGCGCAGAGACAAAATCGGCGCGTGATGCGATGTCGGTACACGGCAGCTCCGTGATCTTGTATCCGAGGGCGGTGTAGGTCTCGCGCATGACGGTGCAGGTCGCTTCGGCCTCGGCGCGAGTCTGCTTGCGTTCGCTGTCTTGCGTGAAGACCTCATCCCAGAACGGCGCCAAGAAGGCGCGACGGTTGTAGCGGGCTGCCTTGGCCGCGGTAGCGACGTGGGGCGGCATGGGGAGGCCGCAGAGGGTTAGATACCCCATGATGTCGGGAGTGCCTCGGTCGAAGATCACGGGGCCTGGTAGCGCCTGTGCGGCGCTGTAGGCGCTCAGGTCCCGTTCCAGCATCCGTTCGGCATAGGCAAGGCGATCGGCCCAGGGGAGGGCGTCTCCGCCGCGCTGCAATTCCTCGCGAATGATCGCGCGGCCGGATTCGGGGATTGTGTGGACGCCGCGACGGGCAAGCTCGATGATCAGGCTAGTCTTGCCCGCACCGGGGCCGCCCGTCACGACGAAGAAACGGTCGCTCATGGGGCATCCTCGGATTTGAAAGGGGGAAGCGCTGCGAAGCGATCAACACGCCATTGGCGCGGATCAAGGCAGCATGGATTCTCGTAGGGAGAACAGCACCCGTCTGCGCGGCAGAGGCAAATCCTCTGGCCAAAAAGGCAGAACTATTTGGTGCTTTTCAAGGAGGATTGGTGGAGCCTAGGGGGATCGAACCCCTGACCTCTTGCATGCCATGCAAGCGCTCTCCCAGCTGAGCTAAGGCCCCAATCGCGGTGCTCTTCGCCTTGTCCGTCAGGCCCTTTCGGGCGTTTCGGCTTCGGTCCGGAGCGGTGTCCGCCGCGTCGTCTCCGACGCTGTGCGGCGTGATCTATGGGATGCTGCGGGCGGGTTCAAGCGAAAAAATCACCGCCCGCAGAAAAAAGTTCGAAGCTTACTCTTCGTCCTCTCCGGCGACGTCGGTGATCTCGTCCAGCGAGACATTGTCGTCGTCGTCATCATCGAGAACATCATCGTCATCGAGTTCGACCTCGACGTCATCTTCGAGCAGATCTGTCTCTTCGGACTCCTCGGTCTGCGCGCGACGCGGTGCGCCATCTGCCTGGTCGGCCGACAGCATGGTGCGCTTGCCGGTGTCGAGTTGCAGCACCTCACCCGTGTAGGGCGAGACGATCGGATCCTTGTTCAGGTCGTAGAAACGCTTCCCGGTGGTCGGGCAGACGCGCTTCGTGCCCCATTCTTCTTTGGGCATGGGTGGTCCCCTTCAGCTGGCTTGTACGGTCGACAATCTGCAGCGTCTGCCATAACAGAAGAGCAGTGTCAAAACTTTTGGCCCGTGCAGTCCAGAGGCAATAAAAATGGGGCAGTTCACCCTTCCCGGCAACCCGCCGATCGCCGTCACCCTGCGCCGTTCGGCGCAGGCCCGGCGCCTGTCGCTGCGGCTGTCGCAGCTTGATGGGCGGGTCACGCTGACCTTGCCGCGGCGGCTCCCCGAGGCCGAGGCCATCGGCTTTCTGCGCGAGAAGGAAGGCTGGCTGCGCGGCCATCTCGAGCAGCGCGGCGCGGATGTCTGGATCGCTGCAGGCGCGCGGCTTCCGATCGGCGGAGAGCTGCGGCGCATCGTGCCGGGGCAGGGGCGCAGCCTGCGCCTCGGCGATGGGGTGATCGAGGTGCCCGGCCCGGAAGAGCGCTTTGCCGCGCGGCTCTTGGGCTGGCTGAAGGCCGAGGCGCGCAACCGGCTGGCCGAGGCGTCGGATCGCCACTCTGCCGCGCTGGGGCTGCCTTACAGCCGGCTGACGCTGCGCGACACGCGCTCGCGCTGGGGATCGTGTACCGCCGATGGCGGGCTGATGTACTCGTGGCGGCTGGTGATGGCGCCGCCCGAAGTGCTCGACTATGTCGCCGCGCATGAGGTGGCGCATCTGGCGCAGATGAACCACTCGCCGGCCTTCTGGGCGGTGGTCGAGCAGCTTTACGGCGACTGGCGCCCGGCGCGGCGCTGGCTGCAGGTCGAGGGCGCCTCGCTGCACCGCTATCGTTTCGGCGATTGACGCCGCCCGCGCCGCATCGGAGATTGCCCGGATCATGATCCAGCCTCAGCCCCGCCCGTCCGAAGTCGTCCTGTCCGCGCATGAACGCGTCTATCGCGGCCTGCGCCAGCGCATCATGCTGGGCCAGATCCCGCCCGGCGAGTTGCTCACCCTGCGCGGCATCGGGCGCGAGTTCGATGTCTCAATGACCCCCGCGCGCGAGGCGATCAACCGGCTGGTGGCCGAGGGCGCGCTGTCGATGTCCTCCTCGGGGCGGGTGTCGACGCCGGAACTGTCGAACGAGCGGATCGAGGAGTTGGCCGCGCTGCGGGCGCTGATCGAGGTCGAACTGGCCTCGCGCGCGCTGCCGCGGGCGCATATGGCACTGATCGACCGTCTGCAGGCAATCAACGGCACCATCGCCGAGATGATTCAGGCGCGCGACGCGGTGGGCTACATCCGCACCAATCTCGAGTTCCACCGCACGCTTTATCTGCGGGCGCAGGCCCCCGCGATGCTGGCGATGACCGAGACCGTCTGGCTGCAACTGGGGCCGACCATGCGCAAGCTTTACGGGCGTCTGCGCCGCACCGAGGCGCCGCATTACCACCGGCTGATCATCGCTGCGCTGAAGGCGGGCGACGAGCCCGGGCTGCGGCTCGCGGTGCGCTCGGATGTGACGCAGGGCCTGCGGATGCTGGCCACCTGAGCGCACCGGGCTGGAAATCGGCAGGAAACCTGCAGGGAACCCGCCGGGCCCCCGCGGCATTGATTGGGCAAGTCCTAAAGCCCTTTTGCCAGACCGGAGCCCTGCCATGTCCCTCGCTGAATCCCTCTCCATCAAGCCGGACTCGCGCCGCGCCAAGCGGCTTGAGGATGTGAACCCCGAAGATTTCGCTTGGGCGATCCCGATCATGCGGGCCGGCTATTCGGGCCGGGGGCTGGTCTATCTCGTGGTCGCGGGCGTCTCGCTCTGGTCGATCCTGCACGGCGGGCAGGCCGAGGGCACCTCCGAGGCGATGCAGAGCCTGCAGGGCGGTTGGGGCACGGCGGTGATCGTGCTGATCGCACTGGGGATGCTCGCCTATGCGGTCTGGCGCCTTGTGGACTGTATCTGGGACCTCGAAGCCTATGGCCGCGGCGGCAAGGGGCTGATCGCGCGGGCAGGGATGCTGGTGACCGGCGGCGCGCACCTCGGCATTGGTGTTCTGGCGGCGACGCTGCTCATCGGTCGCAGCGGCGGCAGCAGCGGTAAGCAAATGCTCGATAGCGTGCTGCAGAACCCCGCCGGACAGATCGCCGTCGGCATCGCGGGTGTGCTCACCGTCGCGGCAGGCGGCTTTTATCTTATGAAGGCGGTCAAAGAGAAATACCGTAACCACCTCAAGGCCAACCATTTTACCACCCATTGGAACGGCGCGCTGAAAGCGGGCCTCGCCGCGCAGGGCGTGGTGATCGGCATCATCGGCATGCTGATCTGCTACGCCGCGCTGCAGGCCAACGCTTCCGAGGCGGGCGGGCTTGGCTCGGCCTTCGACTGGCTGCAGGGGCAGGTCTATGGCCGCGTGCTGGTGGGGCTGCTGTGCCTTGGCCTGCTGGGGTTCGCGCTGTTTTGCTTCGTGAACGCGGCGTACCGGATCATTCCCAAGGCCGCAGACCGCGGGATCGAGTCTCTTGGCGCAAGCCTGCGCGCCAAAGCCGAGAATGCGACATCCTAAGGGCAGGGCGCTGACCGGCGGTGCCGCCACGGCTCACGCGCTGCATTAGAAGTTCGGAAAATCGAGGCAAACGAACAAGATAGGCGCGCTCGCTTCGAAATGAGGTGAGCGCGTCTTTTCTTTGTGAGGTGTAGAATTTGGCGTCTATGACCGCCGCAAATTCTTAATAAGGGCATAACTGTAAGGTCATGTCTGTCATGTGGAGGGATGAGGCAATAAATTGCCGAGGATCATCAAAGGTGACGACATCAAGGCTCGGATACTTTGGTGTCCGGTAAAAGATAAATATATTTCAGCACATTGAGCTGCCGCGATCCCCTGCGACGCGAAGCCCTATTTTCGCCTTTTGGCGTGTGATGCTCGCGCCCTCGATCTTCGCGCGCAGAGAAAGCGACCTTTGCTAGATCGCTGAAACTGCGTCGAAACCAGCAAAAGCGCGGCACAGTACCCGTCAACGCGTCGAGGCCGATCCTGAATGGCCTCCGATCGTCGTCACGGCAGGATCGGCGCTCCGCCAAACTCGAAGCGGTTCCGCAGCGGGAATTTTTTGACCCGGCGGGGGATGCGATGCCTATTCCACGGAGGAATTCCTTGATATTGTCTTAATTAGGGGATTCACTGGGTGAGTGGGCTTCTGTTCAGTCCCGCCGCCTCAGGGTGAATCTGGGCGACATTAAAATCTGCCCCAAATTAGGCGGCCGCGCCGATCAAAATTACCTTTCGCCTCGCAGGGAAAATCGCCCGACATAAAGGCGAATAAATTTTTGATCCCAAGCTATTGCGGCAATCTCTTCATCTTATGGTAGAACATGAAGAAAGCCCCGGAATGCGGCATTAACCGCGCTCCGGGGCTTTGGATATCAGCGCTCGGCTTGGGGCCGGGCGAAAGGCTCAGGCGGCGAGGCCTTTGGCCCCCATCGAGAGGAACTTCTCGCGGCGCGCCTTGATCAGCTCGGCCGGTTTCATCCCGTCCATTTCCTCGAGCATCGCCGCGATGTTCTTGCCCACCGCCTCGATCGCGGTTTCCGCTGCGCGATGCGCGCCGCCCAGCGGCTCGGGGATCACCTTGTCGGCCACGCCCAGCTTCAGCAGGTCCTGCGCGGTCAGGCGCAGCGCCTCGGCGGCCTCGCGCATCTTCTCGGCATCCTTCCACAGGATCGAGGCGCAGCCCTCGGGCGAGATCACCGAATAAACCGAATGTTCCAGCATCGCCACGCGGTTGGCGGTGGCGAAGGCCACGGCCCCGCCGGATTCCGCCCTCGCCGATGATCACCGTCACCAGCGGCACGCCGATCTGCAGGCATTTCTCGGTCGAGCGGGCGATCGCCTCGGACTGGCCGCGCTCTTCTGCGCCCTTGCCGGGGTAGGCACCGGGGGTGTCCACCAGCGTGATCACCGGCAGGCCGAACTTGTCGGCCATTTCCATCAGGCGGATCGCCTTGCGATAGCCCTCGGGGCGGGCCATGCCGAAGTTGCGCTCGATGCGCGACTGGGTGTCATTGCCCTTTTCGTGGCCGATCACCATCACCGGACGGTCGTTGAACCGCGCCAGGCCACCCATCACCGCGTGGTCGTCGGCAAAGCCGCGATCCCCGGCCAGCGGGGTGAACTCGGTGAACAGGGCTTCGATGTAATCCTTGCAGTGGGGACGGTCCGGATGCCGCGCCACCTGACATTTCCGCCAGGGCGTCAGCTTCTTGTACAGATCCTTGAGCAGGTCGTCGGCCTTGCGGTCAAGGGCCGCGGCCTCGTCCTCCACATGCATCTCTTCGTTCTTCCGCGCCATGGCGCGCAGTTCTTCCGCCTTGCCTTCGATCTCGGCGAGGGGTTTTTCAAAGTCGAGATAATGCGTCATGCTCGGGCACTCTTGTTGGTCGCGGCCTATATGGCCTCGAAGCGGCCCGGATGCAACAAAGCAAGCTGAACGGGACGGTTCGGCGGGGATTGCAAAGGCGGTGCGGGCTCCTATCAGGCCCCTTTCAGGCCAGCAGCACCGGCAGCATCGAGGCGATCAGCAGCGCCGCCATGCTCCAGTTGAAGAGCCGCAGCCGCGCCGGATTCGTCAGCACCCGCCGCAGCCCGCCGCCCAGCACCGTCCACGTCGTGGTCGAGATCGCGCCCATCGCCACATAGGTGCCCGCGACCAGCAGCACGGCGGCAAGATCGCCCCCGGCGGCGTAGAGCGTGATCGCCCCCAATGCCATCGACCACGCCTTGGGGTTCACCCATTGAAAGGCAGCGGCCTGCAAAAAGCTCAGCGGTCGCGCGCCGTTCGGGCCCGCGGCGTCACCGGCCGCACCGGGCGCCGAGGCATGGGCGATCTTCCACGCCAGCCAGCCCATATAGAGCACCGACAGCACCGTCAGCGCGCCGCGTACCAGCGGATAGGCCTCGAAAAGCCGCATCACGCCCAGCCCGACCAGCAGCACCATCACCGGAAAGCCCAAGGCCACGCCCAGCATATGCGGCAGGCTCCGCGCGAGGCCGAAGTTGGCCCCCGAGGTCAGCAGCATGAGGTTGTTCGGCCCCGGCGAGATCACCGTGACGAGGGCGAAGGTCGCAAGCGCGAGCATGAGGTCCTGTATCATGACGCAAGAGTTGCGCGGTCGGCGCGGAGAAAGGTTGCAATCTGCAGCGGATTGCCTGCTCTAATGAAACTTATGAGCGATTTGGATGATATTGACCGCAGGATATTGCGCGTATTGAAGGCCGATGGCCGGATCAGCAACCTCGCGCTTGCCGAAAGCGTGGGCCTGTCGCCCTCGGCCTGTCTGCGCCGCGTTGCCACGCTGGAGAAATCCGGCGTCATCCGCGGCTACCGCGCGGTGCTCAGCCCCGAGAAGACCGGCATCGGTTTCGTCGCCTATGTCACCGTCGGCCTCAGCCGCCACACCAAAGAGGCGCAGCAGGCGTTCGAGCGTGTCATCACCCGCTCTCCCGGCGTCAAGGAGTGCCACAATATTACCGGGAACCTCGAATATCTTCTCAGGATCGAGGTGGCCGATCTTGCTGCCTACAAGGAGTTCCACACGGAGGTTCTTGGCATGTTACCGCAGGTAAGCGCCATAACCTCTTATGTGGTCATGGGTTCGCCCAAGGACGAAAGAGCCTGAGCGGGTCCGATTCGGGCAGGTGGCGATCTCTGCGGGGGTGGCGGCGAAGATGGAAGAATTTGACGGGAATATGACCGACGCGCAGGCGGGGGAGTTCGATTACATCATCGTGGGGGCAGGATCGGCGGGCTGTGTGCTGGCCGAACGGCTCTCGGCGGACCCCGACAACCGGGTGCTGCTGCTCGAGGAGGGCAAGGGCACCGGCGGTCACTGGCTCAGTCAGGTGCCACGGGCGCAGCAGCGGCTGCTCGAGGAGCCGACGCGCCGCTACAGCTATCACGTCGAGCCCGGTCCGCGCGGCCCGGCAGAGCGCTGGCTGCGCGGGCGGATGCCCGGCGGCACCAGCGCGGTGGGCAATGCGCTCTGGCTGCGCGGCGGCGAGGCGGATTGGACCCGCATGGCGCGCGCCATGGGCAGCGAGGATTGGGGCTGGGCCGAGATGTCGCGCTGCCTGCGCCAGATCGAGCATCACGCCTTTGGCGCCAGCGACACCCGCGGTCGCGGCGGCCCGCTGGAGATCAAGCTCGGCCAGCCGCTGTCGCCGCTGATGCAGGCGGTGATGCAGGCCGGGGCCGAAAGCGGCTGGCGCCAGCGCTACGATCCCAACGAGGAAGACCCCGAGGGGCTCGGCCCGGCGGCCTGGACGATCGACGAGAAGGGGCGGCGCACCACGGCGTGGACGGCCTTTGTGCGCCGCGCGCGCGACCGTCCGAACCTGCGCATCGAAACCGGCGTGCGCGTCGACCGGGTGCTGCTGGACGAGGGCCGCGCGCGCGGCGTCGAGGGGCGCCGCGGCACCGCGCAACTGCTGTTCGACGCGCGCGGCGAGGTGATCCTCTGCGCCGGGGCCATCGTCACCCCCAAGCTGCTGATGCTGTCCGGCATCGGCGACGGCATGGCGCTGCGCCGCGCCGGGATCGAGGCGAAACACCACAGCCCCAACATCGGCTGGGGGCTGCGCGATCAGCTGACGCTGGCCACCAACTGGCGGCTGCGGCACTGGCGCGACAGCGACAACCGGGCGCTCACCGGCATGCGGCTGTGGCTGAACGTGCTGCGCTTTTTGTTTTCGAGCGAAGGCGTGCTGAGCCGGGGCGGCGCGGAACTGGTCGGCTTTGTCGCGGCGCTGAAGGACGCCGAGCTGCCCGACACGATGATCTCCGCCGCCGCGCATTCCTTTGATCCGGCGCAGGGGGTCAGCGGCTGCGAGGCCGAGCCGGGCATGCGGCTCACCTGTCACACGCTGCGGCCCGACAGCACCGGCTATGTCTTTGCCTCCGGGCCCGATCCGGACCTGCCGCCGCAGATCGAAGCCAATTACCTGTCGAACGAGCGCGACCGTCTGCGCGCGGTCGAGGCGGTGCGGCTGCTGCGCAAACTGGCGCGGCGTCCGGCGCTGTCGGAGTTCATCGAGGGCGAGACGGTGATCTCGGCATGGGCCAAGACCGACGATGACATTCTCGACCTCTACCGCCGCTACAGCCGCTCGGCCTGCCACGCGGTGGGCAGCTGCGCCATGGGCGCCGAAGAGACCATGCCGCTCGATGCGCGGCTGCGGGTGCGCGGGATCGAACGGCTGCGGGTCTGCGACGCCTCGATCTTCCCAGAGATGCCGGCAGGCGGCACGCTGGCGCCGGTGATGGCCGCCGCGCTGCGCGCCGCCGAGCTTATCCTCGCCGATGCCGCCGGGCGCGATGCGGCCCACGAAGAAACGGACACGCAGCCGGACCCTGACGCAGAGGCCGAGCCAGATGCTGCCGCGCCCGCCGAAGCCGCCGTAACTGACGCTCCTGCAGAGGCACGCGAAACCCGCGCCAGCTAGTGGAGGCGCCGCGTCCCGCGTCTTCGCTTAGACAAAAATATCCCGGGGGAGGCCGCGCGCAGGCGGGGCCCGGGGGCAGCGCCCCCAAAAAGAAAAAGCCGTCCCCGTGGGGACGGCCAATTTCGTTCTACCTGCCCGTGGCGGCTTAGATCTGCCGCACGGCGCCCTTTGCGGCCGAGGTGGTCAGCGCGGCATAGGCCTTCAGTGCCTTGGAGACTTTGCGCTTGCGCTGCTCGTCCGGCTGCCAGCCCTTTTCCTCACGCGCGGCGCGGCGCTCGGCGATCACTGCGTCGTCGACGGCGAGGTTGATCTTGCGGTTCGGGATGTCGATCTCGATCATGTCGCCCTCTTCCACGAGGCCGATGGTGCCGCCCTCTGCCGCTTCCGGCGAGACGTGGCCGATCGACAGGCCCGAGGAGCCCCCCGAGAAGCGCCCGTCGGTGACCAGCGCGCAGTCTTTCCCAAGGCCCTTCGATTTGAGGTAGGAGGTCGGGTAGAGCATTTCCTGCATGCCCGGACCGCCGCGCGGGCCTTCGTAGCGGATCAGCACCACATCGCCCTTGTGCACCTTGCCGGTGAGGATCGCGCTCACCGCGGTGTCCTGCGATTCAAAGATGCGCGCCGGGCCGTGGAAGGTCAGGATCAACTCGTCCACGCCCGCGGTCTTCACGATACAGCCATCCTCGGCGAGGTTGCCGTAGAGCACCGCAAGCCCGCCATCCTTGGAAAAGGCGTGCTCGGCGTCGCGGATCACCCCGGCCTGACGGTCGAGATCGAGCGTGTCATAGCGCATGGACTGCGAGAAGGCGGTGGTCGAGCGCACGCCGCCCGGCGCGGCGCGGAAGAAGTCATGCACCGATTCCGAATTGGTGCGCGTCACGTCCCAGCGGTCGAGCGCATGGGCCATGGTCTCGGCGTGCACCGTGTGCACCGAAGTGTCGAGCAGACCGGCACGATCGAGCTGGCCGAGGATCGACATGATGCCGCCCGCGCGGTGCACGTCTTCCATGTGCACGTCGTCCTTGGCGGGCGCGACCTTGCACAGCACCGGCACATTGCGCGACAGCCGGTCGATATCGGACATCTCGAAGGGCACTTCGCCTTCGTTCGCGGCGGCCAGCAGGTGCAGCACGGTGTTGGTCGAGCCGCCCATGGCGATGTCCAGCGTCATGGCGTTCTCGAAGGCCTTCACCGTGGCGATCGAGCGCGGCAGCACGGTGGCGTCGTTCTGCTCGTAGTAGCGCTTGGCGAGGTCGACGATCAGGTGACCGGCCTCGACGAACAGCCGCTGGCGGTCCGAGTGGGTGGCCAGCGTCGAGCCGTTGCCGGGCAGCGACAGGCCAAGCGCTTCGGTCAGGCAGTTCATCGAGTTGGCGGTGAACATCCCCGAGCACGACCCGCAGGTCGGGCAGGCGGCTTCCTCGATCGCCTGAACCTGCGCGTCGGTGTATTTGTCATCGGCGGCGGCGACCATGGCGTCGACCAGATCCAGCGCCTTCTCGGTGCCTTCCCAGTTGACCTTGCCCGCTTCCATCGGGCCACCCGAAACAAAGACCACGGGGATGTTGAGGCGCATGGCGGCCATCAGCATGCCGGGGGTGATCTTGTCGCAGTTGGAGATGCAGACCATGGCGTCGGCGCAATGCGCGTTGACCATATATTCCACCGAGTTGGCGATGATCTCGCGCGAGGGCAGCGAGTAAAGCATGCCGTCGTGGCCCATGGCGATGCCGTCATCCACCGCGATGGTGTTGAACTCCTTGGCGACGCCGCCGGCCTTTTCGACCTCGCGGGCGACCATCTGGCCCAGATCCTTGAGGTGCACGTGGCCGGGTACGAATTGGGTGAAGGAGTTCACGATCGCAATGATCGGCTTGTTCCAGTCGCCGTCCGTCATGCCAGTGGCGCGCCACAGGCCGCGGGCGCCGGCCATGTTGCGGCCGTGGGTGGTGGTGCGGGAGCGATAGGCAGGCATGGGGCATCCCCTCGGAGTTTGGATTACCGGGGGTGTTTAACGCCCATAGGGGGCAGCGGCAAGGGCAAGGCGATGCCGCAGCGCGGCGCGGCGCAAGAAGGTTGCGCCTTGCAGGGGCTTCCGCGTTCTAAAGTTCCCGTGAGCCTCTGTAAGGGCGCAATTTTTCGTGCGCCATCGGTGCCCGTCCACCAGCCCCGCCCGGAATCAAGGCCAAAGGCCGCCGGGCGTGCGCCTGCCCGTACGGGCGGGCTGGCGCTTTGGTGGGGGAGCACGACGCTCGACACTCGTCCGGACTTGGCCAGGATAAAGGGCAGACCGCAGGTGTCGCGGCGCGACCCCACGGGCAGGCGCGCGTCCGGCTTGCGTTGCGGCGGGTTATCCCGCGCTGCGCTTCGTGCGGCTTTTCGAGCGCGGCGGCTTCGGGGCCACTTTGGTCTCGATGTGCTCCATGATCAGCCCGGCGATGTCCTTGCCCGAGGTCTTCTCGATGCCCTCGAGGCCCGGCGAGCTGTTCACCTCCAGCACCTTGGGACCGTCGGCACCGCGCAGCAGGTCCACCCCCGCCACGTCGAGCTTCATCGCTCGGGCCGCCTTGATCGCCACCTCGCGTTCCTCGCGCGAGATCCGCACCTTCTCGGCGGTGCCGCCCTGATGCAGGTTCGAGCGGAAGTCGTCGGGCTTGCCGCGGCGGCGCATGGTGGCCACCACCTTGCCGCCGACCACGAGGCAGCGAATGTCCTCACCGGCGGCTTCCTTGACGAAGCTCTGCACGAGAAAATCCGCCTTCAGCCCCTGAAAGGCGCTGATCACGCTTTCGGCGGCCTTGGGAGTTTCGGCCAGCACCACGCCCTTGCCCTGACTGCTTTCCAGCAGCTTCAGCACCAGCGGCGCACCGCCCACCAGTTCCACCAGATTGCCCAAATCCTTGGGGCTGCGGGCAAAGGCGGTGGTCGGCATGCCGATGCGGTGACGCGCCAGCACCTGATGCGCGTGCAGCTTGTCGCGCGAGACGCTGATGCCTTCCGAGCCCGAGAGGCAATAGGTGCCCATGCTCTCGAACTGGCGCACCACGGCGGTGCCGTAGCTGGTGATCGAGGCTCCGATGCGCGGGATCACCGCGTCGTAATGGGGCAGGCGGCGGCCGTCGTAATGCACTTCGCCGCCAACGGCGCGGATGTTCATATAGCACCGCGAGGTGTCGATCACCTCCATCGTGTGGCCACGGGTTTCGGCGGCTTCGATCAGGCGCTGAGTGGAGTAGTTGTTGGGCTCACGGGTCAGCACCGCGAGGCGCAACGCCCGCTGCGCGCGGTGGCGGCGGGGCAGGGCGCGGTAAACGTCGAACGACAGTTCGGGCTGCTGCATGCGCTGGGTCGGCGAAACGATCATGTCGTCGAGCAGCGCGCTGCGGCCCAGCAGCATGCGATAGGCCATGCTGCCGCGGTCGGTGAGGGTGATCTCGATCGGCCAGCGGCGCTTGCCCATCACCACCTCTGCCTCGATCACGAAGCGCAGCTCGGTCTCGCCGTTCGACGAGGTCACCTCGCGCCGGTCCTTGAGCGGCGCCGAGCAGATGATCTCGAGATCAGGATCGGCGGGGTCGGGGTGAATGGCGAAGCGGACCATCGGCTTGTCAGCCGAGCCGAAGGGTTCGATGGCGAAGGCGTGCAGGGCCGAGGTCCGCGCGCCGGTATCAACCTTGGCGCGGATCGCGGGCAGGCCGAGGCCGGGCAAGGCCAGCCATTCTTCCCATCCGAGCGTGAACTGCGTCATCAACAACCTCCTTGGCGCGCATGAATTGCGGAACTCGTCCGGCGCGCTCTAGCTGCGCACGGTAACAGGCGCAACACGGCCCGTGCGTCCCGCGCATTTTCCGTCTCCTCGTGGGGCTGAAGCTGGGGTGCGGGCCGGGCCTGTCCAGTCTTCGCGGCCCGGCTACCAGACCTTGAGCACGCGGCGCGACAGGAAAAAACCGTGCCCGTCCATGTTTCGGCACTCCAGCCCCTGCTTGCTAGAACTACAGGTGATCCCGCCGAAATCATCTCTGGTGCCGTAGGGCATGGCGCTGCGCTCCGGGTTTGCCTTCTTCGGCCTGCCGGCGCCGCATTTGGCCGTGACCGGGCCACGGTCGAACATTTCGTAGTGGTGCCCCCAGGCCCCGGCGCAGGATGCAGGGCGGGGCAGCGGCGGCGTGCCCTGCGTTTCGCTGATCGAGCACATGATATCCGTGTTGTCGACCCCAATGCCGACCGAGCAAGAAATATTGCCGGACGGCGTGTTGAAGGGAAAGACATCGGCGCGGGCGGGGGCCGGGAGTAGGGCAAAGAGGGTCAGGACAAATATTAACAGACCATTAGGGAACGGCTGGGCGGCAGGCAGGCGAAAGCGAAGGCGGCGGTGCGCGAGGCTCATGGCACGGCTCCGTGCAGGGAAATGGGATGGGTGAAATGACGTCTTTGATATGAGGGCAGGCTAGGCGGCGGGCGGCGCTCGGGTCAAGGCCGCTAAGGGCAGGGAGGGGGCCGCAATAAAGAGGCCGTCCCCGCGGGGACGGCCTTTTGTCAGAGCGGTGCAATGCCGGATCGCGACCGCTGTCCCCGCGGGGACAGCGGTTTTGCGGCTCAGGCGCTGGCGATCATTTCGGACTGGCGCACGATCACCTCGGCCTGTTTGATCGAGGCGATATCCACCAGACGGCCCTTGTAGACCGTGGCACCCTCGCCCTTGGCCTTGGCCTCTTCCATGGCGGCGAGGATCTCGCGCGCCTCGGTCACCGCGCCCTCGGAGGGGGTAAAGACCTCATTGGCCAGCGCCACCTGCTTGGGGTGGATGGCCCATTTGCCGACCATGCCCAGCGTCGCCGAGCGCAGCGCCTGCGCACGGTAGCCCTCGTCATCCGAGAAATCGCCGAAGGGGCCGTCGACGGGCAGCACGCCATGGGTGCGGCAGGCGGCGACGATGGCCGCCTGCGCCCAGTGCCACGGGTCGGACCAGTGTTTGGCACCCTCGTGCAGCATGTAGTAGTTTTCCTGCGTGCCGCCGATGCCGGTGGTCGCCATGCCCATGGAGGCGGCGAAATCGGCGGCGCCTAGGCTCATCGCCTCGAGCCGGGGCGAGGCGGCAGCGACCTCTTCCACATGGGCGATGCCCGCGGCGCTCTCGATGATCACCTCAAAGGCGATCGGCTTGCTCCGGCCCTTGGCGCGTTCGACGGCGGTGACCAGCGCATCCACGGCATAGAGATCCCCGGCGCAGCCCACTTTGGGGATCATGATCTGGTCGAGCCGGTCGCTGGCTTGCTCCAGCAGATCGACCACGTCGCGATACCAATAGGGCGTGTCGAGCCCGTTGATCCGCACCGAAAGCGTCTTCTTGCCCCAGTCGATATCGCCGATGGCCTCGATGATATTGGCGCGCGCACTATCCTTGTCGTCGGGGCCGACCGAGTCCTCGAGGTCGAGGTTGATCACGTCCGCGGCGCTGGCGGCCATCTTCTCGAAGATCGCCGGACGCGAGCCGGGGCCGAAAAGCTGGCAGCGGTTCGGGCGGGCGGGCGCGGCGGGCTGGATGCGAAAGCTCATTTGATCACCTCGGGTGGGTAATGAAGTTACGTTCAGGCTGGCACATGGGTTATTAAATTGCGTGATGCTGCGCAAGCGAAATTTGCCGCGTTGCGGCGCAAACTCTGCCGCCTCCTGCCGCGATACCGTGCACGATTCTTCGGCGTTGGTGCCGAAATGCGTGGAAATTTGGCGTTGCTGCGCGCGCGAACGTGCAAATCGAGACGGATTTGCGTGGGATGCAGGGCAAACTCAGCGTCGAAACCGGTCGCGGGCCTGTGCGCCTCCCAAACACCACACGCGCAGCCGCCGACACGATAGCAGACACAAACACAGGGAATAAAATACCATGATCGAGACGCCGTATCTCCTCTTCCTCGGTGACGCCCCCGACGGTCTGGCCGCCAAGGTGGCACAGGGCATCAAGGACTGGCGCCCCGAGAACTGCGTGGGTCAGTTCCGCCTTGAAGGCTGCAAGGCCGATCTGGGCCTCAAGGACATGACCCTTGCCGAAGCCAAGGCCGCCGGTGCCAAGACGCTGGTGATCGGCGTCGCCAACCGTGGCGGCGTGATCTCGCAGACCTGGAAAAAGGTTCTGGTGGAAGCACTTGAGGAAGGCTTTGACCTTGCCTCGGGCCTGCACAACCTGCTGCGCAACGAAGAAGACCTCAAAGCCGTCGCCAAGGCCACTGGCCAGACGCTGCACGACGTGCGCATTCCTTCGGTGCAATATCCGATCGCCAACGGCGAGAAGCGCACCGGCAAGCGCCTGCTGGCCGTGGGCACCGACTGCTCGGTCGGCAAGATGTATACCGCGCTGGCTCTGGACGCGGCAATGCGCGAAAAGGGCATGAAGTCCACCTTCCGCGCCACCGGCCAGACCGGCATCCTGATCACCGGCGACGGTGTGCCGCTCGACGCGGTGATCGCCGACTTCATGGCCGGCTCGATCGAATATCTCACCCCCGACAATGAGCCCGATCACTGGGACATCATCGAGGGTCAGGGCTCGCTGTTCCACGTCTCCTACTCGGGCGTGACCATGGCGCTGGTGCATGGGGGTCAGCCGGACGCGCTGGTGCTCTGCCACGAGCCGACCCGCACCCATATGCGCGGTCTGCCGGGCTACAAGCTGCCGACGCTGGAAGCGGTGCGCGACGTGGCGCTGGAACTGGCCAAGGTCGCCAACCCCGACTGCAAGGTGATCGGCGTGTCGATCAACACCCAGCACATGGGCGAGGAAGAGGCCAAAGCCTATTGCGCCGAGGTCGAGGAAAGCCTTGGTCTGCCCTGCGTCGACCCCTACCGCCACGGCGCCGAGCGCCTCGCGGATGCGGTGGCGGCGCTCTGAGCCATCTGGCACAGTGACCACATCACCCCGGCGGCGGCGCTTCCGGCGCCGGGGTTTGCGTATTTAAGGAACAATGAAAGGGGCAGGGTTTGAGCATCGAGGTCACCCGCGACACCTTCAAGCTGGCGCAGGTCTTCACCATCTCGCGCGGCAGCCGCACCGAATCCAAGGTGATCACCGTGAAGATCACTCGCGGCGGCATCACCGGCTGGGGCGAATGCGTGCCCTATGCGCGCTATGACGAAACGCTGGACAGCGTCGAGGCGCAGATCCAATCGCTGCCGCAGGATGTAACCCGCGAGGCGCTGCAGGACCTGCTGCCCGCAGGCGCCGCGCGCAACGCGGTGGATTGCGCGCTGTGGGATCTGGAGGCCAAGACCGCAGGCAAGCGGGTGTGGGATCTGCTGGGTCTGCCCGCGCCGCAGCCCGAGGTGACCGCCTATACGCTCTCGCTCGCCGCCCCCGAAGAGATGCAGGCGCAGGCCGCCAAGAACGCCTTCCGCCCGCTGCTGAAGGTGAAGCTGGGCACGCCCGAGGATCTGCCGCGGCTCGAAGCCGTGCGCGCCGGGGCGCCGGAGAGCACCATTATCGTCGATGCCAATGAAGGCTGGACGCCCGAGGTCTATGCCGAGTTGGCGCCGCATCTGCAGCGCCTCGGCGTGGCCATGGTCGAGCAGCCGCTGCCGGCGGGCGAGGATGACGCGCTGCTGGGCATGGAGCGCCCGGTGCCGATCTGCGCCGACGAGAGCTGCCACGACCGCGCCTCGCTGCCGAGCCTCAAGGGCAAATACGACATCGTCAACATCAAGCTCGACAAGACCGGCGGTCTGACCGAGGCGCTGGCGCTGCTCGACGCGGCCAAGGCTGAGGGCTACGGCATCTTCGTCGGCTGCATGGTGGGCAGTTCGCTGGCCATGGCTCCGGCGGTGATCGTGGCGCAGGGCGCGCAATATGTCGATCTCGACGCGCCGCTGCTGCTGGGCGAGGACCGCGAGGCGGCCCTGCTTTACGACGACGCGGGTGTGCATGCGCCCGAGGCGGCGCTCTGGGGCTGAGCCCCGGCGCCGGATGATTTCGATGGGGCGGCCCGCCCTATGCCGAAGCTGCTGTGTGGGCAGCGGCGAGCGGGCTTGACCCCGGGTCCGCTTTGGCGGAACTGAGCGACAGAGAATTATGGAGAAAGCTGCAATGCGCACCGTTTACGTCAATGGCGAGTACCTGCCCGAGACCGAGGCCAAAGTGTCGATCTTCGACCGGGCCTTTCTGATGGCCGATGGGGTCTATGAGGTGACCTCGGTTCTTGGCGGCAAGCTGATCGGTTTCGACGGCCACGCCAAGCGGCTCGCCCGCTCGCTGAAAGAGCTGGACATGAAGGCGCCCTGCACCGAGGAAGAGCTGCTGGCGATCCACCGCGAGCTGGTCAAGCTCAACGAGATCACCGATGGGCTCGTTTATCTGCAGGTCACCCGCGGCTCGGCTGGCGATCGTGATTTCGCCTTCCCCGACCCCGAGACCACCGAGCCGACGCTGGTGCTGTTCACGCAGAACAAGCCCGGCCTCGCCGACAACCCGGCGGCCAAGAAGGGCATCAAGGTGATCTCGCTGGAGGACATCCGCTGGGGCCGCCGCGACATCAAGACGGTGCAGCTGCTGTACCCGTCGATGGCCAAGATGGCCGCCAAGAAAGCCGGCTGCGACGATGCGTGGTTCGTCGAGGACGGCAAGGTGACCGAGGGCTCGTCGAACAACGCCTATATCGTCAAGGGCGGCAAGATCATCACCCGCGAGCTGTCGACCGACATCCTGCATGGCATCACCCGCGCCGCGGTGCTGCGGTTCGCCAAGGAAGCGCAGATGGTCGTGGAAGAGCGCAGCTTCACCATCGACGAGGCGAAAGACGCGGATGAGGCCTTTGTGACCTCCGCCTCCAGCTTCGTGATGCCGGTGGTCGAGGTCGACGGTGCTGCGGTCGGTGCGGGCACGCCCGGCCCGGTGGCGACGCGCCTGCGCGAGATCTACCTCGAAGAAAGCATGAAGGTGGCGGTCTGACCGCAGACTGACAGACCTTCAGGCGCGCATGTCTGTGCGCTGATGGGAACGGCCGTGATGCAGCGCATCGCGGCCGTTTTTGCATGTGGGTGGCGCGGCGTTTGGGCGGCGCGACAGAGCAGCGGCGCGGCTCAATGCTCAATTCAACCATGGCGCGAAAGTTCTCTGGCGTCACGTAAGGCTCGCGCCTATCGTGCCGGTATTACAGGCGATTTGGGCGGGGAGTCGCAGGGCTCCGATCATGCCCCACAGGGATTTTTACGTCGTGGCGGCGCGAGTGCCGGACAGGTCCGGCGCGATGGCTGCGGCATTTACGCAGGAGCACCTCATGCGACCCAAGATGCAACCCAGGATGCAACCAAAGGCTTTCGGTGCGGCGCTGACCGCGATCGCACTTTTCCTCACCCCAAGCGCGCTTTTTGCGCAGGAGACCTCGCAGGAGGGCGGGGCCTATACCGCGGGCCTCTCCGGGCCGATCGACGTGATGAAGGGGCGGCCCTACTCGCCCTATGCCAACCGCGCCTTTCCGACCGATGTGTTCTTTGGCGACACCCATGTGCACACCGCGCTCTCGCCCGATGCGGGCGGCGCGGGCACCACGCTGGGGCCGCGCGATGCCTATCGCTACGCGCGCGGCGATCAGGTGACCACCAGCACCGGCCAGCCCAACAAGGTGCGCGTGCCCTACGACTTTTTCATGATCACCGACCATTCGGACGCGATGGGCGTGATCCAAGACATCATGATGGGCACGCCCGAGATCCTCGCCGATCCGGACGGCAAGAAATACCACGAGGATTTCAATGCGGGCGGGCAGGTGGCCGCGGGTGCCATGTGGCGGCTGATCGAACAGTTCGGCCAAGGAGAGTTGCCCGAAGCGCTGAACTACCAGCCCGGCCTGCCGGCCTTTGACGCGGTCTGGTACGACATTGTCGACGCCGCCGAAGAGTTCAACGATCCCGGCACGTTCACCACGTTCATCGCCTTTGAATGGACCTCGCTGGAGAAGGGCAACAACCTGCACCGCAACGTGATCCTGCGGGACGGGGGCGAGCGGGCGAAACAGGTGATCGCCTATACCACGCAGCCGCCCATGGGCTCGAACAACCCGCGCGATCTGTGGAAATGGATGCAGAACTACGAGGACACCACCGGCGGCGACGTGCTGGCCATCCCGCACAATGGCAACCTGTCGAACGGCATGATGTTCGCCATGCAGGATGATTTCGACGGCGGCGCGCCTTACGATCCCGACTATGCCGAGCAGCGCCAGAAATGGGAGCGGCTCTATGAGGCGACGCAGATGAAGGGCGACGGCGAGGCGCATCCCTTCCTGTCCCCCGATGACGCTTTTGCCGATTTCGAGACGTGGGATTACGGCAACCTCGACGCCACCGCCGCCAAGACCGAAGAGATGCTGCCCGGCGAATACGCCCGGTCCGGCCTGCTGCGCGGGATGATGCTGGAGGAGGATCTGGGCACCAACCCGTTCAAGTTTGGCATGGTGGGGGCCGGTGACAACCACGTCGCGGTGCCGAGCCCGGACAACGACAACTTCTTCGGCAAATACGCCACTTACGAGCCTTCGGCGCATCGGATCATCGAGGAGGACGAGCTGCATGTGGCGCTGGCCAACGAGGATCTAGGGCTGACCCTCTACAGCTATGAATATATCACCTCTGGCCTCACCGCGGTCTGGGCGCAGGAGAACACCCGTGGAGCGCTGTTCGACGCGATGCAGCGGCGCGAGGTCTATGCCACCACCGGCACCCGCATCCGCGTGCGCTTCTTCGGCGGCTGGGACTACGCGGAAGACGACGCGCTGCGCCGGGATCTGGCGCTGGTGGGCTACACCAAGGGCGTGCCCATGGGATCGGACATGCCGCCCGCGCCCGAAGGGGCCGAAGCGCCGAGCTTCTTGGTCTATGCGCTGCGCGATTCCGCGGGGGCGAACCTCGACCGTGTGCAGGTGGTGAAGGGCTGGATCGACGCCGAGGGCACCCCGCAAGAGAAGGTCTATGACGTGGCGTGGTCGGACGATCGCACGCCCGCCGAGGATGGCACCGTGCCGCCGGTGGGCAGCACCGTCGATCTGTCGATCCCCAGTTGGACCAACACCATAGGCGCGGCGGAACTGGGCACGGTCTGGACCGATCCCGACTTCGATCCCGCGCTCAAGGCCTTTTACTACGCGCGGGTGATCGAGATCCCGACGCCGCGCTGGACGGCCTATGACGCGGTGAAATTCGATCTCGAACTGCCCGAGGACGTGCCGATGACCAACCAGCAGCGCGCCTATACCTCGCCGATCTGGTACACTCCGGCGGAGTAAGGCGCGGCGCGCTGTGCTAGGATGCGGAGGGCCCATGCTTTGGGCCGTCCATTTTGTGACTGACTTGAAGATTTTTGGCCATGCGACGCATTCTGAGATCCCCGCTTTTGCATTTCTTCGTCATCGCGGGGGTGATCTTTGGCGCCTACGCGCTGCTCGATGACACGCCCGAAGCGCCGCCGCCGGACGCGATCACCCTCAGCGTCGCGGAGGCGCAGAACATGCGCGAGCGCTTTGCCGCGGTCTGGAACCGCCAGCCCACCCCGGCCGAGATGGACGGTCTGCTCAGCAACTGGGCCCGCGAGGAGGCGATGGTGCGCGAGGCGCTGCGCCTTGGGCTCGACAGCGGCGATGCGGCGATCCGTCAGCGGCTGGCGCAGAAAATGGAATTCATCGGCAAGTCGGGGGCGGCGGTGCTGGTGCCGGACGAGGCGGCGCTGGCGGCGTTTGTCGAGAGCCACCGCGCGCGCTTTGCGCTGCCCGCGCGCTATGCCTTCGAGCAGGTGCTGCTGGACGGGCAGCAGGACCCCGGCGCGATAGAGGCGCTGCGCGTGAAGCTACAGGAGGGCGCGGATCCGATGCAGATCGGCCGCGGCGCCATGCTGCCTCCGGCGCTGCCGCTGACCAGCGCGCCCGCCATCGACCGCAGCTTCGGCAGCGGCTTTCACAGCGCGCTGGCGGAACTGCCAAAGGGGCAATGGCAGGGGCCGGTGCAGAGCGCCTATGGGCTACATCTCATCCGTATCACCGACAGCGCCGCGCCGGAGCTGCCGCCGCTGGCGGCGATCCGCGACCGGGTCGAGGCCGAATGGCGGGCGGCCAAGGCCAAGGAGATGGGCGCGGCCTTCTCGGAAGCGCTGATGGAGCGCTATGAGATCACGCTGCCCTCCAGCGAAGAGGTTTTGGCGCAATGATCCGGCTGCTTTGCGTGCTGCTTTTGTGTCTGAGCGTGCTGCCGGGACGCGGAGCGGCGCATGCGCTTGATCCGGGCTATCTGGAACTGACAGCGCTGCGGGAGGGGCAGTGGCGGGTCAGCTGGCGGATGCCCGACGTCAGCGGCAAACCCATGGCGATCCGCCCGGTGTTGCCCGAGGGCTGCACCGCCTCGGAGCCGCCGCCGCCAAGCTTTGACGGGCGCGGCTGGGTGAGCGGCTGGATCGCCACCTGCCCGCAGGGGCTTGCCGGGGGCACAATCGCCATCGATGGGCTGGAGCGCACCCGCACCGAGACGCTGGTGCGCTACGAGCTTGCACCGGGGAAGATGCAGACCCAGCGGCTGACCAATGGCGCACCCGCTTTCACCGTGCCTGCGGAGCTGGACAGTTTGGGGGTGTTCACCAGCTACGTCGGGCTTGGGGTGACGCATATCCTCGAAGGTGTGGACCATCTGCTGTTCGTCTTCGCGCTGCTTTTGCTGATCCGTGGGCGCGGGCGGCTGCTGTGGGCGATCACCGCTTTTACCGCCGCGCATAGCATCACGCTGGCCGCCGCCACGCTGGGCTGGCTGACCCTGCCGCCACCGCCCGTAGAGGCGGTGATCGCCCTGTCGATCGTCTTTCTGGGCTATGAGCTGACCTTGCCGCCCGAGGCCCGCGACCAGCTGGCGCAGCGGTTTCCATGGGTGATTTCCTTTGCCTTCGGCCTGATCCACGGGCTCGGCTTCGCCGGGGCGCTGCGCGAGATCGGCCTGCCGCAGGATGACATCCCGCTGGCGCTGCTGTCGTTCAACGTCGGGGTCGAGGCCGGGCAGATCCTGTTTATCTGCGGTGTGCTGATCCTTGGCCTGCTGGTGCACCGCCTGTTTCCGCTGCTGGAGCGCGGGCAGGCGCGGCTTGTCCGCACTGCGGGCTACGGCATCGGCAGTCTTGCCGCCTTTTGGGTGATCGAGCGGGTGGCGGCCTTTTGAGACGCCGCGGCGCCCCGGCCATTGCGCCGGCGCTGTGGCCGGATGGAACCGACCTGTGAAAGGAGCCGCCATGGCCTGCGCCCGGATGACCGCCCTTGCCCTGCTGACCGCCGTCTCGCTGGCGGCGACGCCGGCCTTGCCCTGCGCCTTTCACAACGTGCTGCCGGAGCGGACTGCCGCCGATTGGCTGGTGGAGGGCAGCGCGCTGGTGCTGGCGCGGCCCGATCCCGAAAACCCCTTTGCCTTTGCGCCGGTCGAGGTGCTGCGCGGCGAGGTGCCGAGCGATCTGGACGCCTTTGTCGACAGTGTGAGCCGCCGCCGCCTCGCCGCGGCCCCCGAGAACAGCGTGCTTTTTGCCCGCGACGGCGCGCGCTGGGTGCAGGTGGCCTATGTGGATGCGGATTTCCGTCCGGTGATGCGCCGCATCCTAAAAGAGGGGCCGGAGTGGACGAGCGGCTTTGACGCGCGGCGCTTCGCGCTCTTTGCGGGGCTGCAGGACCATCGCGACCGCGAGCTGCGCAATCTTGCGCTGCGCGAGATCGACAAGGCGCCCTATGCGGAGCTGCGCCGGATCAAGCTGCGTCTGGGGGTGGCGGCGCTGATGGAGAATTTCTACACGCCGGTCAACGCGCCCTATCAACCGATCCGCGCGCTGCTGCTGGGGCTGGAAGGCTCGGAGGCCGCGCGCCGTGTGATCCATTCCACGCTTGAGGGCGTGGCCCTCGGCGGCCAGAGCCCGACCTTGGGCGCCTTTGCCACGGCGCTGATCGAGACCGACGGGGCCGAGGGGGTGGCGCTGCTCGAGGAGAAATTCCTTGCCGATCCCGCGCAGCCGCTGGCCAAGCTCGAACTGGTGGTGGAGGCGCTGGCGATCCAGCACGGGGTTGGCTCTGCCGCGCTGCAGGACCGGATTTCGGCGGCATTGCACGGGTTTGTGCAGACCCGTCCCGACGGGGCGGCGTTGGTGGCGCGGCAGTTCATCAGCCGCCGGGACTGGTCGCAGGCGGCGACGCTGGAGGCGATGATGCAGGCGCAGCGGTTCACCTCTTCGGAGACGCTGCTGCCCGTGGCGATCTACGTCGGGCAGGCCAAACAGGCGATGTAGGGTGAGCGACTTCTCAGGGTCGGGCGCAGCCCGCAGCGCCTAGCCGCGCCCGATATAGGGCATCGCCGTCGCCATCAGCGTGACGAACTGGATGTTCGCCTCGGGTGGCAGGCTGGCCATATGGTGCACGGCGCGCGCGACCTCGCCCGCGTCGAACATCGGCTCCACCGCGATGGCGCCATCCGCCTGCGGAACGCCCTTCTGCTGCCCGGCGGACATCTCGGTCAGCGCATTGCCGATGTCGATCTGACCGCAGGCGATGCCGTAGCGGCGGCCATCTAGCGAAAGCGCGCGGGTCATCCCGGTGACCGCATGTTTCGAGGCGGTATAGGCGATCGAGCCGGGGCGCGGGACATGCGCCGAGACCGAGCCGTTGTTGATGATCCGCCCGCCTTGCGGATCCTGCGCGCGCATCCGGGCAAAGGCGGCGCGGGCGCAGAGGAACATGCCGGTGATGTTCACATCGGTGACCCGGCGCCAGTCTTCGAGCGAGACCTCATCCACCGGCACCGATTTGAGACCCTGACCGGCGTTGTTGAACAGCACGTCGATCCGGCCCCAATGCGCCAATGCCCGGTCGAAGGCGGCCTCGACCGAGCCCTCGTCGGTGACGTCGCAGGGCAGGGGCAGCGCGTCGGGGGCATCCTGCGCCATCTCGGTCAGCAGGCTTTCGCGGCGACCGATGAGGCCCACGCGCCAGCCCTGCGCGAGAAAGTGCTGCGCGGTCTGGCGACCGATGCCCGAGGACGCGCCGGTGATGATGATCGTGCCTTGCGCCATCACGCGACCTCCAGCGCGCCCGCGTCAAGGCGCATGGCGGCCTCGTTCAGGGCCTCCAGCACCGAAGCCGCGACCGGCACGCCCTCGGCCAGCGCCCGCGCGCGTTTGGCGGCGGCGGAATTGCCGGGGACGCGCACCGCGCCCGTCGCGCCCGCTGCGGGCGGATTGCTGCGGCAGGCCTCGGCGAGATGGTCGGATTGGTCGAGAAACGGGTCGAGCCCGGCGAAAGCCTCGGGGTCCATCACCTGCAGGAAGACGCTTTGCGCCAGCGGTCCCGGCGCGTCGGTGTTGGCGCGGCCCTTGCCCGAGAGGCCTTGGGTCAGCAACTCCTCCGACAGCGCGAGCCCATAGCCCTTGTGCCCCTTGAGGGCGCCGCCCAGCGGCAGCAGCGAGCCGCCGTGCTCTGTCACCTCGCGCGGATCGTCGGTCGGCGTGCCGTCGGCGGTCTGCGCCCAAGGCTCGGGGAAGCGGCCGCCGCTGCGCGCCAAGGTCTGCGTCATCGTGGTGGTGGTAATCGAGCAGGAGACATCCACCACGATCGGCGTACCGCGCGTGGGAAAACCATAGGCGATCGGGTTGGGGGTCAGCAACGGGCGGGTGCCGCCATAGGGCGCCATGCGGTTGGCGGCCGGATTGGAACAGCTGAGCCGGGCGATGAAGCCGCGCTCGGTGACCGGGCGCATGAAGGCCGCGAGCGCGCAGGTGTGATGCGAGGAGCGGATCGCCGCGGTGACAACTCCATGCGTGGTGACCCGGTCGCAGGCCCGCTCCAGCGCCCGGGTCACCAGCCATGCGCCGGGCAGCAGACGTCCGTCCCATACGAAACAGGCGCCGCGGTCCGACACAACCTCCGGGGCGCCGCTTCCGGACATCTCGCCCGAAGATAGCGCCTTGAGATACATTGGGATCAGCGAGACACCATGGGTGTCATGGCCGATCATATCGCCTTCGAGCAACACGCTCGCAGTGGTCTGAGCCTTGTCGGCCTCCATCCCTGCCGCAGCCATAATATCGGTCGCAAAAGCCTGAAGACGGTCGTGGGGGATCAGGGGCATGGTGGTCCTTCCAAAAGTCGGTTGCGGCGCGCCCTGCGGCGGGCGCGGGTGCGGCTGTCAGCCCCGAGCCTCGAGCCGGTTGTGGCGGATCGAGGACCAGAGGGCGAGGCCGATCAGCACCGCGCCGATGAGTCCGGTGAGCAGTTCGGGCACATGCAGCAGCGACTGCGTGTACATGATGACCGACAGCACGAGGATCGAGTAAAAGGCGCCGTGTTCGAGATAGCGGAACTCGGCCAGCGTGCCTTTCTCGACCAGCATGATGGTCATCCCCCGCACGTAGAACGCGCCGATGCCAAGGCCGATGGCGATGAGGAAGAGGTTCTGCGTCAGTGCGAAGGCCCCGATCACGCCGTCGAAGCTGAACGAAGCGTCCAGCACCTCGAGATACATGAACGCCCCGAAGCCGCCGCCCGCCGCGAGGTTGCGCGCGTCTTCGGCGCGGTCGAGCACCTGTCCCAGCAGATCGACCCCGACGAAGGTGACCATGCCGCAGACCGCCGCGAAAAGGAAATCGGCGCTTTTGCCCTGCGGCAGCGCGGCGGAGAAGGCCAGCGCCAGCATGAGCACCGCGGCGATCTCGAGCCCGCGGATCGTTCCGCAGGCGCGCAGGCGGGTCTCCAGCGCGCGCACCCAGTCGATCTCTTTCTCCTGATCGATGAAGTAGCTCAGCGCCACCAGCATCAGGAAGGTGCCGCCGAAGGCCGCGATCGAGATGTGCGCCTCATGCATGACATGGGCGTATTGCTCGGGCTCGGCGGCGGCGAGCTTCAGCGCCGACCACGGGTCGATGCGGGCCGCGACCGACACCACCGCCAGCGGAAAGACGATGCGCATCCCAAAGACGGCGATCAGAATGCCCCATGTCAGGAAGCGCTGCCGCCACAGCGGGGTCATGTCCTTGAGCTTGTTGGCATTGACGATGGCGTTGTCGAAGCTGAGCGAGATCTCCAGCACCGCCAGCACCGCGCCGATGGCGAGAAAGGTGAGCGCGCCCGAAAGCGTGCCGGTGGTGGCCTGCCCCAGCCAGAACGACAGGGCCAGACCGATTGCGGTGAAGGCCAGCGGCCAACGCAGATAAGAGAATGACGATTTCATAGGCTTACCGCGGTTTCCGGCAGATCGAAGACAGGGGTGAGCAGGGGCTTGCCCGCAAAGAAGGCGGCGAGATTGTCGACCACGGTCTGTGCCATGGCATCGCGGGTCTCGACCGTGCCGCTGGCGTGATGCGGATAGAGCGTCACATTGGGCAGTTGCGTCAGCGCCGGGTTGGGGTTGGGCTCATTGAGATAGACGTCGAGCGCGGCGCTGCCGAGCTTGCCGGTGGAGAGCGCCTCGATCAGCGCGGGCTCGTCCACCACGCTGCCGCGCGCCACGTTGATGAAGCTGCCCGTGGGGCCAAGCGCCTCGAGCACCGGCTTGTTGAACATGCCCTGTGTGGCAGCGCCGCCGGGCACGATGGCGACGAGGATGTCGGCCCATTCCGCCAGCGCCTGCACATCGGGGAAATAGCTCCACGGCAGATCGCGGGCGCTGCGGGCGGTATAGCCGATCTCCAGCCCCAGCGGCTCGAACCGCCGCGCGATGGCCTGACCGATGGTGCCGATCCCGGCGATGCCCACCCGCTTGCCGCTCATCGAAGAGAGCAGCGGGTACATGCCTTTGCGGCCCCAGTCGCCCGAGCGCACATACTCATGCGCCGCCACCAGCTGCCGCCGGGTCGCCAGCGTCAGCAGCAGCGCCATATCCGCCACGTCGTCGCAGAGCGCGACCGAACTGTTGGTCAGCCAGATGCCACGCTCCTGCAGCGCGTCCACGTCGATGGGTTCGAACCCGGCGGAAGAGCAGCAGACGATCTTCAGATTGGGCAGATGATCGAGATGCGCGCGGGTCAGCGCGGCGTGGCCGTTGGTGACGATGGCCTCGCAGCGCGGGCCGTATTCGGCAAGGAAGGCCTGTTTGTCGTCTGCCTCGTCGTAGCGATGCAGGGTGTAGCTTTCTTCGAGCTGCGCCATGGCCTTGGGCCGGGCGGGGTAGACCACCAGAACATCACGTTTCTTCATGCCATTTCCTCCTGCGCGCGGTGCCTCGCGGCGCGACGGTCTGCCTGTATCTCGGGATCGGGATGCAGGCTCGCGGCCATGAGGTTGCGGGTGTAATCCTGTTGTGGGGCTTCAAAAATCTGCGCAACCGGTCCTTGCTCGACGATGCGCCCGCCCTGCATCACCACGACGCGGTGGGCAAAGTCGCGCACCAGCGGCAGATCGTGGGCGATGAAAAGATAAGACAGGCCAAAGTCCTGCTGCAGCTGCTCCAGCAGGTGGATCACCTGCGCCTGGATCGACACATCGAGCGCCGAGACGGCCTCGTCGCAGATGATCAGCTTCGGCTCCAGCGCCAAGGCGCGGGCGATGGCGATGCGCTGCCGCTGGCCGCCCGAGAACTGGTGCGGGTAGCGGTCCATATGCGAGGCGTTGAGGCCGACATGCTCGAGCAGGTCGCGCACCCGGTCGCGCCATTGCGGCTTGGGCAGAATGCCGGGGTGGATGACAAAGGCCTCGGCGATGATCTGAAAGACCGACATGCGCGGGTTGAGCGACTGGGTCGGGTCCTGAAAGATCATCTGCACCTCGCGCCGGATGTCGAACAGCTCGCGCGGGGGCATGGTCAGCAGATCGCGCCCCTGATAGAGCGCCTCGCCGCCGGTGGCCTCTTCGAGGCGCAGCAGCGTCTTGGCCAGCGTCGACTTGCCCGAGCCGCTTTCGCCGACGATGGCCACGGTCTCGCCCGGCAGAACCGTCAGGCTGGCATCTTCGAGCGCGACGAAGGCGCCGTAATGCTTGGACACATGATTGACCTCGAGGATCGGCTTGATCCCCGTGGCGAGCGGCGCTGCCATCGCGCCGGTGCCGGGGACGGCGGCGATGAGCTTCTTGGTGTAGGGGTGGACCGGGTTGCGGTAGACCTGCGCGGCGCTGCCGCTCTCGACGATCTCGCCAGCGTTCATCACCACCACGCGGTCGGCCACCTCTGCCACGACGCCAAGGTCATGGGTGATCAGCAGCATCCCCATGCCGGTTTCGCGCTGTAGATCCTCAAGCAGTGCGAGGATCTGCGCCTGCACCGTCACGTCGAGCGCCGTGGTCGGCTCGTCGGCGATCAGGATGTCGGGCTTCACCGCAAGCGCCATGGCGATCATCAGGCGCTGGCGCTGCCCGCCCGAGAACTGATGCGGGTAGGCGTCGATCTTTTCCTCGGCGTTCGGGATGCCGACGCGCTCCATCAGATCGAGCGTGGTGCGGCGCGCCTCGTCCTTCGAGATGCCGTGGGTGGTCATCGCCTCGGCGATCTGGAAGCCCACGGTGTAGACCGGGTTCAGATGGCTCAGCGGGTCCTGAAAGATCATCGCGATCCGGCGCCCGTTGATCTCGCGCCGCTGCTCCTGTGTCATGGCAAAGAGGCTCTCGCCGTTGAACAGGATCTCGCCCGAGACGATCTCGCCGGGGGGGATGTCGATCAGGTCCATGATGGCCGAGGCCGAGACCGATTTGCCCGAGCCGGATTCGCCGAGGATGGCAAGCGTCTCGCCCTTGTCGAGGTGCCAGCTGACGTTGCGCACCGCGTGGACCGTGCCGCCTGCCGTGTGGAAGTCGACCGACAGGTTGCGGACTTCGAGAAGATGTTCGGTCATTGCTTCTTCCTTGCGATTTCGAGCCGCCAGCGCTGCACCGGGTCAAGCGCGGTGCGCATCCAGTTCGAGAGCAGGTTGAGGGACAGGGTGGTGAGGATGATCACGAGGCCGGGCCAGAAGCTGAGCCACCATGCGGAGGTCAGGTAAGGGCGGCCTTGGCTGACCATCAGGCCCCAGGTGATCTCGGGCGGCTGGATGCCGATGCCGAGAAAGCTGAGCGAGCTTTCCACCAGCACCACCAGCGCGAAGTCGAGCGTGGCGATGGTGACCAGCGTCGGCAGGATCACCGGCAGGATGTGGCGAAACACGATCCGCGGCGTCGAGGCGCCCATGACGGTGGCCGCCTGCACGAACATCCGGCCGCGGACCTCCAGCACCTCGGCGCGCGCGGTGCGCAGGTAGACCGGGATGCGGGTGATGGTCAGCACGACGATCAGGTTCCCGACCGAGGGCGGCAGCATGTAGAGCACGATCACCGCCAGTAGCAGCGAGGGGAAGGCCATGATCACATCGGCCAGTCGCATGATGATCTGCGAGGTCACCTTGCGCGAGTACCCGGCGATCATCCCCAGCGTGGTGCCAATGGTCAGCGAGCAGATCACCGCGCCGGTGGCGACGAAGAGCGTGTTCTGCGCGGCGACGATGATGCGCGCCAGCAGCGGGCGGCCAAGGGCGTCGCCGCCCAGCCAGTAGACCCATGCCTTCGAAAAATCGAACGGCGGGGCGTTGCGTCCGCGCAGGTTCTGCTTGGTGGCGATGTCTTCGAGGAACATCGGGCCAAACAGCGCGCAGAGCACCATGACGATCAGGAAGAGGGCCGAGAAGAAGGCGAACTTGTCCCGCCAGAGCATCCTCACCATCGTCAGTGCGGGGTGGGTGGGCTTTGTCATTTTCGGAGTGTCGGTTTCTGCAAGGGCCATGGGTCAGTACCGGATCCGGGGATCGAGCACCGCGTAGAGGATGTCGATCAGCAGGTTCAGAAGGAAGATGGCGAAGGCGGTGACCATGATCGCGGCGAGGATCACGTTGAAGTCGCGTTGCAGGATCGAGTCGATCATCAGCTTGCCGATGCCCGGAAAGCCGAAGATGGTTTCGACCACCACCGCGCCGTTGAGGATCGCCGTGGTCTGATCGCCGATCACCGTGATGACCGGCAGCAATGCGTTGCGCAGCGCGTGCACAAAGATGATCGGCCGATTGCGCACGCCTTTGGCGCGGGCGGTCTTCACGTAGGGGGCATGCAGCGCCGTGATCATCGCGCCGCGCACCACCTGCAGGATCAGGCCGAAGGGCCGGATGAACAGCACCGCCACGGGCAGCACCCAGTGCCACGGCGTGCCGGTGCCGGAGGTCGGCAGCCAGCCCAGACCCACCGAGAAGATCACGATGGCGACGATGGCGACCCAGAAGTCCGGCGCGCTGGCGCCGATGAGCGAGAAGAACGTGGCGATCCGGTCGAAGATGCCGCCGACGTGGAAGGCGGCCAGCGAGCCCAGAACAATGGCGCTGACAGTGACCAGAGACATGGTGATCACGGCCAGTTGCAGCGTCCAGCCAAAGCCGCGCAGCACGGCCTCGAGCGCCGGTTCCGAGCGGCGGATGGAGTCTCCGAAGTCGAAGCGCAGCAGATCGCCCATGTAGTGGAAGAACTGGATGAGCAGGGGATCGTTCAGCCCGTTGATCTCGCGGAACCGCTCACGGCTCTCCAGCGATGCGTCGACGGGAAGGTAAAGGTCGGTGGGGTCTCCGGTCAGGCGTGACAGGAAGAAGACCAGGATGATCAGGCCGACCAGCGAGATGGCACTGGCGACGGCGCGTTTGCCAAGGAAGGATTGCATGTCTGCCTCGATTGTCCGGTGGCGTCAGGGCCGTGCCGGGGGCGGGCGCGCCGCCCCCGGACGGAGGCCTTACTTGAAGCTGATCTGCGAAAGCTGCAGTTCAGAGTTCGTGCGGATCGACGGGGTGAAGTCGAGGCGCTCGTTCACGCGGCTCATGCCCACCATGTGCCACAGGAACACATCCGCCACGAGATCGTCGTGGATATAGGCAAAGACCTCTTCCCACAGCGCCTCGCGCTCGTCGCCCGCTGCGGTGGTCGCCTTGGTGATCATCTCGTCCAGCTTCGGATCCGAAGTGCCCGACTGCACGCCATCAGAGGCGTATTTGTTGAACATCGAGAAGACAGGATCGCCATTGGCGTTGTCGTGCATCGCCTCGACCATGGTCGGGCCAAGGTCCTCGGGGAAGGGCTTGGAGTAGTATTTGTTCCACTCGGCCACTTCGACCATCTGCAGTTTGACGTTGAAGCCGACGTCCTGCCACATCGAGGTCAGCGCCTCCATCGTCTCCACCACATTGGCGAAATTCTCGAGGCGGCCGATCACGGTGATCTCTGCGCCGACGTCGACGCCGTCGCTCTGCGCCGCTTCCAGCAGGCCCTTGGCCTTGTCGGGATCGAACGGGTAGGGGGTGAGATCGTGGTTGTAGCCGATGGTCGACGGCGGGGTCATGCCGGTCGCCAGCAGCGTGCCATCGGCGAGGATCGTGCCGACGAAGGCCTCTTTGTCGACCGCGTAGTTCAGCGCCTGCCGCACCCGCACGTCATCCAGCGGGGCCGCCGAAAGGTCGAGCCGCATGTAGACGGTTTCCGAGTTCGGATAGGCGTGGTCGGTGCCATCGTCGGTGGCATCCTGCAGCGCGATGTTCGGCGCGATGTCCGCTTCGCCCGCCGCGACCATTGCGGCCCGCACGGCGCTTTCGGAGCGGAAGAGATAGGTGGCGTTCTTCACCTCGGGCGCGTCGCCCCAGTAATCGTCGCGCGCCGACAGTTTGATGTGCTGGCCGCGGGCATATTCGTCGAACGTATAAGGGCCGGTGCCCACCGGCGTGTCGGTGAAGGCGTCGGGGTCGGTCTCGGACGGCAGCACCGCCAGCGTCGACATCAGCAGCGGCAGGATCGGCTGCGCCGGATCGCTGGTGATCTCGATGGTGTGCGCGTCGACGATATTGGTGCTGAGCGCCATGCCGCCGTAGTATTTCGCACCGGTCTCGCAGACGAATTTGTCGGAAAGGTTGCGCTCGAGCGAGAATTTGACGTCCTCGGCGTCAAAGCTCGTGCCGTCCGAGAAGCTCACCCCGTCGCGCAGTGTGAAGCGCCATGTGCCGTTGCCCATGTCCTCCCATTCGGTGGCCAGACGCGGCTGCAGACCCTCGCCCGGCACCAGTTCGGTCAGCGTCTCGGAGACGTTCTGAAGCAGCACGCGGCCGACGTTCGACTGCGTGGCCATGCACGGCTCGACGGTGTTGAGTTCCTCCGACAGAACGACGGTGACGTCCTGCGCAAATGCCTGCCCGGCGATTGTGGATGCGAGCAGGGCCGCGACAAGGCGGCCGGTCCGATAGGTCATGGTTCTCCTCCCAAATTACCATGTCTGTCCGGTGATCTGCACCGGCTGAAACTGTCCCGCGCTCGCCCAATGGAGAGAGAGCAGGTGAAAGAACCATACGCCTGAGGGTGCGATTGTATATTCCATAGTTGGATTGAAATGATACAATACTTGAATTGATTGCAGGCGCGGCATTTCGGGGAGGACTGTCTATGGCTCAGGCATCATACGATTTTTTCCAGCTTCGGTTTTTCATCGCCGTTGCGGAGGAGCTGAACTTTCGCCGCGCCGCGGCGCGCCTCAACATGACGCAGCCGCCCTTGTCGCGGCAGATCAAGCTGCTTGAGGATCGAATCGGACTGACGCTCTTTGACCGGTCGAACAGGTCGGTGCGGCTGACCCCTGCTGGCGTGAGTTTCCTCAAGAGCGCGACCGACCTGATGCAGCGCGCGGAATATGCGGTGCTGACCGCCCGGCAGGCCGAGCGCGGCGATGTCGGCAATGTGGTGATGGGCTTTGTGCCCTCGGCCAGCCTGCATTTCGTGCCGCAGATCGCCTGCGCCCTGAAGCGGGTGATGCCGGGGGTGAAATTCGAGCCGATCGAGATGATGAGCTATGAGATCGCCGAAGGCCTGCAGTCGGGCAAGCTCGACCTCGGGCTCACCCGCTCGACGGCGCATGGTCAGGAGATCGAGAATATCCTTCTGGTGCGCGAGCCCTTCCTGCTGGCATTGCCGCAGGATCACCCGCTTTGCGAGAAGCAGGATCTCAGCGTGCGCGACCTCAAGGGGGTGGATTTTGTCGGCTATTCCTCGGAGCGGGGCGGCTTTCTGAAAGACATTCACCGGGCGCTTTTCGCCACCGTCGGGGTGACGCCCGAGACGGTGCAGGAGGTGAGCCAGACCCAGACCATCGTTTCGCTGGTGAACGCGGGGCTTGGCGTGGGGCTGGTGCCGCAATCGGCCATGGCGATGCGGATGGAGAATGTGGTCTTCCGCGCGATCGATGCGCCGAAGGAGTTCAACTCGACGCTCTATCTCAATATCGCGCCGAACCGCGGCACGCCGCTGAACGAGAAGGTGCGCGCCACGATCCTCTCGGCGCTGCAATCCGAGGCAGCCGCGCGGCAGGGCGCGGCCTAGGGCGCGCCGCCGATGCGCCTTGCGCTATGGGCCATGACCAGCGTGGCGACGAAAATGGCGATGCCGCCCGCCCATGTGGTGCCGGTTACCACCTGCCCAAAGAACAGATAGCCCAAGGCGGCCACGAAGGGCAGGCGCAGGAAGTCGAAGGGCACGATCAGCGAGGCGTCGGCCAGCGCAAAGGCGCGCGTCGCCAGCGTCATGGCCGCGGCGCCAAGCGCGCCCTGCAGCGCCAGCAGCAGCCATTGCGACAGCGTCGGCGTTTGCCAGACCAGCAGCGCCGGGATCGCCGCCAGCGGCACCGTGGCGATGAGGTTCCACGCCACCAGCGTCTCGGTCCTGTCGCGCGCCACCATGCCCTTGAGGATCAGCTGGATCACCGCCACCAGCAGCGCGCCGATCAGCGCGTAGCCCAGCCCGAGGGGGATATCCCCCGCGCCCGGACGCAGCACGATCAGCACGCCCGCAAAGCCCAGCGTCACGGCAAGGATGCGCACCGGGCGCGGGCGCTCGCCCAGAAAGACCCAAGCCCCCAGCGTGACGAAGATCGGCGAGGCGAAGGCGATGGCCGTCACATCCGCCAGCGGCGCCGCGGCAAAGGCGCAGAAGAAGGCGATCACCGAGGCCAGCTTCAGCGCGGCCCGCAGGACGTGGCGCAGCCGGTATTCGGTCTGCAAGATGCCCGGTCGTGACAGCAGCCACGGCAGCACCACCAGCAAGCCAAAGAGCGCGCGGGTGAAGCCCATGACGAAAGGGTGCACCTCGCCCGCCAATTGCCGAACAAGAACGGAATCGACCGCGCCGCACGCCGAGGCGAGCAACATGAGCAGAATGCCCACCAGCGGCTGGTTCTGCCGCGAAAACCTTGTCCAGCTTGCTGTCATCCGTCCCGCCGCGCCGCCGTTTTGGCGCGTCCTCCATCCGGAGCGGGACCGTCGTCCAGAGCGGGCGGGATTGTCAAGCCGTGCCGGGGGCGCGCTGCGTCGGCGCGCCCCCGGTTTGAAACGGCTCCGGCTCAGCGCGGCGCTGGAAAGGCCGTCAGGCGGCCTTCCACTTGATCGAGCAGCCCATCGAGGGGATCTGATCGAGCGGGCCGCTGCCAAATTCGGCGACCTGTTTCATCGCCTCAAAGAGATCGCGGCGGGTGCCTTCGGGGGCGGCCTCCTTGCGCGACGCGTCGAGCCTGCCGCGGTATTGCAGGCCAAGGGCCGCATCGAAACCGAAGAAATCCGGCGTGCAGGCGGCATCATAGGCGCGGGCGACCTGCTGGCTCTCGTCATAGAGGTAGGGGAAGGGGAAGGCCTTGTCCTGCGCCATCTTTTTCATGTTCTCGAAACTGTCCGCCGGGTAGCTTGCGGCGTCATTGGCGCTGATCGCAACGGTGTGGATGCCATGCTCGCGCAGCTCGGTCGCGTCGAGAATGATCCGGTCGATCACCGCCAGCACATAGGGACAGTGGTTGCAGATGAAGATGATCAGCGTGCCCTTGGGGCCGCGAAGCTCTTCGAGGCTGTAGGTCTTGCCGTCGGTGGCGGGCAGGGAAAAGCCCGGCGCGGGCCAGCCGAAATCGCAGACAGGGGGAGAGACGGGCATGGAAAACTCCTCTGGTCAGGCCGCCGAGCGCGCCCCGGTCGCGGCTGTCGCGGCGGCGCGGATCGCCCGGATGTTCTCTCCATATGGGGCGGGGTCCGAGACCGATCCACCTCGGAACACCGCCGAGCCTGCCACAAGCACATCGGCTCCCGCTTTCGTGACCAGCGGGGCGGTCTTGGGATCGACACCGCCGTCGATCTGGATGTGGATCTCGCGATCACCGATCATCTCGCGCAGCTTGGCGATCTGCGCCAGCTGAGAGTGGATGAATTTCTGCCCGCCGAAGCCGGGGTTGACGGTCATCAGGCAGATGAGATCGCACAGGTCCAGCAGCGGCGCGGCGGCCTCGACCGGGGTGCCGGGGTTGAGTGCAAGCCCCGCCTTGGCGCCGCTGGCGCGGATCGCCTGAAGGGTGCGGTGGCTGTGCGGCCCGGCCTCCAGATGGGCGGTGATCACATCCGCGCCAGCCTCGGCGAAGGCCTCGATATAGGGATCGACCGGGGCGATCATCAGATGCACGTCCATCACCGTCGAGATATGCGGGCGGATCGCCTTCACCAGCGGCGGGCCAAAGGTGAGGTTCGGCACGAAGTGCCCGTCCATCACATCCACATGGATCCAGTCGGCGCCTTGTGCTTCGACGGCGCGGATTTCCTGCCCGAAGTTGGCGAAATCGGCGGAGAGGATGGAGGGGGCGATTTTCACGCTGCGGTCGAAGGGCATGGTCGGGCTCCTTGGGGTGAGCGGGGGAGGGGGCGCTGCCCCCACCCGCCTGCGGCGGGCCCCCCGGGATATTTCGATCTAGACGAAGCGGCTATTCGGCGGCCTGCGGCACGCGGCGATCCACGTCGAGGCCGCCGCGGAAAACGCGTGAGCTGCGCAGATCCGCCTCGGTGATGGTCGAAAGCGCTTCGGCGCCGAGCGGGCCTTTCGCCTCGTTGAACAGCCGGTTGGCCTGCCGCAGCCGGGCGCGGTCGAGCGCGTTGCGGATCGAGCGGGCGTTGGCGAAATGCGGCTGGCCGCGGCGGGCGGTGATATAGTCGGCCATGGCGGCGCGCGCCGCATCGTCGAACGCGTAGTTCTGCGCGCCCAGCATGATCTGCGAGATCTGCAGAAGCTCGTCGTCGCTGTAGTCGGGAAACTCGATGTGATGGGCGATGCGCGAGCGAAAGCCGGGGTTGCTTTCGAAGAAGCGGTCCATGCGATCGGCGTAGCCGGCGAGGATCACCACCAGATCGTCGCGGTTGTTCTCCATCACCTGCAGCAGGATCTCGATCGCCTCCTGCCCGTAGTCGCGCTCGTTCTCTGGGCGGTAGAGGTAATAGGCCTCGTCGATGAAGAGCACGCCGCCCATGGCCTTTTTCAGCACTTCCTTGGTCTTGGGGGCGGTGTGGCCGATGTATTGGCCCACGAGGTCGTCGCGGGTGACGGTGACGAGATGGCCTTTGCGCACGTAGCCCAAGCGGTGCAGCAGGTCGGCCATCTTCAGCGCCACGGTGGTCTTGCCGGTGCCGGGGTTGCCGGTGAAGGACATGTGCAGGGTCGGCGTTTCGGTGGCGAGCCCCAACTGGCGGCGCGCCTTGTCGACCAGCAGCAGCGCGGCAGTTTCGCGGATGCGCGCCTTGACCGGGGCGAGGCCGATCATCGTCTCGTCAAGCTCGGCCAGCACCTCGCGCACGCCGCTGCCCTCGAAGGCGGCGGCAAGATCGACGGTGGTGGGGCGCTCGGGGTGTTCAGTGGGGGCTGGTTCGGTCTCAGTCTGCGGGGTCTCGGTCATCTCGGGCTCCGAACTCGGGGGGCTGCGGCTGGGGTGGGGCGTCCTGCTTGGACTGGAAGAGGACGCCCCGCTGCCCGCGCCCAAGGAGGTTCGGGCGCGGGAAGGGCACGGGTGTAAACGCGTTCAGGCGTAGCGGCGGCCCTCGGGCTCGCGCACGGCATAGCTTTCGATCGTATAGCGGATGCTGCGGCCCTCGCCCTCTTGGCGCACGACGCGGAAGCCGGGCTCTTCGGCGGGGCGGCCCGCAATGAAGCTCATGCGGATCGACTCCCATCCGGCGGAACTGTCGAAGGCGATGACGCGGATGTATTTCCCGCCATGTTCCTTGCGGCACTCATTGACCTCGAAGACCACGGCGGCGGCGTCTGGATTGTCGAACATCGGGTGGCCCCACATCTCCCAGTAGGTATTCCGTGGGTGCGGATCGTCGGTGTATTCGACCGATACGGCCCAGCCGTTGTCGATGGCGTATTGGGCCTGCGCGTGGATGTCGTCGTCCGTCAGGTCGGGCAGGAAGCTGAACTGGCCTTGTCTCAGTTTCATCGGGGATCTCCTTTGGCGATCTGGCTCTGCCGGGGCGGCAGCGTGGTGGGATGAGGGGCCGAGGGCGCATGCGCCAGCGGCAGGGGCGGCGCGGCGCCCGGGGCGAGGGGCAGGCGGCTCATGCCGAGACCTCGGGGGTCGGCGCGAAGTCGGGCGCGTCGGTGGAGGCGTAGTTGAAGCTGACGTCCTTCCAGGTATCGAGCGCCTGCTTGAGCGGGGTGCAGCTGCGCGCGGCATCGCGCAGGATATCCGGCCCCTCGTTCCAGATGTCGCGCCCGGCGTTGCGGGCAAAGACCATCGCCTCGAGCGCCACGCGGTTCGCCGTCGCCCCGGCCTCGATGCCATGCGGGTGGCCGATGGTGCCGCCGCCGAACTGCAGCACCACGTCCTCGCCAAGATACGTCAGCAGCTGGTGCATCTGCCCGGCGTGGATGCCGCCCGAGGCGACGGGCATCATCTTGTTGAGCGAGGCCCAGTCCTGATCGAAGAAGATGCCATTCTCGAGCGCCATCGGGTTCCGCTCTTCGCGGAAGATGTCGTAGTACCCTTTGGTGGTGGCCGGATCGCCCTCGAGCTTGCCGACCACGGTGCCCGCGTGCAGGTGATCGACCCCGGCAAGGCGCATCCATTTGGCGATGACGCGGAACGACACGCCGTGGCTGCGCTGGCGGGTGTAGGTCGAATGCCCGGCGCGGTGCAGGTGCAGGATCATATCGTTGTCGCGCGCCCATTTCGCCATGGACTGGATCGCGGTATAGCCGATCACCAGATCGATCATGATGATCACCGAGCCCAGCGACTTGGCGAACTCGGCGCGGGCGTACATCTCTTCCATCGTGCCGGCGGTGACGTTGAGATAGGTGCCCTTCACCTCGCCGGTGGCGGCAGAGGCGCGGGCCACCGCTTCCATGCAGTAGAGGAAGCGGTCGCGCCAATGCATGAAGGGCTGGCTGTTGATGTTCTCGTCGTCCTTGGTGAAGTCGAGCCCGCCCTTCAGCGCCTCATAGACCACACGGCCATAGTTGCGGCCCGAGAGACCGAGCTTGGGCTTCACCGTGGCGCCCAGCAGCGGGCGGCCGTAGGCGTTGAGCCGCTCGCGCTCGACGACGATGCCGGTGGCGGGGCCCTGAAAGGTCTTCACATAGGCGACCGGCAGCCGCATGTCCTCGAGCCGCAGGGCCTTGAGCGGCTTGAAGCCAAACACATTGCCGATGATCGAGGCGGTGAGATTGGCGATGCTGCCCGGCTCGAAGAGATCGAGGTCATAGGCGATATAGGCAAAGAACTCGCCTTCGGAGTTGGGCACCGGATCGACGCGGTAGGCCTTGGCGCGGTATTTTTCGCAGTTGGTGAGCCGGTCGGTCCAGACCACGGTCCAAGTGGCGGTGGAGCTTTCGCCAGCGACGGCGGCGGCGGCTTCGACCGGGTCAACGCCATCCTGAGGCGTGATCCGGAAGAGCGCGATGATGTCGGTGTCGGCGGGGGTGTAGTCCGGCTCCCAATAGCCCATCTGGGCGTATTTCATCACGCCAGCGGAGTAGCGCTTCTTGGCGTCGGTGACTGTGGACATGTCGTTCATGGGGTGGTCCTCCTCCTCAGGATGTCTCAGGCCGCGCGGTCGGCGGCGATGCGGGGGGCGAGCGCGCCGCTGGCGTAGCGGCGGGCCATGTCGTCGAGGCTGATCGGGGTGATCTTTCCGGCCTGACCGGCGGTGCCGAAGCGCTCGAAACGGTCGGTGCAGAGCGCTTCGAGTTCCTTCATCGCGGGGATCATGAACTTGCGCGGGTCGAACTCCTCGGGCTTGTCCATCGCCACTTTGCGGAACTGGCCGGTCATCGCCATGCGGCAGTCGGTGTCGATATTCACCTTGCGCACGCCCATGCGGATGCCGCGCTCGATCTCCTCCACCGGCACGCCGTAGGTCTGCGGCATATGCCCGCCGCTTGCGTTGATCAGGTCCTGCAGATGCTGCGGCACCGAACTGGAGCCATGCATGACAAGATGCGTGTCGGGCAGCTTTTCGTGGATCGCGGCGATGGTCTTCATCGACAGGATGTCGCCATCGGGGGCGCGGGTGAACTTATAGGCGCCATGGCTGGTGCCGCAGGCGATGGCGAGCGCGTCGCATTGGGTGGCGAGCACGAAGTCCACCGCCTGATCGGGATCGGTGAGCAGCTGCGAGTGGTCGAGCTTGCCTTCCGCGCCCGAGCCATCCTCGGCCGCCGCCTCGCCGGTTTCCAGCGAGCCCAGTACGCCCAGCTCTCCTTCGACGCTGGCGCCGACGGCATGGGCGGCGCGGGTGACCCGCGCGGTGATCTCGACGTTGTAGTCGTAAGACGCGGGGGTCTTCATATCCTCTTCGAGGGAGCCGTCCATCATCACCGAGGTGAAGCCGTGGCGGATCGCCGAGAGGCAGGTGGCGTCGTTGTTGCCGTGGTCCTGATGCAGCACGATCGGATTGCGCGGGTACATTTCCGCCAGCGCTTCGACCATGTGGCGCAGCATGATATCTCCGGCGTAGAGGCGCGCGCCGCGGCTGGCCTGCAGGATCACCGGCGCATCGCAAGCCTCGGCGGCGCGCAGGATCGCCAGACCCTGCTCCATGTTGTTGATGTTGAAGGCGGGCACGCCGTAGCCCTGTTCGGCGGCGTGATCCAGAAGCTGTCTCAGGGTGATAAGTGGCATTGGGTCTCCTCCCTTCGGGGATCAGGCGTCTTGCAGCGAGGCGGGGGCCTCGGCGCCGATGAGCTTGCCCATCGCCACGGCGGTGTCGGCCATGCGGTTGGAAAAGCCCCATTCGTTGTCGTACCAGGACAGGATCCGCACCATCCGCCCGGCCATGACTTTGGTCTGGTCCATGTGGAACACCGAGCTGTGCGGGTCGTGGTTGAAATCGGTCGAGACATTGGGCTGATCGGTGTAGCCCAGCACGCCCTTGAGCGGCCCGTCGGCGGCGGCGCGGATCGCGGCGTTGACCTCATCGACCGTGGTGTCGCAGGCCGCCTCGAACACCAGATCGACCACCGACACGTTCGGTGTGGGCACGCGGATCGCCACGCCGTCGAGCTTGCCATTGAGCTCGGGCAGCACAAGGCCCACGGCCTTGGCGGCACCGGTGCTGGTGGGGATCATCGACTGCGCGGCGGCGCGGGCGCGGTAGAGGTCCTTATGCATCGTATCCAGCGTCGGCTGATCGCCGGTGTAGCTGTGGATCGTGGTCATGAAGCCCTTTTCGATGCCGATGGCGTCGTTCAGCGCCTTGGCCACCGGCGAGAGGCAATTGGTGGTGCAGGAGGCATTCGAGACGACCACATGCTCGGGACGCAGCTCGCGATGGTTCACGCCAAAGACCACGGTCTTGTCGACGCCCGAGGCGGGGGCCGAGACCAGCACGCGCTTTGATCCGTTCTGCAGATGCAGCGCCGCCTTGTCGCGGTCGGTGAAGATGCCGGTGCATTCGAGCGCCACGTCGACGCCCTCCCACGGCAAATCCGCGGGGTTGCGCAGGGCGGTCACTTCGATCGGCCCGCGGCCAAGGTCGATGCTGCTGCCGCGCACCGTCACCTCGCCGGGAAAGCGCCCGTGCACGCTGTCGAAGCGCAGCAGATGGGCGTTGGTCTCCACCGGGCCGAGATCGTTGATGGCGACCACCTCAATGTCGGTGCGGCCCAATTCCGCGATGGCGCGGAGCACATTTCTCCCGATACGGCCGAAGCCGTTTATGGCAACCCTGACTGTCATCCCTGATCCTTTTCCTGATTTACTGCAGGTTCTTGGCGAGGCGGGCGACCGCCTCTGCGGTGATGCCGAAATGGCGGTAGAGGTCCGGTGCGGGGGCCGAGGCGCCAAAGCCGGTCATGCCGACAAAGCCGTCCGCGGGGCGCAGCATGAGACACCAGCCTTGCCGGACCGCGGCCTCGATGCCGATGCGCGGCGCCTCGCCGAGGATCTCGGCGCGGTACTCGGGCGGCTGCTGCTCGAAAAGCTCGAAGCAGGGGGCCGAGACCACCGCGGCGCTGACGCCTTCCTCGGCCAGAAGATCGGCGGCGGCGAGCGCCAGTTCGACCTCGGAGCCGGTGGCGATGAGCGTCACGTCGCGCTGGGCGGGGCCCTTCAGCACATAGGCGCCGCGGGCGGTGAGGTTCGTCTCTACATGGCGGCTGCGCACGGTGGGCAGCCCCTGCCGCGACAGGCACAGCACCGAGGGCGTGCGGCTCTGCGCCATCGCCAGCGCCCAAGCTTCGGCGGTCTCCACCGCGTCGGCGGGGCGGAACACCAGCATGTTCGGCATGGCGCGCAGGCTGGCGATGGTCTCGACCGGCTGGTGCGTCGGGCCATCCTCGCCGAGGCCGATGCTGTCATGGGTCATCACATAGGCGACCGGCACACCCATCAGCGCCGAGAGCCGCATCGCCGGGCGGCAGTAGTCGGCGAAGGCGAGGAACGTGCCGCCGTAGGGCTTCAGCCCGCCGTGCAGGGCGATGCCGTTCATCGCCGCAGCCATGCCATGCTCGCGGATGCCATAGTGGATGTAATCGCCCGAGTAATCGGCGGCGCTCACCGGGCGCATGCCCTTGGTGCGGGTGTTGTTCGAGCCGGTGAGATCCGCCGAGCCGCCGACGGTGTTGGGCAGCGTGCCGTTGACCACCTCGAGCGCCATCTCGCTGGCCCTGCGGGTCGCCACCTTGGGGGCGTCCTGCGAAAGGCGATGCTTATAGGCGTTGATGGCGGCATCGAGCGCCTTGGCATCCACCGGGGCAAACGCGGCGCGGAAGGCCTCGGCCTGCGGGTCGTCCCCGAGCCTGCGGGTCCAGGCCCGCCGCGCCTCGCCGCCGCGCGCGGCCACGGCGCGCCATGCGTCCGTGACCTCGGGCGGGATCTCGAAGGCCGGGAGGGACCAGTCAAGCGCCTCGCGCGCGGCGGCGATTTCTTCGGCCCCCAGCGGGGCACCATGCACGTCATGCGAGCCCTGCTTGTTGGGCGCGCCGTAACCGATCACCGTGCGGCAGGCGATCATCGAGGGCCGGTCATCGGCGCGGGCGATTTCGATGGCGGCGGCGATGGCTTCCTTGTCGTGGCCGTCCACCGCCTGCAGATGCCAGCCCGCGGCGCGGAAGCGCGCCTGCTGGTCGGTCGAGGTCGATAGCTCGGTGCTGCCGTCGATGGTGATGCGGTTGTCGTCCCAGAGCAGGATCAGCCGCGACAGGCTCAGGTGGCCGGCAAGGTCGATGGCCTCGTGGCTGATGCCCTCCATCAGGCAGCCGTCCCCGGCGATGACATAGGTGTAATGGTCCATCAGCGCATCGCCGAAACGGGCGTTCAGCATGCGCTCGGCCAGCGCCATGCCGACGGCGGTCGAGATACCCTGACCGAGCGGGCCGGTGGTGGTCTCTATGCCCTTGGCGTGGCCGTATTCCGGATGGCCTGCGGTGCGCGAGCCAAGCTGGCGGAACCGTTTGATCTCTTCGATCGGCATGTCGTCATAGCCGAGCAGATGGTGGATCGCATAGACCAGCATCGAGCCGTGCCCGGCGCTCATCACGAAACGGTCGCGGTCGGGCCAGAGGTGGGTCTTGGGATCGAGCGTGATGAAGCGGTTGAACAGCACCGTCGCCACATCCGCCATGCCCATCGGCGCGCCGGGATGCCCCGAGTTCGCCTGCTGCACCGCGTCCATGGTCAGCGCGCGGATCGCATTGGCCATCAGGTCTTCGGTGGCGGTGACCTTGGTCTGAACGTTCATGTCGTCTCCTCCAATCAGGCGCGCTTGCTCTCGGTCACGAGGCGCTGGACCATGGGCGTGAAGATGAGTTGCATCGCCAGATCCATCTTGCCGCCGGGGATCACGATGGAATTGGCGCGGCTCATCCAGCTGTTCTGGATCATCGAGGTGAGATACGGGAAATCGATGCCGCGCGGGTTGCGGAAGCGGATCACCACGAGGCTCTCGTCGGCGGTGGGGATCCAGCGCGCGATGAACGGGTCGGAGGTGTCGACCACCGGCACGCGCTGGAAGTTCACGTCGGTCTGGATGAACTGCGGGCAGATGCAGTGCACATAGGCGTGCATCCGGCGCAGGATGGTGTCTGTCACCGCCTCGGTGGTGTAGCCGCGGCTGGCCTTGTCGCGGTAAATCTTCTGGATCCATTCAAGGTTGATCACCGGCACCACGCCGATCTTGAGATCCGCCAGCGCCGCGAGGTTCACCGCGTCATTCGCCACCGCGCCATGCAGCCCCTCGTAAAACAGCAGGTCGCTGCCCTCGTCAAAGCTCTCCCAGTCGGTGAAATTGCCCGGCGGGGTGTTCCAGCGCGCGGCTTCATCGTCGTCGTGCACATAGTGACGGGTGCGCCCGGTGCCGGTCTCGCCATAGGTGCGGAAAATCTCTTCCAGCTCCCCCAGCTCATTGGCATCATAGGAAAAATGCGAGAAGGTCTCATCCCCGGAAGACTTCCGCGCCTCCAGTTCGGCCTTCATGTCGGCGCGGTTGTAGCGGTGGAAGGCGTCGCCCTCGATGCTGACGGCGGTGATCCCCTCGCGGCGGAAGATCTGGTCGAAGGTCGCCTTGACCGTGGTCGTGCCCGCGCCCGAAGAGCCGGTGACTGAGATGATGGGATGCTTCTTGCTCATGGGTCTTTGGGTTCCGTGAATCTCGGGTCTGGGACGCAGGCTCAGGTTTGGGCTCAGGCTTCGGCTCAGGCTTCGGCTCAGGCGCGGAACAGGCCGCGGTTGCCGAAGAGGGCAGAGACCTCCTGATCGGGCAGGTCGTGGTAGGCGGCGACGTGATCCACCTTGCCCGCCGAGCCGAAGACAAAGGGCGTGCGGGCGTGCAGGCTGTCGGGGATCAGGTCGAGGATGCGTGTGGTGCCATCGGTGGCATGGCCCTGCGCGGCCTCGATCAGCAGGGCGATCGGGGCGCATTCATAGACCATGCGCAGCCGTCCGGCCTCATAGCCGGGGCGGGCGTCGGCGGGGTAGAGAAACAGCCCGCCGCGCATCAGGATGCGGTGCGTCTCGGCCACCAGCGAGGCGATCCAGCGCATGTTGAAATTGCAGGCGCGCGGCCCCTCGGCGCCGGCGAGGCAGTCGTCGATATAGGCGCGGATCGGCTTCGACCAGTGACGGTAGTTCGAGGCGTTGATGGCAAACTCGGTGCTGCCGCCATCGACGGCGACGGCACCGCTGAGCAGGGTGAAACGCCCGGTCTCGGGATCGAGGATATGGTGCTGCAGCGCATCGCCGAAGCTCAGCATCAGCATCACCTGCGGGCCGTAGATCACATAGCCCGCGGCCAGTTGTTCGTGTCCGGGGCGGAGGAAGGTCTCCGCCCCGGTCTCGCGGGCGGCACGGAGGGAGAAAATCGTGCCGATCGAGACGTTGGTTTCGATATTCGACGAGCCGTCGAGCGGGTCGATGGCCAGCGCCAGCGTGCCCTCGGAGTCGATAAGCTGCACATCGGCGCGCTCTTCCGAGGCGTACCAGCGCACACCGGTGCCGCGCATCGCCTCGGCGAAGGCCTCGTCGGCGATGAGGTCGAGCGCCTTTTGCGCGTCGCCATCGGTGTTGTCGCCCACATGCGCCGCCATCTGCCCGTCGAGCGGGCCGCGGGCGATGCGGTGGGCAAGGTCGCGGGCGACCCGGCCAACGGCCTCGAGAGCCGGGCGCAGGGCATCCGGGATCGGCGCCTCCGCTGGGAATGCGTTCGTGTCGGTCATCAAGGCCTCCTCCTCCTCGACGGGTGACGTGGCCTTGATCTTGGCGATGTGAGCTTGTTAGAAAATTTAAAATTTCTGACTTCAAATTAGAGGAAATTTAATGCGCCGACTTGCCTCGCTGACGCTGAAACAGTTGCGCTCTCTGGAAGCTGTTGAAAGAACAGGGTCTATTTCGCGCGCGGCCGAAGAGCTCGGGCTGACGGCCCCGGCGGTGCACAGCCAGTTGAAGGCCTTGGATCAGACTTTCGGATGCGTCCTGCTGACGCGGGCAGGGGCGGGAAAATTCCATGCCACGCCCGAGGGCGCGGCGCTTTTGCAGGCGTGGGAGACGGCAGAGGCGGGGTTTCGCCGGGCGCTGCAGCAAATCGACGCGCTGCAAAAGGGCATGGCGGGCAGCGTGGTTCTGGGGGTGGTCTCGACCGGCAAGTATTTCGCCCCCGGGATCGTCGCGCGGCTGCGCAAGGCCTGCCCCGAGATCGAGATCGTCCTTGAGGTCGGCAACCGCGACCGGATCATCGCGGCGCTGCAGGACGGGGCGCTGGATCTGGCGATCATGGGGCGTCCGCCGCGCGAGCCCGCGGTCGAGGCGCTGTCGATCGGCGATCACCCGCATGTGCTGATCGCGCCGCCCGACCATCCGCTTGCGGGCCGCGCCGAGATCACCGCCGAGGAGGTGCTGAGCGACATGATCCTGATGCGCGAGCCGGGGTCGGGGACGCGCATCCTCGCCACCCGCTTTCTCGACCGGATCGGCGAGGGCAAACCCTATGCGCGCGCCGAGATGAACTCCAACGAGACGATCAAGCAGGCGGTGATCGCCGGGCTGGGGATCGCGCTCATCTCGTATCACACGGTCGCCGAGGAGTTGCGCAGCGGGCGGCTGGTCACGCTGGATTTGCCCGGCCTGCCGATCATGCGCCACTGGTTCCTGCTGCACCGCGCCGACATGCCCATAACTGGCGCTGCGCGCACCGTCTGGGATTTCATCGCCGCCGAGCGCGCCGGGTTCCTGCCCAGTTGGCCGGTCGCGTGATCGGGTGATGCTCAGCGGGGCCCGTGGTGCGCGCTTGCGACAAGGGCGATGGCGCGCGTGCCAGCCGACAGTCGGAGCCCGCCTGCATCCTCATGCGCGGTGATCGTCTCGCCGGGATCAAGATTGCCCAGATACACGATCTCCCGCCGCGCCAGAGCGGTCCGAGAGGGCTGCGCCATCTCCGCCAGCTTCGAGAATGTCGGAAAGTAGAGCAGGCCGACCGCGTTGAAATCCAGCGCAGGCAGCGGCGCGTAGTCCAAAATGGGCGCAGTCGGAGGGCATCTGTCGCGGGCATGTCTGGCGCGATCACGGGCGCGGCGGTGGACCTTTTCGAGCGCCAGTGTCGGCGGCGGCAGATCGGCCAGTCCCGGAAGACTGCTGCGCAGTAGCTTGCGGTTGGAGCCACTGCCGTCGTGCCGCAGGAAGCAGCTGATCATGCGCAACGTGCCAAGCGGGCCATGCGTGCCGCGAAAGTGATGCTCCGAGCCGATCCGGTTTGGGGCCAACTCGTGCAGGCTTGAGGTGATCTGCACCTCGGTGCCAAGCAGCCCACCGGTGGGCGGTTCAAGCGCCAGTTCGGTGGCGCAGAAGGCGGCGTAGACGGGATGCCCCTCGGCATCGTGGAAGGCGATGCCACTCTGGCCGAGCGCCTCTGCGATCAGGCCCCAGTGGCGGTCTCCGCCATCGCGCAGCAGCCATTGTTCCGACAGGCCGAAGGGCGAGAGCATCATCATCCCGAGCGGCAGAGTGTCCTGACGCTCGATCCGGCGCGGGGTGCCAATGGCGCGCAGCGCGGTGCCCGCCATCAGCCCGCCACCCGCTGCGCCACGCCAGCCAACTGTGCGGCGATCTGCTCGGCGAGGTGGTGGCTGTCTTCTTCGATGCCAAGGAAACGCCCCGAGCCCCAAGTGTTCAGCCAGCCGAGGCCGATGAAATGCAGACCCGGGTGATCGGTCACGCCGCGGTCAAAGACGGGCTTGCCGCGGGCATCGAAGACATCCGCCTCGATCCACGTATAATCGGGGCGAAAACCGATGGCCCAGAGCACCGAGGTGATGCCCGCCTCGGCGAGGTCGATCTCGGTGCGTTCCGCTTCCGGCTCCCAAAGCTCCTCGAAGGGTGGCTCTTCTGGCGCGTCGATGCCTTCGCGAGCGATATAAGCGTCGATCTGGGTGCGGATGCCGACGTAGGAGCGGTCGGCGTCGTCGAGGTTCTTCGTCAGGTCGGGCAGGAATTTCACCGTGGTCCCGTCCATATCCGCCAGAGAGCCGTAGAGCTCGACGCCTTGCTCGACATGGAAACGGCGCAGGTCGATCTCTTTGCCGCCGTCGCGGCCCGACATGTAGTGGTTGGTCTGGGTCAGCGCCTTCACCGGGTCGGGGTGCTCGGCGATGGTGATCGCATAGTGCCCGGCGTCATACAGCCAGTCGGTGGCATCACGGCCCCGATACTTGCGCGGGCTGCGCGGCGCGGGGCCGACGGCGAGGTGGACGTCGCGCCCCGCGCGGCAGAAATCCTCCATCAGTTGCACGCCCGACTGGCCGGTGCCGACGATCAGCACGCCGCCCTCGGGGAACTGGTCGACATTGCGGTAGTCGACCGAGTGCATCTGAAAGACCTCAGGCGAGAGGTTCTTGGCGTAGGGCGGCTCGATCGGCGTGTCGTAGCCGCCGGTGGCGATCACCACCTGATCGCAGGTCCATGTGCCGATCGAGGTCTCGACGGTGAAGCCGCCCGCCGCGACCGGAGCCACGCGGGTCACTTCGACGTTCTCGCGCAGGTCGGGCTGCGCCATCGCGACAAAGGCGTCGACGTAGTCGGTGATCTCGTCCTTGAGCATGAAGCCGCCCGGATCGGTGCCGCCATACTCGCGGTCATAGTGAAAATCGGGCAGGCGGCACTGCCAGTTTGGGGTGACGAGGCAGAAGCTGTCCCAGCGGCTGTTGCGCCACGAATGAAACTTCTCGTGCCGCTCGAAGACAATGCTATCGATACCTTTCTTCTTGAGGCAGTAGGCGGTCGACAGGCCTGCCTGTCCGCCACCGACGATCACCACGGGGATATGCGGGGTCTGGGTGTCTTTCATCGTCTCCATCCTCATTGAGAGATGTGCAGGCAGGCGATTTCAGCGCCCTCCTGATCCTTGAATGTCGCGAGCTTGGCCTCGATCCGGTCGAGCTGATCCATGGCCGAGCTGCAGGCAAACCCATATTTGCGCTGCACCCGGTTCGAGGCGCGCTCCATGGCGATGCGGGCGCGCTGCAGGAAGTCGTCCGCCGGGTAGCTCTGGCCGGGCTCGAAGACCTCGGCCACGACGCTGGAGGGGGAGTAGAGCTTTTCCTCGGCGCCGTCGGGCCAACGGACGGTCCAGAATGTTTCAGGCATGGCAGGCTCCAAGATCGAGATAGGGGGTTTGCGCGTGGTCCCAGAAGAGCGCGCTTTCGGTTCCGTCGCCGAGGGTCACGGCGGACCCGTCCGTGACGCGCGCGATGGCGCAGGCGTCGATGCCGCGCGCGCAGAAGCGGGCGCAGACGGCGTTGGCGTTTTCTGGCGCGACCGACAGCAGGAAGCCGAAGCTGGGGAAACTGCGCAGCCAGCGCTCGGCGGCGATGCCGGGCGGCGGGGTCAGGGCGGTGACGTCGATGTCGATCCCGACGCTTGAGCATTCCGCCAGCATCAACGCGGTGCCGATGATGCCGCCCTGGCTGATGTCCTTTCCGGCGCGGGTCAACTCGTCCTCGGCCAGCGTCGGCAGCAGCTCCAGATCGCGGCGCAACCGGTCGGGCGGGGCATCGAGCGCGGCGCAGAAATTGTCGAAGTTGCGGTAGCTGCCGCGATGGTCCACAGCGGCGATGAGCAGATCGCCGGGCGCGGCGTGAAAGCTGGTGATCAGCCGCTGCGCCTTACCAAAGACCGAGGCCGCGAGGCCGAGCGTCGGGGCGGAAAGGTTGGTGTGCCCGCCCACCAGCGGCACGCCATAGGCGGCGGAGGCGTCGCGCAGGCCCTGCAGCAGCGGCGCGGCGGCCTCGGCGCTTGGCGCCCAGACCTGATCGACCACGGCGGCGCTGCGCCCGCCCATGGCCGCGATGTCCGACAGGTTCACCATCACCGCGCACCAGCCCGCGAACCACGGATCGTCTTCGATGAAGGCGGGGATGAAACCCTCGCCCGCCAGCAGGTCAAAGCCGCCGTCGCGGGGCAGGGCGGCGGCATCGTCGCCGGGGCGTCCGGCGCTGGCGGCACTGAGGCCAAGCGCCCGCGTCGCCCGCGCGATGCCCAGCTTCGAGCGGATCGAGGGGTGGTCGCGCAGCCGTCCGGCGAGCGCGTCTAGATCGCTCTTCGTCATCTGCGCAGCTCGCGGGTGCGGGGGCGGTGGTACCAGCCGGTGACCGGATCGGCGCAGGGCGGGTAGTGGCTCAGGTCCGCCTCCATCTTCATGTGCGGCGTGCCGTGGATCGTCACCTCTTCCAGCGGACGCCAGCGCAGGCGGCGGAAGAGCGTGACGTTCTGCATCTGCACATGCGCAAGAAAGCGATCGCAGCCGCGCGCGTTGGCGGTGCAGACGGCAAGGCGGATCAGTTCGGCCCCGAGCCGCCCCACGGCGCGGAAATCGCTGTCCACCGCCAGCCGCGAGCCCCACCAGTGGCGCGGGGCCTCTTCGTGGATACGCACCGTGCCGACCACCTGATCGGCCTCATGGGCGTAGGTCGACAGCGCCACCAGATGCGTGGCGATAAGGTCGATGTCGTCGCGGTCGTGGGCGGGGAAAATGCCCTGCTCCTCGACAAACACCCGGTGGCGCAGGCCCGCCGCGCCCTCTGCCTCGAAGCGTTTCGAGGCGGCGCGGATGTAATAGCCGGGGCTGCTGAACAGGCGCGGTTCAAGCTCGATCATGCCGACGCTCCCAGGGCTGTCTCCTGCGCCGTTCCCTTTTCTGGCACCTTCAGTTTCTCATAGCTCGACAGGGCCGAGCAGGCGCCGCATTTGCCGCAGCCCGCCTTCATGTCCGCCGAGCGTATGCCGGCGTGGGCGATCATCTGGCCGAGCGGCTGCAGGATCGAGGCCATGAACTCGGACGACGGCGCCGGGTGGCTTTCCAGCGGCGTGCCCGAGATCGGCACGAAGGGCACGACGAAGGGATAGACCCCCATGGCGCAGAGCTTTTCACCCATTTCAAGGATCGCCTCGCGCGTGTCGCCAAGGCCGGCAAGGATGTAGGTCGAGACCTGCCCGCGCCCGAAGACCTTCACCGCCGCCTCGAAGCTGGAGAAGTATTTCTCCAGCGGTACCGAGGCTTTGCCGGGCATGATGCGCGCGCGCACCTCGGGCGTGACCGCTTCGAGATGCATCCCGAGCGTGTCGATCCCGGCGTCAAACATGCGCTGGTGCCATGCATCGTCCTCGGGAGGCTCGCACTGGCCTTGTAGTGGCAGATCGACGGCGGCCTTGATCGCCTCGGCACTCTCGCAGAGCACCTTGGCGCCGCGGTCCTTGCCTGCCGGGGTGCCGGTGGTCAGCACCATATGGGTGACGCCATCCAATTCCACCGCTGCCTTGGCGACCTCGGCAAGCTGCGCGGGCGTCTTATGGGCGATGGTGCGGCCCGCCGCGAGGCTCTGACCGATCGAGCAGAACTGGCAGGTCTTCTTGCGGCTCTCGTAGCGAATGCAGGTCTGCAGCACCGTGGTCGCCAGCACGTCCTTGGAATGCAGCGCGGCGATGTGGCTGTAGGGAATGCCGTCCGCGGTCTTGAGTTGGTAGAACTTTGCGCGGGTCGGGAAGCGCACGGTCGCCACCTCGGCGCCGTCGCGGGTGACATGGGCCTCGCCGGTGTCGTCGGGGGCCGACACCAGATAGGGGCTGTCGAAGCTGGGTGCGGTATGGACCGGGATCATCACCGTGCGGGCGCCGATGGTGATCGCCTTGTGGTCCGAGGGGCCCGCGCCGCCGCGGCGGCTTTCCTGCCCGGCGCGCGGATCGACGAGGCGCATGCCGTGGGTCTGAAGTTCGTTGATGAGCTGGGCGTGATCAAGCATCGGGGCGGCCCTCCTCGGGCAGGGGTTCCGGCTCGGCCATGGGAGTGCTCATAGGCGCGGCCTCACAGGTGTGGCGGGTGACGGCGGGGCGGGTGTCATGCACCAGCGACAAAAGCTCGGGCCGTGCGTAGTGGCCGACGCTGTCCATCATGCGCTTGCGCTTGGCGACGAGCTTCATGTCGAGATCGGCGATCAGGATGCCTTCGCCTTCGGTCAGCGGCTCGGCGAGGTGACGACCCTCGGGCGAGATGATGCAGGTCATGCAGCCGCTGCGCATGGCCTTCTGCAATTTCGGATCGGGGTGGATCTGGGCGATCTGCTCTTCGGTCAGCCAGCCGGTGGAGTTCACCACGAAGCAGCCCGACTCCAGCGCGTGGTGGCGCATGGTGACCTCGATCTGGTCGCGAAAGATGTCGCCCACGAGGCTGCCGGGGTAGTGGCCCGCGTGGATCTCTTCGTGCTGGGTCATCAGCGCGTAGCGGGCGAGCGGGTTGTAATGCTCCCAGCAGGCCAGCGCGCCGACGCGGCCCACCTTTGTGTCGACCACCTTGAGCCCGGCGCCATCGCCCTGACCCCAGACCATGCGCTCATGGTAGGTGGGGGTGATCTTGCGCCGTTTCAGCGCCAGCGTGCCATCTGCGTCAAAGATGAGCTGGGTGTTGTAGAGCGAGCCATGGTCGCGCTCGTTCACCCCCAGCACCACCACGACGCCGCGCTTGCGGGCGGCATCGGCCACGGCCTGCGTCTCGGGCGAGGGGACAACCACGGCTTCCTGCATCAGTTCCAGATGCGGCGCGCCCTGCTGAACGGGCGGCAGCACGAAGCTGAAATAGGGGTAATAGGGCACGAAGGTCTCGGGGAAGACGATGAACTGCGCGCCTTTGCCCGCAGCCTCGGCAATCGCGTTGAGCACGCGCTCGATCGTGCCCGCGCGCCCGGAAAGGTCCGGGGCGATCTGGACGGCGGCGGCGCGGATAGTGTCGGTTCGCATGGGCTTGCCTTTGCAGACGTCGGGAAAAGGGGCCGGGCCGGGGAGCGGGCGGCCGGGCGTCCGGGGGCGGATGCATGCCCCCGGACAAGAGGGATCACACGGTCCAGGTGTCGAGGATCACCGCATTGGCCTTCTTGTGCAGCAGGATGCAGTCGAGCACGTCCTGCGGCGCGATGGGGGTGATGCCGGGCAGCAGCGAGGGCTCGCCGTGGCCGTAGAGCGCCTGCAGCGCGAAGCGGCAGGCGTAGACCTTGCCGCCTTCGCCCATGAACTTGTTGAGGTTCACCGCGAAGTTCTGGTGGCCGGGGAAGGCCTCGTCGCCGAGCGTCGGGAAACCGCGCTGGATGCCAAGGGTCACGCCGGGGCCGTAGAGCAGGATCGACGTCTCATAGCCTTTGCGATTGAGGCGGATTGCATTGAGAATGTTGACGAGGCCGATCGAGCCTTCGAAGGCGACGGTATGGAAGGTCACAAGCGCCTTCTCGCCTTCGTCGGCCTTCACATCTTCGAAGACCTTTTCTTCATAGTTGACGAAAAAGTCTCCGTCCTTGTGTGCTTCTTTGGTAACCTGAGGCATCTTGCCCTCCTTGTCGCTGCGTGGAGACAGGATGCTGGGCGGAAAATGATTCACTCAATGCGCAGTTCAATATGCATACAATAATAATGACAATAAACATGCATTCCGCGTAATCTTTAGACGAAGTTTTGAGCTTTCGCCGGTTCGGCGGGCAATGTCTGTCTGGACCCGTGGCGCGCAGGGCTGAGGAATTGCGCTGATGCATACAATTGCCCTTCAATTCCAAGAATTGATCCGCTAAGGCTGGGTCGAACAGGAGTTGAAGCAGATGATTGACTGGTCTCCCCAGCTGACCGACAGCGGCAAGCCGCGCTACCTTGCCATCGCCGATGCGATCGCCCGCGATATCGAGCAGGGGCTCTTGGGCAGTGGTGACCGGCTGCCGCCGCAGCGGCGGCTCGCCGCCAGTCTCGGCATCGACTTCACCACCGTCTCGCGCGCCTATGCCGAGGCGCAGGCGCGCGGTCTGGTCGACAGCCATGTGGGCCGCGGCACCTTCGTGGCCGAGCGCGCCGCCGCGCCCGCCGCGGACCCCGAGCGCAAGCGCGCCGAGGATCTGTCGATGAACATGCCGCCTGAGCCCACGGACCCGGACCTCGTAGGCCGTATGAAGGGCGGGCTCGACTATGTCTCGGCCAATCTCATCGACCTTCTGCGCTACCAATCGCCCATTGGATCCGAGCGTGACCGCACCGCCGCCTCGAGCTGGCTGAGCATGCGCGGCATGGTGCCCTCGTTGGAGCGCATCGCGGTGACGCCGGGCGCTCATGCCACCATGGCGGCGATCCTGTCGATCATCACCAAGCCCGGCGACACGGTGCTTTGCGAGCGGGTCACCTATCCCGGCATCCGCAATATCGCGGCGCGCTTCGGCGTGACGCTGGTCGGGCTGGATATGGACGCGCAGGGCGTGACGCCCGAGGCATTGAGCGCGGCCATCGCCGAGCATCGGCCCAAGGCGCTTTACCTCAACCCGACGCTGCAGAACCCGACCACGCTGACCATCCCGGTCGAGCGGCGGCTGGCGCTGGCCGAGGTGCTGCGGTCCGAGGGGCTAACGCTGATCGAGGATGACGCCTATGGCTTCATCCCCGCCAAGTCCCCAGCGCCCATCGCGCTCTCGGCACCCGACCTGACGTGGCACATTGGCGGGCTGGCGAAATGCATCGGGGCGGGGCTGCGGCTGGCCTTCACCATTGCGCCGTCGCCGCGCTGCGCCTTCCGGCTGGCGCAGGCGATCCGGGCGCTGTCGGTGATGCCCTCGCCGCTGTCGATGGCGCTGACCACGCAGTGGATCGAGGATGGCACCGCCGACGGCATCCGTCGCTTTATCCGCGCCGAAAGCGCCGCGCGGCAGGCCATCGCGCGCGAGGCGCTGGAGGGGACGGAGTTCACCGCCGCCGAGAATGCCTTCAACATCTGGCTGACCCTGCCCAAGGGAGCGGGCCGCGCCGATATCGTCGCGCGCATGGCCGGGCGGCAGCTTGGGGTCATGCCCTCTGACGCCTTCACCGTCGCCGGCGCGCCGGGCGAGAAGCTGCGGGTCTGTCTGGGCGGTTCTGTTACCCGCGAGGCGCTGCGCGAGAACCTCTACTTCCTTGGCAACACGCTGGCGCCCAACGCCTTTATGGGGTGACGTCGGGTATCCGGGCGCGGCGTCAGACACGGGGCACGTGCCAGCCAGAGGGGGCGAGCCGCCCCGCGCGGCTGCCTCACTGAGCACAACTACTGCACCACATTCCGTTTGGACCTGCGCATGATCTTTCCCCGTTTGACCGCTCCGCTGCCGCGCTTCATCGCCGCGAGCGCCGTGACCAACCTTGGCGACGGCATCGCGGTGGTGGCATGGGCGTGGGTGGCGACGCTGCTGACCCGCGATCCGCTGCTGGTGGCGCTGATCCCGGTGGCGCTGCGGCTGCCATGGGCGATCTTCGCCATCCCTGCGGGCATCGTCACCGACCGGGTGAACCGCAAGATGCTGATCCTCACCGCCGACGTGGTGCGGGCCATCGCCTTCGTGATCGCGGCCTTTGCCATCCACCTCGCGACGCCGCTGCCGCCCGCGCCAGAGAGCGGCCTTGCCGACCCGATGCTCTTTGCGGTGCTGGGGATCACCGCGCTGTTGATCGGGGCCGCCGAGGTGTTCCGGGACAATGCCGCGCAGACGGTGCTGCCGTCGCTTGTGCCCTCCGATAAGCTCGAAAGCGCCAACGGCCAGCTGTGGAGCGCCGAGCTGACCGCGAATGCGCTGGCGGGGCCCGCGCTTGGGGCCTTTCTGCTGGCCGAGGCGGTGGCGCTGCCCTTTGCCTTCAACATCGCGGCCTATGCGCTGGCGGTGGCGCTGGTGGCGCGGCTGAAGGTGCGCCCGCGCAGCCGGACCCGAGGCCGGCGTGACTGGAAGGCCGAGTTCCGGCAGGGCTTCGAGTTTCTCATGAAAGCGCCGATGCTGCGCATGCTTGCCGTGCTGACCGGGCTTTGGAACATGTGCCATCAGATGGTGGTGATGGCGCTGGTGCTGCACGTGCAAGAGAACCTCGGCGCCGGGCCGCGGGCCTATGGGGTGATGCTGGCAGCGGGCGCTATCGGCGGGGTGATCGGCGGCGTCATCGGTGGGCATGTGGCGGCGCGGCTGGGGCGGGGGCGCACGGCGCAATGGGCGTTGTTGCTCAGTTCGGCGAGCTTCTTGCTGATCCCTTGGATGCCGGACCCGGTGAGCCTTGCACTGGTGCTGGCCGCCTTCGGCCTGTTCGGCGTGACGTGGGACGCGGTCTCGGTGGCTTACCGCCAGCGGATGATCCCCGACGAGATCCTTGGGCGGGTCACCTCGCTCTACCGGCTGACCACATGGGGCATGATGCCGGTGGGGCTGCTGCTCTCGGGCTGGCTGGTGCGGGTGGGCGAGCCGGTACTGGGACGGAGCGCGGCGCTTGAGCTGCCGTTCTTCGTGGCCGGGGCCACGACCGTGGGGCTGACCGTCATGGCGTGGGCACGGGTCGGGCGGGGCTTTGCAGAACCCGGAGCGGCGGTGCGCACAGGCTGACGGCGGGCCCCAGAGGCGCCAGCCGTCATACGCCCCGATGTGCCGTGGCGGCGGCGCGGATTTCGCTCAGCAGCAGGTTCTGCGCCTGCGTGGGGATCCAATCGGCCCGCAGGGTGAGCCCGATGGGCCGGTTCCGCCAGTGCCCGGCCACATCCAACGGCAGCAGCGCGCCGTTCGCGATCTCTGCCTCGGCTTGCGCCGCCGAGATGCAGCCAAGGAAGTCTCCACGCATCAGCAACTCGCGCATGAACAGGATGGAGCCCGCCTCGATCACGCTTTTGGGTCCGCCGCCGGGCAGCCCTTCGAAAAACCCGTCGAATTGCGCGCGCGAAGGGGTGCCCGCCCGCGGCACGACCCACATTTGCCCGGCGAGGTCTGCGGCGGTCAGGGCGCTTGCGCCGAGCAGCGGATGGCCGGGGCGGGCCAGCATGGCGAGCGTGTCGTCAAACAGCGGCTCCTGCACGACATCGCGGATCGGTGCCGGATCGCGCAGCGCGCCGAGGATCAGGTCGACGTCGCCGCGCCGAAGCCCCGCCAGAAGATCGTCGTACAGCCCGTCGACCACGAGGATCGGCTGATGCGGCCGCTGCGCGCGAAATGCGGCGATGGCCTGCGGCAGCAGCACCGAGCGGGCCATGGGCAGCGCGCCGATCACCAGCCGGCCAACCTCGCGCCCGTCGATCTCGGCAAGGTCCGCCTCGGCCTGCTCCAGTTCCGCAAAGGCCAGACGCGCGGCCTGCGCCAGCTTTGCGGCGGCGCGGCTGACCACCAGCCCGTTGTGCCGCCGCTCGAAGAGTTGCTGGCCCGCCTCGCCCTCAAGCTGGGTGATGGCGCGGTGCACCGTGGGCTGGGCGTGGCCAAGCTGGCGCGCGGCGAGGCAAAGGCGTGGCGAGAGCGCTTCGAGCACCGGGTCGATCCGCGCGAAGGCCCGCGTGACCCGCGTCCCCAACAGCGCGCCGCGCTCGGTCGCAAAGACGCCCTGCCGCGACCGCTCGAAAAGCGCGCCGCCCGCCTGAGTTTCGAGCTTGCCCAAAGCCTGCGTGACCGCGGGCTGCGAGACATGGGTGCGGGCTGATGCCTGCGTCAAAGAACGCAGTTCAAGCACCGCAAGGAAAACCCGCAGATGCCTCAGGTTGCGCGAAATCATCACGCGATCACCGCCCCGTGCCGGGCTGAACTGGAAGGCTCTCTCTGTCTGAGCATGACGTCTCTTCTCTGCATTTGTCCCGCAGTCTTTGGCATGAACCCTGCCAACTCTCCATCAGCTATAGCCAGTTCTTATCCTAACGCATGTGTTTCGAAATTGCCCGTTTTGGTCTGGCCATGACATCTGCGGGGCAAGACACCCGGAGGAGACATCATGTCCGACAAGAAAACCGCGCTGATCATTTCCGCCCATGCCGCCGATTTCGTCTGGCGCTGCGGCGGCGCGATCGCGCTGCATGCGGAGCTTGGCTATGAGGTCACCGTGGCCTGCCTCTCCTTCGGCGAACGTGGCGAGAGCGCGCGTCTGTGGAAAGAAGGCAAGTCGCTGCAGGAGGTAAAAGACATCCGCCGCGGCGAAGCCGAAGCCGCCGCCGAAGCGCTCGGCGTGCACGAGTTGGTGTGCTTCGACAAGGGCGACTACCCGCTGCATCTGGATGCCGCCGACAAGGGCGAACTGGTGGATCTCATCCGCAGGGTCCAGCCGAAGTTCATGATGAGCCATTCTCAGTACGATCCTTACAACACCGACCACATGTATATGTCGCAGGTGACGCTGGAGTGCCGGATGATCGCGCAGGCTTGGGGCCACAACCCCGGCGAGAAGGTGCTCGGCGCGCCGCAGCTCTATCTCTTCGAGCCGCATCAGACCGAGCAGATGGCCTGGAAGCCCGACACGTTCCTCGACATCACCCCGGTCTGGGAGAAGAAGCGCCGCGCGATGGAGTGCAACGAGGGCCAGCTGCACCTGAGGGACTATTACACCCGCGTCGCGCAGCAGCGTGCCAACCACTTCAAGCGCAACTCTGGCGGCATGTCGGGCGGGCGTAATTGCCACTACGCCGAAGGCTTCCAGTCGATCTTCCCGCGCACCGTGGACGAACTCTGAGCTTGAGGGAGGAGACCAGTATGACCCAGCCGACCAACCCCAGTTTCGACATCGCGCATCTTGGCCATGTGGAGATGCTGACGGATAAGTTCGAAGAGAGCCTCGACTTTTTCACCCGCATCTATGGGCTGAAGCTCTCGGGGCAGGACGAGACCAGCGCCTATCTGCGCGCTTGGGACGACTACGAGTATTGCACGCTGAAACTCACCCGCTCGGACAGCACCGGGGTCGCTCATATCGGCTACCGCGCCGCCTCGCCCGAGGCGCTGGCGCACCGCGTCGCGGTGATCGAGGCGTCGGGCTACAAGCTGCACGGCTGGACCGAGGGCGACCTGAGCCACGGTCGCGCCTTCCGCTTCGAGGATCCCTTCGGCCATGTCTTTGAGATTTACTACGAGACACGCTGGTACGAAGCGCAGGAGGACGCCGAGCGCGCCGCGCTGAAGAACACCGCCTCGGCCTTTTCCGGGGCCGCGCCGCGTCGGCTCGACCACCTTAACCTGCTCGCCTCGGACGTCAGCGAATTCCGGCGCTTCATGGAGTTCTGCCTCGGCAGCCGCGTGACCGAATATATCGAGCTCGACAACGGGCGGATCGGCGGCTGCTGGTTCACCGTCAACAACAAGACCTACGATCTGGCCTGCACCGAGGAACACGGCGGCGGCAACGCGCGGCTGCACCATGTGACCTATGCCACCGACCAGCGCGAGGACATCCTGCGCGCCGCCGACATCTTCCTGCAAAACGGCGTGCATATCGAGACGGGCCCGCACAAACACGCCATTCAGGGCACTTTCTTTCTGTATGTCTGGGAGCCTGCGGGCAACCGCGTGGAACTGGCCAACGCCGGGGCGCGGCTGATCCTCGCGCCGGACTGGCAGCCGGTGTGCTGGACCGAGACGGATCGCAAGAAGGGTCAGGCCTGGGGGCTCAAGACCATCGAGAGTTTCCACACCCACGGCACGCCGCCGGTGGCGAAGGGCTGAGCCTCCAACCGGCGCTGCGCTGCGTGGCGCTGCCGGGATTTGCGTATTTGGAAAGAGAAGAAGCGGGAGAGCTTGCCATGGCAGTCGTGGTTCAGAACGTGGCGCGGGCCGACCGCGAGGTTATCGACGCGCTGGGGCGCGCGGGCGTCGCCACCGTGCATGAGGCGCAGGGGCGCAGCGGATGCCTGCAGAGCTATTTGCGGCCGATCTACCCCGGCGCGCAGATCGCCGGCTCGGCGGTGACCATCTCGGCGCCTCCGGGCGACAACTGGATGGTGCATGTGGCCATCGAGCAACTGCAGGCGGGGGACGTTCTGGTGCTGGCGCCGACCTCGCCCTGCGACACCGGCTATTTCGGCGACCTGCTGGCCACTTCGGCGCAGGCGCGCGGCTGCCGGGGACTGATCATCGACGCGGGCTGCCGCGACGTGAAAGACCTGACCCAGATGGGCTTTCCGGTCTGGTCCAAGGCGGTCAGCGCGCAGGGCACGGTCAAGGAGACGCTGGGCTCGGTCAACGTGCCGGTGGTCTGCGCCGGGCAGAGCATCGCGGCGGGCGACGTGATCGTCGCCGATGACGACGGTGTGGTGGTGGTGCGGCGCGACGAGGCGGCGGCGGTGCTGGCGAAGGCCGAGCTTCGGCTGGCCGCCGAAGAGGCCAAGCGCCAGCGGCTGGCGGCGGGCGAGCTCGGGCTCGACATCTACGACATGCGCGGGCGGTTGGCCGAGAGGGGGCTGAAATACGTCTGAGGCGGTATGCGCCGGGTCTTGAGTATTTTGGGAAAGATGAAAGGACGCGGGATGGGCGAAGCGGAGGGCATTGCCTGCCTTTGGATGCGCGGCGGCACGTCGAAGGGGGCCTATTTTCTGGCCGGCGATCTGCCCGCCGCGCCGCAGGCGCGCGACGATCTGCTGCTGCGCATCATGGGCTCGCCTGATCCGGCGCAGATCGACGGCATCGGCGGGGCGGACCCGCTGACCTCGAAGGTGGCGGTGCTGGCGCCGCCGTCGCGTCCGGATGCGGATGTGGATTATCTGTTTCTGCAGGTGTTTGTGGATCGGGCGCTGGTGTCGGACGCGCAGGGCTGCGGCAATATCCTCGCTGGGGTCGGCCCCGCCGCCATCGAGCGCGGGCTGGTGGCTGTCTCGGACGATGAGACCTTGGTGCGCATCCACATGCGCAACACCGGCGAGATCGCCGTGGCCCGCGTGCAGACGCCCGGGGGGCGGGTGAGCTATGAGGGTGCGGCGCGTATCGACGGGGTGCCCGGCCATCACGCGCCGGTGGCGCTGATGTTCGAGGGGCTGGCGGGCTCCATGTGCGGCGCGCTTCTGCCATCGGGCAACGCGGTGGATGTGATCGACGGCGCGGCGTGCACGCTGATCGACAACGGCATGCCCTGCGTCATCCTGCGCGCCACGGACATGGGGATCAGTGGCGGCGAGAGCCGCGACGATCTCGATACCAATGCCGCGCTGAAGACGCGGCTGGAGGCGATCCGCCTGCGGGCTGGGCCGCTGATGACCCTTGGTGATGTGACCGCAAAGTCGGTGCCGAAGATGATTTTGGTCGCGCCGCCGCGCGCGGGCGGCGTGGTTGCCACCCGCAGCTTCATCCCGCACCGCTGCCATGCCACCATTGGCGTCTTCGCCGCGGTCAGCGTGGCCACCGCCTGCACTTTGCCCGGCACCCCCGCCGCCGCGCTGGCAGAGCTGCCTGAGGGCGAGAGCTTTGCCATAGAGCATCCCAGTGGCGCTGCCGAGGTGCTGCTCGAGCGGGGCGCGGATGGCGTGGTGAAGCGCGCAGGCACCCTGCGCACGGCGCGCAAGCTCTTTGACGGGCGGGTGTTCCCGCGGCACTGACTGATTGGCGAGAGCATGCGGCAATGAGAGCGCACAGTCGCCGCGAGCAGCACATCAAAGCGCGGTTTGAGGATCGAACAGTTGGGGGGAGGAGTGCGGCGACCCCAGGGAGGAGGAGAGGGGCCGCCGCTGAAATGCAGGGCTCAGGGAGGAGGAGAGAGCCCGGCAAATTCCGTGGCACGTTGCCGTGCCGTGACCCTGAGATAGGTCATGCGGCGGCGCTGAACAAGATAGCCGAGCGCAAAGCTGATCTGCGTTGGGTGCATGGGTGCGCTAGGGGGCGGCATCCTTCGTCATGTCAGCGCAAGGCATTGCGTTCGTTTGGATATCGCGCGGCATTTCGGCGGTGCGCCCGGCCCGTGGTCTCGAACACCGCAAGTCGCTCGAAGGTGCTTGCCGATGGCGACGTCCCGCTGCCGACCACGCGCTTGGGCGGTGGAGTGACAGTCGCAGGTGCTACATGGCGCCGTCATCGCAGAAGAAAGGCCGCGACGCCTAGCGTCACGGCCTTTCGGTCTTGATCACGCGGGCGGGGGGCACGCCCCCGGCCCGATCACTGTGCAGCCTCAGCCGTCAGTGCTGACGTTGACCTCGGTCGCCGCGTTCAGCGCGCTGGCGAATTCGGCCTTCGACATGTTCAGCACCAGATCCTGATCGGCGTTGGCCGACAGGCGGCTCATGCGCACGGCGGCGTTCTCGATCGGACGCTCGTCCGCGCCTTCCATCTCGCCGTCGAGGTCGATGACCACCAGGCCTTGGTTCGTGTCGGATTTCAGCACGGTGCCGATGATCTCGCCATCGCTCGAGCGCACAATGGCATCATTGGTCAGCGCGGCATCCAGCTGCGCCGAGATGTCCGACGCTTCGCTATAGGCCTCATCTGCGCCGACAGCCTCGACACCGGCCTGCGCCGTGTCAGTCGCGGTCTCGCCGATGGCGTAGGCGGTATCGCCGATTGCGTCGACGGCCTCGGCGGCCTGCTCTTTGACGCTGGCGTCATTGTTGGCCTGCGCGCCGATGGCGCCAGCCAGAACCATGGTGATCGCGGCGGTGGTGGTGGTCAGAAAGCGTTTGGTCATTGCGCTTCTCCTCCGTCTTGGTTGCGCGGTTCCCCTCAGGGTCTCGGCTGCACAATGAGGATGCCCCGGGGTAAGGTTCCAAGTTTTTTCGCGCGGCCCTGCTGACGGCGCGTCAGGCGTGCTCATGGCATTGGGGCGGTGAAACGAATGAAACGCCCGGCGCAATCACGCTGAAACGCCGGGGCGTCAGAACTTCTGTCCATCGGAAGGGCACGGTGCCCGACCAGAGCCAACAGACCAAAGCAACATCAGGAGTTCACAATGACCACCCAGACCCTCGAAAAGCCCGCCAAATCCGCCATGAACGGCGTTGATGTCCCCACCTTCCTCGCCACACTCGGCGTTGTGGGCGAGACCCCGGACATCGCCAAATTCACCTTCCGCGCCAATGGCGAATGGCTTTCGGGCACCCACAGCCGCACCGCCTTCACCGGGTTCCACGGCGCGATGCAGGAGATGGAGCACCGCCGCGACTATGCCGTCGAATGCGATCACCCGCAGGTGCTTTGCGGGGCCGACAACGGGGTCACCCCGGTCGAGCTTCTGCTGGCGGGTCTCGCGGCCTGCATCACCGCCGGGATCGGCAACATCGCCTCGATCCGTCAGGTCAAGCTGAGCGCGGTCGAGACCGCCATCGAGGGCGACATCAACCTCAACGGCATCCTCGGCTTGGACAAGAGTGCGCGCAACGGCTTCACCGGGATCCGCATGGCGGTAACCATCCGCGGCGACGCCCCGCAGGAAATGCTGCGCGAGATCGTCGCGCAATCGGTCGCCCGCTCCGCCGTCTTCGATGTGCTGAGCAACGGTGTGCCGGTGAAGGTCGAGATGGCCGCTTGAAACACAGCCCGCGCCGATGGGGCGCGGGCCACGCCCCCGAACATTCCAGACCCAAAGGACAAACCCATGCCCCGTTTCTCCGCATCCGCCCACAGCTACGGCTCGGGCTTTGACACCATCGCATCGCGCGACACTTTCGCCGACTTCCGGAACTGGTGGGACCGCAACTGCCTTGTCGCCGCCGAGGTGCCTTGGCAGCCCCGCAAACAGACACAGGACAGCCTGCCGATCGCCGCCTGATCCTGACGCGCATCCTCCCGTCCTCCCTTCCTCCCGGCCCGCAGCACCCCGCTGCGGGCCTTTTCGTGCGGAAAGCCCGGTAGCGCGCCTCGCCGCACTGAAACAGTCGAAACCTCGAAGTGGCTTTCACGACGCCAGCCCGAAACCCGCGGCCTGCATCCTTTTGTCAGATCAAGATGGAGACGAGACATGACGAAGGTCACAAGCGTGCTGATCATCGGAGCCGGGCAGGCCGGGCTCGCGCTGAGTTGGGCGCTGTCGCGGCGCGGCGTAGATCATCTGCTGCTCGAGCGCGGACGGGTCGCGGAGCGCTGGCAGTCCGAGCGCTGGCCGGGCCTGCACCTGCTGACGCCGAACTGGATGAACCGCCTGCCGGGCCCTTGGGCCGAGAGCGACCCGAACGGCTTTATGTCGGCGGCGAGCTTTGCGCAGCGGCTCATCGGCTACCGCGCCGCAATCGCAGCGCCGGTGGTGGGCGGCTGCGAGGTGCGCTCGGTGAGGCGGCAGAACGGCATGTTCCGTGTCGAGGCCGGAGAGCGCCACTGGCTGGCCCGCGCCGTGGTCATCGCGACCGGTGCCTGCGACCGCCCCGCCGTGCCGGAGTGGGCCGCCGCGCTGCCGCAGGAGATCGCGCAGATCAGCCCCACCCGCTATCGCGGCGCAGAGGGGCTTGCCAAGGGCGGCGTGCTGGTCGTCGGCGCCTCGGCCACGGGCGTGCAGCTTGCCGCAGAGATACAGGCGTCGGGTCGCCCGGTGACACTGGCTGTGGGCCGCCACGTGCGGATGCCGCGCAGCTACCGGGGGCGCGAGATCTTCTCGCTGCTGTCGGGCAGCGGCTTTCTCGCCGCGCCGCGCCCGGCGAATGCCGACCCGCAGTACCTGATGTCGCTGCCTTCGTTGCAACTGACCGGCTCGGACGGCGGCGCGGCGCTGGGGCTCGACCGGCTGGCCGCCATGGGCGTGCGGCTTGTCGGGCGCGCGCTCGGGCTGCGGGGCAACGCGCTTATGCTCGATCCGAACCCGGGGCGCGAGATTGCCGCGGCCGAGCGCCGCCGTCAGCGGGTGCTGGACCATCTCGACGCCGATCTGGCGCAGCGCGGCATGGCCCTGCCTGCGGACCCAGAGGCGTGGCATGCGCCGCACCTGCCCGACCACGGGCCTGCGCTGCTCGATCTTAGGCGTGAGGGCATCGGCAGCGTGGTCTGGGCGACCGGCTTTCGCCGCAGCTACCCATGGCTGCATCTGCCCGTGCTGGACAGCGCCGGAGAACTGCAGACGCAGGGCGGGCTGACCGCCGTGCCGGGGCTCTATGCGCTTGGTCTGCCGTTCATGCGCCACCGCGCGTCCAGCTTCATCCACGGCGCGGGGCGCGATGCCGAAGCGCTTGCGCCGCTGATCACCGCCGCGCTTGGGCGCACTGCGTCGCTTGCGGCCTGACCCCCTCATTCTGGAAAGGATATGACCCATGACCCCTTCGACCTATGACGTGATTGTCGTCGGTGCCCGCTGCGCCGGTGCCGCCACCGCCATGCTGATGGCCCGGCAGGGCGCCCGCGTGCTGCTGATCGACAGCGCCCGCCGCGGCTCGGACACGATGTCCACCCATGCGCTGATGCGCGGCGCGGTGATGCTGCTGCAGCGCTGGGGGCTTGCGGAGGAACTGCGGGCAGGGGGCACGCCGCAGGTGCGCCGGACGATCTTTCTCTATGGCCGGGCGGCCTTCGATATCGACATCAAACCCGAACACGGCGTCGAGGCGCTGATGGCACCGCGCCGCTATCTGCTCGACGCGGCGCTGGCAGCGGCGGCGGAGCGGGCGGGTGCCGAGCTGCGTTTTGAAACCAGTTGCGCCGGGCTGCTGCGGGATGCCGCTGGCCGGGTGTGCGGGGCGCGGCTGGTCGGAAAGGATGGCGCTGTCGACGAGATCACCGCCGGGCTGGTCATCGGCGCGGACGGCAAGCGTTCGCGGGTCGCGCGGCTGGCAGGGGCCGAGGTGACGCGGCAGGCGCGCAGTACCGTGGCCTGCGCCTACCAATATGTCACCGGCTTGCCGCAGGAGGGCTATCGCTGGCACTTCGAGGAGGGGGCCGCGGGCGGTCTGATCCCCACCAACGGTGGCGGAACCTGCGCCTTTCTCGCGCTGCCGCAATCCCGCGCCGCCGAGCTGCGTCAAAGCGCGCTGCCGGAACTGGCCGCGACGTGTCTGCCGCAACTGGCGGAGGACATGGCTGGCGCGCGCGCCGCCGAAACGCCGGTCGTCTTTGCCGGGCTGCCGGGGTATTTCCGGCGCTGCGCCGGGCCGGGCTGGGCGCTGGTGGGCGATGCCAGCTGGTTCCGCGACCCGATCACCGCGCATGGGATCACCGATGCGTTTCGCGATGCCGAGCTGCTGGCCGGGGCCATCATGGCGGGAGGCTTGGACCGATACGAGGCGCGGCGCGACGCGCTGTCGGGGCCGATCTTCGAGATCTCGGACCGGATCGCCAGCTTCGAGTGGTCGCTTGCCGAGCTTGCCGATCTGCACAAGCAGCTGAACCGCGACATGAAGGCCAATCAGGCATGGATCGCCGAGGGCGCGGCGCGGCAGCCGGTGCAGCGCCGGGTGGCCTGATCGAGCCGCGGGTGGAAGCGATCAGGATAGGGGCCACGCTTGCTCTCAGCTGGGCGAGCGTGGTGCGGGTTGCAGCCGCGCTGCGCCATGTCCTTCGTGATGACCTGCGTGATGAGCTGCAGGGCCACCGGCGGGCTCGGTCGCCATTTCCCGAAGGTGCACCCCAAGCAACAGCAGCGCGGGCCAGAACATATAGGCTTCGATCTCGAGGTTTTCGCCGAAGGACAGCAGAACCAGCGTCATCAGAATGCCCAGTGGCAGCCGCCCGCGCGGATGGCGCGCGGCGTCCACAAGCGCCACGGCCAGATGCGCCACCAGCGGCACCAGCAGCGCGCCAAAGCCCACGATGCCCTTCACGAACAGCAGCCCGTACCATGTGTGGTGGCTGCCGATGGGCATGTATTCCACCAAATGCGGGCCGGGCTGAACGGTGCCATGCCCGAACCAGACCGCCTCTTCGCGCCAGCGCTCAAAAGCGATCCGCTGGAGGGTTTCGCGCACCCTTGTACTGTCGGCTCGTGCCCCTTTGAAGGCGGCCACCCCGGCCTGCGCACTGGCCAAAAGCCAGCTGCCGAGCACCGCAAGCGAGGCGGTTACCCCCGCCAGCGCCAGCCAAGCCGAACTGCGCAGCACCAGCGGCAGCATCCGCGGCGCGACGGTGCAGGCGACCAGCCCGACCAGCCCCATACGCGACTTCGAGGCAAGGATCATCAGCAGCCCGGCGGCGATCCCGGCGGCGCGCCAGCCACGGTGCTTCTCTTCGAGGGCAAAGATCACCATGATCACGCCAAGCAGCGCCGCAAAGGGCGACCACGGCAGGTAGAACTGCCAGCGCGGCGTCCATGAGGCCGGATCATAGGTGAAGAAATAGACCGAGAAATACTCCGGTCCCGGCCCCCCGATGGCCTTCAGCGGCGAGGTGAAGATGCGCTCGGGCAGGCCGATATAGGGCGCGGCCAGCAGCAGCGGCGCAAGCGCGAGCGTCCAGAAACCGATGGCGCATTGGGCGCGGATCAGCACCTCGCGCCGGATCGGCAGCACCGCGCCCGCGAAGATGAAGAGCGCGACCAGCGCCCAGCCCTTGGCCCATCCGATCGAGGATTTGATCGTCTGCTTGAGGCCCAGCCCCCAGCCCAGATGGCCGCCCCAGAGCGCGACCAGCATCACCAGCATCCCGGCCATCCACAGCCAGACCACGCCGGGCACGGGGCCGGTCGCCCGCAGGTCGCTGCGGATCGCCGGGCCGAGGTAAAGCGACAGCGCCGCCATGCCGGCGAACACCCAGCCCAGCACCGGGCCGACGACGTAAAGCGCGCCGAGGCCGTAGAACACCCACGTCATGACCATGGCGCGCCATGCCAGCGCCTCGGCCGGGCTCATGCCCTCGGGTCGGGCGCGCCCGGTCACGGGGTCCCCATCGGGCGGGCGAGAATGCGACCGATCAGCGGGCGGCGGATCCATGCAAGCAGCAGGCCAAAGAGCATCATAAGGGTCGCGGCCCCTCCGGCGGCGAGCGCGAGCTTGCGGTTCGGCGAGCTTGGGCGGTCAGGCAGCGAGGGGTTCTCGAGCACCTGCACCAGCGGGTAGGAGGCGTAGATATCGGCCTTGCTCGACTGCGAGCGTGCGATGGCCGAGGCAAAGACCGCCTCGGCGACCGAGAAATCGCGCTGCATGTCCTCAAGGCGCGCAGCCACCGGGGCCAGCGCTGCCAGCTGCGCGGTCTCCCTGTCGAGGCGTACGGTCATCGTCTCATGCTCGGAGGTCAGGCCGCGGCGCGCAGCGTCCTCGCGCACGAGTTCGGCCAGAAGTTCGGCGCGCGCGCCGGGCTGCGCCAGATCAAGCGCCGCGACCGCCTCGGCGCTCAGCCCGGTCAGAGCCATGGCGCGCTGCCGCGCCATCTCGCGCGCGCTGGCAAGCGCGTCACGGGCCGCCGTGACCTCGGGGTGGCGCGTGCCGAAACGCGCGTTCGCCTCTGCCAGCGCGGCGGTTTGCAGCGCCACCTCATCGAGAAGCGCCACGTAATCGGCATCGGCATAAAGCTTAAGACTGACCGCCGCCTGATCCGGTGCAATGCCGAGGCTGCGCGACAGCGCGGCGACGCTCTCTTGCTTCTCGGCGAGATCAGAGGCGAGCGCGGCCAGATCGGCGCGCAGCCGGTCGGTGGCAGACACCAGCCGGTCATATTGCGCCGAGGACACCAGCCCGGTGTCGCGCTGCAGCGTCGCAATCGTCTCGCGCGTGTCGGCAACCGAGCCGCGATAATCCTCGATTGCGGCCAGCGCACCGGTCTCGCGCACCGAAAGCTCGTCATGGCGCAGGGCATCGACCTCGGTAAAGAACGCCTGCCGCACCGCTTCGGTGCGGGCACGGGCGGCATCGGGCGTGGGGCCTTTCATCTGCACCCGGATGAGACCGGTCTGATCCACCAGTTCGACCTTTGGCCGTCCGATGTCGCGCATCTGCTCGCCCAGCGAACTGGCGGCGGCGTCGAGGATACGGTCGGCACTCAGCAGGCGCTTGTAAGTCTCGGTGGGGCTGATCGAATTGGAAGAGAAGGCGGAATTGGCGAAGGAGGACGCCTGACCGATCTCGGCGAGGTTCACCGAGGCTGCCGCGCCCGAGCCGGGCAGGATCAGCGACATCTCGGAACTGAAGCTGAGCGGCGCTTTCTTGAGGTAGGTGGTGATCGGTCCCCAGATCGCGATCGCCCCCAGCGTCGCGAGGATCAGATAGCGCGGCAGGCGGACGATATCGCCGGGGCGTCCGCCGCCAAAGAGCCGACCGAGCGACAGCTCGCGCGGCGGGGTGCGCAGGATCCCGGGGATCGGGGCAGAGCGGCGGGTGGTCCCGCTGGCGGTCATGTCGGACATGGAAAATCTCCTCTGTCCGGCAGTCTAGTCTGGGGTGGCGGCGCGGTCGCTTTCGCGGGGGGATAGAGAGCGGCTGAGAAGGAGGCCGCGCCTCGCTGATGGCATCAATCTTCTATCCGAAGGGATCGGAGGTTTTCAGGCCAGCCCCTTTTAGGCCAGCCCGGCGTCCCGTGCGATCAGCGCGGCCTGCGTGCGATTGGCCGCGCCGATCTTGCGATAGAGCGTCTTCACATGCAGCTTGATGGTCGGCTCCTGCAGGTGAAGGTCGCGGGCGATCTCTTTGTTCGATTTGCCCTCAGTGAGCCCTTTCGCCACCTGACGCTCGCGCTTCGAGAGTTTCTCGGCCAGCGGATGCAGGTCCTGGTCTTCGGTGCCGTTGAGAAAGTCGATCGGGGCATAGACCTCGCCCATCGCCATGAAACGCACGGCGTTGACGAGGCTGCGTGCGGTCAGCGTCTTGGGGATGAAGCCCGAGGCCCCAAGCGCCAGCGCCTTTTCGGCCACATCGCGCCGGGCCTCGCCCGAGATCAGCGCGACCCGCGGCGCGTCGGGCCGTTTGATCAGCGTCTCAAGCCCCATCAGCCCGCCCATCTGCGGCATGTTGAAATCCAGCAGCACGAGGTCGAATGGCCCCTTGCGGTTGATCATCTGCTCGGCCTCGCCAAAGCTCGCGGCGGTCACGACGGTGATGTCGCTCGCGGTCTCGAAAAACATGACAAGCGTATCGCGCAGCAAGTCGTGATCGTCGGCTATCAATATGCGCATAGGGTCTCCCTAACCTCTCAACAGGCCCTCCACCGCGCGACAAGATAGCGCAAAAGCACGCGAAGGTTGTCACAAAGTTGACTTTCGATCCGCCAGAACAGGCGACCTATCCAGTGGGATTGTTTCTTGATCCGCGCTGATGGCTTTCCATCTGTCAGGCGCTATCAGGTCTCCCGACGCTCTGTTGATGCGCGCGGCCAACTCGGCAAGTTTCGGACGAGACTTGCTTTTTGGCCGAGGGAGGAGCCCCCATGAAACATGCCGCACAGACAGAGTTTGGTGCTTTTGCCGAACGGGCCATCGATGCCCCTCAGACCAATGCACCGGCGATTGATCGCCGAGAAGTGATGGACCTTGCGCTGGTCGACGCCTCTGTACAAAGCGCGATCGAGGCCGTGCTTGCGCCCGGTCGCCGCACCATTGCGTTTCTCAACGCCCATTGCGCGAACGTCATGGCGCGCTGCCCGGACTACGGCGATGCGCTGCGCCGGGCTGACATGGTGCTGCCCGATGGCATCGGCGTTGAGCTTGCGGCCCGGATGCGGGGGCAGGGGCTTGCGGCCAACCTCAATGGCACGGATTTCGTGCCCGCGCTGCTGCGCGCGGCGCGCGAGCGCGGCATGTCGGTCTTTTTGTTCGGCGGCACGCCGGGCACGGCAGAGCGCGCGGCGCAGCGGCTCTGCAGCGACCTGCCGGGGCTGCGCATCGCCGGCACCCGCGACGGGTTCTCTGGCGCCGCGCATGAACATGAGGCGATCGCGGCGATCAATGCCTCGGGCGCGGATATCCTTCTGGTGGCGATGGGCGTGCCGCGGCAGGACCTCTGGCTCGCGCGCAATGCCGAGCGTCTGGTGCCGCGCATTCACCTCGGCGTCGGCGCGCTGCTCGATTTTCTGGCGGGCAACGTCCGCCGAGCGCCCGAGCCGCTGCGCCGGGCACGCTGCGAATGGGTGTGGCGGCTTGCCATGGAGCCGCGCCGCATGGCGGGGCGCTATCTGATCGGTAATGCCACCTTCCTTGCGCGCGCGGCGGTGAATGCGCTGCGCCGGACCGATCCGGTCAGCCTGCGCAAACGGCTGCTGGATGTCACGCTCGCCGGGCTTGCGGCGCTGGCGCTGGCGCCGGTGCTGCTGCTGGTCGCGCTGGCGATCCGCCTCGACAGCCGCGGTCCGGCGCTCTACCGGCAGACCCGCGTCGGCAAGGATGGCAAACCCTTCGAGGTGCTGAAGTTCCGCTCGATGTATATGGATGCAGAAGAGCGCCGCGCGGCGCTGCTGGCGCAGTCGGACCGGGCGGGCATCTGCTTCAAGGCGCGCAATGACCCGCGGGTGACACGGGTGGGCCGTCTGCTGCGGCGCAGCTCGGTCGACGAGCTGCCGCAGATCTTCAACGTGCTGCGCGGCGAGATGTCCCTTGTCGGGCCGCGTCCCGCGCTGCCGCAAGAGGTCGCCGCCTATCCCGCGCATGCGCATGGGCGGCTGCGGGTGAAACCGGGGATCACCGGGCTGTGGCAGGTGTCGGGCCGCGCCGACATCTCGTTCGACAAGATGATCGACATGGACCTTGCCTATGGCGCCAGCCGCTCGACGCTGCTCGACCTGATGCTGATCTTTCTGACCTTCCGGACGGTGCTCTCTGGTCGCGGCGCCTATTGACCCCAGCAAAGGCGCCGCATTCCGAGCGGCGCGCACCCGACGGAAGCAAGGCCCGGCGTTTTCCCCCACGCCGGGCCTTTGTGCGTCCGCTGGCCGGACGAGCGCTTAGCGCAGGAAAGAGACGACGCCGATGATCCCCAGAAGCCGCGCGACCTCGGTGATATTGGTGACCGTGCTGTCGTAGCAGGCGATGGCATCGCCGGGCAGAAGATAGGGGTCGTAATCGTCCCGGTCGGCGCGGCGCAGCAGATCCTCGATATTGCGCTCGATCACCGCCGACACACCGGTGACCGGGTTGCGGCTGAACAGCACCGCCGAGCGGTCGGCGCTGGTGGCGCGCGGGCCGCCGACGCAATTGGTGTCCACCACCGCCTGCAGATAACGCGTGCCCCACGGCACTTCGCGCACCTCGCGCCCGACGGCAGATTCGGCGTTGCCGCTGGCGGGCTGGGTCAGGTTCGACAGGAAAAGCGACACGCCCGGCGGGCTGATCGGCGAGGGCCGCATGAGGTCTTCCTGAAAGCACTGGCGGCTCGGCACGCGGATCTCGTCGCCGGTGATCAGCATCACATCGACCACATTGCTGCCCTCGAAAACGCCGCGCATGTCGAGCTTGTAAAGCTGCCCGCCGCGGCGCAATTCCACCGCCGAGATGTCGGCGTCGGGGCGCACACCGCCCGCCGCGCGCAGCGCAGCCGAGAGGTTGCGCGCTTCGGTCGAGGCGCCCATCGCGGTGATGCGCACGCTGTCGCGCTGGTCGGCGCTGACGCCGCCGATGCCCACCTGATGCGGCTCGAACACCGCGCCCGAGACACCCACGCTGACCGGCGCGAGGTCGAGGATGCGCACCGAGATGCGCGGGCTGTCGTCATAGAATTGCTCGGCGCGCAGGGCGCTGTCCAACTCGGCCTCGATCTCGTCCACAGTACGTCCCTGCGCACGGATCGCGTCGAGGAAGGGCAGGCGGATCGTGCCGTCGCGCGACACCTCGTAGGAGCCATTGAACGTCTCGTCCTGCTCTACCCGAATGTCGAGAAGATCGCCGCGCGTCAGCCGCTCGCCGCGCAGCGCCGCTGCGGCGAGCCCGCCGAATTTGCCGCTGCCGTCTCCGGTGCCGCCGCCAAGCGGGGCGCGGCAGGCCTGCGCATTGATTGCCGGAGAGCGCAGGTATTGCGCGTTGCTGCGGCTGACCTCGGGGCTGCGCCATTGCGCCTGGTAGTCTAGCCCCTCGGCCACCGGCGCCAGATTGTCGGGCCGGTCATAGCTCGCGCAGCCGGCCGCAGCCATGAGGGCGAAAATCGAGGCGGCCTTGAGACTTGGCTGGAACACGCGAACTCTCCGTAAGGACTGGCAGGCGGGCAGGGCCCGATCCAAGTGTTAGGCAATCTGAACGTAGGGATCCACGTTCCCGCTCGCGTTAAGGGAATATCCCATCGGATTGGTTGCTGTCCGTGGGCAGCATGCAACTGTCCCGCCGCGCAGGCGACGCAGGGGCAGGCTTTGCGGCACAGTCGGCAGGCCACACAGCAAAGGTCCGATCCGATGTCCCTGCCAAAACCCATCAGAGCGCCACGCAGCGCGCCTTTCGCGCGGAACCTGCTGTCCTATGGCGCGTCCGAGGTGGCGGCGAAGGCCTCGCGCCTGCTGGTGGTGATCGCCGTGGCGCGCAGCATGGAGGCAGAGGCCATCGGCCTCGCCGCCGCCGCGCTGGCGGCTGCGGACATCCTCAAGGCACTGACCGAGAACGGCGTGGGACAGCGTATCATCGCAGCGCCCGAGGAACGGCTCGAGGCCACCTGCGCCACCGCGCGGCGCATCTTTACCGCATGGTGCAGCGGGCTCTTCGCGCTGCAGATCGCCCTTGCCGGGGGGCTGTACCTCTGTGGCGGCAGCGCCGTGGTCGCTGGGCTGATCGCGCTGCTGGCACTGGAGTATCTCTTTATGCCTGCGGGGCTGGTGCAGGCCGCGCTGGCCATGCGCGAGGGCAAGATGCAGCAGACCGCCGCCATCGCAGGCGGGCAGGTGGTGGGCGCGAACCTCATGGCGGCGGCGCTGGCGCTGCTCTGGCCCGGCGCGCTGGCGCTGGTGCTGCCGCGCATCCTTGCCGCGCCGATCTGGCTGATCTGCATGCGCCGCCTGCGCCCATGGTCCCCTGCGCCGCGCGCAGACCGCGCGCCGCTCTCGGAGTTCACTGGCTTTGGCGTGACGGTGCTGGCGATCGAGATCGTCAAGGCTCTGCGCCTGCAGGCCGACAAGCTGCTTATCGGTCTGCTGATGGGGCCAGAGGTGCTGGGGCTCTACTTCCTGGCCTTCAATGCTGGGCTCGGGCTCGCTACGTCCTTCTCGGTCGCGGTGTCGGTGGTGATCTTCCCGCATCTGTGCCGCGCCGAGGATCGCCCAGGCGCGCTGCGCCAAGGCATCGTGCTGAGCCTCGCGGTGATTGCGCCGCTCGTGATGCTGCAGGCGGCGCTGGCCCCCTTCTATGTGCCGCTGCTCTTCGGCGCGGGCTGGGAGGGCATCGCCGAGGTGGTCAGCATCCTGTGCCTCGCCGCGATCCCCATGAGCCTCTGGTCGAACGCCGCGGGCTGGTTGCGCGCCGAGATGCGCACCGGGCAGGAACTGAAGGCGACGGCGCTGCTTACCGCCGCGCTGCTGCTGAACACCGCGCTGATGGCCCCCTTCGGGCTGACGGCTCTGGCCTGGGGCTATCTCGCCACCGCCTGCATCACCATGGGCGCAGCCTCGCTTCCCGCCCTTGCCGCGGGCTTCGGCCGGCGCCCACAAAGGAGCTGACCCATGCCCCGTTTCTCGATCATCCTGCCCTGCTATCAGGCCGAGGCGACCATCGCGCAGACGCTTGCCAGCCTGCAGGCGCAGAAATTCTCGGACTGGGAGGCGCTCTGTGTCGACGACGGCTCGCGCGATGCCACCCGCGATCTGCTGCGCTACGCCGCTGCCGGAGACCGGCGGATCAGGGTGCTGCGCAATCCCGGCAAGGGCCCGTCGGATGCGCGCAACCATGGCGCCGCCGAAGCGGTGGGCGAGGTGCTTGCCTTCTGCGATGCCGACGATCTGTGGACGGCGGACAAACTGACCATCCTCGACCGCGCCTTTGCCGCGCCAGACTGCGACGGCACCTTCGGGCGGATCGCCTTCTTCGAGCATCGGCCCGAGGATTCCATGACCCTCTCGAGCGTGCCGCAGAGCGCGCTGACCATCCCGATGCTGCTGGGGGAGAACCCGGTGTGCACCATGTCCAACATCGCCCTGCGCCGCGAGGTCTTTGCCCGCAGCGGCGGTCTGCGGCGCGACATGATCCACAACGAGGATCTCGACTGGCTGATCCGGCTGGTGGGGCAGGGTGCACGGCTGCAGCCCATCGACCGCGTGCTGGTGCATTACCGCGTCTCGCCCTCCGGTCTGTCGGCTGATCTTGATGCCATGCGGGCCGGGCGTGGGGTGGCGCTTGAAAGCGCGGCGCGCTTTGGGTTCGCGCCCCAGCCCGGCGATGAGGCTGTGCATCTACGCTATCTCGCGCGCCGGGCGCTGCGCGTCGGCATGGGCGGCACGGCCGCTCTGGGGCTGGCGCTGCACGGGCTGCGGCTGGCCCCCGGGCGCTTTCTCACGCCGCTGCACCGGGGCGGCGGCACGCTGGCGGGCGCGGCGCTCGCGCCGCTGCTTCCCGCACCGCTGCGCCGCACGCTGTTCTCGCGCTGACCCTTTCAAGGAGCCATTCCCATGACCCACGCCAAGACCCAATCCAAGACCAACGCCACGCCCGCCGCCTCGATCGTCGTGCCCGCCTTCAATGCCGAGGCCACGCTGGGCGAGACGCTGGCCAGCCTGCGCCTGCAGACCCTTCCGGACCTCGAGATCATCGTGGTGGACGACGGCTCGACAGACCAGACGCCGCAGATCGCCGCCAAGATCGCTGCGTCGGACCCGCGCGTGCGTCTGATCCGGCAGGCCAATCGCGGGCTTGCCGGGGCGCGCAACAGCGGTATCGCGGCGGCGCGCGCCAGCTACATCGGGTTTTGCGATGCCGACGACCATTGGGCTCCGGGAAAGCTCGCGGCCCATGTGGCGCATCTGGAGGCGAACCCGCATGTGGGGCTGTCGTTCGCCGGGTCGCTGCTGATGACCGAGACCGGCGCGCCCATGCGCCGCGCCCAGCGGCCGCGGCTGAAGGCCATCGGTGCCACCCATGTGTTCAAGCGCAACCCGGTGGGCAATGGCTCGGTGCCGGTGATGCGGCGCGAGGCGCTGGCCGCGATCGCATGGCGCCCGGCGCAAGAGCGCGAGCGGGACTGGGTCTTTGACGAGACTTTCCGCCAGTCCGAGGACATCGAATGCTGGCTGCGGCTCGCGCTGACCACCGATTGGGAGATCGAGGGCATTCCGGGGCTGCTGACCCGCTACCGGATCACCTCGGGCGGGCTCAGCGCGGCGACCGAGCGGCAATACGCGGCGTGGGAGCGCATGGTCGAGAAACTGACGCCGCTCGATCCGCATTTCTTCGCCCGCCACGCGCCTGCCGCGCGCGCCTATCAACTGCGCTATCTGGCGCGCCGGGCGATCAGTGACGGGCGCGGAGCCGAGGCGCGTAGGCTGCTGCGCCGCGCGTTCCTCAGCTCGCCCCGCCCGCTGATCGAAGAGCCTCTGCGCTCTGCGGTAACGATCGCCGCCGCGCTGCTCGTCGATGGCCCGCTTGGCCGCATTCTTCACCGCGCCGCCACCCGGCCCGCCACGGCCTGACGCACGCATTTCACACTCTCTTGGAGGAGCCCGCCCAATGACCTTTTTCAGCGCTATCGCCGCGTCCCACCCCGACCGCCCGCGCGTGGTTCATCTTGTGGATGACACCACCGCCGGAGGGGTGATGCGGTACCTTGAGTTTCTGCGCAGCGATGCCACTCTGGCCGCAGAGGCCGATCATGTGCTGCTGCCGGTGGCGCGCGGCGCCGTGGGGCGGCTGTCGCTTCCGGCGGGCATTATCGTCTCGCATCTGTCGATCAACTGGCGCGCCCTGCCGGGGCTGATCGCGCTGCGCGCCCGGCATCCGTCCGCCCGTCTGATCCATGTGGAGCACAGCTATACCGCCAGTTTCGCCGCGCTGAACGTGCCGAGCCGGGCGCGCTTTTTCACGCTTCTGCGCAGCGCCTATGCGCTCTTTGATAAGGTGGTGGCGGTGAGCGCGGCGCAGGGTGACTGGCTGCGGACGCGGCGGCTGGTGCCGTGGGAGCGGCTCGCGGTGATCCGGCCCGTGGTCGACCTGTCGGCCTTTGCAGCGCTGCCCGCGCCGCGCGGGCAGGGGCGGGTGATCGGGGCCTTCGGGCGGCTCGACCGGCAGAAAGGGTTCGACACGCTGATCTCTGCCTTCCGCGCGGTGCCCGACGCCGACATGGCGCTGCATATCTACGGCGCCGGGGGTGATCTGGCGGCGCTGCAGGCGCAGGCCGGGGGCGACGCGCGCATCCGCTTTCTCGGCCATGTAGCAGATCCGGCGCGGGCCATGGCAGAGGTCGATGTGGTCGCCATGCCGTCGCGCTGGGAAGCCTATGGCATCGCCGCGCTCGAGGCGCGTGTGGCGGGGCGTCCGCTGATCACCAGCGGTGCCGACGGGCTGCGCGATCATGCGGGCGCGGGGGTGACGCAGGTCTCACCGGCGGCGCTGGCTGAGCTCACCGAGGCGCTGCGCGGCGGGCACGCTCCGGGGCTTCCGCCAAGCGCGCGGCAGGTGCTGGCAGCGGGGTCGGAACATGCGGTGCGCCGGGGCTGGTCAGAGCTTCTTGGGCTGGCGGCACCGGATGTGGGGACAGCGCCAGAAGAGGTCGCGGCGCTCGCCTAGATATCGGGGCTTAGGGGGAGGAGAGCGCCCGTTTCTCCACCTGCGAAGCCGCCACTGGCATCGCTTTGACATGAGATCGGCCCCGGAGGTTTCCGGGGCCGATTTCGTGTGGTCTTTGCCGGGACGGGGAGCCTGCGGGTGTGATCTCGGCGGAGTTTTGGTCGAGTAATAAGCCGTAATGAATTGTTTTGTTGACATAAAATTCTCACGATCTCTTGATCATACCATTGTATTTGATTCATCGTATCAAAAGGTTTAAGACTGATTCACGTTGGATCGTGGTGTGGAGGCGCTACGATCGGCCAACTCTCAAGGTTGGTGAGGAGGAGGCACCCGTGAGCGATTTCGAACTGCCGGAAAATCTGGGACATGACGGCGCCGCCGCGCGCCCGGTGAAGGCGTCCGAGGCCCTCGACACGCTGGGCCGGCGCATCGTCGCTGGCGAGTATCCGGTGGAGCAGACCCTGCCGGTCGAGGCCAGCCTCATGGAGGATCTGGGGGTCAGCCGCACCACCCTGCGCGAAGCGATCCGCACGCTCGTGGCGCTTGGGCTGGTTGAGGTGCGCACCCGCATCGGCACCCGCGTGCTGCCGCGCAAGCATTGGAACCTTCTGAACCGCGACGTGCTGCGCTGGATGATGCCGCTCGATGGGTTCAACGTGGAATTGATGGGCTCGATAGATGAGGCCCGCGAAGTTTTTGAGCCCGCCGCCGCCGGTTTTGCCGCCGAGCGGGCGAGCCGCGCCGCGATCACCGCGATCCGCGTCGCCTATGACAAGATGGAGGCTGCCGCCGAAAGCGGCGACGCCGTGGCCGCAATCCGCGCCGACCGCGAGTTTCACCTCGCCATTCTGGCCGCGACCGGCAATCCGATCATCGAAGCCTTTGATACTGCCATCGATGCCGTTCTGGGACAGCTGTTCCGGGTCGCCATCGAAATGCACATGGAAAATTTTCGCAACAATCTGATCAACCACCGCAACGTGCTTGACGCCATCGAGCGCAAGGACGCGGCGGCTGCCCGACAGGCGATGCTGGAAACCATCTGGTTCACGCGTCGGCACCTGGAAAGGCACAAACTGACCAAGACATTCAGCTAACCGGAGGAGACCCCCATGCTGAAGAAAATGACGTTCGCGAGCATTGCACTGCTCGCGGCGGCCGGCACCGCTATGGCCGAATACCCCGAAAAGCCGATCACCATGATCGTGCCGTGGAACGCCGGTGGCGGCACCGATGCCGTCGCGCGGATGCTGGCCAAGGGCCTCGAGGCCGAGCTTGGCACCAATGTCGCCGTGGTGAACCGCTCGGGCGGCGCCGGTGTGGTCGGCCATAACGCCATGGTCACCGCACCGACGGATGGCTACACCATCGGCTTCGCCACCGCCGAGATGGTCACCTACTACTGGACCGGCAACGCCGAGTTCACCGACGAGGATTTCACCCCCATCGGGCTGGTGAACTTCGACAGCGGCGCCTTCCATGTGGCGGCGGGCAGCGATTGGGAAACCGTGGGTGATGCGGTCGAGGCGATCAAGGCGGAGCCCGCTGGCACCTTCAAGATGTCCGGCACCGCCGTTGGCGCGGCCTATCACCTCGCCTTCGCGGGCTTTCTGCAGCAGCAGGGCGTCGATCCGCTGAAAGTAACCATGGTGCCCTCGCAGGGCGCGGCTCCGGGCTTTCAGGAACTGGCCGCTGGCGGCGTGCAGATCATCCCGTCGTCGCTGCCCGAGGGCAAAACGATGATGGACGCGGGCCGCTCCAAGGCGCTCGCCGTCTTTGCCGAAGAGCGCAACCCGGCCTTCCCCGATGTGCCCACCGCTGAAGAGCAGACCGGTGAGGCATACTCCGGCGGCACATGGCGCGGCGTGGTCGGCCCGAAGGACATGGATGCGGAGGCCGCCGCCAAGCTCGAAGCCGCGGTGAAGACCGTCTTCGACAGCGAGGAGTTCCAGAACTTCATGTCGCAGCAGGGCTTTGGCGCCCGCTATCTGGATGCCGCCGGGTTCGGCGAATTCCTCGACGAGACGCAGACCAGTGTGGGTGAGGTGATGAACGCCATCGGCCTCGCGCAGCGCGGCAGCTGAGGAGAGAGGCGATGCGGCTTCCGGATATCTGGACCGGGCTGGGTTTTGCGGTGCTGGGGATCTTCGTGGTCCTGCAGGCGCAGGGCTTCCCCGAACCTGCGGGGGCCGCTTCGCCTCGGCTCTTCCCGCGCATCATCGGCGGCGCCTTCGTGCTGTTCGGCCTGATGATCGCGGGGCGCAGCCTTGCGGCGCGTCTGCAGGGCGGCGACGTGCGGCTGGTGCCGCAGATGGAAGACTGGATGCGCAGCCCCAAGCGGCTGGTGCGGATCGTTTTCATCCCCCTGGCGATCGTGCTTTACGGGCTGCTGGCGCCGCTGCTGGGCTCGCTGCCGGTGTCGGTGGTGCTGGTCTTCGTCAGCGCGCTGCTCTGGGACGAGCGCCCGCTTGCGGCGGCCCTCGTGGCGGTCGGCGTCTGTCTCGCCGTGACGCTCTTCTTCATCGAAGTGATGCGCGTGCCGCTGCCGACCGGGCCGTTCCCCGGCGCGCTGTTCTGAGGAGACCCGCATGGATGTTCTGATTTCAGCCTTTCACATGGTGTTCGCCTTCGACGTGCTGGCGGTGATCCTGCTGGGCTCGGCCTTCGGCCTCTTCGTCGGCGCGACTCCGGGGCTGAGCGCGACCATGGCGGTGGCGCTGCTGGTGCCGGTGACCTTTTTCCTCTCCCCGGTCGCGGCGATTGGCGCGATCGTCTCCTGCTCGGCCATGTCGATCTTTGCGGGCGACATTCCCGGCGCGCTGCTGCGCATTCCCGGCACGCCCGCCTCTGCCGCCTATATGCGCGAGCTTGATGCCCTGAACCAGAAGGGGCGGCTCGATCTGGCGCTTGGCACCTCGATGATGGTGGCGGTGATCGGCGGCCTCATCGGCACCGCGATCCTTGTCGTTGCCGCGCCGCAACTGGCCGAGGTGGCGCTGCTCTTCTCGACCTATGAATACTTCTGGCTGGCGCTGCTGGGCCTCTCCTGTGCCACGCTGGTGGCGGGGCGCGACCGGCTCAAGGGCACGGTGTCGCTGCTGCTGGGGCTGTTCCTGACGATGATCGGCCTCGATGTCACCACCGGCCTGCCGCGCTACACCTTCGGGCTGATCGACCTACAGGCGGGGATCTCGCTGATTGCCGTGATGATCGGTGCCTTCGCCGTGGCCGAGATCCTGCGCTCGGCGCAGAACCCGCTGGAGACGCCCGAGAAACCCGCCAAGGCCGGGCTCTCGATCCTGCGCGGGCAGGGCCGCAATCTCTGGACCCATAAGGGCGCGGTGGCGCGCGGCAGCATCCTTGGCACGCTCATCGGCGCGCTGCCGGGGGCCGGGGCGGATATCGCGGCGTGGATCGCCTATGCGGTCAGCCAGCGGTTCTCGAAGAAGGCCGACAACTACGGCAAGGGCGAGCCCGAGGCCATCGCGGGCGCGGCATCGGCCAACAATGCGGCGCTGTCGGGCAGCTACGTTCCGGCGCTGGTCTTTGGCATCCCCGGAGACTCGATCACCGCCATCGTCGTGGGCGTTCTGGTGCTCAAGGGCATCCAGCCGGGGCCTATGGTGTTCATCACCTCGCCCGATCTGGTCAACGCGATCTACATCGTCTTCGTGCTGGCGAACCTGCTGATCATCCCGCTCGGCCTCTTGGCCATCATCGGCGGACGGCAGCTCTTGGGCGTGCGCATGGGCAAGCTCTACCCGTCGATCCTGCTGCTCTGCGTGCTTGGCACTTTCGCCACCAACAATTCGCTCTTTGATCTGTGGACCCTGGCCGCCGTCGGCGTGCTGGTCTGGATCATGGAGGCAAACGACTACCCCGCTGCGCCGCTGGTGCTGGGCCTCGTGCTTGGCCGCGTCGTGGAGGAGAATTTCATGTCCAGCATGATCAAGGCGGACGGCAATCTGCTCGCCTTCTTCGAACGGCCCATCGCCGGGGTGCTGGGCGTGATTACCCTGCTGGTCTGGCTCGCGCCGCCAGCTCTGGCTCTGCTGCGTCGCCTCTCCGGGCGCAGTGGCGGCCGCCAAAGCTCTCTCGCAAACGAAGGGAAATCCTAATGTACAATTCAATGACTGGATCGACCCATTCGCTCGCCCCGCCCGAGATCGCCGAAATGGCGATCCCCGAGGACGAGCGGGTCTGGGTCCCGCAGGCTCCGGGCGTCTGGTTCCGCCCGCTGCTGCTCAACACGATGGCCGGGCAGTGGTGCAACCTGCTGCGTGTGCGCAAGTCTGGCGTGCTGAGCAAGCACCTGCATCCCGCGCCCGTGGTCGGCTATGTGATCAAGGGCCGCTGGCATTACCTCGAGCATGATTGGGTCGCCGAGACCGGGTCTTTCGTGTTCGAGCCGCCGGGCGAGATCCACACGCTGACGGTCCCCGAGGATTGCGAAGAGATGATCACCTTCTTCAACATCCAAGGCTGCATGTACTACGTCGATGAGGACAACAAGCACACCGGTTTCGAGGATGTGTTCACCAAGATCGACATGTGCCGCAAGCACTATGAAGAAGTCGGGCTTGGCGCGAGCTACCTCGACCAGTTCATCAGATGACCGTCATGGAAATAAGCGACATCTCCGCCATGACGGGCGGATGGGCCGCACCTTTCCTCGAAGGCCGCTCGGTCCTTGTGACCGGCGGCACCTCGGGGATCGGTTTCGGCATCGCGCTCGGCTTTGCCCGTGCCGGGGCCAAGGTCACCGCGACCGGCCTCACGGACGCCGAGGCAGAGGCCGCGACGGCCAAGGCCGCGGATCTGGGGCTGAGCGATCTGCTTGGCTTTGACGTGCTCGATGTGCGCGACGCCGAGGCGGTCAGCCGGGTCATCGGCGGCCAGAGCGAGCTCTACACGCTGGTCAACTGCGCTGGCCTGATCCGCCGCGGCGCGGAACTGGAGCCCGAGGTCTTCGAACAGGTTGTCGATGTGAACCTCAACGGCTCGATGCGTTGCGCCCATGCCGCCAAACCCGCGCTCGCGCGCACCGGCGGCAGCGTGATCAACACCGCCTCGATGCTGTCGTTCTTTGGCGGCGGGCTGGTGCCGGGCTATTCGGCCTCGAAAGGCGGGATCGCGCAGCTGACGAAATCGCTGGCCATCGCTTGGGCCAAGGACGGCATTCGGGTCAACGCCATCGCGCCGGGCTGGATTCGCACGCCGCTGACCGCCGATCTGCAGGGCGACGAAGCGCGCGCGGCCACCATCCTCGGGCGCACGCCGATGGGTCGCTGGGGCGAGCCCGAAGACCTTGCCGGCCCTGCCATGTTCCTTGCCACGCCGCTGGCGAGCTTCATGACCGGCACGGTGATCCCCATCGATGGCGGCTACGCCATCGCGTGACCCGCATTTACTGATCCAAGTCAGGAGGACGACATGAAGGCGTTGGTCTACGAAGGGCCGCGCACGGTTTCCGTGCGCGAGATGAAAGCGCCAGAGGGGCAGGGCGTTCGCTTGCGGCTGCGCTATTGCGGGGTCTGCGGCACCGATATCGGCATCTATTCGGGCAGCCACCCGCGCGCGCAGGCCCCGCTGGTGCTGGGCCATGAGTTCATCGGTGAGGTGATCGAGGATGCTGCCGGGTTCACCGCCGGGCAGCGGGTCACCGCCTTTCCGCTACTGTCCTGCGGCAGCTGCCACCCCTGCCGCACCGGCAGCCCGCATATCTGCGCCAGCCTGCGCCTTCTGGGCATCGATCAGGACGGCGGCATGGCCGAAGAGATGATCGTCCAGCCCGAGCTTCTGGTGCCGGTGCCGGATCACGTATCCGACCAGCTGGCGGCGCTGATCGAGCCTGTGGCCGTTTGTCTGCGCGTGGCGGACCGGGCGGGCGTCACCATGGGCGACACCTGCGTGGTCACCGGTGCCGGGCCGATCGGGCTGATCACCGCGCTGATGCTGCGCCACGCCGGGGCGGGGCGTACCCTCGTGTCGGACATCGCGCCGGGCCGTCTGAAACTGGCACGCGATCTGGGGTTCGAGACGGTGAACGTCAGCAGCGAGAGCCTTGCCGATGCGGTGGCCGAAGCTACCGGCGGCGATGGCGCGGATGTGCTGGTGGAATGTTCGGGCGCGGCGCCGGTGGCGCTCGAGATGACCCGGCTCGTCCGCACCGGGGGCACGCTGTGCCTTGCGTCGCTCTACAAGGCGCCTGTGCCGGTGCCGCTGCTCGACATGAGCTTCAAGGAACTGCGGCTGATCGGTTCGCGCGTCTACAACCGCGAAGAGTTCCGCCGCGCGGTCGATCTGGTCGCAAAGCTCGAAGAGTCGCTGCTGCGGCTGGTGACGCAGGTGGTGCCGCTGAGCGGGGCCGGGGATGTGTTCGATCTGGTCACCGACCCAACCTCCGACGCGGTGAAAGTGCTCGTCGACTGTCAGGCCTGACTGCGCGCGGCGCTGTGGGCGCGTCCACCCGTTCCAGCCGAGACAGTCGCAGGCCACAGAGGCAGCAGACCAAAGGGGCGCCGCGACGCAGCGTAAATTCCGCCGCGTCGCGGCATGATCAGAAAATTGAAATGCGGCATTGTGTCGCCACGGATCCGTGATAGCCTCCTAAGTAGGGAGGAACGAATATGCATCTTTTTCTGGTCGGCCTGTTGATTGGCTTTCTCATTATGTCGCCGGTGATCGCGCTGGTTCTGTTTGTGGGCATCATGTCGCGCCGCAAAGAGGCTGGCACACCGCCGCGCGGCGGCCTGCGTGCCCCGGTTCGCGGCGGCGGCTTCCCGGCGGGTTTGGCCAAGCCCTGACCGGTTGAAACGGGAAAGCCGGGCGCCTTGGAGGGGGCGCCCGGCTTTCTCGTGCCCTCTGAGCGGTGTGACCGGGTGAGGTTCGCGCCGGTCGGGCAGGCCAGTCAGGTCGGCTAGGCCAGTCAGGCCAGTCAGGTCAGTCCAGCGCCTTGTCGCTGCTGCCCGCGTCACCTTTGACCCAATAGCCTGCCGCCTTGAGGTGCGGTGCCGGATGCGCGCGGTCCTGCAGGAAGTGCAGCTTCAGCGCCCGTGCAACCTGCGCCTCGGCGGCGATCCAGACAAACCCCTTGCCCTCGGGCAGATCGAGTGCCTTTGCCGCATTAAGCAGGGGCGCCGGATCATGCGCGTCTTCGACCGGACGGTGCAGCCAATGCGTGGTCTGTGCCGCAGCGCTCTGCCATTCCTGCTGATCCTCAGGGCCGGGCACGGCGGCAAGGGTGATCGCCGCGACGCCTTCGGGCAGTTCCTCGACGCGGCGCGCCATGGCGGGCAGGGCGGTCTCATCGCCAATCAGAAGATACCAATCGAACACCGGGGCGACCACCGCCGAGCCGCGCGGGCCGCCGACCAGCAATGTATCCCCGGGCTGCGCGGCTTCGGCCCATGCGGTTGCGGGGCCAGCGTCATGCAGCGCAAAATCCAGCACCAGCGTGCGGGCCTCGGCGTCAAAGGCGCGTGGGGTGTAGTCGCGGGCAACGGGCGCCTCGCCGTCGGTGTCCAGAAACAGCTTCACGTGATCGTCCGCGCCGAGGCTGGTGAAATCGGCCAGATCCTCGCCCTCGAGCGTGATGCGCAGCATGTGCGGGGTCAGGCGCTGGCTGTCGCGCACGGTCAGGGTGCGGCGTTTCAACTCGTGGCGGTGGCGGGTGATGATGCTTTCCATGTGAGGTCCTTGCGTCTGTGTCAGTCATCGGAGCCATCGCGGGGCAGGGCCTCGCGGATGTCCCGAGCGGTGTCTCGTAGCTGCGCGGAAAGCGTGGCGATGAGCGTGTCGTCTGCGCCGGGCACCGAGAGGCGCAGGCGCAGGGCGGATTTGATCTCGTCCATGGCGGCGACGATCTCTTTGGGGGCGTTGCCGCGATGCCAGCGCGGCGGCTTGCGGGTCAGCAATTCGTCGGCTGCGGCGCGGTGCGCGGCAAGATGCGCCGCCCCGGCTTCGGTGATGCGCGAGCGTTTGCGCCCGGTCTCATCGGCCTCGATCACCGCGTGCCCCATGTCTTCGAGCCATGAGAGCGTTGGGTAAATCACGCCGGGGCTCGGACAATAAGCCCCCTCGGTGCGCTCTTCGATCTCTTTGATCAACTCGTAGCCGTGCCGGGGGTGCTCGGCGATCATCGCCAGAACCAGCAGCCGCAGCTCGCCGTGGCCGTAGAGCCGCTTGCCGCGTTTGCGGCCGGGAGGGGAATGGTCTTCGGTGGGGCGGGTCATCGCGGTCTGTCTTGTTTAATTTCGATATATCGGAAAATAAGATATATCGGAAATGATGCAAGGGCCCGGTGTTCACGCTCGCGTGCCTAGCGGTCGAGGCTGGGAGGCTGTCATGAAAGCTTCACTTTCCCTGCGTCGATATTTCGAATATTCGTGAAATATGGAAAAAGAGATTCCCGACCGCCTGATGACCCTCGGCCACCCGCAGAGGCTCGCCATCTTCCGGCTGCTGATGCGCCGCTTCCCTGACCGGCTGCCCGCCGGTGAGATCGCCGAGACCATTGGCGTGAAGCCTAGCACGCTCTCGGCCTATCTTGCGGCGCTGATGCGCTCCGATCTGGTCACCCAGACGCGGCTCGGCACCTCGCTTCTTTACTCGCTCGACATGACCCAGGTGCGACAGACCTTCGATTACCTGCTGCGCGACTGCTGTCGCGGGCGGCCCGAGTTCTGCGCGCCATCCCCCTTCCTCTCCGAGACAGGAGTGCCCCCGATGCCTGACCGCAAATACAACGTGCTGTTCATCTGCACCGGCAATTCGGCCCGGTCGATCTTTGCCGAAACACTGCTGCGCGAGATCGCGGGCGACAGGTTCAACGCCTATTCGGCGGGCACCAAGCCCAGCTCCGAGCTGAACCCGATTGCCGTCGAGCTGCTGCACCAAAAGGGCCATGACATCGCCCCGCTGCGTGCCAAGAACGTCTCGGAGTTTTCCGGCGAGAGCGCGCCCGATCTCGATTTCGTCTTCACCGTCTGCAATCAGGCCGCGAACGAGGAGTGCCCGGCATGGGAAGGCCAGCCGATCAGCGGCCATTGGGGCATGCCCGACCCGGTAAAGGCAACCGGCACAGAGGCCGAGAAGATGCTCGCCTTCCAGCAGGCCTATGGCGCGCTCAAGCACCGGATCGAGGCCTTTACCGCGCTGCCTTTCGCGCAGCTTGACCGCATCTCGCTACAGGCGGCGGTGGATGACATCGCCCAGATCGACACGACCCAGACCTCCCCGGAAGAGACCAGATGACCACTTATGCCCTCAACGGCCTTGGCCGTATCGGAAAGCTCGCCCTGAAACCGCTGCTGGACAGCGGCGCCAAGATCGCCTGGATCAACGATGCCGTGGGCGACCCGGCGATGCATGCGCATCTGCTGGAGTTCGACACGGTGCACGGGCGCTGGAATGCCGAGTTCCACCACGACCACGACAGCGTCACGGTGGATGGCGTCCGGCTGCCCTTCATCGGCACGCGTGATCTGTCGGCGCTGCCGCTCGAGGGGGTGGACGTGGTGATCGACTGCACCGGCGTCTTCAAATCCGAAGCCGCGCTCGCCCCCTATTTCGCGGCGGGGGTGAAGAAGGTGGTGGTCTCGGCCCCGGTCAAGGATGGCCCCACGGCAAACATCGTCTACGGCGTCAACGACGGCACCTATGATCCGGCGCGGCACAGCATCGTCACCGCCGCCTCCTGCACCACCAACTGCCTCGCGCCGGTGGTCAAGGTGATCCATGAGAACCTCGGCATAAGGCACGGATCGATCACGACAATCCACGATGTGACCAACACGCAGACCATCGTCGACCGTCCCGCCAAGGACCTGCGCCGCGCGCGCTCGGCGCTGAACTCGCTGATCCCCACCACCACGGGCTCTGCCACGGCGATCACGCTGATCTACCCCGAACTGAAGGGGCGGTTGAACGGCCACGCGGTGCGTGTGCCGCTGCTCAACGCCTCGCTCACCGACTGCGTCTTCGAGGTGGAGCGCGCGACCAGCGCCGAGGAGGTCAACGCGCTGTTCGAGGCGGCCTCAAAGGGCGCGCTCAAGGGCATCCTTGGCTATGAAGAGCGCCCCTTGGTGTCGTGCGACTACACCAACGACACCCGTTCTTCGATCATCGACGCGCCCTCGACCATGGTGGTGAACGGCACGCAGGTGAAGATCTACGCGTGGTACGACAACGAGATGGGCTACGCGCACCGTCTGGTGAATGTGGCGCGCATGGTCGGAGACAAGCTGTGAGCCATCCTTCTTCGGACAGGCCCGAGGGCCTGTCGGCCTATATCGCGGTGACGGCGGCCTATTGGGCCTTCATGCTCACCGATGGCGCGCTGCGGATGCTGGTGCTGCTGCACTTCCACAGCCTCGGGTTCAGCCCGGTGCAACTGGCCTATCTCTTCGTGCTCTACGAGATCGCCGGGATGGTCACCAACCTTTCGGCGGGCTGGATCGCCGCGCGCTTTGGCCTGACGTCGACGCTCTATGCAGGCCTGTCGCTGCAAGTGGTGGCGCTGCTGGCGCTGACCCAGCTTGATCCGTCTTGGGCGATCGGCACCTCGGTGGCCTTCGTGATGTGCGTGCAGGGCGCGTCGGGGGTGGCCAAGGATCTGGCGAAAATGTCCTCCAAATCGGCGGTGAAACTGCTGGCCCCTTCCGAGGGCGGCGGTCTGTTTCGCTGGGTGGCGGTGCTGACCGGATCGAAGAACGCGGTCAAAGGCGTCGGCTTTCTGCTTGGCGCGGCGCTTTTGGCGACGCTCGGCTTCACTTGGGCGGTGCTGGCGATGGCGCTGGTGCTGGCGGTGATCCTGATCGCCGTTGCGCTGCTGATGCCGGGTGGTCTGCCCAAGGGCCGCAAGGGCGCAAAATTCTCCGAGGTCTTCTCGAAATCGGCCAACGTCAACTGGCTGTCGGCGGCGCGGGTGTTCCTCTTCGGCGCGCGCGACGTGTGGTTCGTGGTCGGCATCCCGATCTATTTCTACGCGGTGCTCTCGGACGGCAGCGAGGCGGGCAACCGCGCGGCCTTCTTCATGATCGGCAGTTTCATGGCGGTCTGGGTGATCCTCTATGGCGCGGTGCAGGCCAGCGCGCCGCGTATCCTGAGGGCCAAAAGCCGGCCCGAAAGCGAGCTGATCCCTGCCGCCCGCAGCTGGGCCGCAGCGCTTTTCGTGGTGCCCGCGGCGCTGACGGTGGCGGTGCTGCTGTCGCCCGGGCCGCAGATGTGGCTGACGGTGGTGCTGGTGATCGGCCTTTTGGTCTTTGGGGCGATCTTCGCCGTGAACTCCGCGCTGCATTCCTACCTGATCCTCGCCTTCACGAAATCCGAGCGGGTGACGATGGACGTGGGGTTTTACTACATGGCCAATGCGGCGGGGCGGCTGATCGGCACGCTGCTGTCTGGGCTGACCTACCAGATCGGAGGGCTGCCTCTGGTTTTGGGCACGGCGGCGCTGATGGTGGCGCTGGCCGCGCTGACCTCGGGCAGGCTGAGCGCCGAGCCGCAGGAGGTGGCGGTCTGAGTTGCGCGCAAAGGGACGCGCCCGACCCTGGGTGGGCGCGTCTCGGCGCTGAAGCGGGGCGCTTTATCGCCTCACCCCGAACGACGCGCGTGGTAGGCGCGGCACCGCAAATGCGCCCTCCCTGGGGGAGGGTCGGGCGCGGCCCGTGGCTGGTCGCCCCGTGCCATGGCACCCTTCCACCGCAAACGCAAAAGGCCCGGGCACATCGCCCGGGCCTTCGCTTTGTCTCCGCCGCGCCTCAGGTCACCGGGGGCGTGCGGCCCTTGTGGATCTTCTCGCGCAGCCCCTGAATCAGCTTGAAGAACACCGGGCCAAAGATCGCCCCGAGCACCGCCGAGGCAATCGCCCCGCCGAACACCGCAAGCCCCAGCGACACCCGGCTCGCCGAGCCCGCGCCGCTGGCAATCACCAGCGGGTAGACCCCCACCGCGAAGGCCAGCACGGTCATCATCACCGGGCGGAAGCGCAGCTTGGCCGCCTGCATGGCGGCCTCATGCAGTTCCAGTTCCGCCGCCTCGCGCTGCTGCTTGCCGAACTCGACGATCAGGATCGCCGTCTTCGCCGCCAGCGCGATCAGCATCAACAGGCCGATCTGCCCGTAAAGACTGAGCGGCTCCCCGGCGATGCGCAGCGAGATCAGCGCCCCCAGCACCGCGAAAGGCACCGTCAGCAGCACCGCCACGGGCGTCAGGAAACTCTCATAGAGCGCCGCGAGGAAGAGGAAGGTGAACACCAGGCTCAGCCCCAGCGCGATCGGCACGGCATTGCCCGAAGAGCGTTCCTCGCGCGAGGAGCCGGTCCAGTCGTAGCGGAAGCCCGCAGGCAGCGCCTCGGCGGACAACTCTTCAAAAGCATCCATCGCATTGCCCGTGCTGTACCCACCGGCGGCATTGGGAATGCCGGTGATCGTCGCCGAGTTGTAGGTGTTGTAGCGATAGAGAACGTCCGGCCCGGTGGTAGGCACCGGGGTGATCACCGTCGACAGCGGCACCATGCCGCCCTCGCGGTTGCGCACATAGAGCGTGTCGAACGCCCGCTCGTTCTGGCGGAACTGGGCATCCGCCTGCACCATCACCCGGTAGGATTGACCGAAGACGTTGAAGTCGTTGATGTAAAGCGCCCCAAGCTGCGCCTGCAGGGTGAGGAAGATGTCCGAGATCTGCACGCCCAAAGTCTTGGCCCGCACCCGGTCGATCTCGAGGTTGAGCTGCGGCGCATCGGCCTTGAAGGTGGAATAGGCCAGCGCGATCTCGTCAAGCTGGTTGGCCGGGGCGAGGAAGCCCTGAAGCGCGGCGGTCATCTCCTCCGGCCCGCGCCCCTGCGTGTCTTCGAGCACGAAAGCCAGACCCTCGACCGCGCCGATGCCCGGCAGGGCGGGCGCACCAAAGATGATCGTCTGCGCCTCGGGCAGATCGGCGAACTGCTGCGTGAACTTGCGCTGCAGATAGGCCTGACTGCTTTCAACCGTGGTCCTCTCGCTCCATTCCTTGAGCTTGACGATGATCATGCCCGAGTTGGCCTGCAGCGCCGAGTTGAGGATCGAGTAGCCGTTCACCGAAAGCACGTTCTCCACCGCCTCATCCTCGCCAAGCGCATCGGTGAGCCGGTCCATGACAATTTCGGTCCGGTTCAGCGAGGCGCCCGAGGGCAGCTGCACATCGACCATGAAGAAGCCCTTGTCCTCGGTCGGGATGAAGCTCGTCGGTGTGGTGGTAAAGAGCGTGTACATGCCAAAGAACAGCGCCGCGACGATGGCGATGGCGATGAGCGCGTGTTTGGCAAGGAAATCGACCGTGGCGGCATAGACCCGCGTCACCCAGTCGAACCCTTTGTTGAATCCCCGGATGACGAAATTGGGGTGCAACCCCGGCTTCATCAGCACCGAGGCCAGCGCCGGGCTGAGCGTCAGCGCGTTGACCATGGAGATCAGCACCGAGACGGTCAGCGTCGCGCCGAACTGGCTGAACATCCGCCCGGTGATGCCGGGCAGCAGTAGCGTGGGCCCAAAGACCGCCGCCAGCACCAGCGAGGTGGCGACGATGGGGCCGGTCACCTCTGCCATGGCGCGGCGGGTGGCCTCGGGCGCGTCCAGTTCGGGGTTCTCGTGCAGGATGCGCTCGACGTTCTCGACCACGATGATCGCGTCGTCCACCACCAGCGCGATGGCAAGGATCAGCGCAAACAGCGTCACCGTGTTGATCGTCATGCCAAAGGCGTAGAGCACCGCCAATGTGCCGATGATCGAGACCGGCACGGCGATGGTCGGGATCAGCGTCGCCCGGATCGAGCCAAGGAAGATATAGGTCACCGCCACCACCAGCAGGATGGTGAAGATCATGGTGATCACCGTCTCTTCGAGCGAGGCTTCGATGAACAGCGTCGTGTCATGGCCGATGACGTAATCGACGCCCTCGGGGAAATACTCCTTCAGCTCCTCCATCTTCTCGCGGACCGCCTCGGCGACCACCAGCGAATTGGCTTCGCTCAGCTTATAGATCGCCATCAGCACGCCGGGCTGGTTGTTGAACTCGCCATAGCCCTTGTAGGCAAAAGCGCCCAGCTCGATCCGTGCCACGTCGCGCAGCCGGATCACCGAGCCCGCGTCATTGGCCGACAGGATGATGTCGCCGAACTCTTCTTCTGTCTCCAGCCTGCCTTTGGTGGTCAGCACGTATTGGAACTGCGTGTTTTCGGCAGCCGGAGCGGCCCCCAATTGTCCCACGGCGGCCTGCGCGTTCTGCTCTTTCACCGCCAGAACGATCTCGTTCACGGTGATATTGTGGTTGGCCATCTGCACCGGATCGAGCCACGCGCGCATGCCGTAATCCAGCGCGCCGATGTTCTCGGCGGCGCCGACGCCGGGCAGGCGGGCCAGTTCGCCCTCGACGTTGATCGAGGCGTAGTTCGACAAGAACAGCCCGTCAAAGCGCCCGTCGGGCGAGACGACGTTCACCACCATCAGGATGTCCGGATTGCGCTTGCGCACCCTTATGCCGCGCTGGCGCACCTCGGCGGGCAGCCCCGGCTCGGCCAGCGCCACGCGGTTCTGCACGTCGACCTGCGCCAGATCGGCATCGACACCGGTCTCGAAGGTCACCGTCAGCGTATAGCTTCCGTCCGCGGCGGCCTTGGATTCCATATAGGCCATGCCCTCGGCGCCGTTCACCTCATCCTCGATGGGGGTGGCGACGGCCTGCAGCACGGTCTGCGCATCCGCGCCGGGGTAATTGGCGCGGACCACCACCTTGGGGGCGGCGATGTCGGGATACTGGTCGATCGGCATCACCTGAAGCGTGAGCAGGCCGAACAGCGTGATGAGCAGGGAAATGACGAAGGCGAACTTGGGTCGCCTGATGAAAAATAGGGGTCCCATGAAATTCTCCGCTGCCGGGGATCAGCTGTCGTAGGGCTGGGGGGTGACGGCGAGGCCCTGACGCATGCGCTGCAGCCCCTCCACGACCACCCGCTCGCCATCTGCAAGCCCTTCGGTGACGGTCCAGTCGGCGCCATTGCGCACGCCCACGGTGATGTTGCGCCGCTCGACCACGTCGCCGTCGCCGACCACCCAGACGAAATGCCCCTGCTGGTCGAGGCTGACCGCGCGCTGCGGCACCAAGGGTGCCTGAACCGGCTCGATCACCTGTCCGCGGATCGTCACGTTCTGGCCCGGCAGAAGCAGGCCGTTGGGATTGGGGAAAAGAACCCGCGCCGCAATGGTGCCGGTGCTGGCAACGCCGGTGTTGTCCCAATTCTCGAAGGTGCCCTTCTCGGGGTAGACCTCGCCGCCGGGCAGGATCGCCTCAAGTTCGAGCGGAGGGATCGAGCCGCCCGCCTCTTCGATCTCCAGCCGCTTGGCGAGAAAGCCAAAATAGTTGGACTGATCCACCAGCCCGACCGCGTAAATCGGATCGAGCGAGACGATGGTGGCGATATAGCCGATCTGCGTCGGGTCACCGACGGTGAAAAGATCGCCCACCGAATACTGCGGGGCCGAAATGCGGCCGCTGAACGGGGCGTAGACCTTTGTATCGGCGAGGTCTTCTTCGGCCTGCGCGATCTGGGCGCTGGCCACGTCGACCTGCGCCTGCGCCACATCCGCCTGCGCCTGCGCGTATTCTACCTCGCGCTGCGAGACGGTGTTGCTCTGCGACAGCTGCGTCGCCCGGTCGAGATCGAGATCGGCCTTAATCGCTGCGGCTTCGGCCTGCTTCAGCGCGGCATGGGCTTGGGCGAGGGCGATGCGGTAATGCGTTTCGTCCATTTCCACCAGCAACTCGCCCTCTTCAACGAAAGCGCCTGCGGTGATGTGCATGGCGGTGATCTGCGCCTGCACGGTGGGCCGGATCGACGCGGTGTTCAGCGCCTCGATACGGGCCGGGTGGGTGAACGAGGGACGGATGCTCTGGGTGGCGATGGTCTGCACCAAGGCGGTGGGGCCGGGGGCGGCCTCGTCCTGAGCCAGTGTGAGTGTCGGAGAAGCCAGAAACGCGGCGCACAAGGATACGGTGGAAATCTTTCGAAGCAGTCCAATCAACATATCAAAGGTCCTTTCACGGACGGAGCTATGTCATAGAGCGTACACCAAATACGGGAAAAATCTATTTTTATTACAATCATGTCGCGGTGATCCGCCCGTACAATAGCACGTTTGCGGGCGTTCTGCGCGAATGCGTCGCCACCCAAGGGCGCAGGGCTTGCAACCCATCGGCGAGCGTTGCGCGGGGGCAAGAGCGTCTGCCCACCGCCCTCACAGTTCTGTCATACGAAAATATTGACAGTCATCATACAAGTCAGTCATAACCGCGGCGTGACGTCATATGCATCTACAGGGAGGAGATCATCATGCGATTCACCAAGACCGGGGCTCTTACTGCCACCGCCGCGCTCTGCGGCCTTCTGGCCGGTGCCGCGCAGGCCGAAACCTGGCGCGCCTGGGCCATTCACCCCGAGGATTATCCGAACGTCGTGGCGATGCAGCAGTTCGCCGACGAGGTGACGGAAAAGACCGAGGGCCGGATCGAGCCCACCGTCTACGCCAATGGCGTTCTGGGCGCGCAGCCCGACGCCATCGAGCAGGTGCGTGCCGGTGCCATCGCGGTCGGCAATTTCAACATGGGCCCGATGGGCGAGATCGTTCCGGCGACCAACGTGCTGTCGCTGCCCTTCATCTTCCGCGACGTGGACCACATGCACGCGGCGATGGACGGCGAGATCGGTCAGCGTTTCTCGGACGCTCTGTCGGAAGAAGGGCTTGTGGCGCTCTCGTGGATGGATAGCGGCTCGCGCTCTTTCTACAACACCAAGCACCCGATCGAGACGCCCGCCGACATGGACGGTCTGAAGTTCCGTGTGATGAACAACGATCTTTACGTGCAGATGGTCGACAAGCTGGGCGGCAACGCCACGCCGATGGCCTATGGCGAGGTCTATCAGTCGCTGAAGACCGGCGTGATCGACGGGGCCGAGAACAACTACCCGTCGTTCGAAAGCTCGAACCACTACGAGGTGGCCAAATACTATTCGATCACCAACCACCTGATCATCCCCGAGTGCATCTGCGTTTCGACCAAGGTCTGGGACGGCGTGTCGGATGAGGACAAGGCGATCGTCACCGAGGCGGCGGTAAAAGCCGCAGACCTCCAGCGCGAGCTTTGGGCCGAACGCTCGGAAGCCTCCAAGCAGAAGGTGATCGACAGCGGCGTGGCGGTGAACGAGGTCGAGGACGGGCAGGCGTTTCAGGACGCCATGGAGCCGGTCTATGCCGATTTCATCGCCGCCAACCCCGATCTGGAAAGCCTGATCCGCGACATCCAGTCGGTACAGTGATCACCGGCATCGCTTGATCTGAAAAAGACGTGTCCCCGCGGGGACACGTCATGTCCGGGAGGGGTTCATGGCGCACGCGCAACCGGCCGGGGCAGGGGCCATCTATCGCCTGCTCAATCTTCTGTCGCGTCTGTGCGTGCTCGTTGCGGGCAGCGGGCTGGTGCTGCTGATCGCCATCTTCGGCTGGCTGGTCTGGGGCCGCTACGTGATGAACGACACCCCCACATGGGTTGAGCAGCTGGCGCTGATCCTCGTGGTCTGGATCACCTTCCTCGGCGCGGCCGCCGGGGTCTGGAGCCGCACGCACCTGTCGGTGGACTTCATTCGCGACGCCTTTCCCGGCCCCATCGCAATGGCGATGAAGTGGCTGGCGCTCATCGGTGTGCTGATCTTCGCCATCTGCCTTGGCTGGCAGGGCTACATCCTTGCCGAGAACACATGGGCGCGCACCGTGCCAATGCTCGGCATCTCCGAGGGCATGCGCGCCGTGCCCATGGCGATCTGCGGCGCGCTGAGCGCGCTTTTCACTCTCTATCAAATGGCCGAACTGGCGAAGGGCCGCGGGTACTGACATGGGTTTGATCATTCTTTTCGGGGTTTTCGCGGGCGGGCTTATCTGCGGCATGCCCGTGGCCTTCGCCATCGGTCTCGCGGCAGTGGGCGGTTTCGTCTACGAGGGGCTGCCGCTGTTCATCGGCTTCCAGCGCGTGCTGTCGGGCATCTCGGTGTTCTCGCTGCTGGCGATCCCCTTCTTCATCTTCGCGGGCGAGCTGATGATGCACGGCGGCATCGCCGGACGGCTGGTGCGGCTGGCCTCTTCGGCGGTGGGCGCGATGCGCGGCGGGCTGGGCGTGGTCAATGTGGCCTCCTCGATGCTCTTCGGCGGCATCTCGGGCTCGGCGGTGGCGGACACCTCGGCGCTTGGCTCGATCCTCATCCCGGTGATGAAGGAAAAGGGCTATGACCCTGATTATGCGGTGAATGTCACCGTCACCTCCTCGGTCGCGGGTGTGGTGATCCCGCCCTCGCACAACATGATCCTCTTTGCCGTGGCGGCGGGCGGCGTGTCGGTGTCGAAGCTGTTCATCGCGGGGGTGATCCCCGGCATGCTCATGTGCCTCTGCCTTGGCATCGTGGCCTATGCGGTCGCCGTGCGCCGCGGTTACCCGGCTGAAACCTTTCCTGGCTGGAAGGCGCTTGGCCTGTCGTTCATCGTCGCCCTGCCGGGCCTGATGACCGCGATCATCGTGGTGGGCGGGGTGCTGTCGGGGGTGATGACGGTCACCGAGTCCGGCGCCTTCGGGGCGATCTGGGCGATCCTCGTGACCACCTTCGTTTACCGCGAACTGAGCTGGGAGGGCTTCAAGACCGCCGTCGTCAGCTCGGTGCGCACAACCGCGCTGGTGATGCTGCTGGTGGCGACGGCCTCGGCCTTTTCCTACCTGCTGACCCTCTACCGGGTGCCGGACCTGCTGGCCAATGCAGTGACCGGCATCTCGGACAACCCGATTGTGATCCTGCTGCTGCTGAACCTGATCCTGCTGGTGCTTGGTATGATCATGGATATGGCGGCGCTGATCCTGATCTGTACGCCGATCTTCCTGCCGGTTGCGGTGGGGCTGGGGATGGACCCCATCCAGTTCGGCGTCGTGATGATGATGAACCTCGGCCTTGGCCTCTGCACCCCGCCGGTGGGCGCCTGCCTCTTCGTGGGCTGCGTCGTGGGCGGCGTGCGGATCGAACATGCGGTGAAGACGATCCTGCCGTTCTACGCGGCGATCCTCGTGGCGCTGCTGCTGGTGACATATGTCCCGGCCTTCTCCATGTTCCTGCCAAGCCTGATGGAGTGAGAGACATGAAGATGAAACGTATCCTGATCACCGGCGCGGCGGGCCAGCTTGGCAAGATCCTGCGCGAGACGCTGAAGCCCCACGCCGAGGAACTGCGGCTGTCGGACATCGCCGAGATCACCGACCTTGGCCCCAATGAGAGCTTCGTGGCCTGCGACATCGCCGACGGCGAGGCGGTGAAATCGCTGGTCGAGGGCTGCGACGGGGTGGTGCATCTGGGCGGTATCTCGGTCGAGAAGAATTTCGACCTTATCGAAGCCGCCAATCTGCGCGGCGTCTACAACCTCTATGAGGCGGCGCGTTTGCACGGCATGCCCCGGATCATCTTTGCCAGTTCCAACCACACGATCGGCTATTACAAGCAGGAACAGCGGCTGAAGCATACCGATCCGTTCAAGCCCGATGGTCTTTACGGTGTGTCGAAGATCTTCGGCGAGGCGGTGGCCAGCCTCTACCACGACAAATTCGGGCAGGAGAGCGCGCTGGTGCGCATCGGGTCCTGCACCCCGAAGCCCGAGAACTGGCGCATGCTGTCGACCTGGATCAGCCCGCGCGATTTCACCGCGCTGATCATGGCTGCCTTCACCGCGCCGCGCCTTGGCTGCACCGTGGTCTGGGGGCAATCGGCCAATGACATGGGCTGGTGGGACAACTCCCACGTCGCCTTCCTTGGCTGGGTGCCGCAGGATAATTCTCAGGACTACGCCGAGGAAATCCGCCGTACCGTGCCGCGCCCCGGCCCCGAGGACTCGGTGGCGAAATATCAGGGCGGCGTCTTCACCGACGAGCCCATCCACCAAAGCTGACACTTCATTCCATTCCCATAGGCCCGCACGCGCGCGCCCCCAAAAGAGGACCCACGCATGGACCCGCAACAGATCAAAGAAGCGCTCGGCTCCGGCCTGCTTTCCTTCCCGGTCACCCCCTTTGACGCCGACAATAAGTTCGTCGCCGATCCCTATCAGAAGCACGTCGAGTGGCTGTCGGGCTTTGACGCGCCGGTGCTTTTTGCGGCGGGCGGCACGGGCGAGTTCTTCTCGCTGACGCCGGAGGAGATCCCGGCCATCGTCACGGCGGCCAAGGAAAGCGCGGGCAAGACCGCGATCGTTTCGGGCTGCGGCTATGGCACCGAGATCGCCAAGGGCATCGCGCGCTCGGTCGAGGCGGCGGGTGGCGACGGCATCCTGCTGCTGCCGCACTATCTGATCGACGCGCCGCAGGAAGGGCTCTTTGAGCACGTCAAAGCGGTCTGCAATGCCACCGGCATGGGCGTCATGGTCTACAACCGCGACAACGCCGTGCTGCAGGCCGACACGCTGGCGCGGCTCTGCGACGAATGCCCGAACCTCGTGGGCTTCAAGGACGGCACCGGCGATATCGGTCTCGTGCGGCAGATCACCGCCAAGATGGGCGACCGGCTGATCTACCTCGGCGGCATGCCGACGGCCGAGCTGTTTGCCGAAGCCTACCTTGGCGCGGGCTTCACCACCTACAGCTCGGCGGTGTTCAACTTTGTGCCCGCTCTGGCGAACAAGTTCTATGCCGCGCTGCGGGCCGGGGATCGCGCTACTTGCGAGGACATCCTCAAGAGCTTCTTCTACCCGTTCATGGACCTGCGCTCGCGCCGCAAGGGCTATGCCGTGTCGGCGATCAAGGCGGGCGTGCGTCTGGTTGGCTTCGATGCGGGCCCCGTCCGCGCGCCGCTGTCGGACCTGACGGGCGAGGAGGAGGAAATCCTCAAAGCCCTGATCGACGCGCACCAGTAAGTTCGAGGACCCAAGATGAAGATCACCGAGATCCGCACCCACCTTCTGGAACACAAGCTGGAGACCGCCTTCGAGAGCGCTTCCATGCGCTTCGACCGGCGGGTGCATCTGCTGGTCGAGGTGATCTGCGACGATGGCACCACGGGCTGGGGCGAATGCCTCGGCCCGGCAGGTCCGAACCGCGCCATGGTCGAGGCCTATAAGCCGTGGCTTCTGGGCAAGGACCCGTTGGAAACCGAGAAGCACTGGGCCGTGCTCTACAACGCGCTGCGCGATCAGGGTCAGCGGGGGATCTCGGTCTGCGCCCTTTCCGGCATCGACATCGCGCTGTGGGACATCAAGGGCAAGGCGCTTGGTGTTCCTGTCTCCACGCTGCTGGGCGGGCGGTTCCGCGAGAAGGTGCGCTGCTATGCCACCGGCTCGTTCAAGCGTGACGGGGTCGACCGGGTCGCGGACAATGCCGAAGAGATGCGCGGCCACGCGGCGGCGGGCTTCCACGCGGTGAAGATCAAGATCGGGTTCGACCCTGCCGAGGATCTGCAGGTCATCAAGGCGGTGCGCGAGGCGATCGGGCCGGACACCCGCCTGATGATCGACGGCAACCATGGCTATGACGTGATCGAGGCGGTGCGCGTGGGCAATACCGCCGCCGAGTATGACATCGACTGGTTCGAAGAGCCGGTGATCCCCGAACAGCTGGATGCCTATGCCGAGGTCCGCGCGCGCCAGCCGATCCCGGTGGCAGGCGGCGAGACATGGCACACCCGCTGGGGCTTTGCCGAGCCGATGCGGCGGCGGGTGATCGACATCGCCCAGCCCGATCTTTGCGGCGTGGGCGGCTTCACCGAGGCCAAGCGGGTGGCCGATCTTGCCACGCTGCACGGCGTTCGGGTGGTGCCGCACGTCTGGGGCACGGCGGTGCAGATCGCGGCGGCGCTGCAGTTCATGGCGGCGATGGTGCCCGACCCGGTGAGGCGGGGGCCGATCGAGCCGATCATGGAGTTCGACCGCACCCATAACCCCTTCCGCCAAGCGGTTTTGAGACAGCCCATCGAGCATGAGAACGGCTGGGTCAGCATCCCCGACGCGCCGGGGCTGGGGATCGAGATCGACCGGGACGCGCTGAAGGAGTTCGCCCCGAAGGGGTGACGTGCGGAGCCGGGCGAGCGCCTGCCCGTGGGGTGGCGCTGCGACGATTGAGGTCTGCGCTTTATGCCTGCCATATCCGTACGACATCCGAGCGCCGCGCAACATGACATAAGCGCCAGCCCGCCGGGACGGGCTGGTGCTCGCCCGGCGGCCTTCGGCCTTTGCTCCGGGCGGATCAGCGCGGGGGGAAAGCCGCCCGCATTTCGAGGAGGATTCCCATGATCGACCGCAAACTCACCGGCCCCAAGCCAAAGACGCAGATGCCCAAGGGGGCCTGCGACACGCAGATGCATATGTATCTGCCCGGCTATGCGTGGCGCGAGGACGGCAAGGGTGTGCCTGCCGAGCCCCTGCCGACGCCCGACATGTACCGCAAGGCCATGGATTGGCTCGGCCTCGACCGGGTGGTGATCACCCAAGGCAACGGGCACGGCATGAACAACTCCAGCCTGCTCGCCTGCGTGGCCGAGATGGGCGATTGCGCGCGCGGGGTGGCGGTGATCACCGGTGAGACCCCTGATGCCGAGATGCTCCGGCTTTCCGAGGGCGGCATCGTGGGCGCGCGGATCATGGACCTGCCCGGCGGGGCGGTGGGGCTGGATCAGCTTGAGGCGGTGGATGCGCGCGCCCACGCGGCGGGCTGGATGATGGCGGTGCAGTTCGACGGCACCGCGCTGCCGGATCTGGAGCCGCGTCTTGCAAAGCTCAAATCCAACTGGGTGCTCGACCACCACGGCAAAATCTTCGGCGGCATCACGCCCGCGCATGTGGCCAGCATCAAGCGGCTGATCGACGGCGGCAAGTGCTGGTTCAAATTCGCGGGCTGCTACGAGGCCACCACCACCTCTGGCCCCGACTATCCCGATATCGCCGCGCTCAGCCGCGAGATCGGGGCGCATGCGCCCGAGCGTATCGTCTGGGGCACCAACTGGCCGCACAACCATGCCAGCCGCAGCGAAGACTATCCCGATGACGCGCATCTGCTGGATCTGGCGATGAGCTGGCTGCCGGATCAGGCGGCGCAGCGGCAGGTGCTGGTGGAGACCCCTCAGGCGCTCTATGGTTTTCCGCAGTTCACCTGAGGAGGAGCAGAGACACCATGGCAGAGCAAACGGCGCGGATCCTGTGCTACGGCGACAGTCTCACATGGGGGCATGACCCCGCCAATGGCGGATTGCGGCACCCGATTGCGGATCTCTGGCCCTCGGTGCTGGCGGCGCAGATCCCCGAGGCGGCGGTGCTGGCCGATGGGGTGAACGGGCGCAGCACCTCGTTTGACGATCACGCCGCGCCCTGCGACCGCAACGCCACCCGCACGCTGCCGGTGGCGCTGGCGGCGCATATGCCGCTTGATCTGGTGGTGATCATGCTGGGCACCAATGACCTCAAGCCCAAACATGGCGCGGTGGCGAGCGGCGCGCAGGCCGGGATGCGGCGGCTCATTCAACTGGTGCGGGGCTTTCCGTTCAAGCCTGCCTCGGCGATGCCGCAGGTGCTGATCGTCGCGCCGCCCTATTGCATTTCGCCCTCGCGCGGGGAGCTCGACAGTCCGATCCGGGTGGAGCAGTCGCATCTCTTCGGCAGCCTCTACGCCGATCTGGCGGAAGAGGAAGGCGTGGCCTTCTTCGATGCAGGGCGGGTGGCGCAGCCCTCGCCGCTCGACGGGGTGCATCTGGATGCGGCCAACACGCGGGCGATCGGCGCGGCACTGGCAGAGCCGGTGCGCGCGCTTCTGGGTCTCTGATTATTCAGCCGGCGCGCGGGCCGACAGCCTCTGCGCCGCCGCCATCATCAGCGGGCCTACGCCCTTGGCATCATCCTCGACGATATCCTCGGTCAGATAATAGCCCTGCGAGCCGTCGCGCATCTTGCCGTCGAAACCGCCAAGGCCCGCCACATGGCAAATGCGGGTGAGGCGGGTGACCCCGCCGCGAGTTTCGAGCCGCGTGCGGAGGAGCGCGTCATAGGCGTGCTCGCCCGCATCGAACCACTCGCCAAGCCCAAGCTCGGTGGCGCGCATCAGCGCATAGGCGAACATCGCCGAGGCAGAGCTTTCCTCGTAGTTCCCCTCAAGCCCCGGCGCGTCGAGCACCTGCGGCCAGAGCCCCGAGCGGCGCTGCTCCATCGCCACCGCCTGCAACAGCTCGACCGTCTTGCGGCTCGGCGCGCTCGCGGGCACCAGCGCACAGATATCGACCATGGCCATCGCCAGCCAGCCCACCGCGCGCGCCCAGACCGAGGCTGATTTGCCGGTTTCGGGATCGGCCCAGCCCTGAACCTTGGCGGCATCATAGCCGTGCACATAAAGCCCGGCGGGCCCGCGCGTCAGCTCGAGCGCGCGGCTCAATTGGGCCAGCGCATCCTGCACCAAGTCGGGACGGTCGCTGCGCAGCCCATATTCGATCTGGAACGGCAGCCCCATATAGAGCCCGTCGAGCCAGACCTGATCGGGGTAGCGCTGCTTGTGCCAGTAGTTGCCTGCCTTGGTCCGCGGATGCTGCGAAAGCTGTTCGGCCAGCAGGTCGGCGGCCTTCATGTAGCGCGGATCGCCGGTCTCGTCGGCGAGGTGAAACAGGCAGCGCCCGGCAAGGATGTGGTCGATGTTGAACTCGTCGATGCGGTAGCCCGCAAGGCTGCCATCCGGGGCGATCTGCGCGTCGGTCAGGCGCTTGAGATGCGCAAACCAGCGCGCCTCGCCGGTGGCCTGATGCAGCAGGGCCAGTCCGCGATAGATGCAGCCATCCTCGTAGCACCAGCTGCCGTCCTTGTAGTGTCGGTAGCGGCTGGCGAAGGCGTCGAAATACTCCAGGGCGGTGGGACAGGTCATGGCAGGGCGGGGCTCCGGTTTAGGACGTCTTCGGTGCTGAGCGGGGCGGGATCGGCGGCAAGGTCGCCGCTGATCTTTGCGTGTTCGGCCAGCACGCCAGCGTGGCGCAGCGGGCGGATGCCATCGGCCATCAGCGGCGGCTCGGGGCGGGCGGCGGCATCATGCGACAGCAGCGTGATGCGTGAGAGGCGGATCGGGCCGATGGGCGCTTCGGGCAGGCCAAGGAACGCGCCGACCGCATGGGCGAGGTTGCGGATCTCCACTTCCTCGGCGGTGATCTCGCCCACATGCGGCGTCAGATGGGTCACGGTGGCGGGCGCGCGGGACTGCACCCAATCGGCGTGGCCATCGTGGTCGCAGTAGTAATGCGCATTGGCCGAAAAGGCGGTGAGCACCCCGTCCATGGTGACATTGCGCATGGCGATACGCTCGATCCGCCCGCCGCGCCCGCGACGCGTCTTGAGGCGCAAGCCGCGGTCCGTGCCGACCATCTCGCAATCGCAGACGGTCACGTCACTCACATCGCCGGACATCTCCGAGCCGATGACGCAGCCGCCGTGGCCGCGCTCCATCAGGCAGTGCTGCACGGTGACGCGGCGGGTGGGGCGCAGGTGGCCCTCCTCGCCCGCATCGCCACGCTTGCCCGCCTTGATCGCGATACAATCGTCGCCGACCGAGAAATGCGTGCCGAGAATGGTGACATCCTCGCACATGTCTGGATCGAAACCGTCGGTGTTGGGGCTGTCGTGCGGGGCCTGAATGCTCAGGCAGGCGGCAAAGAGATCGCGGCAGCCCTGCGGGTGGATCGTCCAGCTTGGCGCGTTGCGGATGGTGAAGCCGATGAGGCGGGTGGCCTCGGCGTCGATCAGATGCAGCCCGCGCGGGCGACGGGCGCCATCGCGGCGCTCTTTGGCCCATGTCCACCAATCGCCCCTGTCGCCGCCGCCGTCGAGCGTGCCGAAGCCTTCGATCGTCAGATTGCGCGTGGCGATGGCATGCAGCGGGGCGCGGAAACAGGGCTCGGGCAGCCCTTCCCACGAGCCGAGCATGGACCCGTCGGGCCTATGCGCGGGCAGGATCGGCCAGCCGCTGCGGTCCGAAGGCGCGGCGAGCGTAGCCCCTGTCGAGAGGTGCAGGATCATGTCCGAGCGCAGCTCAATGGGGCCGCAGAGCCAGCGGCCAGCAGGCACGATCAGCGTGCCGCCCTTGGGCAGTGCGGCGATGGCGCGTGCGAAGGCGGCGGCGTTCTGCGCGGCGGCCTCGGGCGTGTCCGGCAGGCGGTTACGGGCACCGAATTCGGTAACATCCAGTGCGCCGGGGCAGGGCGGGGTGGTGAAGCTCAGGATCTCGCCGTCGCAGTCGAACGTATAGGCGGTGCCCGGCTGCAGCGGGCCCAGCGGCAGCACCACGGTGGCGGCATTGCCTTCCGCGACAGTCTGGCCATCCAGCCGCAGCCGCCAAGGGCGCGCCGGGCTTAGCGTGTAGCGGGCGGGAGGCGGCGCAAGGCACAGCACGGCCATGCGCGGGGTCACCGCGGCGCATCGGATCAGGGACATGGGTCGGGCTTTCGTCTTGGGTCGGAGCGGGCGGCCCCGAGTGATGGGCCGCCCACAGGGAGGAATTTTGGGAGGAATCTTGGTCTTAGTCGAACTGGCTCAGCACGTCGTTGGCCCCCTCGATGATGTATTCGGCGGCTTCCTCGGCGCTGACCATGCCGTAGGAGAACTCTTCGAGCGTATCGACGAAGGTGGCGCGCAGTTCGGGATGCTCGTTGAACGGCGAGACCGCGGGACCTTCGGAGGCCATCATGATCTCATGCGCCTTGAGCAGCTCGGGCTGGATCTCGCCGGCGCCTTCGAGCCGCTCGAGCGCCACCTGCGAGGCGGGCAGGCCGCGGGTCACCCCAAGCGCGTCGATGCCCTCGGGCTCGTTGACGAGACAGTTGAGGATCTCGGCCGCGGCTTCGGGATTGTCCGAGTTCTTCGACACCGCCAGCAGCATCGAGGGCTTGCGATAGACGCCTTGGGTCTTGGCGCCTTCGAAGGTGATCATCGGCACGGCGGTCAATTCCTCGCCCTCGTTCAGCGGGTCGGAGAATTTGAAGTAGGTGCTGTCCCATTCATAAGAGCCAGCGATCTTGCCCTGTGCCCAAGCCTGTTTCTCGTAGAGCTTCACGTTGCCCTCGGCGGCCTCGTCCTGACGCGACTGAATGGCGCCAGTGTCGACCATGCGCTGATAGAAGGTGATGCCCTCGACCAGTTCCTCGGGCGTCCACGCGACGCGGTTGGTTTCCGGATCGACGAGGTCTTTGCCAGTCTTTTGCGTGACGGCGAGCGAGACCAGCAGTTGCGCGCTTTCGGCGACGGCGTTGAACAGGCGATAGTCCTCGCCCTCCTTGTCGCGCAGGGCCTCGGCGGCGCCGAAGAATTCTTCCCATGTGGTCGGCGGGGTGATGCCCGCCTCGGCCAGCGTGGTGGTGTTGAAGAAGAACACGCGGCCCGTGGTCGAGACCGGAATGCCCTGCACGTGGCCCTTGACGGTGACGCCATCAAGATCGGCCTGCGGGTATTGCGACAGGTCCACCCCTTCGAGCGTGGCAAGATCAGCAAAGCCGGTGCCATCGCGCGAGAAGAGCGGCAGCCACGGCCAGTTCACTTGGATCAGGTCGGCCTCGGTGCCGCCCGCCATCTGCGTGGTGAGCTTTTCCAGATAGCCCGAGAAGCCGGTGAACTCGGGCGCGATGGTGTGGCCGTATTTCTCGCCACAGACCTTCAGCGCCTCTTGGGTGGCGACGTGGCGGGACTCGCCGCCCCACCAGCTCATCCGCAGGTCAGCCGCGTGTGCCGACGACAGTGCACAAGGCACCAGTGCGCTGGCGAGCAGCGCCTTTTTGATCGTTGATTTCATTTTGAAAACTCCTCCTCCTAGTTTTCGGTTCAGCCCGCGAGGGGCAGGGAAACATTCGCGCCGCTGGCGCGGTCGAAAATATGGGCGTGGCCAAGGTCGGGCGTCAGGCGGATGCGTTCGTCGGACCGGTCGAGCGCGTCATATTCGGCGGCTCCGGCGACGGTGGTGATCTCCTTGCCCTCGAGCATGGCGTGCAGATAGACCTCGTGCCCCATGAACTCCGCCGAGCGCAGGCGCGCGGTCAGCCCGTTGCCTGCCGAGAGCTTCATATGCTGCGGGCGGATGCCGAGCGCCGCCTCCTGCGGTTTGCTTTGCATCCGGTTCAGCACCGCCTCGTCGAGCGAGATCACCTGCCCGCCAAGGCGGAAGTCGGTGCCCTCGATCTCGCCGTCGATCACGTTCATCTCGGGCGAGCCGATGAAGCCCGCGACGAAAAGATTGGCGGGGCGGTCATACAGCTCCTTGGGGGTGGCGACTTGCATGATGTGGCCGTCCTTCATCACGCAGATGCGGTCGCCCATGGTCATCGCCTCGGTCTGGTCGTGGGTGACATAGACCACCGTGGAGGGGCGGCCTTCGGCCTTCAGGCGCTTGTGCAGGTCGGTGATCCGCACCCGCATCGAGGCGCGCAGCTTGGCGTCGAGGTTCGACAGAGGCTCGTCGAAGAGGAACACCTCGGGCTTTTTGATCAACGCCCGGCCAAGCGCCACGCGCTGCGCCTGACCACCCGACAGTTGCTTCGGCAACCGGTCGAGCAGCGGCTCGATCTCGAGGATGCGGGCGACCTCCTGCACGGCGGCCTCGCGCTCGGCTTTCGGCACATGCGCCAGGCGCAGGCCGAAGGCGAGGTTGGAGCGCACCTTCATATGCGGGTAAAGCGCGTAGTTCTGGAACACCATGGCGATGCGGCGCTTGCCGGGGGGCAGGGCGTTGACGATCCGGTCGCCGATGCGGATCTCGCCGCTGGTCACTTCCTCCAGCCCCGCGATCATCCGCAGCGTGGTGGATTTGGCGCAGCCCGAGGGGCCGACCAGCACCATGAACTCGCCTTCTTCCACATCGAGGTCGATCCCATGCACCGCCTTGAAGGCTCCGCCATAGACCTTTTCGAGCTTGTTGAGTTGCAGACGTGCCATTGGATTATCCTTTCACCCCACCGGCAGAGATGCCTTCGATGAAGTATTTCTGAGCCATGAAGAACACGATGAGCGCGGGCGTGATGGTGAGCACGGACATCGCGAGGATGCGGTTCCATTCGAACGCTTCGGTCGTGTCGATCGAGAGTTTCAGCGCAAGGCTGACCGGGTATTTGTCGACCGAGCTGATGTAGATGAGCGGGCCGAGGAAGTCGTTCATCGTCCACATGAACTGGAACAGGCACACCGAGATCAGGGCCGGGGCCAGCATCGGCACCACGATGAACACCAGCGTCTGCCAGCTGTTCGCGCCGTCGACACGGGCCGCCTCTTCCATGTCGCCGGGGATGGCGCGCAGGAACTGCACCAGCATGAAGACAAAGAAGGCGTCACCGGCAAAGGCAGAGGGCACCCAGAGCGGCAGGAAGCTGTCGAGCCAGCCGAGATCGCGGAACAGCAGGTACTGCGGGATGCGGGTCACCACGTTGGGCAGCAGCAGGATCGCGATGACCGAGCCAAAGAGCAGCTTCTTCAGCGGGAAGTCAAAGCGGGCGAAGCCATAGGCCACCATGGTGCAGCTGATCGCCGTGCCGATCACCTTGGGCAGAATGATCAGGAAGGAGTTCAGGAAGAACCGCCCGAAGGTGTAGGGGGTCGAGGTCTCCCAGCCCTTCACATAGCCCTCGGTGGTGGGTTCTTGCGGGATGAAGCCGGGGTTGGCGAAGATCTCGGCGTTGGTCTTGAAGGACGCGCCCACCAGCCAGATCAGCGGGTAGAGCATCATCAGCCCGACGCCGAAGAGGATGATGTAGCGCACCGCTGCCGAGATCTTGGCGTTGCGGATCTGCCGGGCGTTGGCGGCGCGGGCCTCTGCAAGGCCGTCGGCACCGGCAGAGAGGACATCGGAGGCGTGTGAGATATCGGTCATGTTCAGCTCCGCTTGTCGCCGGCGTAGTAGACCCACTTCTTCGAGGACCAGAAGGCCGCGAGGGTGAGCACCATGATGATCACGAAGAGCACCCAGGCGATGGCCGAGGCATAGCCCATGTCAAAGCGGCGGAAGGCCTCGTCGTAGATATACATCGGCAAGAGGTATGTGGACTTCAGCGGGCCACCTTGGGTGATGATGTAGGGGCCGTTGAACTCTTGGAACGCCTGGACCATCTGCATGATCAGGTTGAAGAAAATCACCGGGGTGATCAGCGGGATGGTGATGAAGATGAAGCAATGCGCCTTGCTGGCCCCGTCGATCTCGGCGGCCTCGTAGAGCGATTTGTCGATCGACTGCAGCGCGGCAAGGAAGATCACCATGGCCGAGCCGAACTGCCAGCAGCGCAGCAGGGTGATGGTGAAAAGCGCGTTCTGGGGATCGCCGAACCAGTTCACCGCCTCGAAGCCGAGGCCGGTCAGCATCATGTTCACTAGCCCTTCGGAGGCGAAGATGTAGCGCCAGAGCACCGCGATGGCGATCGACCCGCCAAGGATCGAGGGCACGTAGAAGGCGGTGCGGAAGAAGTTGATGAACTTCAGCTTGTAGTTGAGGATGTAGGCGATGAAGAGCGCGAAGGCGAGCTTCAGCGGCACCGTGGTGAACACATAGATCAGCGTCACCGTCAGCGAGCGGCGGAATGTCCGGTCTTTGGTGAAGAGATCGATGTAATTCTCCAGTCCCGTCCATCTTGGCGCCGACATGAGGTTGTAGTCGGTGAAGCTGAGATAGAGCGATGCCCCGAAGGGGATCATCGTGAAGACCAGAAGTCCGATGATGTAGGGCGAAAGGTAGCCAAGCCCCAGAGCGCGCTTGCGCGTCATGAGCGGCCTCCTTTGCCGCGGCCCAACGAAACGGCGGCCGACTTCGGCGAAATAAGCATGTGTCCTCCCAAACTGCGCGGAAATCGCCGGTCCCGTAGCGTCAGCTGGCCCTCTCCTCAGGGCTGGCGGGTGACAGGCGGTCCTCCACAGTTGTATGATGAATTACTGGCAGAAGGCGAGGCCGGATTGAATTCACCAGGATGGCGAAAAAGATGGACGAAATCGGAGGTTCAATTCTCGACCGCGTGCCGCCGACGGCGCTGACCCTGACGCTCACCCGCTCGGCGATCCGCATGCAGCATTCGTCGCTGTGGCGGATCGAGAAGGAAAACCCGGTCGAGGATCTGGTGATCGCGCTGGAGGGGCGGGGGGATTACCTCGTAGGCGGCGCGCGGGTCACGCTGGAGCCGGGCGAGGCGATGCTGCTGCGGCGGGGCGAGGGGTTCACCGGCTGGAACGAGGGAGAGGGGCTCTACACCGGGCTGGCGCAGCATTTCACCCTTGGCATCTACGGCGACACCGATCTTGTCGCGCAGATGGATCTGCGGCGGAAGGTACGTCTGTCGCGCTGGGACGAACTGGCGCCGCTTATCCGCAGTTACCGCGAAAGCGCGCCGCCCAATTCGGTGACGCTGATGCAGCATCATCTCTTCATGGTGTTCCTGATCGCCTTCATCGACGACGCCTTCCTTGGCTGGCGCCACGGCGGGGCGGTGCCGCTGGACGGGGCGGCGGCGATTGATCTGGCGGTGATGAAAGCGGCGGCGCAGATCTCGACCGCGCCGCTCGATCCCGAAGTGGCGGCGCAGGCGGTGAAGGACGCGCCCTATAATGCCGATTATTTCCACCGCGCCTTTCGCGACCGTCTGGGCCGCACGCCGCGCCAGTATCAGGAGTACTGCCGGATGGAGCGGGCGATGTCGCTGCTCGAACGCGGCATGAGCCCCTCGCAGGTGGCGGGCGAGATCGGCTACGGCGATCCCTATTACTTCAGCCGGGCGTTCAAGCGGCAGATGGGCATCAGCCCGCGCGGCCACCAGCAGCGGGTGAAGCGCGCGCAGGACGGGCAGGTGATGGGCATGGATGAGGCTGATCAGGCGCGGGCGTTGGAGCAGGGGTAGGCAGAGAAGGGGGGTAGGGAGAGAGGAGCCGGGCGAGAGGCGGCCCGTGGGTTGGCGCTGCAGCGTATGTGGTCTGCTCTTTATCGTGGCCAAGTACGGACGACCTCCGAACATCGTGCGCCAGTGACAAAGCGCCAGCCCGCCGGAACGGGCCGGCGCTCGCCCGGCGGCTTCGCCTTGGTTCCGGGCGGGCTGGCGCTGAGATCAATTTGACTTCAGAGAAAATCGTCCCGGCGCGGGGTGAAGCAGTCGATCAGCCGCCCGGCCTCATGGCACTCGCAGCCGTGCTTGGCGCCCGATGGGATGACGAAACTGTCGCCCGGCTTCACCTCAAAGCTCTCGTCGCCGAGAAAGAAGGTGAAGCGCCCGCTCTCGCAATAGGTGGATTGCACGTGCGGATGGTGATGCAGCGCGCCCTGCGCGCCTTTCTCGAAGCGGAAGGAGACGACCATCAGTTCGGGGCTGTCGGCCAGCACTTGCCGGGCGACGCCGGTATCGGGGAAAACGACGGGAAATGTGCTCATGTTGAGGTCCTTGGGTTCGGGACTCACTGCCCGGTCTTGCGCAGCAGGTTGCGATAGCGCGACTGCGCGCCCTTGAGGTGAAGCCGCATGGCAAGCCGCGCCGCATCCTCGTTGCCGTCGAGAATGGCGCTCACGATGGCCTCATGCTCGGCGTCGATCGCCTTGAGATAGGTGGCGGTTGCGGCGTCGCTGCTGTCGCTGAGCGCATGGCGCGGGATCACGCTGGCCCCGATCATCGACAGGAAATCGCGAAACCGCGGATTATTGGTCGCGTCGGCGATGGCGAGGTGAAGCTCGAAATCTGCCAGCGAGGTCGGCTCTGCGGCGGTGGCCTTGGCGCGCAAGGCCGAGAGCGCCTGCAGGATCTGCTCTTCTTGAGCGGGCGAGCGGCGCAGGGCGGCAAGCCCGGCGGCTTCGACCTCGACCGCGGTGCGCAGCTCGAGCATCTCGATCATCGAAGAGATGCGCACGAAGTCGATGTTCTGAAACGGCAATTCCATCTCGGGCCGCGCGTCGAGCACGAAGACCCCGGCGCCCTGACGCGGCTCGACCAGCCCGTCGTAACGCAGCGAGGCGACGGCCTCGCGCACAACGGTGCGGCTGACGTCGAATTCCTCGGTCAGTTTCGCCTCGCTCGGCAGGCGGCTGCCGGGGGCATATTGTCCGGACTCGATCTGCGCGCGTAGCTGGTCGCGCACCTGTTCCACGAGCGTCTTGCCGCTGCCGCGCGAGGGGCGGGCCGTTTTGACTTTCTGCTCGGTCACGTCGCTGTCTTTCCGGTTGTCTTTGAGGTTCTACATATATGACAGGTTTCTGCGGGCCTGTCCACGGCGGGGCGTCAAAGACGGCGAGGGCGCTGCGTCCGTTTTGGTGTCTGCTGCCGCGCACGCCGCAATATGTGCTGTATCTGCGCCAATTTGGCGCATCCTGGCGTGTGGGCTTCGCCCGCAAACGTGCGACGGATGAGCGGAGATCAGATGTATCCGCTGTCTTGTATGATAACATCTTGAAGGCGAGGCGCAGACGTGCTTCCTTGCGCGCGAGGGGCGCCAGCGGGCCATGCAGCCTGCCGCGCCGGGAGTCCTTTTGGGAGAAAGCCAATGCTGACCGTCGAAACCCGCCACGCCGTCCACCCGACCCAAGCCCGCGACATGTGGACCGAGGAACTGCGCGAGCATTTCCTTGCGCAGGGCATGTTCCGGGAGGGCGAGATCCGTCTCGTCTACACCCACTACGACCGTTTCGTCATGGGCGGTGCGGTGCCCGGCAGCGGCACGCTGACGCTGGACGTGGTAGAGGAAACCAAGACGCCGAACTTCCTCGATCGCCGCGAGATGGGCATCGTCAACATTGGCGAGGCGGGCACCGTCGAGGCGGGCGGGCAGACCTACGAGATGGGCCGCGGCGATGTGCTGTATCTCGGCATGGGCACGGGCGCGGTCAGCTTTTCGGGGGCGGGGCGGTTCTACATCACCTCCTGCCCGGCGCATAAGACCTATCCGTCCAAGCTGATCACCCTCGCCGATTGCGTCGAGGTGACCATGGGCGCGCCGGAAACTTCGAACAAGCGCACCATCAAGCAGTTCATCCATCCGCAGGTGATGGAAAGCTGCCAGTTGATCCTTGGCTATACCTCGCTGGAGGAGGGCTCGGTCTGGAACACCATTCCCAGCCACATCCACGACCGCCGCATGGAGGCCTATCTCTATTGGGGCATGGACGAGGAAAGCCGCGTGCTGCACCTCATGGGCGAGCCCGACGAGACGCGACACCTGTTCATCGCCAATGAAGAAGGCGTGGTGAGCCCAAGCTGGTCGATCCACTCGGGTGCGGGCATCGGCAAATATACCTTCATCTGGGCCATGGCGGGCGACAACGTCGATTACACCGATATGGACTTCATCCAGCCCAAGGACCTGCGCTGATGGCCGGGCTGTTTTCGCTGGAGGGCAAGCGCGCGCTGGTGACCGGCGCCAACACCGGCATCGGTCAGGCCATCGCGGTGGCGCTGGCCGGGCAGGGCGCGTCGGTGGCCTGCGTCGGACGGCGGGCCTGCGACGAGACCGTCACGCTCATCGAGGCGGCGGGCGGCACGGCGGAGGCACTGCTGCTCGACTTCGCCGACCCGATGGCGGCGCGGGATGTGTTCGCGGATGCGGGCTATTCGCTGCTGGTCAACAACGCCGGGATCATCCGCCGCGCCGACAGCACCGATTATTCCGAAGACGACTGGGACGCGGTGGTCGACACCAATATGAAGGCGCTGTTTTTCACCTGTCAGGCTTTCGGGCGCGAGCTTATCGCCAAGGGGCAAGAGGGCGCGGTGGTCAACATCGCCTCGCTGCTGTCGTTTCAGGGTGGCATCCGGGTGCCCGCCTATACCGCGTCGAAACACGGTGTGGCCGGGATCACCAAGATCCTCGCCAACGAATGGGCGCCGCATGGGATCACCGTCAACGCCATTGCGCCGGGTTATATCGCGACGAACAACACCGCCGCGCTGCGCGCCGATCCAGAGCGGTCCGAGGCGATCCTCGCACGCATCCCCGCCGGGCGCTGGGGCGATCCCGAGGACATCGGCGGCACCGCGGCCTATCTGTGCTCGCGCGCGGCGCGCTACGTGACCGGCGCGGTGCTGAACGTGGATGGCGGCTGGCTGGCGCGCTGAACCTATGCTGCGCCTGCGGCACGGGCGGGACCGCCTCCGGCGGGCGTATTTTTAAAGAGAAGAAGCGGGGGCGGTCTGGGTGCGATCCGGGCCGGGTCGCCTTTTCGCTCTTGCGAAATGCGGTTTGGGGACCAGTTTTGTGGGACGAAACGGAAAGGTCCTTCTTATGTCCCGCATTCTTCTTATTGGCGCCACCGGCGGCGTCGGCCATCGGCTTCTTCCGCGGCTTATCGCGGCAGGGCATGAGGTCACCGCGCTGCACCGCAAGCCCGAGCAGGCCACGGAGCTTCGCGCCGCAGGCGCCACGCCGCTGCAGGGCGATCTGATGGCGATGGGCGCGGCAGAGATGACGGCGGCGGCCAAGGGGCATCATGTCATCGTATTCTCCGCCGGGGCTGCGGGCAGCGGGCTCGAGCGAACCGCCGAGATCGACGGGCAGGGGCCGTTGAAGATGATCGCCGCGGCGAAGGCGAGCGGCATCGCCCGGGTCTACCTCGTCTCCGCCATGCCCGAGGCGGGGCGCGGCAAGGATCCGAACCCGAACTTCGAATTTTACATGAAGACCAAGAAGGAGGCGGATGCCGCGCTTGTGGCCAGCGATCTCGACTGGGTGATCCTGCGTCCGGGCACGCTGCTGCACGAAGAGGAGGGCGGCGGCGTGCGGCTGTCGCCCGCGATCCCCTATGGCTCGGTCAAGCGCGGGGCTGTGGCGGCGGTGCTGGCACGGCTGATCGACACGCCGCAGATCCGGCGCGAAATCTTCGAACTGACCGATGGCGAGACGCCCGTGGCGGAGGCGGTGGCGGCGCTAGTCCGCTGAGGGCGGCGGCAGCAGGTCCATCTGCTGGCCGGTCAGCTCGGCGTTCATCATCTGCAGGGTCATATTGTCCGGAACCTGCTCCAGCGCCTCGCCAAGCAGGGCACGTCCCTGTGCTTCGTCGCCCGTGGCGAAGGCGATGCGTATCTGCATGATCCAGGCATCGCTGAGCTGCGGGTCGAGGCGCGTCGCCTCGGCAAAGGCGTTGGCGGCGGCGGGCATATTGCGCATCACCAGCGCCATGCCGCCCATCTGCAGGTGGGTTTCCGGGAAATCGAGGCGGCTGGCCATCGAGGCCTGCCATTCGGCAAAGGCGCTGCGCAGCGCCCGCTCGTAACGCCCCGGCATATGGGCGATTTGCGCATCCAGCATCGATTGTGCGGCGGCCATGCGGACCGACCGCGACGGGTCCGAGAGCGATTGCATGATGCGCGGCGCGCGTTCCATGGCGGGGGCCACGCGCTGCAGCCGCACCGCGGCGCTGCGCACCAGCGGGTCAGGGTCCTGCAGCAGCAACTCCAGCGCCGCCGCCTCGGAGGGATCGCCCGCCTGCTCCAGCAGATAGAGCGCGGTCGCTCGCACGATGCCAGCCATATCGCTGTCCTGCGACAGGCTGCGCAACTCGGGCGCGGCGCGGGCGGGATCGCGGCGGCCATGGGCGAGGATCTGGCCGTAGTGCGGGCCGCGATGAGTGCTGTCGGGGAACCACTCTTTGAGCTTGGCCGCTGCCCAATCGGGGCTTTGATCCTCGTGGCAGGTGGTGCAGGCGTCGGGCGCGCCGGTCTCGGCGCTGAGGTCCGGGCGCGGGATGCGGAAGGAATGATCTGTCCGCCAGTCGTTGCCCATATAGACGCGCTCGGTCATGTGGCAGGTCTTGCACTCCGCGCCTGCCGAGCCCTCGGGATGATGCGTGTGCTCGGGCCCGTCAAAGACCTTGAGGGGCAGCGAGGGGAACTCGGGGTTGCCCGCCGGGCTGTGGCACTGGGTGCAGACGGCGTTGCCCTCGGCGATCAACTCGGCCTCATGCGGCAGGTGGCAATTCGAGCAGCTGACCCCTTCGGCGTACATCTTCGATTGCAGGAACGAGCCGTAGACATAGACCTCGTCGAGGATCTGGCCGTCCGCCTCATAGGCGCCCTCGCGCAGCAGCGAGAGGTTGTAGCTGTCGTGATAGGGCGTGCCGGGCAGCGGGTTGCCCTCGGTGAAGGGCTCGCGGCGGGAGTGGCATGTGGCGCATTGCTCGATCATCTGCGCGGGCTGCGACATGTCGACGGTGAAGCCATAGGCCGGGGGCGGGGCCTCTCGCGTCGTCTCATAGCTCTCGGCCCAGGTGACATGCGCCGAGCCCGGGCCGTGGCAGGCCTCGCAGCCGACGCCGATCTCGACCTGCGTCGAGGCGAAGCTGCGGCTCTGCGGATCATAGCCCGCCTCGAAGCCGGTGGCGTGGCAGGCGGCGCAGCGGCTGTTCCACGTCTTGTAGGGGCCGGTCCAGTGCAGCCCATCATTGGGCGCGTAGTTCTGCTCGGGGTAGAGATGGAACCAGCCGCCTTTCTCGGTGTCCCAGACGACATCGAAACTTTGCAGGCGGCCGGGCTCTGTCTCGAGGATATATTGCTGCAGCGGCTCCACGCCGATCACCGAATGCACGTCATACTCGGTGGTCACCCCATCGCGCTCGGTGACGCTGACATGGGGGGCACCATCGGCCGTGAGGCTGAAGCGCGCCTGCATGTCGCCGAGGGTAAACTCGGTGCCGTCGAAATTGGCGGTGATGTTGTCCGGCGTCGGCGCTGTCCACGCCAGCGCGTGATGCGAGCCTTCCCATGCCGCGCCTGCCGCCTCGTGGCAGGTGATGCAGCGTTCGGACCCGAGATAGTCCTGCGCTGCGGCGGCACCGGCCAGAAGCGTGAGCAGGCACGGGGCCAGCGAGCGGAGAAGGACGGCGCGAAGGAGGGACATCATGGGCGATCCCGAAGTGAAAAATATATGACGGAAAACGACTTGGGCGGCGCAAAGCGTTTGATGTGATCCTTTCGGAGCGTGGTGGGGCCGTCAACCCTTGCGTGCGTGCTGGGCGATCTTAACAGGATCAGTCGAAGGTGAAGAGAAGCTGCCAGTCACCGCCCGCGCCGCTGCGGTCAGCAAGGCGGATCAGCAGATCGCCGCCTTCGGGCATCACCAGCGTGACGGGCGTTCCCGCGTCGCCGCGCGCGAGCAGGGTCGCCGGGCGGACGAAGGCGGCGAGGGCGATATTGCCGGGCGCGTCGAGCGTCAGGGTGACGGCCTCATCGGCGGGCGCGGTGGTGACGAGGTCGAGGATGCCGCCCGCGGCCAAGGTGCCATAAATCAGTCCGGGACGCAGATCGAGGTCGCGCAGCTCCGTCGCGGGCACCGCAGGGCTGCTGAGGGCCGCGGGGTCAGCCCCGGCGAAGGGAGCGAGATAGTCCGCCGCGACCCAGCCCGCGCGCGCGCCGTCGAGGCTCTGGATCTGGCACCAAGGCTCGGGCGCTGTGATGCAACCGAGGTTGCGCAAGAGCGCGCCGGGGTCCAACTCGGCGATCACCGAAGCCTCGGTCGAGGGGCCGCCGCGCATCCGCAGGCTGCTTTGGCTGGTGACATAGACGAGGGCGCTCTGCGGCGTCGATTGCGCCGGCGCCATCTCGGTGAGCAGCAGCAGGACCACCAGCGCGCGCGATAGGAGGGCGGGGGTCATGGCCGCGGCGCCTCCTGCGGCTGGGGTGAGCGGAGCAGGCCGCTTTGCATGATCACGAAGCCGCGCTCGGAGCGGCGGTCAGGGCTGGCGGCGATATCCGAGATCACCAGCGTCAGGCCCGGATGGGCGTAGGTCAGCAGCCGCTCGCGGGTGGCGGAGTTGAGGATCAGCCGGTCGAGGATGCTGGTCTCGGGCTGCAGCGGGCGCTCTGGGTCGGGCTGATGGGTGACGCCGAGCCAGCGCAATTTGCCCGCCTCGGCGGCGCTCAGCACCAGTACGTGCTCGCCGAGGGGGCGGTCGTCGTCGAGCAGGAAGCTTTCGGTCAGCACCTCACGCCCGTCGCGCAGCAGGGTGATGCGCCGGTCGGGCGAGGTGACAAGCGCGGTGGTGATCGGATAGGGCTCGGCCTCGTCCCATTCGTCGGGCCAGTCGGAGGGCCGCTGCCGCACATCAAGCTCGCGCACCGCGCCATCAAGCTCGGCCTGACTGAGCCGCGCCAGCACAAACCCCGGATGAATAAGCTCCCACGGGTCGCTGCTGTGGCCCGAGACGATCACCGGCGTGCCGAGATGGGTGATGCCGAAGAGCAGCTTGGAAAACGCGTAGGGCAGACGCACGCAGCCGTGCGACGCGGGATAGCCCGGCAGGTTGCCCGCGTGCAGCGCGATCCCGTCCCAAGTGAGGCGCTGCATATTGGGCATGGGGGCGTTGTTGTAGATCGACGAATGGTGGTCGACGTCTTTTTGCAAGATGGTGAACACGCCGGTGGGCGTCTCATGGCCCTCCATCCCGGTGGTGCAGGTCGAGACCGCGATGCGCACGCCGTTGCGATAGACATGCACCCTCTGCTCGGGCAGCGAAATGATCACGGCGACCGCCCCCTGCGGCGCGCGTTCGGGATGCCATGTGAACTCGCCGGGCATCATGCGCGCGATCTCCAGCGGCAGTTGGTGGGCGCGGGCGGCGGGGCTGACCGAGAGCGCGGCAAGGCAGAGCAGCCCGCGCCGGGTCAGCAAAGTGGGTGTGTCGGTGCGGATCCCGGGCTGTGGCACGGGGCGGAGGGGGCGAGAGGGCATGCGGGGCAAACAGCTATTTCCGGGCTTGGGAGGGGCGGGGCAGAAGTGCGCGCAGGGCGATCAGCAGGGCGATGTTGAGCAGCGGCGCCAGCGCCGCGAGCCAAGGCCAACTGGGCTGCGGGAAGAGGTCGATCATGCGGTTCCAAGGCAGGCCGAGCGGGATCAGAAAGACGCCGGACAGCGGGTTTCTCTCGACACCCATCAGCCCGAACTGACCGAGCAGAAACAGGGCGAGCGCCGCTGCGTAGGCCAGCAGCATTCCCCAGATCAGCCCGGTCAGCACAGCGCGCATGGCAGGCGTCCTGTCGCCCTACATCGCGCCTTCGTCGGTGGTCGACATGATCTCGCTCGTGCTGCCGTCGGAGAGCGCGAGGCACGACCATTTCGCCCGGTCCGGGCCGACGCCGATCTGCACGAGGATTCCGTCGGCGGTCAGGGAGTTGCCCATCAGGGTGACATCGGTGGTCCCGGCCATCTCGGCCACGTCGCGCAGGCAGGCCGCCTCGGCATCGGTGGCCGGGCGGGTGTTCGGCTCGGCGGGCTCCGATCCACCGCAGGCGGCGAGTGCGGCAAGCGCAGCGAGGCCGAACATGGCACGGGCGGGCGTCGCGAAAATGGTCATGGGTCTCTCCCTATCGTCTGAAAAACGGTCGTCTGAGGGTAACTGGCCCCTGCGTGGTCTCAGGTCGCGCCGCGCAGCAGGCGGACGATGAGGATCAGGATGATCGCACCGATGACACCGGCGATGATCGTCGGGATCAAACCAGCGCCGAAGGAAATGCCCAGCAGCGGGAAGATGAACCCGGCCAGCAAGGCGCCGCCAATGCCAAGAATGATGTTCATTCCCAGCCCGGAGCTGCCGCCCTTCATGATGATGCTGGCGATCCAGCCGATCACCGCACCGATGATCAGCGTGATGATCAGCCCGACCAGCGCATTGCCGCCTTCGGCCATGGCCTCACCGGTGGTTTCCTGCGCCAGCGCGGGTGAGGCCAAGAGCAGGGCGGCGGCGATACTTGGGAAATGTCTCATGAGGTGGTCTCCTCCATGGTGGTGCGCGAAGGCGCCGAGGACAGGGCGCGCGGATGCGCGAGGGAAAGGCCGCTGGCTGTGGTCAGGGCTTCGCGGCGCAGGGTTTCGGCTGCCCAAAGGCCGTTGAAACGCGGCGTCATGCGATGGATCCCCATATCGGTCACCTGCGGCGGATCGGCACGCCAACTGTCCAGAGCCATCCGTGGATGCGCGGGCGAGCCTGCCTGCGTGTGCCGCGAAGGGCCGCGTTGGCGCGCGGTTAAAACACTTGATTCGAAAAACAATTCAGCTCGGATAACGGGAGCAGCGTAGCCGAAACTCGCGGAAGTTTATCATACATTCGAAATATATCTCTAGCGCCTGTGTGGAGTCGCTGCCTCGGCTCTGTCCTGTCGCAGCCCGCTTTGGGGGGAACCTCTGCGCTGCCGCGCCGGTTGGGAAGGCAACCCAGATATGGCCAGATATTCGAAAGGACCGAGATGAGCACCGCGCAGAAAGGCAAACGCCCCCAGTCCAAGACCACGCGGGCCAAGAAGACCCAGACCACCAAGTCTCAGGCCCGCAACACCACACGCAACACCAAGAGCCGCAAATCGCAGCCGAGCGGCGAGGCCAGCAACACCAAGATGGCAGACGCGGGCGCCAATGCGCCGGTCACCACGATGCAGCGCCGCACGCAGGACTATGCGGCGCTGGCGCGGCGTGTGGACGATGAGGCGGTGGTTTTCCGTCCGCGCGACCTTTCCGGTCAGGCGCGGCGTCTGCACGTGCGCAGCACGATCATCGAGGATCATGCCGTGCGCATCGACCAGAAGGCGGCGGGCGCCGAGGAGAAGTTCAACGTGCTGGCGGACAGCTTCTTCTCGTTCTTCCGGGGCACCTCGCTCCTCTTTCATCGCGACATGGCGGGGGATGATGCGCGGATGCCGACCGTGCTGTGCCTTGGCGACGTGCATCCCGACAATTTCGGGGTCATGCCGAATGCCGACAATGTGCCGATCTTCGGTGTGAACGACTTCGACGATGTGATCTACGCGCCGTTCGTGTGGGACCTCAAACGTGGCGCTGTGGGCTTCCTGATCGCGGCGGAAGAGGAAGGCGATCTGGGGCGCAAGAAGCAGCGCAAGATCGCCAAGAAATTCCTCGAGGGCTACCGCGAGGGCATGGAGTTCTTTGCCGAGCACAACACCGAGCAGCAGAGCGAGATGCGCGAGGACAATTGCCCTGACATCATCCGCCCGCTGTTCAAGAAGGTGCGCCGCTCGCGCGAGGATTGGCTTAAGGGCCGTTACCTCGAAGAGACCGGGCTCGGATTTCGCGCCAATGACGAACTGACCCCGGTGTCGAGCCGCCGCGACGAGTTCCAGAAGCTGGTCGACAAGCTGGCCAAGCAAAATGGCATCGAGCCGGGCGGTCGGCATGGTCCGCTGAAGGTGAAGGACGTGGCGATGCGTCACGGGCAGGGCACGGCGTCGCTGGGTCTGCCGCGGTTCTACGTGCTGCTTGAGGGGCCGTCGGAGAATGCCACCGACGACATCATCATCGAATTCAAGAAGGCCCGCCGCTCGGCGCTAGAGGGGCTGGTTCCGGCGCATGACTTCAACGCTGGGGATCAGGGTGACCGTATCGCCCACGGCCAATCGGTGCATCTGGCGCAGGGCGATGTCTTCTACGGTAACGTCGAGATCGAGGGCGAAAGCTTTATGTCGCGCGAGCGCGCGCCGTTCCGCAATGACGCCGATCTCGATGATTTCTCGAAGAAGGAATGGAAGCGCTACGCCCATGCCTGCGGCTACGTGCTGGCGCAGGCGCATGCGCGCTCGGATGATCTGGGACAGCTCGACTATGACATCGAACCGGCGATCCTGCAGGCGATGGAGCCGGGGGACCTGTTCATCGACGACATGCTTTGCTTTGCCGAAGAGGCGGTCGAGCGTCTGCGCCGGGACCATGAGATGTTCCGCCGCGACCTGGAGCTTGGTGCCTTCGAGGTGACCGAGAAGCGCTACCGCTGATCTGAGAGCGGTTGTGGGGGGCGGCTGCCCCCCTGCAGAAACTGCGCCCTCAGACCATCGAGACCAGCGCCGCGCAGACCTTGCTGCGGTCGTAGCGATCGGGCTCGTCGCCGCGCAGGGGCAGGCGGTGGCACGGAATGCCGTGCCTTTGGCTGACCTCGGCGCAGGCGCTCGGGTCTTCGGCGCTGTCACACAGCACATGGGTCATCAGCCGCGTCGCGGGCGTGTCCATCCCGGCATCTGCGCGCAGCGGCGCCAGGATCGCGGCCACGCGGTCGGCGAGGCTCAGCCCGAACGCTTCCGGGTCATGTCCAAGACTGGGGACATAGACCTTGGGCACCTCGCTGGCCGCAATGGTCCGGCCCACGCCTGCGGGCAGCAGGTTGGCGATCACCGAAGAAAACAGGCTGCCGGGCGGATAGCAGATGAGATCGGCGCGGCGGATGAGCTTGCGGTTGCGTTTGGGCAGCGGCACCGAACCGGCGGGCACTTCGCTGCAATGCTCGCTCAGGAAAAGGCGCGCGATCGGCGTGTCGATGGGCGGGGCTTCCTTGCCGCTGATCTCGCGCTGGCCAAATATCTTGCGCCCGTCCACCAGTTCGACGCCAAGGTGCAGGTTGCAATCGACGACCCCGCGCACCGTGCCGCGCACATCCACCATCTTCGACATCAGAAACAGCACCGGCTCGAGCAGCCGCCCATGGCCGAGGTAGCCGCCCGCAAGGATGAGGTTGCCGATGCTGGCGTTGCGATAGTCGAAATCTTCCGGCGCGGCGGCGTGGAATGCGTTCAGGAAATCTTGGATCAGCAGCCCCATCGGCGTGGAGATGGCCTTCAACAGAGGATGCTTGCCCGCGACCAGCGCCGCCACCTCCTGCCGCAACGCCTCGGCGTCGCCGTTCTTGGGCAGGCGGTGGCTGAACAGGCGGAAAATGTCGGGCTGGCCCAGATCGCTCTCGTCGGCCAGCGCCATCAGGCGGCTGCGCAGGTCGCCGACGGCGGGCATGTCAAAGGCCTCGCGTAGCACCTGACTGCTGCCGCCGCTGTCGAACGGGGTGATGAGATGCGCCGAGTTGTAGGTGTAGCTTTTCAGCGCGCGCGAGATCTGGTTGAGCGCGCTGCCCCCGCTGAAGAACAGCAGTCGCGGCCCGAGGTGCGGCGCGCTGAGTGAGCGGGCGACGCGCAAATCGTCCGGCAGCTTGGCGCTGCGCTGTATGCTGACCCTCGTCATCGGAGGCTCGTGCTGCTCGTGCCGTTCATGGGGGTGCCCTCGCTGCCCGTGGCGTTGTCTGCCGGTCTTCTTTTGCCGCAGCCTAACCCGCGGGCGGCGCAGGAGGGAATAGCCGATCCCACAGGCGCGGCCGCGCCGCGGAAGCGCGCTCAGACAAAGATCGCTTGGGCAAATGCAAACATGCGCCGCCCGAGAGGGGCAGCGCATGTCGTGCGTTCGAGGGTGGGGCTGGCGGCTTAGGCGCCGCCGCGCTCGGCGATGGCGGCCAGCGTCGGGCGCAGCCCGTCCAGCGAATAGCCCGCCTTGGCGGTCGCCAGAAGGATGTCATCCGCCGGCTGTTTGCCAGCCTGACCCATGGCCCAGACGGTGGCGCAGCGGGTGCCCGAGCGGCAGTAGGCGAAGACCGGGCCGTCTGCGTTCTCGATCAGTTCGGCCTGCTGGGTGATCAGATCCAGCGTCAGCCCGTCATGGGTGACGGGAAGCACGGCGAACTCCATGCCTGCCGCGGTCACCGCCGCGCCGATGGTCTCGGCCTGCAGTTCGGGCGGCACCTCGCCGTCGGGGCGGTTGCAGATGACCAGTTTGAACCCTGCTTCTGCGAGGGCGGGGACATCCTCCACCGCGATCTGCGGCGAGACGGTGTAGCGGGGGGTGATGCGGTTCAGATCCATGGCTTTGGGATTATTCCGCCGCCACCGGCTTGTCGAGTCTCCTGCGCAGCATCGGCGCCGCGACCATGCCGGTGAGCATCGCTGCCACGAAAATATACAGACCCGTGCCGCCATAGCTCAGCGAGGCGATGGACGGACCCGGGCACAGGCCCGCAAGGCCCCAGCCCACACCGAACAGCAGTGAGCCGATGATCAGCTTGCGGTCGATCTGCGTGCTGGGCTTGGGCGGCAGCGGTGTGCCGAGCGCCGAGATCGTGCGCTTGCGGGCGAAGAGCCATGCCAGCGCCATGGGGATCATTGCGCCGCCCATCACGAAGGCCAGCGTCGGATCCCATGCGCCGAACACGTCGAGCCAGCTCTGCACCTTCGCGGTGTCGGTCATGCCCGAGATGAAAAGACCTGCGCCGAAGAGGCCCCCGGCGACGAGAGCAAAGAAAAGGCGGGCTGCAGAGGAATTGCCCATGTCAGATCACTCCAAGGATGTGGCGGAACAGGACCACGCCGACGCCGCCGGCGAGGATGTAGCAGCAGGTGGCGACGAAGCCGCGCACCGAGAGCCGCGACATGCCGCAGACCCCGTGGCCGGAGGTGCAGCCATTGGCCAGCCGCGTGCCGACGCCGACCAGCAGGCCCGCGGCGACCAGCACCGGAATGTTGTCGCTGATATGGGTGTCGACCGTGCCATAGAGCGGCAGCAGCAGGATCGGCAGCAGGATGACGCCGACGATGAAGCTCAGCTTTTCCCATTTCGTCGAACCGGCGGATCCGTCCACCAGCCCGCCGATGATCCCCGAGGCTCCCATGATGCGGCCGTTGACGAGCAGATAGACCGCCCCGCCGGTGCCGATCAGCAGGCCGCCGATGAGGCCCCAAATCCAATCTGGTTGCATTCGCGCGTTTCCTTGTCGTTCGACCGCCTTGGTGCGGCCCTGCACTGCACAATGTGTCGCGCCTCCGCAGGTCTGCGGAGGCACGCGCCCCGTCCATGAGCGGAAATGAGGCGTCCGGTCAGAGTTTGTTGACCGGGACTTTCAGAAAGACGTCGCCCTTTTCGTCGGCGGGCGGCATCTGCCCGGCGCGCATGTTCACCTGCAGCGACGGGATGATCAGTTTCGGCATCGCCAGCGTGGCGTCGCGGGCGTCGCGCATCTGCACGAAGTCCTCGGCCGATTTGCCGGCACCCACGTGGATGTTCAGCGCCTTTTGCTCGCCCACGGTGGTCTCCCACGCGTATTCGTCGCGACCCGGTGCCTTATAGTCGTGGCCCACAAAGATGCGGGTGTCGTCGGGCAGCGCGAGGATCTTCTGGATCGAGGCGAAGAGCGTCTCGGACGAGCCGCCGGGGAAGTCGCAGCGGGCGGTGCCGAAGTCGGGCATGAACAGCGTGTCGCCAACGAAAGCGGCATCGCCGATCACATAGGTCAGGCAGGCCGGGGTATGGCCCGGCGTGTGCAGCACGTCGCCGCGCAGCTGGCCGATGTGAAAGCTGTCGCCTTCTTCAAAGAGCTTGTCGAACTGCGAGCCGTCGCGCTGGAACTCGGTGCCTTCGTTGAACACTTTGCCGAAGGTGTCCTGCACCACGGTGATGCGCTCGCCGATGCCGATTTTGCCGCCAAGCTCGCGCTGGATGTAGGGCGCGGCGGAAAGGTGGTCGGCGTGGACATGGCTTTCGAGCAGCCATTCGACCTTATAGCCCTTTTCCTTCACGAAGGCGATGATCGCATCGGCGGAACGGGTGTCGGTGCGGCCGGAGGCGTAATCGAAATCCAGCACGCTGTCGACGACCGCACAGGCGGTGCCCGACGGGTCGCGCACGACATAAGAGATGGTGTTGGTGGCCTCGTCGAAAAAGGCGGAAACTTCAGGTGACATCATGGTCTGATCCTCCGATTTGAAATTCATATAGGCAAAGCTGAATATGTATTCAAGGATTCGTTGCGATTGACGCATATCATGGTGACGCTCACGCTTAAGGTGCATGATTCACGCACAGGCGGGGCTGCCGGACTGCCGTGGGACCATTGGCATTTGGCGGCTCTTAGGCACGCATCGCCCACGCCCGCTTTGGGCGGCCTGCCGTGATTATCGTGACGCGCAGCCGGGGTGGGCTCAGGGCTGGGTCTGGGGCTGGGACCAAGGCTGGGACATGGAGGAGAAGGCACATGACCGACACACATCGCATGGACGACAGATTGAAGCGGCGGATCGACGCGATTGACGCCGCGTTGGGCGAGGTTTCCGGGGCCGAACACGCGGCGCTGGTGGCAGAGCTTCAGCGGCTCGCTGAAGAGTTGCATGCGCGTGGCCAGCACATGCCAGCGCATCTGCGCGAGCTTTTGCGCAGCGAGGAAGACGCCGAAATCGAGGCGCGTTTCGACAATATGCCGATCTGACGGGCGGCCCTCGCCGCCCCGCGCTACCGTAAGGCGAGCCCCCCATTTCTTTGCTTGCCGTACCTGCTGGAACCCACTAGCTCGCTGTGATGCCGAGATGGCAGGAGCAACGGGCAGGGGGCGCGGCTGCGCCCGGTCGGGAAGGGCAGGCAGATGGCGGGGATGGACGGCGCGGCGACGCTTGAAGGGATCGACGAGCAGATCGAGGACGGGATCGCTTGGCTTGGTCTTTCGGGCCGGGACGGAAACCGGCTGACCGCATCTCTGTGCGCCGCGCTAGATGACGCGCTTGAACGGGCGGAGGCGGATGCCACTGTGGCCTGCATCGTGCTGCACGGGGCGGATGGCTGCTTTTCCAAGGGCGAGCCGCCGTCCGAGCTGGAGGAGCTCGCCCCGCAGATGCGCGCTATGCCGGGTGCCGCTGAGCTTTGCCTGCGTATCGAGCGTTGCGGCAAGCCGGTGATCGCGGCGCTGCAGGGTGCGGCGCTTGGCACGGGGGCCGAGCTTGCGCTGGCCGCGCATTACCGCGTTGCCTCTCCCGGCACCCGCTTTGGCCTCACCAATCACCTGCTCGGGCTGCCGCCCGCCGCTGGCGCGACGCAGCGCCTTCCGCGGCTGCTCGGTGCCGGACCGGCGCTTGATCTGCTGCTCTGTGGCAAGGCGGTTCTGCTCGACGCGGCGCCGCAGGCGGCGCTGCTCGACCGGCTGGCGCAAGGCCCGCTCGACGAGGAGGTCCGCGCCTTCTGCGCTGAACTGCGCGCCGAGGGGCTGGGTCCGCGCCCGTCCGCCGCAAGGCGCGAGGGGTTTGCCGACCCGGCGGAGTATCAGCGCGCCGTCGCCGCGCGTAGGGCCGAGACCGCCAAAGACCCAAACCCCGCGCGTCGCGAGATCGTCGCCGCTGTGGAAGCGGCTCAGCTTTTGCCTTTCGCCTCCGGTCTTGCCTTCGAAGCGGACGCCTATGAGGACTGCCGCGCCTCCGAAGCGGGGCGCGCGCTGCGGGGCTGCGCCGCTGCCGAGCGCTCGGCTTTCGAGGCTGTGCCGCGCGGCCTAGTGCGCCGCGGACATGTGGCGGTGCTGGGCGACGGGCCGCTTGCGGTGCCCATGGTGCAGGGGCTGCTCGCCGCCGGGGAAGAGGTCGACTGGGGTTGCGATACGCCCGAGGCGCTGCACGCCGGGGTGATCGCGCTGCGCGACCGGTTTGATCCGCAATCCGGCGGTGACGAAGAGACTTCGCCGCTGGAGCGGCTGCGGGTCGGCGCGCCTGCAGAGATGGCCGCTGCGGCGCGGATCGTGCTGCTTGCGGGGCCGGGGCAGCGTGCCGTGCCGATCCCCGAAGATGCCATCCGCGTCATCGCCTATCCCGCGCGGGTGGATGGCATTGGCCTGCGGTTCGCGCCGACGCCGGTCGCGCCCCGGCTGGTCGAGGTCATCGCGGGCCCCGGCGCGCGCGCCGATCGTCTGGCCGAGGTCGAGGCGCTGGCGCTGCGTTTTGGCAAGCTCGCGCTGCGTGTGCAATCCGGTGGCGAGAGCCTCGGCGGACGGCTCTTTGACGTGCTGTGCCGTGCGGCGGATGCGCTGGTCGATCTCGGGCAGAGCCCCGAGGCCATCGACGCGGCCTGCCGGGTCTGGGGCTGGCGGCGCGGTCCTTTCGTGCGGCGCGATCAGATGGGGCTCGACCGGCTCGGCGCGCAGCAGCGCGGGCCGGGCGCGGCAAACTGGGCCAGTGTTCTGGCAGGCGCGGGCCGGCCGGGGCGCAGCGGCGATGCGGGGTTTTACGATTGGGATGCGGCGGGAAAGCCGCATGCCAGCGCGGCGGTAGAGGCGCTTCTGAACGAGAAACGGCCCGCGGCGGATCCCATGCCTGCGGCGCGACTGCGCGCTTTGCTGCTGGCGGCGCTTGCCAATGAAGGCGCGCGTATGCTCGAGACCGGGATGGCGCGCTGCGCCTCGGACATCGACCTCGTGGCGCTGCAGGTGCTGGATATGCCGCGCTGGCGCGGCGGCCCGATGCATGCGGCCTCCGAGCTTGGTGCGGCTGCGCTGCGCAAGGCGCTGGCGGAGATGACGCATCCGGACCGCGAGATCTGGGCGCCGCATCCCGCATGGCAGGCGCTGGCCGCCGCGGGCGGTGATTGGGATGAGGCCGCGGGCGCAGGCGCGCCAGCCGCGGGGCGCTGGCTCAGCCGAGCATAACCCCGATCAGCACCATCACGAGGCCGAAGACCGACAGCAGCAATGCGCCCATGTTGATCGGCACGATCTTGCGCATCACCGCGCGCAGCGCCTCGTCGTCCATCCCGGCGCGTTTCGCGCTCCAGACGCGGAAGATGCACCAGAAAAGGCCAAGAAGCCCCGCGAGAGAGACCGCAGCGCCGGTCCAGATCAGCCATTCCATGCCGCAAATCCCCTGAATGTGATGCGCATTGAGATGCGGCGCCGGGTACTGCATCGCCCCCCGCGCCGCAACCCCTTGATGGGCGCGGGTAGGGGGGGTAGTCAATCGCCCGATACCGGCAGGAGATGATGTGATGCAGGACAATGATTCCGGCGCCTATGGCGTCGCAGCGGGCGAGCTCAAGCAGTTCATCGAGCGTTTCGAACGGCTCGAGATGGAAAAAAAGGAAATCGCCGACCAGCAGAAAGAGGTGATGGCCGAGGCGAAAGGCCGCGGCTATGACACCAAGGTCATGCGCAAGGTCATCGCGCTGCGCAAGCGCGATCAGGACGACATCGCCGAAGAAGAAGCGGTGCTCGAAATGTACAAGGCCGCGCTCGGCATGGCGTAAGCCGCTCTGCCGGGCCCGTCAGGGCTCGGCGCTTCCGCTCTCAAGCCTGCGGAACTGTTTGGTCACCAGATCCTGCGCGACGCCGATATGATAGCCGATCGCGTGGCGGGTGGCGGCCTCGTCGCCGCGGCGCAGGGCGTTCACGATGGGCTCGTGGGTTTCCGCGATCCTATGCGGATCGTCGTACAGCCGCCCGATGACCATGATCGAAAACTCGGTCTCGGCAGCAATCTGTTCAAACACATGTAGGAATTTCGGGTTGCCGCTGCCTGCGCAGAGCAGCCGGTGAAATTCCATGTCCGCCTCGACCTGCGTCAGCATGTCGGCGCCCTGCTGCGCAACCTCGTGCAGCGCGTCGATTTGCGCTGCCAGCCGGTCTATGGTCTCGGAAAGCTCGTGGCGGATGACCCGCATCGCGGCGGCGGTCTCGATGACGATGCGCAGCTCATAAAGGTTGCTCAGCGCCTCGGCGGATGTCTCGCGCACGAAGAATCCGCGATTGGCGTGATAGGTGACCAGACCAGAGTTTTCGAGCAGCCGCGCCGCCTCGCGCACCGGGGCGCGGCTGACGCCCAACTCGCGCGCGACGACGGATTCGGACAGGCGCGCGCCCGGCGCAAGCTGGCCGGTGACGATGGCCTTGGTCAGCAGGGTCGAGACCTGCTGGACCAGTCCTTCGCGGTCGAGCGGCTGAAAGCCGGGTGTTTGTGGAGATTTGGCCATTTTACGCTGCGAGATGCTCTGAGGGTCTGCTGCCCGAATTTTCTCCAGAGTAATTGTCGTTTTGCCGATTGTCGACAATTCACTTGACCGAGATGGGGGCGCTGCCCTTAGTCTGTCTGCAAATGCAGCAGAATGACTCGCCTCTGAGGTGAGCGATCCTAGGGAGCCTCTCATGCCCGATGGCACAACACCCCCCGAGGTGCAGGACCTTCGCCGCGATCTTGCCGCCGCCTACCGGCTGATCGCGCTCGAGGGGATGGACGACGGCATTTACACCCATATCTCGGCGCGGCTGCCCGATGGGCCCGGCGGCGAGAAGCGGTTTTTGCTGAACCCCTTTGGTCTGCGCTTCGACGAGGTGACCGCCGCCAATCTGGTCACGGTGGATGAGACCGGCGCGGTGATCGACGATCCCTATGGCGCTGGGGTCAACGCTGCGGGCTTCACCATTCATTCCGCCGTGCATATGGCGCGCCATGATGCGGTCTGCGTGCTGCACACGCACACCGTGGCGGGCGTTGCGGTCTCGTCGGTCAAGGAAGGGCTGCTCAGCCTCAACCAATGGTCGGCGCAGTTCCACAATCGTATCGCCTATCACGACTATGAGGGCATCGCGCTGGACCTGGCCGAGCGGGAACGCATCGTCGCCGACCTTGGCGAAAAGCAGGTCATGCTGCTGCGCAACCACGGCACGCTGCTGCTGGGCCGTTCGGTGGCCGAGGCGGTCAAACTGGCGCTCAACCTCGAACGCTCTTGCAAGGCGCAGGTTGCCGCGCTCGGCATGGGGCGGACGGCAGATGTGCTGCCCGAGGCCGTGGCAGAGCACACCGCCAGCCAATATCAGCGCGCCTATGACGGCGTCGAAGAGCGCGGCAAACCCGATCCGGAATGGGCCGCGCAACTGCGACGGCTCGACGCTCACGCCCCGGACTACCGGGGCTGAGCCACTGCGCGCCCCGGCAGTAAACGGGGCCTGACTTTCAAAGAAAAGCAGACAATCAAAACCGACAGGGACCATCATGAACAAACTCAGAGCGACCACTTTCCTGATCGCCGCCGCCCTTGCCGCGCCGCTTGCCGCGCAGCAGGAAGGCGGCCGCCTCGACATCGTCGTGCAGCCGGAACCGCCGGGGCTGATGCTCGGCCTCGTGCAGAACGGCCCGACGCAGCTGGTGGCGGGCGACATCTACGAGAGCCTGCTGCGCTACAATTCGGATCTGGAACCGCAGCCGAGCCTTGCCGAAAGCTGGGAAATCTCGGACGACGGTCTGACCTACACATTCAAGCTGCATGACGGCGTCACGTGGCACGACGGCGAGCCCTTCACCGCCGAGGATGTGGTGTTCTCGGCCGATGTCTTCCTGCGCGAGACCCATGCGCGTCTGCGCGCCTCGCTGGCCTATGTGGAGAGCATCACCGCGCCCGACGACACCACCGTGGTGTTCCAGCTGAAAGAGCCCTTTGGCCCGTTCATCAACGCCTTCGAGGTCGGCACCATGCCGATCGTGCCCAAGCACATCTACGAGGGCACCGATTACGCCACCAACGAGATGAACGCGACGCCCATCGGCACCGGCCCGTTCAAGTTCGAGAAATGGGAAAAGGGCAGCTACATCCACCTCGTGAAGAACGAGGACTATTACCTCGAGGGCAAGCCCTACCTCGATGAGGTTTATTACCGCGTGATCCCTGATGCCGCCGCCCGCGCCGTGGCCTTCGAGACCGGCGAAGTGGACGTGCTGCCCGGCGGCTCGGTCGAGAACTGGGACGTGCCGCGCCTGACCGAGATGGAGGGCGTCTGCTCCACCGGCGCTGGCTGGGAATTCTTCGCGCCGCTGGCTTGGATGTGGATGAACAACCGCGAAGGGCCGACCTCTGACGTGCGCTTCCGTCAGGCGGTGATGTACGCCATGGACCGCGAGTTCGTGAAGGACGTGGTGTGGAACGGCTTCGGCAAGGTCGCCACCGGCCCGGTCGCCTCGGCGACCAACTTCTACAGCGACGATGTCACCCAATACACCCACGACCCCGAGAAAGCCGAGGCGCTGCTCGAGGAGATGGGCTATGACGGCGCGCCGGTCCGCATCCTGCCGCTGCCCTATGGCGAGACGTGGCAACGCTGGGCCGAGGCGGTGCGTCAGAACCTGTCCGAGGTCGGCATCAACGCCGAGATCGACAGCACCGACGTGGCGGGCTGGAACGAGAAGACCTCGCAGTGGGACTATGATCTGGCCTTCACCTATCTCTACCAATACGGCGATCCGGCGCTTGGCGTGTCGCGCAACTACACTGCCGACCGGATCAAGAAGGGCAGCCCGTGGAACAACGTCGAGGGCTATGAGAACCCCGAGCTTGACGCCAAATGGGCAGCGGCGGCCACGATGGTCACCCCCGAGGAACGCGCCGCGGCCTACGCCGAGATCCAAAAAGAGATCGTCGACGACGTGCCGGTGGCATGGCTGCAGGAGCTTGAGTTCCCGACCATCTACCGCTGCGACGTCAAGGATCTGGTGACCACCGCGATCGGCATCAACGACGGCACCCGCGACGCCTGGGTCGAAGAGTAATCCTCGCAAAAGGGGCGGGCCCCGGCGGCCCGCCCTCAAACCGCTCCCCGGCAGGATCGCCTGAGGGGGCAGGAACCAACGGGACGACCGCTGTGTCGACGGGGGCCAATGAGCATATTCACAGTCATCCTGTCGCGGGCCTTCAAGGCCTTCGTGACGCTTCTGGCCATCGCGGTCCTGAACTTCTGCCTGCTGCACGCGGCGCCGGGTGATCCGGCGGTGGTGCTGGCGGGCGAGGCCGGGGCCGCCGACGAACAGATGATCGAGCAATTGCGCGAGCGCTTCGGCCTCGACCAGCCGTTCTACGTGCAGCTGGGCAAATACGTCGGCAGCGTGCTGACGCTCGATCTGGGGTATTCCTTCCGCCAAGGCGCGCCCGTGGCCGAGCTGATCGCCGAGCGCCTGCCTGCGACGCTGCTGCTGACGCTGACCGCTTTCGTGATCTCGCTGGTGCTGGGCATCGCCTTCGGCGTTGCCGCCTCGGCCCGCGTGGGCAAAGCCTCCGACAGCCTGCTGACCACGCTGGCGCTGCTGTTCTACGCCACGCCGCTTTACTGGGCGGCGCTGATGGCGGTGCTGGTGTTTTCAGTCTGGCTCGGCTGGCTGCCCGGTTTCGGCTATGAGACCGTTGGCGCGGATTATACCGGCATGGCGCGGGTGATCGACATCGCCAAGCACCTCGTGCTGCCGGCGCTGACGCTGGGCCTCTTCTTTATGGCCGTTTACATGCGCATGACCCGCGCCTCGATGCTCGAGGTGAGCCAGCTCGATTTCGTCAAGACCGCCAAGGCCAAGGGCCTTTCGGGCCCCGCCATCCGCCGCCGCCACATCCTGCGCAACGCGATCCTGCCGGTGGTGACGCTGGCGGGCCTGCAGGCGGGCCAACTGGTGGGCGGCGCGGTGCTGACCGAGACCGTCTTTGCTTGGCCCGGCATCGGGCGGCTGATGTTCGAGAGCCTCGCGGCGCGCGACTACAACACCATCCTCGGCGTCTTCCTCGTGTCGGCGGCCATGGTGATCCTGTTCAACATCGTGACCGACATCGTCTACCGGCTTGTCGATCCGCGCATCGGCGCGCGCGCGTAACGGAGGGCTTTGATCATGTGGAAACGGTTTTCCTCCAATATCGGCGCGATGATCGGCGTGGTGCTTCTGGTGGCGGTGATCGCTATCGCCATCTTCGCCCCGCTGCTGTTCAGCCATGATCCATGGCAGATGGTGCAGCGGCCCTTCCTTGCGCCCTTCACCATGGATGGGCTTCCCCTTGGCACCGACACGCTGGGCCGCGACGTCGCCTCTCAGCTGGCCTATGGCGCGCGGGTGTCGCTGCTGGTGGGCCTTGTGTCGACGCTGGTGGCGCTGCTGATCGGCGTGCCGCTGGGCGCGCTCGCGGGCTTTTATGGCAACTGGGTGGACGAGGGCGCCATGCGCTTCACCGAGTTCTTCCAGACCATCCCCAACTTCGCGCTGGCCATCGTGCTGGTGGCGATCTTCCAGCCCACATTGGCCTCGATCACCATCGCCATCGCCATTGTGTCGTGGCCGCCGGTGGCGCGTCTGGTGCGGGCCGAGGTCATGTCGGTGCGCAAGCGTGAGTTCGTCGACGCCGCGCGGCTGGCGGGCCTGTCGCGCCCGCGTATCCTGATGACGCAGGTTCTGCCCAATACCGTCTCGCCGATCATCGTCATGGCCTCGCTGATGGTCGCCACAGCGATCCTGCTGGAAAGTTCGCTGTCCTTCCTTGGTCTTGGTGATCCCAATGCGATGAGCTGGGGCTATATGATCGGCGCGGCGCGCACGGTGATCCGCAGTGCGTGGTGGCTCAGTTTCTTTCCGGGCATCGCCATCGTCATCACGGTGCTGGCGCTGAACCTCATCGGCGAGGGGCTGAATGACGCCCTCAACCCCCACCTCAGCCGGAAGGGCAAGGCATGAGCGCGCTCTCCATCGAACACCTCAGCATCGGCCTGCCGCAGGGCGCCGACCGGGCCTTCGCGGTCGAGGATATCTCCTTTGCCATCGAGAAGGGCGAGATCCTCTGCGTCGTCGGCGAGAGCGGCTCGGGCAAGTCGATGACCGCCAACGCGCTTATGGGGCTGCTGCCGCCGGGCGTGACGGTGAAGACGGGGCGCGCCATGTTCGAGGCGCGCGACATCCTGCGCCTGCCGGAGCCTGAAAAGCAGGCGCTGCGCGGCGAGCGCATCGCGATGATCTTTCAGGAGCCGATGACAGCGCTCAACCCGTTGATGCGTATTGGCGAGCAGATCGCCGAGGTCTTTGCCGCGCACAACCGCTTCAGCCAGCAGGAACGGCGCGAGAAGGCGCTGAACCTGATCCGCGAGGTCGGCCTGCCGGACCCCGAGAAGATCATTCGTGCCTATCCGTTTCAGCTTTCGGGCGGGCAGCGGCAGCGGGCGATGATCGCCATGGCGCTGGCGCTGGAGCCGAAACTGCTGATCGCCGACGAGCCGACCACGGCGCTTGATGTGACCACGCAGGCGCAGATCCTCAAGTTGATCCTCGATCTGCGCGAGCGGCACGGGATGGCGGTGATGTTCATCACCCACGACTTCGGCGTGGTGGCCGAGATCGCCGATCAGGTGATCGTCATGCGCGAGGGCAAGGTGGTCGAACGTGGCAGCGCCGCCTCGGTTCTCACCGACCCGCAGCACGACTACACCCGCCGCCTGCTTGACGCGATCCCCACCGGCAAGCTGCCGCCCGCCCGCGCCCCGCGCGAGGTTCCGGCGCTCGAGATCAAAGGACTGCGTAAAGTCTATCGCACGGGGGGCGGAATGTTCCGCCCGGTGCGCGAGGTGCGCGCGGTGGATGACGTCTCGCTCACCGTCGGGCGCGGCGAGGTGCTGGGGCTGGTCGGAGAGAGCGGCTCGGGCAAATCGACGCTGGGCCGCACCGCCGTGCGGCTGGTCACGCCGGACGGCGGGCAGGTGCTGGTCGGTGGCACCGATCTGGCGGCCCTGTCGGAGGAAGAGCTTCGCAAGCAGCGCCACAAGGTGCAGATGGTGTTTCAGGATCCCTATGCCTCGCTCAACCCGCGGCAGCGGATCATGGGCGCGCTGACCGACGGGCCAATCACCAAGGGCGTGCCGAAAGCGCAGGCGCAGGCGCGCGCGAAGGAACTGCTCGAGATCGTCGGCCTTGGCGCCGATGCCGCCAGCCGCTTTCCGCATGAGTTCTCGGGCGGCCAGCGCCAGCGTATCGGGATTGCCCGCGCGCTGGCCATGGACCCCGAATTGATCATCGCCGATGAGGCAGTTTCGGCGCTGGACGTCTCTATTCAGGCGCAGGTGCTGGACCTTCTGCGTGATCTGCGCGAGCGTTTCGATCTGTCGATCCTGTTCATCACCCACGATCTGCGGGTGGCGGCGCAACTCTGCGACAGGATCGCCGTGATGCAGAAAGGCAAACTCGTGGAGATCGGAACCGTGCACGACATTTTCCTCAATCCGGCGCAAGCGTACACGCGGCAGCTTCTGGCGGCCGTGCCGGGCGCCGACTGGGCCAGCGAGGGCGCCGCATGAGGGGCGTCATCACCACCAGCGGCGGCGTCGATCTCTGGCCGCACTACAGCGAGATTTTCGCCAAGGACGCGCCCGAGCTGACCGTCATGCGGCGCGAGGATATCACCGATCCGGCGCAGGTGGATTTCGTCTTTACCTTCATCCCGCCCGCCGATGTGTTCGAGGGTATGAGCGGGCTCAAGGCGATCTTCTCGGCAGGGGCGGGCACCGATGCGATCATGGCCTGCCCGTCGCGCCCCGAGAGCGTGCCGGTCTACCGGGTGGAGGACGCCGATCAGGCGCTGCAGATGGCGGGCTTTGCCGCCTTCCACGTGCTCTGGCATCACCGCGACATGGGCCGCTACGTCGCGCAGCAGGCGCAGGGCAAATGGTCGCGCACCGTGACTGGCCTTTCGCCCAGCTACCGCCGTGTCGGCGTGCTGGGCTTTGGCCATATGGGCCGCGCCATCGCCAAAGGGCTGATGGGGCTGGGCTATGCGGTAGCGGGCTATTCGCGCCGCGCGCCCGATCCGGCGGAACCGGGCGTGCAGCATTTCCACGGCGACGGGCTCGATGACTTCCTCGCTCAGACCGACATCCTGATCAACGTGCTGCCGCTGACAAGCACCACACGCGGGATGATCGACGCGGGCTTTTTGCAAAAGCTGCCGCAGGGCGCGGCGCTGGTGCAGATCGGTCGCGGCGGTCAGGTGGTCGAGGACGAGCTGATGGCGGTGCTGGACAGCGGACACCTTTCGGGGGCCTCGCTCGATGTCTTCGAGACCGAGCCGCTGCCGCAGGAGCATCCGCTTTGGGCGCATCCCAAGGTGCTCATCACCCCGCATGTGGCCAGCATCCCCGAGCGGCGCTTCGTCGTGCAGTCGATCCGCGAGCGGCTCTCTTCCCTGTAACCTTCCGAAGGCCCTTCCATGACAGACCCCAACGACCTTTCCGCCCGCAATCTTGCGGCGGCGATCCGCAGTGGCCGGATGCGCGCGCAGGATGTGATCCGCAGCACGCTTGACCGTGTGGCGCGCGAGAACCCGGCGATCAACGCCATCGTGCAGGACTGCGGTGCAGACGCCATGCGCGAGGCCGAGGCGCTGGATGCGCGCATCGCGGCGGGCGAGACGGTGGGGGCGCTCGCGGGTGTGCCGGTGACGGTGAAGGTGATCGCCGATCAGAAGGGCTATGCCACCACCAATGGCACCACGCTGGCCAAGGATCTGATCGCCACCGAGGACGCGGGCTTTCTGCGCAACATGCGGGCGCAGGACGCGATTGTCATCGGGCGCACCAACTGCCCGGCGTTCTCGTATCGCTGGTTCAGTTCGAACAAGCTGCATGGCACCACCAGCAACCCGCACAACCCGGCGCTGACGCCGGGTGGCTCATCCGGCGGGGCCGGGGCGGCGACGGCGGCGGGGCTGGGGCATATCGCCCATGGCACGGATATTGCGGGCTCGATCCGCTACCCGGCCTATGCCTGCGGTGTGCAGGGGCTGCGCCCGACGCCGGGGCGGGTGCCCGCGCAGAACAACACCGGGCCCGACCGCGCCATCGGCCCGCAGTTGATGGCCGTCGCAGGGCCGCTCGCACGGCGGGTGGATGATCTGCGGCTGGGGCTTGAGGCAATGTCCGGCTACGCGCCCGACGACGCGTGGAGCACGCCGATGCCGCTGATCGGGCCGAACCTGCCGCGCCGCGTCGCGCTGGTGAAACGGCCCGGCGGCATCGACACCGATCCGCGCATCATCGCCGATCTCGAACGCGCGGCCGCGATCCTCCGCGCGGCGGGCTGGCAGGTGGATGAGCCGACCGAGGTGCCCGACATCCGCGAGGCGGTGGACGTGCAGATCGACCTTTGGCTGTCGGACGCGCATTCGGACAAGCTGGCGGCGGCGAAGCTCGAGGGCGATCCCGGTGCCATCGCGCTGCTCAGTTTCTACGAGGAACGCGCCAAGGCGATCGACGTGGCCGGGTTCAGCGCGCTGTTCACCCGCCGCTCGCGGCTGATCCGGGCGTGGCGGGCGTTCCTCGTCGATTATCCCATTGTGCTGATGCCGGTCTCGTCGGAACTGCCCTTCGCGCAGGACGAGGACCTGAACGGCCCCGAGGCCATCGCCCGGCTCTGGGAGGCGCAGGTGCCGCAGATCGGCATTCCGGTTCTGGGGCTTCCGGCGGTCTCGATCTGTTCGGGGGTCGAGGCAGGCGTGCCCTGCGGCGTGCAGCTTGTGGCGCCGCCGTGGCGCGAGGATATCTGCCTCGAAGCGGGCGAGGTGCTGGAGGCGGCTTTCGGCCTGCATCCCCCGGCCTGACGGTTCACCATCCGCCATGCAAAAGCGCCGGCCCCGCAAAGGGCCGGCGTTGTCATTTTGCGCGCGGGCCAGCCCCGGGGAGAGCCAGCCCGCGCGGGTCCGGTCACTGTCCGTAGACCAGATCCACCAGCGAGAGAGACACAGCCGGCACATAGGTGACAAGCAGCAGCACGAGCACCAGCACGCCCACGAAGGGCAGGTTGGCGATGGAGGTGCGCCACACGTCGGTGCGCGCGATCGAACAGGAGGTGATCAATACGCTCGCAACCGGCGGCGTCTGCTGGCCAAGGGCGATGTTCAGCGTCAGCAGAATGCCGAACTGGATGGGGTTGATCCCGAGCTCATGCACCAGCGGCATGAAGATCGGCACCGTCAGGATGATCGCCGCCGCGCCATGCAGCACCATGCCCACGAAGAGCAGGAAGAGGTTGATGATCATCAGCACGGCAAACGGGTTTGTGGTGATCTGCGTGATGCCCGCGGCCAGCCGCTGCGGCATCTCGGTCTCGGTCAGGTAGAGGCCCAGCACCGCCGAGGCGGCGACCATCAGCATCACCACCGAGGTTTGCAGCACCCCATCCACCAGCGCCTGATAGAGATGGCGCAGGTCGATCTCGCGGTAGATGAAGACCCCGATGAACAGCGCCGCCACCACTGCCAGCGCCGCGCCCTCGGTCGCCGTCACCACGCCGCCAAAGATGCCGCCGAGGATCACCACCGGCAGGATCAGCGCCCAGGACGCCTCTTTCCCGGTCTCGGCAAGACGGCGTAGCGAGAAGGCCTCGTCGCGCGGCAGATCGTAACGCCGGGCCATGTAGTAGCAGAGCGCCATCAACAGCCCGCCGCCCAGCACGCCGGGCACGATGCCCGCGACGAAGAGCTTGACCACCGAGGTGTCGGACATGGCGCCGTAAAGGATCATCGGGATCGACGGCGGGATGATGATCGCCAGCGAAGCCGAAGACGAGGTGATCGCCGCCGCGAGCCGCGGCTGATAGCCCTTTTCCTTCATCGCCGGGATCAGCACCGACCCGGTCGCGGCCACATCGGCCACGGCGGAGCCGGAGATCTCGGCAAAGAACATCGACACGCCGACGTTGACCATCGCCAGACCGCCGCGCACGAAGCCGATCAGCGCCGAGACGAAGGCGATGAGCCGGGTCGAGATGCCGCCCGTGTTCATCAGCGCGCCTGCGAGGATGAACAGCGGAATGGCGATCAGCGGAAAGCTGGTGGCCCCGTCAAACAGCGACAGCGCGGCGTTGAGAAAGCCAAGTTCGCCGTTGAGCAGGTAGACGCCCAAGAGTGCCGACCCGAGGATCGAGAAGGCGATGGGCATGCCGACGGCGATCAGCACGAACATGAACAGCAGAATGCCGGCTTCGATCATTGCGTGGCCTCCCGGGGCGCGGAATGGGGGGATGGGCGCGGGCCTGTGCCAGTTCGGCCTCGGCGCGGGCGATCTCATGCTCGATCTCGGCGGTGTCCGGATCGACGCCGTCGCGGACCGCTTGCAGACGCTGCGGCAGCGTCAGGAGCCGCCCGACGAACATCAGCGCAAAGCTCACCGGCAGTACGCCCTGCAGCACGGCGCGGGGCACGAAGCGCACGGTGGTCATCACCTCGTCGCCAAAGATCTCGAGGATCGCCCAGCCTGCCCATGTGACGATGGCGCAGATGGTCAGGAACAGCAGCTCGACAATGCCGAAGAGCACGAAACGTCCAAGGCCGGGCAGGCCGAACATCAGCCCGTTGAACCCCATGTGCGAGTTGCGCAGAACCGCCAGCGCGGCCCCGGTGAAGGTGATCCATGCGAGCAGCGCGGCGGCCACTTCGTCGTACCAGATCAGCGACTGGCCGGTGTAGCGGTAAGCGACGCCGAGCAGCACCACGAGGGCCAGCACGACGATCATCGCGATCGTGGCGATCTGCAGGGCGCGATCAAGCCAGCGGATGGAACGGGACAGCACGTTTGCCTCCGTATGAATTTGGGAGAAGGGACGGCGCGGTCAGGGCCGCGCCGCCGGGATGGCTCAGGACCCCGAGCCGTTTGCCAGCGAGAGCGCCGTGTCGATCATCTCTTGCCCGCCATCGACTTCGGCGGCGAACTTTTCGTAGATCGGTTTGGAGGCTTCGACGAAGGCGTCGCGGTCGGTCTTGTTGACCTTGAGGCCACCCTCTTCGAGCTTGCCCACGAGTTCCTCATCCTGCGCCGCGCCGGTCTCGCGCGCCCAGAAGGCGACCTCCTTGGCGGTTTCCTCGATGATCTGCTGCACCTCGGGGTCGAGCTTTTCAAAGGCCTTGATGCCGACCGTCGGATAGGCGGGCGAATAGACGTGGCCCGAGAGCGAGAGATACTCCTGCACCTCGTTGAGCTTGCCGCCGTAGATGTTGGTCATCGGGTTTTCCTGCCCGTCGACCACGCCGGTCTGCAGCGCCACGAACAGCTCCGAGAAGGGCATCGGCGTCGGGTTGGCGCCGTATTCCTTGAACATTGCCACGCGCCAGCTGGAGTTCGGCGTGCGGATCTTCAGCCCCTGAAGATCGGCAGGCGTGGTCACCGGGTGCTTGGAGTTGGTGATCTGCCGAAAGCCGTTCTCCCAGATCGCCAGCGGCTTGTAGCCCTTGGCCTCGGCGGCGGGCAGCAGCACGCTGTCAAACAGCGCCTCGTCGATCTTCGCCAAGTGCGCGCGGTCGGCCACGAGGAAGGGCAGATCGAACAGCGCGTATTCCGGCGCGATCTCTGGCATGGTCGAGCTGGGCAGGGTGATGTGCATCGTGCCAAGCTTGATCTTCTGCAGCATGTCCTTGTCCTTGCCCAGCTGCGAGCTGTCAAAGACCTTCACCACCGCTTTGTCGCCGAGTTTCTCGTTGGCGCGGCGGGCAAATTCCTCGGCGGATTGATCCTGCAGCGAGCCGTCGGCGGCGCTGATCCCAAAGATGATCTCGGTTTGCGCCAGCGCGGGCGCGGCCTGCAGCGTGGCTGCGACGGCTCCGATCAGTGCGATATGCTTGAGTTCCAAGTGTGTCTCCTCCCTGAGTGCTTGGTCCTGTTGGTGGGGGTGGGCTCAGCCGGCCAGAACCTCCGGTTCGGTGAGCGCCGCGATGGCCCCGGCCGCATGCGTGCGGTCCTCCTCCGTGGCCGGCGGCCGGGGCTGCAGCCCGGCCAGCTTCCGGCCGAGAGCGATTGCATTGAAGGTGGCACCGGTGTCGGCGCAGCCCTTGCCCGCGATGTCGAAGGCGGTGCCATGCGCCGGGGTCACGATCGGGAATGGGTAGCCCGCGATCAGCGTCACCCCCCGGTCGAAGCCGATCAGCTTCATCGCGATCTGTCCCTGATCGTGATACATGGTCATCACCGCGTCGAACTCTCCCCCCTTGATGGCCCGCACGAAGACGGTATCCGAGGGCACGGGGCCGGTCACGTTAATCCCTTGGGATTTGGCGATTTCGATGGCCGGGGCGATCACCTCGTCATCCTCATGGCCGAAATTTCCGCCGTCCCCGGCATGGGGGTTGAGCGCCGCGACACCGATGCGCGGGTTCGGAATGCCCGCGGCAGTCATCACGTCGGCGGTGAGTTTCAGGCTGTTGGCCACGCGCTCGGTGGTGATCGTGGCGGCCACCTTGCTCAGCGGGATATGCGAGGTCACCCGGGCGTTCCACACTTCGTCGAGCACGTTGAACTCGCGGCCCGATTGCTCGGCCTCGATCACCGCGTCGACAAAGCCGATCTCGTCCACATAGCTGGAGCGGGCGAGGCGCATGGAATGTTTGTTGAACGGGGTGAAGGCGACCACGCCCGCGATCCCGGCCTTGCCGAGCAGCAGCGCGGTGGCGAAATTCTGCAGCGAGGCGCGGCCCCCGGCGTCCGAGGATTTGCCCGGCGGCACGGTGGCCGGATCGCAATTGTGCAGGTCGAGCAGCAGCGTGCCTTCGGGCAGCGGCTTTGCGAGATCGGCGGTGGAGATCACCGGCAGGTCAACCTTCACTCCGGCGATCTGCGCGCCTTTCGCCAGCAGGCGTGCATCCCCGATGACGATCAGATCGCCAAGGTTCGCCTGCGCATCCGCCACGATCTTCGCAGCCAGTTCAGGCCCGATCCCGGCGGCATCCCCGATCGCCAATGCCACTCGCATATTCGATTCTCCTCCACATGTATTTTGTATATTTTGTGTTCCAATACGGTATCGCGTGGCAAGGAAAATCTTGCTAACCTAGGCGAAACAGTCACTGCGGAGGTGTCATGGACCTGTCTTCAGCTTCGGCCATGCCATTGCAAATCAAGAAGGAATCCCTTCACGATCAGGTCGCGAACCGGATCCGGGACCTGATCATCGAAGGCCATCTCGAGCCGGGAAGCCGGATCGACGAGGTACAACTTCTCGAACAACTGGGGGTGTCACGCACCCCATTTCGCGAGGCGTTGCGCACTTTGGCCGCCGAAGGGCTGATCGTCATCCAGCCCTCGCGCGGGGCAACGGTGCGCAAACTGTCGCCGCAGGATGTGTTCTCGATGCTCGAAGTGCTGGGCCATCTGGAGAAGCTTGCCGGGCAGACCGCCTGCGAACGGGCCAGCGACGAAGAGATCGCCGGAATGCGCGCGCTGCACGAAGAGATGCTGGCGCACTACCGCAAGCGCGATCGGCTGCCGTATTACAAGCTCAATCAGGAGTTTCATTCGCGGCTGGCGGCGCTCTCGGGCAATGAGACGCTGCAGGAAATTCAGCAGAACATTCAGGGGCGGCTCAAACGCATCCGCTTCGTCGGCAACGGCACCGAGACGTTCTGGGCCGATGCGGTGGGCGAGCATGAGGAGATGATCGCCGCCTTGGAAGCGCGCGATGGCGCGCGGCTCGGCGATGTGATGTCGCGCCATCTCACCAACACTTGGGACCGGGTGAAAGAGACGCTCTGAGCCGTCGGGGCGGCTGCGATCCCCAAAACTGCAAAAGGGCCCGGCAGGAGTGCCGGGCCCTTCGTTTGTTGTCCTTAGTTCTTCGGCGGCGGCGGCATGTCGCCACCGGGGCCGCCGGGGCCGCCTTCACCACCCATGGGCGGCGCGGCCATCGTGCTTTTCTCGGCGTCGAAATCGACCGGGATGGTCAGCGTGCCGGTGTAGCCAACGGAAACGCTGCCGCTCATCGCCAGCGTCTGCTGCTCGATCTCGGCATCGGTGTTGTCGCCGAACACGTTGTCGCTGGGGATGGTGATCCGGCCCAGATTGCGCGTGCCGTTGGAATAGCGCGCGTCTTGCTCGTAGATCTTGGCGGCCTCGTCTTCCGGCAGCGCGATCTGCGCGGTCAGCACCGGCTCGGCTCCGCTCACAGCGGCCTCGGGGGACTCGAAGATCTCGAAGTGGATGTGCGGCCAGCGCCCGTCGTAGCAGCCCGGCACGATGGTGGTGAATGTCACCTTGCCCTCGTCATCGGCGACGCCGACGCCGCGCAGATAGTTCGCCTCGGGCGTGTCATAGAGCGAGTAGAGCCCCGTCGTGTCGCAATGCCAGACGTAGATCGCGTGCCCGGCGAGCGGCGTGCAACCGTCGGCATCGACCAAGGTCAGCTCCAGATCCAGTTGCAGACCATCGGCCTCGGCGGTCATCTCGGCAAACGAGGGGCGCAGGTCTTCGCGGATGACGCCTTCTTGGGTCAGCGCGTTGACCACCGATCCATCGCGGCTGTTGCTGCCATCGGCGGGGTAGGGGCCAGCGGTCTCCCACGGCAGTGCCACACATTGTGCCGCCAGCGCAGGCAGGCCGGATGCCGAAGCAAGGCCGACGCCGCCGAGAATGCTGAGGAGTTTGCGGCGGCCGATCATCCGCGGCAGATCGTGAGAGAAGCCGAGGTCGTGGTCATCGTGGTCGTGGCTATGCGTCATTTCTGAAACTTTCGCTTGTTCTTGGTCTTGTCACCTAGAGGTATTCCACGCGCGGGGCGCGGAGTTCCGTCGCAGAAAGTTTTGCGTCTGACGATTTCGTGAGAAGTCACGGTTCAGACGACCGCGCGCCGCTGAGTGGCGCGACAGAGCAGGCGATAGCCGAGCCACCATAAACGCGCCAAATGCGGTTTCCTGCCGCGCCGCCTGCGGGGCGACGCGCCAGCACATGTCTCCTGAAGACGCGCGGTCAGAGGTCTCGCGTGATCCGCAGCGCGTCGTAGATCGCCGCGTGGGTGTTGCGCGCGGCCACGGCATCGCCGATGCGGAACAGGCGGAAGCCGCCGCCGGGATTGCGCTCGACGCTCTGCGCTGTGCCAGTGGAAAGCGCCTCGTAATCGACCTCGCCGAGATTGCGCGACATCGGCTTCAGCGCGAAATAGAGCTCGTCGAGCGGGCGGGTGCCATGGTTGACCACAACCTGATCGACCTGCCGCTCGCGCGTTACATCACCATAGTCCGAGCCCAGAACGGCGCGCAGTTGATTGCCGTCGCGGGCCACCGAGCGCAGCCGCCATGTGACGGTGAAGGTGGTGTCGCGGCTCTGCAGGGCGCGCATGTAGGGCACGAGGTTCATCGCCATGACCTCTGGCGCGAAGGCGCGGTCGGGGGTGACGATCTCGACCCGCGCGCCGGTGGCAGAGATCACATCGGCAGCCTGCAGCCCCGCGTGATCGCCCGCGTCGTCATAGACCAGCACGTTCTGGCCGGGTTTGACGTCGCCCGACAGGATGTCCCATGCCGAGACCACCAGATCGTTGCCGCCGGTCAGCACCTCGGTATGCGGCAGCCCGCCGGTGGCGATGATCACCTCGTCGGGTGCCGTGTTCAGAACGTCAGCTTCATCCGCGAAGGCGTTGAAGCGGAAGGAAACCCCGCGTTTTTCGCATTGCTCGAAACGCCATGCGATGATCGAGGACATCTCGCGCCGCCGCTCCTGCAGCGCGGTGAGGCGGATCTGCCCGCCGGGCTGGTCCGCCGCCTCGAAGACGGTCACCGCGTGGCCGCGCTCGGCGGCGACGCGGGCGGCCTCCATCCCTGCCGGTCCCGCGCCGACGATGGTCACGCGCTTCGGTGTCTCGGCCTTGGCGATGGCGTGGGGCATCTCGATCTCGCGCCCGGTCGAAGGGTTGTGCAGACACAGCGCCATGCCGCCCTGATAGATGCGGTCGAGGCAGTAGTTGGCACCGACGCAGGGGCGGATGTCGTCTTCGCGGCCTTGGGTGAGTTTGCGCACCAGATGCGGGTCGGCCATATGGGCGCGGGTCATGCCGACCATGTCGAGCTTGCCGCTGGCAATGGCGTGGCGCGCGGTGGCGACATCGGGAATTTTGGCGGCATGGAAGGTGGGGAAATTCGTCGCGGCGCGGATCTCTCCGGCAAAGTCGAGATGCGGTGCGCCGGCCATGCCCTGAATGGGGATCAGATCGGTGAGGCCCGGATCGGTGTCGATATGGCCGCGCACCACGTTGAGAAAATCGACAAGCCCCGAATCCTTCAGCTTCTGAGAGATCGCCAAACCCTCCTCGCGGCCAGTGCCGCCGGGCAGGCATTCGTCGCCGGTGTAGCGCACGCCGACGATGAACTCTTCGCCGCAGCGCTTGCGGATGGCGCGCAGCACGTCAAAGCCGAAGCGCAGGCGGTTGTCGAGATCGCCGCCGTAGGGCGCATCGAGATCATTGGTCAGCGGCGACCAGAACTGATCCATCAGGTGGCCGTAGGCTTCAAGCTCAATGCCGTCGAGCCCGGCGGCCTGCATACGCTCTGCGGCCTCGGCGTAATCCTCGATCACCCGCGCGATATCCCAGTCTTCCATCTTCTTGGGGAAGGCGCGATGCGCGGGCTCACGTTCGTATCCGGGCGAGATTACCGGCAGCCAGTCGCCCTTGTCCCAGCGGGTGCGGCGGCCAAGGTGGGTGAGCTGGATCATCACCGCGCAGCCCTCGTCGTGGCATTCCTGCGCCAGCTTGGCCATCCATCCGACGACCTCGTCTTTCCACGCGAGGACGTTGTTGAACACCGGCGGGCTGTCGCGCGAAACCGAGGCCGAGCCCGCGGTCATGGTCAGCGCAACCCCGGCCTTGGCGCGCTCTACATGGTAGGCGCGGTAGCGGTCCTTCGGCATGCCGTCCTCGGGGTAGGCGGGCTCGTGGCTGGTGATCAAGATGCGGTTTTTCAGCGTCAGATGCTTGAGCTGATAGGGCTGCAAAAGCGGATCGTTCGACATGCGTGGTGCCTTCTGCGGATAGGGTGCCTGCGTGCCAGAGTTCCAAAATGTTCATACCTGTCAAGAAATAGTTCACCACTGACCACTGTGAGGCGGGGTAAATCTGGACAGTAGTGCACATTTTGTAGACAAGGGGTGTAGGCAAGGGGGGTACCGACCATCAAGGCGCAGGACATGACCGAGAATTCTTTGACCGACCGCGGCTGGCGCGGATCTCAGGACGTCTGGCTGGACGCGGCCTATGCGGCGCTTGTGGAGAAGGGCGTCGATGCGGTGAAGATTTTGCCGCTGGCCAATGCGCTGCAGCTGTCGCGGACGAGTTTCTACTGGTTCTTCAAGGACCGAAAACAGCTGCTGGGCATGTTGCTCGATCGGTGGGAGGCCAGCACCACCGGCGCGCTGGTGGCGGCCAGCCGCGATTATGCGGCGACCGAGACCGAGGCGATGCTGAATGTCATCAGCACCTTCCTGTCGGATGACCTTTTCGACACCAAGCTCGAGATCGCCGTGCGGGCATGGGCGCAACAGGATCCCCAGGTTCTGGAGCGGCTGCAGCGCGCCGATGCCGAGCGGCTCGCGGCGCTGCGGGAGATGCTGGAGCGCTGGGGGCACGGGGCCGAGGATGCCGACGTGCGGGCGCGGACCATCTATCTCGTGCAGGTCGGCTATATCTCGATGCGGGTGGAAGAGCCGCTGGCGGAACGTCTGGAACGCTTTCCGAGCTACGTGGAAATCTACACCGGAAAGCGCCCGCCGCAGCAGGAGATGGAAAGGTTCATGGCGCGGATTGGCTATCGCGGGGCGGCGTCCCGACCGTCGTGAATGGGGCACCGCGCGCGTTTGGCGCGCGGTGCGTGAGGTGCAGGCTCAGCCCAGAACGCTGGTGATGGCGTCCTTGGTGACCGAGACGATCTTGTCGGCTTCCTCGGTGGTCAGGCAGAGCGGCGGCGCGAAGCCGAGAATGTCGCCCTGCGGCATGGCCCGCGCGATCACGCCGCGTTCGAGCATGGCGGCGACGACTTTGGCGCCCTTGCCCTCGGAGGCATCGAAGAACCTGCGCCCGTCACGCTCGGCCACCAGTTCCACCGCGCAGAGCATGCCCTCGCCGCGCACTTCGCCGACGTTGACGTGTTCGCCCACGGCCTCGCGCATGGTGTTCACCAGATAGGCGCCGGTCTTGGCGGCATTGTCGACCAGCCCCAGCTTGTCGATCAGTTCGAGGTTGGCAATGCCCGCCGCCGCGCCGATCGGGTGGGCCGAATAGGTCCAGCCGTGGCCCAGCACGCCATATTCATCGGTGCCCTGACACAGCACGTCCCACATGCGCTGCCCGACGATCGAGGCCGAAAGCGGGGCGTAAGCCGAAGTGAGGCCCTTGGCCGAGGTGATCAGGTCGGGTTTCACGCCGTGGTGGTCCGAGCCGAACATCGAGCCGAGCCGCCCGAAGCCGGTCACCACCTCGTCGACCACCAGCAGGATGTCGTGCTTGTCGAGCACCTTCTGGATCGCGGGCCAGTAGCCCTCGGGCGGGGGCACAATGCCGCCGGTGCCCAGCACCGGCTCGCCGATGAAGGCGGCGATGGTGTCGGCGCCCTCGCGCTCGATCAGCGCCTCCAGTTCGGCGACGCAATGGGCGGTGAAGTCGGCCTCGGACATGTTCAGGTCGGGGCGGCGGTAATAATAGGGTGCCTCGGTGTGGATCACCTGTGCCAGCGGCAGGTCGAACTTCTTGTGGAAGAGTTCCAGCCCGGTCAGCGAGCCGGTCATCAGCCCCGAGCCATGATAGCCGCGCCAGCGCGAGATGATCTTCTTCTTCTCGGGGCGGCCAAGGATGTTGTTGTAGTACCAGATCAGCTTGATGTTGGTCTCATTGGCGTCCGAGCCGCCGAGGCCGAAGTACACCCGCGCCATATTCTCGGGCGCGCGATCCATGACCATCTTCGACAGGGTGATCGAGGCTTCGGACCCGTGGCCTGCGTAGGCGTGGTAATAGGCCAACTCATGCGCCTGCTTGGCGATGGCCTCGCAGATCTCGGTGCGGCCATAGCCGACGTTGACGCAGTAGAGCCCGGCAAAGCCGTCGAGCAGCTGGTTGCCGTCGCGGTCGGTGATATGCACGCCGCTGCCGCCGGTGACGATGCGCTGCGGGCCTTCGCCGCGCGCGAACTGGCCGAGGTTGGTCGAGGGGTGGAAGAAGCTCTCGCGGTCCCATTTGGCGAGTTGGTCGTTGGTCAGCATGTCATCTCCTTATATGTCCTGTCGGGTTGCCGCAGGGATTGGACGCGCGGGATCAGCCCCAATCGCGGCAGACGTATTTGATGTCGGTGAAGGCCTCGAGGCCCTGACGGGCGCCCTCGCGGCCCAGCCCGGATTGCTTGGTGCCGCCGAAGGGGATCGGCGCGCCGGTGACCTTGGTGCGGTTGACCGCGACCATGCCGAACTGCAGCGCCCGGGTCAGGCGGTAGATGCGGCGCGGGTCTTGGCTGTGGACGTAGGCGACCAGCCCGTATTCGGTGGCGTTGGCGCGGGCGATCACCTCTGCCTCGTCATCAAAGACGGTGAGCGGCGCGACCGGGCCAAAGGTTTCCTCGGACATGATCGCGGCCTCGTCCGGCACGTCGGCCAGCACGGTGGGCTTGTAGAAGAGCTTGCCGAGGTCTTCGTCCACACCGCCGCCGGTGAGCAGCTTTGCGCCCTTGGCGATGGCGTCATCCACATGCGCCTGCTGCTTGTCGATGGCGCGCTCGTGGATCAGCGGCCCGATATCGGGATCATCCATGCCGCGCCCGAGGGTCAGCGCCTCGACCGCCTTGGTGAACTTCGCGCAGAATTCCTCGTAGATGGGCCGCTGGATGTAGAAGCGGTTGGCGCCGAGGCAGTCCTGCCCCGAGGTGGCGAATTTGGCCTTGATCGCCTCGGTCACCGCGCGGTCGATGTCGGCGCTCTTGAAGACGATGAAGGGCGCGTGGCCGCCCAGTTCCATCACCAGCCGCTTCACCGTATCCGCCGACTGGCGGTAGAGCAGGCGGCCCACCTCGGTGGAGCCGGTGAACGAAAGCGCCCGCACCCGTTTGTCCGAGGTCCATTCGCCGACGATCGCGGCGGCATCGCCGACCACGGTGTTGACCACACCTTCAGGGAAACCGGCGCGGCGCGCGAGTTCCGCCAGCGCCAGCGCCGACAGTGGCGTCTCGGCGGAGGGATGGATGACCACGGTGCAACCCGCGGCCAGCGCGGCGGCAGCCTTGCGGGTGATCATCGCCGAGGGGAAATTCCACGGAGTGATCAGCGCCGCCACACCCACCGGCTCGCGCCAAAGCTCCATCTCGGCGTCGGGCAGATGGCTGGTGACGCCTTCGATGTTCGGGCGCAGTGCCTCTTCGGCGTAGAACTGCACGAAGCTGGCGGCGTAATCGATCTCTCCCCGCGCCTCGCTGATCGGCTTGCCCTGCTCGGCGACCATGATGCGCGAGAGATCCTCTTTCGCGTCCATGATCAGCGCGTGCCAGCGGTGCAGGATCGCCGCACGGTCCTGCGGCAGCGTGGTGGCCCAGCCGTCGAAAGCGGTATGGGCGGCGTCCACTGCCTGCCGCGCGCCGCGCGCGTCGCTGATCGCGACCTGCGCCACCAGCGCGCCGGTGGCGGGGTCACGGACCGCGAGGCGGCCTTCGCCGGCAAAATCACCGCTGCCGGGCAGCAGGCCCGGATCGGTAAGTCCGAAAGTCGGTCTGTTCGACAGATCGCTCATGCTTGCGCA
>NZ_JBSWTP010000010.1:625000-1343451 GCF_056158605.1 Salipiger sp. ABN3_019
GATCGGATCAAGCGCGAGAAGGGCGTTTGGTGGATGCCTTGGCAGTAAGAGGCGATGAAGGACGTGATACTCTGCGATAAGTCCTGGGGAGCTGAGAATAAGCTTTGATCCAGGAATTTCCGAATGGGGCAACCCACCTGAAAGTTCGTTATAATTACCTTCGGTAATTTATAACGTGCTTAAACAGGTACTTTTAACCTGAACACATAGGGTTTTAAGAGCAAACCCGGGGAACTGAAACATCTAAGTACCCGGAGGAAAGGACATCAATAGAGACTCCCCTAGTAGCGGCGAGCGAACGGGGACCAGCCGAGTCCTGAGAGTGAACAGAATGGTCTGGAAAGGCCAACCACAGCGGGTGACAGTCCCGTATGTGAAGCTCGATGGAACGTATTAAGTAGGGCGGGACACGTGAAATCCTGTCTGAAGATCGGGGGACCACCCCCGAAGGCTAAGTACTCCTTACTGACCGATAGCGAACCAGTACCGTGAGGGAAAGGTGAAAAGCACCCCGACGAGGGGAGTGAAACAGTACCTGAAACCGAACGCCTACAATCAGTCGGAGGCTCCTCGAGAGCTGACGGCGTACCTTTTGTATAATGGGTCATCGACTTGGTCTATCTAGCAAGCTTAAGCCGTTAGGTGTAGGCGCAGCGAAAGCGAGTCTTAATAGGGCGTCGAGTTAGATGGATCAGACCCGAAACCGAGTGATCTAGGCATGACCAGGATGAAGGTTAGGTAACACTAACTGGAGGTCCGAACCCACACCTGTTGAAAAAGGTCGGGATGAGTTGTGCCTAGGGGTGAAAGGCCAATCAAACTCGGAGATAGCTGGTTCTCCGCGAAATCTATTTAGGTAGAGCGTCATCCGAATACCCCTGGGGGTAGAGCACTGGATGGGTAATGGGGCCCCACAGGCTTACTGATCCTAACCAAACTCCGAATACCAGGGAGTACTAGATGGCAGACACACTGCGGGTGCTAACGCCCGTAGTGGAGAGGGAAACAACCCTGACCTCCGGCTAAGGCCCCCAATTCATGGCTAAGTGGGAAAGCAGGTGGGACGACCAAAACAACCAGGAGGTTGGCTTAGAAGCAGCCATCCTTTAAAGATAGCGTAACAGCTCACTGGTCTAATTAAGTTGTCCTGCGGCGAAGATGTAACGGGGCTCAAGCCATGAGCCGAAGCCGAGGATGCGCATAGCGCATGGTAGCGGAGCGTAGTGTGACATAGGACTACTCCTCTTCTGCATCCTTCGGGATGTAATGGAGGAGCAAGTCCTTTCTGTGAAGCCGGGCTGTAAGGCATCCGGTGGAGAGATCACTAGCGAGAATGATGACATGAGTAGCGACAAAGAGTGTGAGAGACACTCTCGCCGAAAGTCCAAGGGTTCCTGCTTAAAGCTAATCTGAGCAGGGTAAGCCGGCCCCTAAGGCGAGGCCGAAAGGCGTAGTCGATGGGAACCAGGTCAATATTCCTGGGCCATGTGGTGGTGACGGATTGCAGAGGTCGTTCTTCCTTATCGGATTGGAAGGGCGGCTGAGCGGTTCCTGGAAATAGCCCCACTTTAAGACCGTACCCTAAACCGACACAGGTGGACTGGTAGAGAATACCAAGGCGCTTGAGAGAACGATGTTGAAGGAACTCGGCAAAATACCTCCGTAAGTTCGCGAGAAGGAGGCCCAGTTTCAACGCAAGTTTTGGCTGGGGGCACAAACCAGGGGGTGGCGACTGTTTACTAAAAACACAGGGCTCTGCGAAGTCGCAAGACGACGTATAGGGTCTGACGCCTGCCCGGTGCCTGAAGGTTAAAAGGAGGGGTGAGAGCTCTGAATTGAAGCCCAGGTAAACGGCGGCCGTAACTATAACGGTCCTAAGGTAGCGAAATTCCTTGTCGGGTAAGTTCCGACCTGCACGAATGGCGTAACGACTTCCCCGCTGTCTCCAACATCGACTCAGCGAAATTGAATTGCCTGTCAAGATGCAGGCTTCCCGCGGTTAGACGGAAAGACCCCGTGCACCTTTACTACAGCTTCACACTGGCATCAGGCCATGCATGTGCAGGATAGGTGGTAGGCTTCGAAGCGGACACGCCAGTGTCCGTGGAGCCTCCCTTGAGATACCACCCTTGCATTGCTTGATGTCTAACCGCGATCCCTTATCGGGTTCCGGGACCCTGTGTGGCGGGTAGTTTGACTGGGGCGGTCGCCTCCTAAAGCGTAACGGAGGCGCGCGAAGGTTGGCTCAGAGCGGTCGGAAATCGCTCGTTGAGTGCAATGGCAGAAGCCAGCCTGACTGCAAGACTGACAAGTCGAGCAGAGTTGAAAGACGGCCATAGTGATCCGGTGGTCCCAAGTGGGAGGGCCATCGCTCAACGGATAAAAGGTACGCCGGGGATAACAGGCTGATACTGCCCAAGAGTCCATATCGACGGCAGTGTTTGGCACCTCGATGTCGGCTCATCTCATCCTGGGGCTGGAGCAGGTCCCAAGGGTATGGCTGTTCGCCATTTAAAGAGGTACGTGAGCTGGGTTTAGAACGTCGTGAGACAGTTCGGTCCCTATCTGCCGTGGGTGTAGGATACTTGAGAGGAGTTGCCCCTAGTACGAGAGGACCGGGGTGAACGATCCACTGGTGGACCAGTTGTCGTGCCAACGGCAGTGCTGGGTAGCTATGATCGGACAGGATAACCGCTGAAGGCATCTAAGCGGGAAGCCCCCCTCAAAACAAGGTATCCCTGAGGGCCGTGGAAGACCACCACGTCGATAGGCCGGAGGTGTAAGTGCAGCAATGCATTCAGCTGACCGGTACTAATGGCCCGATAGGCTTGATCCGATCCAGGAACAGCAAGGCTGTTCCAAGATCAATCGAAGCATACAACCCCTACACAATACTTGACTTGGTATCTGTCGCTCCCAGCATTCCGGGGGTGTCGGCCCGCAACCTGCTACCGCAGGTCGCTTCCGCCGACCCGCCGCGCTGCGCGCGACGTTGTGGGTTTTTCTTGGTTTGGTGGTCATAGCGCAAGCAAAACACCCGGCTCCATTCCGAACCCGGCCGTTAAGTGCTGCCGCGCCAATGGTACTGCGTCTCAAGACGTGGGAGAGTAGGTCACCGCCAAACCTAGTAAAACCCACAAACACCAAACAAAACGTATCTCTCAAAACGATCCTCAGCCACACATTCCTATCCTGCAGCGCCAAGTGCCCGCCACGCGACCCACCTAGGTCGCGCTATGCGTGTTTGTGCGGGCGATATCCACTGCCCGCGAACGCCCATGCACAGAGGCTGCGCCGTGGCAAACAGCGCCGCCGCTTGCGGGGGTTGGGGTGGAATGACTAGCTATGCTCCAAGCGGGATCGACGCCGGGGTCATCGCCCCGGGCTCGCAGCCCGAGGAGTATCGCTATGAAAAACATCGGCTTTTTGTCTTTCGGCCATTGGTCGCCGCAGCGCGGGTCGGCCACGCGCACAGCCTCTGACGCTTTGCTGCAGGCCATCGAGCTTGCGGTGGCGGCAGAAGAGCTTGGGCTCGATGGGGCCTACTATCGGGTGCATCACTTCGCGCGCCAGCACGCCAGCCCCTTTCCGCTGCTCGCGGCGGTCGGGGCGCGGACCTCGAAGATCGAGATTGGCACCGGCGTCATCGACATGCGCTATGAGAACCCGCTTTATATGGCCGAGGATGCCGGCGCTGCCGATCTGATCAGCCAGGGCCGCCTGCAGCTGGGGATCAGCCGCGGCAGCCCCGAGCAGGTGATCGACGGCTGGCGCTACTTTGGCTATGCCCCCGCTGAGGATGAGACCGACGCGGACATGGGGCGCCGTCACGCGCAGGTCTTCCTGCAGATGCTCGAGGGGCAGGGCTTTGCCGAGCCGAACCCGCGCCCGATGTTCCCCAACCCGCCGGGAAAGCTGCGGATCGAGCCCTTCTCGGAGGGGCTGAAGGACCGCATCTGGTGGGGCGCCGGGTCGAACAAGACCGCCGAATGGGCCGCCATGCTGGGCATGAACCTGCAAAGCTCGACGCTCAAGGACGATGAGACCGGCGAGCCCTTCCACATCCAGCAGGCCAGGCAGATCCGCGCCTATCGTGAGGCTTGGAAAGCGGCGGGGCACAGCCGGAAACCCCGGGTGTCGGTAAGCCGCTCGATCTTTGCTCTGATGAACGATCAGGACCGGATGTATTTCGGCAATGGCGGCAAGGGGGACAACTCCGTGGGCTTCATCGAACAGCAGCGCTCGATCTTCGGGCGTTCCTATGCCGACGAGCCCGACCGGCTGATCGAGCAACTGAAAGGCGACGAGGCGATTGCCGAGGCCGATACGCTGCTGCTGACGGTGCCGAACTCGCTGGGGGTCGATTACAACACCCATGTGATCGAGAGCATCCTCAGCCATGTGGCACCCTCTCTTGGCTGGCGCTGAGCGATAAGGACCATGCCCGGCCTTGTGGCCGGGCATTTTTTTGCCCCTCAGGGGTGTCTCAGGAAACGATGGTCAGCTCGCCGCTGCGGTCCTTGAGGCCAATGCCGGTGGTGGACAGCCGCCGCGCCTCGGTGATCAGCCAGGCCAGGCGTTCGGCGGCGCGCGGCGGCGTCAGGCCGCCGGAGGTATGGATGTTCGACACGCAGTTTCGCGCGCTGTCGCGGGTGCCGCTGCGCGGTGCCCAAGTGAGATAGGCGCCAAGGCTGTGCGAGACCGTGAGCCCAGGACGCTCGCCGATCAGCACAAGCACCATTTGCGCGCCAAGCCGCTCGGCGATCTGGTCGCCAAGCGCCACCCGCGCCTGCTCGGCAAAGCAGACGGGAGCCTCGGTGAGATCGGGCAAAAGCGCGCGCAGGTGCCGGACGACCGCTGCGGCATGGGCGGTGACGGCAGGCGGCGACAGGCCATCGGCAATCACGATCGCCAGATCCGGCTCGATGAGCGGAAGCTCGGTGCCCGGCGCGAGTTGGCGCCCGAGGTCCGGGCGCTTGAGGTAGTCCGCGCGGCTCCGGGCCCGGCTGGAGACCTGCGCCAGCGGGCGCAACTCGCGGCGCAGGCCGTCCCAATCGGGCGTCTCAAAGATGGCGTCCTTGGCGGCGGCATGGTCCTCTTGAAAGGCCAGCAGCCGCGACAGCGGCAGCGGGCTCGCGCTGGCGTCGAGCCGCACGCGAGAGGGGGTCATGCGGCCAAGCTGGGCCAGTTTGCTGCTGATATCGCTCATGCCACCAGTCCCATGTTGCGCAGGATCATGTCGGGGTCCGGCAGCGCGCCGCGCTGACCGCCAAGTCCCGCTGTCTTGAGCCACGCGTCAAACTCGGGCGCGGGTGTCAGGCCGGATATTTCGCGCAGATAGGCGATGTCTTCGAAGCCAAGGCTCTGGTATCCGAGCATTGCGTCATCGGCGCCCGGCACGGTGATCAGGAAGGTGACGCCCGCCGCGACGAGCAGCGTGGCCAGCACGTCCATGTCATCCTGATCGGCCTGCACATGGTTGGTGTAGCACGCGTCGACGCCCATCGGCAGGCCGAGCAGCTTGCCGCAGAAGTGATCCTCCAGCCCGGCGCGGATGATCTGCTTGCCGTCATAGAGATATTCCGGCCCGATGAAGCCGACCACCGTGTTGACAATCATCGGCTCGAAGGCGCGGGCGACGCCATAGGCGCGGGCCTCGAGCGTCTGCTGATCGACGCCGTGGTGGCCATCGGCCGACAGCGCGGCACCCTGTCCGGTTTCGAAATACATGGTGTTCTGACCCACCGTGCCGCGCCCGGCGGCGCGTCCGGCGTCATTGGCCTCGCGCAGCACATCGAGCGTAACCCCAAAGCCGTCGTTCGCCGCCTGCGTGCCCGCGATCGACTGGAAGATCAGATCGACCGGCGCCCCGGCGTCGAGCAGGTCGAGCGCATTGGTCACATGGGTCAGCACGCAGGACTGCGCGGGCATGTCAAAGCGGGTGCGGATGTCGTCGAGCGCGACCAGAAGGTCGTGGCAGTTGCCGATATTGTCGGAGGCGGGGTTGATCCCGATCACCGCGTCGCCCGCGCCGAAGAACAGACCGTCGAGCATGGCCACGGCAATGCCGCGCGGGTCATCGGCGGGGTGGTTGGGCTGCAGCCGGGTCGACAGGGTGCCGCGTTTGCCCAGCGTGGTGCGAAAGGCGGTGATCACCTCGGTCTTGCGCGCAACGCGGATCAGGTCCTGATTGCGCATCAGCTTGCTGACAGCGGCGATCATCTCGGGGGTGAACCCCGGCGCGGCGGCGCTGAGCGCGGCGGTATGCGCCGCTGGTGAGAGCAGCCAATCGCGCAGATCGCCGACGGTCATCGACGCGAAAGGCGCAAAGGCCGCTGCGTCATGGCTGTCGATGATCAGCCGCGTCACCTCGTCGGCCTCATAGGGCACAACCGCTTCGGTGAGGAAGGTCTTCAGCGGCAGGTCGAGCAGGGCGCGGCGCGCGGCCACGCGCTCAAGCGCCGAGCTTGCGGCGATGCCCGCCAGTTGGTCGCCGGATTTCTCGGGCGTGGCGGCGCTCAGAAGATGCGCAAGCGAGCGGAACACGAACTGTTCGCCGCGCGCGGTGGCACGATAGGTCGGCATTACAATCTCCGCAGGTGAGTAGCCCAGTCGGGCGCTTCCATGATCGAACGGGCGCGCATCTTCTTCCACATGCCGTATTTGTGGAAATCGAAGTCGAGCCGCGACACCTCGAGTTGCACCATCGACCACAGCGACCATTTCACATCGGCCAGAGCCTTGTGCACGGTGACGCGGCTGACGATCTCGGGGCGGACCTCGCCGAAATAGGCCTCGATAAGTTCCAGCTCGCGCTCGGGGGTAAAGAACATCTCGCCGAACCAGATCCCCAGATCATAGCAGCGGTCGTTCATCGAGGCGTATTCATAGTCGATCAACATGATCGAGCCATCCTCGCCGATCATGAAATTGCCCGGCATCGGATCGTTGAACGAGGCGACGAGGTCGACGCCCGAGGCATCGATCGCCTCGCGCGCCAATTGGGTGTTGAGCCGCAGCCAGGCGTCCTCGCGATACTTGCGCCCGCCAAGCTCGGCGACCTGCTGGGCGTGTTCTTCGATCATGTCAAAGACGGTCTTGGTCAGCCCGAGCGCCGGAAGCCCATGCATCGTGCGATAGGCGGCGATGGCGGCGCGGCATTTTTCGATGTCGGCGAAATCGCTGTGGGTCGAGGCGCGGCGGTCGGGCAGGAAGTCGTTGATCTCGACGCCCCGGTGCGCGAGGTCATCATGCACCCGCGGCCCCAGTCCCGCCGCAGCGGCCTTGCGCGAGGCGTCCATGGCGGCGTCGCGATCGATGAACATCTCGGTGCCATTGCCGGGCACTTTGACGAACCAATCGCCGCTGCCGTCCTTGCGCTTCACCCGCCAGTTCTCGTTCGAGATGCCGCCCGAAACCGGGCCATAGACCATATCGCGCCCGCCTTCGAACAGCGGCGCATCGCGGATCACTGTCTCGATGGTCTCTTCCATGGCATGCGCGGCGCTGCCGAGAGGTTTCATCATCATGCGGCCTCTCCCGTGATGCGGATCTTCTCTTCGAAAGAGGGATGGCGCAGCATCATGCGCAGCCGCAGCAGCCGCCATTCCCCGTATTTCAGCCATTCCACCGCGCCGCGCTCCGACAGGTGCGACATCAGCCGCGCCCAAAGCGCATGCAGCAGATCGTCCACATGCGACCACAGCCGTGCGCGCGCAAAGCCAGCGGCGTCGAAACTGCCGGCATAGGCGGTGTAGGCGGCTTCCATGTCGGTCTCGATGTCGGTCATCTCGGCCAGCAGACAGCCGACGTCATAGAGCGGGTCGTTCATCCCGGCGCGGTCGTAGTCCACCAGCAGCGCCTCGCCGTCGGGGCCGATCAGGATATTGGACGACGCGCCGTCATTGCGGCAGGGCGCGAGCGCGCCATCAAGCAGCGACTCGGCCTGCGCCACGAGACGGCGCAGCCACAGGATGTCATCGGGCAAGGCGATGCCCTGCGCGCCATGGGCCTCAATCACCCGGTCAATCTCGGCAAAGGGATCGAAGCGGCACGGCAGCGCGGGACCGGCGTGCAGCTTGCGCAGCGCGGCCATGATGGTGCCCACGGTCTGCGCATCCTGCAGGTGGTGCTGGCGCGCGGTGACCCAGCCTTCGGCGCAGGCGGTCATGGCAATGGCGCCAGTGGCCTCGTCGGACCAGAGCACCTTTGGCCCGGCCCCGGTGTCACCCGCGGCGCGGGCCCCGGCGATGGCAGCGGGCAGGTCGAACCAATGCATCATCTCGGGGTGCATACGTTTGACGAAGGTCCCGCCCGCCAGAGCCGACCGGCTCTCCAGCGCCTTGTAGCTGGGCGAGGCCAGTGCCGCCGGGCCGGGCGTCGCCGCAGCGGGATCGAGCCCCGCCGCCGCCAGCGTCTCGGCCATCATGTCATCGGTGACGAGCTGGCTCATGCGCTGGCTCCTGCGGCCTTGTCGAGGTTGCCGCCCGCGCGGTCGATGCGGCGGATCATCTCGACCAGCACATCGCCGCCCGCGTTGAGGTCCTCGGGCGAGGTGTATTCGTCATTGCGGTGAATGACGCCATTGACCGAGGGCACCGCGACCACGATCGACGGCAGGATCGCGTTCACCGCCACCGCGTCATGGCCGCCGATGGTGTCGATGGCGATGCGCGGATAGCCGAAGTCATCCGCCGCGCTTTCGGCCAGTGCCACCAGCCGTGCATCGAAGCGGCCCGCAGGGCGGCGGTCGACCGAGACGATCTGTGCCGAAACGGCGGCCTTTTCGGCCAGAGCCGGCAGTGCGGCGCGCAGTTCGGCTTCGGACCATTCCAGCATCGCAGGCTCGGGCGCGCGCAATTCGGCAAAGAGAATGGCCTTGCCCGGCACGATATTGGGCGAGTTGGGCGAGATATCGACCCGCGCCACCGAGGTGAACAGCGTGTCGCTGGCGGTGTCGGCCAGCTCGCGCACCTTGGCGATGATGTAAGCGGCGCCAAGCACCGCGTCGTGACGGTCTTCCATCGGGGTCGGGCCGGTGTGGTTTTGCTCGCCGGTGACCTCGATCCGCACCTTGAGGGCGCCCCAGTGACGGACGAAGGGCGCGATCCGCGCGCCAGCCTTCTCCATCTTGTCGTCCCCTTCGATGTGGATCTCGAGGTAGATGTCGGGCTGCGGGGCGGGATCGCTGCCCATGTAGCCGGTGCGGTTCAGTTCCGCCTCGACGCTGAGCCCATCGCGGTCGGTGCGGGCGAGGGCGAACTCGCGGGTCAGCCCACCCGCAAACACCGAAGAGCCCAGCAGCGAGGGCTGGAAGCGCGCCCCTTCCTCGTTCATCCAGTCGGCGATCACATAGTTGCAGCTGGGGGTCTCGCCCCGTGCCTTCGCCTCGTTGCGCCATGTCTCGATCGCGGCCAATGCGGCGACAACGCCATACGCGCCATCGAAGCGGCCCCCGCGCGGCTGGCTGTCGAGATGCGAGCCGATCATCACCAGCGGCGCATCGGGGCCCGCCAGATCGATCCGGCCAAAGAGGTTGCCGATGTTGTCGACCAGCACGTCATAGCCCCGCTCCGCAAGCTCCGCCCGGAACCAGTCGCGGGCGGCCTTGTGGTTGTCGGTGAGAACGGGGCGGTCGATGCCGCCGTCCCCGGTGCTGCCGAACTCGGCCTGTTTCTCCATCAACGCTTGCAGCAGCGCCGCGTCGATCCGGGCAAGATCCAGCGTTTCGGTCATTGGGGCTCTCCTTGGGGGTGGTCTTCATTCAGGAAGCAGGCGGCGAGCGCCTGATTGCCGCGTGAGGTGAGGCGCGGGTTCTCGACCCGGCAGCGGTCAAAGGCATGCGGGCAGCGACCGGCAAAGGCGCAGCCCTGAGGCAGGTTGATGGGCGAGGGCGGCTCGCCCTCCATGAGGCAATCCTCGGGCCGATAGCGCCGCTCTTCGAGCGTCGGCGCCGCCGACAGAAGCGCGCGGCTGTAGGGGTGGCCGGGATCGAAGAACAGCCGTTCGTTGGGCGCGACTTCCACGGTTTCGCCCAGATACATCACCGCGATCCGCGAGCAGACCTGCCGCACCATGGTCAGATCGTGCGAGATGAAGATATAGGTGAACCCGTGCTGCGCCTGCAGCCGCTCGAAGAGGTTGAGCAGTTTGCCCTGCTCGGTCTGGTCGAGCGCCGAAAGCGTCTCGTCCATGATCAGAAGGCGCGGCTCCAGAACCATGGCGCGGGCGACGTTGAGCCGTTGACGCTGACCGGCCGAGAGGCCCGTGGGCAGGCTGTCGTAAAGGCTTTCGTGCAGGCCGACCTCACTCATGGCGGCGCGCGCGCGGTCGCGGCGCTCGGCGCGATTGCCAAGCTTGTGGATCTTCAGCGGCTCTTCGAGGATGGCGCCAATGGAGCTTTGCGGCGGCAGCGAGCCATAGGGATCCTGCAGCACCAGCTGGAACTTGCGGCGCAACTCGCGCAGGCGCTTGGGACTGGCCTGACCGACGTTCTCGTCTTCGAAGAAGATCGAGCCTGCGTCGGGACGTTCAAGCCCGGTCAGCAGCCGCATCAGAGAGGATTTGCCGCAGCCGGACTTGCCAACGATGCCGAAGTTGTCGCCGGGAAAGACGTCGAACTCGACGTTGCGCACCGCCTGCACCAGCGCCTTGCCGCTTTTGCTGCGGGTCTCATAGTGCTTGGCGACGCCGCGCACCGACATGATCGCCTGCTGGTCGCGGTCCTGCGGGCGCGAAACCTCTTTGCGCCCCTCGGCCCAGAGCGTCGGCAGCTCTTCGATCAGCCCGCGGGTGTAATTGTGCTCGGGCCCGCTGACCAGCGCCTGCGGCGCCTGCCGTTCGACAACCCGGCCCGCGTGCAGCACCATCACCTCGTCCGCCGCGTCGCAGGCGACGGGCAGCGAGGAGCAGATGAACAAAACCGCGGTCGAGAAATCCTCGTTCAGCTCGCGCATCAGCTTGAGGATCTGCGCCGCCACCGTCACGTCGAGCGGCTGGGTGATGTTGTCGGCGATCAGCAGCGCCGGGTCCGAGATCAGCGCATCGACGATCATCGCGCGCTGCATCATGCCGCCCGAGTACTGGAAGGGATACTCGTGAAAGCGCCGTTCGGCGGCGGGGATTTTCACCGCCTCCAGCAGGCGGATGGCTTTTTCCTGCGCGTCGCGCGACGAGATGTCGGGCCGCACCGCGCGCAGCTTTTCGACCAGCTGCGCGCCCACGGTCATCGTCGGGTCGAGCGCGCCAGCGGGGTTGCCGCCGACATAGGCGATCTCGCGCCCCGCAAGGCTGCGGGCATGGGACGGGTCGCGGATCAGATCGCGGCCCTCGAAAAGGATCTCGCCCGAGGTGATCTTGAGCGGGGCCGAGAGCCAGCTTGCCAGCGCGCGGGCCAGCACGGTCTTGCCCGAGCCGCTTTCGCCGATGACCGACAGGATGCGGCGCGGTGCAAGATCGAAGCTGACGCCATCCAGAACGGTGCGGTCTGCGCCTTGCCCTTCGACCACGACGCTCAGGTTGCGCACCGAAAGAAGAGATTGGGTCTGTGCCATGTCGAGCGACATCTCAGGCGCCTCCGTAGATCTTGTTGCGTGCCCGTTCCAGAGCGGCGCCCATCAGGTTGACCGAGGTCAGCGTCAGCACGAGGAAGACACCGGGCATGGTGGCGATCCACCACGCGTTCATCAGGTATTTGCGCCCGTCGGCGATGATGTTGCCGAAGGTGGGGGTGGGCGGCTGCACGCCGAGGCCGAGAAAGCCCAGCACCGATTCAAAGATCATCATGCGCGCGATATCCAGCACCGCGACGAAGGCCACGGGCGGCAGCACCAGAGGCAGCAGCAGGGTGAACATGATGCGCCAGTCCGTCGCCCCCAGCACCATGGCGCCGCGCACGAATTCCTTCTTGCGCTCTGACATCACGGTCGAGCGCATGACCCGGGCGTAGACCGGCCAGCCCGCCAGCCCCAGCACGAGGATGATCGACGGGATCGTGGGGCGCGAGACGCCGAGGATGGTGATCGCGAGGATGATCATCGGGATCGACAGCTGCGCGTCGGTGAGGCGCATGAGCACGGTGTCGGTCTTGCCGCCGAAGTAGCCCGAGAAAAGCCCCACCAGCGCGCCCACGGCCAGCATCAGAACGGTGGTCGAGATGCCGATCAGCAGCGAATAGCGCAGCCCGACCAGCGAGCGGGCCAGCATGTCGCGGCCCAGCTGGTCGGTGCCCAGTGGGTTTGCCCAGCTCCAGCCTTCGCCCATGAAAACGGGCGGGCTGAGCTTGGCGCGGATGTTCATCTTGGTCGGGTCGATGCCCGACAGCCACGGGTAAAGGATCGCCGCCGCAAGCAGCACGAGGAAGACGGCCAGCCCGATGCGGAACTCGATGGAGGAGAAGGCCTCTGACCAGATGCGGGCAGAGATTCTGCGGCCCTTGGGGGCGGGCAGCGCCTCGGGGGAGATGTCGATGGAGCTCATCAGTATTCCAGTCTCGGGTCGATGGCCGTCGCGCAGAGATCGACGACGATGTTGATCAGGACGAATGCGGCGGCGGTGACGATGGCGATGCCTTGGATCAGCGGGAAGTCACGCTGCATCACCGCGTTGATCGTCAGCAGGCCGAGCCCCGGGTAGTCGAAGATGAATTCGATCACGAGAACCCCGCCGAGCAACATCGAGAACTGCACGCCAAGTAGGTTCAGCAGCGGCACCGAGGAGTTTTTCAGCGCGTGGCGAAAGATGATCTGGTTTCGCGTCAGTCCGCGCACCGCCGCGATGTCGATGAACGACTGCCCCATGACGCCCGCCACGGAAACGGTCAGCGTGCGGATGATGAAGGGCGCGATCTCGATCGCCAGAACGAAGGCGGGCAGGATGGTATAGGCAAAGCCGTTGTAGCCGATGGCGGGAACCAGTTGCAGCTTTACCGACAGCAGCAGCGCCAGCACGATGCCAAGCCAGAAGTTCGGCAGGCTGACGAAGAGGGATGAGGTGTAGAGCGCCAGCCGGTCGGGGAAGCGCCCCGGCCTGAGCCCGCCCCAGACCCCGATGGGAATGGCGATGATCAGCGCAAAGACCATGGCCAGAAGCGCAAGCTGCAGCGTCATCGGGGCGGTCTCGGCGATCAGCGACCAGACCTCGGCCCGCTCGCTGCGGGTGCTGTCGTTGAAGCTGGCCCCGCCGACCGCCGCGCCATTGGCCGGGCGCACGAAGCTTTGACCAAGGTCGCCGTGAAGGATGCCGCCGACATAGCGGCCGAACTGCACGTAGATGGGATCGCGCAGACCCATGTTCGTGGCGATCTCCTCGATCAGCGCCTCGGGGGCCATGCCGCCAGCCATCAGGCGCACGGGATCGCCCGGCACCACGCGCAGCAGGGTGAAGATCAGGGCGGAGACGAGGAAGACGATCAGCGCCCCCTGTGCGAGCCGTCGGGCGAGGAATCTTGCGATGAACATCGGCAGCTCCTGTCGGGTGTCTTGTTGGGAGGAGGGGCCGGAGCCCGAAGGCTCCGGCCGTCACGTGCCTGACAGGATCAGGAGAGGGTGGTTTCCGACGCGTCCGACATGCCGTCGGGATAGATGAAAAGGTCTTCCACATCCGCGCGCATGCCGTGGATCAGCACCGAGGTGAACAGGCTCAGCGCGGGCACCTTCTCGGCCAGCATCGGCATCAGGTTGGTCTGCAGGCTCTCGCGGCGCTCATCCAGCGAGGAGGCGTTGCGCTCGGCGTCGAGCGCGGCGTCGATCTCGGGGTCTTCGATGCCGCAGATCCGCTTCGAGGTGGAGTGGAAATGCGTGCGCAGCACCAGATCGGGTTCGGGCGAGCCGGTGGACCAGCCGCAGTCGACCATATGGCCGGGGCCGCCGCCCGGACGGTCGTAGAGGCGCTCGTTCCATGCCGCCACTTCCATCACGTTCAGCGTCACCGGGAAGCCCTGCTCCTGCAGCAGCGCGGTGATCACCTCGCCGTATTCCTTGGTCTTGGGGTAGAAACCGGTGGAGGTGATATACTCCAGCTCCGGCAGCCCCTCGCCGCCCGGATAGCCCGCTTCGGCCAGCAGGCGCTGACATTCGTCGGGATCGTATTCGGGGTAGTTCTCCAGATCGGTGTAGCCGAACTTGATGGGCGAGACGAAGTTGCTCGAGGCCTCACCGGCGGTGCCCATGATCTCGAGGATGATCGAGCGGTCGATGGCATGTGCGGCGGCCTTGCGCAGCAGCGGGTTGTCGAACGGCGGCTTGGAGCAGCGGAACCACAGGTATTTATTCTCGACCGAGACGAGGCGCGAAAGCTTGATGTCCTCGTTGCCTTCCAGCGTCTGCACCTGCTCGGGCTCGAGCCGTTCGATGACATCGGCTTGACCGTTCATCAGCGACAGCATGCGGGTGGTGGCGTCGCCGACGAAGGAGAAGGTCACTCCGGGGATCTTGGGCGCGCCGCGGAAATAGTCGGCATAGGCTTCCATCACCGTGTCGTTCCCGCGCTGCTCGACGAATTTGAACGGGCCGGTGCCGTTGAGGCGCTGGCTGAGCGGGCCGTTGGGTCCAGCGGCGACATCCTTGGCCGAGAGCATCGGCAGGTAGGAGGCAAGGAAGATGAACAGCGAGGCGCCATAGCCGCCCTTGGTGGTGTCGACCACGACGGTGTAATCGTCGGGTGTGGTGACTTCGAACGTGTCGGTCGGGCCGGGATAAACCTGCTTGGGGCGGTCAAGCTGCGCGCCGTATTCGAAGGTGGCTTTCACGTCCTTGGCGGTGAAGGGCTCGCCGTCGTGGAATGTCACGCCTTCGCGCAGTTTGATCTCGAGGCGGTGGGCGTCGAGTTCGTTGATCTCAGTCGCCAGCTCGTAGATCACCTCGTCGGGGTTGTCCGGGCGCATCGGGGCACGGGTCAGGAAGCCCATGACAAAGCCCTCAATGTTGGTTTGCGAGAGGGTGGTGTGCGCGGTCGGGTCCCAGTTGCCGGTGATGTTCTCTGCCGACAGGAACACAAGCGGCTTGGACTCTTGCGCATGTGCCGAGCTGAAGAGGAAGTCAGGGTTCAGGCGAAGGGCGCCCGCGGCGGCCCCGGCCATCGCGCCGTAGCGCAGGAAGTTGCGTCTGTCCATGTCGTTCTCCTGTTGGATTATCTTTGGTTATTCGGTCTTTATGCCGCTTCGGTCGCACGCAGGCGGGCCAGTTCGTCCAGCATTTGCGCGTGAAGTTCAGGGGTGGCGCTGGCCAGCACCTCGCCGCTCGATCCGGTGCCGAGCGGGTTGCCGTTCCAGTCGGTGATGACGCCGCCAGCGCCGCGGATCACCTGCACCACCGGAAGGTAGTCATAGGGCTCCAGCCCGCATTCCAGCACCAGATCGCAGTGACCCGAGGCGAGCAGGGCGTAGTTGTAACAATCGCCGCCGAAGCGCAGCAGGCGGCAGCCCTCGCGCAGCATCTCGAAGGCCGGGGCGCGGCTGCCGGTGAACAGCATCGGGTCGGTGGTATAGGCGAAGGCCTGCGACAGCTCGCGGCAATCGCTGGTCTGCACAGGGGCACCGTTCAGCGTGGTCTGCTGGCCTTCGATGCCGCACCAGCGCTCGCCAATGGCCGGCATGTCGATCTGACCCAGCTTCGGGGCGCCGTCCTCTAGCAGCGCCATCAGGCCGCCAAACAGCGGATGGCCGGTGACAAAGCTCTTGGTGCCGTCGATCGGATCCACCACCCACACGTGCTTGCGGTCTAGGTTCTCAACCCCATGCTCTTCGCCGAAGATGCCGTGATCGGGATAGGCCTCGGCAATCCGCGCGCGCAGCATGGTCTCGATGGAGCGGTCGGCGATGGTGACCGGGCTGTCGTCGACCTTGTGCTCGACGCTGAGCGCCTTGCGGAAATGCTTGCGCGCGAGTTGGCCTGCTTCGTCGGCGGATGCGTTGGCGAAGGCGAGGGCCTGAGGAAGGTCGAACATGCAGTCTCTTTCAATCTGGTCGGCGGGCTGACTGGCTGGCGGGTCATCTGCCCGGTGCTGTTGCCTCACGCTCACATTCAAACGGGCAAAGGTGCACATTCTTTTTGTGGATTCAGCAGGTAAAAACACAAAATGCCGCATAAATGGGCGGCAATTGCGCCTAATTTTGTGATTTATGGACTGTGGATTTACGAATCGGCCATAAATCCACATTACGTGAGGATACTTGTGGATTTGCTGGGCCGTCTTGCTAAGGTCCTGTCAAACTTAGGGAAGCCAGCCGGGGGCAGATGCGCCCATGGAAAGGAAACGCCATGTGGTCGCACGAGCGGCAGTCGAAGATTCTCGAGTATCTCTCGCAGGAGGGGAAGGTCGAGACCAACCGCCTCGCCGAGGTCTTTGACGTCTCGCGGGAAACCATCCGCCGCGATCTTCTCGACCTCGACCAGCGCGGCACGCTTGTGCGGGTGCACGGCGGCGCGGTGACCTCGGACAAGGTGATCCTGCCCGAGCCCGCATTTTCGGACCGTCTGGTCGAAAACGCCGAAGCCAAGCGCGCCATCGGCCGTCGGGCCGCCGCGCTGATCGAGCCGGGCTCGACGATCTTCATCGACGCCGGGACGACAACCTTGGCCTTCGCCCATGAGCTTGAGCAGGACCGCGACCTGCGGGTGATCACCAACTCCATCGAGATCGCGCAGGTGCTTGCGGCGCGCAGCGGCATCGACATGCTGCTGCTGGGCGGCAAGCCGCATGGCGATGTGCCCGCGACCTTCGGCGAGCTGACCCTGTCGGAGATTGACCGCTTCCTTGCGGATTACGCGGTGATCTCGCCCGTCGGAATCGATCCGTCCCGCGGTGCCACCGACTACGAGCTTCACGAGGCGGAAGTGGCGCGCAAGATGATCCGCTGCGCCCGCCGCTGCATGATGCTCTGCGTCTCGTCGAAGATCGGAACCGAAAGCCGGGTGGCCATCTGCCGCACCGGCGAGATCGACCAGCTGATCACCGATACGGGGGCAGACCCCGCGTTTGAACTGCCGTCGGGCGAGGTCGTGCGCGTGCCCGTGGGTGAGGCCGAGGCACAGCGATTGGCGCGCCGCCGGAGTTCGGCGGAGACGTAAGAATACCGCCGGGCCGGGCGATTTCCGGGCCAATATGGGTTTGAAATTCATACCCGCTGCGCGCATAGCTTGCGCATGTTGCAGGAGAACGACATCCGCTCTGCCGTGCGCGCGGTGATCCGCAAGGGGCCGCTGGTGCTGGTGCAGGTCAAACGCGCCGCGTCGGGGCAGGCCTATCTCACGCTTCCGGGGGGGCGGCAGGAGCCGGGCGAGAGCCTCGTGGAATGCCTGCGCCGGGAGTGTCTTGAAGAGATCGGCGTGGTCCCCGAGGTCGGCGCGTTGCTGCATGTGGCGGATGTGGTTCGCGTCGGGCACGGCAAGACCCGGCTGCTTTTGGAGACCCTTTTCGAGTGCTCAGTGCCCGATGACTACGCGCCGCAGCTCGGCGCGCATCCCGACAAGCGGCAGGAGGGGACGATCTGGACCGACCCGGCAGCGCCGGATGCGCTGTTTCTGCCGCGCTACGATCTGACCCTCTTGCAGCCGGATGCGCCGGTCTACCTTGGGAGGCTGCGCTGTGAAGCTCCCTGACGCGGTTGATGAGAACTTTGCGTTCCTGCTGGCCGAGATCGACGGCCAGCTTGCCCGTTTGATTGGCTATTTCGAAGCGCCCGGTCCCGACACGGCGCGGCAGCTTGTCAGCCGCGCCGGCTATGCGCACAACCTCTCGTCGCGGCTGCGCAAGGCCTGTCTTGCGGCGATGAGCCGGGGCAAGCGGAGCCGCACGCGGCAACTGCAGCTTGAGGGCATCGACACCATCGCTCGCAATCTCGATCTGATCTCGCGGCTTGCGCGGCGCGGCGTTCAGCACGCGGAACATGTGCAGCGCCGCAAGACCCTCTGCGCCGACGCCTATCTCAAACCGCTGCGCATGCTGCGCGCCTCGGTGGCCGGAATATCCGAAGCGCTGCAAAGCCGCGACAGCCGTCTGGCGGTGGAGATCGGGGAGGGCAGCGCTGCGCTTGAACGCCTGCGGGCGCGGCTCTTTGCTGACTACACCGCCGAAATGCCCGGTGCCAAACATCCCGAGGACCTGGCGCATGCGCTATTGGCGCTGAACGAGATCTGCCGGGCCGGAGAGGCGCTGCAGGCGATCAGCGAGGCGATCCTGTCGAACAACCTTGGCCAAAACGTCCAGTTCGAGCGCTATTTCACCCTGCGCAGCGTGCTCGCGGGGATTGGCCCCGAGAAGGACGTCGAGCTTCGGCCCCTCGCCGAGACGCGCTCTGGAAGCGCGATCTCCAGCGTGCGGATGCGTGACGGGCAGGGCAAGACGGTCGATGCGGTGTTCAAGGATGGCGACCGCCGGAAGGTCAAGGAAGAGCGGGTCGGGGTGAAAAGCTGGAACTCGGTCTACCCCGGTGTCGCGCCAGAGATCCTCTCTTACGAAAAACGCGGCGGCTCTGCGGCGCTGCTGATCGAGCACCTTGAGGGCGAAACTTTCGAGGATATCGTGCTGGGCGGTTCGGAGGCACGGCTTGCCGAGGCGCAGAAAGCGCTGCATCGGACGGTGCGCGACATTTGGCGGCAGACCCGCAGCGACGAGCCCGCACAGATGAAAGCGATGGAGCAACTGGCCAAGCGGATGCCGGATGTCTACCGCCTGCACCCGCGGTTTGCGCAGCCGGCACATTTTGTGCAGGGCCAGAAGGTCGACAGCCTTGACGGGCTGATCGCCGCCGCGGCGCGGCGGGAGCGCGGCCTGCCAGCGCCCTTCTCGGTCTATATCCACGGCGATTTCAACCTCGACAACATCATCTACGATGCAGACGAGGGGAAGATCCGCCTGATTGACCTGCATCGCTCGCGCTACATGGATTACGTGCAGGACGTGTCGGTCTTCATGGTGTCGAACTACCGGCTGCAGGTGCTCGATCCGGTCGCCCGTGCCCGCATCGCATCGGTCGCCGTGGGGATGCATGAGATGGCCGCCAAATTCGCCAAGCGGCAGAAAGACCCCAGCTTTGAATATCGCCTTGCGCTGGGGCTGGCGCGCTCTTTCGCCAGTTCCACCCGCTTCGTCATGGACCGCGATCACGCCAAGCGCATGATCCTGCGGTCCCGCTACATTCTGGAAGCCGCGCTGGGCGTGCCCGAGGGCAAGGAGCCGCGGTTCAAACTTCCCATGAGGATGCTGTTCAGTGACTAAGAAGATCGCCGTCATCGGCACCCCCGGCAAATGGTCGACCGAGGCACTGGCCGATGCGCTAGAAGCGCGCACCGGCTATCGTCAGGTGATCGACATGGCGCGGGTGACGCTGGACCTCGACGCCGGGACGCTGATCTCGGAGGGCATCGATCTTGCCTCGCTCGACGGGCTGATCCTCAAGAAGGTGGCCGAGACCTACAGCCCCGACGCGCTCGACCGGCTCGAGATGCTGCGCGTGGCCGAGGCGCGCGGCGTGCGCATCTTCAGCCCCGCCGAACGGGTGCTGCGGCTGATGGACCGGCTGGCCTGCACGGTGACGCTTTCGAACGCCGGGGTGCCGATGCCGCCGACCACGATCACCGAAGACCCCGCCGCGGCCCGCGACGCGCTGGAGCGCTACGGTGCCGCGGTGTTCAAGCCGCTCTTCTCGACCAAGGCGCGCGGCATGCTGCTGCTGGAGCACGGGGCACCCGATACCGAGGCGCAGATCGCCGCCTTCAAGTCCGAGAACCCGGTGATGTATATCCAGAAGAAGGCGGATCTGTCGGGGCATGATCTTGGCATGGTGTTCCTCAACGGCGCGTACATCTGCACCTATGCCCGGGTCAGCCAGACCGGCAGCTGGAACACCACGATCCATTCGGGCGGCAAATACGCGCCGTTTGAGCCGGATCCCGAACTGATCGAACTTGGACGCAAGGCGCAGGCGCCCTTTGGGCTCACCTTCACCACGGTCGACATTGCGCTGACCCCGGACGGTCCGATCGTCTTCGAAGTCTCGGCCTTCGGCGGCTATAGCGGCGCGCAAAAAGGCTGTGGCATCGACGCGGCGGCGCTGGTGGCAGAGCATGTGATCGAGGAGGTCTCGGCATGAAGTCCGCGCGCGACGTATTGGACCAGTTCGACCTGACCCCCGCCACCTCGGCACCGCCGTTTCACCTCGCCGTGGGGCCCGTCCGGATCAGCGTGTTCTGCCCGCAAGGGCCCCTGCGCGAGGCCCTCGTCGGCTATTTCGCCCCCGCCCTGAGTGGCCAGCCCGGAGACATCGCGGTGCATCTGCTTGAAGGGCAAGCGCTGGGTGACGAGCCCGCGTGGTCCGATTGGGCGCGCGAGGGGGGCAAGTCCGGGCGCAAGGATGCGATTTTCGATCTGCAGGGAGCGCGGCTGATCCGCAAGGTCCGCAGCGGGGTGACCTTCCTGCAATCCCCGGATCATGCCGTCGCCTTCGGCCCTCTGGCGCAAAACGAAAGCACGGTCATCAATTTCATCAACACGCAGGTGCTGAACGCCTGCCTGCGTGAGGGCTGGCAGCTGTGCCATGCGGCGGCGGTCGCAGGGGGGCGGCGGTCGCTGGCAATCGCGGGGCTGTCGGGGGGCGGCAAATCCACGTCGATCCTGCGGATGATGGATATTGCGGGCACGCGCTTTGTGTCGAACGACCGGGTGCTGGTGCGCGGCGGCGCACCGGCGCGGGCTCTGGGGATTCCCAAGCACCCGCGCATCAACCCCGGCACGATCCTCGGCAACCCGCGCCTGCAGGGCCTGCTCAGCGCCGAACGGCGGGCAGAACTGGCGACGATGCCGATCGCCGAGCTTTGGGACCTTGAAGAGAAATACGATCTCATCATCCCCGAGGTCTATGGACCCGGACGGGTGTGCTATGAGGCGCCGCTCACCGATTTCTGGGTGCTCAACTGGAGCCGGGAGAGCGACGCACCGACGGCGCTGACGCCCGTCGGTCTGGCAGACCGCCCGGACCTTCTGGGCGCGATCATGAAAAGCCCGGGGCCGTTCTATCAGCATTCGGATGGCAGCTTCGAGCCCAATGGCGCCGCGCCGGTGTCCGCGCCCTATTTTGAGGCGCTGCGCGATGTGCGGGTCTTCGAGGTGTCGGGCAGGGTCGATTTCGATGCGCTCGCGGCAGAGGGGCGCGCCTTGCTCGATGCCTGAAGCCAATGCAGAGCCCGCCTATGTCGCGATCTTGCGGCACGGGGCCTATCACCAGCAGCCGGGCGCGCCCTCGGCTCGCCAGCCGCATCCGCTGACCGAGGAGGGGCGTTCGCAAGCGCGCGCTGCGGGTGCCGCGCTGGCCGGGATCATCGCCGAGCGGGGGCTGACGCTCTCGCCGGTGCTCTATGCCTCGCGGCAGCTGCGCGCGTGGCAGACCGCCGAGGAAATTCGCAAGGTGCTGACCGCGCAGGGTCATCAGGCGCTGCGCGTCGCCGAGACCTCCGATCTTGCCGAACGCGGCCTTGGCAGTGCCGCCAATATGACGGTGCCGCAAATCGAGGCGGCGCTGGCCGCCGATCCCCGCTATGCCGCGCCGCCGCCGGGCTGGAAGTCCGACAGCATGTATCGCCTGCCGCTGGAAGGGGCGGAAAGCCTGATGGAGGCCGGGCAGCGCGTCGCGGATCATCTGCGCCGCAGCGCCATGCCGGGCAGGCTGACGATCCACGCCGGTCACGGGGCCTCGTTCCGCCATGCCTGCCACCACCTCGGCCTGCTGGCACAAAAAGAGATCGCCCAACTCTCGATGTTTCACGCAAGGCCGTTACTTCTGTGTCATGATGCCGATGGTAGATGGCGTCATTTGGCTGGCGCGTGGAAGGTCAGGGCTCCGAAAGAGGACCCGATCGACTGAGCCGGCACCGCAGCGAGAGGCCGGACCATGTACAGCAGCCGTCAGACCAGTACCCGTCAGACCAGTATCCATGAGATCAGCGCGTCCTCGCGTCTTTTGCCGCAGGTCTTCGACCCCGAGCGCTGCCTGTCCGACCTGCCGCGCGAGATCGAGCCATGGCCCGGCGCAGGGGCGCAGCCCCAGATCTCTGCCTGCCTCGCCCGCGCGCGGCAACACGGCGGCTGGCGCTGGCCCGAGCGCCCGGTGATCTTCGTGTCCGACCCGCATGCGGATGCCGAGGGGCTGCTGCGCTCGCTGATCGCGGGCGGGGTGATCCGCCGCGAGGGCGGACGGATCGGGCTCACCCGCTTTGGTCAGAGCGCGCGGATCATTCTTGGCGGTGACAGTTTCGACAAGGGCCCGAGCAATCTTGCGCTGCTCGACGCGTTAGGCGCGCTGCGGGGCATCGGGGCGGACCTGCATATCCTTGCCGGGAACCACGATCTGCGCATGCGCATGGCGGTGGATGCGCTGCGCGGGCCGCGCCACGCGCTCAACGAGCATCTTTTCGTGCGGATGGGGCGCAAGATCCTGCCCGCGCTGCGCGAGGTGCTTGAGCGTTTCGTCACCGCCGCCGATCTGGCCGCGATGCCGGATGAGGCGGCCTGCCGCGCCCGGCTCTTGCCCGGCGAGGACTGGGCCGCGCGCTTTGCCAAGGCTGCCCGACCGGAGCTGCGCGCCAAGGTCATCGCCAAGGAGGTCGACAAGCTCACGGAGAAGCTGCGCAAGTTCGACCGCGAACTGGCGCGGGCCGGGCTCAGCCATCGCGAGACGCTGGCGGCGGTGCTGAAGTGCCATGAGGTTTTCTTCAAGCCGGGCGGTGCCTATGCGTGGTTCTACGAGGCGATGGATGTGGTGACCCGTAGCGGCTCGCTGCTGTTCGTGCATGCGGGGCTGTGCGACGATATGTGCGCGCTGCTCGCCAGCGAGGGCGTCGAGGCGGTGAACACGCGCTATCAGGCGGGGGCCGAACGGGCCTCGCTGGGGTTCTACTTTGGCCCGCTGGCGAACCTCGTGCGCACGAAATACCGCGTCACCGACTGCCAGCTGACCGAGCGGGGCGTCACCGCTTTGCACGAGGCGGGCATCCATATGGTGGTGCAGGGCCATGTGAACAGCCACGAAGGCCAGCGCCTGCTGGCCAAGCGCGGGCTGCTGCATCTGGAGGGCGACGTCACGCTGGATCGCGCCTCGCGCCGTCTCGAGGGGCTCGACGGGATCGGCGCCGGGGCGACCTTGATTTTTCCGTCCGGGGATGTGATCGGTCTGAGCAGGGACTATCCGCGCGCCAAACATTTTGCGCCGGACCGGATGATCTGACACGCGGCAGCACGGGGAAAGCTGATGGGCGGCTCGACGAAGCGTTTCACGCATAAATCCTTGCAGGATTCCAAGACGATCAAGACGCTTTTGTCTTCGCTGGCCAAGGGGTTTTCTAAGGGCGAGATGACGCTGGGCGACGAGGAGGACGAGCTTGTCCTGAAGCCCGGCGGGCTGATGAATGTGCGGATCAAGGCGGATCGAGAGGATGGCACATCCACGGTCAGCCTGCGCGTGACATGGTCCGACCCCGCCGAGCCCAACCTCAAAAAGGGCGCGCCCCGCGTCGAAAGCTGAGCTAGGTCATACTTTGGCAGGGCTGCGCGCGCGGCTGTGATGAGGCCGCGCCCGGCGAGGTGGCCTGTGCTTGCCTCCCGGGTTACTCTGCTGCGTTGGCCAGCCCGGCCAGCTTGTCGATCAGCCGGTCGAGGTCGAAGGGCTTTTGCACCACATCCACGTCCGAGGCGGGCAGCTGGTCCCCCAGCGCCACGCCCTCGTCGTAGCCGGTGACGAAGACGACCTTCAGCGTCGGGCGCGCCTGTCTCGCGGCCTGCGCCAGTTGCCGCCCGTTCATTCCCTTGGGCAGGCCGACATCGGTCAGCAGCAGGTCGATCGCCGCCTCAGTGGCCAGCACGTCCAGCGCCTCGGTGCCGGTGCCTGCCTCGAGCACGGTAAACCCGCGGTCGCGCAGGGCGTCGACCACCACCATACGCACGAGGATTTCATCCTCGACCACGAGGATGGTCTTGCCCGAGGCATCAGGCACCGCGCGGCCTTCGGGCGCGGGAGGCTGCGCGTCTTCGGCGGGTGCGAGGCTGCGCGGCAGCAGCAGTGACACGGTGGTGCCCGTGCCTTTCTCTGACCGGATCACCGCCGCGCCGCCGGTCTGCTGCGCAAAGCCATAGACCATCGACAGACCCAGCCCGGTGCCTTCGCCCATGGGTTTGGTAGTGAAGAACGGATCGAAGGCGCGGGCGATCTGGCTTGGGTCCATGCCGGTGCCCGTATCCGTCACCGAAACCTCGACATAGTCGCCCGGCGCGAGGTCGCCTTCCTGCGCCTGATCCGCCTCGCGGGTGCAATTGTCGATGCGGATCGTCAGCTGCCCGCCCTCGGGCATCGCATCGCGGGCATTGATGCAGAGGTTCAGCAGGGCGTTCTCCAACTGGTTCGGATCCACATGGGTGGGCCAGACATCATCAGACGCAACGGTGGAAACCTCGATGTGCGGGCCCATGGTGCGCTGCACCAGTTCCTCCATGCCGCGCGTGAGCTGCACGAGGTCCGTCGGCTTCGGGGCGAGCGATTGCTGCCGCGAGAAGGCCAGAAGGCGCTGCGTGACATGGGCGGCGCGGTCGGTCGCGCTTTTGGCAGCGTCGAGATATTTGGCGAGATCGTCGCTGCGGCCCTCGTCCAGACGCTTGCGCATCATCTCCAGCGACCCCGAGCAGGCCGCCAGCAGGTTGTTGAAATCATGCGCGAGCCCGCCGGTAAGCTGTCCCACCGCTTCCATCTTATGCGCCTGCCGCAGCGCTTCTTCCTTGGCCATCAATTCGTTGGTCTGCTCGGTGACGCGCTGTTCCAGCGTCTCGTTGAGGCGCGAAAGCTCGGCAATGGCACGGTCGCGCTCGGCCTCGACCGCGCGGCGCGCGTCGATGTTCATCAGGACGCCAGAGAAGGTCTTGGGCTTGCCGTCGCGGTCATGTTCGACGCTGCCGTTGGCCTCGATCCAGTGATAGGCGCCGTCGGCCTGCAGCACCCGGAACTGCTGGGCATAGGGGCCACCGGCGGCCAGCGTCTCGTTGATCCGCTGCAGCAGCGTGTCTTTGTCCTCTGGGTGGACATTGGTGACCAGAATATCAAGCGAGAGCGCCGCGCGATCCTGCTCGGGGGCAAGCCCCATGGCCTCTGCAAGTGCTTCATCGACGATGAACGCATTCGCGGGCACGTCCCACACCCAAGTGCCGACGATGGCGCCCGCGGCAAGCGCCAGATTGACCCGCGCTTCGTTTTCCCGCGCCCGCGTCTCGCTCTCGCGGATTTCCGCCTCGGCGCGCTTGCGGTCGGTGACATCGCGAAACAGCACCGCGACTTGGCCAAGGCTTTCCGGCTCCACCCGCCGGGCGGACACTTCGATGAAGCGGCCAATTTCCGAGAACTGGCGCTCGAAGCGGATCGCCTTTCCCGTCGCAAGCACCTCGCCGTAAATCTTCACCCACTCGCGCCCGTCGTTGGGGGCCACATCAAAGACCGTCTTGCCGACGATCCCCTGAATGCCGGTGTGCCGCTCGTAGCCCGAGTTGGCCTCAATGTGCATGTAGTCCGAAAGCGGACCGTCAGGGCCATCGATGAATTGGATGATGCAAAACCCGTCGTCGATGATTTCGAAGAGCGCGCGATAGCCGGCCTCGCGGCGCTCCCTCTCGTTCTGCGCCCTTTGATCATCGGATGCAGGGTCGGAGTTTTCTGCCGGTGAAGGCCGTCTTGCTTTGAAGAGCGAAAAACGCATCACGGCCTCGGGCGATTGCAAAGTGTCACAACTCAGCATGTAGATGCGCGCGCGCCATAGCAAAGCCCTTTCGGGCGAGTGTCACTGTCTTGCACCACTTATGTTGTGGCAGCGCGGTCGGGTGGCTGAGCTACCCCTGTCCCAGCCGTGCCGCCGCCGCGCGTCCGGCCCAAAGGCCGGTGGCAAGGCAGCCGGTCAGCAGATAGCCCCCGGTCGGGGCCTCCCAGTCGAGCATCTCTCCGGCAACGAATGTGCCGGGGCGGTGCTTCAGCATCAGCCCTTCGTCGAGCGCCGTGAAGGGCACGCCGCCCGCCACAGAGATCGCCTCGTCCAGCGGGCGCAGCCCTTCATGCGGCACCGGCAGCGCCTTGAGCAGCGCCGCCAGCGCGGCGGGATCGTCGGGCAGCGGGCGCGCGCATTCCATCAGCAGGGCGCGGGCGGCGGGCGAGAGTTTCACCACCTTGCGCAGATGGTTCGACAGGCTCTGCTTGCCGCGCGGGCGGGCGAGGCGCTTGGCCAGCGTGTCGCGCTCGATGTCGGGGCAGAGATCAACCTCCAACGGCGCGCCTGCGCGCAGCGCCGGCGACAGCGGGTAGAGCCCGCCACCCTCGAGCCCGCGTGCCGAGATCACCGCCTCGCCGCGTGACCGCTGCGTGCCCGCTCGGAAGGCGAGCCCTTTCAGCGGGGCGCCAAACTGGGCCTTCATATGCTGCGACCATGCCACCACCAACCCGGCGTTGGCCGGCGCAAAGGGCGTGACGGACAGGCCCTCGGTGGCGAAGATCTTGGCCCAGCTGCCGTCCGAGCCGAGCCGGGCCCAGCTTGCGCCGCCAAGCGCCAGCACGGCCACCTCGGGCGTCAGCCGCTGCGGCCCCTCGGGCGTGTCCATCAGCACCGCATCGCCGTCCCAGCCGGTCCAGCGCCAGCGGGTGTGCCGCTCCAGCCCCATGCCATCGAGCCGCGCCAGCCACGCGCGCAGCAGCGGCGAGGCCTTCATGCCATGCGGAAACACCCGCCCGGTGGATCCGGTGAACAGCGTTTGTCCCAGCCCCTCGGCCCAATGCATCACCTCCTCGGGCGGGAAGGCCGAGAGCATCGGCCGCAGATCCGTCGCGGCCTCGCCATAGGCAGAGAGGAAAGCGGCGAAAGGCTCGGCCTTGGTGATGTTCAGCCCGGATTTTCCGGCCATCAGCAGCTTGCGCCCGATCGAAGGTTTCGCCTCGGCCAGCGTCACGCCATGGCCCGCCGACAGAAGCGCCTCGGCGGCCATCAGCCCGGCGGGTCCGCCGCCGATCACCAGCGCGCGGCTCATGTGCGGCGCGCCTTGCGGCTGTGGCCGCTGCGGGCTCTATATGCTGTCATCGTTTGCATGGCTCTGTCTTGCCTCGCCTGCGCGGCGGGCACAAGTTCCCGGCGCTGCGGTGGCGGCTCAGAATTTCGTCGCCCATGTGGGATGCGCGTCGTCGATCACCAGCGCATGGCGGTGGCGGGGACCGTTTTTGAGGTGCGGATGATCGCGCGGCAGGTTCTCATGAGTGTGCTCGACCTCGGTCGGATCGCCCGCGGGCCAGAGCCGCAGCGCAAGCAGCATGCCGACACCGGAAAGCGCGGCGAGAACGATCAGCGCGGGCACCGTGCCGAAGCGTGTCATCAGCCAGCCCGAGAGCGGGTAGGTAAGGAGCCAGCACGCGTGGCTCAGGGCGAATTGCGCGGCAAAGAGCGCCGGGCGGTCTTCGGGATGGGCAGAGCGGCGCAGCAGCCGTCCCGAAGGCGTCAGCACCGCCGAATATCCCAGCCCGATCAGCATCCACGACAGCAGCAGCGCGCCCCAGCTGAGGCCGATGCGCGCGGTCAGCGCGGCCAGAGCCAGCAGCACCGCGACCATCAGCGCGGCACCGCAGAGCATCACCGGGCGGTCCGGCAGGCGATCCAGCAGCCGCGGCAGCAGCAGCGCCGCAAGCATCGAGCCCGCGCCGAAGGCAAACATCGTCCAGCCAAGCGCGCTGGCGGGCAGGCCAAGCTGGCCGCGTACCAGCACCACGGAATTGACCAGCACCATCGCCCCGGCGGCGGAGACAGCGAGGTTCAGCGCCAAGAGACCGCGCAGCCGCGGCGTGGCGAGATAGATGCGGATGCCGCGGGTGGTGCGCGCATAGATGCCGCGTGGGGCGGCGGGCTGCGGGCTCGGCAGCAGCACCGAGACGACCAGAAGCGCCGAACCGAGGAAGCCCGCGACCGTGCCGAAAAACAGCGCGTTGTAGCTCATCACCGACAGCAGCAGCGCGGCGAGGGTGGGGCTGACGATATTCTCCAGATCATAGGCGAGGCGCGAGAGCGACAGCGCGCGGGTGTAGCGCGCCTCGTCGGGCAGCACGTCGGGGATGGTCGCCTGAAAGGTCGGGGTGAAACCCGCCGAGGCCGCTTGCAGCACGAAAATCAGCAGATACACCTGCCAGACCTCGGTGACGAAGGGCAGCGCCAGAGCCACCGCCGCGCGCAGCAGGTCGAGCCCGACCAGAAGCGCCCGCCGGTTGACCCGATCGGCGAAGGCTCCGGCGATAGGGGCGATGCCCACATAGGCCACCATCTTGATGGTAAACACCGCGCCCAGCACCATCGCCGCGTTCTCGCCCGCAAGGTCGAAGGCGAGCAGCCCCAGCGCCACGGTGGCCAGACCGGTGCCGAGCAGGGCGACGATCTGCGCTAGGAAAAGGTGCCGGTAGGCGCGGTCGGAAAGGATCTCGAGCATGGGGCCTCGGGGGCAGGCTGGGCTTATATGGCCCGAGCCTAACCGCGCCATGCGCGTTGGCCAAACCCGAAGGCTTGGGCACCCCTCGAAATTCTGTCCCTGCAGATCAGTCCTGCGCCTCAATCCTGAGCGACATCGATCCGTGCCTCTTCCGACGCGGTGGCGGCGGGCGCAGGGGTCGGGGCTGCCGCGTTCTGATGCACCCGGATTCGCCACAGGTGATAGCAGGTCCGGTGCAGCCAGCGCAGCGCATCAAGCTGGTGCAGCGCGTCTTCATCGGTGATCCGCCCGGTCACCGCCGCATCGACGATCCGGTCGCGCGGGCGCTTGCGCTGATCGCGTGCCAGTTGCCGCAGCCGGTCCAGCGCGGCTTCGGCGGCGATCGGATCCTCGGGCCGCGCCTGACAGGCGGCGCCGCGCGCGACGAGGCCGCTTAGACGCCGCAGCCGGTGCGTGCTGGCCAGCGCCGCGACACGCTCGGCCTGCTCGCAGCGGTGCAGCAGCCGGAACAGGTGGTCGATGGCGTGAAAGGCGCTGCCGATGATCGCCGCTTGCGCGCGATCCGCCTCGGTCAGACGGATGCGGTCGAGATAGGCGCGCAGTTCGGTCAACCCGGCGCGCAACTCGCCCGGCTCATAGGTCGGCGCATCCTGTGGCGGTGTGCCCCCAAGCCGCTGGCCCAGCAGATCGCAGGTGGCGGTGTTCAGCCTGCCCAAACACTCCCGCGCCAACACCGTGGCGACCCGCGGCTCGCTCACCAGCGCCGGGTCGAGCTCTGCGGTGAGCGGGGTGCCGCGCTCGGGAATCAGCCATTCGATCAGCCGTGCAAAGGGCCGGGCGAGGGGCAGCACGAGGATCACGCCCAAACCGTTGAACAGCGTGTGGAAGCCGACAAGCGCGATCTGCCCACTGCCCTCGGCGATCCACGGCGCGACAAGAGAGGCGAAAGGGCCGAGCAGCACAAGGGCCATGATCCCGGTCAGCAGGTTGTAGATCACATGCGCTGATCCGGTGCGCCGGGTCATCGTGCCGCCGCCGACGGTGGCCAGCAGCGCGGTGAAGGTCGTGCCGACGTCCATGCCGATCACCAGCGCGGCGGCCTGCGGGAAGTTGATCGCCCCGGCGCCAAGCGCCGCAAGCGCGGTGGCCACACCGGCGCTGGAGGATTGCGTGACCAGCGTGATCAGCAGCCCGATGCCCACAAGCTGTAACCGGCCCCAGAAGCTGTCATCGGGGAAATCCGACGGGGTGACGACGCCCTCGAAGGCTTCGAGCCCGTCCTTGAGATGATCGATGCCGATGAACAGCAGCCCAAAGCCCGCCAGCGCCTGTCCGAGCGCCGCAAGCCGCGGACGGCCCGACAAATGCAGCACCGCACCAAGGAAGATCACCGGCAACACCGCTTCGCCGAGGTCGAGCTTGAAGCCGAGCGTGGCGACCATCCAGCCGGTGAGCGTGGTGCCGATATTGGCGCCGAAGATGATACCCAGCGCTTGCGGGAAGGTCAGGATCCCGGCGGCGACAAAGCCGACGGCGGTCACCGTCGTGGCGCTGGAGGATTGTACCACCGCTGTGGTCAGCGCGCCGGTCACCGCGCCGCTGAGTGGGGTGCGGGTGAACCGGGCGAGAATCTCGCGCATCTGCCGTCCGGCAAGGCCCTTGAGCCCACCGGTGAGCATCAGCATCCCCACGAGGAAAATGCCGACGCCGCCCAGAGCAGAGAGAATGTTCCACACCATGGATCAGCCATAGCACCAAGGCGGCAATCGCGCGACGGCGCTCGGCGTCGCAGCCGCGCGTCGGCGCGGCGGGCTGGCGGATATGTCTTCGGGGAGAGCGGCGCCTATCCCACCGGCTAGGTCGCTATCCGCCGGGTGCCGCCGCCCATCCCTGCGCGGATCCTGCGCCGGGTGGGGTGGGCTGATAGAACAGTTTCACCGGCCCGCGACACCTACGGACCGGCCCGAGATTTCACGAAGGAGAGTGAAAATGGTCAAAGGTCTTCTGAAGCTGGCTGGTTACCGGGTCGAGTATGTCTGTGACTGGGGCGTCTACGAGCGCCGCTACGGCGATCTGGAATACCACATGAACTACCCGGTCCACCCCGAGATGCGGATCGCCCCGCCTTGGGCTGAAAAGCGGATCGTGCGCAAAGGCTGAAATCCGGCCTTTCAAATCCGTCCTGTCAGATGTCTGGGCCCTGCCGTGGTCGTCCCTTTGCGGATGCGCCGGGCAGGGCCCTTCTTTTTGCGGGATGCCGCGCCGCTGTCAGGGCTGGCTCTGCGCCAGATCGAGCATGGCCGCGCGGAAGGCGGCGCTGATCTCGTCGCGGCGTAAGTGGCGGCCCTGCGCCACGCGCTTCTCGCCGCGGGCCCAGACGCAATCCACCGTGATGCCATCGGCAAAGACCCAGTGATCCAGCAGTTGCTCGCGCGGCACATGCGGCGCGGCGCTGGTGTCGAGCGAGACCAGATCGCCGGGCGCGCCAGTGCCGATGCCAGCCGGACAGCCAAGCGCCGCGGCGCCGCCGTTCAGCGCGCCCTCGAAAAGCTGCCGCCCGGTGGAGCCGCCGGGGCGGGCCACAACGTTGCGCGCGCGCAGCCCGAGGCGCTGGGAATATTCGAGGCTGCGCAGTTCCTCGGTGAGCGAGATGCGGATGTTGGAATCGGAGCCCACACCAAAGCGGCCACCGGCCCCGAGATAACCGGGGGCGTCGAAGATGCCGTCGCCCAGATTGGCCTCGGTGATCGGGCAAAGACCGGCGATGGCGCCGCGCGTAGCTGCGCCGCGTGTCTCGTCGGCGGTCATATGCGTGGCGTGGATCAGGCACCAGCGCGCGTCTACGGGGGCATTCTCGAGCAGCCATTCCACCGGGCGCGCGCCGGACCATGCGAGGCAATCCTCCACTTCCTTGACCTGTTCGGCCACATGGATGTGGATCGGCCCGCCCTGCGCAAGCGGCAGCAGCTCGGCGAGATCCTCCGGCGTCGCGGCGCGCAGGCTGTGCGGCGCGATCCCGAGAACGCTGCCGGGAAGATCGCCGAGGATGCCTCGGCAGGCCTCATGCAGACGGGCGAAACGGTCGGGCTCGTTGATGAAGCGGCGCTGGCCTTCATTGGGCGCGGTGCCGCCAAAGCCCGAGCGGGCATAGAACACCGGCAACAGGGTCAGCCCCAGCCCGGTCGCGCGGCTGGCTTCGGAGATGCGCGCGGCCATCTCGCCGATCTCGGCATAGGGCGCGCCATTCTTGTCGTGGTGCAGATAGTGGAACTCGCCGACGCGGGTGAACCCCGCCTCCAGCATTTCCATGTAAAGCTGCGCCGCCACCGCCTGAACGTGCTCGGGCGTCATCGACAGGGCAAAGCGGTACATGGTCTCGCGCCAGCTCCAAAAGCTGTCGTCGCCGGGGCCGCGCAGCTCTGCAAGGCCCGCCATAGCACGTTGGAAGGCGTGGCTGTGCAGGTTCCCGGTGCCCGGCAGAAGGTACGCGTGACGCTCGTCTCCGGCGCTCGGCGGCGTGGCGGTCTCCACGGCGGTGATCTCGCCATCCTGCAGGGTGAGCCGGACATCCTTTGCCCAGCCATCGGGAAGAAGTGCGTGGTCCGCGTGGAGCGTCGTTTTTGCCATGGTTGCCTGCCTCACCTGTCAGAGCCCGGGCGCCGCGTGCCCGCGATGGGGACACGGCTTGTCCGTCTGTTTTTTATGTATATACAATATGGGGGCAGGGGAAGCGGAAAGATCGAGCCGCAGGGGCTCAACGCCGCTTCTTCGCCGGGCGAGGTCAGATGATGAGCGACGCGATCCACAGGCGGGCAGAGCGGCACTTTGCGCCGTGGAAGAACGGCGGCGGCGAGACCGCAGAGATCATCTGCGTCCCGCAGGGCGCGGGGTTCGATGATTTCGCGTGGCGCATCAGCACCGCGAAGGTCGAAGGCTCCGGGCCATTTTCGGCCTTTGCGGGCGTGTCGCGCAATCTGACGGTGCTGGAGGGCGGCGCGATGAGCCTCACAGTCGGGTCCGGCGCGCCGGTGCGTCTCGATACGGCGAGTGGCCCCTTTGCCTTCAGCGGCGAAACGCCCTGCACGGCAGAGCTTCACGGGGCCGGGCTACTTGATCTCAATGTGATGGTGCGGGCGCCTTATCGCTGTGCGGTCCTTCGCGAGGGAGAGGCGCTGCCCGATGCGGCTGCGCCGTGCGCCAGTTATCTCTTTGCGCTTCGGGACCTGCCGGAGATGGGGCTGCAGAAGCACGACCTGCGCGATCTGGGAGAAGGCGTGCCGACCGGGATGGCTGAGGTTCCCGCAGGCGCGCTGCTGATCGTGATCGGCGAGGACTCGGACGGGTAAAAGCGCGCGTTCGAGCGGCGATCCAAGGTGGGTCGCGGCGGGATGAGGGAGCTGCGGAGGCCTGATTTCCGCGGCGAGCTTTATTCTTGCAATGCACGTTTTCCGCGCAAGCGCGGCATTCATGGCGTGTGGTTTGCGCATCTTTGCGCCTCATCGAAGTAATTTTCTGAAAATTTGGAACCGCCTCTCAAATTAATATTGCCGGGTGCATCGGGCCCGGTCTAAGCAGAGAGCCATCCGATCGGGGACGACCCCGATCCACGGCCGCAACGGCGCGGCATTTCCGTCAAGAGCCCTTCGAGGGCAGGCAGCAAAGGCGCTGCATCTTCGCTCCGACACATGTCGGTTCGTGGGTTAACGCAAGCTGCCAACCTTCCGTTTTCCCTGACAGAAATCGCCGCGGCCCGGGGTCTCCCGTTCCGCTTCCTGCTGAAACCGGAGTCCCCTCATGTCCAAACAGCGCCTCGTCATCATCGGCAACGGCATGGCCCCCGGCCGCCTTCTGGAGCACCTCTTCGAGGCCGCCCCCGATGCCTATGACGTCACCATCTTCAACGCCGAGCCGCGGGTGAACTACGACCGCATCATGCTCTCGCCGGTGCTCTCGGGCGAGAAGACCTTTGAAGACATCATCATCCACGGCGACGCTTGGTACGAAGGCCATGGCATCACGTTGCACCGCGGCGAGAAGGTCACCGGCATCGACCGCGAGGCGCGCATCGTGACCGGCGCGAGCGGCATCACCGCCGCCTACGACAAGCTGGTGATCGCCACGGGCTCGTCGCCCTTCATCATCCCGGTGCCCGGCCACACGCTGCCCGGCGTGCTGGCGTACCGCGATCTCGACGACGTGGATGGAATGCTGCGGGCGGCCGATAGGGGCGGCCGGGCCGTGGTGATCGGCGGCGGCCTTCTTGGTCTCGAGGCCGCCGCCGGTCTGAAATCGCGCGGCATGGAGGTGACCGTGCTGCACCTCATGCCGACCCTGATGGAGCGCCAGCTCGATCCCGCCGCGGGCTACCTGCTGCAGAAAGAACTGGAGAGCCGCGGCATCGAAGTGCGCTGCGGCGCCAACACCAAGGCGATCCTCGGCGAGCGCGAGGTCGAAGGTGTCGAGCTGGAAGACGGCACGATCATCGACGCCTCGCTGGTGGTTATGGCCGTGGGCATCCGGCCTTCGGTGGATCTGGCCCGCGAGGCGGGGCTTGAGGTGGGGCGCGGCATCCAGACGGATTCCGCCATGCGCACCTCGGACCCGGACATCTTCAGCGTCGGCGAATGCGCCGAGGTGGATGGCCGCGTCTACGGTCTGGTCGCGCCGCTCTACCAGATGGCGAAGGTCGCCGCCGAGCACCTTTCCGGCGTCTCCGAGGCCGCGTTCACCCATGCCGAGACACCCACCAAGCTCAAGGTCACCGGCATCAACCTCTATTCGGTCGGGGATTTCGGCGACGGGCCGGACCGCGAGGATGTGGTGCTGCGTGACGCCGCCCGCGGCAGCTACCGCCGGGTGATCTTGCAGGACAATCGCGTGATCGGAGCCGTGCTCTACGGCGATGTGGCCGATGGCATGTGGTACAACGAGCTGCTGAAGTCCGGCGAGGATGTGTCAAAGATGCGCGACACGCTGATCTTCGGACAGGCGCATCAGGGTGGCGGCGTCGCGGCCGACCCGCTGGCCGCCGTCGCCAATCTTTCGGACGACGCGGAAATCTGCGGCTGCAACGGCATTTGCAAAGGCAAGATCGTACAGGCAATCAATGAAAAGGGGCTGACGTCGCTCGCAGAAGTGCGCGCCCACACCAAGGCCAGCGCTTCCTGCGGCACCTGCACGGGGCTGGTGGAGTCGGTCATGGCGCTGACCCTTGGCGACGGGTTCGCCAAGAAGGCCGAGGGCATGTGCGGGTGCACCGATCTTGGCCATGGCGAGGTGCGCCGCCTGATCAAGGCGCAGGGGCTCAAGAGCATCCCTGCCGTGATGCAGGAACTGGAGTGGAAGAGCTCGCACGGCTGCGCCAAATGCCGCCCCGCGCTGAACTACTACCTGCTCAGCGACTGGCCGGGTGAGTATACAGACGATCAGCAGAGCCGCTTCATCAACGAGCGCGTGCACGCGAATATCCAGAAAGACGGCACCTATTCCGTCGTGCCGCGCATGTGGGGCGGGATGACCTCCTCGGATGAGCTGCGCGCCATCGCAGATGTGGTCGACAAGTTTGCCATCCCCGACGTGAAGGTGACCGGCGGCCAGCGCATCGACCTGCTGGGGGTGAAGAAGGAAGACCTTCCCGCGGTCTGGGCCGATCTCAACGCCGCCGGGCTGGTCTCGGGCCACGCCTATGCCAAGGGGCTGCGCACGGTAAAGACCTGCGTCGGCAGCACGTGGTGCCGCTTTGGCACGCAGGACAGCACCGGGCTCGGCATCAAGCTCGAAAAGTTCCTCTGGGGCTCGTGGACGCCCGCCAAGGTGAAGCTGGCCGTGACTGGCTGTCCGCGCAACTGCGCCGAGGCAACCTGCAAGGACATCGGCGTGATCTGTGTCGAGAGCGGCTACGAGATCGTCTACGGCGGCGCCGCGGGCCTGCACATCCAAGGCACGACCAAGCTTGGCACCGTGGCCACCGAGGAGGAGGTGATCGAGATCGCCGCCGCCATGACCCAGATGTACCGCGAGCAGGGTTTTTACCTCGAGCGGATTTACAAATGGGCGGATCGCGTCGGCTACGACACTGTGAAGGCCGCGATCCTCGACGATCTGGAGAGCCGCCGCGCCTATTACGAGCGCTTCGTGCTGAGCCAGAAATTCTCGCAGTCCGATCCGTGGTCCGAGCGCGTCTCGGGCGTCGACAAGCACGAGTTCAAACCGCTCGCCGTCTTCGCTGAGGACCTCGCCCCCGCAACCGCCAAAGTGGAGCCTGCAGAATGAACGCCCTCACGCGCGACACCAACGCATGGCGCCTGATCGGCTCCATCGACGACATCCCCAGCCAAGGCGCGCGCTGCGTCAAAAGCGGGGAGACCACGATTGCCGTCTTCCGCACCGCGGATGACCGCGTCTTCGCTCTCGAAGACAAATGCCCGCACAAGAACGGGCCGCTCAGTCAGGGGATCGTGCATGACGGCTGCGTCACATGCCCCCTGCACAACTGGGTGATCTCGCTGGAGACCGGTGCCGCCACAGGCGCCGACGAAGGCCGCACCGCCTCCTTCCCCGTCCGTCTGGATGGGCGGGACATCTACCTGAACCTCGAACCGAACCTCCAACTGGGCGCCTGACTTCCGGCCCCGAACCCTTCTCAGCAAAGGACACAGAAAATGTCGTATATCGCTCCCAAGGAATTCGCGGCCAAGATGGTCGACGCCGGCGAATCCAAAATCTTCATGTCCACCAAGGACACACTCATCCGCGCCTATATGGCCGGTGCCATCCTTGCGCTTGCCGCCGCCTTTGCGGTGACCATCGCGGTCAACACCGGCAACTTCCTCGTTGCCTCGCTGCTCTTCCCGGTCGGCTTCTGCATGCTCTACCTGATGGGCTTCGACCTGCTGACCGGCGTTTTCACCCTCGCGCCGCTGGCGGTGATCGCCAAGCGTCCAGGCTGCACCTGGAAAGGTGTTTTCCGCAACTGGGGTCTGGTGTTCTGCGGCAACTTCGCGGGCGCCATGACCACCGCGATCCTGATGGCCATCGTCTTCACCACCGGCTTCTCGACCGAGCCCAACGCCGTGGGCCAGAAGATCGGCTCGATCGGTGAGGCCCGGACGCTTGGCTATGCCGCAGCTGGCGGCGCAGGCCTGCTGACCGTCTTTACCCGCGCCGTGCTGTGCAACTGGATGGTCTCGACCGGCGTGGTCGCGGCGATGATGTCCTCCTCCACGGGCGGCAAGATCATGGCCATGTGGATGCCGATCCTCGTGTTCTTCTACCTCGGCTTCGAGCATTCGATCGTCAACATGTTCCTTTTCCCCTCGGGCATCATGCTGGGCGGTGAGTTCACCTGGTTCGACTACCTCGCCTACAACGAGATTCCGGTGGTTCTGGGCAACCTTGTCGGCGGTCTGACCTTTGTTGGCGGCATGATCTACGCCACCCACTTCCGTGAATCGCCGAAGCGCAACGCGGGCCGCAACGACGACACCGCAGGCGTTCCCGCCGAATAAGATTGACCTCCCCCTTGGGCCCCGCCTGCGTGCGGGGCCTCTTTTTCATTTGTCCCTTTGACCGGACATCCACCATGCCCCGAGACACAGCCGACGCCATGACCGCCGCCACCGGATTGCGCCTCTCGCTTGGCCAGCACGCCGCACAAGGCGCAAAGCCGCAGATGCAGGACTTTCACGGCGCACTGCTGCCCGAAGGGATGCAACTGGCGCTCAAAGGCGCGGTGGTGGCGCTGGCCGACGGCATTTCCACCAGTCGCTTTTCCCGCGCGGCCGCCGAGATGGCGGTGGGCGCGATGCTGACCGATTATTACGACACGCCCGAAAGCTGGACGGTGCAGACCTCTGCCAGCCGGGTGATCTCTGCCACGAACGCATGGCTGCACGGCCAGTCGCGCGCCGTGGCGCCGGGCGATCCCGACCGCGGCTATGTGTGCACCTTCTCGGCTATGGTGCTGAAGGGCCGTAGCGCGCATCTGTTTCACATCGGCGACAGCCGCATTGCGCGCCTCTCGGGCGATAGCCTCGAGCCGCTCACCGAAGACCACCGCAGCGGCGAGATGCTGGCGCGGGCCATGGGCGTCGGCCCAGAGCTGCGCATCGACCACCGCCGAGTGCCGCTGCAGGTGGGGGATGTCTTCGTGCTGACCACCGACGGTGTGCATGAGCATGTCACCGGACGCGACCTGCGCGCGCTGCTGGACCGGAGCGAGGATCTCGACGCGGTGGCCGAGGAACTGGTGGCGCATGCGCTACGCCGGGGCAGCTCTGACAATCTCACCGCGCAGATCCTGCGCGTCGACGCGCTGCCCGAGCCCGGCAGCGCCGCGCTGGGCGACGAGGCCGCGCGCCTGCCGGTGCCGCCGCTGCCGAAGCCGGGCCAAGAGATCGACGGGTTTCGCATCCTGCGCGCGCTCCACCACTCTGCGCGCAGCCATGTGTTCCTCGCCGCCGCGCCAGACGGTGCGCGGGTGGCGCTGAAAATTCCCGCCGCCGAGATCGCTGAAGACCCAGAGGCGCGGCGGCGCTTCCTGCTGGAGGACTGGGTGGCGCGCCGCATCCACAGCCCTCATGTGCTGCGCGCCGCGCCCTTGCCGGGGCCGCGCAGCGCGCTTTACGGGGTCACCGACTATGTCGAGGGTGTCACCCTGCGCCAATGGATGACCGACCACCCGAAGCCATCGCTCGACGAGGTGCGCGGCATCTTGCAGCAGGTGGCGGACGGGCTGCGCGCCATGCACCGCCGCGAGATGATCCATCAGGATATCCGGCCCGAGAACCTGCTGATCGACGCTGACGGCACGCTGCGGATCATCGATTTCGGCTCGGTCGCCGTGGCCGGTGTGGAAGAGGCGACGCCGGGCCTCATGGGCGAGATGCCCGGAACCTACCAATACACCGCGCCCGAGTATCTTTCGGGGGATGTGGTGAGCTGGCGGTCCGACATGTATGCGCTGGCGGTGATCGGCTATGAGATGCTGACCGGGCTTTTTCCCTACGGCTCTCAGGTGGCACGCATCGCCTCGCGCCGGGACCAGATGCGTCTCGCCTACCGCTCGGCCTGCGACGAGACGAGCGGCGTGCCCGGCTGGGTGGATGCCGCGCTGGAGCGCGCTTTGCATCCCGATCCGCTGCGCCGTCCCGATGCGCTTTCGGAATTCCTTGCCGATCTGCGCCGTCCCGCGCCGGGCTGGCAGGCCGCGCATCGTCGCCCGCTTGCGGCGCGCAATCCCGTCCGTTTCTGGCAGGCCGTCTCCGCGATCCTTGCGGCGCTCTGCCTTATCCTCGCCGCACAATTGGGCGGCTGACCCTCACCCTCGAAAGGAGCAATGCCATGAAAGACGCACTCATCCCGCAGGATCTGACCAAGGACGATGTCGCCGCGCTGATCCTCGCCGCCAAGAAACGCGCCGGTCTGAGCTGGGAGGGGATCGCCAAGGAAATCGGCATGTCGCCGGTCTGGACCCATTCCGCCTGTGTCGGCATGAACGCGATGCCGCCCGCGAAGGCCAAGGCCTTGGTGGCGCTGCTGGACCTGCCCGCCGACGCCGAAGAGGTGCTGATCGAAAGCCCGACCAAGGTCTGGAGCCAGACCGTGCCGACCGATCCTTGCATCTACCGGCTCTATGAGATCGTCGGCGTCTATGGCCCGACCATCAAGGCGCTGATCCACGAAGAGTTTGGCGACGGCATCATGTCGGCCATCGACTTTGACATGGAGGTGACGCGCGTGCCGCATGAAAAGGGCGACCGGGTGAAGATCGAGATGTCCGGCAAATACCTCGGCTACAACGCTTGGTAAGCGCGGGCATCCGCCCCCCTACCTGCAATGACGGCGACCGGGGCGCGGCGCGCTGCCGGTCCCTTTCCAATCGCGCGTCCTTTCGGACTGCCTGAAAATCGCAAAGGCATGCGCCCTATCTTTCGATTTTCGTGAAGAGTTCCTTCGAGCGCCGACGGATTGTGCGGCTTTCCCCTGCGGCATATTGCTGCATTGCGCCGCGCCTCCACCGGGCCGGACGGGGATCTTCTTTGTTTCCCAGAGGTTTCTCTGATGCTGCCCGGTGTGCGCCCGCATTCCAGTAAGGGAGTATCACCATGCCGAACCTGTTTCCCCCGCGCAGTCCGAGCGGAGGGCGCACCCCCCATCGCGGAAGCGCCCCCAGCGTGCCGAGTGGACACAGACTTCGCAGGCGTGAGTTCCTCCTGACATCGGCGCTGGCCGGTCTGGCAGCGGCCTCGGGCGCGACCTTCGGTGCGGGGCGCGTGCTGGCCGCAAGCAGCGGCGTCGAGGGCTTCGGCGCGATCAGTGCCTTCGTCACCCGTCAGGACAGCCTGAACCCCGCCCTGGTCGAACGGGCCTATGCGCAGCTGACAGAGCTTGACCCCGACTTCGGCGCGAAGCTCGAGGCGCTGGACACCGCGCTGACCGAAAGCGGCAGCGAGACGGTGGACGCATTCCTCGCCACCGGGCCCGCGCAGGACCTGCGTGATACGATGACCACGATCACCGCGGTCTGGTATCTTGGCTACACCGGCACACCGGACCCGTCGCAGGAAAGCGACGACGCGCGCTTCGTCACCTATCGCGATGCGCTGATGTGGGGTCCGACCTCCGACGCGACACCGATCCCCACCTATTCGCAGCACAAGATGAACTATTGGGCCGAGCCTCCGGCGAGTGTCGCCGACGACTGACGCGGGCGGTTCGCCCGGTCTCCTCCGCCCCTTTTTCACCGAACTGGATTCCCAGATATGGCACAAGACTACGACGCCGATGTCATCGTCATCGGCTCCGGCACCGTCGGCAGCAACGCCGCCTACGAGCTGGCAAAGCAAGGCAAATCCGTCATCATCCTCGAGGCCGGCGTGCGTATCCCGCGCTGGAAGCTGATCGAGAGCTTTCGCAAATCGCCGCGCCGTCAGGACTATAACGGCCCGTACCCCGATCAGCCTTGGGCGCATACGTCCTCGTCGCATGGCTACGTCGAGAACGACGGCGACTACGAGATGGTCGCCAACTTCCTCAAACTGGTGGGCGGTTCGACATGGCACTGGGGCGGGGCGACATGGCGCTTCATTCCCAGCGATTTCAAGATGAAGTCGCTCTACGGCGTCTCGCGCGACTGGCCGATCGAATACGAAGACCTCGAGCCGTGGTACGACAAGGCCGAATATGAGATCGGCGTCGCGGGCAATCTGCAGGAAGATCAGTCTGGCATCCGCTCCGGAGAGACATGGCCGCCGCGCTCGCGCGAGTTCCCGATGCCGGCGCAAAAGAACAGCTACATGCTCGACACATTTGCCGCGGCCATCGCGCCCAAGGGCTATGAGATCGTCGCCGAGCCTTCGGCGATGATGAGCGGCAACTACCGGGGCCGTCCGGGCTGTGTGGGCAACAACAATTGCGCGCCGGTCTGCCCGATCGGGGCCAACTATAGCGGCGTCTTCCACGCCGACCTTGCGGTCGAGGCAGGCTGCAAGCTGATCACCGACGCCACGGTCGACAAGATCGAGAAGGGGCCGGACGGCAAGATCGCCTCGGTGCACTACAAATCCTCGGACGGCTCGGAAGCGCGGCTGTCGGCCAAGGCCTTCGTTCTGGCGGCGCATGGCTATGAAAGCCCCAAGCTGATGATCATGTCGGATGTCGGCAATTCCAACGACATGGTCGGGCGTTACCTGATGCCGCACCTCGGGCTTGGCGTGGACTTCTTTTCGAAAGATGCGGTCTGGCCGGGGCGTGGGCCGATCCAGCAGGGCGCCATCTTCAGCCACCGCGATGGCGAGAGCCGCTCGCGCCACTCGGGGATGAAACATGCGGTGAACAACTTCGTGCCGAATGAGAACATCACCAAGCGGCTTCTGGGGCAGGGGGTTCTGGGCTCGGAGCTTGACGAGCGCATCCGCCACGACAGCGCGCGCTACATGAGCCTCTACTCGATGTTCGAGACGCTGCCCGACCCGGCCAACCGGGTGCAGCCGGGGGACAAGACGGACGCGTTTGGCAATCCCAACATCCGCCTGACTTTCAACGTCGACGACTACTGCCGCGGCGCGATCGATCCCTGCATCGCCGATTTCACCAACTTCGTCGAGGCGATGGATGGCGAGACGCTGAACATGTCGCGCGATCTGGCCAACCACGACCACATCATGGGCACGACGATCATGGGCGACGATCCCTCGGACTCGGTGGTCGACAAGGACTGCCGCAGCTGGGAGCACGAGAACCTCTTCGTCGTGGGCACCGGCAACCTGCCGTCCTCTTCGGTGGTGAACCCGACGCTGACCGCGGTGGCCTTGGGCATCCGCGCCGCAGATACCATCGCGCGGGAGGTGTGATCATGGGATATGTCAGAACCGCCGCTCTTGCCGCGCTCGCGCTGCCCGGTCTCTTTGCTTCCGGCGCCATGGCGGCGCAGGATGACACCGGCCAGCTCTCGCGCGGGGCCTATTTGGCAACGGCAGCCGACTGCGCCGCCTGCCACACCAACCCCAACGGCGGCGCGCCCTTCGCGGGGGGCTATGCAATCGCCTCGCCCATGGGCAACATCGTCGCGACCAACATCACGCCTTCCAAGGAATTTGGAATCGGCAGTTGGAGCGAGGGGGAATTCGCCCGCGCGATCCGCGAGGGGGTGACCCCGAACGGCACGCATCTCTACCCGGCGATGCCCTATCCCTCGTATGCCAAGCTGACCGATGAAGACGTCTCGGCGATCTACGACTACCTGATGACCGAGGTGGACCCGGTGGATGCAGGTCTGACCGAGAAGACCGAGTTGCCTTTCCCCTTCAATGTGCGGGCGCTGATGGCGGGCTGGAACCTGCTGTTCACCGACGCGCCCGGCTGGACGCCGCCCGAAGGGCTTGATGCCAGTGAAGAGCGCGGCGCCTATTTGGTGCAGGCGTTGGAGCATTGCAGCACCTGCCACACGCCGCGCGGGCCGCTGATGAACTCGCAGCAGAGCGCCTTCCTTGGCGGTGCCTCGCTGGGCAGCTGGCGGGCACCGAACATCACGCCCGATGCGCAGACAGGCATCGGCGATTGGTCCAAGGACGAGATCGTCACCTATCTGCGCAACGGTCATGCGCCGGGGCGCGCATCGGCGGCCGGGCCGATGGCCGAAGCGGTGGAATACTCGCTGAGCCATCTCGAGGAAGACGACCTTGGAGCCATTGCCGCCTATCTGAAAACGGTGCCTGCGGTCAGCACGCCCGAGGATGGTGTGGCCCCGGATGCGCAGGTCCAGAAGATCGCGCTCACCAGCTACGAGACCACCGATTGGACCGGCAAGCCCGACGATCTTGCTCGTCATGACACGACCGAGGGTGCGGCGCTCTACAACGGCGCCTGCGCGGCCTGTCACGGGGTGGATGGCAAGGGTGCCGGCGACGGCCATTTCCCCGATCTGACCACGGCGGCTTCGGTCACCGGGCAGGACCCGTCGAACCTGGTGATGACCATCGCCGAAGGTATCAGCCGCCATGACGCGAACGGCTACACGGTGATGCCGGCCTTTGCAGACGACCTCGACAATGCGCAGATCGCGGGGCTGACGAACTATGTCGCAGCCAATTTCGGCAGGCGCGAGCCGGGGCTCGACGCGGATGGCGTGGCGCAAATTCGGGCCGGGGGCAGCGCGCCTTGGCTCATTCAGAATGCGGCGTGGCTGACATGGGTGGGCATCGCTGCGGCGCTGATCATCCTGCTTGCCATCATCGCATTGATCTGGCGCCGCAAGGCCCAGCCCGCAGGCTGAGCGGGTCCTCGCGAGGGGAGGTACGGGCCGGCGTCCATCGACGTCGGCCCGTTGCGTTTGTCGGGGCTTTGCCTCGGGTCAGGCCGCTTCATGCGCGGCAGGCGCGGCCTCCAGCGCGGCGTAAGAGGGCAGGGCAACGTCCAGCAGCTTTCCGTCGCGCAGCAGCAGGCGGTCGGACTGCGGGCGGGCGATGACCTGATCCATGCTCCACGCCTCCAGCACCATCAGATCGGCACGCTGCCCGACGCCGAGGCTGCCGCCCTCAAGGCCAGTGATGCCTGCGGGGGCGGGCCCGGCCAGCGCAGCGGCGGCGCCGAGCGGATGGTCGAGATGGCAGATCCGCACCGCCTCGCGCCATGTGTCGAGCATGTCGTGATCGCCATAGGCGTAGAACGGATCGCGGCAGTTGTCCCCGGCCACGGCCACCGGCACACCGGCCTCGCGCAGCTCGTGCAGCGGCATCACCCCGCGCCAGCGCGGCGTGCGGCCCGGCACCCGGTCCTGCAGGTACATGTTCACCGTCGGCAGGGTGATCAGCGACAGACCGGCCTCTTTCACCAGCGCTATTGCCGCATGCATTTCGTCCTCGGGCAGCCGCGCGAGCGAGCAGCAGTGGCCGCAGGTCACGCGCCCCTCGTAGCCATGACGGATCGCGGCGCGGGCGACATGCGACAGCGCCCCGCCCTCGGCGGCTTCATCCACATGCAGGTCGATGTCCAGATCACGCTCGCGCGCCAGCGTGAACAGCCGGTCGAGCAGCGCGTCGATATCGCTCAGCGAGCCATGAGTGCCGCCCGAGGCGCGGGTCACCCCGCCGATGAGCCCACCATGCCGCGCGACGAGATCGGCCAGATGCGGCGCATAATCTGTCCCCCATGCGTCCAGCGGCACCAGCGCCACCGCCTGCAGCGCGATGCGGTCCTTCCACGCCTCGCGGGTCTCGGCAAAAGCGCCCCATGTGGTCTCGCCCTGTCCCTCGTGGCTGTCGAGATGGGTGCGGATCGCGGCGACGCCATGGGCCTCGGCGCAGGAGAGGCCGAAGTCCATACGGCGCATCAGATCGTCATGACGCCAATGGGCGATCCGGTCCTGCGTGGTGGCCTCGCGGGCACCGGCATGGGTGCCGCCCGAGTCCGGCGCGCGGCCCAGAACGTGGCCCTTGTCGAGATGGGTGTGCGCGTCGATCAGCATCGGCCAGACGTGGCGCCCGCCAAGATCGACCGTGCGGGTGCTTGCCTCCAGCCGTCCGGGCGCTTCGAGAGCGGCGATCCGTCCGCCCTTGATCAGCATATCCACGCTGGCGGTTCCGCTCGCGTCCACGGGCGCGCCAGCGGGCGCACCGCCCATGAGCAAAGCCTCGGGGCAGCGCAGGCTCCGCAGCAGCAGGTCGCCGCCGGACGCCAGCGCCTCGGTCAGCGGGCGGGGGGTGGTCTGGGTCATCTTGTCGGTTCCGTATGTCTGGGACGGCTCAGGCGTCGCCTTTGCCGAAATGGTCGTGGATCGCCTGCATGAAGCCATCGGCGGCGGGCGACAGCGCGCCGCGGCTGCGGTGCACGAGGCTGAGCCGCTGCCGCCCAGCGGCGGCCAGAAGCGGCAGAAAGGCGAGATCGCCGTCGCGCAGTTCCTGATCCACATCGACCCGGTTGAGGAAGGTCACATTGGGCGGCTGGCGCACCAGCCGTTTCATCATCTCGGTGGAGTTGGTCTCGACCGCCGGGCGCAGATCGGCGGTGGCCGGGGCGAGGTTCTCGATCAGCGGGCGCAGCGACAGCCGGTGCGAGGCGAGGATCAGCGGGTAGATCAGGCAATCGGCGACGCGCACGTTGGGCTTGGCGGTGAGCGGATGGCCGGGGGCGACCACCGCGCCGAGCCGGTGCTGGAACACCGCGACAAGCTGCATGCGGTTGTCCTGCGGCAGGTTGTAGCCAAGGCCGATCTCGGCCTCGCCCGAGGCCACCATCTCCATCAGCCCCGCGCGGTCGCAGACCGTCACCTTCAGATCCACGCGCGGATGCCGCTCGCGGTAGTCGGCCACCACATCGGCGAGCCGCCCGGCGGCGAGCGTGGCCATTGTCGCCACCGTCACCGTGCCATGGCTCTGCCCCTTCAGCGCGTGGATCCGCGCCTGCAGGCGGTCATGGTCGCGCAGCGTCTCGCGGATATGAGCGATCAAAAGCTCGCCCGGTGCGGTCAGCTTCAGCCCCTTGGGCAGCCGCTCGAAGATCGGCACGCCAAAGTCGGCCTCAACCTCGAGCACCTGACGGTTCACCGCAGAGGCGGCGACGTTGAGCTCGCGCGCTGCCTTGCGGATAGAGCCCTGACGGGCGACCTCGTCGATGTAGCGCAATGCGCGGCCGTGCAGCATGGACCTTCCGAAGCTGGGTCTCGCAGGGATCGAGACCCCGCCCTTTTTCGTGATGTTGTCACCCGGAAGGCCCATGCTCAACGCCTTACTTCTTGGCGGCCTTGGCGGCGGCGAAGTTGGCATTGATGCGCATGGTCAGATAGTCACCCGCGGTGATCGGCTCGTATTTGCCCAGCGGCCCCTGCATGACCGCGTCGCGGTTGGCCTGACAGAAGAACGGCAGCGACAGGCGGCGTCCCTTGTATTCGCCCTCGGTGGGCATGCGCACGCGGTGCAGGGTCGACTGCAGCTGATCGTCCGACCAGCGCATCAGCATGTCGCCGATGTTGCAGGTGATGTAGCCGCGGCGCGGCGGCACGTCGGTCCATGCGTTGGTGCCTGCGTCCTTGCCGGGGCAGACCTGCAGCCCGCCTTCGCCTTCCTTCTGGTGCAGGATGGTGAGGCAGTCGAAATCGCTGTGCGCCCCGGCGCGCCATGCCTTGAAGTCCTCGGGCTTGGCGTCTTCCATCGACATGTAGTGAATGAGGCGCAGGGTCGACTGGTACTGGTCGGACTTGGGGTCATGGGCGTGGGTGAAGAAATCCTCGGGGAAGCCCATCTTCAGCGCAAAGCACGACAGGATCCGCATGCCCAGTTCCCAGTTCTGGCGCTCGAACTTCAGCGCACGCTCCTTGAAGCGGGGCAGTTCTTCCTCGGTCGGCCATTTGCCCTCCATCAGCGGACGGGTGACCTGATAGCTTTCCTTGTTGTCCGGCGTGCCGGTGGAGGGGCGCACCTGCGCCTTGAATTCCCAGCCTGCGTTGGTGCCCTTGGGCATCGGGTATTGCGCTTTCACCTCGGTCGGCAGTTCGAAGAACTCCCATGCGGTGTCGAAGGCGGCGTCGATGTCTTCCTCGGGGATGCCGTGGTTGTAGACCTGAAAGAAGCCGATACCGGTCGAGGCCTCCCAGAGCGCGTCGGCGATCTCGTGCTTGCGGTTTTCGAAGTCCGAGAGGTCGATGGCGGGCACGTCACGCTCGATGGTGCTGCCCATGCCGCCGATGGTGGTTTCCTTGTTCAGCTCGGCAAGGTCGTAGTTGGTGCTCATTGCAGTCTCCAAAGTAGGTCGCCGGAGAGTCCGGCAGGGTGGGGAGCAATGTCCGGGCCGGGGCCTGACTGCTTCTACTCCGGGGGATGCACCGGGCGGCGGGCCGCCCGGCACGGATAGGGTTAGCGCTTGCGCGGCAGGCTCCACGGGACGAGCAGCTTCTGCGCCCAGCTCACCGCTTGGAACAGCGCCAGCGACATGGCGGCGAGGACAAAGAGCCCGGCCCAGGCCTGCGGCAGTTTGAACATCGAGGTCGAGAACTGGATGAAGTAGCCGACGCCCGCATCCGAGGCGCAGAACTCGGCCACCACCGCACCGATCACCGCCAGCGTCACCGAGATTTTCAGCGCCGAGAAGATGTAGGGCACGGCGAAGGGCAGCCGGATCTGGGTGATCTCGCGGAACGCCGGGGCGCGCAGGCTGCGCGACAGCTCGATGAGTTCCGGCGGTGTGGCGGCAAGGCCGGTGGCGGTGGAGACCACCAGCGGGAAGAAGCAGATCAGCGTGGTGATGACGATGCGCGGCGCGTCGCCCGCGCCCAGCACCACGATGATGATCGGCGCGATGGCCACGACCGGCGTCGACTGCACGATGACCAAGAGCGGATAGAGCGTGCGGTTGAGCGCCGGCGAGCGCACCAGCGCGATGGCCAGCGGAATGGCGATACCGATCGCCAGCGCAAAGCCCAGCAGTGCCACCCGCAGCGTTGCCCAAAGGTGACCGACCCAACGCTCTGCCCCGATGCTGGGGAAGGTCGAGAAGATCGCGCTCGGCGCGGGCAGCAGGTAGCTCGGGATATCGAGCGTGCGGGCGGCAAGCTCCCAGAGCGCCACGGTGCCAAGGATGGTGAGCACCGCGGCGACGCCGGGCGCGGCGAGCAGGCGGCGCAGGTCGGGGCGTTTGCTCTCGGGCTTGGTGTAATCTGGCATGGAGAGGGTCATCAGGCGGCGTCCCTTTGCAGCAGCAGGTCCCGCAGGTGGGCGGCAAGCTCGGTCACGGCGGGATCCTTGATCGTCTCGCGGCCGCGCGGACGGGCGACGGGCACCGGCAGTTCGGTCAGCACCGAGCCGGGGCGGCCGGTCATCACCAGCACGCGGTCGGCGAGCAGCGCTGCCTCGCTGACGGAATGGGTGATGAAGACCACGGTCTTGGGCCGCTCGCCGAAGATGCGCAGCAGATCGAACCCCATTTCCTCGCGGGTCAGCGCGTCGAGCGCCGAGAAGGGCTCGTCCATCAACAGAATGTCGGGGTCCATGTGCAGCGCGCGGGCGATGCCGACGCGTTGCTGCATGCCGCCCGAAAGCTCATCCGGCAGGCGCTTGCCGAAGCCCTCGAGCCCGACCATGCGCAAAAGCTCCTGCGCGCGGTCGCGGTCGTGGCTGCCCACCCGTCCGCGCTTGTGGCGGACGGGGAACATGACGTTGTCTTCGATATTGGCCCAAGGCAGCAGCGTCGGCTTCTGGAAGACGATGCCGATGTCCTCGCGCGGGGCGGTGACCCGCCGCCCGAACACCTCGACCGCGCCCGATGTGGGCTCCAGCAGTCCGGCGATCATGCGCAGCAAGGTGGACTTGCCGCAGCCCGAGGGGCCGAGCACGGCGAGAAACTCGTGCCGGGCGACCTCGAAGCTGACATTGCGCAGGGCCTCCACCCGGCCCGAGCCGGTCTCAAAGACCTGACCCAGCCGGTCGAAGCGAATGGCGGCGGGCGTTTCCATCAGCCTTCCCCGCCGGGCTGGAAGCTGCGGGTGACGAAATCGTCGGCGCTATGCGCGCTTTCATCCAGTCCCTGCGCCGCGGCGACGCGGGTCCATGTGGCGGCAAGGCGGCCCGGCTCGAAGACCCCGAGGCCGTCCTCTTCGGTGACATCGTTGAACACCAGCCCCAGCATGTCGTTCAGCGAGCCGAGCACGTCGCCATGCTCCAGTTCGGGCACCATGTTGACCACCGATTGCGCGGCCTCTTCTGGGTTGGTCTGGCAGAACTCGATGGATTTCTTGAAGGCGGCGACGAAGCGCGCGGCCACTTCGGGACGCTCGGCAAGGAAGGCGTCATTGGCGTTCAGCGCGGCGGAGTAAAGCTCGAGCCCGGCGGCAGACCACGGCAGCGCGATGATCTCTTTGCCCGCGTCCTTGCCCTGTCCGGTGTAGCGCGACAGATCGGTCATCCATGCCACGATCCCGTCGACCTGACCGGTCATCAGCATCGGCCCGAGCGCGCCCGCGTCGGCCTTGGTCAGCTCAAGATCGGCCTCGGTCAGCCCCACATCCTGCAGCACCAGCGGCAGGTAGACATTGGACGAGGTGAAGGGCGAGGTGGCGATTTTCTTGCCTTTCACGTCCGCCACGCTGTCAAAGCCGCTGTCTTTCACGGTGTAGAAGGCATGCGGGCCTTTGTTGAACACCGACAGCACCGAGGTGACGCCGACGCCTTCCTGCGCCTTGGCGGCCATCAGCGCGCCGATGTCGGCCATGCCGATGTCGGACGATCCGGCGGCGAGGCGCGAGATCGCATCCGACGAGCCGCGGCCCGAGGCGATGGTCACGTCGAGGCCTGCATCTGCGCAGAAGCCCTGATCGACGCAGACATAGATCGGTGCCTTGTCGCCGCCGGGCAGCCAGTCGAGCTGATAGGTGACGGGATCACCGGCGAGCGCGGTGGTGGCGCTGAGCGCGAAAGCCAATGCCGCGAGCGGGGTGGATTTGGACATCATGATGGGGGCCTCTCCCTAGTGTGCGATTTTGTTGGACAGTTGCAGTCGGTCGATCTCGGCGCGGCGGATACCGTCAGACAGCATCCGGTCGCGGGCACAGCGCCGCCGTTCCGGATCTGCGCACATCAGGCAGGTCCGGCACTTATGCGCCGCAAGATCGGGGTTTTGTATTTTGTCGTTAATAAGCAGATGCTTGTTGGACATATTGGCCTCGTCAGTGTCGGAACGACTGGCGAGCAATGTCCAGGACCGGGTCCAGACCGCTTCTACTCGTGCCCTGATTTATGGAACGGCAATTGCAGTGCGATCAACGGGAAAACGTGAGTTTTCACGCTGCGTATATTTCGGGCAATATCGGCGAGGCGGAGCGCAATTCGAGCAGGATCGAGAATTGCTGCGGTGAAAATACAGGAATAATCGCCAATAAAACGGGGGAGAGGCGGCGCCATCGGCGCGCGAAATGATTGAAATTTAGGCGTACTCATTTTGCGAACGGCTGACGTGCAAAAATTCTTCCACGGCGCAGCAGGGTTTCGGAGGTGCGTGCGGATCGGAGGGGCTGGCTTTGCGTCACGAGAGGTACCCTCCGGCGCTCAGGCTGGCTATGGGTGGCAGGAGATTCTCGGTGACCCAGCGTTGCCTTGCAGTTGCCCATTCCGCCCAAGGACCGCCGATGCCCGCCTCAGACACCGCCCCCCACCGCGCCGGATCACCGGGCGCCCCGCATCCGCTGGAGATCGCAGCGGCGCTTTGCGCGGGCAGCCTGCTGACGCTCATGCTGCTGAGCAACGGCATGATGGCCGCGCATACGACGCCGGTCTTCGCCTCGCTTACCGCGCATGGCGTGGGCTCGGTGGTGGCGGCGCTGCTGCTTGGGCTGTTTTGGATGCGCCGCCCCTCGGCGCAGCGCGGCCAGCCCCGGCGGCGGGCACCGCTCTGGGCCTATCTCGGCGGTGTCTCGGGGGCGCTGACGGTGGTGTTGTCGACGGTGGTGGTGAACTCCTCGCTGGCGCTGACCGGCACGCTGGCACTGGGATTGGCGGGGCAGGTGGTTCTGGCGCTGATCTTCGACATCACCGGCGCGCTGGGGCTGGAGAAGCGCATGCCGCGCCGCAATGACCTCTTGGCGCTGGCGGCGATCGTGGCGGGTACGCTGCTGATCATCTTCGCGCGGGGGAGCGGGCAATGATCTTTCTCATCTGTCTGGGTGTCGCGTCGGGGATGCTCGTCACGCTCTCGCGGCAACTCAACGGGCGGCTGGCGCTGACCACTTCGGCGATGCAGTCGTCTTTCTGGAACCACCTTGTCGGATTTGCGGTGCTGGTGCCCTGCGCGCTGATCGCCGGAAGCCTCTGGCCCGAGACGGCGGCGAGCGCGCCGATCTTCGCTTGGGCAGGCGGCGCGATCGGGGTGATCTTTGTGGCCAGCGGCAGCTGGCTGATCCCGCGGCTCGGCGCGGCGCTGACCGGCGGGCTGCTGGTGGCGGGGCAGATGCTGTCGAGCGTGTCGCTCGATCTGCTGCGCGGCGAGGGGGGCGTTTTGTGGATGCAGATCGCCGGTGTGGCGCTGATCCTGCTGGGGGTCTGGCTGAGCCGCCGCCGCTGAGCGCCGACGGCTGAGGCCGCCCCAGCCGCGCGGCGCTCTCAGCTCCGTCGAATGTGGCACAGCCTTTTCTGCCCGACTGCGCTTGCGGCTTCACGCTGCCACCTTAGGGGGTGCGCAACGCGGGCGTGCCGCGCTTGGCGTGGATCTCCGCCTCGGTGCGCGACCAGTTCTCGATCATCCGCCGCCCCGAGCGGTAGGTGTGCTCGGCCTGAATGCGGTAGGCGCGGTCGGGCTGGCGGTTGCGCAGGGCGTCGAAAAGCTCCAGATGCTCGTCCTGCGACTGGCGCAGCAGATCGGCGTCGAACCAGCGCCAGCGGATGAGATCGAAGAGTGGCACCTCGTTGGTCTTGCGGATCATCTCGGCAAGGAAAGGGTTCTGCGCCGTCTCACGCACCAGCATGTGCAGGCGGCGGTTGAGGGGCAGGAAAGTCTCGCGGATCTCGTCGTCCCAGCGGGCGGCCTCGACCAGCCGCGCGGTCTGGTCGAGCAGGTCGCGCATCTCGGCCTCGCCGGTGGGGGAAAGCCCTTGCTCCGCGGCGAGCCGCGCCGCCAGACCTTCAAGCTCGGTGCGGACCCGGAAGATGCGCGAGATGTCGTCGACGGTGAAGCGGCGCACGGTGTATCCGGCGTTTGGCGTGTAGTCGAGCAGCCCCTCTGCCGCGAGCGCGCTGAGCGCGTTGCGCACGGGTGTGCGCGAAACGCCAAAGCGCTCGGCGATCTCCACCTCGTTCATCCGGCTGCCGCCGGGAAAGCGCCCGTCGGCGATCCCGTCCCGGATATGGCGCACCACCTGCTGTCCGCGTGTCGACATGGCCTGCCCCGATCCCCGTACTCTGATCCTCGTGTCCCGTGACGCGATCCTGCCCGGGAAAGAGCCGCCTGTCACCGCGCGGCATGTCAAATCGCATAATTGTATCCAACCTGACTTGCGAGTTTAAAATTCCGGGCGTAGGACTACCTCGACAGGGCGGAAAATTGGGAAATGAGGGGCAATAGATGCCGGTTGTGAAGTTGGTTGTATGCAATGCCCCCATCCATCGCCGCCCCCGCCCAAGCCGTGACAGCGCCACGCACACCCCGAGTATCCGGATTTGAGCGCGCTTGAGGGTCTGGCCAGCGGGCTGCGCGGGCGGATTGCGGGGCTGCCGGGAAACCTGCAGGGCGCGATCTGGGTGGCGATGGCGGGGCTGGTGATGACCATCATGACCGCGCTGATCAAAACCGTGGGCGAGGGGATCCCGGTGGTTCAGGTGCTCTTTATCCGCCAGCTTGTGATGACCGCCGCAATGAGCCCGCGCATCCTGCGCGATCCGCGCGGCGCCTTCCGCACCGATGCGCCGCGGCTGCATGGCGCCCGCGTTGCGCTCTCTGCCTTGGCCATGGTCGCAGGCTTCACCGCCATGGTGCATCTGCCGCTTGCCGATGCGGTGTCGATCAGTTTCTCGCGCTCCTTCTTTGTCGCGATCTTCGCCATTCTGATCCTGCATGAGACCGTCTGGGCGCACCGCTGGGTAGCGATCGGGGCGGGTTTTGCCGGGGTGGTGGTGATCACCGACCCGCGCGGCGGCCAGATCGATCACTACACGCTTTTGGCGCTGCTTTCGGCCGGGGCGGTGGCGCTGGTCATGGTCATCGTGCGCAAGCTGGCGCAGCAGGAGAAACTGGGCACCGTCGTCACCTATCAGGCGGTGGGCGTGGGGGCGATCCTCGTCGTGCCCGCAGCCCTGTCGTGGGTGGCGCCGAGCCCGGCGCAATGGGCCATGCTGCTGTGCATCGGGCTTTTGTCGACCGTGGGGCAGAGCCTCAACTTCCTTGCCTTCCGCGTCGGAGAGGCCACGGCGCTGGCGCCCTTCGACTACCTGCGGCTGGTTTATGCGGCGCTGATCGGGGCGGTGTTCTTTCTGGAAGCCCCCACGCTCAGCACGCTTGCGGGGGCCGGGCTGATCGTCAGCGGCTCGCTCTGGGGCCTCTGGTGGGAGCGGCGGCCACGCCATGCCTGACGCGGCCCGGAGCGCATCACCTTGTCGGCATCTCTCTCGCACGTGCGAGGGGGATCGCGTATCGCAGGCTCTGAGCCAGACACATTGCACGCAGCACAGGACCCAATAATGACCCAAGACGTCGCCCGGATCATCGCCTCGGAGCCGTTCAAACGCGCGCAGGAGGACCTGCGCCTCGGCCACGACCGCTTTGTCGAGGAGATCATCGAGCTCACCGAGATCCCCGCGCCGCCCTTCAAGGAAGACAGGCGGGCCGAGGCCTATGCGGCCAAGTTCCGCGATCTGGGGCTCGAAGATGTGGAGCGCGACGAGATCGGCAACGTGCTGGGGATCCGCCGTGGCCGGGGCAACGGGCAGATGATCGTGGTGGCGGCGCATCTCGACACGGTGTTTCCCGAAGGCACCGATGTGACCGTGCGGCGCGAGGGCACAAAGCTCTTTGCGCCGGGGGTGGGGGATGACACCCGCGGGCTGGCGGCGCTGCTGGCGTTCATCCGAGCGCTCGACGCTTCGGGCATCGAGACCGAGCAGGACCTGCTGTTCGTCGGCGACGTGGGCGAGGAGGGCAAGGGCGACCTGCGCGGCGTGCGCCATCTCTTCGAAGCGGGGCGCTATCGCGAAAAGATCGCCGGGTTCTTCACCATCGACGGGCTGGAAGTGGGGGAGTTCACCACCGGCGCGGTCGGCTCGCTGCGCTATCGCGTGACCTTCCGTGGCCCCGGCGGGCACTCGCTGAACGCCTTTGGCACGGTGAACCCCTCTTATGCGCTGGGACATCTGATGGCGGGCATGGCCCGCATCGAAGTGCCCAAGACGCCGCGCACCACCTTCTGCGCCTCGATCATGGGGGGCGGCAGCTCGATCAACGCGATCCCCGAGGCGGTCTGGCTCGAAGTCGATCTGCGCTCTGTGGATGCGGGCGAACTGGCCAAGCTCGACAAAGCGTTCAAGGCGCTGGTCGACGCGGCGGTGCAGGGCGAGAACGCGCGCGGCGACACGGCCAATGGCGCGATCCGCGCCGAACTGACCCGTATCGGCAACCGTCCGGCGGGCAGCACGGCGCATGACAGCACCATCGTGCGCGCCGCGCTGAGCGCGCTGCCGGCCTTCGGCTTCGAGCCGCGTACCGGCCAGAGCTCGACCGACGCGAACATCCCCATGAGCCTTGGCGTTCCGGCGATCTGCCTCGGCTCGGGCGGCACTGGCGGGCGGGCGCATTCGCTGGAGGAATGGATCGACGTCGCGCCGGAGCTGTCGCTGCGCGGGCTTTACGCGGGGCTGGCGACCATCCTCGGAACCGCGGGCATGGCCGAAACCGACTGAGGCGGAACCGGCTGAGGCGGCAAGGACCGGCTGAAAGGGGCGGCGACACGTCTGCGCGCCGGGCCGGGAAAACCTCGTGCAAGGGGCATGGCGGCGCCGGAAAGGCGCTGCTATACCGGCGGTCCGTCAACCTGTTGCCCGTAGCTCATGAACGCCTGCACCGATCAGTTCGAGGTCTTCCCGTCGCGCCTGCGCCTGCTGCGCGTCGCGCCCAACCGGACCACGCGCTATTTTTACCGCCTGCATGTGGAGCGCGATCTCTTTGGCGGGGCCAGCCTCGTTCAGGAATGGGGACGGGTCGGGACACGTGGCCGCAGCCGGGCCGAGCGTTTTCCCGACGAGGGCCATGCGGTGACCGCGCTGATGCAGGTCGCGGCAACCCTCAAGCAGCGCGGATACGGGCCGGATTTCTCGCGCTGAGAGAGGTGGTTGCGCGACGGGAGCCGTTTGAAAGGCTAATCATTCGCATTGCTGAACCCGGTTTCGCGCGGGCCGATCCATGGCGGGCCTAGGGCGCGCAGGCCAAATCCTTTGCCCAATACGCCGCGACGTGCCGCTTGCTCTTGCGCGTCTCTGGTACGATACCGGCCACGGACGGACGCGGGTCGCGCCGCCCGCCAGACCGAGACCGACAGGAGCCGAGACGTGACAGACTGCAGCCTTGCCCCCGCCATCGCCCCGACCGCCGCGTGGATGGGCGAGACCAATGAGGTCACGCGCACCTTCCTTGGCGCGGCGAGCATTCCGGGCATGATCAACTTGGGCGGCGGCCTGCCGGACCCGGCGACCTTCCCGACCGAGGAGCTTGCGGAACTGGCGCGCGCCGCCGTTGCCGATCACCCCGCCGAAAGCCTTGGCTATGCGCCCATCGAGGGTTTGCCCGACCTGCGCGCGGCGCTGGCGCGGCGCTATTCCACCGGGGCGCTGAAGCTGGGGCCGGAAAATGTGCTGATCACCACCGGCGGCATGCAGGCGCTCGATCTGGTCGGCAAGCTTTACGCCGACAAGGGCGATGTGATCGCCGCGCAGTCGCCGACCTATCTTGGCGCGCTCGATGCGTGGCGGCCGCGCTACCCGCGCTATCGCCCGATGCACCTTGAGACGCTCGCCAGCGGTGCCGCAGACGCGCTCAGCGGCGCATGCTTTGCCTATACGGTGCCGAATTTCTCCAACCCGACCGGCGCGCTGGTGGACCTTGCCGCGCGCCGCGCGCTGGTCGCCGCCGCCCGTGCCAGTGGCACGCCGCTGGTCGAAGATGACCCTTACGGCGCGCTTTACTACGACGACACGCCGCTGCCGCGGATGATCGAGATCGACGCCGAGGCGCATCCCGCCGCGCGCTATGACGGGCCGGTGATCTATCTTGGCACGGTCTCGAAGGAACTGGCGCCGGGGCTGCGGGTCGGCTGGGTGATCGCCGCGCCCGAGGTGATCGAGCAGCTGACGGTGGTCAAGCAAGGGTCGGATCTGGCCACCAGCAGCCTGTGCCAGCGCATGGTCTGCAGCGCGCTGGAAAACGGGCTGATGGACCGGGTGCGCGGCGCCACGCTGGACACCTATCGGCCGCGCCGCGACGTGCTCTGCGCCGCCGTTGAGGCGCATCTGTCCGAGCATTTCACCTTCACCCGGCCGGTGGGCGGGATGTTTGTCTGGATCACCGCAAAGGATGCGGCGCTCGACACCGATGCGCTGATGCGGGTCGGGTTGGAGCATGGGGTGTGCATCTCGCCCAGCTCGGTCTTTGATCCCGAGGGGCGCGACCGCAGCAGCGCGCGGCTGAACTTCACCGCCAATCCGGCGGAGACACTGGAAGAGGGCGTGCGGCGTCTGGGGCGCGCGGTGGCCGCGCTGCGCTGACGGGCAAGACAATCAGAGCGCTTTGACGCCCGGCGCCCGCGCCGGGCGTTTTCTTTTGCTCGGCCGCTGCAACGGCGCCTTCGCAGGATCGCAGCGGCCCGAGGCGGCGCGAGGGCGGAACCGCCGGCGCATTGGGGACGTTCTGATCACGGGTGAGGGCTCGGCCCCTCGGCCTCCTTGATTGCGCGCGCTGCCCGGCCAGAGACGGACCTGAGAGCAGCGGATGACCATTTCGTGAGGAGGAAACCCTGCCGTTTTTATCGCGCGACGTGGCTGTCGCGCATTGTCCGGCTACCTGAGCCGAAACCGCTCCTCCGACCCAGCCGCCGCCTCCCGGCGCCAGCCAGATACACAGGAAATGATCATGCCCCCAGATACAGACTTCAACCCGAGCCGCGACGGCGCTCTGTCCGGATCGGCACCCAATGGCGCGGTCGGGCCTGCCACCAGCACCGTCAGCCTTAACGTCAATGGCACCACGCACCAGTTGACCGTCGACAACCGCACCACCTTGCTCGACGCGCTGCGCGAGCACCTGCAGCTTACCGGCACCAAGAAGGGCTGCGACCACGGCCAATGCGGCGCCTGCACCTGCAGCGTGAACGGGCAGCGCATCAACTCCTGCCTGTCGCTGGCGGTCATGCATGAGGGCGACGAGGTGGAAACCATCGAAGGGCTCGGCGCGCCCGAGGCGCTGGATCCCATGCAGGCGGCCTTTGTCGAGCATGATGGGTTCCAATGCGGCTATTGCACGCCGGGGCAGATCTGCTCGGCCAAATCGGTGCTCGAAGAGATCGCGGCGGGCATTCCCAGCCATGTCACGGGCGATCTGACCACCCGCATCGAAGCCACCGAGGCAGAGATCCGCGAGCGCATGTCCGGCAACATCTGCCGCTGCGGCGCCTATGCCAACATCCTCGCGGCCATCACGCAGGTCGCCGAAGAGCAGAGCGAAGGAGCACGCGCATGAGAGAGTTCTCTTACGAGCGGGCCACCAGTCCCATCGACGCCGCCGCACGCGCCGCCGAGGTCGAGGGCGCAAAATTCATCGCGGGCGGCACCAACCTTCTCGACCTGATGAAGCTCGAGATCGAAACCCCGGTGCATCTGATCGACGTGAACGGCCTTGGCCTTGATGAGATCACCGAAACCGAAGAAGGCGGGCTGCGCATCGGCGCGCTGGTGCGCAACACCGCTTTGGCCGCAGATGAGCGCATTCGCCGGGACTATCCGGTGCTGACCCGCGCGCTGGTGGCGGGTGCCTCGGGCCAGTTGCGCAACAAGGCGACCACGGCGGGCAACCTGCTCCAGCGCACCCGTTGCCCGTATTTCTACGACACCGCCCAGCCCTGCAACAAACGCGCCCCCGGATCGGGCTGCGCGGCGCTGAGCGAAGGGGCGTTTTCGCGCCAGCTCGGTATCATCGGCACCTCGGATGCCTGTATCGCGACCCATCCGTCCGACATGGCGGTGGGGATGCGCGCGCTGGATGCGGTGGTCGAGACCATGAGCCCAAGCGGCGTCGCCCGCAGCATCCCGCTCGAAGACTTCCATCTCCTGCCCGGTGACACGCCGGAGCAGGAAACCGTGCTGCGACCGGGCGAGATGATCACTGCGGTGACCCTGCCCGCGCCGGTGGGCGGCGTGCAGAAATATCATAAGGTGCGCGACCGGGCGTCTTATGCCTTTGCGCTCATCTCGGTGGCGCTGATCCGCCAGCCCAATGGCACCGGGCGCGTGGCGTTGGGGGGCGTGGCGCCCAAGCCGTGGCGCTCTGCCGAGGCGGATGCCGAACTGCCCAAAGGCGCCGAGGCCGTCATGGCGAAGCTGCTGCAGGGCGCACGCCCGACCGAGGAGAACGCCTTCAAGATCACCCTGGCGACGCGGACGCTCGCGGCCATGCTGGCAGAGGAGTGAGATCATGAAATTCGATCAACCCGCCGGAAAGAACATCTTTGACAATGCCCGCTACGTCGGACGCCCGGCCACGCGCATCGACGGCCCGCTGAAGGTTTCGGGGCGCGCGCCTTACGCCTACGAGCGTCACGATGTAGCCGAGGGCCAGCTTGTGGGCTACCCGGTGGTCTCGACCATCGCGCAGGGTCGCATCACCGGGATGGACACCACCGCCGCCGAGGCCGCGCCCGGTGTTGTCGGCGTTGTCACCACGCTGGAGGTCGGCGAGATGCCCACGCCCTCGGGCATGCACACCGCGCCGCTTTTTGGCGGTGCCGAGATATGGCACTACCATCAGGCCATCGCGGTGGTGGTGGCAGAGAGCTTCGAGCAGGCGCGCGCCGCCGCCGCGCTGGTGAAGGTCGACTATGAGGTCACTAAGGGCAGCTTCGATCTCGAAGCGGTCTGGCAGCAGAAGAAGGGCGACAGTTCCGACCCGGTGTCCCGCGTCGGCGATTTCGAAGCCGCCTTTGAGGCTGCCGATGTGACGCTCGAGCAGGAATACCGCACCCCCAGCCACAGCCACGCGATGATGGAGCCCCACGCCAGCATCGCCGAATGGCAGGACGGCAAGCTGACGGTCTGGACCTCGAACCAGATGATCGAATGGGACCGCCAGTCGCTCGCCACCACGCTGGAAATGGATGCGGACGACATCCGTGTCGACAGCCCCTATATCGGCGGCGGTTTCGGGGCGAAGCTGTTCCTGCGTGCTGATGCGGTCATGGCGGTGCTGGCGGCCCGCAAGCTGCAAAGGCCGGTGAAGGTCATGCTGCCGCGGCCTATGGTGATGAACAACACCACGCACCGCGCCTCGACCATTCAGCGCATTCGCATCGGGGCCGAAGCAAGCGGCAAGATCACCGCCATCGCCCATGAGGCGATCTCGCACACCCTACCCGGTGGCTCGGGCGAGGACGCGGTGGACCAGACCCGCAAGTTCTATGCCGGGGACAACCGGCTGATCGTCAAACATCTGGCCGAGATGCATCTGCCTGAGGCCAACGCCATGCGCGCACCGGGCGAGGCTTCGGGGCTGATGGCGCTCGAGATCGCGATGGACGAGATGGCCGAGAAGCTGGGCATGGACCCGGTGGAGTTCCGCGCCATGAACGACACGCAGGTGGATCCTGAAGAGCCGGAGAAAAGCTTTTCCGACCGCCATTTCGTCGAATGTCTGCGCGAGGGGGCCAAGGCCTTTGGCTGGGACCAGCGCAACACTGCGCCGGGCGCGACGCGGGATGGGCAATGGCTCATCGGGCATGGCGTGGCAGGGGCCTACCGCGGCGGGCCGGTGATGAAGTCCGGCGCGCGGCTGCGCTTGCAGGACTCGGGCCGGATCATTGTCGAGACGGATATGACCGATATCGGCACCGGGTCTTACACGATCCTTGCACAGACCGTGGCAGAGACCATGGGGGTCGATCTCGATGCGGTTGATGTCCGCCTCGGCGACAGCGCCTTCCCGGTCTCCGCAGGCTCGGGCGGGCAGTGGGGGGCGGCCAGCGCCACAGCGGGCGCCTATGCCGCCTGCCTTGCGCTGCGCGAGCAGATCGCTGGCAAGCTGAAGGTTAATGACGCCGACACGCTCAGCTTTGCGGGCGGGTCGGTCAGCACCGGAGAGACCGAGGTCACGCTCGCCTCGCTGGCATCGGATGGAGAGCTGGTCGCCGAGGACAGCATGGAGTTCGGCGGCACCCGCGACGCGCATGTGGTCTCGACCTTCGCGGCGCATTTCGTCGAACTGGGCGTGCATGTGGGCACCGGCGAGATCCGGCTGCGCCGGATGCTGGCAGCCTGTGACGCCGGGCGCATCCTCAACCCGATCACCGCGCGCAGTCAGGTGATCGGCGGCATGGTGATGGGCGTCGGCGCCGCGATGATGGAGGATATGGCGATCGACACGGGCCGCGGGTACTTCCCGGCGCATGACCTCGCCGGCTATGAGGTGCCGGTGCATATGGACATCCCCGCGCAGGAGGTGCTGTTCCTCGACACGCTCGACGAGATAGCCTCGCCGCTCAAGGCCAAGGGCGTCGGCGAGCTTGGCCTTTGCGGTGTCGCCGCCGCCGTGGCCAATGCGGTCTATAACGCCACCGGCGTGCGGGTGCGCGACTATCCGATGACGCTCGATAAGTATCTCGATCAGCTGCCGGCGGTTTGATCTCCTCCGCCCTGATCGAGCGCCGCGCCAGCCCTTCGCTGGCGCGGCATTTTCATTCAGAGGAGGGTCATCCCGCGTAGGGATGGGCCGCCAACACGCGGCAGTGGACCCCGCCGAACAGAGCCGTTGATCGCGACATACTCTCGGGCGGGCTGGCCTCAGCCCGTGCGCTTCATCACCCGGCGGTGTTCTTTGAACAGCGAAGACTGGCGGTAGCGGCTCTTGCCCGTCACCTCCGGGCCAAGCCAGCCCGGACGCTCGAAGGGGGTCTCTTCGGTGGCAAGCTCCAGCTCTGCGACGACCAGCCCTTCATGCACCCCGTGATATTCATCGACGGTCCAGACGTCCGCGCCTTCGGGCACGAAATGGCGGGTCTTGCGCAGCACTTCGCCGTCACAATGCTGCTCCAGCAGCGTCAGCCCGTCGCCATGCGGGATCTCATACTCGAATTCATCGCGGGTGAGGCCGGACTTCGGCCCCTTCACGCTGAGCGTGGCGCGATCATCGTAGAAGCGCACCCGCACTTTGCGTCCGTCACGGAACGCCAGCAGGCCATCGCGTATCTCAACCTTATGGGTCGCGACGCGGCGCCAGTCACCCGTGGCGACGAGGAATTTACGCTCGATTTCCTTGGCCATGGCTGGTCCGCGGTGTCTGCTCCGAGGCGGCAAGTCGCGCGCAGTCTCCCAGCCTTGCCAAAGATTAACAAGGCCGGGATTGTCACAGCCGCGCGGATCGGCTGCCGGGCCAAGACGGCCCGGCGTAGGTGCCCCGCTCAGGCGGCAGGTGCCGTTTTCTTCTGCACCACATAGATGTGCTCGCAGGCCAGAACCACCTCATCGCGCTGGTTGAGCACCTGCACCGTCTCGAACAGCTTGCCCGACTGCGGGCGCTTTGGGTCGTCCTCTTTGCGCGCGGCGGTGACGCGGGTGCGGATGGTGTCGCCGATGAACACGGGCCGGACGAAGCGCAGCCGATCATAGCCATAAGAGAAAGACAGCGGGTTGATCTCGGTCGCCGTCAGCCCGACGCCGATGGCAAAGATCATCGTGCCATGGGCGATGCGCCCGCCAAACTCGGATTTGGCCATGAACTCGGCGTCCATGTGATGCGGGAAGAAATCGCCAGTGTGCCCGGCGTGGACGACGAAATCGGTCTCGGTGATCGTGCGGCCATAGGTCTCGCGGGTCTCGCCGATCTCGATCTCTTCAAGGTAGCGGGGACGTTCCATCATGGGGTCTCCTGAATGGGGGTCAGCGGCGCGGCAGAGGCGGCATAGCAGGCCTCGACCAGCGCCATGGTGCGCCAGCCGTCCGCAACAGGGGCGATGAGCGCCTCTTCTCCGGCGGCGGCGCGCTGCAGGTTGTGCATGCGGGCGGTGAAGCTCTCGGTGAACCACGAGCCGGTGAGCGGGATCGCTTGCCAGCCGCTGCCGTCGTTGATCTCCAGCACGTCGGGCTCGCCCTTGGGGTAGTCGAGGTTCACGCCCAGCTTCATATAGGCCGCGCCCTTGGTGCCCGCGACGCGCAGCTCGCAGGCCTGATGCGGGCGCCCGAAGTCCCAGTCGTGGTTGACCGAGAGCAGGCAGCGCAGCTCGGGGCCGTAATCGAGGATCGCCGCAGTACGTGTCTGCGCGACGGCGTGGCTCGGATGACCGAGCGTGCGGGCCGAGACGCCCTTGGGGTCGCCCACGAGGTGCCGGATCAGGTCGAGGTAATGGATCGAATGCATGGCGATCTCGATCCGCGGCAGCCCCTCGAGAAAGGTCCAGAGGCCCCACGGCGTGGCCAGCACGCCATGCATCTCGATATCGACCACCTGACCCAGCAGGCCCTTGTCGATGGCGTCCTTCAGCGCCACCGCCATAGGGGCAAAGCGCAGCTGGAAGTTCATCGCCGCCAGCAGATCGCGCTCGCGGCAGATGCGCAGCACCTCTGTTGCGCCTTCCAGCGTGCTGCCCATGGGCTTTTGGATCAGCACCGGCGCGCCTTTCGGCAGTTCGGCAAGGATCCCGGCATGGGCATCGGGCGGCGTGGCAAGGTCAAAGAGCGCATCCGGCACCGCCAGCGCCTCTTCGGCAGAGAGCGCTCGTGTGCCATGTTCGGCGGCCAGCGCCTCGGCCTTGGCATGATCGGGATCGGTGATCCCGGCCACCTCATAGCCGCCTGCGGCCCATGCGGGCAGATGCGCGTCGCGCACGATCGAGCCCGCGCCGAAGATGACGATCGGGCGGCGGGTGCCGGGCGCGGTCCAGTCTTGTTTCAGCGTGTCCATCTTCGCTCCTCAGCCGCGCAGGGTCAGCCCGGTCTCGGCGTCGAAGAGATGCGCGCGCGACAGATCGAGATGGAAGCGCAGCATCTCGCCGCGCTTCACGCTGCGCGGGTTCAGCATCCGCGCCGTCCAGCTTTGGCCGCCGAGTTCGGTGAACAGCAGCGTCTCATTGCCCAGTGGCTCGGACAGCATCACCGGCAGATCGCGGCTTTCCACCGCGTGGCCGCTTTCGCTGTGGATGCCATGCCCCTCGGGATAGACGTCATCGGGGCGCAGGCCCAGCACCACACGCCGCCTGTCGGCGACGCTGAAGGCGGGCGGCAGCGGCAGGGTGGTGCCATCGTCCATGCGCAGCGCGCCGCCGGTGACCACCGCTTCGGCCATGTTCATCGGCGGTGAGCCGATGAAGCTGGCGACGAAGCGCGAGGCGGGGCGGTTGAACACCTCGTCCGGGCTGCCGACCTGCTCGATCACGCCGCCGCGCATGATGACGATGCGGTCGGCGAGGGTCATCGCCTCGATCTGGTCGTGGGTGACATAGACCACCGTAGAGCCGAGCCGGGCGTGCAACTGCTTGATCTCGGTGCGCATCTGGCCGCGCAGCTTGGCGTCGAGGTTCGACAGCGGCTCGTCGAACAGGAACACGTCCGGGTCCCGCACGATGGCCCGGCCCATGGCGACACGCTGGCGCTGGCCGCCCGAAAGCTGCGCCGGGCGGCGCTCCAGCAGCGGCTCGATGTCGAGGATGCGGGCGGCCTCGTTTACGGCGGTGTCGATGGTGGCGGCATCTCGCCCGGCGATCTTCAGCGAGAAGCCCATGTTCTCGGCCACCGTCATATGCGGGTAGAGCGCGTAGGACTGGAACACCATCGAGATGTTGCGATCCCGCGGCGGCAGGTCGTTGACCACCCGCTCGCCGATGCGCAGCTCGCCGCCCGAGATGTCCTCGAGCCCGGCGATCATCCGCAGCGTGGTGGATTTGCCGCAGCCCGAAGGGCCGACGAGCGCGACAAACTCGCCATCGGCAACGTCGAGGTCGATGCCCTTCACCGCGTGGAAGGCACCGTATTTCTTGTCGAGAGTGGATAGGGTGAGCGTGGCCATGTCTTATCCCTTGATCGCGCCCGAGGTCAGGCCCGAGACGAGGTGCTTTTGCACCGCATAGGTCAGAAGAAGCGCCGGAATGATCATCACCACGGCGAGCGCGCACATGCCGCGCCAGTCGATGGTAAACTCGGCGGTGTAATCCAGCAGGCCCACGGGAAGGGTCTTGCTGTCGGTGGAGCGGGTGAGCTGGCTGGCCAGCGCAAACTCGTTCCACGAGGTGAGGAAGGCGAAGATGCCAGCGCTGGCGATGCCGGGACGGGCGAGCGGGAACTCGACTTGCCAGAAGGCCTGCCAGCGGGTGCAGCCGTCGATCTGTGCCGCCTCGGCCAGATCGCGCGGGACCTGCCGGAAGAAGCCGTCGATCAGCCAGATGGTGAAGGGCACGTTGAGCGCCACATAGGCGATGATCATGCCTGCGTGCGTGTCGATCAGCCCGGTCTTGGCGTAGAGAAAGAACAGCGGCAGCGACAGCGCGATGCCGGGCACCGTGCGGGTCAGCATCAGGCCGAGGAACCACGCCGACTTGCCCTTGAAGCGGTAGCGCGCGAAGGCGTAGCCGCCGGACATGCCGATCGCCAGCGAGATGATCGTCGAGGTCACCGCGATGATCACCGAGTTGCGGAAGTATTCAATCACCGGGATGCCGCCCTGACCGACGCCAGAGAACATGTCGACATAGGCATCGAACGACAGCTCGCGCGGGATCCAGACCGGCGGCTTGGCCATGATCTCGACGGTGGGGCGCAGAGAGTTCAGCACGATCCACAGACCCGGCAGGCAGATGATCATCATCGAGATGAACAGCGCGATGTTCAGGGCCCAGGCGGAGCTGCGTTTTTTCAGCCGTGCAGAGGCATTTGCATCCATCACCAGTCCCCCGCGACTTGCGCCCGGGCCTTGCCGAGCTGTGAGAAGAAATAGGCCGTGAAGGCGACCGAGAGCAGGATCGCCACATAAGCCATGGCGTTGGCCATCCCCATGCGCGCGTCCGAATAGGCGGTGCGGGCGATCAGCGTCCACAGCACCTCGGTCCGGCCCGCCGGGCCGCCGTCGGTCATGATCTTGATGATGTCATAGGCCCGCGCCACATCGAGGCTGCGGATGGTCATCGCGATGAAGGCGAAGGGCATCAGGAAGGGCCATGTGACATAGCGGAAGGTCTGCCATGGCGTGCAGCCGTCGACCCGTGCGGCCTCTTGCGGCTCACGCGGCATGGCCATCAGCCCGGCAAGGATGAAAATCGCGAAAACGGCGGTGGAGGACCAGATCTCGGCCACGGTGATGGCGATGAAGGCCAGCTTGCCGTCGATCAGCCACGGGATCGCCTGATCGGTCAGCCCCAGAGATTGCAGCGCGTTGTTCACCAGACCGACGTTGTCGTTGAACATGAACTTGAACTGAAAGCCGACGAGGATCGGCGAGAACATCATCGGGAACATCAGAATGGTGCGCAGCACGCGCTGGCCACGGGTCTGACGGTCCACCAGCAGCGCAAGGCCGAGGCCAATCAGCATCTCGAGGTTCAGCGCCACGGTCAGCAGCAGCACGGTGCGCCCGAAGGCGACCCAGAAATCCATGTCGCCAAAGATGCGCTGGTAATTGCGCAAGCCGATAAAGCTGTAGACGGACTCAGGCCTGGTCAGGCGGAAGGGGGTAAAGCTCGACCACAGCGACAGCGCCAGCGGCAGCACGACCACAGCGGCCAGCACGATCACCGCCGGCAGCAGCAGCACAATATGAGGGGGGAGGCGCGAGGCCTTCATCGTTGTCTCCTGTCAGGGGAAGCGGGCCGCGCGGACGCGGCCCGTGGCAGGGATTACGCCGGGTGGCTCAGAGCTCGCCCGCGTCTTCGAGCACGTAGGTCGCCTCTTCGGCGGCCGTGTCGAGCGCGTCTTGCGCGCTCTTGTCGCCAAGGATCGCGGCCTGCAGTTCGGGGTAGAGCACGTTGGTGATCTCGATCCAGCTTGGCGTCTTCGGCACCGCAAAAGCGGTCTCGGCACCGGTCTGGAAGGCCTGCAGCACTTCGGTGCGATAGGCGTCGCCCTCGGCTTCGGCGATCACATGCTCCCAGACCGAGGTGCGCGAGGGCAGGGGCCCAGCGGCGCTTTCCAGCTTCTGGCTGTCTTCGTTGGTCAGGAACCAGACCAGCGACGCGGCGGCCTCGGGGCTCTCGCAGTCCTGCGTCACCGAGAAGCCGTGGAAGCCCGACCATCCCGAACGAATGCCCGCCGAGCCCTTGGGCGGCGGTGCGACGCCGACATTGCCCGCCACTTTCGACGCTTCGGGATCGTTGAAGAACCCGGCCCAGCCCGGCCAGTCGAGGTTCAGCGCGACGGTGCCCGAGGCAAAGCCCTGACCCAGATCGTCCCAAAGGTAGTTCGGCACGCCCGCAGGCACGGCCTTGGCTGCATAGAGGTCGATGAACCAGTTCAGCGCTTCGACGCCTGCCTCGGAGTTGAACGCAGGCGCGCCATCGGCGTCGAGGAATTCACCGCCATTGGCCACGAGGATCTCGTAGAAGCGCCCTGCGATGGCTTCTTCCTTGCCCGCATATTGCGTGCCGTAGAAATTCGGCGCGTCGGCAAAGAATTTCGCCTGATCGGCGACCTGCTCCCACGTCTCCGGCACCGCGAGCGGGTAGCCGTATTCCGCCTCGAAGGCCTCGGCCTTGGCGGCGTCTTCGTAGAGGCTCTTTTGATAATAGAGCGCCGAGACGTCGAACTGCGCGCGCGGCAGCATCACCAGCTTGCCGTCCAGCGTGGCGGCCTCGATGTTGCCCGCCACGAAATCGGCCAGCGCCTCCTCGGGCAGATATTCGCGCAGGTCGACATAGATGCCGGGGTATTGCGGGGCAAAGGATGAATGGTTCGAGCCGACGCACCAGCCCAGTTGGCCGGTGGCGATGTCGGATTTGATCTCCCGGTCAAGCTCGAAGTGGTTCTTCTTCGAGATCACCTCGACCTTGGCGCCCGTCGCCTGCTCCCATTCGGCGATGCGCGCATAAAGCGGCTCATACTGCTGGCCGCCGATCAGCTTGGCCTCGATGGTGACGCCCTCAAAGCTGCCGGGCAGATCCTGCGCGACAGCCGCGCTGGCAAGCGCCAGCACCGCCGCGGAGGCGGTGGTCAGATATTTCATGGTTCTCCTCCCTGAAAATCCGCGAGACAAAATTTGCTCACTTATGGATAATCTATTTATATGCAAATACCGACCGTGCCCGCCTGTCAAGGTTTTCCGCTGGATGTGCAGAGGGTATTCTTATATGAATGACAAAATTCACAGAGAGCAGAATGACCGACACCGCTGACCGTTACCGCGCGCCGGCCCTCGACAAGGGGCTCGATATTCTCGAGCTGCTGGCGGGGATCGAAGGCGGGCTCACCCAGTCCGAGATCGCCAAGGCGCTCGGACGCTCCCCCAATGAATTCTACCGCATGCTCGAACGCCTTGCGCGGCGCGGCTATGTCGCGCGGGTCGAGGGGGATCGCTATGCGCTGACGCTGAAGATGTTCGGCATGGCGCAGTTTCACGCGCCGACGCGTCGGCTGGCCTCGCTGGCCACGCCGCTGCTGCGCGATCTGTCCGAGCGAACCCGGCAGGCGAACCAGCTGGTCGTCTTTGATCGCGGCAATGCTGTGGTCATCGCCCAGCAGGAGGCGCCGGGCTACTGGGGCATCTCGATCCGCGTCGGCAGCCACATCAACCTGTTCGACACCGGCTCGGGCAACGTGCTGCTGGCCTTCGCCAGCCCCGAGCGGCGGCAGATGATGGTGGCCGAAAACCGCGACACCGGCGCCCCGGCGCGCGACATCCCGCCCGAGCTCGAGTCGCGCTTCGAGATGGTGCGCGCGCGCGGCTATGAGGTGAAACCCTCGGCGCAGACCGTCGGCGTGACCAACCTCTCCGCGCCGGTGCTTGCGCCGGGCGGCGAGGCGATTGCTGCCGTGACCATCCCCTATCTGCCGCTGGTGGACAGCGAAGGCGCGCCCAGCCCGGAAGAAGCGACCGAGGCGTTGCTGGAAACCACCGCCGCCCTGTCACGCTTCGCCGGCAATGGGGCTGAGGGGGAGACATTCGCATCTGAATGATTCATTCTTGAGTGAATGCATCACTCAGGGAGGACTTCATGTCGGACGATGCGATCCTGGACAGCCATCTGCATCTCGTGAACCGAGCGCGGCTGGAGTACCCATGGTTGTCGGGTGCCCCGGCGCTCGACCGCGACTGGCCGCTCGAGACCTATGCGCAGGAGGCGCGGCGCCTCGGCATCACCGGCGCGCTGCACATGGAGGTGGATGTCGCTGACGCGCAGATCGAGGCCGAGACGCAGTGGCTCGAGGAGGTTGCGCAGGCGGGGGTCTTTCCGCTCTTAGGGGTGATCGCCGCCTGCCGCCCCGAGGCAGAGGATTTCCCGGAGTTCCTCGACCGCGCGACGTCCCGGTCGCTGGTGGTGGGGTTCCGCCGTCCGCTGCATGTGGTGCCCGACGCGCTGTCGCAGACCGAGACCTTCCGCGCGAACCTGCGCCTGCTGGCCGACAAGGACCTCCCGTTCGACCTCTGCGTCTTGGCACGTCAGTTGTCGCTTGCCATCGAATTGGCGGACGCCGCGCCGAATGTGCGCTTCGTGCTCGATCATTGCGGCGTTCCGGATATCGCCGGGGGTGGCTGGGAGCCATGGGCGGAGGCGCTCACGGATCTCGCGCGGCGTCCGAACGTCAGCGCCAAGATCTCGGGCGTGATCGCCTATGGCGGCGAGGACTGGACGCTGGACGAGTTGCGCCGCTGGGTCGAACACACCGCCCAGACCTTTGGGTCGGATCGCATCTGCTGGGGCGGCGACTGGCCGGTCTGCACCTTGGGCGGCGGGCTCTCCACTTGGGTGGCGGCCACAAGGGCGATCGTCTCCGGGTGGAGCGGGGATGAGCGCGCCGCGCTCTACAAGGGCAACGCGGCGCGCATCTGGAAGCTTTGAGCGGGCTCAGAAGGTCGCGGCGAAAAGCTGGTCGAGGTCGTCCATGGCGGCCTCGAACTCCCCGTCCTTCAGCGCCGCGTTGAGCCGCTCGGAGGCCGCCTGCTGGAACGGCATGTACCCATCGTGCCGGGGCCGCATCCACGCCGCATCCAGCGTTGCCAGCGTGCCCGAATAGAAACTGCCCGCGCCCGCGTCGACCTCTGCCGAAGTCCATGCATCGCGGTGCCCGGCCTGACCGCCCGCGCTGGCCCAGAGCCCCGCCTGCGCCTCGGGCCCCGCCGCATGGCGGGCAAAGGCGATGGCCGCCTCGGGGTGCTGGCCAAAGGCCGAGACGGCCAGCCCGGTGCCCCCGAGCGCGCTGCCTTTCGGTCCAGCGCCGGGCGCGGCCTCGGGGATGTCGTGGAAGGTCACGCGGTGCGGCTTGGCGCCCGGCAGCGCGTAGCTGATGTAGCCATAGATCAGCGGCGCGCAGGCGATGCGGTCGCTTTGCGCCATATGCGCCAGCACTTCGATTGGGTCCATCTCGTAACAGGCCGGATCAACCCGCTGCGCCAGATCCCGCAGCAGCGCCAGCGCGTCCCGCCCTCCGGCGCGATCCACGAACGGCGCGTCCTGCGTGATGCGGCACGGGTGCCCGAGGTTGGCGCAGAGCGTGTAGAAACTCATCAGCACATGCGGCGGGCGCAGCGGGATCATCACCCGGCCCTCGGCGGCGAGCGGCATCACCGCGTCCCAATCCGCCACCGGCGCGCAAAGATCGGGCCGCACCGCCTGCACCTGCGCGGCGGCATCCACCGGCCACGCCCATTGCTGGCCGTCCCATGTGTAGCTCTCGAACGAATGGCCCAGCGAGCCTTGCGCGATCTCGGGGGCCTCCGGCAGCGGCACGAGGCAGCCTTCCTGAGTGATCTGCCCGACATGCGGATGGTCGATGATGATCAGGTCGTAGGCCTTGGCCAGATCCAGCACCGGGTAGCTTTCGAAATCCTGCAGCGAGCGGCGATCCCACGTGATGCGCACGCCCTGCGCGGCCTCCCACTCCTGTGACAGCGCGGCAAGCGGGTCGTAGCCGCGCGGATGATCCCAGGTCATGCCCTTGAGGGTGATCATAGTCCGAATTCCTCCCGGATGAGGCGTGAGTGTTCGCCGACCCGCGGCGCCGCCTGCGCGGTCTGCGGGCGGCAGCCGTTGATGGTGAGCGGGGCGCGGGTGGTGTCGATGCGCACGCCGTCGTCGCGGGTGACGGTCTGCAGCAGGTCGAGCCGCTTGAACGCCTCGGCCGCCATCAGCCCCGACCAGTCGAGCACCTCCGAGCACCAGATGTCGGCGGGCTGCAGGATCGCCAGCCACTCGGCGACGGTCTTTTCGGCCACGCGCTCGGCGATCCGGGTCTTTATGGCGTCGCGGGCAGAGAAAGCGTCGCGCGGCGGGCGCCCGGCCAGATCCGGCAGGTCCATCAGCTCGGCGAGCCGGTCCAGCGGGGTCATCGCCAGCGCCAGATGACCATCCTTCGCGGCATAGACGCCGTAAGGCGCGCCAAGATAGGCATGCGCGCCGTTGATCTCCGAGCGCTGCGGCATGCGCCGCCCGTCGTTGAGCCATGTGGTCAGCACTTCGAACTGCAGATCGACCAGCGCCTCCAGCAGGCTGGTCTCGACGTGCCGCCCGATGCCGTCGATGCCGCGCCGCACCAGCGCCGCCAGAATGCCCTGCGACAGCGCCACGCCGGCGAACATATCGCCCACCGCCAGCCCCATGGGCACCGGCCCCTGCGCGGCGTCGCCGGTGAGCCACATCAGCCCTGAACGCGCCTGCGCCAGCAGGTCCTGTCCGGGGAATTTCACCCAAGGCCCATCGTCGCCATAGCCCGAGATCGAGCCATAGACGAGCCGAGGGTTGAGCGCATGCATCTCCTCCCAGCCCACCCCGATGCGCGCCGCGACGCCGGGGCGGAAGTTCTGGATCATCACGTCGGCTTTGCTCACCAGCTTGCGCAGTGCGGCAAGATCGGCGGGGTCCTTGAGGTCGAGCGCAAGGCTCTCTTTGCCGCGGTTGATGGCGTGAAAGATCGTCGAGTTGCCGCCGATCTCCGTGTCCGACAGATAGAGGTGCCGCGACAGATCCCCGGCGCCCGCGCGCTCGATCTTGATCACCCGCGCGCCGAGGTCCGCCAGCCGCAGCGAGCAATAGGGCCCCGAGAGAAACTGGCTCAAATCGACCACCAGCAGCCCGTCCAGCGGCCGCTCCGGCGCCACCTGCGCGGGGCTCGATGTCTCTGTGGGCGGGGGTGTGGCGGTCATGGCGCTCTCATTCTTCTGTGAAAGATGTCTCCACATATGAATGACTGCTGCGGGGGGCTTCCGTCAAGCCCATTGCGCCGCGCGGCGCTTGCCCCGCTCAAGCGGCATGCTATGACGGCCTCCATGCGTTACGACACACCGCTCATCCCCGCCCGCCTGCTGCGCCGCTACAAACGCTTTCTGGCCGATTGCGCGCTGCCCGACGGGCGCGAGATCACCGCCCATGTGGCCAATCCCGGCAGCATGCTGGGGCTTGCCGATCCGGGCGCGAAGGTCTGGCTGGAGCCGAACGACGATCCCAAGCGCAAGCTCAAATTCGCGTGGCGGCTCTTGGAGCATGAGAGCGGCGTCTTCGCCGGTGCCTTCACGGGCGTCGATACGGGTGCGGCCAACCGGGTGCTGCGCGCCGGGCTCGAGGCGGGGCAGGTGCCGGGGCTCGAGGGCTATGAGACCGTCCGGCCCGAGGTGAAATACGGTGAAAAGAGCAGGATCGATTTCCTGCTCTCAGGTCCGGGCCGCCCGGATTGCTATGTCGAGGTGAAATCGGTGACCCTGTCGCGCCAGCCGGGTCTGGCCGAGTTTCCCGACAGCGTCACCGCGCGCGGCACCAAGCATCTGGGCGAGTTGCGCCAGATGGTGGCGCAGGGGCATCGCGCGGTGATGCTCTATCTTGTGCAGCGCACCGATGCGCGCGAGGTGACGCTGGCCGCAGACATCGACCCGGCTTACGCGCGCGCCTTCGCTGCGGCGCATGCGGCGGGTGTCGAGGTGCTGACCATGGGCTGCGACATCAGCCCCGAGGGGATCAGCCTCGCCGCACCTCTGCCGTTCCGCGCGCCCTGAGCAGGACAATGGTCTTCGTCTAGATCGAAATATCCCGGGGGAGGCCGCGCGCAGGCGCGGACGGGGGCAGCGCCCCCATCCACGGGTTCGGGCTCAGACGAGCTGTGACTTGGGCATTTCACCGCCCTGATTTTCACTCTTCTCGCCTGCGTCCTCGCCCTCATCATTCGAGATATGCAGCGTGCGGGTCGGGAAGGGGATGTCGACGCCATTGGCATCCAGCGCTTCTTTGACCTTGCGCTTCATATCGGCCTGATACTGGAAGTAATCGCCGCTCGCGACCCAGACGCGCACCAGAAAATCGACCGAGCTGTCGTTGAGGTTGTTGACCTGAATAAAGGGCGCAGGCTCGTTCATCGAGCGGGCGTCGCCCATGATCGTGTCGCGGATCACCTGCTCGGCCTGCGCGAGATTGGCACCATAGCCGACGCCAAAGGTCCACTCGGCGCGGCGGGTGTCGTAGACCGAATAGTTCTCGATCACATTGCCCCAGACCTCGGAGTTCGGGATGATGATCTGCGAGTTGCCGATGCTGGCCAGTTCGGTGGTGTTGAGCGTGATGTCCTTCACCGTGCCCGACTGCCCGGCTACCGAGATGAAATCCCCCAGCTTGATCGGGCGGAAGATGATGATCATCACCCCGGCGGCGACATTCGACAGCGTGCCCTGCAGCGCAAGCCCGATGGCGAGGCCCGCAGCACCCAGCGCGGCGATGATCGAGGTGGTCTGCACGCCGAAGGTGTTGAGCACGATCAGCACCGTGAAGATCAGCACCGTATAGCGCGCGATATTGCCAAGGAAGTTGAACAGCGTGTCGTCGAGCTTCGGGCTTCGCGCCGCCATGGCGGTGATCCGGCCCTTGACCCAGCGGCCAATAAAGAGGCCGATCAGCAGCAGCACGATCGCCGCCACCACATTGCCCAGCATCTGCGCCAGATAATCCAAGGTGAACACGTCCGACAGCGACGTGCCGTTGTAGATCTCGGTGTTGAGTACTTCGTTGATGCTGTCCATCGTCCCTCGTTATCCCTTTTCTCGCGTCTGTGCGCGTCTTATCATCACGTTATGCCGTGCCAGTGGGCGCAGCGGCGGGGCGCCGTGCATAACGCGCCCGCGCGGCATTGCGTTCCCCTGCCATCCTCTGGCAATGCAGCACAACACGCATTAAGTATTGAAGGGAAGAGACCCATGGAGCGCCCCGTCTTGCGAAATGACACGAGCGGCCGTCTCACCCGCGACGGCATCCGCATTCACGAAACCGGCGATTTTGCTGGCATGCATAAGGCCGGCGAGCTTGCCGCGCGCATTCTCGACGACCTCGCGCCGCTGGTCTATCCGGGCCAGACGACCGGGGCGATCGACGATTTCATCCGCACTTTGGTGGAAGAGGCGGGCGCGACCTCGGCGACGATCGGCTACAAGGGCTATCAGCACGCCAGCTGCATCTCGATCAACCACGTGGTCTGCCACGGCATTCCGGGCGAGAAGAAGCTGAAGGACGGCGATATTCTCAACGTCGACGTGACGGTCATCGTCGATGGCTGGTACGGCGACACCAGCCGGATGTATGTGGCCGGAAAGCTCTCGCGCAAGGCCGAGCGGCTGATTCAGGTGACCCACGATTTGCTGATGCTGGGCATCGAGGCGGTCAAGCCGGGCAACACGTTCGGCGACATCGGCCATGCCATCCAGAGCTACGTCGAGGCGCAGCGCATGTCGGTGGTGCGCGATTTCTGCGGCCATGGTCTGGGCCGGGTGTTCCACGCCGCGCCCAACGTGCTGCACTACGGTCGCGCGGGCTCGGGCCCGGTGCTCGAAGAGGGCATGTTCTTCACCATCGAGCCGATGGTGAACCTTGGCCGTCCCGAGACCAAGGTGCTGGCCGACGACTGGACCGCGGTGACCCGCGATAAATCGCTCTCGGCGCAGTTCGAGCATTCGGTTGGCGTGACCGCCGATGGGGTCGATATCTTCACCCTCTCGCCGGGCGGCAAGTTCCACCCGACCTGGGGCTGATAGAACGCGCCTTTTCTCAACTCGCCCGGAATCAAGGCGAAGCCGCCGGGCGAGCGCTGGCCCGTCCCGGCGGGCTGGCGCTTGTCATTCTTGCGCTGCGGATTGAAGGCATTCGGACTTGGCCGGGGTAAAGCGCAGATCTCGAAAGTTGCAGCGCCACCCCACGGGCCAGCGCTCGCCCGGCTCTTGTCTCACCGCATCACGAAGGGGTTCGCCATGGGCTCTGCCGAGGTGTTGATCCATGTGGTGCGGGTGCGCGTGTAGTCCTTGATGGCCTCCATCCCCGCCTCGCGCCCGTAGCCGGAATTGCCAAAGCCACCGAAGGGCGCGATGGGCGAGATCGCCCGGTAGGTGTTCACCCAGCAGATACCAGCCCGCAACCGCCCCGAGACCCGGTGCGCGCGGGCGAGGTTCTGCGTGAACACCCCCGAGCCCAGCCCGTAGAGGCTGTCGTTGGCCAGCGCGATGGCCTCTTCCTCGGTGTCGAAAGGCAGCAGCGACATGACCGGGCCGAACATCTCGGTGGTCAGCGTCGCGGTCTCGGGCGAGGCGCATTCCACCAGCGTCGGCGCCATGTAATTGCCCGCGCGCGCCAGCGCAGCGCCGCCGAAGCGGAGGATCGCGCCCTGCGCCTGTGCCTCGCTCAGCGTCTTCGCGATCAGATCCACCTGCGCCCGCGTGCAGAGCGGCCCCATGTGGCTGCTCGCGTCCAGAGGATCGCCGACGGTGATGCCCTGCGCCTTCTCGGTGATCTTGGCCACCAGCGCCTCAAAGATGCTCCGCTGCACCAGACCGCGCGAGCCCGCCACGCAGCTTTGCCCCGAGGCCCCGAAATTGCCTGCGATCAGCGCATTGGCCGCGCCATCGAGGTCGGCATCCTCGAAGACGAGGATCGGGGATTTGCCGCCCAGTTCCAGCGTGGTGACCGCGAAATTCTCGGCCGAGTTGCGGATCACATGGCGGGCGGTGTCTGGCCCGCCGGTGAAGGCGATGCGGTCCACGTCAGGATGACTGGTGAGCGGGATGGCGCAGCCCTTGGCATCGCCGGTGATCACCGAGACCACGCCCGGCGGAAAGCCCGCCTCGTGGATCAACCGGGCGAACTCCAGCATCGGCACTGGCGCCACCTCGGACGCCTTCAGCACCACCGTGCAGCCTGCCGCTAGTGCTGGGCCGAGCTTTGTGGCGGTAAGGAACATCTGCGCGTTCCACGGCACCACGGCGGCAACCACGCCGATCGGCAGGGGCTTCGTGAAGACATGCATGTCGGGCTTGTCGATGGGCAGCACCGCGCCCTCGATCTTATCGGCGAGCCCCGCGTAATAGCGGTAATAATCGGCAACATAGGCGGTCTGGCTGGCGGTCTCGGCCAGAAGTTTGCCGCTGTCGGTGGTCTCCAGCCGCCCGAGCACCTGCGCATTGGCCTCGACCAGTTCGGCCAGCCGGTAGAGCAGTTTGCCGCGCGCGGTCTGGCTGAGGTCGCGCCATTCGGGCGCATCAAGCGCCCGCCGCGCGGCACAGACGGCGCGATCCACATCGCGAGGCGCGGCGCAGGCAAAGCTCGCCCAGTCTTCGCCGCTGGCAGGGTTTTGTGAGCGCATCACCTGCGCGGCGCTGCCCTCGCAGAAGGCGCCGTCGATGTAGAGCGGATAATGGGGAAGGTCGGTCATGGGAGGTCCTCAGGCAAAGGCGGGCAGAACGTCGTCGAGAAAACGGGCGAGGGAGTCGCGCTTGCGCTGATGGGTCATGCCGGTGTCGATCCAGAAGGAGAACTCGTCATAGCCCATGTCCTCGTAGCGCCGCAGGCGGTCGATCACCTCCTGCTTGGTGCCGATAGTCAGATCGCGCAGCAGGTTCTCGGGCGCCATCATGTTGTTGCCCGCGATCTCTTCGTCGCTGAGCGCCTCGATCAGACCGTTGCGGACGGGACGCTTGTTCTGGAACCACGCGCCGAAATAGCAGTAATAGCGTGAGATTTCCTGTGCCGCCTGCGCCACATCCGCGTCGTCGCGGCCCACATAGGTGTGGTGCAGCAGCATGATTTTCGGGGTTTTTCCGGGGCTCTGCGCGCGGGCATCGTCAAAGCGCTGCTTGAGCGTGGTGATCGCCTCCATGCCCTGCCACAGCGGCGTGACCTGAATATTGAAGCCATTCTCGACGCCGAAGCTGTGGCTGGCTTCTTCGCGCGCGGCGATCCAGATCGGCGGGCCGCCCGCCTGCGCGGCTTTGGGCACGGCGGTGGTGGTCGGAAAGCTGTAATATGCCCCCTCATGCGCGCAGTCGCCGGACCAGAGCGGGCGCAACAGCGGCGCGCTCTCGCGCATCCGTGCGCCTGCCTGCGCCGCGTCGAGCCCGGGCATCATCCGTTCATACTCATAGCTATAGGCGCCGCGGGCGATGCCAAGCTCCAACCGCCCGCCGGTGATCATGTCGGTGGCCGCCGCCTCTCCGGCGAGCCGGATCGGATGCCAGAAAGGGGCGATCACCGTGCCGGTGCCGAGGCGCACGTGTTTGGTGTGATGCGCCAGATCGACAATCGACAGAAACGGGTTGGGGGCAATGGTGAATTCCATGCCGTGATGCTCGCCGGTCCAGATCGCCCGCATGCCGCCCTCGTCGGCCATCTTGCACAGCGAAATGAACTCCTCGTGCAGCACCTCATGCGGCTGGTCCGGGGTTAGGCGTTCCATATGGGCAAAGAGGGAAAACTCCATTGCTCGGCTCCTCGCGTTGGGGGTTTTGGGTTGGCCCGCGCCGAATTGGCACGGGCGGCATTGGCTCAGCCCTGCGCCGGGATCAGGCGCAGCAGCTCGGCGGTGACCGCATCGGCATGGGTCATCGGCATCATGTGGGCGGCGTCCGGCAGGACCACGGCGCGGCCCTGCGGCACCAGCGCCGCCATCGCCTGCGTCATCGCCGGGGTGGAGTTGGGCTCGCGCCCGCCGGTCATGAAGAGCGCCGGGCAGCTGAGGCTGCGCAGCGTGTGATCGCGTGGTCCGTCCTCGGCGGCGAACACCCGGTAGGCGGCGCGATAGCCCTCGGGGTCGCCGCCGGTCAGCCAGTCGCGGCAGGCGGCGCGAGCGGGCGTCTCGGCATCCTCGAACCAGCGGCTCAGCGTCGGCTCGGGGTCGGCGATGCGGAGCCCGTCCAGCTGCGCGGCGCGCGCTGCGACGGCCTGTTTCGCCTCGTCCGAGCGCCGGTAGATTGCGTTGAGGCAGGCGAGGGCGCTGACCCTCTCCGGCACCTGCCGGGCGATCTCGGCGGCGATCATTGCCCCCATCGAATGCCCGGCGATCAGCGCTGGCCCGTCCAGCAGTGCCGCGATCCGACCGGCGTAATCCGCCAGCGCGCTTTCTCCGGCCAGAGTGCTTTCGCCATGGCCCGGCATGTCCACCGCCGTGACGCGGCAGTGCTGCGCAAGCGCCTCAAGTTGCGCGCCCCATGCCTCGGCCCGCAGGCCGACGCCGTGGATCAGCAGCACGCGCGGGCCCGCAGACCCCGCCTCGATCCCCGCCAGACCGCCGCCGAGGTCAGACCGCGGCCGGGTTGTCCAGATCATGGCCGAGGTCCTTCAGATCCTGATAGCGATCGCCGATGCGGTGATGCGGACGCCCGCCGGTGGCCGCGCCAAGCACCACGACGATCTCGTCGTCGCGCGGCGCGTCGGGGATGGCGAACTGGATTGTCAGATAGTGCGAGCGCCGCCCGGCATCGTTCTTGTCCATCAGCGGCACCATGATCGGCGCATTGGCTCCGCCGCGGGTGTTGGTGAAGGCGAGGTAGCTCTTGGCCTCCACCGCCTGCCGGTAGTGATTGCCAAAGCGCAGCGTGTGTATGAGGCCCGAGGCGTGCTCGATCTCGCCATTCAGCCCGACAACCGCCGCCTTGCCATAGGCCTCGATCGCCGCGCCGCTGCCTGCAAGGTCGATCATCCGCTGGGTCATCATCTCGCCCAGCACCGGGCCGTAGGCGTGGATCTCGGGCTTAAGGTCCTCGACGTAGCGCCCGGCCCATGGATTGCGCACCACGGCGGCCACGGCGAACATGCGCCACGGCGTGTCGGCGGGGCGAAACCCTTCGATCAGCACCTCTTCGTCATAAGTCACGATTTTCCGAATTTCCGGCTGCATTCACTCACTCCTGTTCGCTCATACAGTGATGCGTGGCCGAGGTGCCGTTTGACAAACGCGGAAATCCGGGGCTTATCCATTAGTTATGCTAATGGAGTGATGCATGCCCCGCGCCTTGCCCCCGGTCGGCTGGTTCCGTGCCTTCGAGGCGTCGGCGCGGCACCTCAGTTTCACCGCCGCCGCCGAGGAACTCGGCATGACGCAATCGGCTGTGAGCCAGCAGATCAAAGCGCTCGAGACCCGTCTCGGCGCGCCGCTCTTCACCCGCAAGCCGCGAGGGCTGGCGCTCACCGACGCCGGGCGCAAGCTGATGCCGCAGGTGGGCTCGGCGCTCGAGATACTGCAGACCGCGACGCTGGCCTTCGACGTGGCCCCCGAGGAAGAGCTGCTGACCGTCGCCAGTTCGGTGAGCATGGCGCATTGGGTGATCGCGCCGCATCTTGCCGATTTCCAGCGCCGCCATCCGACCATCCGCATCCGCTTTGTCAGCGCCATCTGGCCCGATGATTTCCAAAGCGCCATGGCAGATGTGGAGATTCGCTTCGGCTCGCAGCGGCAGGTCGGGCAAAGCGCGCTGCCGCTTGAGCCGAGCGAGTTGATGGCGCTGAAGTCGCCGGCGCTGACTGGTCCTCTGGAGGCGCTGCCGCTGATCGAGTTGGTCGGCACCTCGGTGGGCTGGGATGCGTTCGGCGCGGCGCATGGGCTGAGCGATCTGCGCCCCAGTCACTACGTCAATTCCTACGGCATGGCGCTGCAACTGGCGGTGGGCGGCGCCGGAGTGGCGCTGGTCAGCGCGCTCTTGGGGCGCGACGCGCTCAGCTCGGGGCAATTGGTGCCCGCGCACGCCGGGACGATCGCCGCGCGCGAGGGCTATTTCATCGCGGTACGCGAACAGGTGCCCGCGGCGCGGACCTTCGGTGCATGGCTGAAGGCGCGGATGGCCGAGGGCTGAGCATCCGTCTGTGCGGTTTGCGCCCCGCCGCCTCGCTGGGCCTCGGCGTGTGCACGACGGCGCTGCCGGGTGTTCTTCTCAGGGCAACACGGCGGAGGCAATTCTGCTCTTGTGCGCAGCACCCTCCTCGGGGCAGCTTTGCGCCAGCCACCGAGACCCGCGCGAGGCCCCATGACCGCAAATCCCCTGCAGACGTCCCTTCTGCCCGAGACCCGAGACCTGCTTGCTGCCGAGCCGGGCCTGTCGGTGCTGCTGGGGATCGAGGCGGGAGAGGTGACCGATCTGCCCGAACTGATGGCCGCCGCGCTTGCGGCCTGCCTGCCCGAGGGCATGGCGCGGGCATGGCTGCGCGGGCTGGCGGTGGAGCTGTTTCGCCATGACGCGGAGCTGTTGGAGACCGCGCTCGACGATCTGCTGGTCACGGCAACACGTGACGCGCAGCCCGGCGGCGCGCCGCGGGTGTTGCTCTTTGCCAATGGCTATCACGCGCTGCTGTCCTACCGGGTGAGCCGGGCGCTCTGGCTGGCCGGGCGCGAGGAGCTTGCGCTGGCGGTGAAGGGCCAGTTCACCCGCGCGCTCTCGGTCGAGATCTGGCCGCAGGCCGACATTGGGCGCGGCGTGTGGTTCGATCACGGCATCGGGCTGGTGATCGGGCAAACGGTGGTGATCGAAGAGGACGTCAGCCTCTGGCACGGGGTCACGCTGGGCTCGAATTTTGTCGACATGGGCGATGGGCGACACCCGAAGCTGCGCCGCGGCGCGGTGGTCGGGGCGGGCGCGCTGATCCTCGGGCCGGTCGAGGTGGGCGCCGGGGCGACCGTGGCTGCCGGGGCGATCGTGACCAAGGATGTGCCGCCCGGTCATGTGGTCACCGGCCCGCGCGGCACCGACCGGGGTGCCGGGCGTTTCGCGGGGTTCGTGCCGCTGGCAAAGCTGAAAGGGGATGCGGAATGACCTCTCTGGGGATCGACCACCCGTTGGTTTGTGTGCGCGATCTGGCCAAGACCCGCGAGACTTACCTGTCGCTCGGTTTCCTGATGAAGCCGCCGGGAATGCACCCTTGGGGGACGTCGACGGCGCTGGTGATCTTCCGCAACCAGTTGCTGGAGCTGGTGGGGATCGGTGACGAGAACCTGCTGGACGGCTACCCGGCCGGAGAGTTTCGCTTTGGCCGCCACGTGCAGCAGGGGCTGGGCGAGCGCGAGGGGGTGCCGCTCTCGGCGCTCAACTCAAGCGATGCGGCGGCGGATGAGGCGGCGGTGGTGGCGCGCGGCGGGACCTGCGCGGGCACCATCGAGTTCGGGCGCGACGTGGTGCGCGACGATGGCACGCCCGACCGCACCGCGACGACGCTGAAGATCTTCACCCGGTCCGGCCTGCCGCGCCTGACGATGTTCGCCTGTCAGCAGCACCGCCGCGATCTCATCGAGTTCCCCAAGTGGATGGACCACCCCAATGGCGCGCATGGGTTCGTCTCGGCCACCATCCTCGCCGCGCCAGCGGATCAGCCCGCGGTGCGCGACTGGCTGACCACGCTGCACGGCTCCGAGGCGCTGCGCGACACCGGCTGGGGGTTCGAGGTGGCCACCGGCAAGGGTCTTTGGCGCGTGGTCAGCCGCGATGCCGCGCGGGTGCTCTTTGGCCCGCTGCCCGAGGCGCTGGCACCGGATGGTGCGCCCTCGGTGATCTCGCTCGACCTTGGCTGCTCTTCTCTGGACCGCGTCCGCCCTTACCTCGACCGTGGCGATTTTGCCTATCGCGAGGTTTCGGGCGCGCTTGTCCTGACCGACGTCGCCCGGCTGGGCGGCATCCTTCTCACATTTCAGGAGGCGCCCGAGGCGCCCTAAGGAGACCGCATGTTCGACACCGACCACATCGAAGAGGCCATCGGCTGGCGTCACGATCTGCACCGCCACCCCGAGCTTGGCTTCGAAGAGCACCGCACCTCCGAGATGATCGCCGGGTTGCTGACCGGCTGGGGCTGGCGGGTGCACCGCGGGCTCGCGGGCACCGGCGTTGTCGCGCAGATGGGGCAGGGCGCGCCGGTGATCGGCCTGCGCGCCGATATCGACGCGCTGCCCATCGAGGAAGCGACCGGCGCGGCCTATGCCTCGACCGTGCCCGGCAAGATGCACGCCTGCGGCCACGACGGTCACACGGCCATGCTGCTGCTCGCCGCGCGCAAGATCGCCGAGGAGGGCGTGGAGCAGGGCACCGTGACGCTGATCTTCCAGCCCGCCGAGGAAAGCGAAGGCGGCGCACGGGTGATGATCGAGGATGGTCTGCTCAAGCAGTTCCCGCTCGACAAGGTGTTTGGCATCCACAATTGGCCGGGGCTGGCGCCGGGGCGCTTCGTGGCGCGCGATGACAAGATGATGGCAGCTTTCTCGGTCTTCGACATCGAGATCCGGGGCAAGGGTGGCCATGGCGCCATGCCCGAGCAATCCGACGGGGTGATCGCCGCCGCCGGGCGCACAGCCGCCGCGCTGCAGGAGATCCCGGCCCGCGCGCTCTCGCCGCTGGAGCCGGGGGTGGTGTCGGTGACGCAGATCCACAGCGGCTCGGCCTACAACGTCTGCCCCGACCGCGCGGTGCTGAGCGGCACCTGCCGCTGGTTCGGGGCCGAGGCGGGTGACATCATCGAAGAACGCCTGCGCCGCATCGCGGATTCGGAGGCGGCGGCGCAGGGCTGCACCGCCAATGTCGACTATCAGCGCCGCTACCCGGCCACGCTCAACAGCGCGCCCGAGGCCACGCTGGCGCGCGAGGTGGCGGCTGAGATGGGGCTCGACACCACCATGGTCGGCCCGAGCATGGCCTCCGAGGATTTCGCCTTCATGCTGAACGAGGTGCCGGGCGCCTACCTCTGGCTTGGTGCGGCGCGCGAGGGCGAGAACCCCGGGCTGCATTCGGCCAAGTTCGACTTCAACGACGCTGTGCTGCCCGCCGGGGCGGAATACTGGGTGCGGCTCGCCCGCCGCGCCACCGCCGGGTAAGGCCGCGCCGATGGACGCCTTCGACAGCCGCTTCCTGCGCGAGTTCCTCGCGGTCGCGCAGGAGGGATCGATCCGGCGCGCGGCGGAGCGGCTGAACGTCGTGCCCTCGGCGATCTCGCGCAAGATCGCCGACGCCGAGACGCGGCTGGGGGTGAGCCTCTTCGAGCGCAGCTCGAAAGGGGTCACGGTGACCGAGGCTGGCGAGCTGCTGCGGGAACACGCGTTGCACCTGCAGGACGAGCAGACCTTTCTGCTCGACCAGATCGGGCGCTACCGCGACGGGCGCAGCCAGACCGTTCGGATCGCGCTTGGCGAGGGCTTCACCGCTGATCTTATGGAGAACGGCCTGTCGGACCTCAGCCGCCTGCAGCCGCAGATCCGCTTCAGCATCGACCACGCGGGCACCGATGAGTTGCAACGCCGGGTGATCGAGGGCGAGGCGGATATCGGCATCGCCTACAACCCGCTGGTGACCGAGGCGACGCGTTCAGTCGCCGTCGGGCGGCAGCCGCTCTGCGCGGTGGTGCCCAGAAATTCACCATTGGCCGCGCGCAAGAGCGTCTCGCTTGCCGAAGTGCTGGAGCAGCCGGTGGCCATGCTCGACGCCCGCCACGCCATTCGCCACCTCGTCGGGCAGGTGGCCGCCGACCGGGGGCTGGCGCTGCGGGTGCATGTGGAAACCGCCTCGATCGCGCTGCTGATCCGCTACGTCAGTGCAGGCATGGGCGTGACCTTTCTGCCCCGGTTTTCCGCGTCAATTCAGGCGGATCGCGGCGATCTTGCGGTGGTCGACCTCGACGAGCCATCGCTGCATCAGGTCAGCACGCATCTTCTGGTGCGCGCCCGGCGGCGCCTGCCGAAATCGGTGGAACTGGTGGCGAGCTTTCTGTCGGACCGGATGGTGGCCTTCCGCGCCTGAGCTGTCGCGTTGCTCTCAAAGCAACGCGATGTGCTTGATCCAAGTCTTCCTGAGAACGCTTTCGCTCCTGATAGTTTTCCGAAGCACCGGCCCAAAGGGGCTGGCAACGGACAACGACAGGAGATCACATGGCAGCACAGACAGGCAAACAAGCCGGGGTGATCGGCCTAGGGGCGATGGGCTTTGGCATGGCGTCGAGCCTTGTGCGGGCAGGCTTTGACGTTTCGGGCTATGACCCCGCTCCGGCGGCTCAGGAGCGCGCCCGCGAGGCGGGCATCGCACCCAAGGCCAGCCCCGAAGAGGTCTTTGCCTCGGCGGATGTGATCGTGCTCTCGCTGCCCACGGCGGCGCATGTGGAGGCAGTGATCGCGGCTGCAGGCGGCGCGGGACTGCTCGAAAAGGGCGCGGCCCCCAAGGTGATCATCGACACCTCGACCTCCGAGGCGGAGGTCAGTCGCAAGCTCTCGGCGATGCTGGCGCCCGAGGGGCACGGCTTTCTTGATGCGCCGGTCAGCGGCGGGCCTGCGGGCGCGGCGGCGGGGCAGCTTTCGGTGATGCTCGGCGGCGACGAGGTCTGGGTGGCCGAAGCGATGCCCGCGCTCGAGGCGATGGCGGGCAAGATCCTGCACGTCGGCCCCAGCGGCGCCGGCAATGTCGCCAAGCTGGTCAACAATATGCTGGTCGCGAGCCACATGGTCACCACGCTCGAGGCGCTGCGGCTCGCCGAGGCGGCGGGCGTTGGCGCAGAGGACGCGCTGCGGGTGATCAACTCGGCCACCGGGCGCAGCGCGCTCTCGGAGATCCATTTCCCTAACTGGGTGCTGCCGCGCAGCTTCGACAGCGGCTTCAGCACCGGGCTGATGCGCAAGGACGTGCGGCTGGCCCGCGAACTGGCCGAGCGCCGCGGGGTTGCCATGCCGGTCGCCGATCTGGTGGCGGACCTCTGGGCCGAGGAGAACTCGGGCCTGACCGACGGCGATGATTTCATGCATATGGGCGATCCCGCGGTGGATCGCCTGACCCAGAAGGAGAAGATGTGATGGCCAAAGACATGGTCGATACCGCGGCCCGCGTGGCTGAACTGCTGAAGGGTCTCACCGGCTCCTCCGAGGTGCAATCTTATGTGGGCGGCGCGCTGGTGCCGGGCACCGGGCATGCGCTTGAGCTGACCGATCCCGCGACCGGCGAGGTCTTCGCCCGCTACAAGGACGCCGGGGCGGATGTGGTGGCGCAGGCCGCCGAGGCCGCGACACGCGCGCAGAAAGAGTGGTTCGCCAAGACCGCCTCGGAGCGCGGGCGCATCATGTTCGAGATCGGTCGCCAGTTGCGCGCCAATGCCGCCGCGCTGTCGGAGCTTGAGGCGCTGTCCTCGGGCCGTCCGATCCGCGACACCACCGGCGAGCCCGCGCGTATGGCCGAGATGTTCGAATATTACGCGGGCTGGTGTGACAAGATCACCGGCGACGTGATCCCGGTGCCATCGACCCATCTCAACTACACCCGGCACGAGCCGCTCGGGGTGGTCAGCCAGATCACGCCGTGGAACGCGCCGCTCTTCACCTGCTGCTGGCAGGTCGCCCCGGCGATCTGCGCGGGCAACGGCGTGATGATCAAGCCCTCGGAACTGACGCCGCTGTCGTCCATCGTGGTTGGGATCCTGTGCGAGAAGGCGGGCGCGCCCAAAGGCCTCGTCAATGTCATCGCAGGCGACGGGCCGGGCTCGGGTCAGGCCATGATCGAGAACGAGGCGACGGCGCTGGTGGTCTTTGTCGGATCCGCCGAGGCGGGCTCCAAGATCGCGGGCGCGGCGGCGAAGCGGCTGGTGCCCTCGGTGCTGGAACTGGGCGGCAAATCGGCCAACATCGTCTTTGGCGATGCGGACATCGACCGTGCCGTGGTAGGCGCTCAGGCGGCGATCTTCGCCTCCTGCGGTCAAAGCTGCGTGGCGGGCTCGCGCCTGCTGGTGCATCGGTCGGTGCACGCGCAAATGGTTGAAAAGCTGAGCGTTGCGGCTGGCAATATCCCCGTCGGCGCGCCGATGGATCCGGCGACGCAGATCGGCCCGGTGAACAACCAGCGGCAATGGTCGAAGATCGACGAGATGGTGCGCGAGGCGGCGGCGCAGGGTGCCGAGATCACCAGCGGCGGTGCCAAGCCCGCATCGCTGGCGGCCAGCGGCGGCTACTTCTTTGCGCCGACCGTGGTGGATCAGGTGACCCCGCAGATGACCATCGCCAATGCGGAAGTCTTTGGCCCGGTGGTTTCGGTGCTGCCCTTCGACACCGAGGAAGAGGCCATCGCTCTGGCCAATGCCACGCCTTATGGCCTTGCCGGTGCTGTCTGGACGCAAGACGTGGGCCGGGCGCATCGCATGGCGGCGCAGGTCCGGGCGGGGACCTTCTGGGTCAACAGCTACAAGACGATCAACGTCATGTCGCCCTTTGGCGGTTTCGGGCGCTCGGGCTATGGCCGCTCGTCGGGCCGCGAGGCGCTGGCCGCCTACACCCAGACCAAATCCGTCTGGGTCGAGACCGCTGAAAACCCCGCGCAGGGCTTTGGCTACGCGCCGGGCTGATCCGGAGCGATTGCCCTTCAACTTTTGCCGCGGACCGGGTAGGCGCCCGGTCCCGGCCAATGCGTCACCCCGAATGGGGGGCGTCAACAGAGAGGTCCCCTCATGCCAATCAAAGACATTCTTCTGGACTGGCGGCTGCATGTCAGCGTGCTGGTCATCACCGTGATCGCCGAGTTGATCGGGGTCATCGCCGTGCCCATCGGCATCGGCTCGATCCTGCTGCTGCCGCTGCTTTACGCCTTTGTGCTGGGGCTGCTGATCAACCCCAACGTCATCTCGGGCGCGCGCGCGCTGATCCGCGACCGGCAGGTGCATGCCGCCTCGCCGCTGATCGTCATCGCAATCATGCCCTTCATCGCCAAGTTCGGCACGATCATCGGCCCGTCGATGGACAAGATCATCGCCGCCGGTCCCGCGCTCGTGCTGCAGGAACTGGGCAACCTTGGCACCATCGTGCTGGCCTTCCCGGTTGCGGTGCTGGTGCTGCGCATGGGCCGCGAGGCGATCGGTGCCTGCTTCTCGGTGGCGCGTGAGCCCAACATCGCAATCATCGCCGACAAATACGGCCTCAAGAGCCAAGAGGGCGCGGGCGTCATGGGCGTCTATGTGATCGGCACGCTTTTCGGCACCTTCATCTTTGCCATTCTCGCCTCGATCCTTGCCACCTCGGGGGCGTTCTCGATCGAAGCGCTGGCCATGGCCTGCGGTATCGGATCGGGCAGCATGATGGCGGCCTGCTCGGGCGCGCTGGTGCATGCGGTGCCGGATATGGAAGAGCAGATCCTCGCGCTTGCTGGTGCGTCGAACGTGCTGACCTATGCCACCGGTCTTTACCTCTGCGTCTTCGTGGCGCTGCCGCTGACCGAGAAACTCTATGACCTGCTGGGCCGCAAAGAGCCCACCAAAGCCGGAGCCTGAGCCATGAGCGATATCCGTACCGACGACATCGACCTGACCGAAGAGCCGAAGCTCGGCCTCGGGGCCCATGCCGCGGCGCTGGCGGTGGTCTGCGTGATCGCGCTGGTGGGCAACACCGTGGCGACCGAGAACACCGTGCCGCAGGGGCTGGTTGGCCTGATCATTCTGTGGGTGATGTGCATGATCGGCATGGTGCTGACCAAATTCGTGCCGTTCAAGCTGCCCTCGGTGGCGTGGATCTCTGCCGTGGGCATCCTTGCCACCATGCCTTGGACGCCGGGCAGCGCGTGGATCCTCGACAAGGTGAGCCACGTGAACTTCCTGACGCTGGCCACGCCCTGCCTCGCCTATGCTGGCATCGCGATTGCCAAGCGTGAGATCGAGATCGCCAAGACCTCTGGCTGGAAGATCGCCGTGGTCGCCGTGCTGGTGATGACCGGCACCTATGTGGGCTCGGCCATGGTGGCGCAGGCCTTCCTCTGATCGCTCCCTGATCCCCACCACGGGCCGCGCATCCCCGGCCCGTGGAACCTGCCCCCTCGCCGGCGACGGTGAGGGGGCTTTGTTTTGCCCCGGTTGGTTTTCCGGCGGCTTTGCGCGGGGGCGGGCGGGCTTAGCCCCGCAGCAGGATCTTGCCCGTGCGCGCCGGGGTCTGCGCCGCCTTCATCGCCTCGGTGATCTCTTCGAGATCAAAGATGCCGCCCACGTCCAGCGTCAGCTTGCCCTGCGCCGCCAGCGTCACGAGTTCGGTCAGCAGACGGACCTGTGTCTCGCCGCTCATTTCCTTGAACACGCGCGCAGCCCAGAAGCCGCGCACTGCGAGGTGTTTGGTGATCATCTCGCCGCTCGGCAGCTGCAGCGGCGCGCCGGTGGCGGTGCCGAAGACCACATATTCGCCGTCCTGTCCCAGCAGCGCGGCCAGATCCATGCCCAGTTCCGCGCCGACGGAGTCGATCGCCGAGACCGCGCCAGCCTCACCCAGAAGCGCCTTGGCCTGCTCCAGCCAGCCCGCCTCCAAGGTGCAGAGCACATGTTCGGCGCCAAGCGCCTTGAGCTCATCCACCGCCTCGGCGCGGCGCACGAGGTTGAGCAGCTTGATGCCGCGCGCTTTGGCGAGGCTGACCATGATCTTACCAACCGCCCCATTGGCGGCGGTCTGCACCAGCCATTCGCCTTCGCCGACTTTCAGCGAGTCCAGCAGGGCGATGGCGCTGAAGGGCATGGCGATGAGCTGCGCCGCCGCTTCGTCCGCGATCTCGGCGGGCAGGGGCACCAGCGTGGCGGCGGGGGCGACGAAATACTCGGCCCAGCTGCCGTGCACGCCGCCGACCGAAATGCGCTGACCGATGAGCGCGTCGTCCACGCCCTCGCCAACGGCCACGACTTTGCCCACTGCTTCGGAGCCGCCGATCTCGCCGGGCAGCTCGGGGACATAGCCGTATTGACCGCGGATGGTCCACAGGTCGTGGTTGTGAACCGGCGAGAGGATCGTCTTGACCAGCACCTGTCCGGCGCCGGGTTCGGGAGTGTCGGCCTCGCCGAACAGCATCACTTCGGCCGGGTCGCCGAAGACATCATGATAGGCAGCTCGCATGGGAGTGCTCCTTGGTCTGTGAATTAGTGTCAGGGTGTCAGGGTGTCGAGCCGAAGCGCCGTATCCGCCCGTGCCTGCCGCAGCGGCGCTTCGCTGCGCGCCAGTTTCGACAGGATCGCCGCGCCAAGCCATTGGGCGTAGAGCCCGCCTGCCGTCGCCATGGGGTCTGGCTGCGGGCGCAGCGAGCCATCTTCGGCTCCCTCGCGCAGCAGCGCGGCGATGCGCGCCACCAATTGCTCCACACCCGCATCGAGAATGCGCCGCATATCTTCCGAAAGATCGGCGATCTCGGCGGCGAGCTTCACCACAAGGCAGCGGCTGGCAAGCCCTTCCTGGGTGCTCTCGTCCAGCCAGACGTCCCAATAGGTGGCGAGCCTGTCACCGGCGGTGCCAGGCGCTTCGGCGAGGGCGTCGAATTTCAGAAGGTATTCGCCCACATACTCGTGCAGCAGGGCGCAGCCGAAGGCCTCCTTCGACGGGAAGTAGTGGTAGAACGACCCTTTCGGCACGCCGCTCTCGCGTAGGATTTGCGACAGGCCCACGCCGGTGAAGCCGCCATGCAGCACAAGTGCGCGACCAGTGGCGAGAATTTTGCGGCGGGTGGTGTCTGATTTCTTCGGCTCGGTCATAGGGCGTAAATAATCAAAATAGACCGGTCGTCTAGTACCGAGCGGGATGACTGCGCGGAAAGCCGCCAGACGACAACCGCCGAGCCCCGTGATACGCTCAGCCCTCAGTCGTATGGGAGGACCGGTAATGATTGACCTGAAACCGCCGTATCGCATCGCAACACCCAAGGATGCTCAGGAACTAGCGGAGCTGGTGAATTTTGCCGGGGAGGGGCTGCCGTACTTCCTGTGGCAGGATCTGGCTGAGCCGGGGATGGACCCATGGGAAGTGGGCCGTCGGCGGCGGGCCGAGAAGGCCGGCGAAGAGCAGGTCGTCGTGGTGGACTTTGGCGCTGGGGCGGTTGCCGCGCTGACCGGCTATGCCATCGACCAGAGCCCCGATCCGGTGCCCGACGATCTGCCTGCGATCTTTCGCCCGCTGCAGGAGCTTGAGAATGCCGCGCCGGGCAGTTGGTACGTCAACGTGCTGGCCTGCTATCCGGATCACCGCGGCATGGGGCTGGGCACCGGCCTGCTGAAACTGGCTGAAGAGATTGCGCGCGCCGAGGGGCTCTCGCGGATGAGCATCATCGTGGCCGGGCACAATGAGGGCGCGCGGCGGCTCTACGAGCGGCAGGGCTATGTGGTCGAATCCTCGCGGCCCTGCAGTTTCGATGGCTGGGAGACCAAGACCCGCGAATGGGTGCTGCTGGTCAAAACGCTCTGAGCGGGGTCAGTCGAACTTGCGCGACGGGGCCAGCACCTTGGCCTCGCCGACCAGCACCGGTTTGCCGTCGACGGTGCATTTGCAGTCGAGCATGACGCGGCGCTTGGCGAAATCGATGTCGGTCACCGTGACCTCGGCCAGAACCGTGTCGCCGGGGCGCACGGGGCCGACGAATTTCAGCGTCTGCCCGAGGTAGACCGTGCCATGGCCGGGCAGTTGCTCGCCGATGACCGCCGAGATCAGCCCGGCGGTGAGCATGCCATGGGCGATCCGCCCTTCAAAGATCGTATCCTGCGCATAGGCGTCGTCGAGATGGACCGGGTTGCGATCGGTGGAGACCTCGGCAAAAAGCTCGATGTCGCGGTCGGTGACCTGCTTGCGCAGGTGACGCGACATGCCCATCTCGATGTCTTCGATGCAGATCGTCCCGCGGGGCAGGTTGTCGAGCATCTTCTCCTCCATCATCGGTGGTCCGGTAATAAATTGGCTGCCATGATTGGCTTTGGGTAATTTTATTACTTCGCGGGCGCAGAAAATCAAGGTGTAAAATTCACCTTCGGCGCGGGATCGCGGCGGGTCCGGGACGGATGTAACGCCCGAAACGACACCGCCGCCCGGCGGTGCGGGCGGCGGTTTTGGATTGGAAAAGCGGTGGTTGGCGGTCAGCCCTTCAGCGCAGGAAACCGATCGAATAGGTCGGCTCGAGGCTTTCCTTCTCGAGATAGGCGGCAAGCGCCTCTGCCTCGGGCTGGGTTTCGGTCTTGGTTTCCTTGGCGGCGAGCCCGCCGGTGATGAAGAGCGAATCCAGATCCTCGCCAATCGCCCCGAGGATGTCGGTGCGGATGCCATCGCCGACGCAGAGGATGGCGCTGTCGGGCACGTCGCGGTCGATCTCGGCAAGGCGGCGGCGGGCCAGATCGTAGACCGGCGGATGCGGCTTGCCGAAGTAGAGGCTTTCGCCGCCCATCTCGGTATAGAGCTTTGCCACCGCACCGGCGCACCATTCACGCTCTTCGCCGCGGTCGACCACGATGTCGGGGTTGGCGCAGAGCAGCTTCAGGCCCTTCTGCTTTGCATAGAGCAACTGCGGGCGCAGCGTGTCGGGATGGGCATGGGCGTCGAAAGGCCCGCAGCAGACGATGCCTTCGGCCTCTTCAAGCTCCACGCGCTCGATCTCGAGCGGATCGTCCAGCAACTTGATCGGCTCGAAAAACGGCAGATCGAAATCGACCCCCATGAACCAGACCTTCTGGCCCACCTCGCCGCGGAACATGGCGACGCGGGCACTGTCGCCGGAGGTGGCGATATTGTCCCAGGCGTCCTCGGGCACGCCGAATTTCTCGATCTGCTTGACCACCTCGTGACGCGAGCGCGGCGCGTTGGTCAGCAGCACCACGATGCCGCCGCGGGCGCGATAGGCGCGCAGAGCCTCGATGGCTTCGGGAAGCGCTTTCACGCCGTCATGCACGCAGCCCCAGAGGTCGACGAACATCGCCTCATAGTTCTGCGAGACCTCGGAAAGCGACTGGATGATACGGGTCATGGGAAGCCTTTGTCTGGCGCCGGATTTCTTGGGTTCGCCCTTTGATAGGGCAGGCCGCACCGAGTGACCAGCGCTCACATGCGCGGGGTGACCGTATAGCCAAAGCGCGCGCTGTCGCCGGGCGCGAGGCTGATCGCGCCGGGGCGTTCGGACAGTTCCGCCGACGCGCCGACCCGGGCGTGCATCCCGTGCCACGGCTCGACACAAAGAAACGGCGCGCCGGGTTTCTGCCAGAGCGCCACGACGGGCAGGTTTTCAAAGGTGAACTGCAGGCGCGGGCCATCAAAGACGCCATAGGTCAGCGCATTGCCCGCACCTTCGGGAAAGATCATCGCGTCGGATTCAAATTGCTCTGGCTCCAGCAGCAGCCGTCCGGCGGCGAAGGGCGAGGGGTGGCGGCTGTCGGGCAGGCGCCCGCCTTTGATGCGCGCCAGTTTGGGCTCACCGGCGTTGGCCAGCATCACCTCATGCGGCGCGTCCCCGGTGCCCGGCAGCGGCCATGCAAAGGCGGGATGGAAGCCAAGGCAGAAGGGCATCGCGACATCGCCGGTGTTGATCACCTCGGCGCTTACCTCAAGGCGGCCCCGATGCAGCCGGTGGGTCACCTCAAGGCGAAAGGCGAACGGGTATTGCGCGCGGGTCTCCGCGTCGTCGCTGAGCGCGTGGCGGCACATGGTCTTGCCTGCTTCGAGCAGGGTGAACGCGCGGCGGCGGGCGAAACCATGCTGGCCCATCTCGGCCTCATGGCTGCCGATGCGGATGCGGCCCTCGGGCGCGGGGCCAACGATGGGAAAGAGGATCGGCGCGCGGCCCGACCAATACTCGGGATTGCCCTGCCAGAGCAGTTCGGCCCCGGCCTTGCGAAAGCTCTGCATCTCGGCACCGAGCGCCGCGACGGTGAGCGTGAGGTCGGCTTGGGACAGCGACACATCTGGCTGAGAACTGGCGGGCTGGGAACTGACGGGCTGGGTCATGGGGCATTCGCTTTGCTGTAAGAGCACCTCAGAACTATGGCGCGCGGGCAGGCGAAGTCCAATAGGGCGAAACGGGCGCTTTCACGGGGGCAGGCACGAAAAAGGGCACCCGGCGGGGTGCCCTCGATGCTTTCGCGATGTTTGACGCTCAGACCTTCAGGTTCGGAATGATCTGCTTTTTGCGGCTCATCACGCCCGGCAGCACCACGGTGTCGCCCTCGACCGTCGCGCCAAAGCTTTTCTCGGCGACGCCCTTCACCAGATCGTTGGGGATCAGCAGCGTGGCCTCTTCCTTGAGGATGTCGACGATGAACAGCAGCACCTCGTCAACGCCATCCTCGGCGGCGACGGTCTTGAAGCTGGCCATCAGGCTGTCTTTGCGGCCGAGCGGGATCTCGGGCGCGGTGGTTTCCAGCACGGAGACGCGGAACTTGGTGCCGTCGACTTCATATTCCTTGCTGTCCATGCGGATCAGCTCGGCGTCGGAGAACTCGGACACATCCGACTTGGCCGCGAACATCTCGACCGCGAGGTCGGCCAGATCGACGCCCAGATCGGCGGCCAGCGTTTCGGCCACGGCCTTGTCGTGCGAGGTGGTGGTGGGCGAGCGGAAGGCCAGCGTGTCCGACAGGATGCAGGTCAGCGCGGCGCCTTTGATCGCCTCGGGCATCTTCGCGACGTCACGGCCGATGAGGTCGATCATGATGGTCGCGGTGCAGGCCAGCGGGCGCACGGTGATGTCGATTGGAGATTTCGTCTCCAGCCCGCCGACCAGTTTGTGGTGGTCGATGATGGCGCGGATGTCGGCGCTGTTGATCGAGGCCGGAAGCTCGGCGGGGTTGTTGGTGTCGACGATGACCACGGGCGCGCCTTCGGTCACGTCGCCGATGATCTCGGGCATTTCGAGGCCCCAGTGCTCGAGCATGAAGGCAGCCTCGGTGTTGGGCTCGCCCAGCAGCGCGGGCTTGGCTGCTTCTCCCTTCACCTCGTTCAGGTACCACGACCAGATGATCGGGCTGCCGGTGGAGTTGGTGTCGGGGGATTTATGGCCGAAAACCAGGGTGGTCATGCGGGAAACTCCTTGGGTGCATCTTGCAGGCAAATGTGCAGTCGCGGGGTTTATAGGCACGCGCGCGAGGCTTGTCACGCAGCCAATGCTGCGCCTGCACGGCTGTGAGCGCAAACCGGCAAAGGTCATGGAACAAAGCCGTTTCCGCTCGCGTTGGGGCGTCCATAAGGAGATGATACATGAGCCAGATGATGAGCCACATGACCGTCGACGCCGCAATGGATGTGCCGCCCGACCCGCGCGAGCCGATGACCGACGTACAGGAAGTGCGCCTGCGCGAATTGTCCGAAGCGGTGGGCGAGGATTTCGATGCCGAGCTGACCCTGCGCGAGGCCGACCGCCGCATCGAAGAGCTTGAGGATTTCGCAGGCAAGAAAGCGCCGGCCAGCTGAGCGCAACGCTTGATTTAAGCGCTGCGCAGCGGCCCGCTCGGCCGCGCATGACCGGGGCGTGAACATGCCCCGGCGCGTTTTTCGTTTACCGGATGACGAAATCCTGATACCCGGCCCCCGAGCCCGCATGGGCAGATTGTTCAACGTTGAACCATCTTCGTTGGGAGGCCTACGACATGACCGATACCGCTCAGGAGAGCCTGCGCCAGGCCGCGCTCTTCTACCATGAAAACCCCAAGCCCGGGAAACTCGAGATCCGCGCGACCAAGCCATTGGCGAACGGTCGCGATCTCAGCCGTGCCTATTCCCCCGGCGTTGCCGAGGCCTGCCTCGAGATCAAGGCGGACCCCGTCAACGCCGCGCGCTATACCTCGCGCGGCAACCTCGTCGCGGTGGTGTCGAACGGCACCGCGGTGCTTGGGCTAGGCAATATCGGCCCGTTGGCCTCGAAGCCGGTGATGGAGGGCAAGGCTGTCCTCTTCAAGAAATTCGCCAATATCGACTGTTTCGATATCGAGCTTGACCAGCCCGATCCCGAGAAGCTGGCCGAGATCGTCTGCGCGCTGGAGCCGACCTTCGGTGCGATCAACCTTGAGGACATCAAGGCGCCCGACTGTTTCATCGTCGAGAAAATCTGCCGCGAGCGGATGAATATCCCGGTCTTCCATGACGACCAGCACGGCACCGCCATCGTGGTCGGTGCCGCCGCGACCAACGCGCTGCATGTGGCCGGCAAATCCTTCGAAGACATCAAGATCGTCTCGACCGGCGGCGGCGCTGCGGGCATCGCCTGCCTCAACATGCTGCTGAAGCTTGGCGTGAAACGCGAGAACATCTGGCTCTGCGATATCCACGGACTGGTCTATGAGGGCCGCGAAGAGGATATGAACCCGCATAAGGCGGCCTTTGCCCAGAAGAGCGACAAGCGCACGCTGGACGAGGTGATCGACGGTGCCGACCTGTTCCTCGGTCTGTCCGGTCCGGGGGTGCTCCAGCCCGAGCACGTAAAGAAAATGTCCTCGCGCCCGATCATCTTTGCGCTGGCCAACCCGACGCCCGAGATCATGCCCGATCTCGCCCGCGAGGTGGCGCCCGATGCGATCATCGCCACGGGCCGCAGTGACTTTCCGAACCAGGTCAACAACGTCCTGTGTTTCCCGTTCATCTTCCGCGGCGCGCTGGACGTCGGCGCGACCGAGATCAACGACGAGATGCAGGTGGCCTGCGTCGAGGGCATCGCGGCGCTGGCCCGTGCCACGACCTCGGCGGAAGCCGCAGCCGCCTATCATGGCGAGCAGCTGACCTTCGGGGCCGATTACCTGATCCCCAAGCCCTTCGATCCGCGCCTGTCGGGTGTCGTGTCGTCGGCGGTGGCCAAGGCGGCAATGGAAACCGGCGTGGCCGAGCGCCCGGTCGAGGACCTCAAGGCCTATAAGGACAGCCTTAACGCGTCGGTGTTCAAATCGGCGCTGCTGATGCGCCCGGTCTTCGAAGCGGCGGCCACTGCAGCGCGTAAGATCGTCTTTGCCGAGGGCGAGGACGAGCGGGTGCTGCGCGCAGCGCAGGCGATCCTCGAGGAAACCACCGAGACGCCGATCCTCATCGGCCGTCCCGAGGTTCTGGAGATGCGCTGCGAGCGGCTTGGCCTGACGGTGCGTCCGGGCAAGGACTTCCACGTGGTGAACCCCGAAAACGACCCGCGCTACCGGGATTACTGGGAAACCTACCACGGCATCATGGCGCGGCGCGGCGTGACGCCGGATCTGGCGCGCGCGGTGATGCGCACCAACCTGACCGCCATCGGCGCGGTCATGGTGCATCGTGGCGAGGCCGACAGCATGATCTGCGGCACCTTCGGCGAGTACCGCTGGCACCTGAACTACGTGACGCAAGTACTTGGCAGCCAGCGCGCGCAGCCGCATGGCGCTCTGTCGATGATGATCCTCGAGGACGGGCCGCTGTTCATCTCGGACACGCAGATCTGGATCGAGCCGACGCCCGAACAGATCGCGCTCACCGCCATCGGCGCTGCGCGTCACGTGCGGCGCTTCGGGCTGGAGCCCAAGGTCGCCCTCTGCTCGCGCTCGCAGTTCGGCAACCATGCCGACGGGTCCGGCCCGCGCATCCGCAAGGCGCTGGAGATCCTCGACAGCGCGCCGCGTGATTTCGTCTATGAGGGCGAGATGCATGTGGACAGCGCGCTCGATCCGGAGCTGCGCGAGCGTCTGCTGCCCAATGGCCGGATGAAGGGCGCTGCCAACGTGCTGGTCTTCGCCGAGGCCGACGCCGCCTCGGGCGTGCGCAATATCCTCAAGGTCAAGGCGGGTGGTCTGGAAGTGGGGCCGATCCTCATGGGCATGGGCAACCGTGCCCATATCGTGACCCCGTCGATCACCTCGCGCGGGCTGCTGAACATGGCGGCGATTGCCGGCACGCCGGTGGCGCATTACGGATAAAACGCTCTTGAAGTAAAGCGCTGCGGCGGCGCGGGGAGTGGACCCGCGCCGCCGCAGGCCGGCTCAGCGTATCCCCTGACTGGCCATAAGACGGGCTTCGAAACCGCGCAGCACAGGTGCCGCGGGTGGCCCGTCTCCCTTGTCCTTCATTTCTGCCAGATCGAATTCTCCGAACGCCGCGCGCCCGGCACCCTCGCGCGCGACCTGACCGGGGTGCAGGCTCTCGGCGGCCATGCCGTTCGCGCGCAGCACCGCATGGCGTTCGCAGAGCACGTGGTAATAGGTGATCGTCTCGACGCTGGCATCAATCCTGATGCGATCCCCGTCTGCGAGGCGCACGACCGGCGCGAGGCAGGAATTATCGCCAAAATACAATTCGTTGAGCGCGGATTTCACCAGCACCCGATGCTGCTGCGACAGCCATGTGTCGCGGTAGGGATGATTGCGCCCGAAGGCATGCGCCGCCACCCTGACAGGCCGCCATTTGCGATAGGCAGGGCGGTTCGGGATGCGCAGATCCAGACGTCCGATCCACTTTATTTCATGGAGATTCCCGTCAATATCCTGGGCCAAATCTCCACGCCTTAGGGTCTCTATTCGACGGTCCCCAAAGGAGGTCAGGATATGTGTGCCTTGCGCGAAACAAAGCGGGGTGAAAACCTGGTATGGTGACGTGTCGATATCAACGACCACCGCCACCGCGCTGAGCAGGTTTGGCCCCCCGGCAGGGTAGTGGAAATAGATTTGTCCAGCGGCTTCGAAGGCGACGACATCGACGGATGTGCCAAGCGGCACCGTTATGCCAGCGACGTCAACACCCGGCGTTGCCGTGCCGCTGCCAATGTAGGTCACAGGATCGCCGTTAAACAACGCTGTACCGTCGTCCGTTGATCCTAAAAGCCCATCATCGTCGATGAGCGTGCCGCTTGTCTCCGACCCGAAATCGCCCAGAACGATGGTCTGTTGCGACGCCAGAAGCTGCGTTGTCAGCAAAGCCCCATCATACGGGGTTACCGTTATATCACTCGATGCCATGACGTTTACTCGATATATTTATTTAATCTTTATCGGCGTCGTGGGCAATTGTTCTCTGCATGAGCAAAAGTAATGCTCGCGATAGAATTTGCCTCCTCTTATTTGAAATGCTGCGCTCAATATTAATTTCTGTAAATAGATTCTGAAAAATAAACTTCCGAAATGTATGATATTTGCGCTTACCCCTATCCGATCGGATGGGTGATATGTCACAAGACATTACCTATCCAAATTGGTATGGTAGTTAGCTGATTTGCAAGAATTGCGATGTTTCGCAGGACTCATTTGCAGAGTTCGCAGTTTGCAAAGTATTCTGGGGCCAATTTCGCAAAAATCCGCAAATCCTTGCGATATACTGTCCCTGTGCGCGGTAACAGGCTTGCCGGGGCGCAGGGCGGGGCCGTATCAGAATCGGCATCGACGTGAGGAGGAGCACGATGGGCTACAAGGACGTGTACGACAGCTGGGTGCAGGACCCCGAGCAGTTCTGGATGCAGGCAGCCGAGGCGATCGACTGGGACAAGGCCCCGTCGAAGGCGCTCTTCGATAAAGGCGAGGGCCTCTTTGAATGGTTCGCCGACGGCATGACCAACACCTGTTGGAATGCCGTGGATCGTCATGTCGAGAATGGACGCGGCGAGCAGGTGGCCGTCATCTGGGACAGCCCGATCACCCACACCAAGCGCGAGATCACCTATGTGGAACTGCGCAACCGCGTGGCCACGCTGGCAGGCGCGCTGCGCGCCAAGGGGGTCGAGAAGGGCGACCGGGTGATCCTCTATATGCCGATGATCCCCGAAGCGCTGGAGGCGATGCTCGCCTGCGCCCGCCTTGGCGCGATCCATTCGGTGGTCTTTGGGGGCTTTGCCGCGCATGAACTGGCGGTGCGCATCGACGACGCCAAGCCCAAATGCATCATCGCGGCCTCCTGCGGGCTCGAGCCGGGCCGCACCGTGCACTACAAGCCGCTGCTCGACGGGGCGATTGATCAGGCGACGCACAAGCCGGACTTCTGCGTCATCTTCCAACGCGAGCAGGAGGTGGCGACGCTGATCGAAGGGCGGGATGTGAACTGGCATGGCTTCCAATACGGCGTGGAGCCCGCCGAATGCGTGCCGGTCGAGGGCAACCACCCGGCCTATATCCTCTACACCTCCGGCACCACCGGTCAGCCCAAGGGCGTGGTGCGCCACACCGGCGGCCATCTGGTGGCGCTGAACTGGACGATGAAAAACATCTACAACGTCGAGCCGGGAGACCGCTTCTGGGCCGCGTCGGACGTGGGGTGGGTCGTTGGCCACAGCTACATCTGCTATGGCCCGCTGATCCACGGCAACACCACCATCGTCTTTGAGGGCAAACCCATCGGCACCCCCGATGCGGGCACCTTCTGGCGGGTCATTTCCGAGCATAAGGTGAAAAGCTTCTTCACCGCGCCCACCGCTTTCCGTGCGGTGAAGCGTGAGGATCCCAAGGGCGAGTTCGTCAAGAAGTACGATCTCAGCTGCCTGCAGGCGGTCTACCTCGCAGGAGAGCGCGCCGATCCCGACACGATCAAATGGGCGCAGGATCAGCTGAATGTGCCGGTGATCGACCATTGGTGGCAGACGGAAACCGGATTTGCCATCGCGGCCAACCCGCTGGGGATCGAAGAGATGCCGGTGAAGCTTGGCTCGCCTTCGGTGCCGATGCCGGGCTACGACGTGCGCATTCTCGACGAGGGCGGCCACGAGGTGAAGGACGGCGAACTTGGCGCCATCGCCATCAAACTGCCGCTGCCTCCGGGCACGCTGCCGACGCTGTGGAATGCCGAAGCGCGCTTCAAGTCCGCCTATCTCACCCATTTCCCCGGCTACTACGAGACCGGCGACGCGGGCATGAAGGATGAGGACGGCTATCTCTACATCATGTCCCGCACCGATGACGTGATCAACGTCGCGGGGCACCGTCTGTCCACCGGCGCGATGGAGGAGGTGCTGGCGAGCCACCCGGATGTGGCCGAATGCGCGGTGATCGGGGTCAGCGATCCGCTCAAGGGGCAGCTGCCCATGGGCTTTTTGTGCCTCAACGCTGGCTGTGACCGGGGGCATGACGAAGTGGTCAAAGAGGCGGTAAAGCTGGTGCGCGATCAGATCGGGCCGGTCGCGGCGTTCAAGCTCTGCACTGTGGTGGATCGCTTGCCCAAGACCCGCTCGGGCAAGATCCTGCGTGCGACAATGGTCAAGATCGCCGATGGGGATGACTTCAAGACGCCCGCGACGATCGACGATCCGGCGATCCTTGGCGAGATCCGCGACGCGGTGACGCCCATGGGATACGCCAAAGAACCCGCCTGAGAGGTTTCGCACTCTCGGCGGACGGCGCGCCCGGCTTGGGAGGGCTGGGCGCGCCGTTTTAAGGCCGTCTTAAGTCTGCGGGCCGGTCAGCCGTGGCTCATCGCGTGCTGATGGCCGTGGCTATGCGCGTCTTCATGGCCGTGACCGTGGCCGTGATCGGTCATCCGCGGATCGATCATCCCCTCTTTCACGCCGAATTTCAGCAGCAGCAGGTTCACCGGATAGGCGGCGAAAAGGCCGCAGCTCAGCGAGACGATGATCGACGACCAGAAGATCACATCGCCCATCCCGGCACTGCCGGCGAGCGCGAGGTCGACAATGATCGCAACGATCTCCATCACCGCGATCGAGGGGGTCTCGGCGATGAACGTGTCCTTCAGCGCCTTGGGCACCGGCATGCCGTCCTGAACCAGCGGGCCGAAGGTCAGCAGGAAGCCGATGACATAAGCAAAGAGAAAGGTGATCGCGGCGGTGCCATAATTGCCGAGGCTCAGCAGCCCGACCGCAATCGTCACGCCGATGATCTCGCCCAAGCCACAGCCGGAATAGCAATGCGCCACCGAGCGGAAGCCCCGGCGCCAGATGCTGTCACGGGCGATTTCTTTGCGGCCGCAGGTCCAATAGACCGCAAGCCCGATAGGGCCGGAGTAGAGCACCGTCAGAGCCCAGACGATCTTCATCAGGCTCATCAGGTGGCTGTTGTTGCGCGCGAGGTCGCGGATCAAGACGATTTGCGAGGGGATCATCAGCGCAGCCCAGGCGGCAAGGAACCAGGGCGACGAGAATATGTCGGTCAGCATGAGAGGTCTCCTTGCTGGTCCAACACGCTGCGCCGCGGCAATGTTCCGCTTTGCCTGCAGGTTCCCGCTCAGTTTCCCACTCAGTCCGGGCCCGGCAAAAGCACGCCGACCGCCATCTGATCCTCGGCCCCGCCGCTTTGTGCCTTGCGGTATTCGGCGGGGGTCACGCCGCGCTCGGCCTTCAGCGTGCGCGACAGATGCGGCCCGTCGCAGAAGCCGCAGGCCAGCGCCACCTCGGTCACCGAGGCGTCGGTGGTGCGCAGCCGGTTCAGCGCCCGTTCCAGCCGCAACTCGAGATAGGCCTTCAGCGGCGTCTGCTTGAGGTCCGCGAGAAAGCGCCGCTCGAGCGTGCGGCGCCCGACGCCCAGATCCCGCGCCAACTCGTCGATGGATTTCGGCATTTCGAGATGCTGCTGCATCCGCAGCACGGCGCGTTTGACCAACTCGTCACTGGCGCGGCGGGTGAGCGCTTGGCCCGGCTGCGCCTTCTCGCCGCTCATCGCGTCGTCGATCATCATGATGTTGAGGCTTTTGATCGCCGCCGACTGGCCGATGTGGCGCTGCACCAGAAAGGCCGCCAGATGCGCCGCGCCATGGCCGCCCGAGCAGGTCAGCCGGTCGCGGTCGACGACGAAGATTTGGTCCGACACAGGGGTTTCGGCCTCGAAACGGTCGATGAAATCCTGATGGTGAAACCAGCTGACGCAGCAGCGGTAACCGTCGAGAAGATGCAATTGGTGCAGGATGAAGACCCCGGTGCACAGGCCCACGATCGGCACACCGGCAGCCGCCTGCCGCCGCAGGAAGGCCAGTTCGGCGGGGTTGAGCGCGGCCTCGTCGCTAATCAACCCGCCGACCACCACAAGGTAATCATAGCTCTCGGCGCTGCGCAGGCGGGTCTCTGGCTGCACCCGTACACCGCAGCTTGAGCGGATCGGCTCGAGCGTGTCCGACAGCACCGTCCAGTCGCAGAGGATCGGCCGCGAATGATCGGCCTCGTCGGCGGCGAGGCGCAGCACATCGACGAAATTGGCAAAGGCCGAAAGGGTGAACTTGTCGGCAAGGAGGAATGCGACACGCAGGCGTTTCTGTGAGCGGCTCGGGGCAGGGGGCATGGCGGGAATCTTCACGGTTTGGCGGAATTGTACATGAGGGCGAGGGGGTGGGGAAGAGGGCGACGCACTGCTCCGCCCGGCTACCCTGGACTTATCAAAAATTTCACGCCTGACGCTCCAGTTCATTTCTGCTGGCGCAATTCTTCACATGCAGGCCGGAACGATCCTCTAGCACTTTTGCCAGCACACTCACTCCAGCGGGGGCCGCCCATGACTCGCTTCAACGCCTTCACCCTCCTCAAGAACGCCGTCACCGGTCACAAGGACTGGACCGAGCAATGGCCCGACAGCCAGCCGAAAGCCGAATATGACGTGGTCATCGTCGGCGCGGGCGGCCACGGCCTCGGCGCGGCCTATTACCTTGCGACGCAGCACGGGATCACCAATATCGCGGTGATCGACAAGGGCTGGCTCGGCGGCGGCAACACCGGGCGTAACACAACGATCATCCGTTCGAACTACCTCTATGACGAGAGCGCGCGGCTGTTCGATCACTCGGTGGACCTGTGGCAGAACCTTTCGCAGGAACTGAACTACAACGTCATGTATTCCAACCGTGGCTGCCTGATGCTGGCGCACAACGTGCACGACGTGCAGAGCTTCAAGCGCCACGTCCACGCCAACCGTCTCAACGGCGTCGACAACCGCTGGCTCACCCCGGAAGAGTGCAAGGAATACTGCCCGCCGATCAACATCGCCAAGGACGCCCGCTATCCCGTCATGGGCGGCGCGCTGCAGGAGCGCGCGGGCACGGCGCGGCACGATGCGGTGGCCTGGGGCTATGCCCGCGGCGCGGCGGCGCGCGGCGTCGACATCATCCAGAACTGCGCCGTGACGGCGATCCGCCGCAATGCCGATGGGTCCGTCGCGGGGGTTGAGACGGCGAAGGGCTTCATCAAGGCGGGGAAGGTCGCGGTCTCGGCCTCGGGTCACAACACGCAGGTCATGGCGACCGCCGACGTGCGCCTGCCGCTGGAGAGCATGCCGCTGCAGGCGCTGGTCTCCGAGCCGGTGAAGCCGATCTTCCCCTGCGTGGTCATGTCCAACGCCGTGCACGCCTATTGCAGCCAGTCCGACAAGGGCGAGCTGGTGATCGGCTCGGGCACCGACCAATACGTCAGCTACTCACAGCGCGGCGGCCTGCCGCTGATCGAGCATACCATCGCGGCGATCTCGGAGGTCTTCCCGATCTTCAACCGCATGCGGATGCTGCGCAAATGGGCGGGGATCACCGACAACACCCCGGACCGCTCGCCGATCATCGGCAAGACCCCGGTGAAGAACCTCTATGTCAACTGCGGCTGGGGCACCGGCGGCTTCAAGGCCACGCCGGGCTCGGCCCATGTCTTTGCATGGACCATCGCCAAGGACGAGCCGCACCCGATCAACGCGCCGTTCTCGCTCGACCGCTTCCGCACCGGGCGCCTGATCGACGAAGCCGCCGCCGCGGCAGTAGCTCACTAAGGACGACGACCATGCTTCTGATCCATTGCCCCTATTGCGACGAGACGCTGCCCGAGGTCGAGTTCACCTATGCCGGTGAGGCGCATATCGCCCGCCCGGAAAACCCCTCGGAGATGAGCGACGACGACTGGCAGCAGTTCCTGTTCATGCGTGACAACGTCAAGGGCGATCATTTCGAACGCTGGCGCCACATGCATGGCTGCGGGCGCTTCTTCAACGCCGTGCGCAACACCATCACGGACAAATTCCTCACCACCTATGAGGCGGGCGCGCCCCGTCCCGATCTCACCGCGCTGAAGGAGGGCCAGAAATGAGCAGCACCCGCGTTTCCGGCAAGGGCAGGATCAATCAGACCCGCCCGGTGAACTTCACCTTCGACGGCAAGACCTATCAGGGCTTTGAGGGCGACACCGTCGCCTCGGCGCTGCTCGCCAATGGCGTGCATCTGATGGGCCGCTCGTTCAAATACCATCGTCCGCGCGGGCCGGTGGCGGCCGGGTCTGAAGAGCCCAACGCCCTCATCGGCACCCGCCGCGGCCCCGGCCGTTTTGAGCCGAACACCCGCGCCACGGTGCAGGAGATCTGGGGCGGGCTCGAGACCACCTCGCAGAACAAATACCCCAGCCTGAAGTTCGACGTGGGCGCGGTGAACGATGCCGCCTACATGCTGTTCTCGGCGGGTTTCTACTACAAGACCTTCATGTGGCCGCGCAGCTTCTGGGATAAGGTCTATGAGCCCTTCATCCGCGCCGCTGCCGGTCTCGGCGTCAGCCCGACCGAGCAAGACCCCGACAGCTACGCCTCGCGCAACCTGCATTGCGACGTGCTGATCGTCGGCGCCGGTCCCTCGGGCCTCGCCGCCGCGCGTGTCGCTGCGGACGCGGGTCTGAAGGTGGTGCTGGTCGATGAGAATGCGGAAGTGGGCGGCACGCTGCTCTCGGAGCCGCAGGCGCAGATCGACGGCGCCGCCGCGTGGGATTGGATCGCCTCGGAACTGGCCGCGCTGAAAGCGGCGGGCGTCAAGGTGATGACCCGCACCACTGCCATCGGCTACTACCACCAGAACCTCATCGGCCTGTGCGAGCGTCTCACCGACCACCTTGCGCAGCAGCCCGTCGACACCCCGCGCGAGCGTCTGTGGCGCGTGCGCGCCAAGCAGGTGGTTTTGGCGCAGGGCGCGCTGGAAAAGCCGCTGGTGTTCCACGGCAACGACCGCCCCGGCGTGATGCTGGCGGGCTCGGCGCAGACCTACCTCAACCGCTACGGCGTGCTGGTGGGCCAGCGCCCGGTCGTGCTGACCTCGCATGACAGCGCATGGTACGCCGCTTTCGATCTGTCGGACGCAGGCGCCAAGGTGCAGGCGATCGCCGACACCCGCGACAGTGTCTCCGAGGCGCTGCTGGCCGGGGCCCGCGCGCGCGGCATCCCGACCAAGCTGGGCCGCACCGCCACCGCCACCAAGGGCCGCCTGCGGGTGAGCTCGATCCGCATCAACCCGGTCTCGGGCGGCGCTGTCGGTTCGGGCGAGGATATCGCCTGCGACGCGGTGCTGATGTCGGGCGGCTGGACCCCCTCGCTGCACCTCTTCTCGCACACCAAGGGCACGCTGGCCTGGGACGACGACCGCACCACCTTCTTGCCCGAGCGCACCCCCGAGGATTGCGTCATCGCGGGCGCGAGCCGTGGTCTCTGGGGCATCGAGGCGGTGCTGAACGACGGCGCCGAGAAAGGCCGGGAGGTCGTGGCGGCGCTCGGCAAATCCGGCGAGACCCGCGCCTATGCCGTCGCCGAGGATCGCCCCGGCACCGGCGTGTCGCATAAGGAACTGCCGACCGATCGCAGCCCCGGCAAGGCCAAGGCCTTCGTCGATTACCAGAACGACGTGACCGCCAAGGACCTGCGTCTCGCGGTGCGCGAGGGCATGCGCTCGATCGAGCACGTCAAGCGCTACACCACCAACGGTATGGCCACCGATCAGGGCAAGATGTCCAACATCAACGGGCTTAACATCGCCTCGGATGCGCTTGGAAAGAAACAGCCTCAGGTCGGTCTGACCACCTTCCGCCCGCCCTATACGCCGACCAGCTTTGGCGCCTTCGCAGGCTATCACCGAGGCAGCCATTTTGAGGTGACCCGCAAGACCCAGATCGACCTCTGGGCCGAAGAGAGCGGCGCGGTCTTCGAGCCGGTGGGCCAGTGGCGCCGCGCGTGGTACTTCCCCAAAGCGGGCGAGGACATGGAGGCTGCCGTTTCCCGCGAGTGCCGCGCCACCCGCGCCAGCGTCGGCATCTTCGATGCCTCGACGCTGGGAAAAATCGAGGTCGTCGGCCCCGATGCGGTCGAGTTCATGAACCGCATGTACACCAACCCGTGGACCAAGCTCGCGCCGGGCCGCTGCCGCTATGGCCTGCTCTGCGGTGACGATGGGTTCATCCGCGACGACGGCGTCATCGGCCGCATGAGTGACGACAAGTTCCACGTCACTACCACCACCGGCGGTGCCGCGCGGGTGCTCAACATGATGGAAGACTACCTGCAGACCGAGTGGCCCGACCTCAACGTCTGGCTGACCTCGACCACCGAGCAATGGTCCACCATCGCGCTCAACGGCCCGAACGCCGCCAAGCTGCTCGCGCCCTTCGTCGAAGGTGTGGAACTCACCGAAGAAGCCTTCCCGCATATGTCCTGCGTGGAGTGCACTGTCGCGGGTATGCCTGCGCGGCTGTTCCGCGTCAGCTTCACCGGCGAGATCGGTTTCGAGGTCAACGTGCCAGCCCCCATGGGCCGCAAGCTGTGGGAAACCCTCTGGGACGCAGGCCAGCAGTACGACATCTGCGCCTATGGCACAGAGACGATGCACGTGCTGCGCGCCGAGAAGGGCTACATCATCGTGGGTCAGGACACCGACGGCACCGTCACGCCCTATGACGCGGGCATGGGCTGGGCCGTGGGCAAGAAAAAGCCCGACTTCGTCGGCATGCGCGGCCTCGCGCGGCCCGACCTCGTGTCGAAGGATCGCAAGCAATTGGTCGGTCTGCTGACCGAGGACAACAGCAAGCTCGAAGAGGGCGCGCAGATCGTCTTCGACCCCAAGCAGGCGATCCCGATGACCATGGTCGGCCATGTGACGTCTTCGTACCACTCCGACGCGGCGGGCCGTCCTATCGCGCTGGCGCTGGTGCAGGGCGGGCACGACCGGATGGGCGAGACCGTGCACATCCCGATGCCCGACCGCACCATTGCCGCCAAGATCACCTCGACGATCTTCGTCGATCCCGAAAACGCCCGTCTGAAGATCTGAGGAGGCCCTGATGAACGCTCCGCTTTCCGCCTTCCCGCCCGCCACGCAGGTCGAAACCTCGGCTGCCAAGGTCAGCTCGGTTCTGCCCAAGGTGCGCTTCTCGCTGCGGGCCCGCGGCGATCTGGCGCCGCTCGAACAGGCCCTTGGGGTCGCGCTGCCGCGCAAGATCGGCGAGACCGTGAAGGGTGCTGTCGAGGTGGCCTGCCTTGGTCCCGACGAGTGGCTGCTGCTGGCCGCCGAGGCCGCGCCCGTGACCGAGGCCTGCGCCGGGGTCTACGCGACCCTGCCGCACAGTCTGGTGGAGATCTCGGCCCGCGAGGTGACCTTTGTCATCGAGGGGCCGCGCGCCGCCGAACTGATGACCATCGGCTGCGCCCGCGATATCGACGGGATCACCGTGGGCTCTGCACGCCGTACGCTCTTTGATGGGGCCACCGTCACGCTCTGGCGCGACGCCGACGACCGTTTCCGCATGGACGTCTGGAACAGCTTCGCTCCGCACCTGCTGCATCTGCTGCAGGTCGGCGCACGTGAACTTGCTGCCGAAACCCTCTGACCTGAAGGGATAATTCAATGTTCGACCGCCTGCCCAAAGGCGGCATCTCCGATGCCGTCATCGCGACCGCTGTGTCTGCCGAACTGGAGCGCCAGCAAAGCCAGATCGAGCTTATCGCCTCGGAAAACATCGTCTCGGCCAGCGTCATGGCGGCGCAGGGGTCGGTGCTGACCAACAAATATGCCGAAGGCTATCCGGGCAAGCGCTACTACGGCGGCTGCGAGCATGTGGATACCGTCGAGCAGGTGGCCATCGACCGGCTCAAGCAGCTCTTCGGCGCGGAATATGCCAACGTCCAGCCGCATTCCGGCGCGCAGGCCAATCAGGCGGTGTTCCTTGCGCTGCTGCAGCCGGGTGACCGGATCATGGGCATGTCGCTGGCGCACGGCGGGCACCTGACCCACGGCTCGCCGGTCACCATGTCGGGCAAATGGTTCGACGTGGTGTCCTATGAGGTCGACGCCGACAGCCACCTGATCGACATGGAGAAGGTGCGGGAAAAGGCGCTCGAGACCAAGCCCAGGCTGATCGTCGCGGGCGCTTCGGCCTATCCGCGGCAGATCGACTTCGAAGGGTTCCGCAAGATCGCTGACGAGGTGGGCGCATACCTCATGGTCGACATGGCGCATTACGCCGGGCTCATCGCCGGTGGCAAATACCCGAACCCGGTGCCGCATGCCCATGTTGTCACCTCGACCACCCATAAGACCCTGCGCGGCCCGCGCGGCGGCGTCATCCTCACCAACGATGAGGCGCTTGCGAAAAAGCTCAATTCGGCGGTCTTCCCGGGCAATCAGGGCGGCCCGCTGATGCATGTGATCGCCGCCAAGGCGGTGGCCTTCGGCGAGGCGCTGCAGCCCGAGTTCGCCGATTACGCCGGGCAGGTGATCGAGAACGCGAAGGCGCTGGCGGACGTGCTGCTGGTTGGCGGGCTTGGCATCGTATCGGGCGGCACCGACAGCCACATGGTGCTGGTCGATCTGCAGCCCAAGGGCGTGACCGGCAAGCTGGCCGAGGTCGCGCTCGAACGGGCGGGACTGACCTGCAACAAGAACGCCATCCCCAATGATCCGGAGAAGCCCTTCGTCACCTCGGGCATCCGTCTGGGCACTTCGGCGGGCACCACGCGCGGCTTCCGCGAGGCCGAGTTCGAACTCATTGGCAGCCTGATCCTGCGGGTGATCGACGCGCTCTCGCACAGCCCCGAGGGCGATGCCGAGGTCGAAGCCAAGGTGCGCGCCGAGGTCCGGGCGCTCTGCGACGATTTCCCGATCTATTCCGCCGACCTCTGAGCCGAGACGAAAGACGCCCATGACCCAGATCATCCTGACCGTTTCCTGCCCCGTCCGCACCGGCATCGTGGCGGCGATTTCCACCTATCTCGCCGAGCAGGGCTGCAACATCCACGACAGCGCGCAATTCTCGGACCTCGGCAACGACCGTTTCTTCATGCGCCTCAGCTTCAGTTCCGAAGCGGGCCACAGCCGCGAGGCACTGGCCGAGGGGTTTGCCGCGATCGCGGCGGATCTGGACATGGAGTTCGCCTTCCACGACCCGCGCCGGAAGATGAAGGTCGCGATCATGGTCAGCCGTTTCGGCCATTGCCTGAACGATCTGCTCTATCGCTCGCGGATCGGCGCGCTGCCGGTGGAGATCGTGGCGGTGATCTCCAACCACCTCGATTACCAAAAGGTCGTGGTGAACCACGACATTCCCTACTACTGCGTCAAGGTCACCAAAGAGAACAAACCCGAGGCCGAGGCCGAGCAGATGCGCATCCTGCGCGAGAGCGGTGCGGAACTGGTTGTGCTGGCGCGCTACATGCAGGTGCTGAGCGACGAGATGTGCACCGAGATGTCGGGGCGGATCATCAACATCCACCACTCGTTCCTGCCCAGCTTCAAGGGCGCTAACCCCTACAAGCAGGCCTTCGAGCGCGGGGTGATGCTGATCGGCGCGACGGCGCACTATGTCACCGCCGATCTCGACGAGGGGCCGATCATCGAACAGGACGTGATCCGCGTGACCCACGCGCAGAGCGCCTCGGACTACGTCTCGCTGGGCCGCGACGTGGAAAGTCAGGTGCTGGCGCGGGCCATTCACGCGCACATCCACCGCCGGGTTTTCCTCAATGGCAATAAGACCATCGTCTTCCCGGCCAGCCCCGGCGAATACGCCTCGGAACGGATGGGCTGAAGCGCATAGGGGCGGAACCCAATCTGCCTCAAGAACGGGCGGCAAGTCACCGGAATGAAACAGGTTTGCGGGGGTGGCGTGCCGCCCGGTGATGCCGCGGCTCGACAGCGCCGCCAGCGGCGCGCAGGCTGGCGATGGGGTGGGCGATCCGTGCCCGCCGAAGCTTTGCGGAACCTGCGATGATCTTTCAGTCCCTCTGGGCCGCTACGGCCCCCGACGCGCCGAAACTGCCCGCCCTGACCGAGAGCCGCCGCACCGACGTGCTGGTGATCGGCGGCGGGCTGCAGGGGCTCTCGACCGCGCTGCATCTGGCCGAGGCGGGCGTTGGCGTTGTGCTGCTCGAAGCGGGTGAGCCCGGCTTTGGTGCCTCTGGCCGCAACGGCGGGCAGGTGATCCCGGGGCTGAAGGACGATCCCGAGACGCTCGACCGGCTTTGGGGGCCGCAGGCCACGGAGTTCGCCGGGGCGACCGCCGATGTGCTCTTTGCGCTGGTGGACCGGCTCGGCCTCGACTGCGACGCGCAGCGGGCGGGCTGGATACAGGCGGGCAACAAGCAGGTGCATCTGCCGGGCCTTCGCGCGCGCATGGCGCAGTGGCAGGCGCGCGGCGCTCCAGTGGACTGGCTGGATGGTCCGGCAATGGCACAGGCCACCGGCGCGCATGGGTTTCAGGGCGGTTGGATCGACCGCCGCGCTGGCAAGGTCCATCCGCTGAAGCTGGTCTACGGGCTGATCGCCGCGGCCTGTGCGGCGGGGGCGGAGGTCTTCGCCAAGACGCCGGTGACGACGCTGGAGCGGGTCGGCACTGGATGGCGTGCGCGGCTAGAGAATGGCGCATTGGTCGAGGCAGATCGCGTCGTGCTGGCCAGCAATGTCTACACGCCATCTTCGCTCGAACCACGGCTGGCGCGGGCCACGGTTCCCGCCAACAGCTTTCAGATCGCCACCGCGCCGCTGAGTGCGGAGCAGCTGCAGCGCATCCTGCCGGGCGGCGCGGTCTGCTCTGAGATCCGGCGCGTCGGCACCTATTTCCGCGTCGGCCCGGAGAACCGGCTGATGATCGGCGGACGGGGCAGCTTCGCCGACCCGCGCAGAGAGGCCGATTTCGCTGAACTAGATGCGGAATTGGCCGCGCTGTTCGGTCCGGGCTTCACCATCGCGCATCGCTGGTTTGGCCGCGTCGGCATGACACCCGATCACCGCGTGCGCATCTGCGCGCCCGCGCCCGGCCTGCTGGCGGCGACAGGGTTCAACGGCCGCGGCGTGGCGCTGTCGGTGGCGATCGGCAAGGCGTTTGCCGCGCATCTGGCGCAAGGCGCGCCGCTGCCGATCCGGCCCTTGCCGACGATCCCCGCGCTGCCGCTGCATGGGCTGCACCGGGTCTATGGCGGGATCGGCATTCATTACTACCGGCTGCGCGACCGGCTGGACCGCTGACCGTGCGACAAAGAAAAAGGCGGGCCCGAAAGCCCGCCCTTCCAATGCCATGCGGCGCGATGCTTACCAGGAGGTCAGCACGGTGCCGTGGTATTTCTCTTCGATGAAGGCCTTCACTTCGGGGCTGTGATAGGCATCGATCAGCGGCTTCACCCAAGGCTGTTCTTCGTCGCCCTGACGCACGACGATGATGTTCACATAGGGGTTGTCGGCGCTTTCCATGGCGATCGAGTCCTCCTTGGGCGAGAGGCCCGAGGCGATCGCGTAGTTGGTGTTGATCAGCGCGGCATCAAGGTCGGCCAGCGAGCGCGGCAGCTGCGCGGCGTCGAGCTCTTGGAAGCGCATGTCCTTGGGGTTCTCGACCACGTCCAGAACCGTCGGCACAAGGCCGGTGCCCTCGGCCAGCTTGATCAGGCCAAGCTGCTGCAGCACCAGCAGCGCGCGGCCGCCGTTGGTGGGATCGTTGGGGATGCCCATAGTGCCGCCCTCGGGGAAGTCCTCGAGCGCGGTGATCTTGTCCGAATAGACGCCCATCGGGGTGGTGATGGTGGTCGCGATCGGCGCCAGCTCAAAACCGCGGTCCTTCATCTGGTTGTCCAGATAGGGCTCGTGCTGGAACGAGTTGGCCTCAATATCGCCATCGGCCAGCGCCTGGTTCGGCACCACGTAGTCGGAAAACTCGACCACATCGATGTTAAGGCCCATGGGCTCGGCGATCTTGGCGACTTCTTCCATGATCTCGGCGTGCTCACCGGGCGAGACACCAACCTTGATGTCTTCGGCCATCGCGGTGCCGGCGATCAGCGCCAGCGCGGAGACGAGGGGGATCATACGCTTCATGGGAATTCTCCTTCCATCTGCGTTCTTATTGTTGGTTCAGCGGCCGCGGTTGCGCGGCGCGCGCTTGTCGACCAGTCTGGCCAGCCCCTCGCCGAGGGACTGCACGAGCTGGACCAGCACGATCAGGATGACGACCACCGCCAGCATCACCTCGGGCATGAAGCGCTGGTAGCCGTAGCGAATGCCGAGATCGCCAAGACCCTCGCCGCCGACCGCGCCGACCATGGCCGAGTAGCCAATGAGGCTGACCAGCGCGAGCGTCAGGCCAAGGGTGATGCCGGGCAGCGCCTCGGGGATCAGCACCTTGCGGATGATCTGCAGCGGCGTGGCGCCCATGGCGCGGGCGGCTTCGATGAGGCCGCTGTCGACCTCGCGGATGGCGTTCTCGACCAGACGCGCGATGAAGGGCACGGCGGCAATGGTCAGCGGCACGATGGCGGCGCTGGTGCCAATTGAGGTGCCCGCGATCAGCCGGGTGAAGGGGATGATCGCCACCACGAGGATGATGAAGGGCACCGAGCGCGTCGCGTTGACGATCAGCCCCAGCACCTTGTTCACCCAAGGCGAGGACAGCAGCTCGCCGCGTTGCGACACCGCAAGATAGACGCCGATGGGCAGGCCGAACAGCGTGCCGAGCGCGCCGGAGATGGCGACCATATAGAGGGTCTGAAGCGTGGCTTCGATCAGCAGGTTGATGAGGTTAGCCGACATAGCCCAGCACCTCCGTGAGCAGCTCGTGACGTTCAAGATAAGCGCGGGCTTCGGCGCCGCGGGTGGCATCGACCGAGACCAGCAGGTTGCCGAAGGGGTGCGGGCCGATCTCTTCGATCGCGCCTGCGAGGATATTGACCGGAATCCCGAGCTCGGAAGTGAGCTTGGCCAGCATCGGATCGGTGGCATGGGTCCCGGCGAAGGTGATGCGGATCACCTCGTGGCTGTCGCCCTGCGGGCGCTCGGCCTGCAGATTCCCGGCGACAAAGCTTGGCAGGGTGATGCCGGTGATGCCCGACAGGAAAGAGCGCGTGGTCGGATGCTTGGGGTCGGCAAAGACCTCATAGGTCGAGCCCGCCTCGACGATCTTGCCGCCGTCGATCACCGCCACATGGCTGGCGATGTCGCGGACCACGGCCATCTCGTGGGTGATCAGCAGGATGGTCAGCCCGAGGTCGCGGTTGATATCCGCCAGCAGTTTCAGCACGGTCTGCGTGGTCTCGGGGTCGAGCGCCGAGGTGGCCTCATCCGAGAGCAGCACCTTGGGCTGGGTGGCGAGCGCGCGGGCGATGCCGACGCGCTGCTTCTGCCCGCCCGAAAGCTCTGCCGGGTAGCGGTTGCTGAACTGCTCGAGGCCGACGCGCCCGATGAGGTCGTTGACCCGCCGCTTGATCTCGGCACCGGGCACGCCTGCGATTTCAAGCGGCAGGGCGACGTTGCCGTAAACCGTGCGCGAGCTCAGCAGGTTGAAGTGCTGGAAGATCATCCCAACCTCGCGGCGGATTCCGCCGCAAGTCCGCGGCGCCGGCGCGACCGACGTCATGGCCGGCGACGGTGACCGTGCCCGAGGTCGGCTGCTCGAGCCCGTTGACCATGCGCAGCAGTGTCGATTTGCCCGCGCCGGAACGTCCGATGATCCCGGTGATCGTGCCGGGGGCGACGTCGAGGTTCACATCCTCGAGCGCCATGACGGTGCCGGAGCCCTTTTTGTCAAAGGACTTTCCCAGCTTGTCGAAGGTGATCGCGGCACCTGATGTCTGTACTTCGGCCATCCAAGTCTCTCGTTTTCGTCCGGCCTCCCCCTTGCGGCGCGGTAGACCGGATATGGGCCGGGGACGCAAGCCCTGCCGGGCGCCTGCGCGCGCGGGCCGCCTGTGCGCGAGAGTGTATCATGGCAGAGGGGCAGGAGGCTGTTCCGGCGTGTGGCGCAGGGCACGGGCACTGTTCGCCGCGCGGCGGAAGGGGCCGGAGAATGTTCTTTTTACACGCTGAGGGCCGCGCCCGACCCTGGATGGGCGCGGCGCAAGGCTGGTGCAATGCGGTTTATCTAACAAGCCTTTACGCTATGAGAACAGCCGGGCGGCGTTGCCAATGCGCCCTCCCATGGGGAGGGTCGGGCGCGGGCCGGGCTGGTCGCCCGGGCAGAGGGGCGGCGCGCCAACCCACGGGCAGGCGCTGGCCCGGCTTTCGTTGCGCTATCCCTGACTGCGCGCCGCCAGCCAGGCCCGCCAATTCGCTTCGTTCCCGGCAAAGGCATTGAGATCCACCGGCCCGCGCACCCCGGGCACCAGACCGGTGCCGGTGTACTGCCAGAAGCTCCAGCGCTCGTCGGGGTAGCGCTCTGACGGATGCGCGGTGACCGAGCGCAGCCAGAACTCCGCCCCGCGCAGCGAGCCCAGATCGTTGCGGGCGTAGAAGTCGGGCGTGGTGTAGATCACCGGGGCGGTGCCGTAGTGGCGCTCGACGATGCGGGAGAACTCGCGGATGCTGGCGCGCACCTCATCCGCGGGCGGGCGGATGCGGCAGGTGGGCGAGAGGTGGTTCCACTCCATGTCGAGGATCGGCGGCAGATCTCCGCGCCGTTTCGGGACATTGGCGATGAACCATGCCGCCTGCTCGCGCGCCGCGCGGCAGAAATAGTAGAAGTGATAGGCCCCCACCGGCACGCCCGCGGCCCGCGCCCCGGCGGCGTTCTGTGCGAAGGCCGGATCGATGTGATCCCCGCCTTCGGTCGCCTTGAGATAGCCGAAGCGAATGCCCGCGTCGCGGGCCTCGCGCCAGTCGATCATCCCCTGATATCGCGCCGCATCGAGCCCGTGCACCGGGTAACGCGAGGGGCCGATCGCACCCCAAGCATGGGGATCGGTGTCGCCAAAGCGGCGGGGGATGCCGCTGGCACGGTTTTCGCGGATGTAGAGCGCCTGCGTTTCGCTGGCGGAAAGGGTGGCGGTGCGTGGCGCCGAACTGCCGCAACCGCCAAGGGTCGCTGCGAGTGCGACGATCATCGCGCCCGCCCGGACCCATGGTCTGGGGGATGTCGTGATCATCTTCTTGTCCTGCTCTTGCCTGAGGCGAGCGTAACGCGAAAATCGATTCACGGCATCATGTAGTTGTGCAACATTGGGGGATGACCAAACGTTGCGTCCACGCCGCCGCGCGGGCGGCGACGTGGGGCAGGGGTCAGCGCTGCGAGGTCTGCCAGTCGGGATGGATCCACGGCTGGCCGTTGTCGCGGGGCAGGGGCTGCTTTCCAAGGATATGGTCCGCCGCCTTCTCGCCGCTCATGATCGACGGCGCGTTGAGGTTGCCGTTGGTGATCTGCGGGAAGATCGAACTGTCGGCGACCCGCAGCCCCTCGACCCCGATCACCCGGCATTCGGGATCGACCACCGCCATCGGATCGCTCGCCGCGCCCATCCGGCAGGTGCCGCAGGGGTGATAGGCGCTCTCGGCGTGCTCGCGGATGAAGTCGTCGAGCTGCTCATCGGTCTGCACCGCGTCGCCCGGCTGGATCTCATGGCCGCGATAGGGGGCAAAGGCCTCCTGACCAAAGATCTCGCGGGTGAGGCGGATGCAGGTGCGGAAGTCGGCCCAGTCATCCTCATGCGACATATAGTTGAAGAAGATGCTGGGCGCGTCCTTGGGATCGCCAGACTTCAGCGTCACCGCGCCGCGCGATTTCGAGCGCATCGGCCCGACGTGGGCTTGGAACCCGTGGCCTTCTGCCGCCGCCTTGCCATCGTAGCGCACCGCGATGGGCAGGAAGTGATACTGGATGTCGGGATATTCCACGCCGGCTTTCGAGCGGATGAAGGCGGCGCTTTCGAATTGGTTCGAGGCGCCCGGTCCGCTGCGGGTGAACAGCCATTGTGCCCCCACCAGCGCCTTGCCGAAGAGGTTCCAGTATTTGAACAGCGACACCGGCTGGGTGGCTGCCTGCTGGATGTAAAGCTCGAGGTGGTCCTGCAGGTTCTGGCCGACACCGGCGCGGTCGGCGACCACCTCGATGCCATGCTCTTTCAGATGCTCGGCCGGGCCGATGCCCGAGAGCATCAGCATCTTCGGCGAGTTGATCGAACTGGCCGAGAGGATCACCTCGGCCTCTGCCTTGATCACCTCGATCTTGCCTTTGCGCTCCAGCTCGACCCCGGTGGCGCGGCCGTTCTCGATCACCACCTTGCGGGCGAGGCCGCGCACCAGCTCGACGTTGCCGCTGGCCATGGCGGGCTTGAGATAGGCCTTATAGGCTGACCAGCGCTCACCTTTGTAGACGGTCGCATCGAACGGGCCGAAGCCTTCCTGCTTTTGGCCGTTGTAATCGTCGGTGGCCTCATAGCCCGCCTGCACCCCGGCCTCGACAAAGGCGCGGGTGAGAGGGTTGTCGCGCTTGCCGCGCGAGACATGCAGCGGGCCGTCCTTGCCGCGCCAGTCGGGATCGCCGCCGTGGCCGCCCTCGTGCCATGTCTCCATGCGTTTGTAGTAGGGCAGCACGTCGGTATAGGCCCAGCCCTGCGCGCCCATCTCTTCCCATGTGTCGAAGTCGCGCGCGTGGCCGCGCACATAGACCATGCCGTTGATCGACGAGGAGCCGCCCAGCACCTTGCCGCGCGGGGTCGCCAGACGGCGCCCACCCAGATGCGGCTCGGGCTCGGATTCATAGCCCCAGTCGTAACGCTTCATGTTCATCGGGTAGGACAGCGCGCCGGGCATCTGGATGAAGGGCCCGGCATCGGTGCCGCCGTGTTCGATGACGATGACCTTTCGGCCCGCTTCCGCGAGCCGATAGGCGATGGCGCAGCCCGCAGAGCCCGCGCCGACGATGACGTATTCCGCTTGCATTGAGGGCCTCCTCAGAACGGGGCCTCGGTCGGCGCCATGCCGACGTAGACCGATTTCAACTGGCTGTAGTGCTCGATCGCCGCTTTGGAGTTCTCGCGGCCCACACCCGAGTTTTTCGACCCGCCGAAGGGGGCCTCGACCGGGGTGAGGTTGTAGGCGTTGATATAGCAGGTGCCCGCCTCAAAGCCCGCCGCGACGCGATGCGCGCGGGTGAGGTCATTGGTGAAGACACCGGCGGCGAGGCCGAATTGCGTGTCATTGGCGCGGGTCAGCGCCTCTTCTTCGGTGGCGAACTTCAGCACCGACATCACCGGGCCAAAGATTTCCTCGCGCGCGATGGTCATCTCGTCGGTGACATCGGCAAACAGCGTCGGCTCGATGTAGAAGCCCGCGCCGTCGATCAGCTTGCCGCCCTTGACCAGACGCGCGCCTTCCTCGACGCCCTTCTTGATGTAGCCCTCGACGATCTCGCGCTGGCGGGCCGAGACCATCGGACCGATGGTGGTGGCCTCATCCATGGGATCGCCGATCACCGCGTTTTCCATACGCTCGGCGACGCGGGCGACGAATGTCTCATAGAGCCCGTCCTGCACGAAGACACGGGTGCCGTTCGAGCAGATCTGGCCGGTCGAGTAGAAGTTGCCGTTGATCGCGGCGGAGACGGCGCTTTCCAGATCGGCATCGTCAAACACGACGATGGGGGATTTGCCGCCCAGTTCCATGGTCACATGGCGGATGCCCTCGGCGGCGGCGGCATAGACCTTGCGGCCCGTGGGCACCGAGCCGGTGAGCGAAACTTTGTCGGTGCGCGGGTCGGTGACCAGCGACGCGCCAACCTGGCCATAGCCCTGCACGACGTTGAAGATGCCCGCGGGCGCGCCCGCCTCGATCAGCAGTTCAGCCAGCTTCAGCGCGGTGAGCGGCGTCATCTCGGAGGGTTTGAAGACCATCGCGTTGCCGCAGGCCAGCGCCGGGGCGGCCTTCCAGCTGGCGATCTGGATCGGGTAGTTCCACGCGCCGATGCCGACGCAGACGCCCAGCGGCTCGCGCCGCGTGTAGACGAAATCGCCGCCCGCAACGGGGATATGCTCGCCGGTCAGCGTGCCAGCGAGGCCACCGAAATATTCAAGCGCCTCGGCGCCCGAAGCGGCGTCGGCGATCAGCGTTTCGGACATCGGCTTGCCGGTGTCATGGGTTTCCACCTCCGACAGCGCGCGGTTGTGCTCGCGCAGCAGATCGGCGGCCTTGCGCAGCACGCGGCCACGCTCGGTGCCCGACAGCGCGCCCCATGCCTTCTGGGCGGCTTCAGCGCTGGCCAGCGCTTCGTTGATGATCGCCGGGGTCGCGGCATGCAGGGTGGCAATAACTTCGCCGGTGTGCGGATAGATCACCTCGATCTTCTCGCCTGCGGTGTCTTCGACGTAGCGGCCGTTGATGAAGTGGCTGCCGGCGGGTTGATAGGATGTGGTCATGTTTACTCCTGGGGTCCTGCAAGGGGGGCCATGGGGTCGGGATCGGCCTCCGCCATGGAGATGTCGTCGTTTTCGTGGACTTCGGTGCATTCGGCGGCGATCGCCCGCAGCACATGTTCAGCGCCTTCTGTGCCGTCGACGTCGCCGAGGGCTTCCTCGGGCGGGCGCAGCATCTTGGTATCTAGCGCGTAGCGCAGATAGAGCCCGTCGATCAGGCCGCCGATTCGCCGCGCCACGTCGGGTGCGCGCTCGCGAATCTTTGGGCGCAGCGCGTAGACGAGATTGCTGTGCAGACGGCGCTGATAGAGGTAAAGCAGCCGCCGCGCCTCTTCCGAGCGCAGCGCGAGTGCGTAAAAATTCACCCATGCCGAGATCGCCTCGCGGCGGAAGCTGCCCATGCCGAAACTGGCCTGAACGATCGCGTTCACACGTTCGTCGGGGGTTTTGGCCCCGGCCAGAGCCTGCGTCACATCTGCCTTATATTCCGCGAGGATAGAGCGCATCGCTGCCAGAAACAGCGTGTCCTTGTCGTGGAAGTAATGGAACGCCAGCCCCGGCGAGACACCGGCGCTTTTGGCGATCTGGCTGGTGGTGACGTTGAGAGTCCCCGACGCGCCGATCTCGCGGATCGTCGCAGCGATCAGATCCCTGCGTCTTTCTTCCTCGGATTTGCGTGCCATTCGGGGCTCCCACAGATTTTTGGTTGCTTTTCTGGAATACCCCGTCATTAATTGACTCGTCAATCAATAACTCAGACTTCATCACGCTAACCTCCAAAGGGGACCCTATGAAACTCGTACTGACCACCTCCGCTCTCGCTCTTTGCGCAACCGCCGCCGCTGCAGATTGCTCCAAAGTCAGGTTCTCGGACGTGGGATGGACGGACATCACAGCAACCACCGCCGCCACCTCTACCGTGTTGAAAGCGCTGGGGTATGACACCGAGACCCGCGTTCTGTCGGTGCCGGTGACCTATGTGTCGCTGGAAGAGGGCGACATGGACATCTTCCTCGGCAACTGGATGCCCACGATGGAGGGCGACATCGCGCCTTACCGTGAGGCCGGAACGGTCGACACCGTCCGGGCGAATCTCGAAGGCGCGAAATACACGCTGGCCACCAATGCCGCCGGTGCCGAGCTTGGGATCAAGGATTTCGCCGACATCGCCGCCCATGCCGATGAGCTGGACGAGACCATCTACGGCATCGAGCCGGGCAACGACGGCAACCGCCTGATCATGGATATGATCGAGGCCAACGCCTTCGATCTCGAAGAGTTCGACGTCAAGGAAAGCTCCGAGCAGGGGATGCTCAGCCAGGTTTCGCGCCTGTCGAAGAAGGACGAGCCGATCGTCTTCCTCGGCTGGGAGCCGCACCCGATGAACGCCAACTTCGACCTCACCTATCTTTCGGGCGGCGACGAATGGTTCGGCCCCGACTTCGGCGGTGCCACGGTCTACACCAACACCCGTTCCGGTTATGTCGAGGAATGCCCGAACGTTGGCAAGCTGCTGACCAACCTCGAGTTCACCCTCGAGATGGAAAACGAGATCATGGGCGCGATCCTCAACGACGGCGAAAAAGCCGAGGACGCGGCAACCACATGGCTGACCGCGAACCCCGAAATTCTTGACGGCTGGCTCGACGGCGTGACCACTCTGGACGGCGAACCGGGGCTGCCGGCGGTCAAAACCGCACTGGGCCTCTGATCCGAGGTGTGTGCCCGGCGTCTCCGCGACCGCGCGGGGGCGCCTGCCTCCCTCCTCAACTCTCATAGATAAGGAGAGCTGCCTTGGACTGGCTGACCTCGTATAAAATCCCCGTCGGCGACTTCGCGGCCGCGATCTTCGAAGGTATCCGCGACCACGCCGAAGGGTTTCTCGATCTGCTTTCCGTCGTGCTGGAAGCCATGATCGACGGTATTCTCTGGGTGCTGCAAGAGCCCCACCCGTTCATCATCATCGCTGTCTTCGTCGCCTTCGCCTGGCTGATGCAGCGCAGCTGGAAGATCTGCGCCTTCATCGCGCTTGGCTTCCTGTTCATCCTCAACCAGGGCTACTGGGAAGAGACCACCGAGAGCCTGACGCTGGTGCTGTCGGCCTGTGTGGTCTGCATGGCCATCGGCGTGCCCGTGGGCATCGCCGCCGCCCACCGGCCCCGGCTTTATGCGGTGCTGCGTCCGATCCTCGATTTGATGCAGACGCTGCCCACCTTCGTGTATCTGATCCCGGCGATCGTCTTCTTCGGCATCGGCATGGTGCCGGGCCTCATTGCCACGGTGATCTTTGTGCTGCCCGCGCCAATCCGCCTGACGCAGCTGGGCGTCTCCTCGACCCCCGAGCGGCTGACCGAGGCGGTCCGCGCCTTTGGCGGCACCAACCGTGACGTGCTGTTCAAAGCCGAGCTGCCCTATGCGCTGCCGCAGATCATGGCGGGTCTCAACCAGACCATCATGCTGGCGCTGTCGATGGTGGTGATCGCGGCCCTCGTGGGTGCCGACGGCCTTGGCGTGCCGGTGGTGCGCGCGCTCAACCAAGTGAACACCTCGCTCGGCTTCGAAAGCGGGCTGGTGATCGTGGTGGTCGCCATCCTGCTCGACCGTATGCTCAACTTCGGAGGCGACAAGAAATGACCACCGCTGTCAAAATCGACAATGTCTCCATTGTCTTCGGCGAAGAGCCGGACACCGCGCTACCGCTGATGGACGAGGGGCTGGACCGCGCCACGATCCAAGACCGCACCGGGCAGGTGCTGGGCGTGCACGATTGCAATCTCGACGTCGAAGAGGGCGAGATCCTCGTGCTCATGGGCTTGTCGGGCTCGGGCAAATCGACGCTGCTGCGCGGCATCAACGGGCTGAACCCGGTGGTGCGCGGCGGGGTGCATGTGCGCGAGGGCGACAGCCTCGTCAACGTCACCGAGGCCGCGCCCGCCGACCTGCGCCGCATCCGCAGCGAGCGCGTCGCCATGGTGTTCCAGCAGTTCGGCCTGCTGCCGTGGCGCTCGGTCGCCGAGAACGTCGGGCTGGGTCTTGAACTGGGCGGCATGGGCAAGGCCGATCGCCGCAAGAAGGTGCTCGAACAGCTTGAGCTCGTGGGGCTTTCCGACTGGGCCGACAATAAGGTCGGCGAGCTGTCGGGCGGCATGCAGCAGCGCGTGGGCCTCGCGCGGGCCTTTGCCACCGAGGCACCGATCCTGCTGATGGACGAGCCCTTCTCGGCGCTCGACCCGCTGATCCGCACCAAGCTGCAGGATGAACTTCTGGAGTTGCAGGCCAAGCTCAAGCGCACGATCATCTTCGTCAGCCACGACCTCGACGAAGCGTTCAAGATCGGCAACCGCATCGCGATCATGGAAGGCGGGCGCATCGTGCAATGCGGCACGCCGAACGAGATCGCCGGCGATCCGGCGAACGACTATGTGGCCGAGTTCGTGGCCCACTCCAACCCGCTCAGCTTCCTGCGCGCCAAGGACGTGATGCAGCCGGTCGAAGGCGTCGCCGAAGTGGAGGTCGACGAAGAAACCCCGGTGCTCGACTTCGCTGCAGGTATGACCGAGCGCAACGCGCCGGTGGCGGTCACGCGCGGCGGGGTGCGCGTCGGGCTGGTGACGCCCGCGACGCTGCTCGAAAGGCTGGTGGCGTCGCAAAGCTGAGGCTTACCGCGCAAGCAAAGATAGAAGGGAGGTGCCCGGCGGGGCGCCTCCCTTTGCTTTGTGCGGCGCAGAGTTTCCTGAGGGATCACCCCTACGGGCGATAGACCAGCAGCATTTGCGTCTGCAGCCTCAGCGTCCGCGCCTCGCGTTCCTTCAGCACCTGCTGGCGCGCAAGAAGCAGCGTTTCCAGTGCCTTCTGTCGCGCGTTGTAAAGCTGGCGCACTTTCGAGCCGCGATTGCCGATATGCACGAAGAGATGCTGCCGCGCGCTTGGCACCAAGTCCGCCACGCGGCGCTGTGCAAGCCGAAAGGCCTCGTCCGCCTCAAGCCAGGCGCGATAGGATTTCAGTAGAAGTCGTCGTGATGCAGTTGCCATGCCTCTCCTCCCAAGGAATGCAGCGGTCCCGACAGACTCGAAGTATAGCCCGAGGGCCCGCAGCTGTCAGCCCGGCATGGCGTCGCGGCCTCGCCCTTAGGCGCCGCCGCGCGTGGCGCCGACGACCCAAGGCAACACCTCGGCCAGAATGCGCGAGGTGCCGTGGTCGAAGGCAGCCACCAACGTGTCGGTCTCGGTGTCTACGGCGGGTTCGGTCACCTCGAAGGTGCGCGCCGCCACGACAGAGGCGTCCCGTTCGCGCACGAGCCGCAGCATGATCCGGATCCGCACGACCGCGCCACCCTCGGCCCCCTGCGCCTGAAAGTCCGTGAGCTCGCCCAGCAAGGCGTAGTCCCCTTGCGCCCCCAAGGGCGCTCGCCCGACCGAGGCGAAGGCGCCGGTCTCGGACAGGCTGCGCACCAGCAGGGTCTGTAGCATCGCCGGGGCCTCATCCGACCAGCGCACCCCGGGCAGATATTGCGCCTGCAGCGGTGCCGGGCGGATCATGATCCGCTCAGTCGAGAGCGCGCCGCTGGCAATCGGCGGCTCAACCACCAGTTCCAGCCGCCCGCGCGCCGCCGAAGGCTGGATAGGCGGGGTCTGCAACTCGTAGATCTCCAGCGGCGTGGAGGCGTCGTCGAGCGCGGCAATGGCACCGCAGCCCGAAAGCCCGAGCGCAAGCAGCAAGGCGGGCAGGCGGGCGGGCAGGGATCGCAGGGACAGGAACATATCGGGTTACCTTCGATATTCAGGGGCGCGCGGGTCGAGGAAGAAGCGGCTCGGATCGCGGCGGATCTGCGTGGTCAGCGCATCGAGATTGTCGATCAGTGCGCGCGCCTCGGCGGCCAGCCGCCCGAACTGGGGCAGGGCGGTGGCAGAGAACTCGCGCAGCGACGGGCGGGCATCGCCCACCGCGCCTTCGAGCCCCGAGAAGGCCGAAGCTGCCGAGCGGCTGGCGCTGCGCAACTCGCTGGTGATTTCGGGGATCTCTCCGGCCACCGTGCCGATCGCGCTTTCGAGGCCCGCGAGCGTCTCGCGCAGCTGCGCGGTGATCTGGCGCACCTCGTCGCGGATCACCTTATCGGCCCCGTCAAAGGCGCGCTCGGCGGCGACAAGCGCGCGGTCCCCGGTCTCCAGCGTGCCGTTGATCGCCGCGAGCGTCTCATTGGCATTGGCAAATGTGGTCCGCGCCGCCTCGAGCGTTTCGGAGGCATTTTGCGCCAGCCCATCGAGCTGGCCGGAGGCAGAGGTGAGATCCGCGCCCACCGTGTCGATGGTCTGCGCGGCAGAGCGGGTGGCGCTGCGGATGTCCTCGAAGATGGACGTCAGATCGCCGCCCGCGGTCTGCCCAAAGTCGCGGATGACCGCTGTCGCCTCGGCGGTGGCGGTGCGCAACTCGGCGACAAGGGCGCTGGTGTCGCCCGCGATCAACCCGTCGAGCCGCTGCGCCGCGCCATCCACGCTGCGCGAGGTCTGCGTCAGCTCGGCAATCAGCGCATCGACCGAAGCCAAGGTCTGCTGCGCTTCGGTTAGGCGCTGCGTCGCGGTCTCTCCGGTGGTGGTGAAGGTGCTGGCGAGGGTCTCGGCCCGGTCGCTGAGCGCGGCAAAGCGGCTCTCGATCTCTGCAACCGACCGCTGCACCTGTTCCGTCGCCGGGCCGAGCCGCGTGGTGATGTAATCCTCGGCCAGCTGCACGCTTCCAGAGCCTTGCACGATCAGCCCACGCGCCTCTTCCGAGAGCGCCTCGACCGAGCGCATGGCGGCGCTTGCATCCTGCAGCGTGGTGCCCGCCTCGCGGCTCAGCGTGTCGATGCTCTCGGTGATCGTCCCGACACCCTCGGCAAAGCCATTCACCGAGTCCGCCACCGAAGAGATCGCATCAAGCGTGTTTGTCAGATCCGCAGAGGCCCGCTCGACGTTGCTCAGGATGGTCTGCACCCGCGCCTGCGTTTCACCCCCGATGAGGCCGCGCAGCTCGCGCACCAGTTCCAGCGTTTCCGACAGGATCTCGGGGCCTTCCTCGGTCAGCGATTGCAGCGCGGATTGTCCGGCCTCGATCATCGGCACGTCGCCCTCGGCCTGATCCGACAGCAGCCGCGCGCCGGGGCTGCCCGCGGTGATGCCCACGTAGCCGACGCCGGTCACCCCCTGCGCCTCGATCGTCGCCAACGAATTGCTGCGCACCGGCGTTCCGGCGGTGACCTCGGCCCGCACCCGCACCGAGCCGTCGCCTTCGGGCGAGAGCCCAAGGCTCACCACCTGTCCCACGGGCAGGCCGGAAAAGCGCACCTCCGAGGCGATGCTCAGGCCCGATACTGACGGGAAGTCGATGTCGTAATAGTCGAACTGCTTGTCGAGCTCGACATTGGCGAACCACAGCAGGAAGCCCAGAAGGCCGATGAAGCCCGCGATGGCAAAGGCTCCGACAAGGACGTAATTGGCACGCGTCTCCATGATCAGTCAGCCCCGGCCTGCGGCCCGGCAGCGTCGGGCTTTGTCGCCGCAGCCTGCGCGAGGCGGGCGCGCGGTCCGGTGAAATACTCTTGGACCCAAGGGTGATCGACCTCCAGCATGTCCTGCAGCGAGCCGGTGACAAGAACGCGCCGCTCGGCCAGCACGGCGATACGGTCGCAGGTTGCGTAAAGCGTGTCGAGGTCATGCGTGACGAGAAACACCGTAAGTCCCAGAGCCGTTGTAAGATTGTTGATCAGCTGATCGAAGGCCGCAGCGCCGATCGGATCGAGCCCGGCGGTGGGCTCGTCGAGAAAGACGATCTCGGGGTCGAGCGCCAGCGCCCGTGCCAGCCCCGCACGTTTGCGCATCCCGCCCGACAGTTCCGACGGGTAAGCATCGCCCGCGCGATAGGGCAGGCCGACCATCGAGATCTTCAGATCGGCCAGCGCGCGGCGCAGCGGCGCAGTCAGCCCCGGCACCCGCTGCAGCGGCACTTCGACATTCTCGCGCACGGTCAGCGACGAAAACAGCGCGCCATCCTGAAACATCACGCCCCAGCGGTCGTCGAGCCTTTCGCGTGCGTCGCCGCGGGCGGTGAGCACCTTGGTGCCAAAGGCCTCGATGTCTCCGGCGGCGGGCGTCTCCAGCCCGGTGATCGCCCGCAGCAGCACCGATTTTCCGGTGCCCGAGCCGCCGACAACGCCCAGCACCTCGCCGCGGTAGACATCGAGATCGAGATCCTCATGCACCACATGGCTGCCGAACTGCGTGCGCAGCCCGCGCACCCGGATCACCGTCTCACGCGGCGCGCTCATAGCCCCAGCTCCGCGAAGAAGACCGAAAACAGCGCATCGGCGACGATCACCGCAAAGATCGCCGTCACCACAGCGCTCGAGGTCATCCGGCCCAGAGATTCCGCGTCGCCCTTCACCTGCATCCCCGCGTGGCAGCCCACCACGCCGATGATCAGCGCAAAGACCGGCGCTTTCACCAGCCCGACGATCACATGCGACACATCGGTGCCCTCGATCAGCCGGGTGCGGAACATCGAGGGCGAGATCCCAAGCTCGATCCACGACATCAGCGCGCCGCCGAACAGCCCCATGATGTCGGCCACCAGCCCGAGGATCGGCAGCATCAGCAGCAGCGCAAGGATGCGCGGCACGAAGAGCACGGTCACCGGGTCGAGCCCGAGGGTGCGCATGGCGTCGATCTCCTGCCGCATCTTCATCGAGCCGATGGCGGCGGTGAAGGCCGAGGCCGTGCGCCCGGCGACGATGATCGCGGTAAGCAGAATGCCCAGTTCACGCAGCACCGAGATGGCGATGAGATCGACCACGAAAACCTCGGCCCCGAACTGGCGCAGCTGGCTCGCGCCCTGAAAGGCCAGCACAACGCCGATCAGAAAGGCCATCAGCGACACGATCGGCACGGCGCGCAGGCCGACATCGTCGCAATGCGCGACCAGCGAGGTAAACCGGAATTCGCGCGGATGGGTGATCACCCGCAAGAGCCCGGCAAGGAAGAGCCCGAGATAGGCCAGCAAGCCGCGCAGGAAGGCAAGGCCGCCGATAACCCGCTTGCCCGTGGCCTCGAGGAAGGCCTTGGGGCCATGCGGGGCGGGATCTGCGGCATCGGGCTGCGGCATGGCGCTGCGCACGGTGTCGAGCAGCAGTGTCGCCGTCTCGCTGGCGTTTTCAAACCGGGCGCTGCCGCCTGCCTGCGCCACGCGCTGTTCAAAGGCGATGAGCGCCCAAGCCCCGGCGGTGTCCATGCGGGTGACACCGGCCAGATCGACGCTGACGTCGCTGCCGCCGGGCATTTGGCCAAGCGCCGTAGCCAGCGCGCCGACATCCTGCACGCTCAGCGGGCCGGAGAGGCTGATCCGCCCGCCTCCGACTGATTCTTCGTGCTGAAGCTGCATATGCTCGGCGCTCATGCGCGGGACCCTCCCGGCCTATGCTGCTCATTTTTAAAGGCTTTGCTTGGCGGCGCCAGCGCTATTCACCCGGCCAGCCCGGCGCTGTTGCCGCAGGGGCGCGCTTTGCCGCAGGTGCCGCCCGGCAAAGGAAGCTGCCGCTTTGCGCGCATCATAGCCTCAACAAAACGCCTCATGCGGGAGTTCGCGCGCAGATTTTGGGCAAACACGAGCGGGCCGCCTTCTCTCATGATTAATCGTTTAATTAAGCGTTGACCGACGCGAAATGCCCTGATTAATCGTTTCACCAAAGAGGACATCATGGCCAGCATCAAGCAGATCGCACAGGATATCGGCGTCTCGAACGCCACCGTCTCGAACGCGCTCTCGGGCAAGGGGCGGGTGTCGAAGGATCTGGTGGCGCGTATTCAGGCGCGCGCGGCAGAGCTCGGTTATCAGCCCAGCAGCGCGGCGCGTGCGCTGAAGACCGGGCAAAGTGGTATCCTCGGCCTTGTCATGCCCGATCTGACCAATCCGCTGTTCCCGCGCATCGCGCAGAACCTCTCGGTTGCCGCCGAGGCGCGTGGCCTTGGCATCCTCATCGCCGACTCCCGTGGCAGCGAGGCGCGGCAGGCCGAAGCCTTGCAACGGTTGATCGGGCGCGGCGTCGACGGGGTGGTGATCGTGCCGCAGAAAGGCACCTCGCCAGAGGCGCCGGGCCTCCCTTCGGTGACGATCAATACGGTCTCGGATCCGCGCAACACCGTCTCGGCCGACCATGCCGGGGGCGGCGCACTGCTGGGTCGGCACATCCGCGATCTGGGCCACCGCCATGTGGTGCTGCTGGGCGGCGACAGCGTGTCGGACGTGCAGCGCGACCGGATGCGCGGCATGACCGAGGGTTTGGGCGAGGGTGCGCGCTTTGAAACCGTGTGGGGTGAGCCGGGTCTGGAAGACCTGCCGGGCCTCGTGCGTCAGGGCGCCACGGCGATCCTTGCAACCTCGGATCTGCTGGCGCTGGCCGCGCTGTCGCATCTGTCGCGCGCCGGGCTTTCGGTGCCCGGTGACGTCAGCCTCACCGGCTTTGACGATCTGCCCTTCGCCACCGCCATGCATCCGGCGCTGACCACCACGGCGCAGGACATGGCAACCATCGCCGAGCGCGCGCTCGAAGTGCTCACCGGCATGATCGCCGGTGGCGCCGCGCCCGCTGCGGGCCATGCGGTGCCCATGCGCCTTGTGACGCGCGCCTCTGCCGCCGCGCCGCACCCTCACAAGATCAACGAAGACCCAACCAAGACCCCGACCAACACGGAGTGACTGCCATGAAGACCTCGCTTTCCATTCTCGCGCTCGCCAGCGCATTCGGCACGGCGGCGCATGCCGCCGACAAAACGCTGACCATCTCGGTCTATTCCTTCGCGCAGGACGAATACAAAGAGGCGCTTTACGATCCCTTCGAGGCGATCTGCGGCTGCGATCTGGTGGTCGAGACTGGCAACAGCGTCGAGCGTATGGCAAAGATCGAAGCCAATGCCGCCGACCCGGTGATCGACATGGCCGTGATCTCGACGCAGGACGCGCTGGCGCTGTCGCGCAAGGGGCTGATCCAGCCGCTCGACAGCAGCAAGCTCAGCAACTTCGACAAGCTCTACGACAGCGCCAAGGATCCGATCGGCGACAACATGGCGGTGGGCTACACCTTCTATGCCAGCTCCATCGTCTACCGCTCGGACCTGGTGGACATCCAAAGCTGGGGCGACCTGCTGGGCGACGAGTTGGCCGGTCAGGTCGCGCTGCCCAACATCACCGGCACGCAGGGTCCGCTCACCGTCATGATGCTGGGCAAGTCGATGGATCGGGAAGGCGATCTCGCGCCGGTGATCTCCGAGATCGGCGCGCATTCCGATGACATCGTGACCTTCTATTCGCGCTCGTCCGAGCTGGTGCAGCTGATGAACCAGCAAGAGGTCATCGCCGCCCCGGTGGGCCGCTTCGCATGGGGCAGCTTCAAGAACGCGGGTCTGCCGTTTGCATGGGCCGAGCCCAAAGAGGGCCAAGCCGGCGGCATGAACGTGATGATCATGACCAAAGACAACGGCAACGAGGACCTGGCCTATCAGTTCATGGACTACTGGCTCTCGACCGAGGTGCAGACCAAGATCGGCGAGATGCTGATCGACAGCCCGGCCAACAAAGAGGTCGAGCTGAGCGAAGAGGCCGCCAGCAACCTCACCTATGGGGCCGAGGTGATCGACGCGCTGAACATCCTGCCGGCGGCAGAGGTGCTCGACAACCGCGAAGGCTGGGTCGAGCAGTGGAACACCGAGGTCATCCAGTAATCCGCGGCACACGGAACGGGGCAGGGCGGCGCGCCGCCTGACCCCGATCCGCTCCCTCACTCCGCACCTCACTCCGCCATGGGCACCGATTGCTCCCCGGTGCCCATGGCCCCTTTCCAGACGGGACCCTTACCCATGTTTCGCAACACGCGCGAAGGGCTGGCATTGGCCCTTCCGGCAGCCATCTTCTCGACGCTGCTCTTCCTCGTGCCGGTGTGCATCCTGCTCTCCGAGGCATTCCGGGCCGAGAGCGGCTGGTCGCTGCAGGGCTATATCGATTTCTTCTCCACGCCGCTCAACCGCACGGTCTTTCTGCGCACGCTGAAACTGGGCGTTCTGGTCGCGGGCACGGCGGCGGTGATCGGCTATGCCGCCGCCTTCTGCATCGTCAACCTTGGCCCCAAGTCGCGCGGCAAAGTGTTCGGCATGGTGGTGCTGCCGCTGATGATCTCGCCCGTGGCCCGGACCTACGCGTGGATCGTCATTCTGGGCCGCACCGGCATCGTCAACGAGGCGATCACCGGGCTGGGCCTGTCGGACACGCCGCTGCGGCTGCTGTTCACCGAGACCGCCGTCTTCCTCGGGTTGCTGCAGCTCTTCCTGCCGCTGATGATCATCAGCCTCGTGTCGGCGATGGAGAACATCCCGCGTGACGTGGTGCCCGCCGCCCGCGTGCTCGGCGCAAGCTGGATCGCCGTCTTCTTCAAGGTGATCCTGCCGCTGACCAAGGAAGGGCTCGTCATCGGCGGCACGCTGGTCTTCACCGGGGCGCTCACCGCCTATATCACCCCGGCGATCCTCGGCGGCTCCAAGGTGCTGATGCTGGAAACGCTGCTCTATCAGCGGGTTAACGTGTCCAACGATTTCGTCTCGGCCAGCGTCATCGCCATGATCCTCATCGTCATGTCCTTCTCGGCGAACCTGCTGCTGAAGCGCATCGCCACCGCCCGGAGCTGACCTCATGAACACCTCCATGCGCCACCTCGCCAACTGGTCGATCCTTGGCCTCACGCTCACCTTCCTGATCGGGCCGTTCCTGATCATCATCCTCGCCGGGGCGTCGGACACCGAATACCTCGCCTTCCCGCCCGAGGGGCTGACCCTGCGCTGGTATCTCAAGGTCTTCACCGTCGAGAGCTTCCGCGCCTCCTTCCTGCTGTCGATGGCGCTGGCGGTCTTCGGCACCCTCGCGGCGCTGCTGCTTGGCGTGCCCGCGGCCTATGCGCTCAACCGTTACGACCTGCCGATGGCCGAGACCGTGCGCACCATCGTCGCCGCGCCGATCATCGTGCCGGGCATCATCGTCGGCCTTGCGCTCCTGCGCTACATGGTGGTGCCCACCGGGGTCACGGTGACGCTGGCGCTTTTCATGGCGCATACCGCGCTGGTGCTGCCCTATGCGGTGCGCGTGGTCAGCTCGTCCATGCACAACCTGCGCGCCGATATGGAAGAGGCCGCCGTGCTGCTCGGCTGCACGCGCCTGCAGGCCTTCACCAAAGTGGTGCTGCCGAACATCCGGGGCGGGGTGCTCGCTGCCTTCATCCTCGGCTTCGTCACCTCCTTCAATCAGGTGCCGGTCTCGCTGTTCCTTTCGGGGCCGGGCGTCCGCACCCTGCCCATCGACATGCTCGCCTATATGGAGATCACCTTCGATCCCTCCGTCGCCGCGCTCTCGGCGCTGCTCGCCTTCATGTCGCTCGCCATCGTCTTCACCGCCGAACGCCTGCTGGGATTCTCTCGCTATGTCTGACGCTTTCGTCCAACTCTCCGACCTCACCCTCAGCTACGGCAAATCGGTCGCCGTGCCGAACCTCGATCTGTCGATCCGCGAGGGCGAACTGATCGCGCTGCTCGGGCCGTCGGGCTGCGGCAAGACCACCACCATGCGCGCCATCGCCGGGCTGCTGTCGCCCACCGGCGGCAGCATCACCATCGACGGGCGCGACGTGACCCGCGTGGCGGCCAACAAGCGCGGCATCGGGCTGGTGTTCCAGAGCTACGCGCTCTTCCCGCACCTCACCGCCTATGAGAACGTCGCCTTCGGCCTGCGCCTGCAGAAGCTGCCCGAGGCCGAGATCAAGCAGCGCACCGAGGAAGGGCTGGCGACCGTCGGCCTCACCGGGTTCGAAAAGCGCAAACCGGCTGAAATGTCGGGCGGCCAGCAGCAGCGCGTGGCGCTGGCGCGCAGCCTTGTCATGCGGCCCAAGGTGCTGCTGCTCGATGAGCCGCTGTCGAACCTCGACGCCCGCCTGCGCCTCGAGATGCGCACGGAATTGCAGCGGGTGCAGAAAGAGACCGGCATCACCATGGTCTTCGTCACCCACGATCAGGCCGAAGCGCTAGCGCTCGCTGACCGCATCGTGCTGATGAAGGACGGCAAGATCGAACAACTCGGCACGCCCTCCGATCTCTATGCGCGCCCGCGGACGGCATTTGCGGCGGAATTCATGGGGTTCGAGAATATCTTTAAAGTAGAAGGCGAGGAGATTGTGACAACCAAAGGGCGGCTTTCGCTGACGTCCCGTCCCGAAGCTCCGATCCTTGCATGGCGCCCGGACGCGGTGACCGTGGGCAGCGGCCCGCATCAGGGCCGCGTCGCCGCCTGCAGCTTTGCAGGCGCGCACCGCGAATATGTCATCGACAGCGCGGTCGGCCCGATCAAGGCCGATGCCGCCATCGACCTGCCCGAGGTGGCCCTGGGCGAGACCATCGCCTTCGACCTGCCGCTCGCCACCGCGCGGGGCCTTGCGGCATGAGCCTCTGGGTCGATACGGATTACGGCTTTGACGATCTCTGGGCGCTGCTGCTGCTGCGCCGCTATGGGGCAGACGTCGAGGGTATCTCGCTGGTCGCCGGGAACTCGCCGCTGCCGCAGGTCATCGCCAATGCGCTCGGCGCGGCGCAGGCCTATGGGTTCGACGCACCGCTGCACGCGGGGGCCGACCGCCCGCTGAAGCGCGAGCCCGAAACCGCACAGGCGATCCTCGGGGATCGCGGCATGGACAGCCGGGGCCGCTTTCTGCCCGATGTGGACGGTCCGCAGCCGCCCGCCGACGCCATCGAGGCGCTGGCGGGCTGGCTGATGCAGGGCGGCCCGCGCGAGGTGCTTGCCCTCGGTCCGCTCACCAATATCGCCCTGCTGGTGCAAGCGCACCCCGAGGCCGCCGCCCGCATCACGCGGCTGGTCTGGATGGGCGGCAGCAACGGGCCGGGCAACCATTCGCCGCTGGCCGAGTTCAACGCGCTCTGCGATCCAGAGGCAGCCGATGTGGTGGCAAGGGCCGGGCCTCCGCTCGAGGTGATCGACCTGATGATCTGCCGTCAGGCCCGCTTTGGCGCCGCCGACATGCCGCAGACCGATCCGCTGACCGCCGACCTTCTCGGCGGCTACCTCGACATCGGCCTCAGCCGGGGCCGCGACGGCATGGCGATCTACGATCCCGTCGCCGCGCTGGCGCTGGTCCGCCCCGAGGCTTTCGACTTCGCGCGCCAGACGCTGCACGTTTCGGTGGCCGAGGATGAAACCTACGGTGCGACGACCTTCACCGCCGACGCGGCGGGGCTGACCCGTCTGCCGACCGCCCCGCGCGAGGACATTGCCCGGCTCTGCCTCGACGCGCTGCGGCAGGAGGATGCGCAATGAGCTTCCCAGCCGATCTCAACGACCCCGATCTGCGCGCCCGCGCGGTGCGCGCCGCGCGCGGCGAGGCGCCTTTCGATCTGCTGATCGAGGGTGGCGAGCTGCTCGACATGGTCACCGGGCGCACGCGCCACGCCGACATCGGCCTTATCGGCCCGCTGATCGCCAGCGTCCACACCCCGGACCCGAGCCGCGACGCCGCGCAGCGCATCAGCGCCCATGGCCAGACCATCGTGCCGGGCTTCATCGACAGCCACATGCATGTGGAAAGCTCGATGATCACCCCGGCGGACTATGCCGCCGCGGTGGTGCCGCGCGGCGTCACGACAGCGCTGTGGGATCCGCATGAGCTGGCCAATGTGGTGGGCGAGGCCGGGCTGGACTACGCCTGCGCCGCCGCCAAAGGCTTGCCGCTGCGCCTGCTGCCGCTGGTGCCGACCTGCGTGCCCTCGGCCCCCGGGTTCGAGGCCAGCGGCGGCGATTTCACCCCCGAGACCGTGGCCCGCTGGCTCAGTCGCAGCGACACCCATGGCGCGGCGGAACTGATGACCATGCAGCCGCTCTTACAGGGCGATCCGCGCGTGTCGGGGATCGTTCAGGCCGGGCTGCAAAGCGGCAAGCGGGTCTGCGGCCACGCCCGTGGCCTTACGGGCGGGGATCTGGCGGGCTTCGCGGCGGCGGGGGTCGAGACCGACCACGAGCTGACCGGAGGGGCGGACCTCATGGCCAAGCTCGAAGCGGGCTTCACCATCGAACTGCGCGGCTCGCATCCGCATCTGCTGCCGGAACTGGCAGAGGCGCTGCTGGAGCTTGGCGAGTTGCCGCAGACGGTCACGCTCTGCACTGACGATATCTTCCCTGACGATCTGGCGGCCAAGGGCGGGCTCGACGGGGTGATCCGGCTGCTGATTTCCTGCGGTCTGCCGCCGCTCTGGGCCTATCGCGCGGCGACGCTCAACGCCGCCAGCCGGATCGGGCGGCCCGATCTCGGCCTTGTCGCGCCGGGACGCCGCGCCGATCTGGTACTGCTGTCGGATGTCGAGGCGGTGACGGCCCGCGCGGTGATCGCAGACGGGCGCCTCGTGGCGGAACGCGGCGAGCTTGCCGAGCCGCCCACCGCTGTGCCCGTGCCCGCGACGCTCGCCCAGACGATGCGTCTGGACCCGATCACGGCAGAGGGTTTCGAGATCCCCGCGCGCGGGCCGCAGGCGCGTATCGCGACGCTGTCGAAACCCCGCTTCCCGGTCTGGGGAGAGCGCCGGGTGGAGGTCGCGAACGGGCGGCTCGTGCTGCCTGACGACATGATCCGCATGGGCATCGTCAACCGCCACGGCGCGGGCACGCCGATGCGCACCGCGTTCCTCGAGAACTGGGGCGACTGGCGCGGCGCGTTTGCCAGCAGCGTCTCGCATGACAGCCACAACCTCACGGTCTTTGGACGAAACCCCGAGGATATGGCCGCCGCCGCCAATGCGGTGCGCGCGGCGGGCGGCGGGCTCGCGGTCGCGGCGAAGGGCAGGGTGCTCAGTTGCCTGCCGCTGCCGGTTGCCGGGCTGATCAGCGAAGCGCCGCTGCCGCAGATGGCGCGCGACTTCGCAGCGCTGCGCGCGACGCTCGATGGCCTGGTGACATGGGAGCCGCCCTTTTTGGTGTTCAAGGCGCTCTTCGGGGCTTCGCTGGTCTGCAACGCCGGTCCAAGGCTGAGCGATCTGGGGCTGGTCGAGGTCTTTGAAGGCACCGTGATGGAAAGCTGCGTGCTCGAAGACGGGCTGGGCTGAGCGCCCGGCCCCAAGTCAGACGTCGCGGTCCTGCGCCAAAGCGTGCAGGGCCGCGCCGCGCGCGCCCGAGCTGTCGCCATGCTGCGCGATGGCGATCTTCGGCGCGCGCATGCTGCCGAGCCGCACCCGCTCCAGCGCCGCCGCGAGCCGCAGCTCGACGCCCGGTATCTGCGACAGGCCGCCCCCCAGCACGATGCAATCCGGATCATGCGTCAGTTGCAGCGTCAGCAGCAATTCGCCCGCCAGATGCGCCCAGATCTGCAGAACCACTTCGGCGGCGCGTTCGCCGTCGCCAGCGCGCTGCGCGAGATCCGCAGGCTCCAGTTCAGCGCCGAGATACTGCCGCGCCAGCCACGACAGGCCGGGACCAGACAGGCAGGTCTCAAAGCAGCCGCGCCGCCCGCAACCACAGTCGCGCAGGGCCAGATCGACGCCCAGCCGGTCGCGCAGTTCCTGCAACGCATGTGAAGGAAGGCCAATGTGGCCAACCTCCAGCGCCGAGCCATTGGCGCGATAGCCCGCACGCCCGTCCTGCGCCAGCCCCGCGCCGATCCCCGTGCCCATGATCAGCCCGATCACCCGCCGCGCCCCGGTGCCCGCGCCGCCGTGGGCCTCGGACAGCGCAAAGGCCTGACAGTCGTTGAGCAGCGGCACCGGGCGCCCCAGCGCCTCGGCCAGCGCGGCGGGCAGGTTCTGGCCGGTGATGGGGATATTCGCGGCAAACCCAAGGCCGCTTTCGGGGTCGATGAGACCGGGCAGGCCGATGCCCACCGGCAGCGCCGCGCCAAGCCCCGAGGTCTCTTCCAGCCAGCGCACCTGCGCCGCCAAAGCCTCTACAAAAGCGGTGAAATCCACTGCAGGGGTCGGCAGGCGGCGGGTCTCCAGCGTCTGCATCTGCGCATCGAAGAGCCGCGCCTCGATCTTGGTGCCGCCAAGGTCGATCCCGCCAGAGGTCGCGCGGGGCATGTCCGCGGGCGCGAGGCGGGGCTGATCTGGCTGCGCGGGCATAGGCTCTCCTTATCGGTCCGGCGTGGTGCGGCCTTTTCTGGCAATGGCATAGAGCCTGTCGCGGCGGCAAACGGCAAGGGGATTGCGCGCAACCGTGCGGCGGGCGCGAGCCATAAAAACGAAAAAGGCCCGCACCTCAATGAGGTGCGGGCCGATCTTCATCTGTGCGTCGCGATCACTTCAGATCGAAGCGGTCGGCGTTCATCACCTTGGTCCATGCCGCCACGAAGGCGGGCAGGAAGGCTTCGGCACCGTCGTCCTGAGCGTAGATCTCGGCATAGGCGCGCAGGATCGAGTTCGAGCCGAACACCAGATCGACGCGGGTCGCGGTCCATTTGGTCTCGCCGGTCTTGCGGTCGCGGATCTCATAGAGGTCCTTGCCCACCGGAACCCACGAATAGGCCATATCCGTCAGGTTGACGAAGAAGTCGGTGGTCAAAGCGCCCGCGCGTTCGGTGAACACGCCGTGCTGGGTGCCGCCGTGGTTGGTGCCCATCGCGCGCATGCCGCCCAGAAGCACGGTCATCTCGTTCGCGGTCAGACCCATGAGTTGCGCCCGGTCGAGCAGCATCTCTTCGGCGGAAACCACGTAGGACTGCTTTTGCCAGTTGCGGAACCCATCGGCGACGGGCTCGAGCGGATCGAAGCTTTCGGCGTCGGTCATCTCGTCGGTCGCGTCACCACGGCCCGGCGCGAAAGGCACCGAGATGTCATAGCCCGCGGCTTTGGCGGCCAGTTCCACACCGGTGTTGCCCGCCAGCACGATGGTGTCCGCAAGGCTCGCACCGGCAGCGCTTGCCAGCGGCTCGAGCACGCTCAGCACGCGCGCCAGACGCTCGGGCTCGTTGCCCGCCCAGTCCTTCTGCGGCGCGAGGCGGATGCGCGCACCATTGGCACCGCCGCGCATGTCAGAGCCGCGGTAGGTGCGGGCGCTGTCCCATGCGGTCGAGACCATATCGGCGACGCTGAGGCCAGAGGCTGCGATCTTTGCCTTGAGACCACCGATGTCGTAGCCGGTTGTCCCCGCGGGGACAGGGTCCTGCCAGATCAGATCTTCGGAGGGCACATCGGGGCCGACGTAGCGGGCTTTCGGGCCCATGTCGCGGTGGGTCAGCTTGAACCAAGCGCGGGCGAAGGTTTCCGAGAAATACTCCGGATCGGCCATGAATTTCTGGCAGATCGCGTTGTAGATCGGGTCGACCTTCATCGCCATGTCGGCGTCGGTCATCATCGGCATGCATTTGATCGAAGCGTCTTCCACGTCGACCGGCATGTCCTCGTCGTTGATCTCGACGGGCTTGTACTGCCAAGCGCCTGCGGGCGATTTGGTCAGTTCCCACTCATGGCCGAAGAGCATCTCGAAGTAGCCCATGTCCCATTGGGTCGGGTTCTTCGTCCACGCGCCTTCGATGCCCGACACCACGGTGTCACGGCCAATGCCGCGGCCTTTGGTGTTCATCCAGCCCATGCCCTGCGAGGTCACATCGGCGGCTTCGGGATCGGCAGAGAGGTCGTCGGCGTTGCCGTTGCCGTGCGACTTGCCGATGGTGTGGCCACCGGCGGTGAGCGCGGCGGTTTCCTCGTCGTTCATCGCCATACGGGCGAAGGTCTCACGCAGATGCGCGGCGGTCTTCACCGGGTCCGGCTGGCCGTTGACGCCCTCGGGGTTCACATAGATGAGGCCCATCTGCACGGCGGCCAGCGGGTTTTCCATGGTCGACGGATCGGCCACATCGTCATAGCGGTTGTCCGACGCGGCGAGCCATTCCTTCTCGGCGCCCCAGTAGACGTCTTTTTCGGGGTGCCAGATGTCTTCGCGACCGAAGGCAAAACCAAAGGTCTTCAGGCCCGCGACCTCATAGGCGATGGTGCCCGAGAGGATCATCAGGTCGGCCCAAGAGATCTTGTTGCCGTATTTCTTTTTGATCGGCCAGAGCAGGCGGCGGCCCTTGTCGGTGTTGACGTTGTCCGGCCAGCTGTTGAGCGGGGCGAAACGCTGGTTGCCGGTGCCGCCGCCGCCACGGCCATCGGCCAGACGGTAGGAGCCTGCGGCGTGCCATGCCACGCGAGCGAACATGCCGACGTAGGAGCCCCAGTCTGCGGGCCACCACTCCTGGCTGTCCTTCATCAGCTGACGGAGGTCGTCTTTCAGCGCCTCGACGTCCAGCTTCTTGAGCTCTTCGCGGTAGTTGAAGTTGGGCGCGAAGGGCTGCGTCTTGCTGTCGTGCTGGTGCAGGATGTCGAGATTGAGGGCGTTCGGCCACCAGCTGGTCACCGAATTGGCGGTCGAGGTCTGACCGCCGTGCATCACCGGGCAGCCGCCCGTGGGTTTCACATCATTTCCGTCCATCTCTGGCTCCGACATTCGCTGGGTTATCTGTTACCGGCGGGGCAGTTGCCGCCGCGCAGGAAAGACCTACATTCGCCGGGCCATAAAAAGAAATCGTAATTTTTTCACATTGCGATAAGGTAAAGCTATCAGCGTTCGCGGCGCGCGTGCGCAGCGGAACCCAATGCGCCGCCGGGTGTTGCCTGTGCATGAACAACCCTGAAAACCCCTCCCGCACCCAACCAGCCCAAAGCGAGGCCCAAAGCGAGGCCATGCATCGCCGCGCCGAAGAACGCTCGGTCCTGAGCGCATCGCGCCTCTCCGCACGTCTGATCTATGAGGTCATCCGCCGCGACGGCGAGGAGGAGCTTAACCGCCCCTCGGTCTCATTGATCTGGTCCGGCCTTGCGGCGGGCATCCTGATCAGCCTGTCGGTGATCGCGCAGGCGGTGCTGAAGGCCTATCTGCCGAAGGCCGACTGGGCGTGGCTGATCGAGTGCTTTGGCTATTCGCTGGGCTTCATCGTGGTGATCTACGGGCGGATGCAGCTGTTCACCGAGAACACGATCACCACGGTGATGCCGGTGGTGGCGCAGCGCTCGGCGACCTGCCTGCGCAAGATGGTGCGGCTCTGGGGCATCGTTCTGGCGGCGAATGTGACCGGGGCCACCATCGCCTCGGCCTTCCTGCTGCTGCCGGGCGTGGTGCCGACCGAACTGGCCGACAGTCTGCTGGCCGTGGCGCGTCACGCGGTCGAGGGCACGGCCTCGGGCAACTTCTTTCGGGCTCTGCCAGCGGGTGTGCTGATCGCGGCGCTGGTCTGGGTGATGCCCGGCGCGCGCGGCAAGTCGCTGCTGATCGTGCTGGCGATGACGTGGCTGCTGGCTGCCGCTGGCTTTGCGCATGTCATCGCGGGCACCGTGGAAGCTGGGCTGCTGGTCTGGCACGGCGAGATCGGTGTCGGCCATGCGCTCTTCCGCTTCTTCCTGCCGGTGCTGGCGGGCAACGTCGCGGGCGGCACGGCGATCTTCACGCTGGTCACATGGGGGCAGGTGAAGAACGAGGTCGCACAGGCCGATGAGGGCGGGCAGGAGATCGGCCTGCCCTCCGGCACCCGGCGCGCTTAGGTCTTGGGCGCGGGGTTGGGCGCAGGTTTGGGCGCGGGCTGATCCGGCGATGCGCCGCTCTGGTGGATGCGGAAGTTCCACGCGATCACCGCGTTGAGCACCGCCGCCCCAAGCGCCGAGTAGAGGATCAGATCCAGCGGCAGCACGAAAAGCGCCACGCCAAAGACCACCGCGTCAAAGCACATCTGGAACCAGCCGGTGCGGAAGCCCGTGCGCTCTTCGACGATGAGCGCAAGCACGCCCAGACCGCCCGCCGAGGCGTTGTGGCGGAAGAGGGCGATGAGCCCCGCGCCCGCCGTGGCTCCGGCAAGGATCGCCGCCAGAAGTGGCGGCAGGCGCTCGAAGCTGATCCAGCTCTCCAGCAGCGGCGTGGTCACCGAGATGCCGACCACCGCCACCAGCGTGCGCAGGGTGAAGACCTTGCCGCGACGCTGCCATGACAGCCACAGGAACGGCAGGCTCACCACGAGGAAGATCACCCCGAAATCCACCGGCAGCAGATAGCTCAGCAGCACCGAAGCCCCCGCCGTCTGCCCGGTGATCAGCCCGCAGGCCTTGAGGAAGACCACGCCGAGGCTGGCCATCAGGATGCCAAAGGCCAGGCCCTGTGCATCATAGAGCGAGATCGGGGAGCGGAGTTTCATCGGGGCAGGGGTCCGGGCTGGGGAACAGGGGAATGCGGGCCTCTTGCCCCCCTTCGCGCGTCATCGCAAGCCGCAGATCAACCGGCGGGCGGAATTTCCGTGTCTGCCGTCGCGTATCGCGCTGCGAGATCCGGCTAGATCCGGCGCGCGGGCGACAGGGCACGGGTCAGTTCGTCCTCGCCGCCCTCCAGCGCCGTGGCCAGCACATCTGCGGTTGTCGGGCCAAGGGTGAAGCCCTGATGCCCATGGCCAAAGTGGAACCACATCCCCGGATGGCGCGGCGCAGCGCCAACCAGCGGCAGCATGTCGGGCATACAGGGGCGGGTGCCGGACCATTGCGGCTCGGTGATCCGCGGCCCGATCTGCAGCATGTCCCCCAGCGCGCGGCGTCCTCGCTCTAGCTGGCGCAGATCGGCGGGCGCATCATGGGCCACAAGCGCGGCACCGGTGGCAATGCGCAGCCCGGTCTGCATGGGCGAGGCGACGACGCCATTGTCCATATCGACGATCGGGCGGCGCGGAGCCTGATCGGTCTGAAAGTGCCGGTGGTAGCCGCGCTTGAGCACCATGGGGATGCGATAGCCGAAACGGCGCAAAAGCCGCGGCGCCCAAGGGCCGAGGGCGATCACCACATGCTGTGCGGCAAGCGGCCCATCCGCGGTGGCGACCGTCCAGCCGGAGCCGTCTTGCGCAAGGCTTTCCGCGTCGCCGCCAAGGATCCGCCCGCCGCGCCGCTCGAAGAGCGCCGCATAGGCCGCGACGAGCCCGCCGGGAGAGCTGCAGCTCCATGTGTCGGACCACAGAAGCACGCCCGCAGGCTCGGCCTGCAGGGCCGGATCCTCGCGGCGGTAGCTGGCGCCGTCGAAGGTGCAAAAACGCGGGCCGTAGCGTGCCGCGATGCGCTCGGCGTCCGTGGCATCGCGTTCAAAAGCGCGGGGGTCGCGGTAGATCTGCGCCATGCCGTCGCGGGCGATGAGGTTGTCACAGCCCGCCGCCTCGATCAGCGGCTGGTGATCCTGCGCCGCGCGGCTGGTGAGCCGGGCGTAGGTCTGCGACAGCGCCGCGTGGCGGGAGGGGGCGGAGTTGCGGAAATAGGACCAGAGCGCGGGCGCCATCCCCGCGAGGCCACGCAGCGACCATGTCAGATCGTTGCTGCGCCCGGTCATCATGGCGAGGATCACCCGCGGGTCGCGCGGCATGGCGTAGGGTTCGGCGGCCTCGGTCTGGATCACACCGGCATTGCCAAAGGAGGTCTCGCGTCCCGGCGCGCTGCGATCCAGCAGCTGCACCGCATGGCCGCGCGCCTGCAGCGCCAGCGCCGTGGAGACGCCGACCATGCCAGCGCCAAGCACGAGAATTTCCGCCATAGTCCTGCTCCGCCTATGGAAATTGGCCAAGGCGGCGCCTGCGCCGCACTGCCTGCAAGCTGTAGCGTGCGCGGTGCCGCGCGAAAAGCGCCTCGGGCGCGAGGGCCGCTCTGCATGGCGCATTGAGCACGGTCACAGGGGCCGTGGTGGCGCAAAAACGGGCAGGGCTGGTAGGGCCTCAGGCGCGGGGACGGCGGCCCGGTCCATTGGGCCGGCTCAGCACGAAGATCGCCGCCCCCCCCATGCAGACCAGCTGGATCAGCAGAACACGCCCCGGTAGCTCGAGAAACACGCTCAGCAGGAAGGCCGCGCTCATCATGCCCACCGCCATGGCCTTGTGCCGCGGCGCGATGGCGCCATTGGCGCGCCAGTCGGCGATCATCGGGCCAAAGCGCGGGTGTGACTGCAAATAATCATGCAGCCGCGGCGAACTGCGTGAGAAGGCGAAGGCCGCAAGAAGCACCAGCGGCGTCGTGGGCAGCACCGGCAGCACGATGCCGATGATCCCGGTCACCAGCGAAATGGACCCAAGCGCCAGCCACAGCAGGCGCAGCCCGCCGGTGGCAGTGCGCGGATGATGCGGGTGAGGATCAGGCTTGGTCATCGCGGCGTGCCGATTGCAAAACGCCCTTCAGGGCCGTGCCTTGCAAGATAGGCCAAAACGGCGGCGATTCAAAAGGGCGCGCGCAGCAATAGCACGCGCCATTTCCGTCTTGGCGTCCGCAGCCGGGGAAGGGGAAAGGGGGCCCGGCTGCGGACCCCCGGGGCTTAGAGGGAGGGCGGAAATGCCCCGGTACCCAAGGTCAATCGGTTTGGCTCACCGTCTGGATCACTGTCTGGTTCACTGGCGGACGATCTCGGCCTTCAGCGAATAGGTGATCATCAGAACATCCTTGCGGGTCTGCTCGTCGATGCCATGGGCTTCGAGCGTCGCCATGATATCGTCAATCGCAGCCATATATTCGTCGTCGCCGATGTTCATACCGCGATGCGCCTCGGGCATGTTGCGCCCGGTGTACTCTTCCGGCCCACCGCTGCCCGCGCCGAAGAAATCGCACAGGTGGCTCTTGGCGGTGTCCATCTCCTGCGGCATGTCGCGATAGGGCAGGAAACGGGCGCTGATCACCGGGTTCTTCATATGCGCCTCGATGACATCATCCACCAGCGCGGCAATGCCGCTCTTGGCGCCGAGCCGTTGGTACAGGGTCTTCTCCATCGCATCATCCTCCGATCTTTGCTGCCGGTTGATCTTTCCGGTGGCTGGCGGCAGGCGCCGCAGCGGGCGCCTGCCAAGGTCTCACTGCGCGGCGGCAGCCGCTTCCTGAGGCTGGATATTGTGGTTGACCCGGAAGAGGTTCGACGGATCATAGCGCGCCTTCACCTCGCGCAGCCGGGCGAGATTGTCGCCATAGGCCTCTCCCAGCCGGTCCGGCTCGTCGTCGGGCATGAAGTTGACATAGACGCTTGGCGCCGCGCCCGCCGCGGTGGCGTCAAAGAGCGCGCGGGCCCATGCGATGCAGGCGCCATCTTGGTCGGCGCTGTCCCAGCGGGTGTGGACATTCATCGTGAAATGGCTGTCGCGCTGCGGGAAGGCCGTGGCATTTGGTGCGACACGCGCCATGGCACCGCCGACATGCGCGATGAAGACCTCGCACTGCGGATCGGGCAGCGTTTTAACCGCCCTTAGAATGGCCGAGATCGTCGCATCTTCGAGGGTCAGGAAGTCGCGGCTTTTCCAATAGTTGTGGGCTCCGGGGGTGAGCAGCGGATCGAAGGCGGCCTGCCAGCCGACAAAGGGATGCGGGCCGATGACATCGACGATCGGGCTGCCGAGCGCGCGCAGCTCGCGCATCGCGCTCTCGCCCTCGCTCATGTCTCCGGAATAGCAGGCGGCAAAGATCAGCACCTCGCGGCCATGCCAGTCCTCGGGCAAAAAGGGCAGGGGCGGCGCTTTGCGCAGCACCGACCAGATGGTCAACTCGTCCGGTGCTTTGGCGCAGAGCTCGCGGAACTTCGGCAAAAGGTCTTCCGCAGCATCGAGCGGATGGATGACCAGCCCCGACAGCACCTCGGGCCCCACCGGATGCAGGCGGAACTCGAAGGAACTCACCACGCCGAAATTGCCGCCGCCACCGCGGATCGCCCAAAAGAGATCGGGGTTTTCCGTCTCGGAGGCTCTCAGGATAGCGCCATCGGCGGTGACCACTTCGGCGGAAAGAAGGTTGTCGATGGTCATGCCGTATTTGCGGGTGATCCAGCCGAAACCACCGCCCAGCGTCAGGCCAGAGATCCCGGTGGTGGAATTCACGCCAACCGGCAGCGCAAGGCCGTGGAGCTGCGTCTCACGGTCCACATCGCCGAGGATGGCTCCGGGTCCGACCTGCGCGCTGCGCGCCGCAGGGTCCACGGTCACCGAGCGCATCAGCGACAGATCGAGCATCAGCGTGCCGTCTTCGACCGCGAGCCCGGCGATCTGGTGGCCGCCGGCGCGCACCGACATGCGCAGGCCGTTGCTGCGGGCGAAATTCACCGCGGCCTGAATGTCGGATGTCCCAAGCGCACGGATCACCAGCGCGGGCTTGCGGCGGTGCATCGCGTTCCAGACCTCGCTGGCCTCGGCATAGCCGGGCTCTCCTTCAAGCGCGGTGCCGCCTCGGAGCGCGGCGTCGAGCGCGGCGTGGGCTTCTGCGGTGATCTTCTGTTTCGAGCCGTTGAGGCCGTTGAGTTCAATCCCTGCTGACATGATGTCCTCCGCTTTGCTTGGGGGCGTGCGACCGGAATGTCGCTCTGCCGCCGAAGAATGCGCCGCCCGTCCGGAACGGCTGTCCCAAAGCATGGCGGGTCGGACTGAGGCCAACCAGTGGCGGAACTGGACCAGCAGGTCCAGATCCTGGACTGGATGCAAATTTTCGGATGTGAGCTATACTCTTCTCACCGAGCGAGGAAGGGAGGGGCTCATGTCAAATGCCAGCTATTTCCAGTTCTGTCCGGTGGCCATGGCTGCCGAAATTCTCTGTACGCGGTGGACCATGGTGCTGGTCCGAGAACTCGTCGCGGGCTCGACCCGGTTCAACGATCTCAGGCGCGGCGTGCCGCGCATGTCGCGCTCGCTGCTGGCGCAGAGGCTGCGGGAACTGGAGGCTGCGGACATCGTTGAGCGGCGCCCGGTGCCCGGAACCCAGCACGTCGATTATCTGCTGACACCGGCGGGGAAGGATTTGCTTTCGATCGTCGAAGCCTTTGGCATCTGGGGCCAGAAATGGGTGAAATCCGAGCCGTCGCTCGAGCGGCTCGACGTGTCGCTGCTGATGTGGGACATGCGCCGCAATCTCGATCCCAGCCCATTGCCGCCACGCCGGACGGTGCTGAATTTCCGTTTTCCTGATCTGCCGCAATCCAAGCGCGCGTGGTGGCTGATCGTCGAGCCAAACGGCGCGGTCGACCTGTGTCTGGCCGATCCCGGCTTCGAGGTCGATCTGTTCGTGACCACCGATCTGCGCACGATGACCGAGATCTGGATGGGTCTTGCAACGGCGCGGCAGGCCGCCGAGAGAATGCAACTGGACGGCAATCGCGCGGTGGCTGAGACCATGCAGCAATGGCTTGGCCTGAGCCCATTCGCGGCGCAAAAGAAATTGGTCTCCTGAAAGGGCCGCGCATGTGGCACCAAGTACTTGAGCGCAATGAAGGAGAGTAGCGGCGCCATATTACGCGCATGGCGCGTAATTTCCCTTAATGGAAGAGTAGCTATATATTGGCTCTCGTTTATTGAGAGTTCGGTCTGCCAACTGCGGGCGCCAAGGGTTTTTGTAAGAGATCACGCCAGCGGGCGGGCCTCGCCAAAAGTGAATCCCTGAAACGTATAAGTAAGATTATGTTAATTAAGTACTGCGCGACCGGAAGGCTTTGCTGGGCGCGCGCAGATCGCCTCAGTCCGCGGCTTGCCCGTGGCTTTTCTTCTTAACCTGTTGCGCAGGAGCTTTTTCGGGCTTTTCAAGGTGTTCGTCCTTGGTTCGACTGCCCAGCACGACAAAGAGCGTAATGATGATAATGGCAGGAAAGCCGAGATAGGCCAGCAGCACGACAAGCAGGCTCGCGTCTGAAAGCCACAGGATGATCCCGCCGACGACCCCGAAGAGACCGATGAGGCACGCTATGACAAAGCCGCCTCCGGCGCCGACGCGGCGCGGGGTCTCCTTGTTTTGGTCGTTGCCTGTCATACTCTACTCCCCCTCCCTGAAAAGCAGATGAAGATGCCGATATTACGGAAAAACCACGCCGTTGATACTGATAATTTCGGCTCCAACTCCGGAAACATACGGCAATTCATATTCGTAAAAAAGGCAAAATTGTGCAGCCCGGAATTCGTAAAAGGCATTTCGACAGAAATCCTAACAGCTGGCGGCGGTTTTTACCGCCCGGACTGTGAGGCAGCAACATACGCCGCACCACGATTTGCTCGCGTCTGATCCGACCTTCAAGGCGTCATCCGCCAAAGCTGCTGCGTCCGCCGCCGGTGCGACCGAAGCCGCCGCGCGAGGCGACGCTGGCGCGGGTCATCGGCGCTTTGCCTGCGGTGGTCGGCGGTTTCGAGAACATGCTGGTGCCCAGCTTTGCGCGGCCCGAATTGCTCGAATAGGTGCTGGCGCCGGTGGCATTGGTGAAGCGCCCGTCGGGGGTGCGATACAGCGGCTGCGCGGCCGCCATGCCGGAACGCCCGCCGAGCATATTGCCGATCAGATAGCCCGCCAGCAGCGGCATGAAGATACCGCCAGAGCCGCCCTGAACCTGCTGTGCCTCGCTGTCACAGGCGCCTTCGCCATGCTGCTCTTCGCAGACCTGCAGGCTGTCATAGCGCGGCGCGGATTCCACATGCAGCGTCTCGGCGTCCTGAAAAGCGGTCTCGCAATCTTGCGCCGAGAACATGCCGCCGTTGATCGCGGCGCTGCGGCAACTTTCCAGATCGGGAAAGGCCTGCGCGTCCACCTGCTCTTCGCGGCAGCCCGCAAGGCTGAACGAGGCGGCGCCGACGATCGCCAGCGCGACGGTTCTGGAACGTTTTCTCATCGGTGTCTCTCCCGGTCGTCTGGATAAATCAGTCTCTAATGAAATGCGGCTTGAAGCGCGACAAATCCTGCGTGATCCGTGCGCGGTCCTCGCGAACGCCGATGCCAGCGCAGGTCTCGCCAATCACCCATGCGCCGATCACCGGGCGGAAGCCCTCAAAGACCGGCAGCGGCTGGTAGGCCTGCACCACACGCGCGTGGTTTTCATAGCCGCCATCGGGCGCCGCTTCGAGGAGCGCGCCGTTTTCGGTGATCCGCACCGAAGCGCCCTCGCGCGAGAAGATCGGCTTGCTCACATGGCCTGCCTGCAGCGCCTCTGCAGCGCGAGAGATCAGCGGGTCGTTCACTGTGTCCCCAGCCAGCGCGCCGCTCACCTCATCCTCAAAGAAGGCGGGCAGCAGGTTCGGATGGCCCTCGAACATCCGCCACAGCACGGGCAGCAGCCCCTTGTTCGACAGCACCGATTTCCACGCGGGCTCCAGCATCAGGCAACCGGCGGTGCGCAGGTGCTTGGCATAGTCGTCCTGCAGCAGATCTTCCCAAGGATAGAGCTTGAAGAGCGTGCCGATCACCCGGTCTTCGGCGTCGAGGAACTGCCCCTCGGTGCTGACGCCGAGCTTTTCGAGATCGCTGTAATGCGCGCCAAGCTCCGCCTCGCGCGCCGCCCAGCCCATGGTCTCGACCGTGCCGTAATCCTCGGCATTGCCACCGGCGGCGGTGAAATGCAGATCGGTGCCCGGCTCGAACAGCGCACGGAAGCGCTCGACCAGCGCCTCATGGATGCCGTTGAACTGGTCGTCACCGTCGCGCAGCACGCCCGCTTTGATCTGGTCTTCGAGCCAGAGCCATTGGAACGACGCGCTCTCGTAAAGCGAGGTCGGCGTATCGGCGTTATATTCCAGCAGCTTCGCAGGCCCCTGCCCGTCATAGGCGAAATCGAAGCGGCCATAGATCTCGGGATCACCGCGCTGCCAGCTTTCGGCCACAAGGTCCCAATGCTCGGCGGGAATGCCGAGCCGGGTCATCAGCTCTTCGCTTGCCGTGATCGCAGCGGCGGCCTCGCGGCACATGCCATGCAGTTCGGTTGAGGGATCCTCAAGATCATCCTCGATCTGGCGCAGCGTGAAGCGATAGGCCGACGTTTCGTCCCAATAGGGCTCGCCATGCATGTCAGCAAAGCTGAAGCCCAGTTCTTCGGCCTTGTCGCGCCATCCGGCGCGCTCGGGCAGATTGATCTTTTCCATCGCCTCCTCGGGGTCCGTCTTCGCCCTCCCCTTGCCAGAGATGGTGGGGGAACTGAAGGGCGGATCGGCCGGTCGAGTGTATATAGGCGCGCACGCTGGAAATTGAATTGCCGAAGGTGCCGCCGCGCCCAGGTGACGCAGCGGCACTTCGCATGGTTTATTCGGGCCGTTCCATCAGCCGCAGCACGGTCACCCCGGCGGCATTGGTCAGGCTAAGCCGGTTGCCGTTGCGCAGATAGCCCGATGCCTGCTCGAGCGCGGCGACCATGTCCTGATCAAGCTTCATGCGCGGCTCCGGGCAGGCCCGGCGGGTGCCCGCGAAGGGCTGCACGAAGCTGATCGTTCCGGCGCCGATCTCGGCTCGGCCCGAAAAGCGATTGCAGCCGCCGTACATGGAGAACCTGCCGTCCTCGTCAAAGGCGATGCTGGGCGGATCCTCGGTCACCAGAAGCCGACCGCCAATTTCAGAGGCCGCCCATTCGACGCCAGTGATGCGCACCGGCGCGGCTGCGGGGTCGCTTGGTGCATTTTCAGACGTCTCGGCAGCGGGCACCGGCGCGATCTGTTCAAGCGTGATCTCGGGACGTTCGGGCGCATCGCGGGTCAGCGCGGAAAAGGCGGTGGTGGTGCGCAGGACCGTGGTGGTGCCCGAGGCGACCTTGCCCGAGACGACATAGCTCATGCGCGGGTCGATTTGCGCGGCGTCATAGGGCAGCCGGATCTGCACCGGCAGCGTCTCGATACGATAGCTGCGCTCGGCGATCACGATGGACGGCGCATCGGCCCGCGACACGTCGAGCAGCGAGACCTCGAGCAGCGCCTCGGGCGGCAGCGTGGCCCCCTCGGCGAGATGGACCACCACGGGAAGCTCGGCGGTGTCGGCCATCAGCGGCGCTCCTCCAAAGGCCAGCAGCAGGCTGGCGAGGCCAAGACGGCGGGCCAGCCCTTGCAAAGATGTCATGTGATACCTCTCTGTAAACAATGCATTTTGCGCGAATTTCCTCGCCGCAACCTATGGGTTTTTAATCAGTTTTCCAACGCTCCGGCTGCAGTTGCGCCCATGATGGCCTATGCCCGCTTGACGGGCAAGCGCTGCCCGTCCCCAGCCCTATGCGTTCGCGGAATTCCCCTGCCGCACCAATGCGATGAGCCCTGCATCCGGCAAGCCTGAGGGGGCGACGGGTGCAAATGCCTGTGCTAGGCTCGCCGTCGATTACTCTCCCGGTGGTGCGCGCCGCCGGGTCTCCGCATTTTGAAAAGGTAGGGATTTTGGATGGCTCCGCACGCACGCACCGCGCGATTTGTCACAACTTTCATGATGGCCCTCGTCGGCGGGCTGCTGTTCTTCGCGTTCCTCTATGAGGATGCGGTGGCGCTTGGCCCGGAGCGGGCGGGGGCCGAGCCGCGCAGCCTGCAGATACGCTATCTCGTCGCCATGGTGCTGGGCGGGGCGCTGTCGGGCTGGCTGCTGTCGGGCCTTTACGGGCGGCGCGGGATCGGGGGCTATCTGCTTGGCTTCGTCGGCTCGATCGTGGCGCTGATGGTGGCGGGGCTGTTTGGCAGTGCCGTGGGTCTGCTGCCCGACATCCTGCGCCAAGGCTGGGACGCATCCGATCTGATCCCGATCCTCTTTGGTGCCGTGGCGCTGCCGCTCTCTTTCGCCGGAGCGCCGCTGCTGTTCGTGGGCTGGCTGGTGATCAGCCTCGCCACGCATCTCTGGGCCAGGCGGGTGCGCGGCGCCTGAGGCGGCCACTGCGCATGGGGCGGGTGCCAGGGAGGCACCCGCCGTGCCGGGTCAGCTGCCCGGTATCAATTGCCCGGTGTCAGCTGCCCGGAGTCACGTGGCTGATGTGATCGCCGCTTTCGTCCTCGGCGCCGCGCGCCTTGTTGACCACATAGACGCCGCCGTCTTCGGCGGGTGTCAGGTGGTTGGGGTAGCTGCCGATCTCGGTCTTCGCCACCACGTCGCCCTCGGGCGAGACGGCGACCAGCGAGTCCGAGCCGCGCACCGCGACCCACGCCAGATCGTTCACCGCGTCATAGGTCACGTTGAGCGGCCCCGAACCCACTGGCACGTCATGCAGCACCTCGCCGGTTTTGGCGTCGAGGATCAGCAGGTTGTCGGTGTTCATGCCGGTGGTGAAGATCAAACCGTCCGCTGCGTCATAGGCCACGCCGATGGTGCCCTTGGACAGCGGCAGCGCATGCACAGAGGTCTGCGTGCCGGTGCCCAGATCGACCGTCGCCACCTCGTCGGTGGTCAGGCTGACCACGACCAGCGTGCCGCTCTCGGCGTCGATGTCCATGCTGGCGGTGCCAAAGCGCTCGCCGCGCTTGCCCGAACTCAGCTCGATCGGGGCCAGCTCTTCCAGCGTCGCGCTGTCGAAGACATGGATCACCGGCTCGAAGGTGGCGCTGACGTAGACCTTGCCGTCCAGCACGAGCGCATCGCGGGGGTGCGGCACCGCGCCGGGCTCGAACTGCTTGATCAGCGACAGATCGTCGGCACTATAGACCGCCACGGTGTTCTGCCGCGTGTTGGTCACCCAGACCTGCCCCTGTGCCGCATCGACGCCAACGCCATAAACCGCGAAGACACCGCCATCGCGGCCATCGTCGCCATCCGGCGCGTCTGCGGGGGTCACTTCGGCCAGCACTTCCAGCGTCGACGGATCAAGCTTCATCAGCTTGCTTTCGGTCACCGGCGGGCGGCCCACGGCGGAGGTCACGTAGAGCGCATCCGGGGTTTGCGCCACCTGATAGAGCCCCGACGCCAGTTTCTGCGACGTGACGTTGAGCCCGCCGCTTTCGGGCAGCACCGGCGAGACCTTCAGATCCACGGTCATGGCAAAAGCCGGATCGGCGATCTCGGCCACCACCGGGTAAAGCCCCGGCTCAGCGCCTTCGGGGATGGTAATCTCGGTGCGGAAGGTGCCCTTGGCATCGGCCACGATCGGCGCGCCCTCGTTCAGCGCGACGCCATTCTGCCGCAGCACGACGCTCTGACCGGGGGTGAAGGATCTTCCGCGGATCTCGGCCTTGCCCCCCGCAATGATGGGCGCACGGTTCAGCCCCTCGGCGATCATCTGGCCCTCAAAGCCCTTGGCAAGGTCGGTGAACGGGTCGGAAAGCGCAGCGCCAGCCATCAGCGCGGAAAGCGCGAGGCCGCAAACGCCAGTGCGGAGTGCCGTGGCAAGGGACATGAGTGTCCTCCTTTGGAGGCGGCCGGGCGGGCCGCTGAAAACTGAAAGCAATAGCTTGGGCGCAGCGCCGTGGCTCTGCGGCGAGGGGCGCGCAGGTACCATCTGACTAGAATGACCGACTTTTCCAGTCAAGTATTTGGCGTGTCACATGACATGGCCGTGATCTCGCCCCGACCCAGCGCCCAATCTGCGGATACCCGCAAACGCGCCGCGTGATTGACGGATTGTCTGGCAATCGGTCAATGCCCTTGCTACGCATTTCCCCGGAGGACGATTCACAGGGAGGAGAATTCATGTCCAAGACCTTTACCGCCGCCGTTGCCGGCGCGTTCCTGCTGGCGGGTGCCGCCAGCGCCCAGACCACGCTGCGCATCCAGACCCACCAGTCGCCGGAATCCGTCGCAGGCCAGCTTGTGCGCGAGTTCGCCGAGCAGGTGGAAACCATGTCGGGCGGCTCGCTCGACCTCGAGATGTTCTACAGCTCCGCCGTCGTCGCCTCGGCCGAGACCTTCGGGGCCGCCGCCAATGGCATCCTCGATTGCGACATGACCAACCCCAGCTATCAGACCGGGCGCAACCCGGCGTTCCAATTCGTCGCCGACACCATGGGCGGCTACGACACGCCGCTGCAGTACCTGAGCTGGATCTCGCAGGGCGGTGGCCGCGAGGCGATCAACGAGCTGTACCACGAAAGCGGGATGGAATTCGTCGGCGCCTATCTGGGCGGTCAGGAGTTGATGAACTCCACCGCGCCGCTGGCCGGGATCGAAGACCTGCAGGGTTGGAAGTTCCGCTCGCCGCCGGGCATGGAATCCGAGATTTTCGCCGAACTGGGAGCCACCCCGGTGGTGATGGATTTCACCGAGATCTTCACCGCGCTGGAAACCGGCATCATCGACGGGGCGGATGCCTCGACGCTGGCCAACAACGTGGGCCTTGGCATCTATGACATCGCCAAGCACACCACCTACCCCGGCTTCCACTCGATGAGCTCGGACCATCTGGCCTGCAATAAGCAGGTCTGGGACGGGCTCGAGCCGGCGCAGCAGGCGATCCTGAAAGCGGCGGTGGATGATCTGGCGCTGAACCTGATGATGCGCACCATCGTGCAGAACGGCGAGGCGCTGACCGCCCTGCCCGAGAAAGGCGTGACGATCTACGACTGGTCCGCCGAGGACCGCGCCGCCTTCCGCAAGGCCGCGATCAGCCGCTGGGATGTCTGGGCCGAGAAATCGCCCGAGGCCAAGGTCATGGTCGACAGCCACAAGGCCTTCCTCAAGCGCATCGGCCTTGGTCAGGACAGCGACAGCTGATCCCGACCGCAAACCTGAGCGCGCGGCCATCCCCGGCCGCGCGCGTCCCTCCATTGCTACGGAAAGACACTTAGGATGAACGTTCTGATCATCGGCGGCGGCGGTTTCGTCGGCCGCAAGGTTGCCCAAAGCCTCGCCGCGCGCGGCGACCTGCGCGACGCGCCCATCGACAAGATCACGCTGGCCGACATTGTGGCGCCCGACCCCATCGAGGCCCCCTTCCCCGTCGAGACCCGCGCCTGCGACATCACCGACCGTGCCTCGGTGGACGCGCTGATCGACGCCGAGACCGACGTGATCTTCCATTTTGCCGCCGTCGTCTCGGCCCATGCCGAGGCCGATTTCGAGGCAGGCATGAAGGTCAACCTCGACGGCACGCTCAACGTGCTGGAGCGCTGCCGCGCGCTGGAGACCTGCCCGGTGGTGGTCTTCACCTCCTCGCTGGCGGTCTTCGGCGGTGAGGTGCCCGACCCGATCACCGATCACACCATTCCCAACCCGCAGACCTCCTACGGCATGCAGAAGGCCATTGGGGAGCTGCTGCTCAACGATTATTCGCGCAAGGGCTATGTGGATGGCCGCGGCTTCCGCCTACCGACCATCTCGGTGCGTCCGGGCAAGCCCAACCGCGCCGCCTCGTCCTTCATGTCCTCGATCATCCGCGAGCCGCTGAACGGCGAGCCCGCGATCTGCCCAGTGGACGAAGGGCAAGAGCATTTCTACCTCTCGCCGCGCCGCTGCGTGGAAAACCTGATCAAGGGCGCCGAACTTGATGCCGAAGACCTCGGCATGCAGCGCTGCATGACCATGCCCGGACAGCGCCTGTCGATCCGCCAGATGATCGACGCGCTCACCGCCGTGGCCGGACCGGAACCCGCGAAGCTGATCAAATGGGAAGAACAGCCCGAGATCGCCGCGATCGTGCGCGGCTGGCGGTTCGACTACCGCTTCGACAAGGCGCTGGCGCTGGGGCTTGAAGCCGACGCGAGCTTCGAGGAAAACGTCCGCTACTACATGGAAGACGACATGCCTAAGGCCTGACGGGCCGAAAGAGACGCGATGCTGACCCCGATTATCCAGACCCCGCGATACCGGCTGGTGGCCGAGGAGATCGCCGCGCGCATCCGCGCCGGTGACTTCGCGCCCGGCACCAAGATGCCTGCCGACAAGGATCTGGTCGCAAAGCTCGGGGTCAGCCGCACCACCGTGCGCGAGGCGATGATCGCGCTGGAGCTTATGGGCTATGTGGTCACCCGCTACGGCGCCGGGGCCTTCGTCACCGACACGCTGCCCGCCGCTCCGCCTGAGGTGAAGGGCGAACCCAGCGGCCTGCCGGGCTTTTTCGAACTGGTCGAGGCGCGCGCCGTCTTCGAGCCCGAGATCGCCGCCATCGCCGCCGGGGCGATCTCGCCCGCGGAGATCGCGGCCCTCAACGCCTGTATCGAGGGCATGTGCGACACCTCCCTGCCCTTCGACCGGATCGAGGCGCATGACCGCGAGTTCCATCTGATCGTCGCGCGCTCGACCGGCAATTCGGTCTTCGTCTCGGTGGTCGAGGAGTTCTGGCGCGTGCGTCAGCGCTATCCGGAATGGACCCGCCTCAACAACCGCCAGAGCGCCGAGGACATTGCGCGGTTCTCGCGCGACGAGCATGTGGCCATCGTCGATGCGCTCGCCGCGCGCGACGCCGGTGGGGCGCGCGCCGCCATGGCGCACCATTGCCGCAACTCGGGCCAGCCGCTGCTGGAGCGTTGGCAACTCTTCGAAGGCGATGGCGGCGGCGAGGAAGTGCTGCACCGGCTAAAGGCGCGGGCAGGTCAGAGCTGAATGACGAAGGGCTGAGGGGGCGCTGCCCCCGTCGCGCGAAGCGCGACTCCCCCGGCATATTTTTAAAGAGAAGAAGCTCCGGGAAGAGAAGAAGCTCCGGGGGCGGCTTGGATGCGCACAGAAAAAAGGCCCGCGCGCCATAGGGCTGCGGGCCTTTGATCAACTTATGCGCGAGTTCACTTCAGATCGAAGCGGTCGGCGTTCATCACCTGTGTCCAGGCTTCTGCGAAATCCTCGACGAACTTTCCGGCGTTGTCGTCTTGCGCGTAGACCTCGGCATAGGCGCGCAGGATCGAGTTGGAGCCGAAGATCAGGTCCATGCGGGTGGCGGTCCATTTGACCGCGCCGCTCTGGCGGTCGCGGATTTCATAGAGCCCCTCTCCCACCGGCACCCAAGTGTTGGCCATGTCCACAAGGTTGACCAGCACATCGTTGCTGAGCGCGCCGGGGCGGTCGGTAAAGACCCCATGCGCCGTGCCGCCGTGGTTGGTGCCCATGGCGCGCATGCCGCCGAAGAGCGCCACCATCTGCGGCGCGGTCAGCCCCATCAGCTGCGCGCGGTCGAGCATCAGCTCCTCGGCGGAGACGGCGTAGTCCTGCTTGAGCCAGTTCCGGAAGCCATCGGCCAGCGGCTCGAGCGCATCGAAGCTCTCGGCGTCGGTCATCTCGTCGGTGGCGTCGCCGCGGCCCGGCGCGAAGGGCAGGTCAAGATCGACGCCCGCGGCCTGGGCCGCCTGCTCGACCCCGAGATTGCCCGCCAGCACGATCACATCGGCGATGGAGGCACCGCTTTCGGCGGCGATGGGCTCCAGCACCGAGAGCACCTTGGCAAGACGCTCGGGCTCGTTGCCCGCCCAGTCCTTCTGCGGCGCCAGTCGGATGCGTGCGCCATTGGCGCCGCCACGCATGTCAGAGCCGCGGTAGGTGCGGGCGCTGTCCCATGCGGTGGCGATCATTTCGGCAGGGCTGAGGCCGGATGCAGCGATTTTCGCCTTCACCGCCGCAACGTCGTAATCGGTTGTCCCCGCGGGGACAGGGTCCTGCCAGATCAGATCCTCGGCGGGCACATCGGGGCCGAAGTAGCGCGCTTTGGGGCCCATGTCGCGGTGCGTCAGCTTGAACCACGCGCGGGCGAAGGTGTCGGCGAAATAGGCGGGGTCGGCCATGAACTTCTGGCAGATCGCGTTATAGGCCGGGTCCACCTTCATCGCCATATCGGCGTCGGTCATGATCGGCATGGTCTTCATCGCCGGGTCTTCGACGTCGGCGGGCATGTCCTCTTCCTTGATGTCCACCGGCATCCACTGCCATGCACCGGCGGGGGATTTCTTCAGCTCCCACTCGTGGCCGAAGAGCATGTCGAACCAGCCCATGTCCCATTGCGTGGGGTTGGAGGTCCATGCGCCCTCGATGCCCGAGACCACCTGATCGCGGCCAATGCTGCGGCCCTTGGTGTTCATCCAGCCGATGCCCTGATACTCGGGCTCGGCGGCTTCGGGATCGGCGCTGAGGTCCTCGGCGAGCCCGTTGCCGTGGCATTTGCCGATGGTGTGCCCGCCTGCGGTGAGCGCGGCGGTTTCCTCGTCATCCATCGCCATGCGCTTGAAGGTCTCGCGGACCTGCTCGGCGGTCTTCTGCGGATCGGGCTGGCCGTTCACCCCCTCGGGGTTCACATAGATCAGGCCCATCTGCACGGCGGCCAGCGGGTTCTCCATGGTCGCGGGGTTCGACACGTCGTCATAGCGGCTGTCGGAGGCGGCGAGCCATTCCTTCTCGGCGCCCCAGTAGACGTCTTTCTCGGGGTGCCAGATGTCCTCGCGGCCGAAGGCGAAGCCAAAGGTTTTCAGCCCCGCGACCTCATAGGCGATGGTGCCCGAGAGGATCATCAGGTCAGCCCAGCTGACCTTGTTTCCGTATTTCTTTTTGATCGGCCAGAGCAGGCGGCGGCCCTTGTCGGTGTTGACGTTGTCCGGCCAGGAGTTCAGCGGTGCAAAGCGCTGGTTGCCGGTGCCGCCACCACCGCGCCCGTCGGCGAGACGGTAAGAGCCCGCCGCGTGCCACGCGACGCGGGCGAACATGCCGACGTAGGATCCCCAATCGGCGGGCCACCACGCTTGGCTGTCCTTCATCAGCTGACGGAGGTCATCCTTCAGCGCCTCGACGTCGAGCGATTTCAGCTCTTCTTGATAGTCGAAGTCCGGCCCCATCGGGTTGGTCTTCAGATCGTGCTGGCTGAGGATGTCGAGGTTGAGGCTCTTGGGCCACCAGCTGGTGACCGACTGGCCCCGCTCGGTCAGGCCGCCATGCATCACCGGGCATTTGCCTGCGGTGCTGATGTCGTTTCCGTCCATGTCAATTCTCCCATAGGATGGTCATCCTTGCGCGGGACGAAGGCAGGGCGTGGGGCGCTGGCGCGGGTCTTTGGCGGACCCTGCCCGGCTCGACGCCGTCTTCCCTCCTGCACGGTCAGTCTAACCAGACGGGCCGGACGGGTCAGGTGATTCGTACCACCTGACGTTGCGCATGCGTCATTCTGCCTCGGGCTAAATTATGAGTTTCACATGCTGCATTTATGTCACGAGCCGGTTACGCGAAGGCGCCATCACAGCGCCATGGCCGGGGTCGGGCCGCTGTCCTCCAGCTCCCAGATCGCGCGCCACTGGCCGCTGCGGCGCTCCAGCCGCAGGTAGTTGCGCGCTGCCGCGTAGCGCGTGCTTTGGCCCGGCAACGGGCGGATGCGGATCGGATGCTCGGGCAGCGGTGCCTCGCCCAGCCCCGCCAGCGTGCCCAGCCCCAGCGCATAGGCGCGCGGCGGCGCGCGGTGCGAAATGCCCGAAGCGACCAGCTGGTGGATGAGATGCTCGCCCGCGCCCATCTCGGCGCGGGTGGCGAGGTGGATCTCGCCCGACAGCACGGTGACCGGCCCGGCGCGGCGCATCCGCAGCACTTCGCTCAGCATCCGCCGCCATTCGTCGCGATGCGCGCGGCTCTGCCATTGGTCGCGCAGATCATCCTCGTATTTCTGCATCTTCGGGATCGCCATCATCAGCCCCTCGATCAGCGACAGGCGCGGGCCGAGCAGCGGCACGGAGGAGACGAGGAACGTATGCGGGCCGCCTTCGGTCTGGGTGACGCCCTGCCAGCCCGGCGCGCCCATGACTTGCCGGCGCTCCCGCTCGGATCGTAGATCAGGGCCAAAGAGCGTCAGGCCGGGCAGCTCGTGCCGCCATGACAGGCTGCGCCCCTCAGGGTCGAGGAAAAGCTGCGGCACATCCTCTTCGCGCGCCGCATGCTGGAACAAAAGATAGGTCTCGCGCGCGACGCGGAACAGCAGCTGCCCCACCGCCGAGCGGGTGGCGTCGCGGTGCAGCGAGCCCCAGCCGTCGCAGATGTCATGATCGTCCCAGACGCAAAGCGCGGGCACTTCGGCGGAGACCTCGGAAAATCCGGGGGCCGAGAAGGTGCTGAGGTAGCGCTCGTAGAAGCGGGCGCGCAGGTGGCGTTCGAGATCGGCAAGCTGCGCGGGCGTGGGGGTTTCGGGAATTTCGTCCGGCCAGTCGTCGCTGAGCGGATGGCCATGGGTCGCCTCGTCGGCATAGATTTGGTCGCCGCCCATGAGCATAAGGCCAAAGGCGCTGTCCCGGTGCTGGCCAAGCAGGCGCTGCCACATGGCGTTGCGCTCTTCGGCGTCGCGGCCAAGGTCGCCATGCTCTTCGCCGTTGCAGGAGACGAACGCGATGCGCAGATCACCGGAGAGATCGGCCTGCACCCAGCGCTCGGAGCCCTCGAAACTGTAGTGCGGCGCGTCCTGTGGCAGCGTCAGATCATAGCGCCAAAGCTGGCGGCCCTCGCAGGCGGCCAGAGGCAGCGGGGCGACACCCATGCCGCCCGCCAGCATCTCGCCGGGCGTCTCGCCCTCGGGGCGCACCACAAGCGCGGCGACGCGCAGCGCATCTGCCTTAGCGGCACGGAAATAGAGGATCGGGCCGATCCGATCGGGGAAACTGCTCATCTGCGGGGTCCTGCTGTGTCTTGCCTTCGCTAGAGATAGGCATCCGCCGCGGAAATGCCCGTGTCCGCGCGGAAAATCGCGCGGGAAGGTCTGTCAGACCTTGGCGATGGCCTCGGCGATCGCCGCCATACGCCCGGCACCTGTGGGCAGGGTCGGCAGCAGCGCAGCGAGCAGCAGACGGGCCTTGGCAGCGCTTAGGTCCCCGGCGAGCAGTGCGCCCGCCTCCACCATTGTGACGCCGCCGCTGTCGGAGCCATAGATGGCGCGGGTGCGTCCCTCGGGGCAGCGCGAGGCGAGGATCACCGGGATGCCCGCCGCCACCAGATCGCGCGTGGCATCCGCAAAGCCCTTGGGCGCATTGCCGCGGCCAAAGGCCTCGATCACCGCGCCGCTGGCGCCATTGGCCCCGGCCCACTGCAGATAGCGCGGCGTGCTGCCGAGCCCCAGCGCCACCAGCTCGACATCAGGATCAAGCGCGGGCGTGTCGATGACAAACCGCGGGCGTGCCGGGCGGGAGTAGAGATGCACCTCGCCCTCGTCGATCTCGCCCAGCTTGCCGTGGCCGTTCGAGCGGAATGTGTCGACGCGCGAGCTGTGCACCTTGCTGACGTAGCGCGCGCCGTGGATGTCGCCCTCGAAGACGATCACCGCGCCAACGCCGGTCAGGTCGGGCGTGGCGGCGGTGAGCAGCGCGTCGCGCATGTTGCGCGGCCCGTCGGTGTCGGGCTGGCCCGCGTGGCGCTGCGCCCCGGTGAAGACCACAGGCTTGTCGGATTTGACCAGCAGGCGGGCGAGGAAGGCGCTTTCTTCCATCGTGTCGGTGCCATGGGTGACGACCACCCCATCGACACCCGGCTCGGCAAGCCGCGCGTCGATATGGCGGCAGATACTATGGACCGTCTCGAGTGTCAGCGCGTTGCTGCCCGCCGCGGGAAGGTTGTCGACGGTAACGTCGATGCCCGGCAAGGGCGCATGCAGGTTTTTCAGCAGCGCGTCGCCGGTGAGCCCGGCGGTCACGGGGCCCCCTTCGGTCTGGGCAAAAGAGGCGATGGTGCCTCCGGTCGCGACGAGAACGATATGGGGCATGCGAAACTCCTATGGCACGGGATGCGCGGACCATGAGGCCCGGCGGCGACTGCGCGGAAGGATCGGCGCAGTGCCACCCACGCGGGATCGACCATGCAGAGGTTCGGAACCTTAGGGAAGATAGCGTTTTGGGAAGATACGGGGGGAGGCGGCGACCCAAGGGAGGAGGAGAAGGGTCGCCGCCGATTTCCGGGGCTTGAGGGAGGAGGAGTAAGCCCCGGGAAATCCCGTAACGCGTTTCCGCGTCTGTGAGCAGAATGTACTAACTGTTCCAATTGCTCACAATCGCAAAAGCTGCAAGCCTGCCCTGCTCTGTGCGCATGGCAGCGAGAACGCGGCAAATCCGCTCCAGTTTCAGCGATCTGCGTTGGTCGCAGCAGTCCACCCCTCAATGATGCAAGGGCGGGCTCGGATTGCGGCGTCTGGCGCTGCGGTGGCGGATGTGGTCTCTGGACCGCAGGCATTCCGAGGCACCACCTGCGCCGCGTGTCTCATCTGCCTCATTCCACATCATCTTGCGATTTCCGATCCGCCCACCGCTAACTGTATGTTGACGGCCTATTGGTGAACTGATCTACATGTAGTTGCTTTCGGTTCATCGAGTCGGGTGACGGCCCGGCGCGGCGCTAAGAGGGAAACCGGTCTGATTCCGGTGCTGCCCTCGCAACTGTAAGCGGCGAGTGAAGGCCCTGAGAGCCACTGGGATATCCCGGGAAGGCGCGGCCGGAACCACGACCCGCAAAGCCAGGAGACCTGCCGGAAGCCGGATAGAATTTACCACGAACGGAGGGTTCGGGGCGTGATCAAACGGCGGCAGGCAAAAGTCCTGTCCGGCGGTGCGCCCTCCCCTTCACAGCTTAGGACGCAAGAGCATGATCACCGTCTACTCGAAACCGGCCTGCGTGCAGTGCACCGCAACCACCCGCGCGCTGGACGCCAAGGGCATCGATTACAACGTGATCGACCTGACCGAGGACGCCGACGCCATGGCCCGCGTCACCGAGATGGGCTATCGCCAGGCGCCCGTGGTCACCTCGGGCGAGGACCACTGGTCGGGCTTCCGCCCCGACCTGATCGCACGCATCGCCTCCTGATCATTCGAGGGGATCGGCCATGTCCGGGCTCGTCTATTTTTCTTCTGCCAGCGGCAACACCGCGCGCTTCATCTCTGGCCTTGGCCGGGCGGCGCTGCGCATCCCGGTGTCGCCGAAAGAGATGACGCCCGAGACCGCCGACCCCTTCGTGCTGATCTGCCCGACCTACGCCGATGGCGAGGGCCGGGGCGCGGTGCCGAAACAGGTGATCCGCTTTCTCAATGACCCGTCCCGCCGCGCGCTGCTGCGCGGCGTGATCGCTGGCGGCAACCGCAACTTCGGCGAGACCTTCGCCCTTGCGGGCCGCGTCATCGCGCAAAAATGCAATGTCCCCCTGCTCTATTCCTTCGAGCTGGCGGGAACGACCAAGGATTTCGCCCGCGTCAACGACGGGCTCGACGCTTTCTGGGGGACCCCATGCTTGACCGCCTGAACGAGACGCTGGATTACCACGCGCTCAACGCGATGCTGAACCTCTATGACGAGGCCGGCAACATCCGCTTTGAGGCGGACCGCATGGCCGCGCGGCAGTATTTCCTGCAGCACGTGAACCAGAACACGGTGTTCTTTCACTCGCTGACCGAGAAACTGGGCTATCTCGTCGACGAGGGCTATTACGAGGCCGAGGTGCTCGCGCAGTATGAGCAGAGCTTCCTGCAGAAGATCTGGGACGCGGCCTTTGCCAAGAAGTTCCGCTTCCCGACCTTCCTCGGCGCGTTCAAATACTACACCTCCTACACGCTGAAGACCCGCGACGGGAAACGCTTCCTCGAACGTTACGAGGACCGTGTGGTGATGGTGGCGCTGGCGCTGGCGCGCGGCGACGAAGGGCTGGCGATGTCCTTCATGGAAGAGATCCTGTCGGGCCGCTTCCAGCCCGCCACGCCGACCTTCCTCAACGCGGGCAAGAAGAGCCGGGGTGAGCTGATCTCGTGCTTCCTGCTGCGCATCGAAGACAACATGGAAAGCATCGGCCGCGCCATCAACTCGTCGCTGCAGCTGTCGAAGCGTGGCGGCGGCGTCGCCCTGATGCTGACAAACATCCGCGAGGCCGGCGCGCCGATCAAAGGCATCGAGAACCAATCCTCGGGCGTCATCCCGGTGATGAAGCTGCTCGAAGACAGCTTCTCCTACGCCAACCAGCTTGGGGCCCGTCAGGGCGCGGGCGCGGTCTATCTGAACGCGCACCACCCCGATATCCTGAAGTTCCTCGACACCAAGCGTGAAAACGCCGACGAGAAGATCCGCATCAAGACCCTCAGCCTTGGCGTGGTGATCCCCGATGTGACCTTCGAGCTCGCCAAGCGCAACGAGCCGATGTACCTCTTCTCGCCGCATGACGTGCAGAAGGTCTATGGCGTGCCCTTCTCGGAAATCTCGGTCACCGAGAAATACGAGGAGATGGTCGAGGACAAGCGCATCCGCAAGACCAAGATCAACGCCCGCGCCTTCTTCCAGACGCTGGCCGAGATCCAGTTCGAGAGCGGATATCCCTACATCATGTTCGAGGACACGGTGAACGAGATGAACCCGGTGGACGGGCGCATCACCATGTCGAACCTCTGCTCGGAAATCCTGCAGGTGGCCGAGGCGTCGGAGTTCAACGACGACCTGAGCTACTCGAAGCTGGGCACCGACATCTCGTGCAACCTCGGCTCGATGAACATCGCCAAGACGATGGACGGCCCCAACTTCGGCACCTCGATCGAGACCGCGATCCGCGCGCTGACCGCCGTGTCGGAAATGTCTGCGATCGACAGCGTGCCCTCGATCCGCCGCGGCAACGACGAGAGCCGCGCGATTGGCCTTGGCCAGATGAACCTGCATGGTTACCTCGCCCGCGAGCATGTGCACTACGGCTCGGACGAGGGGGTCGAGTTCACCTCGGTCTATTTCGCCGCCGTGGCCTATCACGCGCTGCGCGCCTCCTGCGCCATGGCGCGGGAAAAGGGCATGACCTTCAAGGGTTTCGAGAAGTCGAAATACGCCAACGGCAGCTTCTTCGAGAAATATGTGACCCGCGACTGGCTGCCGCAGAGCGAGACCGTCGCCAAACTGTTCGACGGCATCGCCCTGCCCTCGCGCGCCGACTGGGAGCAGCTGAAGGCCGACGTGATGGAGCACGGGCTGTACAACCGCAACCTGCAGGCGGTTCCGCCCACCGGCTCGATCAGCTACATCAACAACTCGACCTCCTCGATCCACCCGATCGTGTCGAAGATCGAGATCCGCAAGGAAGGCAAGATCGGTCGCGTCTACTACCCGGCCGCCTTCATGAACAACGAGAACCTCGAGTATTACCGCGACGCCTATGAGATCGGTCCGGAGAAGCTCATCGACACCTATGCCGCCGCCACCGAACACGTGGATCAGGGCCTGTCGCTGACGCTGTTCTTCCCCGCCGAGGCGACCACGCGGGACATCAACCGCGCGCAGATCTACGCGTGGAAGAAGGGGGTCAAGACGATCTACTACGTGCGCCTGCGCCAGACCGCGCTGGAGGGCACCGAGGTGCAGGGCTGCGTGTCCTGCACGCTCTGAGGCGGCCGCGGGGGCTCTGCCCCCGCACCCCCGGAGTATTTTTGGAAAGATGAAAGGGGCGCGGGGCGCTCTGGATGATAGAGGGCCGATGGCCCGCGAATGGGATGATCCGATGAAGGACAGTGTCACCTCCCCCGCCGTGCCGCGGGCGATCAACTGGAACCGGCTGCAGGACGAGAAGGACCTCGAGGTCTGGAACCGTCTGACCGTCAACTTCTGGCTGCCCGAGAAGGTGCCGCTGTCGAACGACGTGCAAAGCTGGGCGACGCTGACCGAGGCCGAGCAGCGGCTGACCATCCGGGTGTTCACCGGGCTCACCCTGCTCGACACCATCCAGAACAGTGTCGGCGCGCCGGCGATGATGCCCGATGCGCAGACCCCGCATGAAGAGTCGGTGCTGACCAACATCGCCTTCATGGAAGCGGTGCACGCGCGCAGCTACAGCTCGATCTTCTCGACGCTCTGCTCGACCCGTGAGGTCGACGAGGCCTTCCGCTGGTCGGAAGAGAACCCGCATCTGCAAGCCAAGGCGCGCGCGGTACTGGAGACCTATGCCGCGGGGAGCGATCCGCTGAAGCGCAAGGTCGCCTCGGTGTTCCTTGAGAGCTTCATGTTCTACTCGGGCTTCTACCTGCCGATGTATTGGTCGAGCCGCGCCAAGCTGACCAACACCGCCGACCTCATCCGGCTGATCATCCGCGACGAGGCGGTGCACGGCTATTACATCGGCTACAAGTTCCAGCGCGCACTGGAGCGCGAGAGCGAGGCGCGCAAGGCCGAGCTGAAGGAATACGCCTTCTCGCTGCTGTTCGAGCTTTACGACATCGAGGCGCGCTACACCGAAGAGCTGTATGACGGCATCGGGCTGACGGAAGAGGTCAAGGCCTTCCTCCACTATAACGCGAACAAAGCGCTGCAGAACCTTGGTTTCGAAGCGCTTTTCCCGCCTGAAGCTGCCGAGGTGAACCCCGCTATTCTGGCCGCGCTGAGCCCAGACAGCGAGAACCACGACTTCTTCTCGGGCTCGGGTTCGAGCTATGTGATCGGCAAGGCCGTGGCCACCGAGGATGAAGACTGGGACTTCTGACGCCAGCCTTCATTGTGAGAGATTTCCGCGCCGCGGTCAGCCCTGCTGACCGCGGCGTTTTCTTTGGCATGCAGCTGTGTACGGAATGCGCGAACGCGGTGATCACAGCGGGGAAACGCGACATCTGCATTCATGCACAGTGAGTGTGCGGGCTGGGCCCACAGGGGTGGTTTAACGCTAAACCAAACCGTCATTCGCGATGCATTGCGGCCCTCATTTTGAGGGGTTTTCCCGTCATCATGCGCAAAGTCACGTTTTCGTGTCGCCTTGTCAGAGGCTTATGATCTGTGATCATAGCGGCATTGCATCCGGGTGCGGTCATCTTGCGCGGCAAGGTGACGCAGCGTAGGGCGACAAAGTGTCGCTCTGCGTGAGCGCACGTTTGTTCCACCTAAATACCGGCAGGACACCCCTAAATGACCGATCTACCCGGATACCCGAGCCGCCGGGGCTTTCTGAAAGCCTCCGCCGCCGGTGTCGCACTCTCGGGTCTCGCCGCCTCTGCCTCTGCGCAAGAAGCCCCGGCGCCCGTCTCCCTCGATCAATACGAACGCGAATATCTCAGCGCCGATGAATGGGCCTTTGTGATGGCTGCGACAGCGCGGCTCATCCCCTCCGAAGGCGATGGCCCCGGCGCCATCGAAGCGCGTGTGCCGGTGTTTATCGACCGCCAGCTTGCCAGCGACTACGGCACCGCCGACGATTGGTACATGGACGGCCCGCATGACGCCGCCGCCGAGCCCGCGCGTGGCTGGCAGACGCCGCTGACCCCCGCCGAGGTTTATCGTCAGGCGATCCCCGCCTTTGACGCCTGGTGCCAAGAGACCCATGGCGCGGCCTTTGCCGATCTTTCGCCCGAGCAGCAGGATGTCTCGCTCACCTCGTTGCAGAACGGCGACGTCGCGCTGGCGAACGAGCTGCGCGAGTTTTGGGGTCTGCTGCTGAGCAACACCAAGGAAGGCTATTTTGCCGACCCGCAATATGGCGGCAACCAAGGCATGCAGTCCTGGGTCTACATCGGCTTCCCCGGTGCCCGCGCGGCCTATCGGGAATGGCCCGAGCGCCACAACGTGAAATACCCGCTTGGTCCGGTCTCGATCAGCGGCGAAAGGGCATAAGCATGGCACGTCAGGAAAAAAAGAAAGACGTGGTCATTGTCGGCCTCGGCTGGACCGGTTCGATCGCAGGCATCGAGCTGGCGCAGGAAGGCCTCGACATCGTCGCGCTGGAGCGCGGCCATGATCAGAGCACCGTCCCCAACTTCGAATACCCGCAGCAGATCGATGAGCTGAAATACGGCGTGCGCCTGAAGATGATGCAAAAGCCGAGCCAGCAGACCGTCACCGTGCGCCGCAACGATGGCGAACGCGCGCTGCCCTATCGCTCGCTTGGATCGTTTCTGCCCGGCAATGGCGTTGGCGGTGCGGGCACGCACTGGAACGGCCTCAACTGGCGTCCGCAAGAGGTTGAGCTGAAACTGCGCAGCCACGTGCGCGACAACTGGGGCGAGCAGATCATTCCCGAGGGGATGAACCTGCGCGACTACCCGGTCAGCTATGATGATCTCGAGCCGTTCTTCACCCAGTTCGAGAAGGTCGCGGGCATCTCTGGCTATGCCGGCAACCTCAACGGCGAGATCCGCGAAGGCGGCAACCCGTTCGAAGGCTGGCGCTCGGAAGACTTCCCGATGCCGCCGCTGCCGACCACCTACAACTCGGCAAAGTTTCAAGAAGCCGCCAAGGCGATGGGCTACCACCCGTTCCCGGCCTCGGCGGGCATCGCGTCCACGTCCTATGTGAACCCTTATGGGATGCAGATGGGGCCGTGTAACTTCTGCGGCTTCTGCGAGCGCTACGGCTGCTACCAATACTCCAAGTCCTCGCCGCAGACGGCGATCCTCGGCGCGCTGAAGCGCATGCCGAACTTCGAGTATCGCACCAATTCCGAAGTGCTGCGCGTGGAACTGGCCGAGGACGGCAAGACCGCGACTGGCGTCACCTATTGGGACGAAGCGGCGCAGGAAGAGGTGTTCCAGCCTGCCGATATCGTCATCCTGTCGAGCTACCAGCTCAACAACGTGCACTTGATGCTGCTGTCGGGTCTCGGCGAGGCTTACAATCCGCTGACCGGCACCGGCACGCTGGGCAAGAACTACGCCTACCAGATGAACGGCGGCGTCTCGATGTTCTTCAAGGACGCCGAGTTCAACCCCTTCGTCGGCCATGGCGCCAACGGTATGGTCATCGACGACTTCTCGATCAGCCAGAACGACTTTGGCGCCGAAGGCTTTATCGGCGGTTCTTACTGGCGCTCGGGCACGTTCAACGGTCAGCCGATCCGCAACATGCCGCTGCCCAAGGGCACGCCGAGCTGGGGCGCGGGTTGGAAGGAAGGCATCGGCGAGTGGTACGGCCACGCCATGTCGATCGGCTCGCATGGCTCGCATATGGCCTATGCGAACAACCACCTCGACCTCGATCCGACCTACACCGACCGCCACGGTCGTCCGCTGATGCGCATGACGTTCAACTGGCAGGACAACGACCTGAAGATGAACCAGTTCATGAAATCGAAGATGGAGCCGCTGGCCGCTTCGATGAACCCTGACATCATGCAGGCGGGCTTTAAGGACATCGGTGCGCAATACGACGTGCGTCCCTATCAGACGACGCATAACACCGGTGGTCACATCATGGCCGAGAACGCGCAGGAAGGCGCGGTCAACCGCTACTCCCAGACCTTCAAGGCGCACAACGTCTTCGCCATGGGCGCGGGCAACTTCGTGCAGAACACCCAGTACAACCCCACCGGGCTTGTGGGCGGTCTGGCCTATCACACGGTGCACGCGATCCGCACGCAGTACCTCTCGAACCCCCGTCCGCTGGTCTGAGGAGAACGTAAATGAAGACCTTTCTCCGCATTATCGGCGGCCTCGTGGTTCTGGGCATCGTCTGCCTGCTCGCCTTCATCTTCGTGCCCGTGCAGCGTAGCGCACCGGCTGAGGAACTGGCTGCCAACTGGGAGCCCGAGCCCGGTCAGGGCGAATATGTGATGCATGCCTCGGACTGTGTGGCCTGCCACACCGCCGAGGGTGGCGCGCCGCTTGCCGGTGGTCGCGCCATCGCCTCGCCCATGGGCACCATCTGGTCGACCAACATCACCCCCGACGCCGAGACCGGCATCGGCGCGTGGTCTTATGACGACTTCCGCGCGGCCATGGTCGACGGCATCGCCAAGGGCGGCACCCATCTTTATCCGGCGATGCCCTACGAGAACTATCGCCTGATGAAGGAAGAGGACATTCGTGCCCTCTATGATTACCTCATGGCAGAGGTCGCGCCGGTGTCGAACGAGGTGCAGGAAACGCAGCTGAAGTTCCCCTTCAACCTGCGCTTCGGCATCCGCGCGTGGAACTGGCTGGCGCTGACCCATGACGCCGGGTTCAACCCGGTGGGCGCGTCCGAACTGCAGGACCGTGGCCAGTATCTCGTCGAAGGCCCCGGCCACTGCGCCGCGTGCCACAGCCCCCGTACGCCCTTCATGTCGCAGGACGGTGTGACGGCGGATGAGGACAGCTTCCTCACCGGCGGCGTCATCGACGGCTGGAACGCGCCGGCGCTGCGCGGCGAAGGCTCTGTTCCGCAGGCGTGGAGCGTGGGCGAACTGGCGGACTATCTTGCCACCGGCCGCAACGCGCATTCCGCCGCCAATGGCGAAATGGGCCTCGTGGTCGAGCACTCGCTGCAGTATCTGACGGATGAGGACAACCTCGCCATGGCCGCCTTCCTCAAGGGGATGGATGGTGCAAAGGTCGAGACCCCCGAGACCGTAGCTGATGCAGGCCCGATCGTGACCCCGGATCCCGAAGCGGACGATGCGGGCCGCGAGACTGCAGAGATGCTGATCTCGGCGGATCCCGAAATGCCGCTGGGCGCACGTCTCTACACCGACAACTGCATCGGCTGCCACTTTGCCACCGGCAAGGGCGCTCCGGGCATCTTCCCGGAACTGCAGGACAACCATCTGGTGACGGGCTCGGAAACCAAGCCGCTGATCTCGGTGATCCTGAACGGTGCCGAGGTGCCGGGCACGGCCAAGCGTCCGATGACGCTGCGCATGCAGGGCTATGCCGACCGTATGTCGGATGACGAAGTGGCCGAGCTGGCGACATGGCTGCGCAAGGCGTGGGACAACGACGCCGGTGTTGTAAGCGCCAGCGATGTGGCGGTGGTACGCGGCGCTGACGCGACGCACTGATCGCCGCACGTTCCTGATATAAGTGCCAAAAAGAAGGGCGGGCCGGATTTCCGGCCCGCCCTTTTCATGCAGCGGGTTTGACCGTGGCAAACGCCCTCAGAACGTCTTGGTCAGACCGAAGTAATAGGCCCGCCCCGGCTCGTTGTAGGTGTTGGCCCCGTCGCCCGAGCGCAGGATCTCGGTGTTGAAGAGGTTGGTCACCCCAGCCTTCAGGTTGAAGCCGTTGTCGAACTGATAGGTCATGCCGAGATTGACCAGCGTGTATGGATCGCGGTCCTCGGTGTCATCCTCTTCATAGCCCGTGGTGGCGCTGTAGCTCGTGGCCTCGATCTTGCCGTAGTGGGTCAGCGAGGGCGTCACGGTCATGCGCTCGTTCGCCTGCCAGTCCAAGGCGGCGTTGATCGTGTACTCGGGCACCAGCGACAGCGGCACTTCGACCGAACCGCCACCCTCAAGCTCGAGCTGCTGGACCGACTCGATCATATAGGTGCCGTTGACGCGAAGGTTGAAGTCCTCGCCGATCGGGGTGGCAAAGCTGCCCTCCAGACCCTGCACGCGCGACTGGGGGATGTTCTCCCACTGGTACAGGCGCCCATCCCGCCACGCGCCGCGCTGATAGACCGAGGCCGTGCCGACCTGTTCGGTGCCCGACTGGATCTTGTCGCGGTAGTCGTTGTGGAAATAGGTCAGCGTGGCGTTCATCCCGTTCATGCCGGTGTACTGAATACCGATTTCCTTGTTGATCGAGGTCTCGGGCTTCAGGTCCGGGTTCGACAGCACGTAGCACGGCCCGTCGCGGTAATAGGGATAGGGGCAGCCATTGCCCGAGGTTACATAGACGTAGTTGTCGGCCAGTTGGTAGAGCGTCGGCGATTTGAACGCTTTGGCCACGCCGCCTTTGATCGTCCAAGCGGAGTTGATCGCATAAGAGGCATTGAGCCCGCCCGACCAGTTGTAGCCAAAGGTGTCGGCGTAATCGAGGCGGACCGAGGGGGTCAGCGTCAGCTTGTCGGTCCACTCGATGTTGTCTTCGAGGTAGAGGCCTAGCGTCGCCTGCTCGGTGAGCTCGTCGCCGCTGGCCGGATCGAAGTCGTCGGATTCAACCGTGGCAAACGAGTTGTAGCCGCTGAGGTCCAGCGTCTCATAGCGCGCCTCGGCCCCCAGCGTCAGCGCCGACGGGCGGCCCAGCGTGCTGTGGTTGAGGTAGCTTTCATGTTTCGCCGAGAGGGCGTTCAGGGTCACGATGTCCCAGTCGCTCTGCGAGTTGATCGCGCCCTCGCTGCCGCCCGCGCCGCCTTCGGAGAGGCGCTCGTTGATCGTGCGCTCGAACTGCAGATAGCTCATCGTCTCACCCCAGCCGTAGCTGCCGTTGTGGGTGACGCCGAAGGTGTAACGCTCCATGGAGTTGGTCTCGGAGCCATCCTCGGCCAGTTCGTTCACGTCCTCGCGCGAGTTGTTGCCGATGCCATTGCCGAGCAGCGTGTCGCCCGCATAGATGTTGCCCTGACGCGACCAGCCCAGATCGACGTCGAAACGGTTGATGTCGCTGGGCTCCCAGCTGAGGCGCAGCGAGGCGTCCTTGTTGATCACGCCCTCGTTGCCGGAGTTGGAATAGCAGCTTTCCTCGCCGGTATCCTCATCCGTCGAGCACTCGGCTTCGGCCTCGTTGATGTCGGTCTCGTCGCCATCGGTCTTGTTGTAGCTGGTCGAAAAGCGCAGGCCGAGCGTGTCGGTCAGACGCTTTGCCCAGAGCAGGTTGTAGCGCTGGGTCATGCCCTCGCTGCTGCTTTCGGGCACATCGAAGAAGGTGCTGAGCTGCAGCAGATCTTCGTCGGGCTGCTTGGTGATGATGTTCACCACGCCGCCCGCCGCGCCCGAGCCGTAGCGGGCCGCCGCCGGGCCGCGGATCACCTCGATGCTTTCGACCATTTCGGCGGGCACCCAGTTGGTGTCGCCGCGGGTGTCGCGCTCGCCCGAGCGGCCCTGCTTGACCGAGGTGCGCGACAGCACCGGCTTGCCGTCGATCAGGATCAGCACGTTTTCGGGGCCCATGCCGCGGATGTCGACCTGCCGCTGGTTGCCGCGCTGGCCCGACGGCGAGGTGCCGCTGAGGTTGACGCCGGGCATCTTGCGGATGATCTCGGCCACATCGTTGACGACCGGCTGCTTCTGCAGGTCTTCCTCGGTGATGGTCGAGGTGCCCAAGGCCTGTTTGATCTGTTCTTCGGCGGTCAGAACGATTGTGCCAAGCTCATACTCGGCCTCGTCGCCGAGGGTGAAATCCTGCGCCAGCGCCGGGGTCAGCGGGACGGCGGACAGAAGAAAGACGGCTGTGCCAGAGGCCAGCCGCGCACGTACGGATGCCATAAGCGATCCTCTCCACGCGTTAAAATGTTGCGGATTTTAGGGGGACTGCTCGCGGCTAGCTGGCCACTGCGAAGAACCACGTTCCTTGCAGAGCCTCAATCGTGGCGCTGCGGTGGCGCCACGGCGTGTTACAATTACGCAACATAAAGCCGCCCCAGAGAATGCCTCCGGGGCGGGAAACCAGAACTGGTCGGCGGACTTATTCGGCGGGTGCCGTCCCCTCGCCCGGTGCGCCGAAATCCATGGTCGCCGCGACCGCGCGCCGCCATGCGGCGTATTTGCGATCGCGCAGCGCCGCCTCCATCTGCGGCTCGAACCGCGCCTCGCGCGCCCACGCCTCCGCGAAGGCTTCCATCCCCGGCATCAGCCCCGCCTTTTGCCCGGCCAGCCACGCGGCGCCCATGGCCGTGGTCTCAAGCACCGTGGGCCGTTCCACCGGCGCGTCGAGAATATCCGACAGATACTGCATGCCCCAGTCCGACGCGCTGAGCCCGCCGTCGACGCGCAGCGCCGCCATCTCCACATCGCCATGCGCCGCGCTCCAGTCGGCCTTCATCGCCTCGATCAGATCGCGGGTCTGATAGCCGACGCTTTCCAGCGCGGCGCGGGCGAACTCGGCGGGGCCCGAGTTGCGGGTGAGCCCGTAGATCGCGCCGCGGCAGTCGGCATTCCAATAAGGCGCGCCAAGGCCAGTGAAGGCGGGCACCAGCACAAGCTCCTGCGCCGGGTCTGCCGCCTCGGCCAAGGGCTGGCTTTCGGCGGCATGGCGGATCACCTGCAGCCCGTCGCGCAGCCATTGGATCACCGCGCCAGCCACGAAGATCGAGCCTTCGAGCGCATAGGTGGTCTTGCCGCCGATGCGATAGGCGATGGTGGTCAGCAGCCGGTTTTGCGAGACCACAGGCGTGTCGCCGGTGTTGAGCAAGGCAAAACAGCCGGTGCCATAGGTGGATTTGACCATGCCGGGCTGAAAGCACGCCTGCCCGATCGTCGCCGCCTGCTGATCGCCCGCAATACCGAGGATCGGGATCGGGCGCCCGAAGAGATCGGCGCGGCACTCGCCGAAGTTCGCGTCGCAATCGCGCACCTCGGGCAGCATCTTGGTGGGAATGTTTAGCCGCTTGCAGATCGCCTCGGACCAGCGGCCCTCGCGGATGTTGTAGAGCATGGTGCGGGCGGCGTTGGTGGCGTCGGTGGCATGCACCGCGCCGCCGGTCAGTTTCCACACCAGCCAGCTGTCGACCGTACCAAAGAGCAGCTCGCCCTTCTCGGCCCGTTCGCGCGCGCCTTCCACTCGGTCGAGGATCCACGCCAGTTTGGTCGCCGAGAAATAGGGGTCGAGCAGCAGGCCGGTTTTTTCGGTGACCGTCTCTTCAAAGCCCTCGTCGCGCAGCTTGCGGCACATCTCGGAGGTGCGGCGGTCCTGCCAGACGATGGCGTTGTGGATCGGCTTGCCGGTGTCCTTTTCCCACACCAGCGTGGTCTCGCGCTGGTTGGTGATGCCGATGGCCGCGATGTCATCCGCGCCGACGCCCGCTTTCTCGACCACCGCGCGGCAGGTGGCGGCGGTGGTGGACCACAGGTCGAGCGGATCATGTTCGACCCAGCCGCTTTGCGGGAAATGCTGCGGGAACTCCTCCTGTGCCGAGGCGGTGACCTGCAGCTTGTCGTCAAACAGGATCGCGCGGGTCGAGGTGGTGCCTTGGTCGATGGCGAGGATGAGGGTCATGGGGTCTGCTGGCCTTTTGTCTGCGTCTGTCCGTGACTTCGTTGGTGAGTGCCGGGTGCGTCCTGAGCCGGGCGGGCGCCTGCCCGTGGGGTGGCGCATCGTCTTCTGGGGTCTTCCTTTTATCCCGGCCAGGTCCGGACGACACCCGAGCGCCGCGCACCGGTGCAAAAGCGCCAGCCCGCCGGGACGGGCAGGCGCTCGCCCGGCGGCCTTCGGCCTTGATTCCGGGCGGGTCCGCGGCGTCGATGCACGAGCATGTCCTCCAAATCAGTCTCTTACCGAACTCGTATCGGCGATGGCGCCGCGGCGCCATGGCGAAGACGAGAAGAAGGGGGCGGGCATAGCCCCGCCCCCTTCACATCTAGGTCACTGCCACGAGGCGACGAGTTCGTCGTAGGACACCGTCTTGGGCTCCTCACGCTCGTTCTCGATCTTCGGCTTCGGCGAGCCTTCCATCGAGAGCCACTCTTCGGCGTCCTTCTCCTCGTTCATCACCGGGCCCAGATCTCCCTGAATACCGGCGCGCTCGAGGCGCTCCATCACCCGCTCCATGTCAGAGCAGAGGCTGTCGAGGGCTTCCTGCGCGGGCTTCGCACCGGACATGGCGTCGCCGATGTTCTGCCACCACAGCTGCGCCAGCTTGGGATAGTCCGGCACGTTGGTGCCCGTGGGCGACCAGCGCACGCGGTCCGGCGAGCGGTAGAACTCGACGAGGCCGCCCAGCTTCGGCGCGCGCTCGGTGAAGCTCTCGTCCTGGATCGAGCTTTCGCGGATGAAGGTCAGGCCAACGTGGCTCTTCTTCACGTCCACGGTCTTGGAGGTGACGAACTGCGCATAGAGCCATGCGGCCTTGGCGCGGTCTTCGGGGGTGGACTTCATCAGCGTCCACGAGCCCACGTCCTGATAGCCGACCTTCATGCCGTCTTCCCAGTAGACGCCATGCGGCGACGGGGCGAGACGCCACTTGGGCGTGCCATCCTCGTTCATCACCGGCAGGCCGGGCTCGACCAGCGACGCGACGAAAGTGGTGTACATGAACATCTGCTGCGCGATGTTGCCCTGCGCCGGAACCGGCCCCGCCTCGGAGAAGGTCATGCCCATGGCCGAGGGCGGCGAGTATTTGTTGAGCCACTCGATCGCCTTGTCGACGGCATAGACCGCCGCCGGGCTGTTGGCCGCGCCGCCGCGCGACATGCAGGCGCCCACGGGCTGCGAGTTCTCGTTCACCCGGATGCCCCATTCGTCGACCGGCAGGCCGTTCGGCTCGCCCTTGTCGCCCATGCCGGCCATCGACATCCACGCGTCGGTGTAGCGCCAGCCAAGCGAGGGGTCCTTCTTGCCGTAGTCCATCGAGCCGAAGATGTCCTGCCCGTCGATGTTCCGGCCGGTGAAGAACTCGGCGATGTCCTCATAGGCTGACCAGTTGACCGGCACCCCCAGCTCGTAGCCATATTTCTCTTCGAACTCGGCCATGATCTCGGGATCGGTGAACCAGTCGTAGCGGAACCAGTAGAGGTTGGCGAACTGCTGGTCGGGCAGCTGGTAGAGCTTGCCGTCCGGAGCGGTGGTGAACTGGGTGCCGATGAAATCCTCGAGATCGAGCGTCGGGCTGGTCACCTCGGCACCCTCGTTCTCCATCCAGTCGGTGAGGTTGCGCACCTGCTGATAGCGCCAATGGGTGCCGATCAGGTCGCTGTCGTTGACATAGGCATCATAGATGTTCTCGCCCGACTGCATCTGCGTCTGCAGCTTCTCGACCACGTCGCCTTCGCCGATGAGGTCATGGGTGATCTTGATACCGGTGATCTTCTCGAAGGCCGGGGCAAGCACCTGGCTTTCGTATTCATGCGTGGTGATCGTCTCCGAGACCACCTTGATCTCCATGCCCTGGAACGGCTGGGCCGCGTCGACGAACCACTGCATTTCGGCTTCCTGATCCTCGCGCGAGATCGCCGACAGATCGCCGATCTCCGCATCGAGGAAGGCTGTGGCCGCCTCCATGTCGGCAAAGGCCGGCCCGCTCAGCAGGCCAAGCGCCAACGCCATGGCTGTCGTTGTCTTAAGGTTCATGGTTTCCTCCCTTTGGTATAAATCCGCCCGCCCCCTGGTTTCCTCCGGGGCGAGGCGAATAGCGTGGCGGCGCGTCGTCTGTGCCGCCGTATCAGTGCCTTCGTCGAAGCCGTGCGCAAAGCACCGCGGGCACGCCGGGCGCGGCGCGCGGCCGTGCCTCGCGGATGCTGCCGTAGACATTGTGGTCGTCACGGATCGCGAAGATATGGGCTTGGTCGACCTCGCAGAGGTCGAACTTCTCGAGCACCCGCTCGTCGAGCATATGCGGCTCGGTAACAGTAGGCTCGTGGTCGATCTCGACGATGAGCAGCAGATCGCCGCCCGGGGCGAGCACGCGTTGGCACTCCACGATACTCTCGTCGAGTTCCTCTACGTGATCGAGTGCGTTGAACACGGATACCACGTCGAAGCTGCAGTCCGGGAAAGGCAAATCCTCGGAACCACCGGCGACATATTCCATGTGCTGCGCGGCGCGGTTGAGCGCTAGGTACTTGTCGGCCAGCGGATCGAGGCCGACGCGGCGCGCTGCGCCCTCGGCCCATTCCAAGCTGCCAAGCGGACCGCAGCCGATATCCAGCATGCGCTTGCCGTCGTAATAGCTCCGGTCGCATCCAAAAAGGATGGTGAAATATCTCTCGAAATGACCGTTGTAGAATTTGCCGTTGGATTTCTGGAGGACCTTTCTCCAATAAATCAGCTCAGCGGCCTCTTTGAACCTGGTTTTAACAGAAGCAGGCGCCCGCGATAATATCGCTCCAGCTGAATGGTAGAGGACTCTCTTCATGAGTATCCCTTTCGAAATATGAAAATACTGCGGAATATAAGGTGTGCGAATATTGCAGGATGTATTCATATCAGAATTTTCCATCTACCGACAGACAGTCGAGCTTCATAGTGGCTCTATCGACCAGAATTAAACCCAGCGGAATACCGAGAGAGCGTAGATCAGGCAGACGACAAGCGCCGCCGGCTGCGCCTGGCCGACAAGGCCGAGCCAGGCGAGATTGATGAAGGCCGAGCCCAGCAGCGTGATGAAGAGCCGATCCCCGCGCGTGGTCTCGATGCCCAGAACGCCGTGCCGCGGCGTCTCGGGGAAGCGGATCGCCAGCACGGTGAAGATCACCAGCAGCGCCGCGATGGTCAGAAAGAAGGCCGCAGTGGGCCATGTCCATGCCATCCAGTCCATTGCGCTCTCCTCTCAGACGCGGCCCAGGGCAAAGCCCTTGGCGATGTAGTTGCGGACGAACCAGATCACCAGCGCGCCCGGAATGATGGTAAGCACCCCCGCCGCCGCCAACACGCCCCAGTCGAGTCCCGAGGCCGAAACGGTGCGGGTCATGGTGGCTGCGATGGGTTTCGCGTCCACCGTGGTCAGCGTGCGCGAGAGCAGCAGCTCGACCCAAGAGAACATGAAGCAGAAGAAGGCGGCGACGCCGATGCCCGACGAGATCAGCGGCATGAAGATCTTCACGAAGAAGGCGCCAAAGCTGTAGCCATCGATATAGGCGGTCTCGTCGATCTCCTTGGGCACGCCGCGCATGAAGCCTTCGAGGATCCAGACCGCCAGCGGCACGTTAAAGAGGCAATGCGCCAGCGCCACGGCGATATGCGTGTCGAAGAGGCCAATCGAGCTGTAGAGCTGGAAGAACGGCAGCGCGAAGACCGCGGGCGGCGCCATCCGGTTGGTGAGCAGCCAGAAGAACAGATGCTTGTCGCCGATGAAGTGATAACGCGAGAACGCATAGGCTGCCGGCAGCGCCACGGTGAGCGAGATCACCGTGTTCATCACCACATAGATCAGCGAGTTGATGTAGCCGGTGTACCAGCTCGGATCGGTGAGGATCGTGGCGTAATTGGCGAAGGTCAGATCGCGCGGCCAGAGCGTGAAGTCTCCGAGGATCTCGGTGTTGGTCTTCAAACTCATGTTCAGCAGCCAGTAGATCGGCAGCAGCAGGAACAGCAGATAGAGCGCCATGACGATGGTGCTGCCCTTCACGCGCGGCATGCTGCGCGCGCGGCTGGCGGCGGGGGTGAAGGTTGCGTCGCTCATGCGGGGCTCCTTGCTGCGCCCGGAGCAAAGGCCGAAGGCCGCCGGGCGAGCGCCTGCCCGTCCCGGCGGGCTGGCGCTTTGTCATTGTTGCGCGCGAGGTCGAGGTCATCCGGATTTGGCCGGGATAAAGCGCCGACCTCGAAAGTTGTGGCGCCATCCCACAGGCAGGCGCTCGCCCGGCTTGCACCCTGTGGCCTGTTTCGAAGGGTCATGCTCATCTCACATCCCCTTTTTGTCGAGGTTGGTCATCACGGTGTAGAACACCCATGAAATCAGCAGTATCACGAGGAAGTACATGATCGAGAAGGCCGCCGCGGGACCAAGGTCGAACTGCCCCAGCGCCATCTTGACCAGATCGATCGACAGCAGCGTGGTGGCATTGCCGGGACCGCCGCCGGTGACCACGAAGGGCTCGGTATAGATCATGAAACTGTCCATGAAGCGCAGCAGGATGGCGATCATCAGCACCCCCGCCATCTTCGGAAGCTCGATGTAGCGGAACACCTTCCAGCGGCTGGCCTGATCGATCTTCGCGGCCTGATAATAGGCGTCGGGGATGGATTTGAGACCGGCATAGGCCAGCAGCGCCACCAGCGAGGTCCAGTGCCAGACGTCCATGACGACAATGGTGATCCATGCCGCAAGCGGGCTTTGCGTGTAGTTGTAGTCGATCCCGAGGGTTTCGAGCGTCCGGCCCAGAAGGCCGATATCGACGCGGCCAAAGACCTGCCAGATGGTGCCGACCACGTTCCAAGGGATCAGCAGCGGCAGCGACATGAGCACGAGGCAGAAGGACGCCCAGAAGCCGGACTTCGGCATGTTGAGCGCGACGAAAATGCCCAGAGGCACTTCGATGGCGAGGATGATGCCCGAGAACATCAGCTGCCGGCCGAGCGCATTCCACATGCGTTCGGAATGCAGCATCTCTTCGAACCACTCGAGGCCGGCCCAGAAGAACTGGTTGTTGCCGAAGGTGTCCTGCACCGAATAGTTCACCACGGTCATCAGCGGGATCACCGCCGAGAAGGCGACCAGCAGCAGCACCGGAAGCACCAGCAGCCACGCCTTGTTGTTGAAGGTCTTGGTCATCAGGCCGCCTCCCCCTGCGGTGCCACGCGCCAGTCGTCGCGGTAGACGTTGACATGCGCCGGATCAAAGCTGACCCGGTTCATGTCGGGGCTGACGCGCTCGTCCTCGCCGGCGATGATGTTGATGTCATGGCCGAAAAACTCGGCGCGGATGATCTTGTGGCGGCCCGCATCCTCGACCCGGCGCACTTTGACCGGCAGCCCCTCGGTCTGGCTGAGCCGCGCAAACTCGGGGCGCACGCCGATCTCGACCTTGCCGTCCATCGCGCGATAGCCCGCGCCGAGGTCGAAATCCGAGCCGTTGATATAGGCGCGGCTGCCCTCGACCTTGGCCGGGATGACGTTCATCCCCGGCGAGCCGATGAAATAGCCGACGAAGGTGTGCTCGGGCCGCTCGAAGAGTTCCTCGGGCGTGCCGATCTGCACCACGCGCCCGTCGTACATCACCACCACCTTGTCGGCGAAGGTCAGCGCCTCGGTCTGGTCGTGGGTGACGTAGATCATCGTGTGGCCGAAATCGCGGTGCAGCTTCTTGAGCTGGGTGCGCAATTCCCACTTCATATGCGGGTCGATCACCGTCAGCGGCTCATCAAAGAGCAGCGCGTTGACGTCCTTGCGCACCATGCCGCGCCCGAGGCTGATCTTCTGCTTGGCGTCGGCGGTGAGCCCGCTGCACTTGCGGCGCAGCTGGTCCTCCATGCCGATCATCCGGGCGATCTCCTGCACGCGCTCGGCGACATAGCTCTCATCGCGGCCACGGTTGCGCAGCGGGAAGGCGAGATTGTCGCGCACGGTCATCGTGTCGTAGACGACGGGAAACTGGAACACCTGCGCGATGTTGCGCTCTGCGGTGGGGGCGTGGGTCATGTCCTGACCGTCGAACAGCACCCTGCCCTGCGACGGCGTAAGCAGGCCCGAGATGATGTTGAGCAGCGTGGACTTGCCGCAGCCCGAGGATCCGAGCAGCGCATAGGCGCCGCCGTCGTCCCAATCATGGGTCATTTCCTTCAGCGCAAAATCCGCCTCCGAGCCGGGGTTCGGCAGGTAGCTGTGCGCGAGGTTGTCGAGCGTGATTTTTGCCATTCTCGCCCCTCCTCAGGCAGCCAGCGCATAGGCGGCGGGGGCAACAAGCTCGCCCTCCTCGCCAAAGACGTAAACGTGGCGCGGGTCGAGCCAGACATCGAGCGGCGCTCCGAGGTCCAGATCGTGCACGCCATGCACCAGCCCCACCCAGCGCGCGCCATGATGGTCGAGATGCACGAAGGTCTCGGATCCGGTCAGCTCGGTCACCTGCAGCGTGGTGGTGAAGCGCAGCGCGTCGGGCGCGTGCTGCAGGATCTCCAGATGGTTGGGACGGAACCCGGCGGTGTAGCGCCCGTCCGGCAGCTCGGAAAGCTTGCCAGCGGCGGGCGCGCTCTGGCCATCGCCGAACATCAGCCTCTCGCCGGTCTTGGAGATCTGCAGGAAGTTCATCGGCGGGTCGCTGAACACGCGCGCCGTGGTGGCATCGGCAGGCTGGCGGTAGACCTCGGGGGTCGGGCCGAACTGAGTGACGCGCCCTTCCCACAGCGTGGCGGTATTGCCGCCGAGCAGCAGCGCCTCTTCGGGTTCGGTGGTCGCGTAGACGAAGATCGAGCCGGAAGCCTCGAAAATCTTTGGGATTTCCACCCTCAGCTCTTCGCGCAGTTTGTAATCAAGGTTGGCCAGCGGCTCATCGAGCAGCACCAGACCCGCGTTCTTTACCAGCGCCCGCGCCAGTGCGCAGCGCTGCTGCTGCCCGCCCGAAAGCTCCAGCGGCTTGCGCGTCAGCATCGGCGTCAGCTTCATCAGCTCGGCGCTTTCGCGCACGCGCCGGTCGATCTCGGCCTTGCCCACGCCCATCAGCTTCATCGGCGAGGCGATGTTGTCGTAGACGGTCATCGACGGGTAGTTGATGAACTGCTGGTAGACCATCGCCACCTTGCGGTCCTGAACCCGCATGCCGGTGACGTCCTTGCCCTCCCAGAAAATGCGCCCGGTGGTCGGCGCATCCAGCCCCGCCATCAATCGCATCAGCGTCGTCTTGCCCGAGAGCGTCGGGCCAAGCAGCACGTTCATCGTGCCGTTCTCGAGCGTCAGATCCGTCGGGGCAATATGCACCTGCCCCTCGACGTTCTTTGAAACGCCCTTCAATTCCAGCGACATAAGGTCCTCCTCCCCGCGCCGTATGTCTCCGCCGTGCTATTCGGCGGCGTCGGCCCTTTCGCGGCGGGATGTCATCCAGCCGTCCAGTGCCGAGATCTCCTCCTCGCTCAGGCGCAGCCCGAGCTTGGTGCGTCGCCACACCACATCTTCGGCCGTGCGGGCAAACTCATGCCGCATGAGCCAGATCACTTCCGCCTCTGTGAGCGTCGCGCCGAAATCCCTCCCAAGATCCTCCGCGCCTTTTGCCTCTCCCAACAGTTCCTCTGCCTCGGTGCCATAGGCGCGCACGAGACGCAGCGCCCAAGTGTCACTGAGGAATGGATATTTGCCGCGCAATCCTTGCACCAGCGCCGCGACGCCGTCGACCGGGAAATCGCCCCCTGCGAGCGGAACCCCAGCGGTCCATGCGCCCTTGCTCAGCGAGATATGCTCGCCGATCTTTTCCAGCGCGCTCTCGGCCAGGCGGCGGTAGGTGGTGATCTTGCCGCCAAAGACGTTGAGCACCGGCGCGCCATCCTTGGCGTCGACCTTCAGCGTATAGTCGCGGGTCGCCGCCGTGGCACTCGAAGCGCCGTCGTCATAGAGCGGGCGCACGCCGGAATAGGTCCAGACCACATCGTCCTTCGAGATCGACTTGGCGAAATAGCGGTTGGCGAAATCGATCAGGTAGTCGCGCTCTTCCGGCGTGCAGACCGGGCGCTGCGCCGGATCCTTGTGCTCGGAGTTGGTGGTGCCGATCAGGGTGAAATCGCGCTCATAGGGGATGGCGAAGATGATCCGCCCGTCGGTGCCCTGAAAGAAATAGCACTTGTCATGATCATAGAGCTTGCGCGTGACGATATGGCTGCCGCGCACCAGCCGCACGCCTTCGCGCGACGGCAGATCAATCTTGTCATGGATGATGTCGCCGACCCACGGCCCGCCCGCATTGATCAGCATCTTGGCATAATGTGTGGCGGTCTTGCCGGTCTCGGTGTCCTCGGTCTCGACCAGCCACAGATCGCCCTCGCGCTGCGCGTGGGTCACCTTGGTGCGGGTCATGATCTTGGCGCCGCGCGCCTCGGCGTCGCGGGCATTGAGCGCCACGAGACGGGAATCCTCGACCCAGCAATCGGAATACTCATAGGCGCGCTCGAACCGCTCTTGCAGCGGCGCGCCCTCTTTCGTGCCCTTGAGCGACAGCGTGGAGGTGCCCGGCAGGATCTTTCGCCCGCCGAGGTTGTCGTACATGAACAGACCCATGCGGATCAGCCACGCCGGGCGCCGCCCCTTCATCCAAGGCATGACCTTGCTCAGCATTTTCGAGATCGGCGTCTCGCTCTCGAAGCGCATGTCGGGGTGGTAGGGCAGCACGAAACGCATTGGCCAGCTGATGTGGGGCATGGCGCGCAGCAGCACCTCGCGCTCGATCAGCGCCTCGCGGACAAGCCGCACCTCAAGATATTCAAGATAGCGCAGGCCGCCGTGGAACAGCTTGGTCGACGAGGACGAGGTGGCAGACGCCAGATCGCCCATTTCCGCCAGCACCACCGAGGCGCCCCGCCCCGCAGCGTCGCGCGCGATGCCGCAGCCGTTGATGCCGCCGCCGATCACGAAGAGATCGCTGGGGGATGTGCTTTGGCCGTCGGTCACGAGAGTCTCCTGCTGGTTGGCGGCAGGCTAAACCCGGAGCGCGCATTGACGCAAGTCAAATGTTTTCGTTTTCGTTCGGATTTCTCGCCCCTCGAAATTTCCCCGCAAGACACCATGTTTTCATGGAAGTTTTTCCTCTACCTTCGCATGTGCAGCATAATTTGTGCTGGAAAACCTCTGCGTTTGCGCGTTTCTATGGGTCCAATCCGCGAAAAGCGAAAGAAACCGAACACGCATGTCTCAATCCTTCCGCCACCCCGAGATTCTCGAGATCGCCCGCCGCGACGGCAAGGTCACCGTCGAGGGGCTGGCGCAGCATTTCGGCGTGACGCTGCAGACCATCCGCCGCGACCTTACCGAGCTGGCCGACGCCGGGCGGCTCGAGCGGGTGCATGGCGGCGCGGTGCTGCCGTCGGGCACGATGAACATCGGCTACGAGGAACGGCGCCATCTCAATATGGACGCCAAGACCGGCATCGCCCGCGCCTGCGCCGAGCGCATCCCGCATGGCATCTCGCTGTTTCTCAACATCGGGACCAGCACCGAGGCGGTGGCGCGCGAGCTTTTGCACCACAAGGGGCTGATGGTGGTCACCAACAATATGAACGTCGCCACGATCCTCGCCGCCAATCCCGATTGCGACGTGCTGCTCACCGGCGGCAGCCTGCGCCGCACCGATGGCGGGCTGATTGGTACGCTGGCGACCGAGAGCATCCGGCAGTTCAAGTTCGATCTTGCGGTGATTGGCTGCTCGGCGCTGGATCTGGAGGGCGACATCCTCGATTTCGACATTCAGGAGGTCGGCGTGAGCCGCGCCATCCTGCGCCAGTCGCGGCGGACCTTCCTTGTTGCGGATCACTCGAAGTTCAAGCGCAGCGCCCCGGCGCGGATCGCCTCGCTGTCCGAGATCGACATGTTCGTCACCGACAGGCCGCTTGAGCCGAGCTTGGCCGAGGCCTGCGCCGGATGGGGCTGCGACGTGGTGGTGGCGCGCTGATCCGCCACAATAGGACCTGCCGCAAAAGAAAACGCCGGCCGAGGAGGCTCCCCGGCCGGCGCGTGTTCAGCTGTTGAGGCGGATCAGCCCTGCGGCAGCGCGTAGGCGATCAGATAGTCGCCGCGATCCGGGGACTGACGGGCACCGCCAGCCGAGATCACGATGTACTGCCGCCCGTCCTTCTGGCTGACGTAAGAGATCGGCGTGCCCTGCGAGCCGACGGGCATGCGGGCCTTCCAGACCTCCTTGCCGGTCGCGCTGTCGAAGGCCCGCAGGTAGTAGTCCTGCGTCGCCGCGAAGAACACGAGCCCGCCTTGGGTGCTCAGCGAGCCGCCGATGGTGGGCATGCCCACGGGCATCGGCAGGTGCATCTTCATGCCAAAGAGCACGGTGTCCTGAACGGTGCCGAGCGGCGCTTCCCATGCGACCTGTTGGGTGTCCATGTCGATCGCGGTGAGGGTGCCGAACGGCGGCTCCTGACAGGGGATGCCAAGCGGCGACAGGAAGCGGTTCTTGTTCACCGAATAGGGCGTGCCCTTGAGCGGCACGCCGCCCATCACGGTGTTGACCGCTTCGGAGCCGTTGGAGGCCGCCGCCTCGGGGTCTTGCTCCATCATGTGCACCCAGAGGCCGAGACGCATGTCGTTGACGAAAACGGTGTTGGCCGTCGGGTCATACGACAGACCACCCCAGTTCATCCCGCCAAGCGAGCCGGGGAACGACAGCGAGTAGTCGGTGTCCGGCGCGGTGAACAGGCCCTCGTAGCGGTAGCCCTTGAAGATCACCCGGCACATCAGCTGATCGAAGGGGGTCGCGCCCCACATGTCGGCTTCGGTCAGATGCGGCGCACCGATCTGCGGCATGCCCACCGATTTCGGCTGGGTCAGCGCGTATTTCTCGCCGGGAATGGTCGCGGGTTTCACCGGGACTTCCTCGACATCGGTTAGCGGCTCGCCGGTGACGCGGTCCAGCACGAAGATCTGCCCCGCCTTGGTGCCGAAGACCAGCGCGGGCGTGCCCTTGAAGTCGATGAGCGTCGGCTGCATCGGCACGTCAAAGTCCCACAGGTCGTGGTGCACGGTCTGATAGACCCACTTCTCGTCGCCGGTGGTGGCGTCGAGCGCGAGGATCGAGGCGCCGTACTTCTCGTCTTCCGGGGTGCGGTCCACGCCCCAGAGGTCGATGGCGGCGTTGCCGACCGGCATGAACACGGTGTTGGAGGCCGCGTCATAGGTCATCGGCGCCCAGACGTTCGGGGTCGAACGGGTGTAGGCATTGCCGTCCGCAGGGGCGTCACGATCCTCGGGGTTGCCCGGATCGAAGGCCCATTTCATCTCGCCGGTGATCACGTCAAAGCCGCGCATCACGCCGCCCGGCATGTCGAGCGCCACGTTGTCGGCCACGCGGCCACCCACGACGACGGTCGAGCCCGCGAGCGTCGGCGGCGAGGTCAGCGAATAAAGCGGCGATTGCGCCGCGCCGAGGCCTTCCTTGAGGTCGACCATGCCGGCATCGCCAAAGTCCGCGCAGAGTTCGCCGGTTTCGGCGTCGAGCGCCACGAGCACTGCGTCGATGGTGTTCATGAAGATGCGGCGCTGGCAGGCGGCGTCATCAGACAGGTCCACCGGGGTGACCGGGGTCGCGTTCGGCAGCGTCGGCTGCGGAAGCGGGGCTGCGGCGTCGAAATAGGCCAGACCGCGGCAGCGCACCCAAGTGCGTGTCTCGGTCGGGAAGTCATGGCGCCAGTTCTCGGTGCCCGAGGTTGCGTCGATCGAAATCACCGTGTTGTTCGGCGTGCAGAAGAACAGATCATCGCCCACCTGCAGCGGGGTGCCCTGATCTTCGGCGCCACCGCCACCGGGGCTGACCGGCGTGTCACCGGTTTGGAAGGTCCATGCGACCTCAAGCTCGTTCACGTTCTCCGGGGTGATCTGGTCGAGCGCGGCAAAGCGGTTCTCGTCCCCGTTGGCGCCATAGCTGGACCAGTCCTGCGCGGCATCGGCAGGTGCGGGCGTCTCGCCAGCGGCAACCGTGCTGTTCAGCTGGCCGTGCGGCTGGAACATGCCCCAGCCCATGCCAAGCACGGCAATCAGGGCCACCGCGGCGACGCCGAGCCATGTGCCGGTCATCGGTTTGCGGCCCGCGCGCTTCAGCGTCAGCGGGTGCAGCGCGATGATCGCGACAAAGGCGCAGAGGAAGGTGAAGATCCGGGCGTGCAGAGCCCAGAAATCGAGACCGGCTTCCCAGAAGGCCCAGAACACAGTGAGCACGAAGGCGACGGTGTAGATCACCGCGCCCGCAGGAGCGCCGCGCGCGATCTGGATGCCCGAAACGAGCAGCGCGAGGCCCATGAGGAGGTAATACCAGCTGCCGCCGCGCGCGATGAGCATCACGCCGCCGCCAGCCAGTCCGAGACCCGCGAGCGCAACCAGCGCGCCCAGTAGGATCATCAGCCACACCAGTGGCCGTGACAGGGAGGAGGATTGTGTCATTTTCTTTCCCGTTCAGAGGGTTGGAACACCATCCGAGCCGGAAATTTCGCCCTGCCCCCTCCTCCCCTGGGCAACGCGCGACTCAAATGGACTGTTTCGTTAATTCCACCCGCGACAAGTGGACGCAAGGGCAGTTTTGCACTTTCTTGGTGCAAGAATGCACAGCGCAAACACGGCTACGCTGAATAGGTGGGCAGAAAATATATGTATTGAGGGGGTTACGCCGTCCGGCGCCCATACCCCTCAGGGGCCAAATCCCGGCCCCTCGGTGTCGGGCGCAAAGGCTTCGTCCCACAGAGAAAACAGCCGTGCCCGCGTGCTGCCGTCCAGTGCCAGCAAGAGCGGCGGTGCCAGCGCGATCAGGCGCCGGGCGCTGGGAAGCAGGCTGGTTTCATCCGGGTCGCTTGGGGTGATCAGCCCAAGCTCTGACAGCATCGCCTGCGCCTCGGCGGTCAGCAAAAACTCGAGCAGCCGCTCGCCGCCTTCCACATGCGGTGCGTTCTTGGGGATCATGTAACTGCGCGAGACGATGAGCGTGTAGTCCTCGGGCAGGATCACCCCCACTCTGCCCCCATCGCCGTCGCGCGCGGCAGCGGCGGCATAGGACCCCAGCACATTGTAGGCGATGAGATACCGCCCCTTGGCCACGCCGTCGATGATTGCCGCCGAACAGCAGGTGGCGATGGCACCGACGCGGGAGAAAGCTTCGAGCATCGCGCCGAACGTGGTCGCCTCGAGGCTGTCGGCATGGGCAAAGAGATAGCCAAGCCCCGAGGCCTCGATGTCATAGGTGGCGATCTTGCCACGCAGCAGGTCGGGCCGGTTGCGCATCAGGTCGAGCAATTCGAAACGGCTGCGCGGCACGTCTGATCCGCGAATGGCGCCCGCGTTGTAGATGATCACCGCGGGCTCTTCGGTGATGCCCCAAAGCTCGTCACGCCAACGGCGCGAGGCGGGCAGCGCATCCGTGCGCGGCGACTGGTAGCGATGCGCGCAGGCGGCGTTGACCAGCCATGTCATCTGATGGGCGCCCGAGGAAAACACGGCGTCAGCCGCAGGGGCCGCCCCTTCGCAGGCAGCGCGGCTGTTGTCGAAAAGATTGTTCGAACCCCATTGCTCATAGCGCACCGACAGATCCGGATTTCGCGCGGTAAAGCGCTCGATCACCGGGCGGATGATCGACAGATCGGTGGTCGAGCGCAGGACTAGCTCGGTGGGTGCGCTGCCGACGACGTCGATCCGCTCCTGCGCGGCGGCGGCCAGTGGCACGACAAGGGGCGCCACCAGCGCGATCAGCGCCAGAGCGAGGCGAGACAGCAAAGCGATCACGGGGCCTCCTCCTCGCTGGGCGGCTCTGCCGGAAGCAGCAGAGAGATGCGAAAGCCGTACTCGGGATGCTCGAGCGCAATCCGCCCGCCAAAGGCCGCGGCCACGGCGCTGACGATCGCCAGCCCCAGTCCGGCGCTGTCCTCGCGGGAACTGCTGCTGCGCTCGAAACGCTGGCCAAGCCGGGCGGCCACCTCGGGCGTGGGCCCGGCGCCGCTGTCCTGCACCCAAAGCGCGGCCTCGGTCCCGCGCAGCTCGGCGCCGACGGCGATGGGCGGGGTGCCGTGCTTGAGCGCATTGGCCAGAAGGTTCTTGGCCGCCTCTCCCACCGAAAACGCATCGGCGCGCACCATCACCGGCTCTTCGCCGATCTCCAGCCGCAGGTCCGCCCCCGGCGCGAGCAGCGCGTGGTCGGAACGCTCCATCAGGTCCAGCGCCACCTCGCGTAGATCGAGCGGCGTGCGCGGCGCGCTTTCGGTGCGGTGAATGACCAGCGCGCGCGACAGAAGCTGATCAAGCAATGCCCCCAGCGACCGGGTGCGGGTGAGCAGCCGCGCCAGTGCCCGCTGGCGCGCGGCTTCATCCTCCAGATCTTGAATCAACTCGGCCTGCACACGGATCGCCGCCACCGGCGTGCGAAGCTGATGCGCCGCGTCCGAGATCAGGTTGCGCATCCCCTCCATCTGCCGGTCGAGCCGTCCCATGAAGCGGTTCATCGAGTCCAGCATCACCGTCAGTTCCCGCGGCAGCCGGTCGGTGGGCACCGGGGTCAGATCATAGGGATCGCGCTGCAGCAGATCCTCGGACAGCGCCTCCAGCGGGCGCATCGCCGAGCGGGTCACCACCCAAGACATCACCAAAAGCGCCAGCCCGGCCAGCAGCATAGGCAGCAAAGCGTCGAGCGTCAGGTCAAGCGCCATCGCCTGCCGCGCCCGCAGGGTCTGACCCACGGTGACGGAGATGCCACCAGAAAAATCGCGCTCGGCAAAGCGCCGGGTGAGACGGACGAAGCGCGCCTCCTCGCCATTCAGCCGGGCATCGAAGAACTCGGGCGCCCCGCCGCTGCGCCGCCCCTGCGGCGCGATCAGCGTCTCATCGAGCCCGGTGATCAACTCCTCGCCCGGACCGCGCACCGAGTAGTGGATGCGATCCTCGGGCGCCTGCGCCAGCAATTCAAAGGCCGAGACGGGCAGGTCGACCAAAGGCGTGCCGCTCTGAATGCGGATCGAGGCGGCGATGTCCTGCGCTGCGCCAAGCAGGATCCGGTCGTAGGATTGCCGTGCCGCCAGCCGCCCGTTGTAAAGCGTCGAGGCCGCCACCAGCAGCCCGCCGACCAGCAGGATCAGCACCACCGCCCCAAGCACCCGCGCCGACAGGCTGGACGGCAGCCGCGCCGCGCCCTCAGCCATCGAGGCCGATCCGGTAGCCCACGCCGCGCTGCGTGACGATGCCGACACCGCTGCCCGCGAGCTTTTTGCGCAGACGGGCGATGTAAAGCTCGATCGCATTCACCCCGACGTCGGCATCGCCGAACCCATAGAGGGAATCGTAAAGGCGGCTCTTCCCCAGATAATTTCCCTGATGCCGGAGCAGCACTCCAAGCAAAGCGGCCTCGCGTCCGGTCAGATCGAGCCGCTTGCCCTCCAGCGTGGCGCTTTGCCCTGCCGGGGAAAAGGCCAGCGGGCCAAGCACGATCTCGGAGCCCTTCTGGTCCGCTTCGCGCCGAACCAAGGCGCGCAGCCGCGCCTCAAGCTCGCGCTGGTCGAAAGGTTTGCCAAGATAGTCGTCCGCGCCAAGGTCGAGCGCGCTCACCCGGTCGTCCACCGAGACCAGCGCGGTCAGCATCAGTACCGGCGTGCGGTCGCCCGCGGAGCGCATGTCGCGCAGCAGCCGCAGCCCCGATCCGTCGGGCAGATTGATGTCGAGCACCATCGCGTCATAGCTCTGCACGGCGCGGAAATCTTCAGCCGCTTCAAGGCAATCAGCCACGTCGCACACGATGCCGGACTGCGCGAGCCGTGTACTGACCCCCTCGGCAAGATCGCTGGCATCCTCGACCATCAGAACACGCATGGCACTGGTACTCCTCTTCGCTGACGAAGCGCTCGTGCGCGCTAACAGGTCTCTGACAGGTTCGCGACAGCTTCGTGGCTTAGAGACACGTCTTAACCCGCAACCGGGGAGGCTGCAAAGCGCAGTCGGGTTCTGCGGGGAACTGACGGGGTCGTGTTCGGTATGCGCGGCGCCGACCATGAGGAGGATACCATGTTTATCAATGCAACCCGCGGCCTCATTGCCGCGACCGTTCTGGGTGTTTCCGCCCTTGCCGCTCAGGCGCAGGACTATACCCCCGAGAACCCCGAGTGCATCGCACCGGCGAACCCCGGCGGCGGCTGGGACTTCACCTGCCGTCAGGTCGGCAAATCCATGCAGGACCTCGGGTTGATCTCGAAGACCATGCAGGTGGTCAACCTCGCAGGCGGCGGCGGCGGCGTGGCCTTTGCCGAAGTGGTCAACAAGCGCGGCGACGACAACGATCTGATCGTTGCGGCCAGCTCGGCCACCGCGACCCGTCTGGCGCAGGGTGCCTATCCGGGCAACACCACCGATCAGGTGCGCTGGCTGGCGTCGATCGGCGCGGACTACGGCGTGCTTGCGGTGTCCGCTGACAGCGAGATCGAGACGCTTCCGCAACTGCTCGACATGATCAAAGCAGACCCGCGGTCGGTTTCCGTGGCGGGCGGCTCGGCCGTTGGCGGCTGGGACCACCTGAAGGTGCTGATCGCCGCGTCCGCCTATGGCATCGAAGACGTGCGCAAGGTGAAATACGTGGCCTTCGACGGCGGCGGCGAGGCGGTGACCCAACTGCTCGCAGGCTCGGTGCAGGCCTTCACCGGTGACGCATCCGAAGCCAAGGGCTTTGTCGACTCCGGCGACATCAAGGTCATCGCCGTGCTTGCGCCCGAGCGTCTGGAAGGCGACTTCGCCGATTTCCCGACCGCCAAGGAACAGGGCGTCGACGCCATCGGTGCCAACTGGCGCGGTTTCTACGCCCCCGAGGGCATGAGCGACGAAGCCTACAACGCTTGGGTTTCGAAGATCGGTGATCTCTATGCCTCCGACGAGTGGAAAGAGATCATGTCGGCCAATGGCCTCGCCCCGCTCGACCTGCAGGGCGAAGAGTTCGAGCAGTTCGTCTCGGACAGCGTGAGCGAGATCCAGAACATCTCGCGCGAGATCGGCATCATTAAGTGACCTGATCCCACGCTTGGCGCGGCGGGCCCTTTCCTCCCAGAGGGCCCGCCGCCTCCAATTATCCTTTCACGCAAACCAAGGGGGATCCCATGAGTGACCGCATCTTCGGCCTCTTCGGCCTGGCGCTCGCCATCTTCTTTGCCTGGGCGGCGCTGCAGATCGAGGAAAGCTTCCTCTCTGACGAAGTCGGCCCCAAGGCCTTCCCGCTGATCATCGCCACCATCCTCGGCATCTCGTCCATCTTCATCGCGCTGAAACCGGACGCTGAACCGCAGTGGCCCGCCCTGCCCCGTCTCGTCGAGATCCTCGCCGCTGTGGTGGTGATGATCCTCTACGCCGAGTTCCTGCCGATCGCAGGGTTCGTCATCGCCACCGCCGTTGCCGCCGCCTATCTGACGTGGCGCCTTGGCAGCGCGCCGCTGCAGTCGCTGCTGATCGGCGTGCTGACCTCTGTCGGCATCTACGTTGTCTTCCATCTGGCGCTGGGGCTGTCGCTCGCCCGCGGCCCGCTGGGCTTCTGAGGAGAGGGCCGAAATGGACGTTTTCGCAAGTCTCGGCGACGGTTTTGCCGTTGCCTTCACCCTGCAGAACCTCGGCCTCGCGCTGCTGGGCTGCTTTCTGGGCACCATCATGGGCGCGCTGCCGGGCCTCGGTCCGTCGAACGGCGTCGCCATCCTGATCCCGCTCGCCTTCACGCTCGGGCTTGGCCCGACGCCGTCGCTGATCCTGCTGACCTCGGTCTATTACGGCGCCATGTACGGCGGGCGGATCAGTTCGATCCTGCTTGGCATTCCCGGTGACGAGCCGGCGATGATGACCGTGCTCGACGGCCACCCGATGGCCAAGAAGGGCATGGCCGGCGAGGCGCTCTCGCTGTCGGGCATCGCCTCTTTCGTCGGGGCGTTCTTTGCCACATGGGGCCTGATCTTCCTCGCGCCGCAGCTGGTGAAGATCGCGCTGCTGTTCGGACCGGCGGAATATTTCGCCCTCTTCGCGCTGGCCTTCGCCACGCTTGGCGGCGTGTCGTCGACCAATCAGGCGAAATCGGCCTTCGCCGCCATGCTCGGCCTTGGCCTTGCGATGATCGGCGTCGACACCCAGACCGGCGTGCCGCGCTTCACCTTCGGCGAAGTGCACCTCTATGACGGTCTCGATTTCCTCGTGGCCATCGTCGGCCTCTTCGCTCTGTCGGAAGTCTTCATCTTCCTCGAGCACCGCCACGGCAGCGCCGATGCGTCCTCGACCCAGCTGAAGCTGGGCCGCCTCACCCCGCCGATGTCGATGATCAAGAAATGCACCCCCACCATGCTGCGCACTTCGGTGCTGGGCTTCATCGCGGGCGTTCTGCCCGGCGCGGGGGCGTCGCTGGGCTCGTTCATCTCCTACTCGATGGAAAAGCGGCTGGTGGACAAGGAAGGCACTTTTGGCACCGGGGATCCGCGCGGCGTCGCCGCCCCCGAGGCGGGCAACAACGCCGCCGCCGGTGGCGCGCTGGTGCCGATGCTGGCGCTGGGTGTGCCGGGCTCGGGCACCACGGCGGTTCTGCTGGCCGTGCTGCTGTCGCTCAACATCACCCCCGGCCCGCTGCTGTTTGCCCAGAACCCCGATGTGGTCTGGGGCCTGATCGCCGCGCTCTTCATCGCCAACATCATGCTGCTGGCGCTGAACATCCCGATGGTGGGCATCTTCACCCGCGTGCTGATGGTGCCGCCGCGCATCCTGATGCCGATCGTCGCCATGGTCAGCTTTGTCGGCATCTACGGCATCTCGGGCTCGAGCTTCGATCTGCTGATCATGATCGGCTTTGGCGTGATGGGCTGGGTGCTGCGCAAGCTCGACGTGCCGCTGGTGCCGATCATCCTCGGCACGCTGCTTGGCAACACGATGGAGAACAACCTGCGCCGCGCGATCACCATCGACAACGGCGATTGGTTCACCCTGATCGACAGCCCGCTGTCGATCGCGCTCTGGTCCATCGCGATCCTCGGCTTCATCATGCCGCTGATCGTGGGCCGCGTGGTGCGCGCCAAGATGCACCGCCGCCGGGACGAAGAAGGCGTGCTGAGCGACTGACCCCTCGCCCTCTGCTCAGCACTCCACGGCCCCCGCTTCGGCGGGGGCCTTTTTCATTTGACCAATGGCGCTCGGACCGGCTTACCAGCCGCCGAACCGCGCCCAGCTTTGCAGCGGGCCGGGGCACGCAGGGATCACCGAATAGCCGCCGTGCTGCGCCGCGGTGGCGCAGGCATGGTTGGGCAGGATGCGCAGCAGCGTGCCCACCGGCAGATCGGGAATGGGGCCGGCCGCGCCGTCGCGGCGCGCAATGATGCCATGTTCCTGATTGGCCGCCGTGACGATCAGCTCGGGGATCACCCGCCCCTCGGCGTCGCACACAATGCCATAGCCCTGATCCACCGACTGCGCCGCCGTGCCGCGATCGCGTGACATCGCCATCCAGCCTGCATCGATCAGCACCCAGCCCTTGTCGGGCTGATGGCCGATCACCGACGCCAGCACCGACAGTGCGATATCATCGGTCGTGCACACGCCGATGCCCGCCATCACCAGATCGAAGAACATATAGACCCCGGCGCGCAGTTCGGTGACCCCGGTGAGGTCTTGCGCCGCATGGGCGGTGGGCGTCGAGCCTACGCTGACGATCGGGCAGGCCATCCCCGCCGCGCGCAGCGCCTCTGCAGCCGCCACGGTGGCGGCGCGCTCGCGCTCGGCAAACTCGGCATGCGCTTCTGCACCCGACACGCCATAGCTTTCGCCCGCGTGGGTCACCACGCCGCGCAGCGCGCCTGCATCCGCCAGAATGCGCGCAATCTCGAGCAGGCCCGGGTCTTCCGCCGAGAGCCCGCCGCGATGGCCGTCGCTGTCGATCTCGATCAGCGCCGGGAAGCCCGCCTCGGCCACTGCCCGCGCCTGCGCCGCGCTGTCGAGGATCACCACCAGATCGCAGCCCCGCGCGCGCAGCGCCTGCACGCGCGGCAGCTTTCCGGGCGCGATCCCAACCGCATAGAGGATATCGTTGTACCCGGCGGCGGCGAAAACCTCGGCTTCGGCCAGCGTCGAGACGGTGATCGGCCCCGGAGTGCCGCCGCTCATCCGCTCGGCCACCTCCAGCGATTTCGCGGTCTTCATATGCGGGCGCAGGGCAACACCCAGATCCGCCGCGTGCTGCGAAAGCCGCGCGAGATTGCGCAGCATCTTCGCCTCGTCAAGGATCAGCGCCGGCGTCGTGAGCCCTTCGAAAATGGCGGGATGTGTGGACATGGGCGACATGGGCGGCTCTCCTTGCGTTCTGGCCTGTGACGGCTTTGCGCGCTTTTACCCGTTTCGCCGGGTTTTGACAGGCACCCGTCCGCGCGCAGCATTTGCATAGGAACGATGCGGCAACTCCCGATGCAGCGTTCCAATGGCGAAAAACTTCTGCAAACCTCGTTGCAAATGACTCGCCGATCAACATTGATGGCGGGACAGAACAATAAAAACCAATGCAACCACAGAGAGGTACACCATGAAGTTCACCGCAGCCGCGTTCCTGACGCTGACCACCGCGCTCGCAGGCGCCGCCTCGGCCGAGACCTGGGACATGCCGATGGCCTACCCGGCCAGCAACTACCACACCGAGAACGCCCAGATCTTCGCCGACGCCGTCAAAGAGTGCACCGGCGGCGAGCTGGAGATCGTGATCCACGCGGGCGGCTCGCTGTTCAAGGGGGACGAGATCAAGCGCGCCGTGCAACTGGGCGAAGCCCAGATCGGCGAGCGTCTTCTGTCGGCCCATGCCAACGAAGACCCGGTTTTCGCCTACAACTCGATCCCCTTCCTCGCCACCTCCTTCGAGGCGTCCGAAAAGCTGCGCGCCGCCGCAGAGCCGACGCTTGCCAAGGTGCTCGAAGCGCAGAACATCGTGCCGCTCTATTCGGTGCCGTGGCCGCCGCAGGGTCTGTATTTCTCCAAGCCGGTCACCACGCCCGAAGAGATGGAAGGCGTGAAGTTCCGGGCCTACAACTCGATCACCGCGGAAGTCGCCGAACTCGCGGGCATGGTGCCGACGCAGGTTGAAGCCGCCGATCTCAAGCAGGCGCTGGCCACCGGCGTCGTCTCGGCGATGATCTCCTCGGGCGCCACCGGCGTGGACGAAAGCGTCTGGGAAGACATGACCAACTTCTACGACGTGAAGGCTTGGCTGCCGCGCAACACGGTCTTTGCCAACAAGGATGCGCTTGACGGACTGTCGGACGAAGCCCGCACCTGCGTGATGGACGAGGCCGAAGCCGCCCAGACCCGCGGCGCCGAGAAGGCAGCCGAACTGGCAGGCGGGTTCGTCAAGACGCTGGCCGACAACGGCATGGACGTGAACCCGCCCGCCGAGGCGATCACCGCCAAGCTGCAGGAGATCGGCAAGACCATGACCGCCGAGTGGAAAGAGAACGCGGGCGAGAACGGCACCGCGATCATCGACGCCTACGACGCCGAGTAAGGACAAGGCAACGCTGATACGGGGCGTCCCGGTCTTGCCGGGGCGCCCCTGCGCCATCCGCACCCGCGGTGTGGTGCCGGTGTTGCGGGCCCCGATATGACCTCTCAAGAGACCCTAGAACAAGACCAAGAGACCACAGGAGGGCAGCCCATGCGCCGCATCTTGGACGGCATTTATGCCACGTCAGGCTATGGCGCCGCGCTGGCGCTGATCGCCATCCTCTGCCTTGTCGTGGCGCAGATGGTCACCCGCTGGCTCGGCATCCTGCTGCCCGGCGGCGCCAATTACGCGGGCTACGCCATGGCCGCGGCCTCTTTCCTCGCGCTGGCCGACACCTTCCGCCGCAACGAGCATATCCGCGTCGGCATGCTGGTCGAACGCGGCGGCGCTTGGCGGCGCTGCATCGAGATCTGGTGCTATACCGCCGCCGCCGTGGTGGCGCTCTTCTTTGCGTGGTACGCGGTTCAGACGCCGATCCTCAGCCACAAGATCAACGACGTCAGCCAAGGGCAGGACGGCACGCCGCTGTGGATCCCGCAAATCGTCATGGCGGTGGGCGCGGTGCTGCTGGCCGTTGCGGTGATCGACAGCCTGATCGGCATTCTCTTCACCCCCAGCATGGGCGTCGACGCGCCGCGCGAGCCGCTTCTGCGCGACGCGCTCGGCTCGGTCAAAGCGCGGCTGATGCTTTTTGCAGCCTGCGCGCTGGTGCTCTATGCCGCCGTCCACCTGATGACCGGCTTCGACCGCGACGCGGTAGGGCTCAAGATCGGCGTCTTCCTCTTCGTGCTGTTCTTCCTGCTGGGCTCGGGCCTCTGGGTCGGGCTGGCGCTGATGGGGGTCGCCTATATGGGGATGATCGGCTTCACCCCGCGCAACCCCGGCAGTTCCATGAGCATCACCGTCTGGACCTCGGCCTCGAGTTGGACGCTGACCTCGTTGCCGCTGTTCATATGGATGGGCGAAATCCTTTATCGCACAAGGCTTTCCGAGGACATGTTCAAGGGGCTCGCGCCGTGGCTTTCGCGCTTTCCGGGGGGCTTGCTGCACTCCAACGTGGTGGGCTGCACGGTCTTCGCGGCGGTCTCGGGCTCCTCTGCCGCCACGCTGACCACGGTTGGCAAGATGTCGATCCCCGAGCTGCGCAAGCGCGGCTACCCAGAGTTCATGATCGTCGGCACGCTGGCGGGCGCCGCGACGCTGGGTCTGATGATTCCGCCCTCGCTGACGCTGATCGTCTACGGCGTGACGGTGAAGCAGAGCGTCACCGGCCTCTTCATGGCGGGCGTCTTTCCAGGGCTGGTGCTGGCGACGATGTTTATGGCCTATATCGCGATCTGGTCAGTGGTCCGCCGCGATCAGGCGCCCGATCCCGAGCCCGCGATGTCGTTTGGCGAGAAACTCCGTGCCTCGACCCTGCTGATCCCGGTGATCGCGCTGATCATGGTCGTCATCGGCTCCATGTATCTTGGCATCGCCACGGCGACCGAGGCCGCAGCCTTCGGGGTGATCGGCGCGCTGGTGTTGGCGCTGCTGCAGGGCTCGCTCAGCTGGCAGGCGTTCCGCGAGAGCCTCTTTGGCGCCACCCGCACCTCGGCGATGATCGCGCTGATCCTGATGGGCGCGAGCTTCCTGACGCTGGCCATGGGCTTTACCGGCGTGCCGCGCGCGCTGGCCGGGATGATCGCCGCGTGGGATCTCTCGCCGGTGGCGCTGATCGCCGCGCTGACGGTGTTCTATATCATCATCGGCATGTTCCTTGACGGGATCTCGGCGGTGGTGCTGACCATGGCGATCATCGAGCCGATGATCCGCGCCGCCGGGATCGACCTGATCTGGTTCGGCATCTTCATCGTGGTGGTGGTCGAGATGGCGCAGATCACCCCGCCGGTGGGCTTCAACCTTTTCGTGCTGCAGGGGATGACCCGCCACGACATGAGCTACATCGCCCGCACCGCGCTGCCGATGTTCCTGATCATGGTGCTGATGGTCGGCGTGCTGGTGGCCTTCCCCGGCCTTGCCACATGGCTGCCAGAAACGGTACAGGCCGCGCAGTGATCCCACGGGGGCCGGTGCGCCGGCCCCCGACCAACCGACAGGCTTCGCACATGACGCCCTTCATCGGCATCCTCAGCCTCGACACGCAGTTCCCGCGCATCCTTGGCGACGCGGGCAATCCAGCCAGCTACCACCTGCCTGCCCGCGTGCGCGTCGTGCCCGGGGCGGGCAGCCCGGATATCGTACGCAGCGGACGCCCGGCACCGCAGCTGGTGGATGCCTTCCGGGAGGCTGCCGAAGAGCTGGTCGCGGAAGAGGCCTGCCTGATCACCTCCACCTGCGGCTTCCTGATCTCGGTGCAGCGAGAGATCGCCGCCGCGCTGCCCGTGCCAGTGGTGCTCTCGGGGCTGTGCCTGCTGCCGATGGTGCGGCAGATGACCGGCGGGCGCCCGATCGGCGTGCTGACCGCGTCCGCCGCCGCGCTGGGGACGGAGGCGATCCGCGCCGCCGGAGCCGCGCCCGAGGAGGTGCGGATCGCGGGCCTTCAGGACAGTGCCCTTTTCGCCCAGACCTTCCTTGCCGCGAAGGACAGCCAGAACGCCAGCTTCGACCGGGCGCAGATGCAGGCCGAGGTCTGCGCCGCGGCAGAGGCGCTGATCGCCCGCGCGCCCGAAATCGCGGCCATCGTTCTGGAATGCGGAAACCTGCCGCCCTACGCGGACGCGATCCGCCGCGTCACCCGGCGGCCGGTGTTTTCGATCCTCGACGCGGCACGGCTGGTGGCGCCTGCGCCCGCCTGAGCTCAGCCCGCGCTTTCCGAGCCACCCGGCGTTGCGGGACAAAGGCTGTCGATCCGCGAGGGATCCTTCAGCACCGCCGCCAGAATGCCGCGCACCGCCGAGCGGCGCAGCAGCGCCTGCCCCTCCTCGGTGAAGAGCGCCGGACCGAAGTTGGTCGAGAAAGTCGCCTGGTTCGCCACGTTGAAAAAGCTCATCGCGCTGATCTGCCAATGCAGCGCCACCGGCGAGATGTCCGGCAGGAACAGCCCCGCCGCGCAGCCCGCGCGGCAGATCTTCTCGACTACGCCAATCGCCCGTTCGTTCTTTGCCGCCAGCGCCTGCATCTTCTTCATGTGGCGCGCTTCGTGGATGTTCTCGATCATCACGAGGCGGATGAACTCGGGATTGCGGCGGTGGTGGTCGAAGGTGAACTCCAAGAGCGCCTTCAGCGCCGCATCCGGTGGCAGCCCTTCGAGATCAAGCTCCGCCTCGCCCCCACGCACCTCGGCATAGCACTCTTCCAGCACCGCCTCGTAGAGCGATTCCTTGTCCCCGAAATAATAGAAGATCATCCGCTTCGAGGTCGTCGTCTGTGCGGCGATGTCCTCAATTCGTGTCCCCGTAAGCCCACGGCGGGCGAACTCGCTGCGCGCCACGCGCAGGATGTCGGCCTTCACCGCTTCGGGATTCTGTTTCCAGCCCCGTGACTTTGCTCGATTTTCCGCAGGCCTCCCCATGCGTCCTCCTCACGTCCTCTTGAACGTTATCCTACATTTTTAACCCGCCGGTTCAATTCACTTGACAATTTAACTGCCGAGTACAATGCTGCGACAACTTGTCAGACACGCGAAGTTGGGGGGAGGCCGCTTTGGAGAACGCGCAAACAAGAGAAGACAGTTTGCTTGCCGGCCTGATCGGTCAGGGCATCGCGCTGTCGCGCACCCCGCTGATGCAGATGCAGGAAGCGCGCGCACAAGGTCTTTTCACCACCTATAAAAAGCTCGACATGGACGCGCCCCAGCGCAAGGACATGACGCTGGCGCAGATGGTCTCTGCCGCCGAGGCCGCAGGCTTTGACGGGCTGAACATCACCTATCCCTATAAGATCGACGTGATCGACCTGCTCGACGAGTTGTCGGAGAACGCCCGCGCCGTGGGCGCGGTGAACACCGTCGTCTTCGAGAACGGCAAGCGGACCGGCCACAACACCGACATGTGGGGCTTTGCTGAAAGCTTCCGCCGGGGCCTCGACGGCGCTGATACACGCCACGCGTTGCTGCTTGGTGCAGGTGGCGCAGGTGTGGCCGTGGCCCATGCGCTGGCAGATTGCGGCGTCGAGACGCTGTCGATCTTCGACACCGATCCGGCACGGGCCGAAGGGCTTGCCAAGCTGGTCGCCAGCAACCGTCCCGGCACCAAGACGCAGGCGGTCAGCGATATCGCCGCGCTCTTTGCCGAAGGCCGTCCGAACGGTGTGGTCAACTGCACGCCAATGGGCATGGCCAAGCTGCCGGGCATGGCAATCGACGAAGACCTTATCGAAGCCGATCTGTGGGTCGCGGATATCGTGTATTTTCCGCTCGAGACCCAGCTTATCGCGACCGCGCGCGCCAAGGGCTGCCGCGTCCTGCCCGGCTCGGGCATGGCGGTGTTCCAAGCGGTGCGCGCCTTCGAACTCTTTACCGGTCGGCCCGCCGATCCGGTTCGCATGAAGGCGACGTTCGACGCCTTCGACCAGCCCGCGCAAGACGCGGGCAACACGAAACGCTGAGGGAGGAATTCATGCGTTCTATCACCAAGTCTCTGCTTGCCGTCACCGCACTCTGCGGCAGCCTCGCTGCAACCACCGCAGGCGCTCAGACCCTGCGCGTCGCGCACGTGGATCCTGACGAGTGGACCGGCTCGAAGAAAGGCGCCGCGGCGCAGATCTTCAAGAACATCGTCGAGGGCGAGTCGGACATGACCGTCGAGCTGTTCCCGGCGGGCGCGCTCGGCAACGAAGACGAACTGGTCGCGCAGGTGCAGGACAACCTGACCCAGGTCGCGCTGGTTTCCGGCGCAATGTCGAAGGTCTGCCCGGCCGCTTCGGTGCTGGACATCCCCTACACCTTCTCCTCGGCCACCGTCGCATGGGACGTGCTGGACGGCGAGTTTGGCGACGCGCTGGCGCAGCACTGCCTCGAAGAGACCGGCCTGCGCACGCTGGCCTACGGCGAGACCGGCTTCCGCAATTTCACCAACAACACCCGCGAGATCAAATCGCCCGCGGATATGGAAGGTCTGAAGTTCCGCGTGCAGCCGATCCCGCTGTATGTGGAGATGGTGAAGGGTCTTGGCGGTGAGCCGACCCCGATCGCATGGACCGAACTGCCGAACGCGCTGTCGACCGGCGTGGTCGACGGTCAGGAAAATCCGGTTGGCGTGATCTACAACAACGGCCTGCACAAGCTGCAGAAATACATGACCCTCGACGGTCACGTTTACGCCGCCGATTTCATCGTGATCTCGGACGAGTTCTACGACATGCTTGAGCCCGCGCAGCAAGAAGTGGTCGCCAAGGCCGCGCGCATCGCCGGCAATATGGGCCGCGCCATCCAGCAGTGGAACACCGCGCAGGGCGTCGGTGCCGTGCAGGAAGAAGGCATGGAAGTCTACGCGCCGACCGCCGACGAGATTGCAGCCTTTGCAGAAAAGGCGCAACCTGCGGTCGTCGAATACCTCCGCGGCGAACTGGGCGACGATGCCGAGTGGATCGACCGTCTGCAGACCGCCGTCTCGGAAGTCTCGCAGTAATCTGCGACCCCATTGGCCGGGCCGCATGAATGCGGCCCGGCTTTTCTTTACGGCCTGCCCCGCAGGTCCGCCTTTTGGCCCGTGCGCTCGGGCCTTGTCTTCGGAGGAGCCACGATGGATCGTCTCACCCGTGCCGCCCGATGGGTTTTTGCCTTCGGCGCCGGCCTCAGCATGGCGCTGGTCTTTCTCATCATTTTCGTCAACTCGATCCGGCGCTACGCCGTTGGCCGCTCGGTTCCGTGGGGCGAGGAGCTGCCGATCTACCTGACGATCTACGGCGTGATGTTCGGCCTTGCGCTGGCCTATCTGAGCGACAGCCACATCCGCTTCACCGTAATTTCCGACATGCTGCCCAAGCGCGTGCGCCACTGGGTGTTCACCGCTGCCGACGTCATGGGCATCGCCGCGGGCATCGGGCTGGCCTACGCGGGCCACGTCTTTGCGCTGCGCCGCGGCGGCGTCAACTCCTCGGGGCTGAAAGCGACCGCGGACGCGCTGGCGCAAAGCACCGGCATCGAGGCGCTGGTCTGGCTCGGCAAGGTCGGCCCTTACCAATATGCCGTTGCGTTCGGCGGGGCGATCCTCGCCATCGCGGCCACCCTGAAACTGATCCAGCGGCTGACCGGCCGCACGGAGGTCTGAGCCAATGGTCTATCTCATCCTGATCGGCGGCCTGCTGGCCGGTGCCCCTATCGCCATCGCGATCATCGCGGCGCTGCTTTATTTCATGGCCACCGGCGAGGCGCCCTACACGCTGCGCATCGTGCCCACCGAGATCTACAAGGGTCTCAACTCTTTCCCGCTGCTGGCCATTCCGCTCTTCGTTCTGGCCGGCGAGCTGATGAACGAAAGCGGCATCACTGGCCGTATCATCGCTTTTGCCAACGTGCTGGTGGGCCGCATGCGCGCCGGTCTTGCACTGGTGAACATCTGGGCCTCGGTGATTTTCGCGGGCCTTTCCGGCTCGGCTGTGGCCGACACCTCGGCGATTGGCCGGGTGTTCATCCCCGAGATGGAAAAGCACGGCTATGACCGCAGCTTCGCCGCCGCGCTGACCGCCGCCTCTTCGGTGATCGGCCCGATCATCCCGCCGTCGATCCCGGTGATCATCTACGCGCTGATCGTGTCGGGCGTGTCGGTTCCGGCGCTGTTCCTTGCGGGCGTGATCCCCGGCATCCTGCTGGCGGTGTTCCTGTCGGCCTACGTCATGCTGACCGTGAAGGTCGACAAGGGCGACCAGACCGGGGATCTGGGCGGGCCGTCGAACGGACAGGCGCTGCTGCAGGGCATCCTGCCGCTGTTGATGCCGGTGCTGGTGGTGGGCTCGATCCTGCTGGGCATCGTGACCCCGACCGAGGCCGCGAGCTTTGCCGTGGGCTACGCGCTGATCCTCGGCCTTTTCGTCTACCGCAACATCCGCCTCTCGGCCCTGCCCCGGATCTTCTCGGGCGCCATGCGCGACAGCGCGGTGATCCTGATCATCATCGCCGCCGTTTCGGCAGCCAACTGGCTGCTCACCTACAACCGCGTGCCGAACATGCTGACCGACTGGGTGCTGACCAATGTCGACAGCAAGACGGCGTTCCTGCTGGCGGTGATCGTGCTCTTCCTCTTCGTGGGCCTGTTCCTCGAAGGTATCGCGGCGATGCTGGTGCTGGTGCCGATCCTGCACCCGATCGCCGTGTCGATGGGCGTCGATCCGACCCACTTCGGCATTCTGGTCATCTTCAACCTGATGATCGGCCTGATCACCCCGCCGCTTGGCCTGTGTCTCTTCGTTGCCGAAGGGGTCGCCAATGTGGGCATGGCGCGTCTTATCCGCTCGATCATGCCGTTCTTCTTTGTCGAGGTGCTGGTCCTGTTCATCCTGACCTTCGTGCCCGAAACGGTGATCTGGCTGCCGCGCGTGCTCGGCTATTAAGGAGGGACGACCCATGAAGACCGCGATCGCCACCGTCTCGATCTCGGGCACCCTGCCCGAGAAACTCGAGGCCATCGCTGCCGCCGGGTTCGACGGGGTGGAAATCTTCGAGCAGGATTTCATCGCCCATGACGGCGGCGCCCGCGAGGTCGGCCGGATGATCCGCGACCACGGGCTGGAGATCCCGCTGTTCCAGCCCTTCCGCGACTTCGAGTGCCTGCCCGAGCCGCTGCGCTCGAAAGCCTTCGACCGCGCCAAGCGCAAGTTCGACGTGATGCAGGAACTGGGCACCGACCTGATCCTGATCTGCTCGTCCGTGCACCCGCGCTCGCTGGGCGGCATCCAGCGTGCGGCGAATGACCTTGCCGAGCTTGGCGAGATCGCCAAAGAGCGCGGCATCCGCCTTGGCTATGAGGCGCTGGCATGGGGCCGCCACATCAACGATCACCGCGACGCATGGGAGATCGTGCGGCAGGCCGACCATTCCAACGTCGGCATCATCCTCGACAGTTTCCACACGCTGGGCCGCAAGCTTGACCCGGAATCGATCCGCGCGATCCCCGGCGAGAAGATCTTCTTCGTGCAGCTGGCTGATGCGCCGGCGATCGAGATGGACCTGCTCTATTGGTCGCGCCACTTCCGCAACATGCCCGGTGAGGGCGATCTGGAAGTCAGACGCTTCATGCAGGCGGTGATGGCGGCGGGCTACACGGGACCGATCAGCCTCGAGATCTTCAACGACCAGTTCCGCGGCAGCAACGCGCGTGCCACGGCGCAGGACGGCTATCGCTCGCTGATCGCGCTGATGGACGATGTGCGCCGCGCCGAGCCCGAGACCAAGATCGACATGCCCGCCATCCCGCCGCGCGTGCGCGCCGAAGATGTGAGCTTTGTCGAGTTTGCCGCCCGCGACGGCGAGGTCGAGACGCTGACCGACATGCTGCGCACCTTGGGTTTCCGCAACGCCGCCAAGCACCGCAACAAGGCGATCACGCTCTGGCAACAGGGCGACGTGCGGATCGTGGTGAACTCGGAAACCGAAGGCCATGCGGCGCATGTCTGGAACACGCGCGGCCTGTCGGTCTGCGACATCGGCCTGCAGGTGTCCTCGGCCCATGACACGGTAGAGCGCGCCACCGCGCTTGGCTCGCCGACCTTCTCGCAGCCCACCGGGCCGGGCGAGCTGGCAATCCCGGCGATCCGCGGGCTGGGCGGTTCGGTGATGCATTTCATCGACGGCACCAGCGGCCTTGGCGAGGTCTGGGACGTGGAGTTCGAAGCCACCGGCGAGGCCAAGGCGCCCGGCGCGGGCCTGACCCATGTGGATCACCTCGCGCAGACCATGTCGTATGAGGACATGCTGAGCTGGACGCTGTTCTACAGCACGCTCTTCGACATGGAAAAATCGCCTATGGTCGATGTCATCGACCCCGATGGTCTGGTGCGCAGCCAGGTGGTGGAAAGCGCCGCGGGTCGGCTGAAGATCACGCTCAATGGCGCCGAGACCCATCGCACCTTGGCCGGGCGTTTCCTTGCCTCGACCTTCGGGGCGTCGGTGCAGCATATCGCGCTTTCGACCGACGACATCTTCGCCTCGGTCGCGCAGATGCAAAAGCTGGGCTTCCAGCCGCTGCCGATCCCCGGCAACTACTACGACGATCTGGCGGCGCGTTTCGATATGCCCGACGGGCTGCTCGAGCGTCTGCGGGCGGGCAACATCCTCTATGACCGAGAGGGCGAGGCAGAGTTCTTCCAAGTCTACAGCCGTGCCTTCGCGGGTGGCATGTTCTTTGAGATCGTGCAGCGCGGCCCGGGCTACAAGGGCTTTGGCGGGCCCAACGCCCCCTTCCGCATCGCCGCACAAAAGCGCCTCGGGCCGAGCAAGGGCATCCCGCAGTCCTGAGCCACCACAAAGCAAGAAACCAAACGCCCGCCGGTTCCATCCGGCGGGCGTTCGCGTTGCAGCGCTGAGCCTTAGGCGTCAGCCGCCGAAGGTCTCCATGAACAGCCGCTTCACCTCGACCGGATCGCAGGACAGCGCGATCTCCACCTCGGGTCGCCCGGTGCAGCGCAGCGTGTTGCCGATCTCGGGGCCGTCCAGCGTCACCTGCAGGGGCGCGCGTTCGGTGCCGACGATCTGCGGCATGATGCAGGCCATCACCGCCAGCGGATCATGCAGCCCGCAGCCTTCGACGCCGACCGAGCGGTAGAAATCCAGATAGAAATGGCTCATCTCGCGCAGGAAGGCGCCATGCTCGGGGTCGCGCCGTTCCAGTTCGGCGAAATCCTCGGCCCGCAGCAGCACCTGCATCGTCACATCGAGCCCGACCATGCAGATGTTCGCCCCGCTCTGCAGCACGGTGTCGAGCGCATGCGGGTCGTGATAGGTATTGGCCTCTGCGTGGGGCGAGATATTGCCGGGCGCATCCAGCGCCCCGCCCATAAAGACGATGCGCTTTACGTTCTGGGCAAACTCGGGATCGAGGCGGATCGCGTCGGCGATATTGGTGATCGGGCCGATCGGGCAGAGCACAAGCTCGCCCTTATGCTCGCGCGCCATACGCACGAGGAACTCTGCCGCGCTCTCGTCCAGCTTTGCGCCCTTGGGCGTCATCTCGGGCAGGCTGCCAAAGCCCTCGGGGCCGTGCACGTGATGGCTCGGCGTCGCAGGCGGCAATTCCAGCGCCTTGGCCGCGCCTTCAGCCACTGGGACGTCGAGCCCCGCGCGCTCGACCAGATAAAGCGCATTGCGCGTCGCCTGCGCGACGGTGACATTGCCAAAGACGGTGGTCAGCCCCAGCAGGTCGATCTGCGGATGCGCGGCGGCGTAGAGGATGGCAAGGGCGTCGTCGACGCCGGGGTCGGTATCGATGATGAGTTTCATGCGTCGGTCCAAGGTCATGGGCGCCGGAACGCGTCTCCACATCCCGGCGAAATCCATACCGCTCTACCCCGCGGCACGGCGCAGGGGAACCGGGAAAACGGGCGTGCCACTGTCTCAGGCGGCGGCGTATTCAGCCCGCAGCGCCTTGCGGCGGATCTTGCCAAAGCCGTCGCGGGGCAGCACCTCGCAGATGTGGAAGCGTTTCGGCACTTCCTGCGGGCCGAGGTGCTGGTGGCAGAAGGCGCGCAGCGCCGCCTCGTCGAGGGCGCTGCCCTCCTTGGGCACGACGCAGGCGAGCACCTTCTGGCCCCACTCCCGGTCGTCCACGCCAAAGACCACCGCGTCACCCACCTGAGGCGCGCGCAGCAGCACGGCCTCGACGGTCTCGGGATGGACCTTCACGCCGCCAGTGTTGATCACATCATCGCGCCGCCCGCCGAGGTAGAGATAGCCCTCCTCATCCAGCCAGCCGACATCGCCGATGCTCTGAAAACCGTCGGCGTCTCGTTCGGGGGCCGGGGCGTCCGGGCCGGTGTAATGGCTGCGGCCTGACAGGTCATCGGGGCGCATGAAGATCTCGCCCGGCGCGCCCGCCGGCTGCAGCTGCCCATCGGCGCCGTAAATGCGGATCTCCGTCTCGAAGCCGCGCCCGACCGAGCCCTGATGGGTCAGCCACTCGGCGCCGGTGATGGTGGTCTGGCCGGTGTTCTCGCCCGAGCCGTACATCTCTGTCACGCGCTCCGGCCCCAGAACCTCAATCCACGCCTGTTTGAGCCAACCCGCGCAGGGCGCGCCGGTGTGATAGAGCGCGTGCAGGCTGGCAAGGGTCGCGCCGCTGTCCTCCAGCCGGTCATACATGCGCACCATCATCGTCGGCACCAGCATGGCAAAGCCCACCTCATGGGTGTCGATGGCCTGCAGGGCGCGAACCGCATCAAAGCGTTCCATGAGCACCAGCCGGTTGCCCTCGAAAAGGCCGTTCTGCGCCCATGTGAAGGGCGCGTTATGCGACATGGCCCCGCAGACAAGCTGCGTCTGATCGCAGCGGAACCCCAGACGCGGCGCCACCCGTCCCCAGCTGGCGCCGGGCACACGGGTGAAGGGGCGGTCGTCGCACATCATCTTGGGCAGGCCGGTGGAGCCGCCCGAAAGCACGATCTTGCCCGGCAGCGGGATGCGATCCTCGACCGGCGTGGCGGGCAGGCTCGTCGCCAGCGCCTCGAAATTGTCCAGCGAGATATCCCCCAGCCCCTCAGGCTGCCCGATCACCAGCGCCGCGCCGCTGCGCGCTTTCATGGTGGCGGCGGTCTCGGGCCGGATGCCGGGATCGAGCACCATGGTCGTCGCGCCCACGCGCCAGACCGCGACGGCCAGCGCCAGATGGGCGGGGATATTGCCTAGGGCAAAGGCGACCACATCACCCTGCCCCACGCCGCGTGCGATCAGCGCGCGGGCGAACCCGTCGGCCATGGCATTGAGCCCCGACCAGCTCAGCGATTGCGCCTCGCCGCGCGCGGGCAGAAAGCACACCGCTTCGGCATCGCCGCGCGCGGCGGCCAGTTGGCGCAGCCGCGCGCCATAGCTGATCGGGGATTGGGTCATGGATGCCTCAGACTTCCTCGAAGTGGATGTCCTGCGCCCCGTCCCACAGAACCTTGGGGCCGATCTCGGCCAGCTTGTCGAGGTTCGAGGTCAGGGTGATGAAATGGTTGCCGGCAAGCTGCCCCATCTTCGAGGCGAAATGCACGCCGCCATAGGCCAGCAGGATCTCGGTTTCCGAAATGCCGCCCGGATAGAGGATGAACTGCCCCGGCGCCGGATAGCTGGTGTGGTTTTCATACTCGACGCCGAAATCGGTCTCGCCGAGCGGGATCCACACGCCTTCGCCACTCCAGCGCACGTGCACCACCTTGCTGGTATAAGGCATCTGCGCGCGGAAGGCGGCGACGGTCTTGGGCGCGGCATCTTCCTCGAAGCGCGCGTCAAATTCGATGCCCGCGATGGTGACTTTGAGTTTGGTCATGGGATGGTCCTTGAAAGAAATCAGTCGATGAGCCCGAAGAGCCGCGGCAGGAACAGCGACAGGTCGGGAATGAAGGTCACCGCGATCAGCATGGCAAAGAGCCCGGCGAGCGGCCAGCCGAGGCGGCGCGACACCTGCAGCACCGTGCGGCCCGCGACGCTGGACGACACGAAGAGCGACACGCCGTAGGGCGGCGTCACCGTGCCGATGGCGCAGTTGAGGATCACCAGCAGCGAGAAATGCAGCGGGTCGACGCCCATCTGCGCCGCGATCGGCGAGAGCACCGGCACGATGATCAGGATCGCCGCGATGGTCTCGAGGAACATGCCCACGAAGAGGAACAGCAGATTGGCGATGATCAGGAAGATCACCTGGCTGCTCGACACGCTGGCAATCCAGTTGCCGAGGATCTGCGGCACATTGGCATTGGCGATGAGCCACGAGAAGACGCTGGCGGTGCCGATGATCAGCATGACTGCCGCCGACAGCGAGGCCGTGCGCAGGATCAGCCCCGGCAGCGCCGAGAGCTTCAGGTCGCGGTAGACGAAGGCCCCGACGAGCAGCCCGTAGAAGCCCGAGACCGCGGCAGCCTCGGTCGGGGTGAAGATGCCCCCGAGGATACCGCCGAGGATCAGCACCGGCATCCCGGCGGCGGGCAGCGCGGCCCAGCCGGTGCGGCCAAGGCGCGCCATGGTGAAAGGCTCGGCGTCGCGGTAGGTTTCGCCGCCCTTCTTGGCTTGGAAGTAAGCGATGAGCATCAGCATCACGATGCACATCAGCCCCGGCAGCACGCCCGACACGAAGAGTGCGCCGATCGACACGTTGGACACCACGGCGAGGATCACCATGGTCAGGCTTGGCGGGATGACCTGCGCGATGGATTCGGCGCAGGCGATGAGCGCCGCGCCGAAGTCTACGTCATAGCCCCGGCGGCGCAGCTGCGGCTGCATGATCGCCGAGATCGCGGCGGTGTCAGCCGAGCCAGACCCCGAGATCGCCGCAAGACCGGCGGCCGCCACGCAGCTCACCTGATAGAGGCTGCCGACCACCCAGCCGATCAGCGCCGAGGCAAAATCCACGATGCGGCGCGAGATGCCGCCCGCGTCCATGATCACCCCGGCAAAGACGAAGAAGGGAATGGCCATCAGGGTGAAGGAGTTGAGCCCCGCAAAGACGCGCTGGCTGACGATGGCGACGGGCACATCCGTGGTGGTGACCAGCGCCAGCACGGCAGAGGCGCCCAGCACAAAGACCACCGGAACACCGAGGGCGAGAAGAAAGACGAAGGCGGCAGCAATAACGATCATCAGAGCGCCTCCTCGGCGTCGGGTTCGGGCGGCGGGAAGGGATTGTCCCAGCGCTGGATGACCGAAAGCAGCAGCTCCAGCACCATGTAGCCCGCGCCGAACGGCAGGCAGAGATAGACGTATTTCATCGGCATGCGCAGCGCGGGCGAGCTTTGGAAGCTGCCCATCTTCAGCAGGGGCAGGCTGCCCCATGCGAGCGCCGCCAGAAAGGCGGTGATGACCAGCGCGATGGCGATCAGCGCGACGCGTGCCATCGGCAGCGGCAGCTGCGCGGGCAGCATGTCGATCGCCACGTGCTGGCCCTTGGCCACCGCCACGCCCGCCCCCATCAGCACCAGCCAAATCTGGCTGAAGGTGGCGATCTCGGTGGCCTGCGCGATCGAGTAGTTGAAGACATAGCGCCCGCCGACCTGCACCAGCACCGAGATCATCATCACCGTGAAGAGCAGGATCACCATGCCCGAGACGACACGGCGCAGGGCGAGGCAGAGGCGTTCGAGAAGTGCGAACATGGGCGGGCTTTCTTGCGGCAGTCAGAGGAGAGGCCCGGCCACGGGAAGGACGTGGCCGGGCAGTTGGGTCGAGCTCGGGGAGCTTACTCGACCGATTTCACCAGATCGAAGATCTTCTTCTGGGCGTCGCTTTCGAGGTACTTCTGCTGCACCGGAGCGGCCGCTTCGCGGAAGGCTTCGACGTCGGGGTGGGTGATGTTCACGCCGACTTTCTCGAGATCACCGAAGCGGGCGTTGTCGGAGGCGAGATAGGCAGCGCGCTCGGCTTTGCCGGCTGCGAGGCCCGCTTCGTCGAGGGCTTTTTGGGTGTCTGCGTCCAGCGCCTCATAGGCGGCCTTGCCCATGATCACCGGCGCAACCAGTTCCAGCCAGCCCACCACGGCCCAATCGGGTGCGACCTCATAGAACTTCTGCGAGTAGAAGTTGGTGTTGGCCGCTTCCGCACCGTCGACCACGCCGGTCTCGATGGCACCGTAAAGCTCGGTGTAGGCGATCGGGGTGGCATTGGCACCAAAGGCGTTGAACGTGTCCACATGGGCCGGGTTCTGCATGGTGCGGATCTTCAGGCCTGCCATGTCGTCGAGCGACTCGATCGGCTTTTTGGTCATGATGTGACGGGTGCCCGCCGAGAAGACCGACAGCAGGTGAAAGCCCTGCGCGTCCAGCGCCGAACCGATGGCGTCCAGCACTTCGGGATCACTCAGGGCGCGGTCCATCTGCTCGGCATCGTCAAACAGGAACGGCAGCGAGAAAACCGACAGGTCGGGTACGAAGTTGGCCAGCGTCGAGTTGGCGGTCACGGCGATGTCCACGGTGCCCATCTGGGTGCCTTGGATGCTTTCCATTTCGTCGCCGAGCGTGGCGTTGTCATAAACCTCGATGGTTGCCTTGCCGCCCGACTTCTCTTCGAGGATCTCGGCCATCTTGCGCATGCCGACGCCATAGGGCTCGTCGGCGTTGGCGTTGTGGCTGGCCTTGAGGGTGATCTCCTGCGCGAAGGCCGGGGCGGAGACGAGCGTGGCGCCAAGCGCGACGCAGAGGGCAAGGTTGGTGAGTTTCATCTGTTTATTCCCTGATGGGTTTCTCTCTGTTGGGGCGGAAATTTTCCCCCGGCATGGGGCCGGGATCAGGCCTCCGCCAGCAGCCCCAGATCGGTCATGATGGTTTCCAGCTCGGCGCGCTTGGTCTGCGGCAGAGGCAGGCGCGGCGGGCGCGGGTCGCCCATGGGGCGGCCGATCATCTGCATCGCGGCCTTGGTGGCCGAGACATAGAGGTCACCTGCCAGTGCGTTGATCAGCGGCAGGCTTTTGACATAGAGATCGCGGCCCTCTCCGGAGCCGTCGACCGTCCGCTCGAAGGTCTGCGCCGAAAGCTTCGGTGCGATGTTGGACATCACCGAGCTGTAGCCCTCGGCGCCTGCCAGATAGCTTTCCCAAGGATAATAGCCGGCAAAGACCGTCATCCGGCCCTTGCAGGCCTCCAGAAGCTCGGTCACCCGGTGCACGTTCTTCGACGTGTCCTTGATGTAGGAGATGTTGTCGACTTCCGAGAGCCGCCCGACCAGCGCTGCGCTGAGATCGACGTTGGCGGTGAACGGGTTGTTGTAGAGCATCACCGGGATCGACAGCGCCTCGGCGACGCGGGTGAAATGCACCACCAGTTCCTCGTCGGTGGGCGAGGAGTAATAGGGCGGCACCAGCATCACGCCATCAGCGCCCAGCAGTTCGGCTTCGCGGCTCAGCGACACCGCCTCGTCGGTCCATTCGGCGGCGGTGCCGATCAGCACCGGCACCCGGCCCGCGGCCTGCTGGATCACCGCCTCGGCGACCGCGGTGCGCTCTTCGCGGGTGAGCGACAGAAACTCGCCGGTGCTGCCCAGCGGGATGAGCCCGTGCACGCCTTCCTCGATCTGCCAGTCGACATAAGAGCGCAGCGCATCGAGATCGACGCGGCCCTGCGCGTCGAACGGTGTGACGCAGACGGTGTAGCTGCCCTTGAAGGTCATTGCGGTCCTTTCCGACTTCCTTGGCTCGGCAGCGGGTCGCCGATCCAAACCTCTTGCAGCCACGTTCAATCTGATCAGATAATGAGTCAACTCACAGAGCCAACACCGCGCCCCTCGGCGCCGCTTCCCCAAGGAGACTGACCATGCCCTTCATCGAAATCATCGACCGCGACGCGACCGAGGAAATACGGGAGGTTGCGACGAAAGACATGACTGATGGTCTCTGCCAGGCCTTCGGGATCAAGCCGGAAATCGTCACCTGCTATTATTTTTCGGCACCTCACTATTCCTACGGACATGCTGGAAAATATGGCAAAAATGCTGAAAACTTCCGCATCTTCATAAAAGTACACGCCTTCCCCCGGCCCCAAGACGCCAAGGAAATCGCCGCGCAAGCGATCACCGAGGCGGTGGCGAGTGCCTATGGGGCGAGCCCGAAGGACGTGATCGTCTACTTTTTCGACCGCAGCCCCACCGACGCCTTCCACGCCGGGAAAGCCTCGGCTTGACCGGGCGGCATCCGGCTGTGTAGCTGATGATCAGATCAAATCTAAATCTTAATAACGGAGATCACATTGGATCAGTTCTATACTGAAGAGCAGCGCATGGTGCGCGAGACCGCGCGCCGCCTCTCGGATGACGTGGTCGCCCCCGCCGCTGCCGCCATCGACCGCGACGACGAGTTTCCCCGCCCGATCTACGAAGCGCTGGCCGAGCAAGGGCTTTTCGGCGTCGCGCTGCGCGAGGAAGCGGGCGGCGTCGGGCTTGATGCCATGGCTGCCTGCATCGTCATGGAAGAGATCGCGCGCGGCTCGGGCGCGGTCGGCAATGCCTTCGCGATCCCGGTCGAAGCGGCGCTGTTTCTCGACCACCACGGCTCGGAGCAGCACAAGGCGCTGATTCCCGGCATCCTCGAGGTCAAGGTGATTCCGGCCACCGCGGTGACCGAACCCGACCACGGCTCGGATGTGGCGGCGATGAAGACCACCGCCCGCCGCGACGGTGATGAATATGTCATCAAAGGCACCAAGGCGTGGGTCACTTTCGGGCAGGTCGCCGATGTGATCATGGTCTTTGCCAAGACCGATCCCGACGCCGGGCATCGCGGCATTTCGTGCATTCTGGTGGAAACCGACCGCCCCGGCGTGATCCGTGGCAAATCCGAGGAACTGCTCGGGATGCATGGGCTCGCCGAATGCATGGTCAGCTTCGACGAGGTGCGGGTGCCGGTCACCAATCTGATCGGGCCGGAGCATGGCGCCTTCAAGATGGCGATGGAGAACTTCAACTTCTCGCGCCTGATGATGTCGTCCATGGCGCTTGGCATGGCGCAGGCGGCGATGGAGGATGCCATCGCCTACGCCGGAGACCGCAAGCAGTTCGGCAAGCCGATCTTCGAGCATCAGGCCGTGCAATTCATGATCGCCGACATGGCCAAGGACATCGCCGCCGCCCGACTGCTGATCCACAATGCCGCGAAACTCTATGACGCGGGCAAGCCGATCGCGCTGGAAGCGGCGCAGGCCAAGCTCTTCACCACCGACATGGCGCAGGTGCACATCTCGAACGCGCTGCAGATCCACGGCGGCAACGGCTACTCGCGAGAGTTCCGGGTCGAGCGCCTGTTCCGCGACGTGCGCCTGAGCCAGATCTACGAGGGCACCAACCAGATCCAGCGCATGATCATCGCGCGGCAAGTGCAGAAAGCCTACGCATGAACCTCTTCTACGAAGACGTCGAGATCGGCCGGACCTATACCACCGGCACGCATGAGATCACCGTGGCGGATATCGCCGATTTCTGCCGCCTGACGCGCGACCACCACCCGCTGCACACCGACGAGGCCTATGCCAAAGAAGCTGGCTTCCCCGGCATCATCGCCCATGGGCTCTATGGTCTTGCGCTAATGGAAGGGCTGAAGACCGAGCTCAAGCTTTATGAGGAGACATCCATCGCCTCGCTTGGCTGGAACGATGTGCGTTTCAAGCATCCCATCGTGGCCGGCGACACGGTCTATGTAGAGATGGATTTCACCGCCAAACGCGAGAGCGGCTCGCGCCCTGCCGGAATTATCACCGAAGCGGTGCGGCTGATGCGCGATGACGGCACGTTGCTGATCGATGCCGAGCATATCAGCTTGATCCGCAAGAGCCCCTGACAGAAGGTCACGCCATGCCCAACGAAGCGCTTGCCCTCGACACCGCACAGAACTCTGTGGATCAGGCCACCCGCCTGATCCGCGAGGATATTCTCTCGGGGCGCATCGCTCCCGGCGAGCGGCTGAAGACCGCGGAACTGGCCAAGCGGCTGGGGTTTTCGACCATGCCGCTGCGCGAGGCGCTGCGCAAGCTCGAGGGCGAAGGGCTGGTCGAGATCGAGCCCAATCGCGGCGCCACCGTGCGCCAGCTTGACCGCGCCTATATCACCGATCTTTTCGAGCTGAATACCGAGCTGCGCATCTTCGCCGTGCGGCGCGGCATGATGGCCCTCACCTTGGAGCGGATCCGCGAGCTTGAGGCGCTGGCCGCCGAATACCGCGCGCATCTCGAGGCCGGTGAGGACATTGAGGCGATCGACACCAACCGCCGGTTCAACGCCCGGCTGGTGGAGTTTGGCGGCAATCGCGAGGCGCTGCGGGTCTTCCTGCGCGGCTGGGACACGATCTTTGCCTTCCGCCGCGGCTATGGCTACGGCACCGGGCGGCGGCGGGTCATGGCCGAAGAGATGCAACTGCTGATCGACGCGCTGCGCAGGCAGGATGCCACCACCGCCGAAGCGATCCTGCGGATGCAGAACGCGGCGATGATGGAAGACCTCGTCTCGCGGATCGCGCCCGAAGGCTGACCGCTTTTACCTCTTAAGGCAGGGAATTGGCCCGGGCGGTGTCGCCCGGGCGCTTGCGCATCAGTAGCGGTAGTTCAGCGAGATATTCAGCTGTGTCGTGTCGAGGCTCAGGTCGGACTCATCGAAGTCGTCGAACTCGCTGTAGACAAGCTCGGCGCCGATGGTCCACGTGTCCGACACGAATGTCTCGGACCCGAACCCGATGAAGTAGCCGTCGGAATCGCCCACATCCAGCGAGCCGCCGTCATGCGAGGCGCGGGCATAGCCGCCGGTGCCGTAGATCATCGTGTTGCCCGCATCATAGCCCGCACGGGCGCCAATGCGCAGAATGCCGGTCAACTCGCCAGCTTGGCCGAATTCCGCGCCGATCCAGTCATACTGGACACCGCCGCCAACGACCCATGATCCCATGTCATAGTCATAATAGGCCTTGAGCCCGTAAGCGCCGGTCTCTTCGTAGTCGTCATCCGCATCGCTGGTGTCGAACGCACCATAGCCAAGCTGGATACCGACCGAACCGCCGGTCCAATCGCGGGTCATCGGCACCGGCACAGGCACCGGAGTGTAGACGGGCGCGGGCTCGATGCTGCCTGCAAATACCGGAGCGGCAGCCAATGCGGCCAAAAGCGCGGTGCATGCGAATTTCATGATCTCTGCTCCAATTTCAAATTTTTCGAAAACTTTTTGCGGCCCCGACGAGGGGCGTGTGAGCAGAGTAATCCCGGCGGCGAAATCATCCCATACGTGTGTCCGCAGGAAGCCAATTGTCAGTGACGCAAGAAGCACGGTTTCGGGCTCTCTTGCGCTGCCCACAAGCGACATTCAGCCTATAGGTGTGCTGTTTGAGCGATATTCAGCCGTGCCAGTCCCACACGCACGAAGAAGGGCGCGCATCACACGCGCCCCCTGCCCCAATCAAGCACCGAAGGCTTGGCTCGTGCCGCGTTCGAGGTAGACGCCCGCGTCGCGCGCGCCGGTCACTTCGCCCTCTTCAAAGATCGTTTTGCCGCGCAGGATGGTGCGCACCGGCCAGCCCGTCACGTCGAGCCCTTCGAAGGGCGTGTAGTCGCAGTCATGGTGCATCAGCGATTGCGAGATGGTCACCTCGCGCGCCGGATCCCACAGGGTGATGTCGGCGTCCGCGCCCACCGCGATGGTGCCCTTGCGCGGGTAGAGCCCAAAGAGCTTGGCAGGGTTGGTCGCGGTCAGCGCCACGAAACGCTCGATCGGGATGCGGCCCTTCGAGACCCCTTCGGAAAAGAGGATCGGCAGCCGCGTCTCGATGCCGGGAATGCCGTTGGGCACCCAGCGGAACGAGGTGCGCGCGCCCTCTACGTCCTTGCCCTTGTCATCCTCGAAGCGGAACGGGCAATGATCGGACGAGAAGATATCGAAGGTGCCGTCGCGCAGCCCTTCCCAGATCGCCTTTTGGCTGTCGGTGTCGCGGGGCGGCGGCGAGCAGACGTATTTCGCCCCCTCGAAATCCATGTTGAGCCCTTTGAGGTCGTCGGCGGTGAGCGTGATGTACTGCGGGCAGGTCTCGGCCCAGATGTTCATGCCCCGCCGCTTGGCCCATTGGATCTGCTCCATCGGATCGCGGCCAGAGACGTGGACGATGGTGATCGGCACATCGGTCAGTTCGGCGTGGCTGATCGCGCGGTGGGTGGCCTCGCGCTCGACCGACTGCGGACGGCTTTCGGCATGGTAATAGGGCGCGGTCTTGCCTGCCTCTTCCAGCCGCTTGGCCATGTAGCGGATCGCATCGTAGCCCTCGGCATGGACCATGACCATGGCCTTCTCGCGCCGCGCCACATCGAAGACGTCGAGCAATTGCGCGTCATTCAGCACCATGTCGTCATAGGTCATGAAGACCTTGAACGAGGTATAGCCCGCCTTGACCAGCGCCGGCAGTTCTTGCCCCAGCACCTGCGGCGTCGGATCGGTGATGATCAGATGGAACGAGGTGTCGACGTAGCATTTGCCCTCGGCAGCCTCGTGATAGGCCTGCACCGCTTCGCGCAGCGACTGGCCCTTCTGCTGCAGGGCAAAAGGCATGACGGTGGTGTTGCCGCCCGCCGCCGCCGAGCGCGTGCCGCTCTCAAAGCCGTCAGCCATGACCACGCCGCCGCCCTGATGCTGCTCGAGATGCACATGCGCGTCGATGCCGCCCGGAAGCGCCAAAAGCCCCGCGGCGTCGATCTCTTCGCGCGCGGGGCCGACGTCTTCGGCGATGGTGACGATGCGCCCGTCCCTTATGCCGATCTCCGCTCTGATGCGGTCGGCGGCGGTGACGATCTCGGCGTTGCGGATGGCGGTATCGAGCATGCTTCGGTCTTTCCTCAAATTCGGATCGGACCCGCGGCGGATAGGGAGGGAGACGCCGCGGGCCCGAGGGGCCTGCTTACTTGGTCAGCGCTTCGAACAGCGCTTTCTGACCTTCGGTGGTAAGCTGGCTTTCGTAAAGCGGCTGCGACGCTTCGATGAAGGGCGCGGTGTCCGGCTTGGTGATGGTCACCCCGTGCTCTTTGAAGCTGTCGAGCAGCGGCTGCTCTTGATCGACAACATACTGGCGCTGCCACGCGGCGGCTTCCGAACCGGCGTCCATCAGCGCGGTCTGAATGTTCTCGGGAAGCGCGTCGAAGGCGTCTTTCTTCATGGTCACCGGCGCGGTCATGTTGAGCCAGCCGACCAGCGCGAAATCGGGTGCGACTTCGTAGAACTTCATGCCGTCATAGCCGGTGGAGGCCCCTTCGGCCCCGTCAACCACGCCCGACTGCAGCGCGCCGTAAAGCTCCGAATAGGACATCGGCGTGGGGTTGGCGCCATAGGCGCGGAAGGCCTCGACATGCACCGGGTTCTGCATGGTGCGGATTTTCATGCCAGCGAGGTCATCCATGCTCTCGATCGGCTTGGAAGTCATCAGGTGGCGGATGCCCGAGGAGAAGACGGCGAGCAGCTGGAAGCCCGAGCCATTGGCCGAGGTTTCCATCATGTCCCAATTGGCGTCGACTTTTTCGCCAAGCGCGGGGATCGAGGGGAAGAGGAACGGCAGATCGAAAACCTTATAGTCCTCGACGTAGTTCGACAGCATAGCGTTAGAGGTCATGCCCATGTCGAGCGAGCCGAGCATCACCCCCTCGACGGTCTGCTGCTCGTCGCCAAGCTGGCCACCGGCATAGATCTCCAGCGTGGCGGCGCCGTCGGTCTTTTCTTCCAGCAGTTCCTTCATCTTCTGCAGGCCCATATCCTGCACCTCGCCCGCGGCGTTGGTGTGGGCGACCTTGAAGGTGTAATCGGCGGCAAAGGCAGGCGCCGCGGCGAATGCGGCCAGCGCCGCGATTGTGGTGAGAACCTTGTTGGACATTGCTGTTTTCTCTTTCTTTTTTGGTCGGTGAGTGGTGGTAGGGCAGCGCCCCTCGGTCACAGCAGGACCGAGGGAAGCCAGAGGGAGACGGCGGGCACGAAAGTGACCAGCAGCAGCGCCACGAGCATGCAGCCAAGCGGCAGCCAGACCTTGCGCGAGACCTGCTCGATGCGCCGTCCCGCAACGGTGGAGGCGACGTAAAGGCAGATGCCATAGGGCGGCGTGATCAGCCCGATCGAGAGGTTCAGCGCGGTGATCACCCCGAACTGCACCGGGTTGATGCCGTAGCTTTGCGCCATGGGGAGCAGGATCGGCAGCAGGATCAGCACCGCCGAAATGCTCTCCATGAACATGCCGACGACGAGCAGCAGCAGGTTCACGATCAGCAGAAAGACGATGGGGTTGTCGGTCACCCCGGTCAGCCAGTCCTTGAGCATCGCCGGGAAGCCCTGCGTCGCGATGATCCACGTAAAGACCGAAGCGGTGGAGATGATGATCAGCACCGTCGCCGAAAGACTGATCGCCTTGAGGAAGATGCGCGGCAGATCGCGCGGCTTCAGCTCGCGATAGATGAACATGGTGACGATCAGCGTGGTGAAGAGCGCCACGCAGGCCGCCTCGGTGGCGGTGAAGATGCCACCGACGATGCCGCCGATGATCACGATGGGCACCAGCAGGCCGGGGGCCGCGTCGATGAACCCGGCGCGCAGGCGCTTGAAAGTGAACGCTTCCTGATCGCGGTAGGCGTCGCCGCCGCGCTTGGCGTAAAGCCAGCAGCCGACCATCAGACCGATCATCACCAGCAGGCCCGGCACGATGCCACCAAGGAACATGGCCCCGATCGACTGGTTGGCGGTGATGGCGATGACGATCATCACGATCGACGGCGGGATGATCGAGGCGAGCGAGCCCGAGGCCGCAATCACCGCCGAAGCAAGGTCGATGTCATAGCGCCGCTTGCGCATCTCCGGGGTCATCACCGCGCTGATCGCAGCGGTGTCCGCCGAGCCAGAGCCCGAGATCGCCGCGAGACCGGTGCCGGTGACGATCGACACCATGTAGAGCGAGCCGGTGATCCATCCCACCAGCGCACTGGCGAGGTTGACGAAGCGCCGCGCGATGCCGCCCGCCTCCATCAGCAAACCCGAGGCCACGAAGAAGGGGATCGCCATCAGGGTGAAGGAACTGATGCCGCCGTAGACCCGCTGCGCCACGATCGAGATCGGCGCAGTGGTGGTCAGCTCGATCGCCAGCAGGGCCGCGATGCCGAGCGCCAGAACGATGGGCGTGCCCGAGATGAGAAGTACGAGGAAGCCGCCGCCTGCCCAGATCATGCTGCTGCCTCCGCGTCCTGCGCCTGTTCGGCGCTCTGGTCAGCACGGCCCGGGTGCAGCACCTTGGGCAGCGAGGTCACGGCAAATTCGATCAGGAAGTAGCCAAAGCCCACCGGCAGCGCCATGTAGGGGATCGCCATGGGAATGCGCAGCGCCGGGGATTTCACCACAAAGCCGATGGCCAGCATCGACAGCGAGCCCACCACAACCACGCCGAGGAACCACAGCCCCAGCAGCAGGCTCGCGCCATTGCACAGGCGCTGCACCGGCAGCGGTGCCTTGCGGATCAGCACATCGACCCCGACGTGCTGGTTGTAGCGCATGGCGATCCCGGCCCCCAGAAGCGTCAGCCAGACCTGCGCGAAGGTGGCGGTCTCTTCGCTCCAGGCGATCGAGTAGTTGAAGAAGTAGCGGCCGATGATCTGTGCGGCGATGGCGCAGGCCATATAGGCCAGCAGCAGCAGCGCCACCCCATCGACCAACCGGCGCAGCAGGGTCAGGCAAAATTGCAGAAATCTGATCAGGTTCGGGGTCGGCGCGCTTTGCTGCGCGCCTGCCGTTCCGCCGTTGCTGGTCGTCCGATCGTGCATGGACGCACCTCCTTTTGTCTCGGTGGTGCCGCGGGTATCCAAGGGCGGACCCAGCGTCACCGTCGCCGGTTTTCATAGGAGGTTACCGCCAAGCGGACGGCACGGAAGCTATCGGACTATAAATATCGTGATAGGAAGTATTTAACGCGCCGCTTTTTCTAATATTCCGCAGAAATTCGATCTAGCCTCCAGATGACACAAAAATGCGCAGATCAAAAATCGGTCTAAATATGAGTTTCAGATCAAATATGATGCAGGATGAAAACATGGCAACCCCGAAGTTCGGCCTCGCCTTCTGTCTTCTGGGCCGCGCCGAGGCGGTTCTTCTGGCCCGCGGCGCGGGATTCGATTTTGCGGTGATCGACATGGAGCACGGTCCGCTCGGCATGAGCGAGCTTGGGCAGGCCGCGGCGGCGGGCATCGCGGCGGGTCTGCCGGTGTTCGGGCGGGTCACCGGCCCCGGCTCGCAGGATATCGCGCGGGTGCTGGACTGCGGCGCAAGCGGCGTGATCGTGCCGCATGTGGACAGCGTCTCGGACGCCCGCCGCATCGCCGAGGCCTGTCGCTTCGCACCGCGTGGCACGCGTGCGCTGCCCGGCCCCCTGCCCGCGCTGGACTATCGCGTGGTGCCCGCGGCAGCGCTGACCGAGGAAGCCGAAAGAGGGGTCAAAGTCATCGCGATGATCGAAAGCGCCGCGGCGCTGGCCGCGGTCGAGGACATCGCCGCCGTGCCCGGCATCGACATGCTGATGATCGGCAGCAACGATCTGGCCGATGGCATCGGGCGGCGCGGTCAGCTGGATCACCCTCATGTGGCCGAAGCCTTCGCGAGGATCGCAGCGGCAGCGACGGGCAACGGTTGCGCTTTTGGTGTGATGGGGCTGCCGCTGGCATTGCTGCAGAGCCACGCGCTGGATCTGGGGGCGAGCCATATCGTCGCCACCAATGAGACCAATCTGATTTCCGAAGGAGGCGCCGCGCTGCTGCGCCAGATACGCGGCTAAGGTCGGAGGCCCAGTCCGGCTCAGACCTGAGCCGGGCGCTGGCTTTCCGCCCTGACCTCGGCGAGCCGCAGTGCCACACGCTCGCGGAACGCCTTGATGAAGCGCTGGGTCTGGCGCGAGGGCGTCTTGGTCTTCAGCATGGCCGCCGAAAGACCAAAGCTCAGTTCAGCGGCATAGGGGCGCACCACCAGACCGGGCCGCATGGCGCTATGGGCCGACAGTTCGTCAATCAGCGCCACGCCCCAGCCTTCGCGGACAACACGGGCGGCGGCGTTCATGAAGCGGGTCTCGATCGTCGGGCGGTAGTCGAGCCCCTGCGCGCGGAAACTGTCGGCCAGCATGAGCCCGATGCGGTTGGCCACCTGCGGGCCGACCATCGGGCGCTCGGCCAGATCCTTGGGGCTCACCGCGTCGAGCTTCGCCAGCGGATCACTTTCGTCGCAGAGCACCACTGCGCGGAGCTCGTCCACTTTTTCATAGGTCAGCGCCTGCCGCTCGTAGGGCGAGAGCATGAAGGCTACGTCGGCCACCCCGTTCTCGACCACCTGCAGCACGCTGTCGAGCAGCCGGGTCTCGAGCGAGACCTGAATGCGCGGGTAATCACGCGCATAATCGGCGATCACCCGCGGCAGCACCCCTTCGCTCAGCTCAGCGGTAGAGGCGATGCGGATGCGCCCGATCCGCCCCATCCGCAGATCCGCCGCGCGCTGGTTCACCGCGTCGCGCAGCAGGAACAGCGGCTCGGACTCTTCAAGCAGGATCAGCGCCTCTTCGGTGGGTGAAAGGCGGTTGCTGACCCGCTCGAAGAGCGGAAAGCCCAGCACGGTTTCGATGTGCCGGATGGTGTTCGAGATCGAGGGCTGGGACATGCCGAGGCGCTCCGCGGCGCCGACGGTGGTACGATACTGCACCACGGCGCGGAGAATTTCGAGCTGACGAAGGTTCAGCATGTCGCCGATGGGATACCCCTGTCGTTGCTTTGCCTTTGCCGGTTTCCCTTGTGCTGGCTTTGCCAGTCCCGGCTTTCCCAGTCCCATTCGGGCCGCCTCAGCTTTGCGTCAGACGGATGCGGTGAAAGTTGCGCACCTTGTCAGTGAACGGCCCGAAGCCTTTGATAGCATTGAATTCGGGCGTTTCATAGGCCTCGGGTCCGGTGATCGTGTAGATCGCCACATGGCGCGGTCCGCCCTCGATGCATTTCTCGCGGCGCGCGTCCAGCCAGCCGGGGCAAGCAAGAATGTCAGGCAGATGGGTCTTTTCGTACCATTCGTCGAAGGCGGCCTCATCCTCGGGGTCGATGTCGACAAAGACGATATGGGTTTGCAGTTGGGTCACAGGATCAGCTCCAGACAGGGACGAAGGGCGGTCATCAGCGCGGCAAGCTCCGAAGGCTCGATGCGCGGCGTGGGGGCGCGGCAGGCCGGGCTGTCGATGCGCCCCAGTTCGGCAAGGCAGGCCTTGAGGCGCGCGGCGGCCAGATGGCCGGGCGCGGCATAGACCAGCTTGGCCAGTCCAAAGAGCGCCTCGTGGATCAGCCGCGCCTCGTCGATCTCGCCAGCGCGGACATGGGCGTCGAGCCCGGTGATCAGTTCCGGCACCAGCGCCGCGAGGCTGACCGCCGAGCCGTCGCTGCCCAGCATGAAACAGGGAAAGAGATGCTCGTCGCCCGAGGCCATGACGGCCACATCGGGGCGCATCTCGCGGGCGATGCGGCGGGTGACCTCATAGGCTTTGGTCTCCCAGCTGCCTTCCTTGATGCCCACCACGCTGTCGATCTCGAGCAGCTGGCGCAGCACGTCCGGCGTGTAGGCCAGCTTGAACGAGCCCACCGAGCCCTGAAACAGGTAGACCGGCGCGCCGGTCGCCTCGGCGATGCCGCGGTGATGCGCGACGATGGCGCGCGGATCGGCCCCCAGCGCCCAAGAGAACGGCGCGAAGACCATGATCGCATCGGCCCCGGCGCGCAGCGCGGCCTGCGCATCGGCGGCGGCGGTGGCGGTGGTCTCGGCGCTGACCGCGGCGAGGATGCGGCGCTTGCCGGCCACCTCGCGCGCGATGCGCACCACCTCGGCCTGCTCGGCGCGGGTCATGTGGATGCCCTCGCCCGCATGGCCGTTGAGCAGCAGACCCGCCTGCCCCGGATCGGACAGCACGGTCTGGAAGTGCCGCTCGAGGCTGGCGCGATCGAGCGCGCCCTCCTCGGTCATCGGGCAGATCGTCGCCGCGTAGAGAGCGCCATGCGCCGCCGCACTCATCACAGCACCTCGGCGGCGACCAGCGCCTTGCGCACACCCTCGCGGACGGCCTCGGACTGCGGCAGCAGCGGCAGACGCGGCGCAGCGTTCTTGATCACGCCCAGCATCTGCAGCCCGTCCTTCATGCGGGTGTGCATGTCGATCACCGGCGCCGGGCCGTAGATCGCCCGCACCACCGGATAGAGCCGGTCGTTGGCGGCGCGCATCTTCGCCAGATCCATCTCTTCCGACGCCTGCCACAGATCGGCCAGCAGGCCGGGCACGAGGCTGGCGAGGCCCGACAGGATACCGTCGCCACCAAGAGCGACCTGCGCAAAGAACCAGTGGAAGTTCGACGGCAGGATCGCGGTGTCGGGGCCTGCGGCCTTCACCGCGCGGCGGTTCTCGTCATAGGCCAGCAGCGTCGCCGAGCCTTCCTTGATCGCGATGACCTCGGGGATCTGCGCGATCTCGGCCAGCACTGGGGTCGCGAGGCCAAAGCCCGAGCCGATGGGGAACTGGAAGTGCGACAGCGGCATCTGGATCTCGCGCGCCAGAAGCTCATACATCTTCACCGCCGCCGATGTGTTGGCATTGCCGCCGCCAAGCGCCTCGGGCGGGAAAATCACCGCCACATCGGCCCCCGCCTCGCGCAGCATCTCGGCTTGACGCAGCGCGTCGGGGATGCCGGTCGGCACGATGCCCGCAAGCAACGGCTGGTCCTTGTGGATCTGGTCACGGGTGCGTTTGATCACCTCGACCTTCTCGGCGTCGGTGAGCGCGGTGGCCTCGCCCGCGTGGCCGTTGACGAAGACACAATCGGTGGTCTCGGGCTTGGCGCAATGGTCGAGCACGGCACAATAGCCGTCCCAGTCGATCGCGCCCGCCTCGTCAAAGGGCAGCACAGTGGCGACGGTGATGCCGCGAAGATCCTTACCGGTCAGGGTCATGCGATTACTCTCTTTCTCGGGAATTTCAGCGTGGCGTCGGCTTTCAGCACCTCGACGCCCTCTTCGTTTTTCGCGCTGGCCTGCCAGTCGACGGTGCGGTTCTCTTCGTCCTTGCCGGAGATCCAGATGTCGAAGGTGATCGTGTCGCCGTAGCGCACCGCGCCGGTGAACCAAAAGCTGTCGCGGATCGACACGCCCACGGTGCCCACCAGTTCGGCGGTCAGCACCGAGGTGCAGATGCCCGCCACCAGAATGCCGGGCGCCAGCCGTTCGCCGAAGCGGGTGGTCGAGGCATAGCCCTCGTCCACATGCACCGGGCCGAAATCGCCGGTGGCGGCGATATACATGGCGCCATCGGCCTCGGTGACGGTCTTGGAGACGGTGACGCGGTCGCCCACCCCCAGCTCGTCGATATTGCGGATGTCATACATGCTCAGGCCTCCAGCGGCACCATGCGCGCGCTGCCGGTGATCACCTCGTCACCCTCGACCAGAACCGACAGGCTGCAGGAGATGGCCTCGGGCGACGCCTCGGTGACGGTCGCGGTGGCGGCGAGCGAGCTGCCCACCGGGAAGGCGCGGGAGAAGGAGACCGAGAAGTCGCCGATGCGCCATGCGGGGCCTGCAAGGCGGCCAAGCGCAGTGGTCAGCAGGCCAGAGGCGGCCAGCTCGAAGACCGACATATCGGCAAGGCCCGCGCTCTTGGCATGGGCACGGTCAACATGGGTCTTGGTCATATTGCCGGTGATGCCGGTGAAAAAGCCCTGCTCGGCCACGGTCATCGTCTTGCGGAAGGTGATGGCGGCCCCGGTTTCGGGAAGGTCCTGTGTCATCGCTGTCTCGTCTGTTGCGCCGAGCCGGGGGCCAGCCCCCGGACCCCCGGCGTATTTGGGGAACAATGAAGGGGCGGCTCAGAGCGTCAGGCCGCGCTTGATCACCGAGCGGGCGATCAGCATGCGGTGCACTTCCGAGGTGCCGTCGTAGATGCGGGTGACGCGGGCGTCGCGGTAGATGCGCTCGAGCGGCAGCTCCTTGGTGAAGCCGTAGCCGCCAAAGACCTGAATGCCGCGGTCGGCGACGCGGCCGAGCATTTCCGAAGCCTGCACCTTGACCATCGACACTTTGTCGCGCGGGTCGAGGCCCTGATCGACTTCCCATGCGGTGTTGAGCACCATCATGCGGGTGGCAAAGATTTCCATGGCGCTGTCGGCGATCATCTGCTGCACCATCTGGAAGTCGCCGATCGGCTGGCCGAACTGCTGGCGGGTGGCGGCATGTTCGCGCATCATCTCGAGCACGCGGCTCGCCATACCCACGGCGCGCGCGCCGATGTGGCCGAGGCGGATGCCTCCGACATTGGCCATCATCACCTTGAAGCCGTTGCCGACCTCGCCCAGCACATTGCCCTTGGGGATGCGCACATCGTCGAAGTTGAGCTCGGCATGGCCGTAGCCGCGGTGGCCCATCATCTTCTGGTTCCGCGCCACGGTGAAGCCGGGGGTGCCCTTGTCGACGATCAGCAGGGTGATGCCGCCGCGGGCGCGCTTCTCGGCGTCGGTGACCGCCATGACGATCACGTAATCGGCGATATCGCCGTCGGAGATGAAATGCTTGGTGCCATTGAGCACCCATTCATCGCCGTCGAGATAGGCGTTGGTCTTGATCGCCGCCGCGTCCGAGCCGGCGCCCGGCTCGGTGATCGCCATGGCGCAGATCTTGTCGCCCTTGACGGTGGGATAGAGGTATTTGTCGCGCAGATCACCCTCGAAGGCCTCCAGCATCGGGTAGACCTGCCCGAAGATGCGCCGGATCAGCGCGTCGGAGGTCTGGCCGAGTTGCTCTTCGACAAGGCACATGTCCATCACGCCGAGGCCCGCGCCGCCGACCTCTTCGGACATGTTCATCGCGTAAAGCCCCAGCTCCTGCGCCTCGGCCTTAACTGCCGCCAGCTTTTCGGGCGGGATCTGCGCGGCCTCTTCCGTCTCCTGCTCGAGCGGCTGCACCTTTTCGCGCACGAAACGGCCCACCGCGTCGGTGATCATCTTCATCTCGTCGGAGATCGTGAAATCCATCTGTCTTGTCCTGCTGGGTATCTTGCTTGGGAGGGTGGCGCGGCTCAGCTGCGCATCTTGTCGGTTTCGACCACGGCGCCCGAAGCGATCAGCGCCTCGATCTCCTCCGCGGAGAGACCTGCCTCGGCCAGCACCTCGCGGGTTTGCCCGCCGAGCGCCGGGGGCGCGCGGCGCACGGGCGGGGTCTCGCCGTCGTAGCGCACCGGATGCGAGAGCATGACCATGGGCGTGCCCTTGCCGCTTTCGACCTCGGTGAAGGCCTTGAGGTGCTGCACCTGCGGGTTGCTCTTCAGCCCGTCGTAATCCTGCACGACCTCGTGCCAGACCCCGGCCTCGGTGAGCTTGGTCACGGCCTCATCGGTGCTCAGCGCCGCCATGCCTTCGCTCACCATGCGGGAAATCTCGCCGCGCTTGGAAAACCCTTCGTCGGCGGAGAGCTCCGCCAGTTGCGGCAGGCCGAGCGCGCCCGACAGCTGCGGCGGCGTCGACATGGAGATCATCACGTGGCCATCTTTGGTGGCGTAGATGCCGTAGGGCGCGGGGCTGAACCATGTGGCCATACCGTCCGAGCCGCGCGGCCCGGCGCGATCCGCACCGTTCATCCATGCGGTGATCGACTCGCCCTGCAGATCCATCGCGGCCTGCAGCATGTTCACCTCGACGCGGCGGGCGGTGCCGGTGCGCTCGCGCTCGAACAGCGCCGCGACGATGCCTGCGACCGTCAGCGCGGCGGCGTGGTGGTCGATCGGCACCGAGCCGACCGCGACCGGGCCGCTTTCCATGCTGCCGGTATGCGCGGCGAGCCCGGCCATGGCCTGCAGCAGCACGTCCTGCCCCGGGCGCTTGGCATAGGGGCCGTCGGCGCCGTAGCCGGTGGTGGTGGCGTAGATGATGCGCGGGTTCACCTTTCGCATCTCGGCCTCCGACAGGCCCAGCTTGTCGAGCGTGCCGGGGCGGAAGTTCTCCATCACCACATCGGCGGTCTCGATCAGCCGCTTCACCGCCGCGATGCCCTCGGGCGACTTGAGGTCCACGGCGATCGACCGCTTGTTACGGCCGGTGGTGATATGGTTGACCGACGTGTCGTCGACAAAGCGGTTGGCCACCGCCCAGTTGCGCTGAAAGGCGCCATTCAGCGGCTCGACCGTAATCACATCGGCACCGATGTCGCCAAGGTGCTGCGCGGCCGCCGGGCCGGACAGGAAGTGGTTGAAGCTCAGTACTCGGATGCCATCAAGCGCGCCCATGTCGGTCCCTCTGGTTGTTTCGAGAGAGACCCTAGGTCAGATGCGGAGGCCTGAGAATATATCTGACTATGATAACTGAGCCGCCGAAAATTCGAAAAACGAATAGACTGAGGAGAGGCGAGTGATGCGCGCGACTTGGCCTTACCAAAATTGGCATTGCCAGAAACAGCCAAGGCCCCATGCCGAGAGGAATCCCGGTGGGTCTATCAGGCCGTGTGCTGCTGTTCGGAAGGGAGAGGGGAACAGCGGCGATCCCAGGGAGGAGGAGAGGGATCGCCGCCAATTTCCGGAGCTCAGGGAGGAGGAGAGAGCCCCAGGAAACCCGTTGACGCATCGCTGCGTCGTGTCTTGAAGTTAGACAATGCTGCAGCGCCGCACAATGGTCAGCTTTGCAGACCTGTCTTGCCGTGGCGTCATAGCAACAGGCGCGCCATGGCTTTGCTCAAAAGGTGAGCAATGGGGAGCGTTCGCGGCTGTCGGAGGTACGGACTGCTTCAGCTTGAAAGCGCGACCCGCAACATTTGCTCATTGATTGAGCAAATGCGCCGAGCGCGCCACGGAATGACCGGAGCAGTACAAAAATAGCTATGCGCCGGTTGCGCGCTGATCAACGATGTTTAGCTGAGGGGGTATCCGGCCGCCCCAAACCCTCCCGAAGGGGCGACCGGATCGTTGCAGATGGCTACTCCTCCCAAAGCGCCATCATGCTGGTCGATCTGCTGAGCGCCTTGCGCCAGTGGGTCGACCGGAATGTCGTGTCGTGAACACAACACATGAAGAATTGGTGACTGTCCAGTGATTTCTCACCGGCAGACGTTGCGTCACAGCCTGCATTTTAGGCAGTCGGCTGACTGTGACGGCAAGTTGCGCACGCATAGGGCGAGCGAACCCCGCATCCAGCAGCCCAACCGACGCTCACAAAAGCCGGCATTCCCTTTGACTGCAGGGGTTTGAAAGCTCAGCGCCGGGGCCTATACCAAGGGCAAGCCGCGATCAGCGCGCCCTACCCCCAAAGCCCTGCGAGGAGCCCGGACCATGCCCAATCCCACCGCCGCCATGCTGGTCATCGGAGATGAAATCCTCGCCGGTCGCACGCGCAATTCGAACATGCACTATCTGGCGCAGGAACTGACGAAGCACGGCATCGACCTGCGTGAGGCGCGGATGGTGGCGGACGAACATGATGCCATCGTCGCGGCGGTCACCGCGCTCAAAGACGCCCACGATCACCTCTTCACCTCGGGCGGGATCGGCCCGACCCATGACGACATCACCGCCGATGCGGTGGCGGGCGCCTTTGGCGCGTCGATCGGCGTGCGTCAGGACGCTTATGATCTGCTGGCCGCGCATTACGAGCGGTCGGGACGCGAGTTCAACGAGGCGCGCCAGCGTATGGCACGCATTCCCGAGGGCGCGACGCTGATCGACAACCCGGTCTCCATCGCGCCCGGCTTCACCCTTGGCAATGTGCATGTGATGGCCGGCGTGCCGTCGGTGTTCGAGGCGATGGTCGCCTCGGTGCTGCCGAAGCTGACCGGCGGCGCGCCGCTGCTCTCGCAATCCCTGCGGATCGAGCGCGGCGAAGGCGAGATCGCCGGACCTCTGGCGCAGCTCGCGGCGGATTTCCCCGATCTGTCGATCGGATCCTACCCATTCCAGAAAGATGGGATTTACGGCGCGAACATCGTCATCCGCGGCGCCGAGGGTGCGCGCGTCGATGCGGCAATGACGCGCCTCGCCGCGCTCTTTCCCGCAAGCTGACCGGGCCGATTGCCCTCGCCCGCCACAGCCGCCATAGATGATGGCAAGGATGTAACCCGTACCGGCCGCGCCGCCGGCAGAGTGCCAAGATGACGCCAGACCTGCCAAGCCTCTACGCCACGATCGACACCACTTGGCCCGCCGCCTCAAAGGTGGCCGCAGGTCCGTGGCTGCTGCGACAGGGCGCGGGCGGCGGCAAGCGGGTGTCGTGCATCACCGCCGAGGACGGCTGGAGCCCCGACGATCTGCAGGCCGCCGAACAGGCGCAGCGGATGATGCAGCAGCAGCCGCTCTTCATGATCCGCGCCGGAGAGACAGCGCTGGACGTGGCGCTCAACTCGCGCGGCTATGAACTGATCGACGAGGTCAACCTTTGGGCCTGTCCAATCTCCCGGCTGACGCAGACGCCGCCGCACCGGATGAGCGCCTTCTCGCTCTGGGAGCCGCTGGCGATGATGCGCGAGATCTGGGCCAAAGGCGGCATCGGCCCGGCGCGCGTCGGGGTGATGGAGCGGGCCGAATGCCCCAAGACGGCGCTCTTCGGGCGCGTCTCCGACAAGCCTGCCGGGGCGGGCTATTGCGGCATCCACGACGGCATCGCCATGGTGCACGCGCTGGAGGTTCTGGGCGCGCACCGCGGCAAGGGCGTGGGCAAGGCCATGATGCGCCGCGCCGCGATCTGGGCCGAGGACCGGGGCGCAAAATGGATGTCGGTGGTCTGCCTGCGCGACAACGAAGCGGCCAATGGCCTCTATGCTTCCCTCGGGATGGTGCTTGTGGGACAGTACCACTACCGCATCAAACCCGGGACCTGAGCGCATGACCAAGGACAGACCCACCGCCCTCGATCTGCCGATGGTCGACCCGCTTCCAGAACGCACCCAGAAGTATTTCGACGTCTGCGAGGACAAGCTCGGGATGGTGCCCAACGTCCTGAAAGCCCATGCTTTCGACATCGCCAAGCTCGACGCCTTCACCGGGCTCTACAACGAGTTGATGCTGGCGGACTCGGGCCTGTCCAAGCTGGAACGCGAGATGATCGCGGTGGTGGTCTCTTCGATCAACCGCTGTTTCTACTGCCTGACCGCCCATGGCGCCGCCGTCCGCGAATTGTCGGGGGATCCGCAGCTTGGCGAGATGCTGGTGATGAACTGGCGCGTCGCCGACCTGCCGCACCGCCAGCGCGCGATGCTGAGCTTTGCCGAGAAGTTGACCAAGGCCAGCGCCGAGATCGCCGAATATGACCGCGAGGCCCTGCGCGACGCGGGGTTCTCTGAGCGCGACATCTGGGACATCGCCAATGTGGCGGGCTTTTTCAACATGACCAACCGGGTGGCCAGCGCCACCGATATGCGGCCGAATGACGACTACCACACGCAGGCGCGCTAAACGCCTCCTCCCTGCCCTCGCGCTGTCGCATCTCTGTGCAGCGCCAGTTGCGGCGCTCGACCTTTCGCTGCCCGCAACCGCCCGGCTGGCGGAAGAGCGCATCACCGATCCCGGCAGCTACGCCGTGCCGGTCGCGCCCTGGACCGAGATGGAGGGGCTGCCCACCACCGCCGTTGAGGGCCGCGTGCAGCGGCAGGCGTGGCGGCTGGACGCCTCGGGGCTGACGGTCCTGCAGATCATCGACCCGCTGCGCGCGCAGTTCGTCGATGCGGGCTGGGACATCCTGCTCGACTGCGAAGCGCGCAGCTGCGGCGGCTTTGACTTCCGCTTCGCCACCGAGGTGATGCGCGCGCCGGCGATGTATGTCGACCTCACCGCCTACCGCTTTCTTGCGGCGCGCGGACCCGGTGGAGAGGTCCTCACCGTTCTTGCCAGCCGCAGCCCCGCGGCGGGTTTCCTGCAGGTGATCCGCGTCACGCCGAATGCGCCCACAACCGTCGCGCCTGCAGTGCCCGGAGCCGCCGAGGCTGAAAGCGGTGAGGACGCCGCCTCAGCGCCCGTGGTAGCCAGCGCCGAGCGCGACCTGATCGATACGCTGGAAGAGAACGGCCATGCCATCCTGCGCGATCTCGCCTTCGCATCCGGCGCCGATGAGCTCGGAAAGGGGCCGATTGACTCGCTCGACCGGCTGGCCGGCTTCCTGCGCGAGGATCCCGCGCGGCGCGTGCTTTTCGTCGGGCACACCGATGCGACAGGCTCGGCCGAGGCCAATGTGGCGATCTCGCGCAAGCGCGCCAACGCCGCGCGCAGCTATCTGCGGCAGCGCCACGATATCCCGGCGGCACAGATGGAGGCCGATGGCGCGGGCTATCTCGCGCCTGTGGCAAGCAATCTTGTCGAGGAAGGCCGGGAAGAGAACCGCCGCGTCGAGGTCGTGCTGCTGCCAGCGGTGGAGTGACCGCCGACTGATCTCAGCTTTGACGCCTCAGGGGACCAGATCGCCGACGCGGCCCGAGATCGGAGCGCCCTGCTCGCGCAGCACCGTGTCGAGATAGGCTTCGAACTGCATCGCAAGCTCGCGCGCCGGGCCGCCCACTTCGGTGCGAGAGACGACCACGCGCCGTTCGGTGTCGTAATCGGGCAGCACGCGGGTCAGGCGCCCTACGCCCAGATCCCGCGCCACCACGAAATCCGGCAGGCAAGCGATGCCCAGACCGGCAAGGCAGGCTTCGAGCACGGTGCGGGTGTCGGAAAGCTCGATCCGCCGCTCGGTGGTCACTGGCGTGTCCGCGCCGCGCCGGTCGGTCAGCGTCCAGATCACGCTCTCCTGCTCAGACGGCAGATGCAGCAGCCGATGCGAAGCCAAATCGCTGGCGCTGTTGGGGCGGCCCTGCGTCGCGAGATAGAGCGAGGAGGCCACCACCACATGGGTGCTCACCGCCAGCGGGCGCCCGTCCATCACGTCGCCTGCCTCGGTCGAGATGGACATATCGCAGCCCTCGGTCCCGGCGGGTTCGAACACCACCGATCCATCGGGATGCGACGCCAAAAACCGACCGAGCCGCGGCAGGATCATATGCTCGACCAGTTCCGCCGGCGCGGCGATGCGCAGCGCGGCCTCCTGCGGCTCTGCCAGCGCGCGCGCGCAGGTGTCGGCCCAGTCGGCCTCGGCCAGCAGCTGCCGGGTCCAACGGTAGTAGTGATTGCCTTCGGTGGTCGGGCGGACCTGCCGGGTGGTGCGTTCAAAGAGCTTCAGACCGAGCCGTCGTTCCAGCGCAGCAACATTCTTTGAGACCGCCGCTTTCGACATTCCGAGTGCTTCTGCCGCAGCGGTGAACCCGCCGTGATCCATCACATGTGTGAACGCACGCAACTCGGCAAACTTGTCCATTCCGACTCTCCAAAGACCTTACTGGGTAGTGCCCCGCCGCGGCTTATGTAGTCCAGAAGACAGTTTTTCAACATTGTTAATTACACTGTTACTGACAATGTCATGGACTTTCCGCAAATGTGCCTTAATCTCAGTGACATGACCCAGAAATCTCCCCGCCATCGCAGCAAAGAGGAAAAGAGTGCCGCCACCCGCGCCCGGCTGATTTCCGCTGCCCGGCGCCTTTTTGATAAGCACGGTTACCATAATGTCTCGGTGACCGAGATCGCCCGCGCCGCCGGGGTCACCCACGGGATGATTCACGTCTACTTCCATTCCAAGGCCGGGCTGCTCTATGCGCTGATCCGCGACAACAACGCGGCGCAGATCGACAGGCTCTCGGGCTCGTTGCACGAATATGCGACGTTCGAGGAAAAGCTGCGCCACATCGTGACCGTCTTCGCCGAGGATGACCTGTCCGACCCGCAACTGATGGCCGTGATGCAGGCCTATTTCTGGCAATGGCCCGCAGAGACCGAAGCCGAGAATCGGCTGCAGCTGCGGCAGGCGCTCGCGCCGCTTTGGCAGGCGCTGCGCGATGAGCCCCGCTTCGCACACCGCAGCGACGCTGAAATCGACGACGCGGTCGAGGCGTTCTACGCCCTCTACAGCCACGGTCTGCGCCCGGCGGTCTACACCGGGGCCAGCGCGGCGGACTGCGCTGACCGGATTGTTGCCCGCAGCTTGATGCTTTTCGGCGGATTGTCTCAGCCCGCGAGCGGCGCAGGCGCCATCGCAGCCGCCATCTAGAAGGCACCCTGCCCCCAGAAAAAAACACCCCGGTCGCGCCGGGGTGCAGGTTGGCTTGGATCGAACAGCCTGAGGAAAAACGTTTACCAGGCCTGCGGGCCTTTGTCGGCGAAGGCATGGACGAGGAAGTCGATGAAGGCGCGGACCTTCGGTTGGGTGAAACGGCCCGGCGGATAAACGGCATAGATGCCCTGCGTCTCGACCGGCAGATCCGGGATCGCATCTTCGACAAGCCCCTGCTTCATCGCATCGGCGTAAAGATACGACGGCAGATAGGCGATGCCGAGACCCGCGATACAGGCGTTGAGCAGCGACTGCCCATCGTTGACCGAAAGCCAGCCAGCGGTGCGCACCTGACGCTTTTCGCCCGACGGTGCGGTCACCTTCCAGACGTTGCCCGACGACTGGTTGGAATAATGCAGCAGCTTGTGCTCGTTGAGATCGTCGATCCGCATCGGGCGCCCGAACTTCTGGAAGTAAGACGGCGAGGCGATCATCCGTTTGGTGGTATCGGTGAGCTTGCGGGCGCGCAGCGTGCTGTCTTCCAGCTCGCCGATGCGCACGGCCATGTCGAAGCCTTCCGAGATCAGCTCGACGTAGCGGTTGTTGAGCACCATGTTGACGGTGATGTCGGGAAATTCGGCAAGGAACTCGCCCAGAACCGGGCTCAGATGGTTCACCCCGAAATCCGTCGCGACAGAAATGCGCAGCAGTCCCGAAGGGGCCGATTGCATGGAGGTGACCAGCGCGTCGGCTTCGCCTGCATCGTTCAGCACACGGCGGGCGCGGTCGTAATAGGCAAGCCCGATCTCGGTCGGCGAGACGCGGCGCGTCGTGCGGTTGAGCAGGCGCGCGCCCAGCCGGGCCTCCAGCGAAGAGACATGTTTCGAAACGGCTGACTTCGAGATCCCCATCTTCTTTGCCGCGTCTGTGAACCCTCCTTGGTCCACGACCATGGCAAAGGCCTCCATTTCGGTCAGTCGATCCATACCCATACCCTCACAATCGCTCGTCTGATATCGGTATCACCTCGGATTGGGGCAGGACTTGGACGGAGCGGAGACAATATCGGGGTTTCGATGGGCACTGTGCCTGAGCGCGAAACCCGAAGGTAAAATGTGCTGAAGAACTGTTTCCGCCCTTCAAACGACCATGCCTGCCTCAGACCTCCGCCCGTCTTCGCCGCCGCCCTATGGTCACAATTAAGGCCCTGCCCGTCTATCAGGACCCCCAGCCAGACCGCGGCTAGTGCACCGCCCTCGCACGCCCGGCGAGCCAGCGCTCGTACTCGCGCTGCGCGCTTTCCAGCGTCTCGACGTTGAGCGTGCGGGTGGTGAAGGCGCGTGACAGCGCCTTCACCCGCTTGTTCAGCGCCGGGCCCATATCCTCGCCCTCGACCCCAAGCTTGTCGTAAAGCGACAGCAGCCGGTTCTGAACGGTGCGCAGCGACATGCCGCGGCGCTCGGCGATCAGCTTGTCCTGCAACCCAAGCGCAAGATCGAGCAGCACCGCATATTCGCTCTCGTCCAGCGCATTGCGCGGCGAGGCGGTGCGACGCTGCAGCCGGTGCACCTCGCGGTCGACCATGATCTGCCCCTCCATCAGCACCGCGCGCAGCGCCAGTTTCAGACGCTCGCGGGTGGCGGTCTTCAGCACGTAGCCATAGGCGCTGTCCTCGGGCACGATGCGCGAGATGCCCCGCAGATAGGCCTCGTCGGAATAATTGGACCAGAACAGGATGCGCGTGCCGGGGCGCTCGGCCCAGATCGCGCGGGCGGCTTCGATGCCGTTGCGCCCGTCCATCTGCAGATCCATCACCACCGCCTCGATGCGGCCGTCACGGGCCTCGGCCTCGCCAGCGGCACCGTCAGAGGCATGCAGCATCTCGGTCACCTCGGGCAGAGCCTCGGCAAGCGCGTCCTGCAGATAGGAGGCGTGAAACTGGTCGTCCTCGACAAGCAAGACTTTCATTCTTCGTTCTCCGGAAGGGTGACGGTCACGCGGGTGCCGCGATCGGCCACAATTTCAAGATCGGCGCCAATCAGCTGGGCGCGGGTACGCAAATGAGAGAGCCCGGACCGGCGGCCGACCTCGGGGCCGATGCCCCTGCCGTCGTCGCTGATCGTGACGCGCAGGCGCCGGGCGGGTTCGGAACTCACAGAGACCAGGATGCGACGCGCGCCCGAATGACGCGCGGCGTTGTTGATCGCCTCTTGTGTGATGCGAAAGAGCGCGGTGCGCGCGGTCGAGCCAAGCCGGTCCGGCGCGCCATCGGTCTCATCCTCGACGTCCACTTCCACCGGCTCGGCCCCCACCGCGCGCTCCAGATGGACCCGCACCGCATGGGCGTAGCCGAAAAGATCGAGCAGCGTCGGCACCGCGGTATCGATGAGCGCGCGCAGATCGTCGATCGTGTCGGTGACCCGCTCGGCAAGCAGATCGCGGTCCAGCGGCGCGTCGCCGGTCAAATCGCGCAGAATCCGCGTCAGGTCGGCGAGCGTCTGGTCATGCAGATCCATGCCGATGCGCTGGCGCTCCTGCTCGAGCGTCTGGGTCAGTTCCAGCGCCCCCTGCCGCAGCCCCTCGGCCTCGTCCTGCGCGGCAGCACGGAAATGCGCCGCCTGCTGCGCCTTGCGCGCCGCATGCAGCGCGTGGAACCACGGGGCCAGAAGATTGCCGAGGTGCTGAAGCCGCGCGGCGTCACCCTTGTCGTAAAAGCCCTCGGTCTCATGCGAGATGTTGAGCGTGCCAGTCACCTTCCCCATAACCCGCAGCGGCACATTGATACGCGCGCGCAGGCGGTGGTTGAGGATCGGCTCGCAACAGGCGCCGGGGAACGTATAGCGCGGGTCCTCCATGGCATTGGCGCTGATCATCAACTCGCAACGGCCCTGCAGCAGATCGCGCACCGGCGAGTAATGCACTCTCGTACGGCGGTGCGACCAGCGGGTCTCGATGCCCGCCTCATAGCTGACCACCCAGCCGGGGCTGTCGTGCAGGCAGATGTCGGCATGGGTGAAGGGGATCACCTCGGCGACAAGCGGCGCGATCGCCGCAAGCGCGGCGCTAATCTCGACCTCTTCGGACAGCCGCGCGCTGATCGCGTCGAACACGGCCTGTCTGCCAAGCCCAGCAGCGGCCTGCGCTACGGGCGCAGACCTGCCTTGCGCGGCACGGGCCGCTTGCGGTGAATTCATGATGCCTCCCCACGCGCCTCCTCTTGCGCGTCTCCGCAAGATGGCGCGTTACGCCGCAGAAGAAAACACCTTTTCCCGCAGAGTTCTTGCGGCTTTCCGCAAGCGATCTGCGGGCTGCTCACTTTACGGGCAGCTGCCGCAGGGGCAGCATGGGCGTGCCCGTGGAGGACGGGCGACCAGTGAGCGCCCGCAAAGGGCGATGGGAGGGAGAATGACCAAGTTCCATTTCGGAACCCGGATGCTGCTCGGCGCGGCGGGGCTTGCCATGGTGGCAGGCGGCGCAATGGCCGACACCTCCGGCAAGCGCATCGCGCTGTCGAACAATTACGCGGGCAACTCGTGGCGTCAGGCGATGCTGCAGACCTTTCAGGAGGTCGGCTCGAAGGCTGTCGAAGAGGGTGTCGTCGCCGCGGCGGACGCCTATACCACTTCCGAGAACCAAGCGACCGAACAGGCCGCGCAGATCCAGAACATGATCCTGCAGGGCTATGACGCGATCATCCTCAACGCCGCCTCGCCGACCGCGCTGAACGGCGCCGTCGAAGAGGCCTGCAATGCGGGCGTCACCGTTGTCAGCTTTGACGGTATCGTCACCGCGCCCTGCGCATGGCGCATCGCGGTGGACTTCAAGGCGATGGGCAAGGAGCAGGTCGAGTATCTCGCGCAGCGTCTGCCCGAGGGCGGCAACCTGCTGGAGATCCGCGGCCTTGCCGGGGTTTTCGTGGATGACGAGATCCATGCGGGCATCGAGGAAGGCGTCAGCGAGAACAGCCAGTTCGAGATCGTCGGCTCGGTGCATGGCGACTGGGCACAGGACGTGGCGCAAAAGGCCGTGGCGGGCGTGCTGCCCTCGCTGCCCGATGTCGTGGGCGTGGTGACGCAGGGCGGCGACGGTTACGGCGCGGCGCAGGCGTTCAAGGCCGCGGGCCGCGACACGCCGCTGATCGTGCTTGGCAACCGTCAGGACGAGATGCAGTGGTGGGCCGAGCAACGCGATGCCAACGGCTATGAGACCATGTCGCTGTCGATCGCGCCGGGCGTGGCTTCGCTGGCCTTCTGGGTGGCGCAGCAGGTGCTCGACGGTGCCGAGGTGCCCAAGGACCTGACCGTGCCCTTCCTGAAGGTGACGCAGGACACGCTCGACGACGCGCTCGAGACCACGCCCGAGGGTTCGGTCGCCAACACGGTCTACACGCTCGACGACGCCAAGGCCGTTATCGAAGAGGCCATGTAAGCCATCATGAGTACCGCAGCCCAAGCGGCTGCGCCGATCGTCGCCCTGACCGATGCCGCCAAGCATTTCGGTCCGGTCAGGGCGCTCGACGGCGTGAGCCTGTCCATCTCTCCGGGAGACTGCCTTGGCCTTGTCGGCCACAATGGCGCCGGGAAATCCACGCTCGTCAACGTGGTCAATGGCGGGCTCGCGCCCTCCTCGGGCACCGTCACCTTTCCCGCCTCGGGGGCGGCAAACGCGCTGACCGCCGGGGTGCGCTCGGTGTTTCAGGAACTTTCGCTCTGCCCAAACCTGACGGTGGCAGAGAACCTGCGCATTTCGCATTCCGCGCTTCGCGGGCTGAACTGGCGCACCCCTGCGCGCGCCGAGATCCGCGCCGCGCTGGATCAGGTGTTTCCCGGCCACGGCATCGACGCCGACGCGCCGGTCGACACGCTGACCATCGCCGAGCGGCAGATGGTCGAGATCGCCATCGGCTTTGCCCCGCGCGGCACCGAGGCGCGGCTGGTCATCCTCGACGAGCCCACCTCGTCGCTCGACGCAGGCATCGCAGAACAGTTGCTCGCCCACATCAAGACCTTCTGCGCGCAAGGCGGTGCGGTGATTTTCATCTCGCATATGCTGGGCGAGATTTTCGAGGTCGCCACCCGCATCCTCGTGATGAAGGACGGCAAGGTCGTCGCCGAGAAGCCCGCCGGAGGCTTCACCCGTCAGGGGCTGGTGGACGCCATGGGCCATGTGGCCGCCGAGGGCACCGCCGCGCAGGCGGCGCGGGTGCAGGGCGCGGAAGTCGTGCACACGCTCGAAGGGATCTGCGCGCGCGAAGGAGAGATCGTCGGCCTTTCGGGGCTCGCCGGCCATGGGCAGGCCGAGGCGCTGGCGCGGCTCTATCTTGGGGCCACCTCCTCGTGGCGCAGCCCGCGCGAGGCGGGGATGGTCTTTGTCGCTGGGGATCGGGGCCGGGATGGCGTGCTGCCGCTCTGGCCAATTCTGCGCAACGCCTCGATCTCGATCCTGCCGCAGATCGCCAAACGCGGCATGGTCGACCGCCCCCGCGAGGCCGAGATCATCGCCGAGTGGAAAAAACGTATCGGCATCCGCACCGATGACGTGACCAACCCCATTCTGTCGCTCTCGGGCGGCAACCAGCAAAAGGTGCTCTTCGCCCGCGCGCTCGCCTCTTCCGCCCCGGTGGTGGTGATGGACGATCCCATGCGCGGCGTCGACGTCGGCACCAAACAGGACGTCTATGCCATGATCCGTGCCGAGGCCGCCAAGGGCCGCACCTTCCTTTGGTATTCGACCGAAACCGAGGAGGTCTGCCAATGCGACCGCGTCTTCGTGTTCCGCAACGGCGAGATCTCTGCCGAACTCACCGGCGACGAGATCACCGAGGAGCGCATCCTCGAGGCCTCTTTCGAGATGGAAGGGGCATGACATGAAGCTTTTTGCGAAATACCGGATCCTCTTGCCCGTGGTCTCGCTGGCGGTGCTGCTGGCGGCGACCTTCTACATGCAGCCGCGTGCGATGAGCTATTTTGGGCTCAACCTGCTCTTCAACCTCGCGGTGCCCATCGCGCTGGCGACCATCGCGCAGATGATGATCATCATGGTCAATGACATCGACCTGTCGCTTGGTGCCTTCGTGTCGCTGGTGGCCTGCGTGACGGCGACCTTCCTCAATGACAGCCCCATGCTGGGCGTGCTGATCCTGCTGGCGCTGGTGCTGAGCTATGCTGCGCTTGGCGCTGTGATCCACGCGCTCGACCTGCCCGCCATCGTGGTGACTTTGGGCATGTCCTTCGTCTGGGGAGGGCTGGCTCTGTTCATCCTGCCCTCGCCCGGCGGCGCGAGCCCCGGCTGGCTGCGCACGCTCATGACCGTCAAGCCGCCCTATGTGCCGATGGCGGTCTGCGCTTCGGTGCTCATCGCGGCGGTGACGCATGTGCTGATCATCCGCTCGGGCATCGGCACGGTGCTGCGCGGCGTCGGCGGCAACGCCCGCTCGGTGCAGCGCGCGGGCTGGCCGGTGGTGCGACTGAAGGCGCTGGCCTATGGGCTGGCGGGGCTCTTCGGGGTGTTTGCCGGGATGGCGCTGGTCGGGCTGACCACCTCGGCCGATGCCAATATCGCGCTGCGCTACACGCTGCTGAGCATCGCCGGGGTGATCCTCGGCGGCGGCGAGTTCACCGGCGGTAAGGTCAGCCCGGTGGGCGCGGTCATCGGCGCGCTCACCCTGACCCTCGCCGCGTCTTTCCTGAGCTTCCTGCGGCTCTCGCCCGATTGGCAGATCGGCGCGCAGGGGGCGATCCTGATCCTTGTCCTGACGGCGCGGCTGCTCTTCACCCGCCGCGACGCGCAGGCATGAGGAGGCGCGCATGAAACTCATCTCGAAACCCTGGATCTGGTCCTGGGTCGCCGCCGCCGCCGCCTTTGCGCTGACCGTCGTGCTCACCGAGGGGCGTGGCGCCGGAGAACTGGCCTATGCCGCGCTCAGCTTCGGGGCCTTTGCCGCCATCGTCGGCCTCGGGCAGATGCTGGTGATCACGCTGGGTCCGGGCAATGTGGACCTGTCGATCCCGGCCACGATGACGCTCTCGGGCACGCTGGCGCTAAAGGCCATGGGCTCGGATCCGGGCACGGCGTGGATGGGGCTTGGCGTGGCGATCCTCGTGGGCTTCGGCACGGGTTTGGCCAATTTCGCGCTGATCTACCTGCTGCGGCTGCCGCCCATCATTGCCACGCTCGCCGCTTCGCTGGTCTATCAGTCGCTGGCGATCTGGTCGAACCGCGGGCTGCGGATCAAGCCGCCCGCCGGGCTCGCGGAGTTCGCCACCGGGCGCTCCATGGGCATTCCCAACGTGGCTCTGGTCGGGCTCGGCCTGTCGCTGCTGATCTGGGTGCTGCTCGAACGCTCGGTCTGGGGGCGCTGGCTGCTGGCCTCCGGGCAGAACCTGCGCGCCGCGCGGCTTGCCGGGGTGCCGGTCGAAGCGGTGCGCGCCGCGACCTATGTGGCCGTCACCGTCTTTGCCGCCATCGCCGGCTACCTGCTGGCCAGCTTCTCGGGCGGCGCGGCGCTCAACATGGGGGCGGAATACCTGTTGATGTCCATCGCCGTGGTGGTCATAGGCGGCACCTCCATCGCCGGGGGCTTTTCCAATGTGCCCGGCGTCTGGGGCGCCTCGCTCTTCATGTTCCTCGTCGTCTCCATGCTCAACTCCTACGGCGCAGGCGCCGGGGTGCGCATGGTGCTGACCGGTCTCATCATCATCGGCATCGTGATTGCCGCCAGCACGAGGAGGGTTCAGCGATGATCCGCACGCCCGAACATCTGGAAATCCATGACGCGCGCTTTCGCCGCCTCGTCCATCCGATGGGCAAGCTCGAACGGCTCTGCACCGGTTTCACATGGACCGAGGGGCCGGTGTGGTTCGGCGACCGAAACGCGCTGATCTTCTCCGAGATCCCCTCGCAAACGCTGTACCAGTGGACCGAAGGGCCCAGCGGCGGGCTCAGCACCTTCCGCGCGCAGAGCCAGTTCAACAATGGCAACACCCGCGATCCTTTGGGGCGGCTGGTGGGCTGCCGCCATGGCACGCGCGACGTGGTGCGCACCGAGCACGACGGATCGCTCACCGTGCTGGCCTCCGAGCACGCGGGCAAACGGCTCAACTCGCCCAATGACGTGGTGGTCAGTTCTGATGGTGCCGTGTGGTTCACCGACCCGACCTACGGCATCATCTCGAACTTCGAGGGCAACCGCGCCGAGCCCGAGCAAACCGCCCGCCATGTCTTCCGCATCTCGCCCGAGGGCGGCGCGCCGGTGCCGGTGATCTCGGACTTCGCGCAGCCCAACGGCCTGTGCTTCTCGCCGGACGAGAGCCTCCTATACGTGGCCGAAAGCGGCTCGAGCCATGACGACAGCGTGCCCTCGGTGATCCGCAAATACGCGGTGGAGGGCGCCGCGCTCACGCCGCTCGGCGATTTCGCCACGCTCGACTGCGGCCTGCCCGACGGGATGCGCTGCGACATCGAGGGCAACCTCTGGTCCTCGGCGGGGGACGGGGTGCATTGCTTCGCGCCGGACGGCACGCTGCTGGGCAAGATCCTCGTGCCCGAGGTGGTCGCCAATCTCTGCTTCGGCGGGCCCGACGGCCAGCGCATGTATATCACCGCGACAAGCTCGGTCTACCGCGTCTTCGTCGACGTGAAAGGCGCCGAGCCCTGGACCCGCAGCACCCGCGCCTGACCGCGCTTTCATTGTTCCCCAAATACGCCCGCCGGAGGCGTCCCCCCGCCTCCGGTTCCCCCTCCGCCTTCAAAAACCCGTGTCCGGAAAGGTCGGAACAGCGGGCGGGCCCTTCCCGTTGCATATCCAGACGCGCCCAAGACGGCGCCTTGATTGCAAGACAGATGGAAGGAGACCCTCATGACCGCCATCAGCACCGCAAAGATTCTGATCATCGCCACCAATGGCTTCGAACAGTCGGAGCTCGAATTCCCGCGCGACCAGCTGCGCGTGAAAGGCGCCGAGGTCCATGTGGCCACGCTCGACGGCAAACCCATCAAGGGCTGGGAAGGCACCGACTGGGGCCGCGAGGCCGAGGCCGACGCCAAGATCGCCGACGTCAATTGGCATGACTACGACGCGCTGGTGATCCCGGGCGGCCAGATCAACCCCGACCTGCTGCGGGTGGAGCCGGGTGTCATCAACCTCGTGAAAGACTTCCACAACGAGGGCAAGGTCATCGCCGCCGTCTGCCACGCCCCCTGGGTTCTGGTCGAAGCCGGCATCGTGAAAGGCCGCGAAGTCACCTCCTACGCGTCGATCAAAACCGACGTGATCAACGCGGGTGGCAATTGGGTCGACGAAGAAGTGGCCTGCGACAAAGGCATCATCACCAGCCGCAAACCGGACGACCTAAAGGCCTTCGTCTCGAAAATCGTCGAAGAGATCGAAGAAGGTCAACACGATCGCAAGGCGGCGTAACCCTTCCGTACCGCTTTGCGACACCTGGCCGCGCCGGTCCCCCCGGCGCGGCCTTTTGCTTGCAGGGCGACAGATTTGTCCCCTGCCGCGAAAGCCTCCAAGGAAGGTGGATTTTCCGCGCCAACGCCGATTCCGCGCTCGGGTCAGTGAACCACAGTACGCGCCGATTGAGTGTCCCACGCTTGATTGAGCCGAGCGAGCATCTCATCGCACAACGCCGCCACCCCAGGGGCGATCGCGACGTCGCGCCCGGCACCTACTGACTTCGACGAGACGTGATAGCGATCGGCAGTCGCTAGAGATTGATCACCTGCGAACCGTCGGATGGCATCCGTTTCCGCCTTGGGATTTTGCACGAAAATCTCGTAAGGGACCAAAAGCACGCGCGGGTCATCCTCAAGCGCCTGCTGGAAAAAGAGCGTGTTGCGCGCGTACCAGAACAGGGCGGCGGCATCGGCTTCGGTCGGCTCTTCGACAGCCTCACGCACCCGCCGCAGCGTCTCTTCGGAGAGGTTCTCTCCGCGCCAGTCATTTCGGTCGTTCAAAAGCGCCGAGAGGTCGCGGCGCCCGTTATCCTCACCGAACATCCGGAGGTTCGAGCGCACCACATCGCGATAGTCGCGAAACATCCAAACCGCCCGGCACTGGGGAAAGCCATCCAGCATCGCTCTGGCATTCTGGCTTTCGACAAGAGGTTTGAGGACGATTAGGTCGGCCGTGTTCCTCTCCAACCGCGCCTTCACATCCTCAAGCGGACGCAGGCGCAGCCCATGCGTATCCTGCGGATCGCTCAGCGCGCTCTTTTCCGGGAACACATCGCTTCGCGGATCCTGCGACAGCACTTCGCTCAACATGGTTGTCCCGGATCGCTGACACCCAAGGATCAGCAACATGCGCCCTTCCCCAGCAGGCTCGCCGAACCGCCTCAACTTCTTGAATACGCGCCGTGTCTCTACCGAGGCGCGATGGCGTATCCGAGGCCAACTCACCGGTCTATCTCTTACAGTCAATCGCATTTACCAGACCTCAAAAAATTCAATACAAATCGCCACCACGCCTCGCAATGCGCCCTACTCTCCCGCTGAGCCCCATCGTAATTGAGACGCGGCGTAGCGGTCAGGTGACCGCCACGAGAGTGATGCGCAATGTGAGGCCCGTCGGCCTTCAAAGCAGCCCCGGGGTCGTCGGAGAAGGGTTAATTCCCCTCGGAGTTTCCAATGCGAGCCCCGCTGATCGTCATGCTGCCCTCAGCCGCGGGCTCTGGCAACGAATTTTTAACCGCAAGCGCCTCCCGCCCCCCAGCCGCCGCGCGAGGCGACTTAACAGGGCGCCGAAAAAGGCCTGCGTGAGGGATGGTTTCCCTCGACGCGGATGCTGGGTGGGGCTGGAGCATGCGCAGGCAGACCTGACTGCGGCTTCCCCGGTCAGGCCGGCAGCAGTTTCGGCAGCCTTGCGAGATTGCAGGCCGCCATTGTCAGCGTAAAGCGGGCGCGCACGCGCTCGATGCCGCGATACATGGTCTGTGTCAGGCCGCCGACGGTCTTGGCCCAGCCGAAGGGTTCCTCGATCTTCTTTCGGCACCGCTGGGATTTGGCATAGCCGGGATGTCGGGTGGTCCGACCGTCGATGGCTGAATGGCGGGACTTCTGGGCGACATGCGGCGTCACTACCATCTGGCGCAGTTCGGCGACGAAGTCGGCGCTGTCGTAGTCACGATCCGCTGCCAGGGTCAGACGCCGCGTCGATCCGGGCGAGTGCCGATGGAGCATGTCGATGGCGGCACGGCGCTCGGCGTGCCCGTCAGCTTGCGTGAGGTCGGCCTGCACGATCAAGCCGGAACGGTTCTCCATCAGGCTATGCCCCATGAAGCATAGCACCGCGCCAGCACCGGGCGACTTCTTGAACAGCCGGGCCTCGGGATCAGTCATCGACGCGTGCGTCGCGTTCGACCGACGTTCGCCACGAAAATCGACTTCGGCATTGCGGCGTGCGGGACGGGGCATGGGTTTGGGCTCGGCAGTGGATTGGTCAGGAGACGATGTTGGCGATACACGGTCATCTGGCGGATCACCCGGATCGTCGTCCCGGTCGGGCATCGCACTGTCCTTCGGCTGGAAGCTCTTCATTGATGACCAGGCCTTCACCAGCGTTCCGTTGACCGAGAAATGATCGTCCGACAGCAGCGGTGCCACCTCGCGATGCGCCAGGATGGCGGCCATGATCTTGCGGGACATGTCCGTGGTCAGCAGCCGGTCGCGGTTCTTCGTGAACACCGTGGGGACCCACACCGCATCATCTATTCCGAGGCCTACGAACCACCGGAACAGCAAGTTGTAGTCCATCTGCTCCACGAGCTGCCGCTCGGATCGGATTGAGTAGAGGATTTGCAACAGGCTGGCGCGGATCAAGCGTTCCGGCGCAATGGAAGGACGGCCCTCACGCGCATAAAGTCGATCGAACTCGGCATCCAGGGAGCGCAGTGCATCGTTGACGACGGATTTGATCTTGCGCAGCGGATGCCGGGACGGGATGCGCTCCTCAAGATCGACATAGCTGAACAGCGACCCCGTCACCTCGTCCGATCCGCGCATCGCCACTTCTGTCATGGCGCGCGCTGCCTTCGCCGGAGCGACCGCCCTGCCCTCACCCGGCGATTGGCGGGCCGCGCTCGGCGTCGGCCCTTCGGCCACCGCAGGCGACGTCGAGGCCGCGTTCCGCGCCCGCGTGCGCTTCGTGCATCCCGATGCCTCGTCGGGCGATGAGGAGGCCATGAAGGCGCTGCAGGCGGCGCGGGAGGCGGCGCTGCGGGCGCTCGGCGCGAAATGAACGCCCCCCGACTGCCGACCGACGAGCGCTTCGATCTGATCATGGCGGATCCGCCCTGGCGCTTTCACACCCGCTCCACGCGCGGCGTTACCGCCAAGGGCGCGGGCGGTCAGTACCGGACCATGTCCCTCGAGGCCATCGCCGCGCTGCCCATCGCCTCGCTCGCCGCCGAGGATTGCCTGCTCTGGCTCTGGGCCACAAACCCCATGCTGCCGCAGGCATTCGAAGTGATGGGCAGCTGGGGCTTCTCGTTCAAAACCGCCGGGCATTGGGTGAAGACCACCCGCTTCGGCAAGCTCGCCTTCGGCACCGGCTACATCCTGCGCTGCGCCGGCGAGCCATTCCTTGTCGGCACCCGCGGGCGCCCGGTCACCACCCGCGCCGTGCGCTCGGTGATCATGGGGCCCCTGCGCGAGCACTCCCGCAAACCCGAGGAAGCTTTCGCGGCCGCCGAGGCGCTCATGCCCGAGGCGCGCCGGCTCGAGCTCTTTTCCCGCCAGACCCGCCCCGGCTGGACCGCCTTCGGCGATGAGGCTGGCAAATTCGACCGCCCTGAGGAGTTTTTGTGATGATGATCGCCAGCGCCGCCGCGCGCGTTAAACCCGTGCCTCTGCCGCATCCCATGGTGCAGGCGCTCTCGTCCTCGAAGCTGACCGCGCTGGCGCTGCCGCTTGGTCCCTTCCGCACCATCGCCGCCGACGACCTTCTTTGGGTCCGTGAGGGCATGACCGTGCTCGATCGCCAGCGGGCCGGGCACCTGGACTTTTGCTATTCGGGCGACGCGCGCCGCCGCGCCGTGCCTTGGCCTGCAGCCCTCGCCCGCCCCGGTGCTGGCTTCCGCCCTGCCGAGGCCAAGCCGGTGCAGGCGTCGCGCTTCACCCTGCTGATCGAGAGCGCCGAGCATGTGCGGCTGCAGCGTGTCGAGCCCGAGGACGCGCTGCGCGCCGGGATGACGCTCGATGGCGAGGGCTTCGGCGCGCTCGGCTATCCCTTCATGCGCCCCTTCGACACGCCCCTCGAGGCGCTGCGCTTTCTCTTCGCGCAGCACCACCCCGGCGAGCCTGAGAACCCGGAGGTGGTGCTGCTGCGCTTTTCGGCCCTGTCGCGCAATATCGCGCGGATCGCCGTGCAGCCGCGAAGACGCGGCACGAGGTGGCGGAGTTCTGGCGCCGGCAGCCCTTCGATCTGCAGCTGGAGAATATCGCTGGCAACACCCCGCTCGGCAATTGCGATGGGTGCTTTCTGAAGGCCGAGGCTGTGGTCGCCGGCCTCGCCCGCGACCATCCCGAGCGCCAAGCATGGTGGGAGCGCATGGAGCGCCGCGCCTCCGATCTGTGGTTTTCTCTGTCGCCCTGGGGGCGGTTGCGGCGGCTCGTCGAGCGCGACCCTGCGCTCGTTGCGGCGCTGCGAGAGGCTTATGCGGACTGCCCGCCGCGCTCGGTTGTCGAGAGCATGATCGCCCGCCCGCCTTCGGCTGGCACCTTCTCGAGCCGCTATTCGCGGGCTGAGCTCCGCGAGAATATCGAGCGCAAGGGCCCCGGCATCTTCGATCTCGAGGGCTATTTCTGTCAGGCCGATGATGGGGAATGCACCGGGTGAGCAGCTGCCACCCCGCTCGCGCCACCATCGTCGCGCCGCCGGGCCATCCATGGCGCGGTCTGCCGCTGCAGCTGCTCGAGCAACGCGAGGGCGCACTCTCCACCAATCTCGGCATCTTCGTTCTGGATCGCTTCGGTAACTGGCGCCACGCATCCTGCGCGGCCATCTCCCTCATGCTGGAGGACTGACCCATGACAGCTTTTTTCATCCTGCTCTATGCGCTCGCGCAGATCGCCGATGTGGTGACCACGCAGCTGGTCATCGATCGCGGCGGCGTCGAGGTGAATCCGCTCGTGCGCTGGCTGATGAAGCGCAGCCGCCAGCGCTGGGCACTCGCGAAGCTGGCGCTGTCCGGTCTCGCCGCCTGCCTCATGATCATCGGCGGTGCCCCGCAGCTTTTGCTGCCGCTCGGGCTGATCGTTGGCATGGTTGCCTTCCGCAATTGGCGCATTCTTCGCCGCATGTCATGACCGGCGAGAGCACGGCGGATCGCCGCGCCTGCGGCTGCATGTTCCATGCCTTCTGCGCGCGCTACGGCTGCCTGAAAAGGGCGGCGAGACCGCTAAAACTTTAGTTACATCGCCTTTGACCGGCGCTGGGAGGCCACCCTACGCTCGTGGCCATGTCACATCGGTTCCTGTTTATCCCGTTGTTTCTCTCGCTCGCGGCCTGCGACACCGACCGCTCGAGCCGGCGAACCACCTCCATTGAAGGCCATGACTTCGAAGTCATGCAATTTCGCCGCCTCCCAAATCAGTATTATGCCGCCCCCGTCGATCGCAGCGTCTACTACCGGCCCTTTCCCGGTTTGCGCCGCAGCAATGTGGCCGCAATCGAAGCGGTCACCGGATGCGAGGTCATCGCGGAGACCATCCACCATCTCGACAACATCTCGACCGAGGCTGAGGTGCGCTGCTGATCTGCGGATCCGGCAAGCCACCGGCGTTTGGAATCCGGTCGCTGCCACCCTGCCACCCCTGCACCCGATTGCACGCTGACCTTGGCTGAAATGGTCAGCCTGCAATCTGGTGTTTACCCATGTCTGAAATCGCAAAATGCGCCGCAAAGCGCTTCCGCTCGGAGCGCGGCTATGGCTTCGTCACTCTGCCCGAGGGCGACGATATTTTCCTCCACCTCTCCATTCTGCGCGAGTGTGGCTTCGAAGCGCCGCCGCAGGGCGCCACGGTCGAGGTCGAGTATCGCCCCTCGCCAAAGGGCCTCGAGGCCATCCGGGTGCTCTCCATCGAGGGCGGCACGCCCGAGCCGGAGGTGCCCATTCCCGACCACATCGTCGCCGCTCGGGTGAAGCTCTTCGACTTCCGCCGCGGCTTCGGCTTTGCCATCCCCTTCGGCTATCCGGGGCGCGATGTCTTCTTCTCCATGGACGCGCTGGACGCCCTGCCGACCGCGCCTGCGCCCGGCGAGGCGGTCGTGCTCGTGCTCGAACCCGGGCCGCGCCCGCGCGCCGAGCGCGTCCTGCGATGGGATCAGGCCAGACAGAATGGGGAGGCTCTCGATGTCGCTTCCTGATCCCTTGACGCCCGAGCAGGTGCAGGCGCTGGCGCGCTCGCTCTCGCGCATCGGCGAGATCGACACCTCGATCAACAAGCTGGGCAAGCTGCTCTCCGACTCTCCGGTGCTGCCCGATGAACTCGGCTCAAAGTTGCGCGCGATCGTCGGGGCGCGGGTGATGCCGCATTTCACCGACGAGCGGCTCGGGCAGGTCATTCTTGCCGCCGCGATCAATGCGCTGCTGCATGAGCGTGGGCTCATCGAGGCGGTCGCGAAGGGCTTTGCGCTCGTGCCCGACGCACCCTGCCCCCGCCAAGAACTCGAGGCTATCTGGGAGACGCACGAATGCGGAACGACGAACCTGTGACCGAGGCGAGCATCGATCTTGGCTGCGGCTGCACCAAGTGCCGCGCGCTCGCCCTGCTACAAACCGCCCGGGTGATCGCGCCTGAAAGCCACGAGGAGGCCCGGCTTCTTCTGCTGATGGCAGCCGCGCTCGATACCGAGGGCACCGCCGGGTGGCTTGCCGCCACCGCGCAGGCGTTCTCGATCTCGCGCCGCATCCTTCGGGACGCGCCACCGCCGCGGAGGATGCACTGATGGCGGTCTGGATCGCGCCGCCCTGGTGGCTTGGCGATGAGGCGCATGCCTATGCCGACACCGCGCTCGAGGCGGAGCGCGCCTCCGTCTCGCGCGTGCTGGGCCCGCATGGCTGCCCCTTGCCCTATGAGGCGCGCCCCACCCTCGGCTTAGATCTGCGCCCGCAGGAGCGGCGTCATGGCTGATCTGCACCGCAACCCGCGCCCGTCTCGTGCGGCGATGAAACACGCGGCGCATCGCCAGCTGTGGCGGCTTGTCGAGGGCGCGGTGACCGACGCCTTCCGCAGCCATCCTGATTATCTCACCGACCGGGGCACCCGCCTTGCGGTCGAGAGCGTTACCAAGCGCGTTGTCGGCACCCTCGTCGGCCACGCCATCCAGACCCGCGAGGGTGGTCGCTTCGGCGGCTCTCGTCGCGCGGCCTCGCTAACAGGCCGCGCAGGCTCCGGCGATTAACGGAGCCAATCCGGGGCGACTTCCTGCGCCCCGTAGCCCGCTCGGCATGCAGGTGCCGGGCGGGCTTTTTCGTGCCCGGCGCCGGGGGTGGCAAGCCTCCGGCGTTTGGATTCCGGTCGCTGCCACCCTGCCAGCCCTGCCCGGCGTTTCAGGGTGTTGCATGTCATCGCAACGAGGAGTTTCCAAAATGACCGCATCGATCAAGCCGCTCTACGTCCGTCTGGCGCAGGCTCAGGAGGTTTTCGGCATCCACCGGGTGACCTTCTACCGATGGGCGGCCGCGGGCCAGATTCGCATCCATAAGAAGGGGGCGATGTCGCTGCTCAAAGTCTCGGAGGTCGAGGCGTTCCTCGAAAACCGTACCGAAGCGTTGCAAGACGTTGCGTCGTAATGCGCGTGCGCTTGGGGGGCTACTTGGGGGGCCGCCGTAGCGGCCACCTTTCACTTTCCTGTCTTTTCAAACACTTAGTCAGGAAAAGTGGTGCCCCCACACGGACTCGAACCGCGGGCCTACTGATTACAAATCAGTTGCTCTACCAGCTGAGCTATAGGGGCACCGTGGGCGCAGGGATATGCCAGCTTGGCCACCGGGTGCAAGGGGGATTTCACCGATTTGCCTTCGCCAAAAGTCCAACCGCCGCCAGACCGACGCCGATCACCAGCACTGCGGCGGGGGCGGCGCCTCCGAGGTTCTCCAGCGATGCCTGATCATGCACGCGGGTTGCCAGCGTCTCATAATTGAACGGGCGCAGGAGCAGCGTCGCGGGAAGCTCCTTCACGCAATCGACGAAGACCAGCAGCAGCGCCGAGGCGACCGAGCCGCGCATCAGCGGCACATAAACCTCGCGCAGGGTCTGGCCCTGCGTGCGGCCGAGCGAGCGCGCCGCGCGGGCGAGGTTGGGCGAGACCCGGCCCATTGCAGCATCCGCCGCGCCTTGGGCGATGGCGAAGAAGCGCACGAAGTAAGAGAGCACCAGCGCAAAGGCCGAGCCGGTCAGCACAAGGCCGATGTCCACGCCGGTGAGCGCCTCGACGCCATCGGCGAGCATATGATCCACCGCCGCGAGCGGGATCAGAATGCCGACGCCCAGCACCGCCCCGGGGGCCGCGTAGCCGATGGTCGAGACCGGCAGCAGCAGCCGCGGCAGTTGGCGTCCCGACAGGCGCACGCCATAGACCAGAAACACCCCGCCCAGCACGGTCAGCACCGCAGCGATACCGCCAACGCTGAGCGTGTTCGCTCCGGCGCGCCAGAGATCCGGGTCCGACCAAGCGCCCGCGTTGTCGAGCGCGTGCCCGAGGATCACCCATGCCGGCAACACAAAGCCCATGGCGAAGGGAATGGCGCAGGCCAGCGCGGCTCCCCATGCCCAGCCCCCCTCAAGGCGCGTGCGCGGCACCGGGCGGTGGCGCGACGAGAGGTTGAAGAACCGCATCTTCCGGCGCGAGCCCTTCTCCAGCAGCACCAGCAGAATCACCAGCGCCAGCACCGTCCCGGCGATCTGCGCCGCGCCGCCCGCGTTGTTGCTCTGCAGCCAGACGCTGAAGATGCCGGTGGTCAGCGTCTGCACCGAGAAGTAATCGACCGTGCCGAAATCATTCACCGCTTCCATCATCGCGATCGCCATGCCCGCGGCGATCGCAGGCCTCGCCAGCGGCAACCCCACCCGCCAGAACCGGGCAAAGGCGCCCTGCCCCAGCGAACGCGCCACCTCATCGGCGCTGCCCGGCTGCTCGCGAAAGGCGTTGCGTGCGAGCAGGTAGACATAGGGGTAAAGCGCCGCCGAGAGCACGAGGATCGCCGCGCCCATCGAGCGGATCTCGGGGAACCAATAGTCGCGCGAGGTCTGCCAGCCAAAGATCTGCCGCAGCCCGGTCTGCACCGGCCCGGCGTATTCCAGAAAATCCACCAGCGCATAGGCGCCCACATAGGCGGGGATCGCCAGTGGCAGCAGCAGCAGCCATTCGAGCCAGCGCCGCCCGGGAAACTCGTAGCGCGCGACCAGCCATGCGGCCCCGGATCCGGCGGCCCCGGCCAGCAGACCAACCCCAGCCATCAGTTTCAGCGTATTGCCGAAATAGCGCGGCAGCGTCGTCGACACGAGATGCGGCCAGATGTTCTCGCTCGGAAAGAGCGCGATCCAGAGCACCGCAAGGATCGGCGCCACCACCACAGACGCGATCAGCGCCGCCCCCAGCGACCACGGGCTCGGCCAGCGCGCGCGAAAGCGGCGGGGGGCGCTGTTGTCGGCAAGGCTCATGGCGGCTCCTTCGTGGATCCCTCTGGGTCGCGCGCGGTTTCGCTCGGGCGCAAAGCGCTTATAGTGCGCCCTAAAGGCAATCGAAAGAGCAGGCGGAACCACAGGGCCATGCAGGTCATTCTTCACATCGGCGTCCATTGCACGGACGAGGACCGGCTGCTCAAGGGACTTCTGCGCAACGCCGACGACTTTCACCGCGAAGGCATCTCTATCCCCGGCCCCTCGCGCTACCGCATGCTGCTCTCGGAAGTGGTCAGCCAACTGGGCGCGGGAGCCCCGGCGCCCGAGGCGCGCGAGGTGATGCTCGACGCGATCCTCAGCGAAGATCCGGCGCTGGTGAAACGGGTGATCCTCAGCCACGAGACGCTTTTGTCGGTGCCCAAGCTGGCGCTCGAAGGCGGCGAGATTTACCGCAAGGCCGAGCGTCGGTTGCAGGCGGTGGCCAAGCTTTTCGACGGCGATGATCTGCAAATCCTCATCGGCCTGCGCGATTTCGCCACGTGGATCCCGGCGATGCTGCGCGCAACGCCGCATGAGACCCCCGAAAGCTTTCTGGCCGGGGCCGATCCGATGCAACTGCGCTGGTCCGACCTTATCGCCCGGATCCGGCAGGCGCTGCCGGACGTGCCGCTGCTGCTGTGGTGCAACGAGGATACGCCGCTGCTCTGGGGGCAAATCCTGCGCGAAGCCGCGGGGATCGAGGCAGAGCGCAAGATCATCGGCAGTTTCGATCTCTTCTCCGAGCTTGTCAGCCCCGAGGCGATGCAGCGGTTCCGCGGCTTCCTGCGGGAGAACCCGCAGGTGAGCGAGGCGCAGAAGCGCCGGGTGATGGCGGCCTTCTTGGAAAAATACGCGCTGCCCGAGGCGATGGAAGAAGAGCTCGACATGCCCGGCTGGGACGCGGCCTATGTGGATATGCTCACCGAGGTATACGACGAAGATGTCTGGCAAATCTCGCAGATGGATGGCGTGCGGGTGTTGGCTCCCTGAGGGCTGACGACACGCGCGGCGCGCGAAAACTTTGGTGTTTGGAACAAAAGGCGCTGCGCACCCGCCCGGAATCAAGGCCGAAGGCCGCCGGGTGAGCGGTCGTTCATTGTGGCGCCATCGGTTCAAGCCCGATGGACGACGCCGTCCCGGCGGGCTGGCGCTTTTCATCGTAGCGCTGCGCTCGGAAATCACTCGGACGTGGCTGGGGTAAAGCGTGCACCTCCAAACTCGCAGCGCCACCCCACGGGCAGGCGCTCGCCCGGCTAACGCGCCGCCAATGCAAACCGCGCAAGGATCAGCCACCGCGCAACGCGCCTCTTGGCGCAGCCGCGCGGCGAGGCTACACCAGCCTTCCCGAAGACCCCCGAACCACCCCGCCGAAAGACCCCAAGGAGGCCGCCCCGTGGACACCCAGACCCGCATCGCCAGCACCATCGCGCGTGAAATTCAGGCCAGCCCGAAGCAGGTGACGGCGGCGGTCGAGCTGCTCGACGGCGGCGCCACGGTGCCCTTCGTGGCGCGCTACCGCAAGGAAGTCACCGGCGGGCTCGACGACACGCAACTGCGCAACCTGTCGGAACGGCTCACCTATCTGCGCGAGATGGAAGCCCGCCGCCGCGCCATACACGACTCGATCAAGGAACAGGGCAAGCTGACGGACGCGCTGGAGAAATCCATCGCGGGCGCCGAGACCAAGGCCGCGCTGGAAGACATCTACCTGCCCTATAAGCCCAAGCGCCGCACCCGCGCTATGATCGCCCGCGAGAACGGGCTCGAGCCGCTGCTGCGCGCCATCGAAGAGAACCGCAACGCCGATCCGGCCAAGCTGGCCGAGGGCTACCTTGGCGAGAACGTCGCCGATGTGAAGGCCGCGCTCGACGGCGCACGCGACATCCTTGGCGAAGAGCTGACCGAGAACGCGCCGCTGCTCGGCACCCTGCGCGAGTTCATGCGCGCCGAGGCCTTCATCACCGCCAAACTCGCCCCGGGTAAGGAGCAGGAAGGCGCCAAGTTTTCGGACTATTTCGACCACCGCGAGAAATGGGCCGATATCCCCTCGCACCGCGCGCTGGCGATCCTGCGCGCCTCGAAGGAAGAGGTGGTCACCGTCGACATTGCGCCCGACCCCGAGGTCTCGACCCGCCGCGGCGAGGACATCGTGGCTGCGGCCATCGGCATCCGCGGCGACGGCGCTGGCGACCAATGGCTGCGCGGCGTGGCCGATTGGACATGGCGGGTGAAGCTGAGCCTGTCGATGTATGTGGATCTGATGACCGAGCTGCGCCGCCGCGCGCATGAAGAGGCCATCGCGGTCTTTGCCCGCAACCTCAAGGACCTGCTGCTGGCCGCGCCCGCCGGCTCCAAGGCGACGCTGGGGCTCGATCCCGGCATCCGCACCGGGGTGAAATGCGCCGTGGTGGACGCCACCGGCAAAGTGCTCGACACGGCGACGATCTATCCCTTCCAGCCCAAGAACGACACGCGCGGCGCCACCGCCACGCTGATGGAGCTGATCGCCCGCCATAAGATCGAGCTGATCGCCATCGGCAATGGCACCGCCAGCCGCGAGACCGAACGGCTTGTGGGCAACGTGCTGAAGCTACTGCCCGCGAGCGTGACGAAGCCGACCAAGGTTGTGGTCTCCGAAGCCGGGGCCTCGGTCTATTCGGCCTCGGAAACGGCGGCCAAGGAATTTCCCGATCTCGACGTCTCGCTGCGCGGCGCCGTGTCCATCGCCCGCCGCCTGCAGGACCCGCTCGCCGAGCTGGTGAAGATCACCCCCCAAAGCATCGGTGTCGGCCAATATCAGCACGACGTCGACCAGCGCAAACTGGCGCAGACGCTCGAGGCGGTGGTCGAAGACGCGGTGAACGCCGTGGGCGTCGATCTCAACACCGCCTCTGCGCCGCTCTTGGCGCATGTGGCGGGCCTCGGCCCGTCGCTGGCACAATCTATCGTCAGCCACCGCGACAGCACCGGTGCTTTCCCCTCGCGCAAGGCGCTGCTGAAAGTGGCGGGGCTGGGACCAAAAGCCTTCGAGCAATGCGCGGGCTTCCTGCGCATCCGCGACGGCGCCGAGCCGCTGGACGCCTCCTCGGTCCACCCCGAGGCCTACGGCGTGGCGCGCAAGATCGTCGCCGCCTGCGGGCGCGACATCCGCCAGATCATGGGCCAGCCGCAGGCGCTCAAGGGGCTGCGCGCCGAAGAGTTCGTCGACGGCGCCTTCGGCCTGCCCACGGTGCGCGACATTCTCTCGGAGCTGGAAAAGCCCGGCCGCGACCCGCGCCCCGACTTCGTCACCGCCAGCTTCACCGATGGCGTGGAAGAGATCACCGATCTGCGCCCCGGCATGATGCTTGAGGGCACGGTGACCAACGTCGCGGCGTTCGGCGCCTTCGTCGACATTGGCGTGCATCAGGACGGTCTGGTGCATGTGAGCCAGCTGGCCGACCGCTTCGTAAAGGACCCGCATGAGGTGGTGAAGGCGGGCGACGTGGTGAAGGTCCGCGTCACCGAGGTGGACGTGCCACGCAAGCGCATCGGGCTTTCGATGCGCAAGGATGGCAGCGGTCGCGAGGCGGCGCAGGACCGGCGCGCCCAGCCCGACAAAGGGCGCGGCGGCGCACCGCGCGGCAAGGGCGGCCCCGGTAAAGGTCCGCGCGGGCCGATGAGCAGCGGGCCCAAAGGAGCCTCCAAGGGCGGCTCGGGCGGCGGTCAGGGCGCGCTTGGCGCGGCACTGATGGACGCGATGAAGAAGAAGCGCTGAACCCCGCGCTGCGCTCAAGCTGCCGGCGACAGCGTATCCCCGGCAGCCTTTCGCGGATCAGAGATAGCTCTGCAGCATCTCCATGTCGGCCTCGGTCAGCGCGACGCCCTTTTGCTCGGCCTCGGCCCGGATCTTGGCGCGGCGGTCGCCCGGTAGGCGCTCCTGCCCCGCCGCCCGCACCGTGTCAGACAGCGCGGCGACACGGGTCGCAAAGCCGTGGCTGCCACCGTGCTCGGGATCCATCACCAGCAGGAACTGACCGGTGAGCGGGATCTTCGCCCCTTCGTGCTGCGACCAGTCCACCTCGGTCGAGAACGCCCCGCCGGTGAAGGCGGCGGCGAGGATCTCGATGGTCATGGCAATCGACGCGCCCTTATGGCCGCCGAAGGGCAGCAGCGCGCCACCGTTCAGGATGACATTCGGATCATTGGTCGGCTGGCCCTCGGCATCGACGCCGGTGCCGGGCCTCAGCTCATGCCCCTCGCGCGCGGCGATCTGTACGTCGCCATGCGCCAGAGCGCTCGCCGCCTGATCCCAGACATAGGGCGCCTGCCCCGCGCGCGGCGCGGCAAAGGCCATCGGGTTGGTGCCGAAGACCGGCGTCTTGCCGCCCGGCGGCACCGCCACGGCCATGGAGTTGACCACGCTCAGCGCCACCAGCCCCTCTTCGGCAAAGGGCTCCACATCCGGCCAGAGCGCGCTGAAATGCTGCGAGTTGCGGATCGCCAGCGCCGCGACGCCCTCGGCCCGCGCTTTCGCCACCAGACGCGCGCGCGCCTCGGCCAGCGCCACCTGTGCAAAGCCGCCCTGCGCATCGACCCGGATCAGCGTGCCGCCGTCCTCGTCGATCACCGGCATGGCGCTGGGATTGCCCCAGCCGCTCCGAAGCGTCGAGACATAGCCCGGAATGCGGAACACCCCGTGGCTCAGCCCGCCGTCACGCTGGCAGGTGGCACAATTGGTCGCCAGCACCTGCGCCACGCGCGGCGGCAGGCCCTGACCTTCAAAGATTCGCGTCAGCAGACCGACCAACTCGTCAAAGGGAAGGCTCACCTCGCTCATGCGGCCAACTCGCGGGTGACCAGCTCGATCCAATAGCGCATGCCGGGCAGGATCGCCTCGTCGTTGAAATTATACGAGGGGTTGTGCAGCTCGGCGCTGTCGCCGTTGCCGTACCAGACGATCGCACCGGGGCGCTTCTCCAGCATGTAGGAGAAATCCTCCGAGCCCATCATCCGGTCGCAATTGTCATCGACATTCTCGGGCCCCGCCACAGCCGCCGCCGCGCCGACGGCCACAGCCGCTTTGCCGGCATTGTTGGCGGTGACCGGATAGCCCGGACGCCAGTCAAGCTCGACCTCGCAGCCGAACTGCTCGGCCCCGGCGTTGAGAAGACGGCGCAGATGGCCCTCGATCTCGGCCCTTGTCTCGGAATTCATCGTGCGGATCGTGCCGCCGAATGTGGCTGTGTCGGGGATCACGTTGAGCGCCCTGCCCGACCCAGCCTCGAGGTAGGTGATCGAGACAACCACCTGATCGAAGGGATCGGAAAACCGCGACACCAACGTCTGCGCCGAGGCGATAAGATGCGCCGCCGCGACCACCGGGTCAATCGACATGGTGGGCGCCGAAGCATGGCCGCCGCGCCCGGTCACCGTCACCACGAAACGATCCCCCGCCGCCATCAGCGGGCCGGGGCGCGTGGCGAACTGGCCCACCGGCAGGCCCGGCTTGTTGTGCATCGCATAGACGCTTTCGATGCCGAAGCGCTCCAGCAGCCCCTCCTCGATCATCGTGCGTGCGCCCGCGCCACCCTCTTCGGCGGGCTGGAAGATCAGCGCCACGGTGCCCGCGAAGTCGCGGGTCTCGCACATGTACTGCGCCGCGGCGAGCAGCGTCGCCGTATGCCCATCATGGCCGCAGGCGTGCATCATGCCGGGGATCTTCGAGGCGTAGGGAAGGTTGGTCTTCTCGTCCATCGGCAGCGCATCCATATCGGCGCGCAGCCCGATCACCGGGCCCTCGCCCTTGGCCCCTTTGATCAGCGCCACGATGCCGGTCTTTGCGATGCCGGGAGCGATCTCATCGACGCCAAAACCCTTCAGCTTTTCTTCGACGAAGGCGGCGGTGATGGGCAGATCGTAAAGAAGTTCGGGCTGTTCGTGGATGCTGCGGCGCCAGCTTTTCGCCGTTTCGGCGATGCGGGCCATATCGTCTGCGTGGGTCACGCGGGTCTCTCCTGTTGTCTCGATCCGGCGGCGCGGGGCGCATTGCGGCGCGGCCATGCCGGATCACGCGCGCATGCTTGCAGAAGCGCAGGCGAAGGCCAAGACGGTCAGAGAGAATCTTCGACGCGAAAGCCCTCGGGGATCTCGTCGCGCCCCTCGAGCAGCAGATCGGCCATCACCTGCGCCACCTTGGGGGCCATGCCGAAGCCGATCTTGAAGCCGCCATTGGCGATGAACACACCCTTGCGCCCCGGCCAGCCGCCCAGCATCGGCGCGCGGCTGCGTGCGCGCGGGCGCACCCCGGCCCAGCGTTCGATCACCTCGGCGCCATGCAGCGCGGGCACCGCCAGCGCGGCGCGGGCGACCAGATCGTCGCATTGATCGTCGGTGGCGGTGGGATCGTCGAACTCGCGCTCCGAGGTCGAGCCGATGGCCACCGTGCCGTCGCTGTGCGGCACCACATGCAGCCCGCCCGCAAAGAGCTGCGGCACCTCGCCCGCATCGAAGCGCAGGCTCACCGACTGGCCCTTCACCCCGGTGCCGACCCTCTTGCCAAGCGCCTGCGACAGATCCTCGAGCCCGCGCCAGCCCGCAGCCCAAAGCACCTGCCCTGCGTCCTCGGCCTCCGGCTGCACCTCCACGCCGCGCACCGCCAAGGCCGCGACCAGCGCAGCGCAGGCGCGGCGCGGGTTCATCCGCGCGGTCAGCGTGTCATGCACCAGCAGCCCGGTTGGAGAGACCGGCGCCCAATCCCCCGCCTCTTCTGCCTTGATCACCCGCCAGACCGCGTGATCGCCCCAAAGCTGCCGCGCCGTCTCTTCGCGCCCGCGCGCCAGATCCACCGCCTTGTCGTCGGCCAGCGGCTGCAAACGCCCCAGACGGCCATAGCCCGCCGAGACGCCGCCGGTCTCCTCCACAGCGGCCCAAAAGCCCGCCGCCATCAGCAGGCTTTCCAGCTGGAACGCCTTCTTGGGGTTCCAGTTCTCGGGCACATGCGGCGCCAGCGCCCCCACCTGCCCGCCGCTCGATCCGCTGCCCGCGCCGAAGGGATCGACCACCCGCACCCGCGCGCCGCGCTGCACGCAGGCCCAGGCGATCGACAGGCCGAAAATCCCCGCCCCGCGCACCGTCACATCCACGCCATTCTGCCCGCTTGCCATTCCGACCACTCCGCTTCATGTAGGATCACAGTTCTAGGACAGGTGCGCAGAATGAGCCAGCCCGACACCCCCCGGCCCGATCCCCTGCTGCCCGACGATGCACCGGAGTGGCGGGACGGAGACGTGCCGGTCTCACCACGCTTCGACGATCCCTATTATTCGCTCGAGAACGGCCTTGCCGAAACCCGCCACACGTTTCACGCGGGCAATGATCTGCCAGCGCGGCTGGTGGATGGGTTTCATGTGGCCGAACTGGGCTTCGGCACCGGGCTGAACCTGCTGGCGACGCTGGCGCTCTGGCGCGCAGAGGACATCCCCGGCGCCCTGCGTTTCACCACTTTCGAAGCCTTCCCCCTTGGCGCCGAGGACATGCTGCGCGCGCAGGCCGCCTTTCCCGAGCTTTCGGATATCGCTGCGGAACTTGCGCCCTTCTGGCAGCAGAACGCCCGCGCCTTTTCGCTGCCCGCCCTGCAGTTCACCATGGTCGAGGGCGACGCGCGGCAGACCCTTGCCGCATGGGAGCAGCGGGCCGATGCGTGGTTCCTCGACGGCTTCTCGCCGGCCAAGAACCCCGAGCTTTGGGGCCCTGATCTGATGGCCGAGGTCGCCCGCCACACCGCCCCGGGCGGCAGCGCCGCCACCTATACCGCGGCAGGCCATGTGCGCCGTGCGCTCGCTGACGCGGGGTTCGAGGTGACCCGCCAGCCCGGCCATGGCCGCAAACGCCATATGACCGTCGCGAAAATGCCTCTCGCAAGGACGCCCTGAATGGCCCAGCAGAACACCCGCCTCGGCATCTGGCTGATGGTGCTGACCACCTTCATCTTCTCGGTGCAGGACGTTCTGTCCCGACATCTATCCGAGGCCACCAACGTCTATATGGTGACGATGGTGCGCTACTGGTTCTTCGCGCTTTTCGTGCTGACGCTGGCCGCGCGCCACAAGGGCGGGCTGCGCGCCGCCGCCAAAAGCGGCCAGCCGCTGCTGCAGGCCTTCCGCGGCGTGCTCTTGGTGCTCGAGATCTGCGTGATGGTCTCGGCCTTCGTCTATCTCGGCCTCGTGGAAAGCCACGCGGTCTTTGCCTGCTACCCGCTGCTCATCGCGGCGCTCTCGGGCCCGGTGCTGGGCGAAAAGGTCGGCTGGCGCCGCTGGAGCGCGATCGGCATCGGATTTCTTGGCATCCTGATCATCCTGCAGCCCTCGGGCGGGGTGTTCTCGCCGCTCGCCGCCATCCCGCTGCTGGCGGCGCTGATGTTCGCCCTTTACGGGCTGCTGACCCGCCGCGTGGCGCGCACCGACAGCGCCGCCACCTCGTTCTTCTGGACCGGCACCGTGGGCGTCGCCACCGCCACGCTCATCGGCATGTGGTTCTGGGAGCCGATGAGCGCCCCTGACTGGGCGATGATGGCGGCGCTCTGCGTCACCGGCGCGGCGGGGCATTTCACCTTGATCAAATGCTATGAGGTGGCCGAAGCCTCGGCGGTGCAACCCTTCGCCTACCTGCAGCTGGTCTTCGCCTCGGCCTTCGGCATGCTGGTCTTCGGCGAGACGCTGCGGCCCAATGTGGCGCTCGGTGCCGCGATCATCACCTGCGCGGGCATCTTCACATTGATCCGGGCCCGAAAGGCGGCGCAGGGCTAAGCCGCAGCAAACTCAGACAGGGCGCGCCGCACCAGCCGCGCGTCCCTTGCTTCTTCTCTTTAAAAATACGCAAATCCGGCGCGGCCACCCGCACCGCGCTGCTCAGATGAGCAACTCCCGCAGCATCGCAAAACGTGGCGACGCCTTCGACATCGAACACAAGCGTCACGACGACCTGCCCCCGCCTGCATGACTGCAAACACTTGATACAAGAAGCGCCTTTGCGGTGGCGCAGCGATGCTTGCGCAAAGGGCCCCGCCGTGGCGGAGCCCCTGTCTGTCGAGCGAAAATGCAGGGTTACTGCTGGGCCGGGATCTGCTGCACGAGGCCGCGCTTGAGCTCGCGGTCGAAGGTCTTGGCAGTGGTGGCGACGACCGCTTCGGGAGTCTCCTTGTCGAGCCACATCGCCTCGACGTCCTTGACCAGCACATCGGTGGTCTTGGCGGGGAAGAAGGTCTGCACCTTGTAGCCGAAACGACCGTCGGCCACGGCGCCCGACACGGCGGTCGCCGCGTCGAAATAGGCCTTCACAACGCCGCTCGCCTCGGGATCGGTGGGGAAGTCCTGCAGCGGGATCGACCAGTAGCCCGGCCAGACCGTGGCGATGTCGACGGCGAAACGCTTGGACATGATCATGTCGAGCACCTCTGCCGCGCCCTCGATCACTTCCGAGTTGGCGTTGACCGACAGCGCGAAGGCCGCGCCGACCGAGTAGTTCGGGTAAGCCACGGCGTCCGACAGCTGCGGGAAGGCGGCCCAACCGATGTCATCGGCCTTGTCGCCGGTAAAATAGCTCATCGCCCATTGGAACGCGAAGGAGGGCGCGAAGAAGAACGGCGTCTTCTCTTCGGCCAGTGCCGAGATCGAGCTGTCGAAGTTGAGCGAGAAATAGTCGTCGCCGCCCAGATAGCCCGCCTTGTAGTAGCGGTTCAGCTCTTCCATCGCCGCCAGCATCTCGGGGCTGTCGAAGCTGGCCTCGCCGGTGAGCATCTTTTCAAGCTCGGCGGGCGGCACGAATTGGTTGATGAAGGTCGAGGAATAGTTCTCGTTGATCGGCTGCCAGCCATTGTTGCCGACGGCAGAGGCATACATGCCCTTTTCCTGCGCGGCCTTCATGATCTCTTCCAGCTCTGCGCCGGTCTTGGGAACCTCCCAGCCGTTCTCTTCGAGCACTTTGGCGTTGTAGAACATGCCGTCCGACACCAGCGAGGGCGTCATGCAGTAAAGCCCGCCCTGCTGAGTGCAGGCCTGCATCGACGGCGCGACGATACGGTCGTTCCAGCCGTATTTCTCGGCGTAGTCGCTGAGGTCGGCAAGCTTGCCCGCTTTGGCCAGCGGCGAGACCCACGACGGGCCCGAGGTGTAGACGATGTCCGGCCCTTCGCCCGCCATGACCGAAACGCGCACATCATTGTCGACGTCGTTCTTGTATTCGATCACCAGATCATAGGTGTCCTGCGCGTCGTGGAAGGGCTGGACCAGCGTGGTTTCCAGCGCCTCGCGGTACTCGGGGGACGCGCCCCAGAACCAGAGCGTGACGGTCTCGCGCGCCGCCGCCTGCAGCGGCAGCAGGGCGACGGTCGTGGCCAGAAGGGCAAAACGGGTGGAGCGGGTCATGGGAGGGATCCTGTTGGGAGGTTGGGTGTTGGGAGGAGGTTATTGCGGGTACCGCAGGCGCTGGCCTTGAGCATCGAAGTAGAGGCACTGCGCGGCTTCTGCCGAGAGGCGCAGCCTGTCGCCCGGTGCGGGGCGCGCGCCACGGGTTTCGACGCAGAGACGGGTGCCGCCCGCGTCGAGATAGGAAAAGCCAAGGTTGCCGAGATCCTCGGTGAAGAGCACCTCTGCCTCGATCGGCCCCTCGGGGTCGATGCGCAGATGTTCGGGGCGGATGCCGATCTGCGCGGCGGCCTCGGGCGCTTGCGGCAGCGGCAGGCGGCCAGTCTCTACGAGGTTGATCTTAGGCGAGCCGATGAAGCCCGCGACAAAGGCATTGGCGGGATCGTTGTAAAGCTCGAGCGGACGGCCCACCTGCTCGATCCGCCCGCCGTTCAGCACCACGATGCGGTCGGCCAGCGTCATCGCCTCGGTCTGATCATGGGTGACATAGATCATCGTATTGCCAAGCTCGCGGTGCAGCCGGGCGATCTCGATGCGCATCTCGACGCGCAGTTCCGCGTCGAGGTTCGACAGCGGCTCGTCAAAGAGGAAGATCTCGGGGCTGCGGGCCAAGGCGCGCCCGATGGCGACGCGCTGGCGCTGCCCACCCGAAAGCGCGGCGGGGCGGCGGTCGAGATAGGGCTCGAGCCGCAGCAGGCGGGCAATCTCTTCGGCGCGGGCGCGGCGCTGCGGCTTCGGCACATTGCGGATCTTCAGCCCGAAGGCGATGTTCTCGGCCACCGTCAGATGCGGGTAGAGCGCGTAGCCCTGAAACACCATGGCCACGTTGCGCTCGACCGGCGGCAGGCGCGTGGCGTCGCGCCCGGCGATCTCGATGCGGCCGGTGTCGATGCCCTCAAGCCCGGCGATGGTGCGCAGCAGCGTGGACTTGCCACAGCCCGAAGGGCCGACGAAGACGATGAATTCGCCCGCCTCGACGGCGAGATCGAGGCCGCGGATCACTTCCGTCTCGCCATAGGATTTGCGGATCTCGGAGAGCGTCAGCTGCGACATATGGGGCGGGTCATCCCTTGACGGCGCCGCGGGTGACCCCGTCGACGAACAGGCGTTGCATGAGAAGGAAGAAGATGAGCAGCGGCGCGATGACGATCACCGCCCCCGCCATCATCAGCGATTTATCCGAGGCGATCTCGCTGTTCATCGACAGGAAGGCGAGCATGACGGTGTAGCTCGACTGGCTTTGCTGGAAGGTCTGAGTGATCAGATATTCGTTCCACGCGTTAAAGCCGGTGAGGATCGCGACGGTGACAAGGCCGGGGCGCATCAGCGGCAGGATCACCAGCCGGAACACCTGCCAGTTGCCCGCGCCCTCCATATAGGCCGCCTCGTCCAGAGCAGCGGGGATCGACAGCGCGAAGCTGCGCAGCAGCAGGATCGCCACCGGCAGATTCACCGCCGAGAGGATCACCGCCGTTGCGACCGGGTTCGAGACGAGGCCAAGCTTGGCGTAGACGAAGAACAGCGGAAACAGGAACAGCTGGATCGGCACCGCCACCGTGGCAAGGAAATAAAGCATGATGATCCGCCAGCCGCGCACCGCCTTGCGGGCCAGCGGCCATGCCGCCATCGCGGCGGTGCCGGTGGTCAGCGCGACGGTGACAGCGGTGATGAGGACCGAGTTGATAAGCGCGTGGCCGAACTGACCGGTGCGCCACGCGCGGGCGAAAGCGTCAAGGCTCGGGCTCTGCGGCAGCGCCAGCGGATTGCTGACCACTTCGGCATGGGTTTTCAGCGCGTTGAGCGCCATCAGCGCCAGCGGGAAGAGCACCGCCGCCACCAGCAGAAGCAGGATCACGGTCCCTGCAAGCCGCCCGGCACGGCCCGGCACATGGGGTTGCGCGGCGCTCATTTCAGCGCCTCCCGGCTGACGAAGATGTAGGCGAAAGAGGCAAGGATGCCGAAACCGCTCATCACCACCGCCACGGCTGCCGCCTTGCCGACCTCGAAGGTGCGGAAGGCGAAACCATAGGCCAGCGTCGAGAGCATCTCGGTCGAGCCCGCCGGGCCGCCGCCGGTCATCAGGAACACGTAGTCGAAGTTCAAAAAGCTGAGGATTGTCACCAGCGCCAGCAGCAGCGCCACGGTCGGCAGGATGTTGGGCAGCGTCACCTCGCGGAAGATCTGCCAGCCGTTCGCGCCCTCGAGATAGGCCGCCTCGAGCTGATCTTCGGGCGTCTGCCGCATGGCGGCGAAGAGGATCACCGCCAGATAGCCCCAGAAGCTCCAGATATTCACCGCCGCGACGGTGTAGAGCGCGGTATCCGGATCGCCGAGCGGGTAGCCGACGGGCGTGATGTTGCGGTCGATCCAGCCCAGCAGCCCGGCGTTGTTGTCGAGGATCACATTCATCCAGATGCCGACATTGGCGACCGGAGAGATCACGAAGGGCAGCAGAAAGATCGCCTGATAGACCGCCGCCGCCTTGCGCCGCGTGGTCAGCAGCGCCGAGACGAACAGCGCCAGCGCCATGGGGATGGTCAGGAAGATGATCAGCCAGCGGCCATTGTTGACCATCGTGCTCCAGAAGGCGCGGTCGGCGAAGAGGTCCTGATAGTTTTCAAAGCCGATGTACCAAGGCTCGGACACGCCATCCCAGTCGGTCAGCGACATGGCATAGGTTGCGATGGCCGGCAGCGCGATCACCGAAACCGACAGGAGCAGCGCGGGCAGGCAGAACCAGAAGAGGCTGGAATGATGTCTCGGACTGGCGCGCATGATGCGTCCCGGCTCTCCTGTCGTTAAATCCGTGAGTGCGGCTTTCGATGAGGTATTACTATTAATACCCTTTGGTCCTTGTCAACGCCCTGACGTCAGCTTTCCTGTGTCAGCCCTGCCCCATGGGCGCCGAGTTCAGCGTCAGCCGCACCGCATCGCCCCAGACGAGGCGCGACAGTTCGATCGGGCGCTCCTGCTGGTCGAAGGTGATCAATTCCATCTCGATCCCCTGCGAGCCAAGCGGGCGTTGCAGCAAAACCGCCTGATCATTGGAAAGCTGGATCATCCCCACGCGGTTGCGCGAACGCGAGGGCGTCAGCTTGAACGCCTCGGACAACGTGCTCCAGACCGAATTGTTAAGCAGCGCATGCGGATCGAACCCCGGCATCAGCGCGGCAGGCAGCCAGCTTGTGTTGATCACCAAGGGCCGGATGTCCGCCGAGACGAGGCGCACCAGCCGGAAGCCCTGCGCTCCTTCAGGCTGCCCGAGCGCCATGGCGACGGACGCGGGCAAAGCGCAACATTCGCGGGACAGGAAGGAGATCACGCTGCGCTCGCCCTGCGCCTGTATCTGCTGCCAGATCGGCTGCATCAGCGTCAGGTCGATCTCCAGTGGCGCGGGCTGCGCCTTCACGATGGTGCCGCGCCCGTGCACCCGCTCGATAAAGCCCGCCTCTACCAGCCGCCGCAGCGCATTGCGCAGGGTGACGCGGCTGACGCCGTAGGCCTCGGCCAGTTCGATCTCGCGCGGCAACCGCGTGCCCTCGGGGGCCATGGCGCCTTGGATCGAGCGCCGCAGATCATCCTCCACCTGCAGATAGGCGGGGACCGGAGAGTCTGGGTTCACCGGTTGGAACTCGAGCGCGGGATCGGGTCGACTTTGCATGAGGGCTCCTTCTGCTGCGGCCACAGTATTGCGTCCCGAGGAAAATGAAAATATGAGGTATTACGTTTAATACCTATTGGAGCTCACATGCGTCCCCTTCTGATCGACTGCGACCCCGGCATCGACAATTCCGTCGCCATCGCCTATGCGCTGCGCTCGGGCGCCTTCGACCTGAAGGCCATCACCACGGTGTCGGGCAATCTCACCGCCGACGCCTGTTCGCGCAATGCGCGGCAGTTGCTTGACCTGATCGACGCGCCGGGCATTCCCGTGGCGCAGGGCCCGCTCAAGCCGCTGACCCGCCCCTACCCGCGCGATCCCTTCTCGCATGGTTCGGACGGTCTGGCCGAGATGGCGCTGCCCGTCAGCACCCGCCCGCTCGACCCGCGCTTTGCCGCCGATCTGATCATCGAGATGGCCAACGCCCACCCCGGCGAGCTTGAGATTGCCGCGCTGGGGCCGATGACCAATATCGCGCTGGCGCTGATCAAGGACCCGGACCTGCCGAAGAAGGTGAAAAGCCTGACCGCGATCTTTGGCGCTTTCGGCCTGCATGCCTCGGGCACCGAGCGCGCCACCGGCGACAATCCCGCCAGCGAGTGGAATGTCTATGTCGATCCCGAAGCGGCGCGGTTGGTTCTGGAGGCGGGCTTCAACTTCACCGCCTGCGGCCTCGACGTGACCACGAGGCGCGAGTTGCATCTCACCGAGACGCATCGCGCGCGCCTTGCCGCCTCGCCCCGCCCCGAGGCGCGGCTGCTGCGCGAGGTCACCGATTTTGTCGAGCGGCGCGGACATGGCACCTATTGCGGGCTGATCGATTCCGTCGCCATCGCCACCGTGCTGCACCCGGAATGGACCCGCATCACGCCGCTGCGCGTGCTGATCGAATGCATGAGCCCGATCACCCTTGGCCAAACGATCGTCGAACGGCGCGAGAACTTCAGCTGGGACGGTCTGTCGGCGCTGGATGTGGTCGAGGATTTTGATTTCACCGCCTTCATGGACGAGATCGTCGACGCCTTCTGCTGAGGCGCTCCGCAAACTCCCAAAGGCCAGCCGGTGCAATCCGCCATGGCCTTTGCGCCCCGCCTGAGGATAAATCAGACGGGCGCGCAAATTGGGAGATCTGCGATCGACACCTCGGCACGACTTCTCAGCAAGCTCCGCTTTCGGCAGGTCCGCTGCTTCATCGAGGTTGCCCAGAACGGCAGCTTCATGGCGGCGGCCGATGTGCTGGGGCTGACGCAACCAGCGGTCTCGCGCTCGATCCGCGAGCTTGAGGCGACGCTGGATGTGGTGCTTTTTGACCGCTCGCAGCGCGGCGCGGTGCTGACGGTGCATGGGCGCAAGCTGTTCGACGCTGCCGAAGCGGCGATGGCGCTGCTCACCGAAGGGCTGCAGGCGACGCAGGATATGGGCGGGGCGCGGGAATTGCTGCGCATCGGCGCGCTGCCCAACGTCTGCGGCCTGACCCTGCCCGCGATCATCGAGGACTTTCAGGAGATTTACCCGCGCACCACCGTGCGGGTCGTCTCGGGCTCTAACGCCGACCTGCTCGCCCGGCTGCGGCAGGGCGCGCTTGATCTGGTGATCGGACGGCTGTCGGATTCCACCGCGATGCATGGGTTGAGCTTTCAGCATCTCTACGACGAGTCGATCGTCTTTGCCGTGGGCACAGAGCATCCGCTGGCGCAAAGCGATGCGCGGGCCGATCTGCGGACGCTGCTGGAGCAGCCGATGCTGGCGCCGATCCCCGGCACGATCATCCGGCAGGAACTGGAGCGCTTTTTATTCAAGAGCGGGTTCGTCGCGCCGGATTTCGACATTGAATCGATCGACGCGGGCTTCATCAACAAGACCATCCGCGCCTCGCGCCATGTGGTGGTGACCGTCGAGGCGCTGGTGGCCGATGCACGCGCCGCGGGCGAGGTGGTGGTTCTGCCGATCCGCGATGCCGCGCTCAACGGTCCCGTGGGGCTGACCACCCTGCCCGGCGTGCAGGACGGCGCGGCGATGCGGCTGCTGCAGAACATGTTCCGCGAGCGCCTGTCCCGCGCCCCTCTTCATACCAATAATGATATGATCGAGGCCGAGAAGGAATAGGTCATTCTCGCGCGCATGATATATTGTCAGCGCTCAGAGGAGAGAATTCCGAACCGGAGGAGAGCGGATGTTCCACACCCTTAAATACATGACGGCCGCGGTTGTGCTGGCAAGCGCCAGCCTTCCGGCGAGCGCCGAAACGCTGAGCATTGAGGGTGGTGGCAGCGCGTCACTCACCGGCATCGTGCCGCAGACATGGGCGCAGTTCACCAGCGGCGCGGGCTATGATCTGCAGGTCTCGCTCGGTCAGGCGCTGACGCGCTCGGCGATGAAAGTCGGCGCCGGTCAGCTTGATCTGGCGGTTGTGCCGCCGCCCGCCTATGGCGCGATGACCCGCGGTGCTGGGCCTTATGCAAACGCCGCCGATCAGGCCAAGGCTTTTTCTGGCAACATGCGGCTGCTGTTCACCTTCCCCGGCGGCTCGTTCCATCCCATCGTCTGGGCCGACAGCGGCATCGAAAGCTGGGACGACATCAAGGGCAAGCGCGTCTATGTCGGCCCGCCCGCCGGAGCCGCCGCCAATCAGGCCCGCGGCATGGTGCGCGAGGCCAGCGGCGGCTTTGAGGATGGCACCGATTACGAAGGCATCCGCCTGCCGTGGGAAGCCTCGAGCCAAGCCTTTCAGGATGGCCAGTTCGACATGTTCATCATGTCCGCCGCCGTTGGCCAGCAGTCGGTTCAGGAACTGAGCCTGCAGCGCGAGATCCGCATTCTCGGCGTCGCGGATGACATCGTTTCGGGCGACGGCTGGGCTGACTACCTCGTCGATCAGGCGGTGCGCACCGATGTGGTGCCCGCGGGCACCTATCAGGGCCAGGTCAATGGCGACGAAGACCAGACCATCATGGTCACCGTGATGATGATGGGCGCCAACAAGGACCTGTCGGACGAGGCGGCCTATGCGCTCACCAAGTCGTTCTTCGACAATCTCGATGCGATGAAATCGGCCAACGCGCTGCTGACGCGGCTCAACACCGACGAGCCCTTCGCGGGCGCCAATATGCCGGTCCACCCCGGCGCGGCGCGTTTTTACGAAGAGCAAGGCATCACCATCCCGGACGCGCTGAAGGCAGAGTGATCCGGGCGCCGGCAGACCGCCGGAGCAGATGAACCGCACCCGGCCCCCATATGGGCCGGGGCACCGCCGCCACCGCGGCGCAGGGCCCACGCCGGGCCGGGAGGAAACCTCATGACATCTTCGATCGAACGCAGGGTGAAGGCCTTGCACTGGGCAGGTCTTGCCGTTGGTCTTGTCATCGCCCTCGCCGGGCTTGCCAACGTGATGCCCACCTATGGCGTGCTGCCGCGCGTCGGGCCGTTCGAGCTCGACTGGTTCCGGCCGCTGTTCTATTGGCTCTGCTTCCTGAGCTTCCTGATCTGGGACGCCCTGCGGCTGACCCGCGACGGCAAGCTCACCGTCTTCCACCTGATCGGCTACGCCATCGCGCTGGCGCTGATGAGCTGGGTGTCGTGGGACTATTATCAGGTCTCGATGGTGCTGAAGGACAGCTTCATGTTCTTCTCGGCCCGCGAGGCATGGATGGCCGCGATCCCCGCCGTGCTGTCGATCATCGCCTGCTGGCGGCTTTGGGGCGCGCCCATCGCCATCCTTGGTGCCGTGGTCTTTGCCTATCTCGCCACCGGCCCCTACTGGCCCGGCGTCTTCCAGACCATCGTCGGCGACATGAATGAATTCATCGCCCAGAACATCTGGTACGACGCCAGCCAAGGCATCTTGGGCAACATCATGGGCATCGTGCTCTCGACTGTGCTGCCCTTCATCATCCTCGGCGCGGTGCTTGAAGGTTGCGGCGCGGGCGGCTCGATGATCCGCATTTCGTTTCACCTGATGCGCCGCTTCCGTGGTGGCCCGGCCTATGCGGCGATCTCCGCCTCGGCGCTGTTCGGCACCGTCTCGGGCAGCGCCGTCGCCAACGTGGTCGGCACCGGCGTCGTCACCATCCCGATGATCCGCCGCCGCGGCTTTTCCGGCAACTTCGCGGGCGCGGTCGAAGCCGCCGCCTCCACCGGCGGGCAGATCCTGCCGCCGATCATGGGCGCTGCCGCGCTGGTCATGGCCGATATCGTCGGCGTCAGCTACCTCGCCGTGATCCTTGCTGTGCTGATCCCTGCCATCGCCTATTACGTCAGCCTGTTCCTCGCGGTCTTCTTCGAGGCCGAGAAGCTTGGCATCACCGCGCGCGAAGAAGACGAGGCGGTCGCGCCGCCCGCCGGACAGGACTGGATCAACCTCGCGCTGGTCTTCGGGCCGATCGCGCTGATCGTCTGGCTGCTGGTATCGGGCCTGTCGCCCGCCGGGGCCTCCATCGCGGCGATCTTCCTGCTGATCCCGATGAGCTTCATCAACCCCGAGATCCGCCGCGCGCCGTGGAAGCTGCTGGAATCGCTGGCCGAGGGCGGCAAGACCGTCGCGCAGCTGGCCATCGCCATCGCCATGGTGGGCATCGTGGTTTCGACGCTGAACGCCACCGGCATCCCGACCAAGTTTGCCGTGCTGCTGGCCAATGCCGCGAGCAGCTCGCTGATGGCCGCCCTGCTGATCGCCGCCGCGGGCTGCATCGTGCTGGGCATGGGGATGCCGACGCTGCCGGCCTATATCGCCATCGTCGCCGTCATGGGCCCCACGCTCACCGGCTTTGGCGTCGAGTTGCTGACCGCGCATATGTTCGTGTTCTTCTTCGGCGTCGCCTCGGTGATCACCCCGCCGGTGGCCATCGCGGCCTATGCCGCAGCGTCGATCTCGAAGGGCAAGCCCATCGGCACGGCGGTCGAGGCGACGCGGATCGGCGCGATGATCTTCCTCGTGCCCTTCGCCTTCGTCTACAACCCGGCGCTGCTGCTGGGCACCGAGGCCGCGGCCAGTGCCTCGCTCGGCTTCGTCGCCTTCTCGCTGCTGACGCTGGCGGCCTCGCTCTACCTCGCTTCCAGCGCGCTCATCGGCTTTGACAAGCAGCGCCTGCCGGGCTGGGAGCGCCTGCTGCGCCTTGCCTGCGCCGCCACCCTTCTGTCGCCCTATGTGCTCGCCGGTGCTGCCGCGCTCGCCTTGGGCATCGCGCTCGCCGTCTGGCGCCGCACCGCGAAACTTCAAACCGCCGAGGCCCTCTGATGTCCGACCGTCCCAGCTTCATCCTGTTCATCACGGACCAGCACCGCGCCGATTTCCTTGGCTGCTACGGCCACCCGATCGTGCGCACGCCGAACATCGACGCCATGGCCGCGCGCGGCACCGCCTTCGACCGCTTCTATGTGGCGAGCCCGGTCTGCATGCCCAACCGTGCCAGCCTGATGACCGGGCGCATGCCCTCGGGCCACGGGGTGCGCTTCAACGGCATCCCGCTGTCGCAGCGCAATGTCACCTTCGTCGAGTTGCTGCGCGACGCGGGTTATGACACCGCGCTGATCGGCAAGAGCCACCTGCAGACCTTCACCGGCATCGCCCCGGTGCTGACCCCGCCCGAGGCGCGCCCCGGCTACTACAAGGCCAACGGCGAGCTGAGCGAGGCGGTGCGCAATGATTTCGCCACGCCGGTCTATCACGTCGAAGAGCCCGACTTCTGGTCGGGCGAGATGCCTGCGGTACCGGTGCCCTTTTACGGCTTCAACCATGTGGAACTGGTCACCGGACACGGCGATCACGTGGGCGGCGATTACACCCGCTGGGCGCTGGAGCGCGATCCCGACATCGGCGCCAAGATGGGCGCGAAGAACCAGCTGCCGCATGACTACAGCTGCCCGCAGGCGGTGCGCACCGCCGTCCCGTCCGAGCTTTATTCCACCTCCTACATCGCCGAGCGCGCAAGCGCGTGGCTGGAGGCGCGCAAGGACAGCGACAAGCCGTTCTTCCTGATGGTCAGCTGGCCCGACCCGCATCATCCGTTCAACCCGCCCGGCGACTATTGGGACATGTACAAGCCCGAAGACATGCCGGTGCCCGAAGCTTTCACCTCAAACGACTGGACGCCGCCGCCGCATGTGGCGGGCGTGCTGGGCGCGCGCGAGGACGGCAAGGCCAACCTTCAGGGCATGAACGCCATCGGCTGCTCGGCCCGCGAGGCGCAGGAGGCGCAGGCGCTGACCTGCGGCATGATCACCATGATCGACGACGCGGTGGGCCGGGTGCAAGGCGCGCTGGCGGCCAGCGGGCGCGGCGATGAGACCGTCACCATCTTTACCTCGGACCATGGCGATCACCTCGGCGATCACCGGCTGCTGTTCAAAGGCTCCGAGCAATACGAGCAGATCACCCGCGTGCCCTTCGTCTGGGCCGACCCGCAGGGCGATCAGGGCGCACGCAGCGACCGGCTCGGTCAGACGCTGGACATCGGGGCGACGATCCTCGAACGGGCGAAGATCGAACAGGCTTGGGGCATGCAGGGGCGCGACCTGATGTCCGAGACCTCCGCCCCCGAGGGCGTGCTGATCCAATACGCGCATCAGGCGCAGATGGACGGGCTGGGCGTCTGCCCCAATGTGCACAGCCTGCGCGACGCGCGCTACCGGCTCTCGGTGTTCCAAGGGCTGGGTTGGGGCGAGCTCTATGATCTCGAGGCCGACCCGAACGAGCTGCGCAACCTTTGGGACACGCCCGAGGCCGCACCGGTAAAGGCCCGTCTGCTGGAGCAACTGATGCAGGCGGAACTGGCGCATACGGAAACCGCCCCTGCGCCTGTCGCCCGCGCCTGAGTTTGAGTTTGTGTCTGGGCCTGATCCGATGACCCGCGAAAGCCCCTCCCCGCGCGCCCTCCGGGCGCGCGCTGCCGCTTTGGTTCCCGACTGGTTCGGGCTGACCACCAAGGCCACGCTGCGCGCCGACCTGATGGCGGGCCTCACCGGCGCGACGCTGGTGCTGCCGCAGGGCGTCGCCTTTGCCGCCATCGCCGGGCTTCCCGCGGAATACGGGTTCTACACCGCGATGGTCTCGACGCTCGTGGCGGCGCTGCTCGGCTCCAGCTGGCACGCGGTGTCGGGGCCAACCACGGCGCTGTCGATCATGCTCTTCGCGACGCTCTCGGAGAGCTACCTGCCGGGATCGCCGGAGTATGTCACCGCCGCGATCACCCTGTGCCTGATGGTGGGGCTGATCCAGCTTGCCTTTGCCGTGGCGCGGCTCGGGGCGCTGGTTGATTTTGTGTCGCATTCGGTGATGACCGGCTTTGTCACCGGGGCCGCGATCCTCATCGCGCTGAGCCAGCTGCGCCATGTGCTGGGCGTGCCGCTGCCGTCGACCAGCGATCTCGGCGCCTTCGTCAGCGCCATCCCAGAGGCCGCGCTCGCCACCGATTGGCACGCCCTCATCGTGGCGCTCTCGGCCTTTGTCGTCGGGCTGGCGATCAAGATTCTGGCGTCCGCTCTGGCCCAACTATCTGGCCGCGCTGATCGTTGCCACGGGCATCAGCCTCGCGCTTGGCGGCGCCGAGGCGGGCATCGCCACCATCGGCCCGCTGGGAGAAATCCTGCCGAGCATGGACGTGCCCGACCTCTCGCTCGGAGACCTGCGCGAGTTCGGCGGCGGGGCCATAGCCATCGCCATCGTCGGCCTGCTCGAAGCGCTGTCGGTGTCGCGGGCGCTGGCGCTGCGCTCGGGGCAGATGATCGACGGCAACCGCGAATTTCTGGCGCAGGGCCTGTCCAACGTCATCGGCAGCCTGTTCCGCTGCTACCCCAGTTCGGCCTCCTTCACCCGCTCGGGCATCAATTACGACGCAGGGGCCCGCACGCCGCTGTCGGCGATCTTCTCTTCGGTCTTCCTGTTCGGCATTCTGCTGCTGGTCGCCCCGGCTTTCGCCGTGGTGCCGATCCCCGGCATCGCCGGGGTGATCATGCTGGTGGCGTGGCGATTGATCGACTTTCGCGAGATCCGGCACCTCGTCACTTCCTCCTCGACCGAGACGATCATCGCCGGGGTCACCTTCGCCACGGTGCTGCTGGTCAACCTCGAAACGGCGATCTACGTGGGCGTCCTGCTGTCGCTGGGCTTCTTCCTGCGCGGTGCCGCGCGCCCCTTCCTCGGACAGGGTGCGCCCGATCCCTCGACGCCCGGCAGAGTGTTCAAACACGCCGCCCCGAATGGGCTGGAGGAATGCCCGCAGCTCATGGTCTGCCGCCTCGACGGGCCGCTGTTCTTCGGCTCGGTGGAATACCTGCGGCGCGAGTTCCGGCGGCTCGAACGCGAGCGTCCGCTACAGCGCACCATGCTGTTCATCGTCAAGGGCGGCGGCGACGTCGATCTCGCCGGAGCCGATCTTATCCTTGATGAAGCGCGGCGGCGCGAACGCATGGGCGGCGCGCTGCACCTTCAGGTCAAGACGCCGCGCACCCTGACCAAACTGGCGCGTTTCAAAGTGGTTCGCGAGCTTGGCAGAGAGCGGCTGCACCTGTCGAAAGGCGATGCCATCGCGCTGATCGTGCCCAAGCTCGACGGCGACATCTGCGCCACCTGCACCAAGCGCATCTTCCACGAATGCGCGCGCCAGCCGGGACCGCCCGCCAAATAACGGCGGTGTGAGTACAGGTTGCGGGGATGCGCTTGCCCGCACTGCGCGAGCCGCTATGCTCTGACCTCTGGTTCCAAAGCAACGGGAGAGAGCCATGACCCCGCTCAAGACCGCCGCCGCGCTTCTGGCGCTTGCGGCCCCGACAGCGCTCTACGCGGCGCATGGGCCGGACGTGTTTCAGGAACCGGGGGACGCGGCCCTTGCGGCACAAAACGCTGCAGAGCCCTCTGGCCAGCTGCTTGCGATGAGCATCGGCAAGCCCGTCACCCTGACCCAAGGCGAACAGCAGACGCTGCGCACGCTGGTGCCCGGTCTCGACCCCGCATTGGTGCCGCCTGCCAAAGTGGGCAAGCTGCGCGCCATCCTTTACGGCCAAGGCAATGACGCCGAAAAGCGCGGCCGCATCGAGCGCCTGCTCAACTGAGCCGCGCAGCGCTTGCCGCGGCGCGCGCAAATCCGCGAGGCTCAGCAAAGAGCGCTGTCGATATGCGCAAAGGAGGCAGCGATTTCCTGCGGCAGCGCGCCACTCTCCTGTACCGACGCATCGGTGCATTCGAACGAAAAGGCGCCCTCGTAGCCCGCCGCGCGCAGCGCCGCGATCTGCTCGAGAGTGCCGCAGCGATCCTGCGCATCCACCAGCACGCGGTGCGGGTCCTGCGACGCGTCAAGCGGCACATCGGGCGCGGAGATGCCGGAGATATGCACCATCCGCGTCCACGGCGCAAAGACCTGCAACTCACCGGCGATCTGGTGCTGGAACGTGTCATGCACTATGCCGAAACAGCCGCTGCCGCCCACCGCCTCGATCGCCTCTACCGCCTCGGCTTTGCGCCGCAGGCTCGACGCGGCAAAGCCGATCGGCTCGACCAGCGCCACCAGCCGCCGCCCTGCAAGCATCTCGCGCACCTCGCGCAGCGCCTCGCGCAGCGGCACCACAGGCCGGTCATCGACCGAGGGGATCAGGCTGATCGTCTCCGCGCCCGCCGCCTCGGCGACCTCGATCAGCGCGGCGACCTGCGCCGCCCGCGCGCGGTCCCAGACGTTGATGCCATAGACCTCGCTCAGCCCCAGCAGCCGCAGCCCCCTGCCGCGCGCCATGCGCGCCGCCTCGCGCGGGTCCAGCCCGTCGAAGAACGGCCGCCCGAGATCGTCGCGCGGCTCGACCCCGACGCAGCCGAGGCGCTGCGCGAGATCGAGAAAGCCTTCCCAGGAAAGATGCCGCGCCGTCTTTTGGTTCAGCGCGCGGGGGATCATGTGGCGTCGCGCTCCATGATCCACTCCACCGGCGGCGCCGGGACGAAGCGCCACTTGCGCAGCGGCCCGGCCATCACGTTGAGATAATACATCTCAAAGCCATAGGGCGCGCCGCAGGGATGGTGGCCACGCGGCACGCAGACCACGTCGTGATCATGTACCGCCATGGTCTCGTCGAGCAGCCGGTCGTCGGTATAGACCCGCTGCACGCCAAAACCATCCGCCGGGTTGAGCCGGTGGTAGTAGGTCTCTTCGAGATAGGTGATGCGCGGGAAATCATCCTCGTCATGGCGGTGGCTGGGATAGGACGACCAATTGCCCGCCGGGGTAAATACCTCGGTGACCAGCAGGCTGTCGCAGTAATCCTCGTTCTCCATGGCGATATTGTTGATATGACGGGTGTTCGCGCCCTTGCCGCGCTGCGTCAGGGTGATCCCCTCGGGCCCGATCCGCCGCGCCTCATGACCGCCCACGCCGGGTGCCGAGCATACCGCGATAGTACACTCGCTCACCGCCTCGGCCCGCCAGTCGCAGCCATTCGGCAGATAGAGACAATGCGGCGGGGTCTTTTCAAAGACGTTCATCCGCTCGCCCAGCTCGCCCCAATCCTGCCCGGCGCCGGTGATCTTCGCCTTGCCCTCGACCATCACGAGGATCACCTCGCGCTCGCCGGTCGCCTCGGCTGCGCTCTCGCCCGGCCGCAGCCGATAGAGCGAAAACCCGACGTAGCGCCAACCGGCGCTCTGCGGCGTGATCTCATGCACCTTGCCGTGCGCGCCGAAGGGGCGGTGAAGAAGATGGCTCATCGGTCCTCCTGTCCGGGCGGCGCAATTCATGGCCCCACCCTTTCATCTTTCCAAAAATACTCGGCGCCCAACGCTCTGTTCCCTGAGCACCAATCCTTCATTGTTCCGCAAAAACGCCGGGGGTGCGGGGGCTGGCCCCCGCTGCCCCCCGCTCTCCCCCAGCGCGCTCAGTCGAAGACCCGCTGCTTGGCGGCGTTCTGCGCATAGGTCTCCCGCGCGCTCTCCAGCCGCTCCGGACCGCCCACCTGCGGCACCGCCACGTCCCACCAGTGACCGCCCGCGCCGGTGCCCGGCACCGCCGTGGTGTCGATGACGATCACCGTGGGAATGTCGCGGCTGCGCGCCTCGGCGATCTTCGCTTCAAGCTCGGCGATGTTGGCGGCCTTCTCGGCATGCGCCCCCATCGAGCCGGCGTGGCTAACGAAGTCGATCTCCGGCTGCACCTCGACGTTGCTGTCCTTGTACATATTGTTGAACTCGGCGCCGCCGCATTCGATCTGCAGACGGTTGATGCAGCCGTAGCCGCGGTTGTCGGTGAGCACGATGGTGAAGGGCACGCGCCGCATCACCGCCGTCGCCAGTTCCGAGTTCGCCATCATGTAAGAGCCGTCGCCGACGAAGCAGATCACTTCCTTCTCGGGCGCGGCGAGCTTGATGCCCATGGCACCAGCCACCTCATAGCCCATGCACGAATAGCCGTACTCCATGTGATAGCCGCCCTTGGCAGCCTGCCAGAGCACCTGCAGCGCGCCGGGCATGGTGCCCGCGGCGCACATCACCACCGTGTCCTCGGTCGAGACCCGCTGCACCGCGCCGATCACCTGCGCATCGCTCGGCAGCCCGGCCTTCTCGGGCGCCGCGATGACCTCGGCCACCGCATCGTGCCAGCCGCTCCGCGCCGCCGGATCGTGCCAGCCGTAGAGCCGGTCCTTCAGCGCCGCACCCAGCTTCTCCAGCACCACTTTGGCATCGCCGACCACCGGCTCGGCGCCGTGCTTCTGTGCGTCATAGCCCGCAAGGTTGATCGACAAGAGCCGGCGGTCCGCCGCCTCAAACACCGTCCACGAGCCGGTGGTGAAATCCTGAAATCGCGTGCCGACGCCGATCACCAGATCCGCCCGCGCCGCCAGATCATTGGCGCAGGCCGAGCCGGTCACCCCGGGCGAGCCGAAGTTCAACTCATGCTGCCACGACAGCCCGCCCTTGCCAGCTTGCGTTTCGACCACCGGGATGCCGTGCCGGGTGGCGAACTCGGCCAGCACCGCTTCGGCCCCCGAATAGAGCACCCCGCCGCCCGCGACGATCAGCGGACGCTTTGCCGCCTTCAGCATCGCCAGCGCCGCATCCACCTCTACCGGGTCGGGCTCGGGCCGGCGGATGCGCCAGACCTTGGGCTCAAAGAACGCTTCGGGGTAGTCGAAGGCCTCGGCTTGCACGTCCTGGCAAAAGGCCAGCGTCACCGGGCCGCAGTTTGCCGGATCGGTCATCACGCGCATCGCCCGCGGCAGGCAGGTGAGCAGATGCTCGGGCCGGGCAATGCGGTCAAAATAGCGCGACACCGGGCGGAAGCAGTCGTTGGCCGAGACCGTGCCATCGTCGAAATCCTCGATCTGCTGCAGCACCGGATCGGGGCGGCGGTTGGCGAAGACGTCGCCGCAGATCATCAGCAGCGGCAGACGGTTCACATGCGCCAGCGCCGCGGCGGTGACCATATTGGTCGAGCCAGGACCGATCGAAGAGGTCACCGCATGGGCGCGCTTGCGCCGCTTGGTCTTGGCATAGGCGATGGCGGCATGCGCCATGGTCTGCTCGTTCTGGCCGCGCCATGTCGGCAGCACATCCTGATAGCGGTGCAGCGCCTCGCCGATCCCCGCCACGTTGCCATGCCCGAAGATCGCCCAGACGCCCTCGATGAAGCGCTCGCCCTCTTCGGTCATCTGCACCGAGAGCCATTTCACCATCGCCTGCGCGGCGGTCAGCCTGATCGTGCCCATCGCCTCTCCTCCTTTGCGGCCGCCCGCGGCCTCTTCGTCTAGATCAAAATATCCCGGGGGCGTTCGCGCCCCGGCGCGGACGGGGGCAGCGCCCCCTCTAGTCCCGCCATCTTTCATGCTGCATTCAGCCGGGCGCCGGCGCGCGCCGCATCCCAGAGGTCGCACAGCCGGGCGTAGCGCGCCGCCATCTGCTCGACCGCCTCGCCATCGGAGATCGCGTCGCTCATCCACGCCCGCGCCGCGTCGCCAAAGATCGTGCGCCCCACGGCAAAGCCCTTCACCAGCGGCTGACGTGCGGCGAGCGCAAAGCTCTCGGCCAGTTCCTTCTCCGGCGCGTCGAGGCCCAGCACCACGATGCCGCGGGTGCGCGGATCGTTCTCTTCGATCGCCGCCACCGCCTTGGCCCAGGCCGCCTCGGTCTTGAACGGCTCGAGCTTCCACCAGTCGGGGCAGACGCCGAGCGCGTAGAAGCGGCGGATCACCTGCGCCGTGGTCTCATCGTTCACCGGCGCGACCTTCGAGGGGATCACCTCCAGCAGAAACTCCAGCCCATTGCGCCGCGCGGCGGTGAAGAGCCGCAGCACGGTCTCTTCCTGTGCGGCCCATGTCTCGGCATCATCCTCGGGGTGGCAGAAGCACAGGCATTTCACCACCTGATCGCGGGGCCATTCCCGAAGGCCGCCGTAGTCCGGCCCGAGATCGGGCTCGAGCATCAGCGGCCGCGAACCCGGCCATTCCACCGGGCGCCCGATCCACAGACCCGTGCCCTCGGCCGCGTAGAGCGCATCGCGCCCGAGCCGCCCGTCGCAGAGGATGCCATGGCCGCCGTTGCCATCGGCCACGTCCTGCGCCGCGCGCAGGCAGAGCTGCTTGAAAGCGCCGATCTTCTCGGGCGTTGCACCGGCCATCTCTTCCATCTGGCTGCGGTGGTCGAAGGCAAAGACGCGCATGGTCGACCAATCGCCCTTGCGGTTGGTGGCCCAATGCACCTGTTCAAGCGCCGCATCATTGCGCAGATCTTTGCGCTGGATGCCGCGCTCGAAGAAATACTGCAGCTCCTCCCAGCTTGGATAGGCCGGGGTACAACCGTGGCGCGAGACGGCGAAGGCACCGCACGCGTTGGCGTATTTCAGCGTGGTCGGCCAGTCCTCGCCATCGAGCCAGCCTTTCAGCAGGCCCGACATGAACCCGTCGCCAGCGCCCAGCACGTTGAACACTTCGATGGGAAAGCCCGGCCCGGTCTGGCCCGCGTCGAGGCTGCCTGGGATCGCGCCCTCGAAAGCCGTCGCTCCCATCGGCCCGCGTTTGCAGACGAGCACCGCATCCGAGACCTTGCGCACGTTGCGCAGCGCCTCCAGCGTGTCGGTCGAGCCGCCGGCGATGTGGAACTCCTCCTCGGTGCCGACGATCAGGTCGAACAGATGCAGCGTTGACTGCAGTTGCGCGGTGACCTCGGCGCTCTCGGCAAAGCGGCTCTCGCCATCGCCATGGCCAAGCACACCCCAGAGGTTCGGGCGGTAGTCGATGTCGAGCGCGGTCTGCGCGCCGTGTTTCCGCGCCAGTTCCAGCGCCTTGAGCACGGCGGCGCGGGTGCGCTCGTGGCTCAGATGTGTGCCGGTGGGCACCACCGCGCGGGCCGAGGCGATGAACGCCTCGTCGATATCCTCCTCGCACAGGCCCATGTCGGCGCAGTTCTCGCGGGAGAAGATCAGCGGGAATTGTTCCTGATCGCGGATGCCGAGGATCACCAGCGCCGTGAGCCGCTCGGGGTCGGTGACGACGCCCCTCGTTTCCACGCCCTCGCGCGCCAGCTGTTCGAGGATGAAGCGCCCCATATGCTCATCGCCGACACGGGAGATCAGCGCCGACTTCATCCCCAGCCGCGCGGTGCCGCAGGCGATATTGGTGGGCGAGCCGCCAATATATTTGTCGAAGGACCCCATGTCTTCCAGACGGCCACCGATCTGGCTGCCGTAGAAATCCACACCGGCCCGGCCGATGGTGATCACATCCAAGGTCTTGGTCATGGGTCTCCCCCCTTCTTGCTTCAGAACCCGGCGCGCCGCAGGAAGTCCCGGCTGGCCGCCAGGTCCTGCAGGATGCTGCCGCTGTTCCGTGGGTCGCGTTCCTGTTCGATGGTGATAAAGCCGCCATAGCCGAGTTCCGTGAGCAGTGACCGGATGGCGGAATAGTCGATGCAGCCCTTGCCGATCGGGCACATGACCCCTTCGGCGCAGGCGTCGAAGAAGCGGATTTCGCGCGACATGATATCCGCATAAACTTCGGCATCTATGCCCTTGAAATGTATGTAATCCACGCGATCCGCATAGGCGCGCAGCGTGGCCACCGGGTCCATGCCCGAATAGTCCATATGGCCGGTGTCGAGGCAGAGGCCCGCGGTTTCCGCGGGGATGTCCTGTGCCAGTTGATCCAGCTCATCGGCGAACTCGATGTAGCCGCCCGCATGAGGGTGGATCACCGCACGCACGCCGTAGCGGTCCCGCGCCAGCTCTGCGATGGCCCGGATGTTGTCCATCATGCCGCGCCAGTAGTCCGGCGACAGGCGCGGCGCGCGGTCCGAATGACCGGCGGCGTAATCGCGCACGTCGTGACCCCAATCCATGACCGTCAGATACGGCGCCTCGAAGCGCTGGCCCTTATGGCTTTGCGGCTTTGGAAGCGCGGTGATCAGAGCGCAGATCTCGGCGGTCTGCCGCAGCAGTTCGTCGCGATTGGAGGTTGAGACGAGATCGTCGAAAATCGTTCCTGCGACGATGGATAGACCGCGTTCTTCAAGCTCGCCTCCGACCCGACACGCATCCAGGGGCATATAGCCATACGGCCCCAACTCGAGCCCGCCGAAGCCCGCTGCGGCGGCCTCGTCCAGCACCTGCTCCCAAGGCGGCAGATGCGGGTTTCTCACATCGTCCACCCCCCAGCAGCAGGGCGCGCAGGTTATGGTGATCGGCCCGCTCATCTCAGACCGCCACATTAATGGTTTCGAAGGTGAGCCGCTTGTGGAACTGCTCGTGGAAGGCGATGAAATCCTTGGTGTGCTGCTGCTCCATGTGAAAGCCATGCGCGGCCTCATCCACCCAGCTTTCAACGAAGACCAGCTTGTCGGGATCGTCGGTGCAGGTGAAGAAATCATAGGCAAGGCAGCCCGGCTCGGCGCGGGTGGCGGCCTGCGCGATGGGCGCGCGGGCGAGGATCTCATCGCGGGTGCCGGGCATCAGCTCGATGGTGATGATGAATTTATACATGGCTCAGGCCCCTTCGATCTCAGAAAGGGCGATGCTGCGCCCCTCGGTGGCACTGCGCCGGGCGGCGTCGAGCACGGCCAGCGTGGCGATGGCCGCTTCGGCCGTGACCGGGGGCGGCGTGCCGTCACGCACCGCCTCGGCGAAGCCTTCGTAATAGGCATGGTAGCGCCCCTGCTCGGAGGGGATTTTCACCGCCCCCGCAGCGGTGCGCAGCGTGCCCCAATGCGGCTCGGCGTCGTAGCCCCAGCCTTGGGGATCATCCGCCGGGCGCTGTCCGGCAAAGATCGCCTGAGCCTGCACGTCGGTGCCAGCGGCCACATAGCTGCCCGCGCTGCCATAGGCGCGCAGTTCGCGGCAGGTGAGATGGTTGAGCTTGCTGGCGGAAATATGTGAATGCGCACCATTTTCATGGCGCAGGGTCAGCACGAAACCAGCGTCGGTCGGCCCCTCGGGCAGGTCCACCATATCAAGCTGGGCATCGACCGAGACCACCGGCCCCAGCAGCCAGAGCGCCTGATCCACCACATGGCTGCCGAGATCGCGCAGCAGCCCGCCCGTGGGGCCCGCTTCGAGCGTGGCGGGATCGTCGAAATCCATGCGCGAGTGCAGCCGCCAGACGGTCCCGAGCCGACCATCGTCGATCAGCTTGCGCAGGGTCCGGATATCCGCGTCCCAGCGGCGGTTGTGGTAGACGCCGATCGTGACACCCTTGACCCGCGCCGCCTCGGCCAGTTCGCGCGCGGCGGCGGCTGAGGGGGCGAAAGGCTTGTCGGCGATCACATGGACGCCCGCCGCGATGGCCTCGAGCACCAGCGCACGGCGGGTCTGCGGCGGCGTGGTGATGGTCACCGCATCGACGCCCGCCTCGAGCATGGCCGCAAGACTGGAGAAGATCGGCGTGCCGGGCAGCTCCGCCTGCACGGCGGCCACGGTGGCAGGCGCTCGCGCGACGATACCCGCGAGGCTGACGCCCCGCGCCGCCGCGATGAACGGCACATGGAAGTGCCGCCCGCCCGTTCCGTATCCGACAACGCCGATCTTCATGGTCTCTGCCCTCAGCGAATTATCGTGGCCTGAAGGGCGTCGATCGAGGACTGGATCCCGGCGTTGGTGGACATGGTGAAATCCTCCATCTCCAGCGAGACCCAGCCGTCGTAGCCCATCATGCCGACCACCGAGAAGAACTCTTTCCACCATTGCAGATCATGGCCCGCGCCGACCGCCACATAGTTCCATGCGCGGTTGGCCACATCGGTCACCTCCTTGAGTTCCAGCAGGCCGTTGACGTCGCAGAGGCCGCGCTCGATCCGGGTGTCCTTGCCGTGTACGTGGTGGATCGCCGGGCCAAGCGCGCGCGCCACGGCAATCGGGCAGGCCCCCTTCCAGAAGAGGTGGCTGGGGTCGAGGTTCATGCCGACCATGTCGCCCACTTCATCGCGCAGACGGAACAGCGTCTCGGGGTTCCACACCAGCATCGCCGAGAAATTCTCCAGCGCGTATTTCTCGACGCCGCAATCCTTGGCGTGCTTCACGAGGTCGTGCCAGAGCGGGAAGGCTCGGTCTTCCCATTGGTAGCGGTCGCGCTCGGGCATCTCATCGGGCCACGACTTGGTATAGACCAGCCAGTTCGGCACCATATCGCCGGGCGCCGCTTCGGGCAGGCCCGACATGGTGACGATCTTCTTCACGCCGATCTCGCCCGCGAGGCGGATGGTGTCCTCCATCTCCTTGCGGTGACGCTTGCCCATCTCGCCCGGATCGAGCGGGTTGGCCGAGCAGTTGAGCGCGGCGATCTCGAGGCCACGCGCCTCGATCTCCTTGAGGCGGCGCTTCAGCTCGGCGCGGTCGGCCAGCAGCGTCTCGGCGCGGAAATGCGGTGCGGGCGACCAGCCACCGCCGGTCATCTCGATCCCCTCGACGCCGAGGGCGACACATTTGTCGAGCATGTCGGTGAAAGACAGATCACCCATCACGTCGGTGCAGATGGAAAGTTTCATCTCGTTGACTCCGAAGAAGTAAATACAGTCCGGCGAGGCCGCCCCGATTTGGGAGTGGGAGGAGAACCAGAGGCCGCCCCGCCGTGCCGGGTCACTGGTAGGTGACCCATTCCGAGCCGCCATCGGCGGAGCGGACGCAATTTTCCAGCCAGCGCACGCCTTCGGTGCCGGCGGTGATGCCCGGGTAGTGGTGGGTGTCGAGGAAGGCCTCATCCCCGCGCGCCTTGGCGTCGATGGCCTCGGCGATCCACAGGTAGATATTGGCCCAGCTGTCCCCCAGCCCTTCGGTGTGCAGCGCGCCCATACGGTCCACCGCGAGGCTTTCATCCTCGAGATAGGGCATGCCGTGGTGCAGAATGCGGTTCGGCTCGCCCTGCACCTCATAGATCAGTTGATCGGGATGGCTGTCCGACCATTGCACCGAGGCCTTGGACCCAACAAAGCGGTACTGCTGCGAGCCCATGTTCCCGGCGTTGACCGAGCTGACCCAGAGCCGCCCGCGCGCGCCATTGTCGTAATGCATGAGCACCGTGGCATGGTCCTCGAGCGGAGCACGGCTGGGGATGAAGGCCTTGCGGTCGCAGAGCAGTTTTTCGATCCGGAGCTCGGGCAGCACCACTTCCGAAAGATAGTAGAGATGCGTGCCGATATCCCCGAGCACGAAGGTCGAACCCGCGGTTGCCGGGTTGGTGCGCCATTTCACCGCCTCGCCCGCATCGGTATCGTCCCCGGCGTTGAAACCGTGGGTGTACTGCATGTCGACGATGCGGATCTCGCCCAGCATTCCCTTGGCCACCATCGCCGCCATCTGATGCACCAGCGGATGGCCGGTGAACCCGTAGGTGACGCCGACGATCAGCCCCTTTTCCTCGGCCAGCGCGGCGATCTCGTCGCATTCGGCCACGGTGAAGAAGAGCGGCTTTTCGCAGATCACATGGATGCCTGCCTGCAGCAGCGCCTTGGTGATCTCGTAGTGGGTGAAGTTGGGCGTGGCGACCGCGACCACCTCGACGCCATCCTCGCGCCCCGCCTCACCGGCGATCAGGTCCTGATAGGTGGCGTAGCAGCGGTCCGCCGCCACGCCGAGGTTGGTGCCGAAGTCGCGACCGCGCTCGGCGTCGAGATCGAAGGCCCCGGCCAGCAGCTGGTAGGTGCCGTCGCGCAGCGCGCCGGTGCGGTGCTTGTAGCCCACCTGCCCGGTGCGCCCGCCGCCGACCATGCCCCAACGCAGGGGGCGCGAGAGTGTGCGTTCGCCGTTGATCATATCCGCCCTCCTCAGGCTGCCCGCGAGATCGGCGCTTCGTAAAGCGCCGGTTTGTCGCGCATGCGGATCATCTCGCGGCCGCCGCTGGCGACAGCGCGCAGCGCAGCATCGGCCACCAGCGTCGAGGCATAGCCGTCCCAGGTGCTCGGCCCGGTCGCCGTGCCCTCGCGGGCGGCGGCGATCCATTCGCGGAACTCCTGATCGTAGGCTTCGATGAAGCGCTCGCGCCAATCCTCGGGGATGGTCTGGCGGATACCACTGGCGTCCGAGACCACCGTGGCCGGACGGTTGGGCAGCGCCGCGACACCGCGCTCGCAGGAGGCCTCGCCGCGGATGTCATAGCCGTAGGCGATGTTCACCGAGATCTCGACATCCACGATCGCCCCGCCCGCCATATGCAGCAGCACGAAATGCGGATCGCGCAACTCGCCGCCCTGACGGGACTTGCGCGGTAGGCGCACCTCGACCGAGGCGATCTCGTCCGACAGCAGCCAGCGCGAGATATCGGCGTCATGCACCAGCGTGTCGTTGAGCGGCATTTCCGAGGTGTAGAGCCCCGGCGGAACCGATGCGTTGCGGTGCACCGAATGATACATCAGCGGAAGGCCCAGCGTGCCGCCGTCGAGCACCGCCTTCAGCCGCCGATAATCGGCGTCGAAACGGCGCATGAAGCCCACCTGCACAAGCCTGCGGCCAAAGGCGACCTCGGCCTCCATCACCCGCAGCGCCGCCTCTTCCGAGGTGACCAGCGGCTTTTCGCAGAACACCGGCTTGCCCGCGGCGATGCAGTCGAGCAGCTGCTCTTCGTGCGCCGGTCCCCACGAGCAGATCACCACGGCGTCGACATTCTCGGCGCGGATCAGCGCCTGAGGGGTGTCATAGACCTCGGCGCCCTGCGGCGCGGCAGAGGTTGCACGGTCGCGGTCGATGTCGCTCACCGCGACCACCTCGACCCCGGAGAGGACTTGGGTCAGACGGCGGATGTGATCCTGCCCGATCATCCCCGTCCCGATCACACCAACACGAAGGCTCATTTTGCACCCCCGAAATGCTTGTCGATGTAGCGCTGCATCTCGGAGCGCATGAAGGTGCCCGAGGCGTCCATGCGGTCCTCCCACGCAAAGACGCAGGCGGTCATGATGCCGTCGAACCCGATCTCGGCGAGCGTGCCAAAGAAGTCGTCCCAAGGCACTTCGCCCTGACCGATGTCGAGATGCTGGTGAATGCGGGCGTTGGTGCCCGGCGGATTGAGGATGTAGCGCAGGCCCGAGCTGGCCTTATGGTTGAACGTGTCGGCCACATGCACATGCGCCAGCACATCGGCGCATTCGCGCAGCATCGCCTTGGTGTCGTCTCCGAAGTAATAGGTGTGCGGCGCGCAGTAGAGGAACTTCACCTGCTTGGAGTTCACCGTGCGGATGATGTCGACCGCCGGCTGCAGTTCCTCGACCCAATCCTCGGGGTGCGGCTCGATGTGCAGCATGATCCCCTCGCGCTCGAAGATCGGCACGAGCTCTTCCATGGAGCGCCACCACGCATCCTCGCTGCTCTCGATCATCGAGCCGGTGTGGCAGCAGTAGCAGCCGCCCTTGTCCGGGTGCGGGCCGCGACCGAATTCGCTGTTCATCGTGTCGACGCCCAGCTCGATGCAGATCTCGATGGCACGTTTCCAGTGCCGCACCGCAGCCTGCCGCTCGGCCTCGTCGGGGCTGGCCCAGCGGTACATCGGCAGCAGCGACGCGATGCCGACGCCGGAGTCCGAGAGCGCCTTCTTGAAGCTCTTCACGCGATCCGGGAAGACGCGGGGTGCCTTGAACCACTCCAGAAAATCCGCGCGGGGGCTGAGTTCGATCCACTCGTAGCCAAGCTCGGCGACCTTCGAGGGCAGCTCTTCAAGGCTCAGGTGGCGGTGCATGAACGGGTCGAGCGCAATCTTCATGGCTCTGTCTCCTCCCTAAGAGATGTCGGGGCGCGCGCCGCGTGACGGGCGGCGCGGCTTTTTGTCCTCAGGCCACCGGCTGCGGCGGATGACCTTGGTGGGTCTCCATGTACCCTTCGATGTCGGCGTCCAGACTGGCGAGGGCCTCCCCCCCTGCCATGAGATCGGTGATCTCTTCCCGGGTCTTCTCGCCGCGCATGAAGTTGGCCGCGAGCGCGCCGCGGATCAGCACCGCGAAATGGTCGCCGACCGCCATGGCGTGGGTCACCTGGTGGGTGATGAAGATCACCGCCAGACCGCGCTTGCGTGCCTCGAGCACGATGCGCAGCACGTGGCTGGCCTGCTTCACCCCCAGCGCCGCCGTGGGCTCGTCGAGGATCAGCACGCGCGCGCCGAAGTGGACCGCGCGGGCGATGGCCAGCGACTGGCGCTCGCCGCCAGAGAGGCCGCCGATCAGCCGGTCGCCGTCGTCGATGCGGGTGATGCCGAATTCCTGCACCGCCTTCACCGCGGTCTCATTTGCGGTCTTCTTGTCGAAGATGCGGAACGGGCCGAATTTCTTGGTCGGCTCGACCCCCACGAAGAAGCTGCGCCCGATGGACATCAGCGGAAAGGTCCCGCCAAACTGGTGCACCGTGGCGATGCCGCGGTCGGCAGCGTCCTTGGGCTTGTCGAAGCTCACCTTCTCGCCGTCCATGAACATCTCGCCCGAGGTCGGCTTGTGCACGCCGGCGAGGGTCTTGATGAGGGTGGACTTGCCTGCGCCATTGTCGCCGAGCAGGCAGAGCACTTCGCCCGCGTTCACTTGCAGTGTGATGTCGTGCAGAACGTCGATCGGGCCAAAGCTCTTGTTGACGTTGCGAAGTTCCAGAACCGGATGGGTCATGCCTTGGTCCCCGCTTTCTTTTTCATGGGTGAGAAGTTGAGGGCTGCGCTGCGGAAGCTGTTGTTCATGAGCACAGCCACGAGAAGCATCACGCCGATGATCAGGCTCGACCAGTTGCGGTCGATATCGGTGAAATAGATGCCTTGGCTGACCACTGCGAAGGTGAGCGTTCCGAAGAAGATGCCGAGGATCGAGCCGAAGCCTCCGGTCAGCAGCACCCCTCCGACGACCACCGCGACGACGGCGTTGAAGATGTAGTTCATGCCGCCCGAGACCTGTGCCGAGTTGAACAGGATGGCGCCGCACATGCCCACGAAGGAGGCGCTGGTGGCCGAGAGGACAAAGAGCGCGATGGTCATCCGGTCGGTCGGGATACCGGCGTTGCGGGCGCTGATCTTGTCGCCGCCCATGGCGAAGATCCAGTTGCCGTAGCGGGTGTGGTGAACCACGAGGACCATTACGACGGTGAAGGCGAGCCACCACAGGATGATGATCTGGAACGATCCGCCAAGCAGCGTGCCAAAGATCGCCTTGGCCCAGCCGGGCGCCTGCAGCGGCACCGAGGCATTGCCGGTCAGCAGCACTGAGGCCGAGAGCACGATGCCCTGCATGGCGACCAGCGTGCCGAGGGTGATGATCAGCGAGGGCACCGAGGTGCGCACGGTCAGGATCCCGTTAATCAGTCCGACGATGACACCGATGCCGAGCGCGCCAAGGATGCCGATCACGATGGGCATCTCGTAGTAGCCCGAGATGATCGCGATGCTCATGGAGCCTGCCGGGATCATCGCGCCGATCGAGATGTCGAGCTCTCCGGCGATCATCAGCATGCCCATCGGGATGGCGACGATGCCGAGGTTGGCGGCGAAGTTCACCCAGCTGGCGGCCCCGAAGAGGCTTGTCAGATCGACGCCGCCGAAGAGCACGAAGAACAGGATCACGGCGATCAGGCTGAGGATGGATCCGGCCTCGGGCCGCTTCAGGAGTTTTCCGACGATGAGGTCATACATTGTCTCTCTCCTCAGCTTTTCTTCTTGGTGGAGTAGGACAGCGCCATCTGGCGGAAGGTGTCGTTCATCAGCACCGCAAGAAGCAGGAGTGCGCCGATGATCACGCTGCCGAGGTTCGGGTCGAACCCGGTGAAATAGATGCCTTGGTTGACCATCGAGAAGGTGATGGTTCCGAGCACGATGCCGATCACCGACCCGAAGCCGCCGGTCAGAAGCACGCCGCCGATGACCACGCACATGATCGAGTTGAAGATGAAGGATTGGCCGCCCGCGACCTGCGCGCTCTGGTAGACCATGGCCTGACTGATGCCGACAAAGGCCGAGCAGAAGCCGCTGGTCATGAACAGCGACATGGTAAGCCGCTCGGTCGGGATACCCGCGTTGCGGGCGCTGATCTTGTCGCCGCCCAAGGCGTAGATCCAGTTGCCCCAAGGCGCGACATGCAGCACGTAGCCGATGACCAGCGCGAAGGCGATCCACCAGAAGATGGTGACCTGGAACATGCCGCCGATGAACTGCCCCAGAAGGCCTTTATAGAAGGCGTCCGGCACGATCGAGGTGCTGGTCGAGCCGGTGAGCATCACCGAAAAGCCCAGCGTCAGCCCCATCACCGCGAACATCATGCCGATGGTGACGATGAGCGAGGGCACCTCGGTGCGGATCACCAGAAACCCATTGGCCGCGCCGACCAGCAGGCCGACCCCCAGCGCCGCGAGGATGCCGACGATCTCGGGCTGGCCGTAATGGCCGGAGATCACCGCCAGTGTCAGCGACGAGGCCGGGATCACCGCGCCGACCGACAGGTCAAGCTCTCCGGCGATCATCAGCAGGCCGACGGGCAGCGCGACGATGCCGATCTCTGCGGCGACGTTGAGCCAGCTGGCGAAACCGGCGGGCGACAGGAAGATCTTGCCCGCGGCAAGAGCGAAGAAGACGAAGACCGCGATCATGCCGAGCACGGAGCCCGTCTCGGGCCGGCGTACGAGCTGACCCAGAGAGGACTGCAGCGATGGTCTCGCGCTCGCCGTCGTGGATTTCTGTTGGGTGGCAGTGGCCATTTTGGCTCCCCCGTGCTGGTTCGGTCCGGTGGGTCGGGAAGACACGAGGCTCCGCGCCGCAGCCCGGGCTGCGCCGTGTCTTCCCTTGGCCGCGCGGATCACGCGCGGCCGATGCTCATGAGGTCAGGGGCGCGCTTAGCGCGTGCCTTCCTTCACGCCGGCCATGGTGGCCTCGACGTTGGAGCTGTCGATGATGCCCGGACCGGTGAGGATCTCGCGGGTCGGCACGGTCAGCCCGTAGTTCACGTAGCTGTTGAGGATCGACACCGCGAGAAAGCCCTGATGGTAGCCCTGCTGATCGATGGCGCAGGTTTGCTTGCCGTCCTTGATGTTGTTCAGGATGGTCTCGTCGAAGTTGATGCCGCAGACATGCACCTGCCCCATCTTGCCGGACTGCTGGATGCCGCTGATCGCCGAGTTGGCATCGACGTTGCCGACGGTGAATACAGCGTCGATCTCGGGGTGCTGCAGCAGATGCGCGCGCACCGCCTGCGCCACCGCGGTGGCCGAGCCGAAGGAGGTCGCCGGGAGCGGCAGCACCGAACCTTCGCCGCCGCCGTTGCCCATGCCCTCGACGAAGCCGTTGCAATAGGCCTCGATGTTGGCCGCGCCCGGCAGCGTGTTGATGCAGACGCCATTGGTCTGACCGTTCTCGGTGAGATATTCGCCGCCAGCGACACCGGCCTTGTAGTCGTCCGAGCCGACATAGTTCATCGCGCCGAGACGGTCTGCGGCATCGAGACCACCGGCGTTGTAGATGATCAGCGGAATGTCGGCTTCGACCACCGCCTGAAAGGCCGGGTCCATCGCCTCGGGCACCCAGTTCGGCCCGACGATGGCGTCGGCACCCTGATCGATCGCCTGGCGGATCAGTTCCGCGGCATCGACACCGAGGTTGTCGTAGTTCTGCGGCCCGAGCCAAGTGACGGATCCGCCCTGCGCCTCGGCGACGAGCCCGGCGTCTTCTGCGCCGCGCTTCACGATGGACCAGAAGGGATCGTCGGGCTTGCCGCCAACAACGAAGATATTGGCAGCGGAAACCGCGGTGGCGGCGACGGCTGCAACGGCGGCATACGAAACGGTGGCCGCGATACGGCTGAATTTGGTCATTGAACTTCCTCCCTGTCCCCACCTCCTCCGTGGGGGTCTCAGTGCCGAAATGTATAGCGCGAAGCTTGAAATTTCTGGAACAGAAAATAAGATCATTAGTGTCATTCGTTTCAAAATGTGTCATTCAAAATGACATGAGCCCTGGGGAGGAGCCCGAATGAACCGGCCGACAATCGCAGATCTTGCAGAAGAAGCAGGGGTTTCCGTCTCGACGGTGAACCGTATCCTTGGCGGCACCGCCTCGGTGCGTGGCAGCACGATGCAGCGCGTGCAGGCCGCCGCGGAACGGATCGGCTTCTACGGGATCGGCGCGATCGAGGACCGGTTGCGCAAATCGGCACCGACCTACCGGCTGGGATTCCTGCTGCAACAGTCGAACCGAGAGCTTTACCAACTCTTCAGTCGGCACATCATCGCCGCCTGCCGCGCGCGCCGCGACGAGGTGATCGAGCCCTTGGTGGATTTCGTCGACCTGCTGACGCCGGAAAACATTTCGGCTCGGCTGACCGCGCTTGGTCAGGAGTGCGACGCGGTGGCAGTGATCGCCGCAGACCATCCGCTGATCGGACAGGGCATCCGCGCGCTGCGCGAAAAGGGCAAGCCGGTGGTCGCCTATATCACCGACCAGTCGGCCCCCGAGCGCGCCGCCTATGTGGGCGCTGACAACTGGAAGATCGGACGCACCGCCGCTTGGCTCATCGCGCAGATGACCCATGAGCCGGGACGCGTCGCCAGCTTCATCGGCAACCACCGCTACCAGTGTCAGGACGTGGCCGATGCCAGCCTGCGCTCCTACCTGCGCGAGCATGCGCCGCATCTCACGGTCGAGGAAAGCCGCCCGACGCATGAGGAATCCGGCGTCGCCTATGAGATGGTGCGCGACCTGCTCGAGACCACCGACGATCTGCGCGGCATCCTCATTCTTGGCGGCGGCATCTCGGGGGTGCTGCAGGCGCTGCGCAAGGCACCGGAAGAGCGTCGCCGGAACATCCGGCTGATCTGCCGCGACATTGGCCCCGAGACCCGCAAGGGGCTGTCAGAGGGGCTGATCACCGCGGCGCTCTGCCACCCGCCCGAGGCCACCTCGACGCTGCTGGTGCAGACGATGATCGACGTGATCCACGACGACACCCAGAGCGCCACGCTGCAGCGCACCATCCCCTTTGACATCGTGACCCCGGAAAACATCTGACGGCGCGCGTCAGACCACCTCGATCCAGTTGCTCATCCCCGAAGCCGCATGGCCCAGCATATGGCAATGCAGCAGCCATTTCCCGGGGTTGTCGGCGACGAAGGCGATCTCGGCGCTCTGCTGCGGCATCACCAAAAGCGTGTCGCGCATCGGCCCCGCAGCGCCCTCGATCAACTGCCGGAAATGCATGCCGTGCAGATGCATGGCGTGCGGAAAGACCGTGTCGTTGACCAAGGTGATGCGCGCCGTCTCGCCAAGCCTATAGCGGGCAAAGGGATCTGCGCCGCGCCCCACCTGTCCGGCCAGCGCCCAGAACTGGCCGCGCTGGATGAGCTCCTGAAAGTTCATCTGCCGGCCCTCGAAACGCCCCGAGGCCATGCCGCGCATCGCGCCGCCCTCCATGCGCATTTCGCGCGGCGTGGCCTCCTCAAGGCCACCGATCTGCATACGCGGGTTGGGCGGCAGCGGCTGCGGCGCGGCACGCCGCGCGCCGGAGGTCCTCCCGCTGACCTCCAGTTCCACCAGCGCCTGCCAGCTGTCGTCATCCCCCGCGTAGAGTAGACCTGCGGGCGTGCCCTCTTCGGCGGTGACATCGACGATCAGGTCCACGCGCTGCGCCGGAGCCAGAATGATCTCTTCGACCAGCGGCTCGGGCGACGCCAGCGGCATGCCGTCAAGCGCCACGGTCCAGCCCTCCATCCCCTGCAGCCGCAGCACAAAGATACGGGCGTTGGCCGCATTGATCAGCCGCAGCCGCAGCCGCGCGTTCTGCCCGGCCTTCAGCCGGTGATCGAAGCGCCCGTTGACCCCGATCAAATTGCCCATCCGCCCGGCATGGCTGCGCATCATCGGGGCGGTGAAATCTGCGTAGAACTGCGCGGTGTCCGGATCGATCAGCCAGTCGTCCAGCATCAGGATCTCATCCGCGTCCACATCCGGCGGCGTCGCTTCCTCGACGATCAGCGCGCCCGAGAGCCCGCGCGCCACCTGCTCCATCGAGTTGGTGTGGGCGTGGTACCAATAGGTGCCGGCATCCGGCAGCGCGAAGTCATAGTCGAAACTTCCGCCCGGCGGCACCGCCTCTTGCGTCAGCCCCGCCACGCCGTCCATGGCGTTGTCGATGCGGATGCCGTGCCAGTGCACGGATGTCGGCACCTCCAACTCGTTGACCAGCCGCCGCGACAGCCGCCCGCCCTGCGCTGCGCGCAGCACCGGGCCGGGCAAACTGCCGTCGTAGCTCCAGACCTCGGTCATGCCGTAGCCCGGCGGCGCCAGTTGCACCGACGCGGCGCGGGCGGTGAGCGGAGCGGGCGCGCTGGCCGCCGCTCTGCCGGGGCGGATCAATGGCGCTGCGAGAAGGCCCGCGCAGACCGCGCGGCGAGACATCATCAGTGTCATGTCATTCGATCCCATTGGCGCGCTGCAATTCGCGGACATAGGCGATGATCGCCGTCACGTCGCCCGCTGTCACCCCGTCCTGCGGAGGCATATTGCCGAACCGCCAGTGATGCGCCCGGACGCCCTGCGCGGCGGCGACCTGAAAGGCGGCATCGCCGTGGTGCGAGGGCTCGTAAATCTTGTGCACCAGAGGCGGGCCGAAGCCCTGCTTGCCCGCGGCGTTCTCGCCATGACAGGCGGCGCAGACCGCGTCGAAGGCGGTTTTGCCCAAGCTGGCGGTCTCGGACAAACGTGCAGGCAGCGTCACGTCGGCGATCGGTGCGCCCTCGGCGGGCGCGGTCTGCGCCGCCGCGTCCGGCGCTGTCTTTTGCGGTACAAAAATGGCCCATCCCGCAACTGCGACAAGGGCGACGGCCGCGAGGCCGATGAGGGGTTTGGTCTTCATGGGAGCTATCCTGACTGGGATCGTCCCTGCTCATCGGGGCGATCCGGAAAATGGGGGTGCCGGACGGGTCCGGCAGCGATCATTTTCGTCAGGCGCGCGGAGGGGGCGGATCGGTGGCGACGCTATGGGCCCGCAGGACGCGCGGTGTGGGCACGCCGTGACCGGGCAGCCCAACGGCCACCACGCGCGGGGCAGCGGCCTGCCACGCCTCAAGCATCGCGCAACAGGGCGAGGCACCCGCACAGGGATGCTCGTCGTGATGCGCATTGGTGCCCGCGCTTCCATCCGGATGCGCGCACTCGCTGCAGGCGGGAGAATGGCTCATGGTCACGCCCATCGCCTGCGCGGCAACCGGCGCCAAAAGGACGGTCATCCATCCCACGAGCAACATGATGCAAAGCTGGCGCATCGGACCTCCTTGGCCCGACATATCGCCAGACAGCGCGCCCATGGTCAACAGCGCCCCGCTCACGGCTGCGCCATCTTCGCTGCGTCAGAAAATCCCGATGCGATGCGCCAGCCGCTTCCAGTCGCGCATCCGCTGGTCCATGTCGGCGCCCGAGGCCGTCGCCGTGGCGTGCACCAAAAAACTCGTCGCGGCGTTGAGCCCGAGGATGGATTCGAGGAACAGCCCGGTCTTCGAAGGCGTGTTGATCACCGCGTCGGTCACCTCATGCGCCCAGTGGCAATATTCGTCGGTGATCACCACCACCGAGCGCCCCTGCTCGCACGCCATCCGCGCCAGCGTTTCGCATTCGGCGGCATAGGGGATGACGTCGATGATCAGCAGGCAACTGCCTCCCGGCGCGGGCGGGTCGAGCCATTCCGACAGCATGCTGTCGTGGCCCGACAGGAAACGCACCCGAGGCCGCGCCAGCGCCAGCCGCCGCGCGGTGTCTTCGGCCAGTCCGCGCACGGTCTGGAACCCGGTGACATAGACCTCCTCCGCCTCTCGCAGATAGCGCTCTGCCGCCGCAAAGGCGGGCGTGTTGATCTTGGCGTAGACGGTGCTGACCGCGCGCAATTCGGCGTTCATCTGATCCTGCCAGTCTTCGGGCAGCTCGCCGCTGTCATCGGCGAGGCTCTCGCCCGTGACCGAATAGCGGTGGCGCAGCATCGCCTTGAACTCTTTCATCCCTGCGCAGCCGAAGCGGCGCAGCATGCGCCCCACGGTGATCTCGGCCACACCCGCCTTTTGCGCGATGGATTTGCCGGTCTCGAACGAAATCGAATTCAGGTTGAGCAAAAAATACTGCGCAACCTTTGCCTCCTGCTTGGGCAGCGTCGGCAGACCTTCCTCCATCCTGCTTACAAATTCATCGACCGGCGCTTCGGCATAGGAGGCGAACCCGTGAGACATGGCGATTTCCCTGACGACAGAAAACTAACATTTGACGAAAATGACAGTATCGAACCATTTTGGCGACTCAAGGCAAAACCGAAAAACAGCCTGACAGGGAGTCCTCCAACCATGAAAAAGATGCATCTTGCCGCAACAACGGCGCTGATCCTCGCGCCGCTCGCCGCCTCTGCCGAGACGTTGTCGCTCTACAACTGGGGCGATTACATCAACCCGGCCGTGCTCGAAGCTTTCACCGAAGAGACCGGGATCGAGGTCACCCTCGACAGCTACGGCTCGAACGAAGAGATGCTGGCGAAAATTCAGGCCGGCGCGACGGGCTATGACATCGTCTTCCCCTCGGTGCACATGCACGACATCATGTTCCAGCTTGGCCTGCTGGCCAAAACCGACATCGGCTCGGCCCCCGGGTTCGAGAACATCGACCCGCAGTTCATCCGTGCCAAGACCGACCCCGACGCCGAATATTGCCTGCCCTACGCATGGGGCAACGTCGGCATCGTCTACAACAAAGAGCTCGCTGGCGACATCAAGAGCTGGGAAGACTTCTTCGCCCTCGGTGCGAGCGGCAAGAAGGTCACCCTGCTGGACGATCTGCGCGAGACCATCGGCATCGGCCTGATCATGAACGGCAACTCGGTGAACTCCACCGATCCGGCAGAGGTCGAGGCGGCGGCGGATTACATCATCGAGCATCTCGATGGCGTCACGGCCTTTACCTATGACTCGGTGCCGCAGGTGATCTCGGGCGACGTGGCGGCGGCGCATTGGTACGTCGGCGCGAACCTTTACGTGTCAGAGAACCCCGACACCATCGGCTATATCATCCCCGAAGAGGGCGCGACGCTTTATCAAGAAGACATCTGCGTGCTGGAGTCCGCGCCGAACAAGGACGCGGCGAAGAAGTTCCTCGAGTTCTACCTGCGCCCCGAGATGGCCGCGCTGAACGTCGAGCAGCAGATGAACGGCACGCCGAACCTTCCCGCGCAGAAGCTGATCCCCGAGGCGATCGCCGGAAACGCGACGATCTACCCGCCGCAGGAGGTGATGGACAAGCTGCAGATCTTCGAGGATCTGGGCCGCGACCTGCAACTCTACAACTCCGAGTGGACGCGCATCAAGACCGCGCAATGACACCCTTTGACACCTCTCCGGCGGGGGTCATCCCCGCCGGCGCGCAGGACCGGACCACCATGCCCTCTCCTCTTGAAATCATCAACGCGCGCAAAGCCTTCCGCACCCCCGAAGGCGGCACGATGACTGCGCTCGACGGCATCTCGCTAAAGCTTGCCAGCGCCGAATTTGTCACGCTTCTCGGCCCCTCCGGCTGCGGCAAGACCACGCTTCTGCGCACCATCAGCGGCTTTGAGACGCTGGACGCGGGCGATGTGCTGATCGACGGCACCGCGGTCACCCAGATGCCCGCGCACCGCCGCCCGGTGAACACCGTGTTCCAGCGCTACGCGCTCTTTGGCCATATGAGCGTGGCGCGCAACGTCGGCTACGCGCTGGAGATCGCGGGCCGCGACAAGCGCGAGATCCGCGCGCGTGTGGGCGAGATGCTGGAACTGGTCGGGCTTGCGGGGATGGAGAAACGCTCGATCCAGCAACTGTCCGGCGGCCAGCAGCAGCGTGTCGCTTTGGCGCGCGCGCTGGCGGCACGGCCCAAGCTTTTGCTGCTCGACGAGCCGCTTTCAGCGCTCGACAAGAACCTGCGCCAGAAGATGCAGCAGGAACTGAAGGCACTGCAACGCGAGCTGGGCATCGGCTTTATCTTCGTGACCCACGATCAGGAAGAGGCGCTGACCATGTCCGACCGCATCGCGGTTCTGGCGCATGGCCGGATCCAGCAGATCGGTGCGCCGACCGAGCTTTACCAGACCCCGGCCAACCTCTTTACCGCCGACTTCCTTGGCGAGAGCAACCTGCTGCCCGTGAAGATCGAGGGGGGCCGCGCCTGCCTGCCCGACGGCCAGAGCTTTGCCACCGCCCACGCTCCCGGCACCGCCACGCTGCTCTTGCGGCCCGAGGCGCTTTCGGCCACGCCGCCCGAGGGCCATGCGCTGAGCTTCACCGGCACGATCCGCGAGACCTATTACACCGGCACCGATCACCAGATCGCGCTGGACACACCCGCCCATGGCACGATTACCGCCCTGCTGCGCAGCAACAGCGCCCTGCCCGGCCTCGGCAGCACGCTGACGCTGCACGCCCCGGCACAGGGGCTGCACCTCATTGACGAGGCAAAGCCATGACCCTCGCCCGCCGCAAGTTCCTGCATCTCGTCGGGCTGCTTGGCGCGCCGACGGTGTTCTTGCTGTTCTTCTTCTTCGGCCCACTGCTGATCACGCTGGTCTACAGCTTCCTCACGCCGGGCCTTTACGGCGGTGTCGACTGGATCTTCTCGCATCTCAACTACGGGCGCATTCTTGGCTGGGCCGACACGCGCTATGAGAAATTCGATCCGGTCTATATCGCCATCTTTCTGCGCTCGCTGCGGCTGGCGGCGCTGACGGTTCTTGCCAGCCTTCTGATCAGCTATCCCGCCGCGTTCTGGATCAGCCGGATGCGCCCCGGGCTGCGCGATTTCTCGATCTTTCTCGTCACGCTGCCGTTCTTCGTCAGCCTGATCGTCCGGCTTTTCGCTTGGGTGCTGATCCTGCGGCCCACGGGCTTTCTCAATCAGGGGCTGATGGCGATCGGCCTGACCTCGGAGCCGATCGAGTTTCTCTATACCGATTTCGCGGTGATCCTCGGGATGACCTATGTGTTCATCCCCTTCATGTTCCTGCCGCTCTACGGCTCGATCGAGAAACTCGACATGGCGCAGATCGAAGCCTCTTCGGACCTCGGCGCCACCCGCGTCCAGACCTTCCGCAAAGTGGTCCTGCCCGCCACGCTGCCCGGCATCATCGGCGGCTCGGTGATCACCTTCATCCCGGCCTTGGGCAACTTCATCGTGCCGTCGGTGCTGGGCGGCGCAAAGGTTCTGATGATCGGCAACCTGATCGAGCAGCAGTTCCTCTCGGCCCGCAACTGGCCCTTCGGCGCGGCCTTGGCGATGATGGTGATGTGCGCGGTTCTCGTGCTGCTGGTGATGCAGTTGCGCCTCGCGCGCCGGGAGGCCGAGGCATGATCCTGCGCCGCATTCTGAACCTCTATGGCCTGCTCTTCTTCGCCTTCATCTACGCGCCGATCCTGCTGGTGGTGATCTATTCGTTCAACGCCAACACCGTGAACATGATGATCTGGGACGGTTTCACGCTGGATTGGTACCGGCAAATCTTTGGCATGGAGACCGCGATCACCGACAGCACCACCTATGTGGATAGTTCCGACCAGCTCTACGGCGCGGTGCGCACCAGCCTGATCGTCGCGCTCTCGACCTCTGTGCTCTCCACCGTCTTCGGCACGGCGCTGGCGCTGGCGGTGGCGCGCTACCGCTTTCGTCTGGCGCGCTTTTACCGGACGCTGCTGATGATGCCGATGATCATGCCCGACATCGTGCTGGGCATCGCGCTGCTGATCTTCTTCATCACCATCGGGATGAACCTGTCGCTGCTGAGCATCGTCATCGGCCAGTCAACCTTCCTGATCTCCTACGTCTTCGTGACGGTCTCTGCCCGGCTCGCCGAGTTCGACACCAGCGTCGAGGAAGCCTCGGCAGACCTTGGCGCCACCCCGGCGCAGACCTTCCGCAAAGTCACCCTGCCGGGCATCGCGCCGGGCATTCTGGGCGGTTGGCTGCTGGCGTTCATCATTTCGATGGATGATCTGGTGATCACCTATTTCATCGCCGGGACCGGCAACACCACGCTGCCGATCCACATCTGGGGCCTGCTTCGCCGCGGCATCAAGCCCGAGATCAACGCCATTGCCACGCTGATGCTGCTGTTCACCCTGCTGATCGCCGCCATCGGCCTCTACTTCAGATCGAGACGACAGAAATGACCGTGACGACCAAGCCGCGCGCGCGCGAACTGGGCATTCCCCTGCCCGGCACTCCCGGACCGCTCAACGCCATCACCGATGTGCCGGGGATCGAAGTGGGCACCACCGAGCTGCTGTCGTCGCGCGACCCTTCGCTCGCCACCCGCGGCATTCAGGTGCAGACCGGCGTGACCGCGATCCTGCCGCGTGGCCGCGACCCCGAACCAAAGCCGGTCTGGGCCGGACAGTTCAGCCTCAACGGCAATGGCGAGATGACCGGCGCGCATTGGGTGCGTGACGGTGGCTGGCTGGCCGGGCCGATCATGATCTCCAACTCCCACGCCATCGGCCCCTGCCACACGGCGGCGGTGCGCTGGATGATCGAGACCTATGGCAGCACGTGGGAGGACAACCACCTCTGGGCAATGCCGGTCGTGGCCGAGACCTATGATGGCGTGCTCAACGACATCAACGGGCTGCATGTGACCGAGGCGCTGGCGCGGCAGGCGCTGGATGCGGCGAAACCCGGCCCGCTGCGCGAAGGCAACTCCGGCGGCGGTGCGGGGATGATTTGCTACGAGTTCAAGGGCGGCACCGGCAGCGCCTCACGCACGCTGGAGGTCGATGGCGCGAGCTTCACCATGGGCGCGCTGGTGCAGGCCAACCACGGGCTGCGGCCCTGGCTCACCGTGGCAGGCCGCCGGGTCGGGGCGCAGATGACCGAGCATCGGATCGTGGACATGATGACCGAGCGCGGCTCGATCATCGTGATCCTCGCCACCGACCTGCCGCTCTCGCCCAGCCAGCTTGAGCGCCTGTCGCGCCGCGCCGCCATCGGCATCGGCCGCGCAGGCTCCCCGGGTGGCAACAACTCGGGCGATATCTTCCTCGCTTTCTCGACCGCCAATGAGATGCCGCTGCCGCAACTCTCGGGCCCGTGGCGGCAGATGACCTGCCTGAACGACGAGCTGCTCGACCCGGTCTATATGGCCGCCGTGGAAGCGGTGGACGAAGCGGTTCTCAACGCGCTTTGCGCCGCCGAGGACGTGCCCATGGCCCGACCCGCGGTCGGCACCTGCCGCGCGATGGACACCGAAAGGCTCATGTCGCTGCTGCAGGGCTGAGCTAGGGTGGCAGGTACGGCGGCAGGCAAGGCGGCGGCGCGGCGGCGCTTGCCGAGGGCCGCCCAGCGGGGAATACTTGTCCCTCAACCGACGAGGAGCCTCATGCCCCCTGCCGCCACACCCTCCGCCCCTGCCTCGGGCCGCCCCTTCGTTCGCGCCACCGCGCTCGTGCCGGTGCTGCGCCATTTCGAGGCGCAGCACGAAGCGCTGGCGGAGATCGTCGGGGCCGAGGGGCTCGATCTTGCGGCGCTGCGCGATCCCTATGAAGAGATCCCGCTCTCGGCCTATCTGACGATCTTTGAAGGCGCGGCCCGTGCCGCCAAGGACCCGGTGCTGGGGGCCCGTCTGGGCCGCGCCATCACCCCGGCGGACCTTGGTCCGACCGGGCTGCTGCTGGCGCAATCGGCCACCATCCGGCGCGGGCTGCACCGTTTCATGGGGGCGCTGGCGGCGCTGCAGAGCGCCACCGAGATGACGCTGACGCAGGCCAAGGACGACACCGGCTGGCACAGCATCAGCTACCAGATCCGCAGCCCCACCGGCGCCCCCGGCGCGCAGGACGCCGAGTTCTCGCTGTCCTGCCTGTGCCAGTTGCTGCGCCTTTCGTTCGACCGGCATTGGGCCCCCGAAGAGGTGCATTTCACCCACGCGCCCTCGCGCCGCCCCGATCTTCTGGAACGGCTGTTTGGTGCGCCCGTGCGTTTCGAGCAAAGCGCCAACAGGATCCTCTTCGACACAAGCGGCCTCGACACGCCGCATCGGACCGAGGACGCCGGGCTGATCGCTGTGATCGAGCGCCACGTGGCCGATCTAGTTCACGCGCAGGACCCCGAGCGTAGCGTGAGCGAGCGGGTGCAACTGGTCATCAGCCGCAACCTCGGCCATGCGCCCGTTGATCTGGCGACGGTCTCGGCGGCGCTCGGCATGGCCCCGCGCAGCCTGCAGCGCCACCTCGCCGCCGAAGGTAGCTCGCTGCGCGATCTGGTCCGCGCTCAGCGCCAGACGATTGCCGAGCAGCAGCTTTCGCATCCGGGAACGCGGCTCAAAGCCGTGGCCGCCACGCTGGGCTATTCGGATGAAACCGTGTTCTGGCGCGCCTTCCGCGACTGGACCGGAGACGCCCCCTCGCGCCGCCGCAACTAGGCGACTCACCTCGGCGTGAATTCGCGCTCTGCCACGCGCGCAATCAGACCGCGCCACAAAGCGCCCAGCAAAGATGCAGCGTGAAAACGCCTTTTCCGCCCCTCGCGCCGCGCCACCGCAGGTTGCGACAAGAAAGCGCAGCTGGCGGCACATTTGGCGCGTTTTATCGAATTTTTGGCGCGTATCGCAATAGATGCACGCAGCGCCTCTCTTCAGCCTTTCGGAAAACCGCGACCCCGAGAGGACGACATGAGCGACACGATCACCGACACACCGCCCGCAGACGCCGCCGCAACGCAGCCGGTCAAACACCCGCTGGACCCGATCTCCGCGCAGGAGGTCACCACGCTAAAGGCCGTCCTCGCGGCGGCGGGCTTTGCCGGGGACAGCACGCGCTATTCCTACGTCATGCTGCGCGAACCGGCCCGCGAGACGCTGGCGAGCTTCACCCCCGGCGCCGCCATCCCGCGTGAGATCGGCGTGCTGGTCACTGACCTTGCCGCCGGGGCGCTGACCGAGATCATCGTCGACATCCCCGCCAAGAAGATCATCCACCAGCGCAGCCTCGATCCCAAGGTCGACGGCTGGGGCCCGGTGCTCGACGAGGATTATGTCGCCGCCGAAGAGATTGCCAAGGCCGATCCGCGCTTCGTCGAGGCGCTGGCCAAGCGCGGCATCACCGATCTCGACACCGTCTTTTGCTGTCCGCTTTCGGCGGGCGTTTTCGGCTTCGAGGAAGAGGAAGGCCGCCGCATGCTGCGCGTGCTGAGCTTCCAAGCGCCGAGCGCCGATGCCATCCACGCGCTCTGGGCCCATCCGATCGAGGGCGTCGTCTGCCATGTCGACCTCACCGAGCGGAAGGTGCTGCGCTTCGTCGATACCGGCTTTCCCACCGTGCCCGCGCAGAACGACGACTATCTCGATCCGGCGATCGAAAAGCGCGAGACCATGAAGCCGCTCAACATCACCCAGCCGCAGGGCGGGTCCTTCACCATGGAGGACAATGTGCTAAGTTGGGAGAACTGGTCCATCCGCGTCGGCTTCAACGGGCGCGAGGGGCTGACCCTGCACGACATCCGCTTCAAGGACGGCGACCGCGACCGCTCGATCCTCAACCGCGCTTCGGTGTCCGAGATGGTGGTGCCCTATGGCGAGCCGCAGCCGACGCACGAGTGGCAGAACTACTTCGACGCGGGCGAATACCAGTTCGGGCGTCTGGCGAACTCGCTGGTGCTGGGCTGCGACTGCCTTGGCGAAATCCACTATGTCGACGCTACGGTGGTTGATGACTTCTGCAACCCCATCGAGATCAAGAACGCCATCTGCATCCACGAAGAAGACTTCGGCACGCTGTGGAAGCACACCGACATCTTCACCGGCCGCTCCGACGTGCGCCGCCAGCGCCGCCTCGTGGTGTCCTTCTTCGTCACCGTCGGCAATTACGACTACGGCTTCTACTGGTACTTCTACCTCGACGGAAAAATCGAGCTTGAGTGCAAGGCAACCGGCATCGTCTTCACCTCGGGCCGCCCCGAGGGCGACTATGAATGGGCCACAGAACTGGCGCCGCAACTGGGCGCGCCGCAACACCAGCACATGTTCTCGGCAAGGCTCGATTTTGCCATCGACGGGCTGAAGAACCGCGTCGACGAGATCGACGTCAAGCGCGTACCGATGGGCAAGGGCAACCCGGTGGGCAACGCCTTCACCCGGCAGATCACCCGGCTCGAGACCGAAGAGGATGCGCAGCGCGTCGCCCGTAACGAGTTGGGCCGGGTCTGGCGCATCTCCTCGGCGGAGACGACCAACTACCTCGGCGAGCCCACCGCTTATGTACTGGCGCCCGAAGGGCTGCCGTTGCTGCTGGCGGATGACGCGGCCTCGATCACCCAGCGCGCGGGCTTTGCCACCAAATCGCTCTGGGTCACCAAGTTCGACCGCGACGAGATGTGGGCGGCGGGCTACACGCCAAACCAGCATCCGGGCGGCGCGGGGCTTCCGGCCTATGCCGCGGCGAACCGCTCGGTGGATGGCGAGGATATCGTGGTCTGGCACACCTTCGGCCTGACCCACTTCCCGCGCACCGAGGACTGGCCGGTGATGCCGGTGGATTACGCGGGCTTCAAGTTGCGCCCCGAGAACTTCTTTGACCGCAACCCGACGCTCGATGTGCCCAAGGACCCGAACGGCGCAAAGTGCTGCCGGTCGAACAAGATCGCGGCGGAGTGAGCCTTGTCCGGCTGGCACCTCTCCCTGCTGGCCCTCGCGGCGCTCGGCACGCTGGCCTGCATGGCCGGGGCTGACCGGGCGCAGCGCGGCGCGGCGCTGGCCTCGCTGCTGGCCATGGCGCTTGCCATGGCGGGCGGCACGCCGGGGCTGATGCTGGGAGCGGCGGGATTGCTGGCGCTGGTGCCGCTGGCCGCACGCGGCGCGGCGCCTGCGCTCTGCGCGCATCGCGCCGCCTCGAACCTCGTGATGGCGCTGGTGCTGGGGGCGCTCTTTGTCCTCAACGGCAGCGCGCTTTGCGCCAGCGGAGCCATCCCGCTGCTCACGGCGCAGGGCCTCACCCGCCTGCCGACGCCGGGGCTGGACCTCTACCTGCAGGGCGCCGCGCTGGCGCTGGCGCTCTATGCGGGCTTTGGCCTGCTGCTGAGCCTGCGCGCGCTGCTGCGCCGTGACCTCGCCCGACTGGGCGAGATCGCGCCAATGACCTTGGCCACCGCCGGTATGGGCGTGGGCCTCACCTGAAGAAGAAAAACCAACGATCCAACAGGAGACAGACATGACACGCATTGCCCCTCTCGCCCTCACCGGCGTCCTTGCGGCCCTCCCCGTCGCCGCCCTCGCCGAATACCCCGAAAAGCCGGTGGAGTTCGTCATTCCCTTCCCGCCCGGCGATCTCGAAGACATCCTGACCCGGATGATCGCCGACGAATTCCAGAGCGAATACGGCGTTGCCGCCGCGGTGGTGAACAAGCCCGGTGGCGGCGGTGGCCCCTTCCCCGGCGCTGTGGAAGTCGCAGGCGCCGCGGCGGACGGCTACACCATCGGCTCTTTCGTGTCGGACGTGCCGCTGTCGGGCCCCGAGATCGGCATCCCGCAGCTTTCGCCGAACCCCTTCGAGCCGATCGGCATCTTTGTCACCTACCCGTTCGTCATCGCCACCTCGGGTGACGCGCCCTATTCGTCGCTGGACGAGCTGGCCGATTACGCCAAGGAAAACGACGTCGCGCTTGGACACTTCGGATCCATGCTGACCCCGACGCAGATCACCTTTGCCGTGGCGCAGGCCAAGGGCTTCGACTTCGCCTACGAGAGCGCCTTCGACGCGCTCGACTGCAACACGCTGGCCTCGGGCGATGTGGACGTGATGAACACCACGCTGCAGCAGGTCTTCCCCTGCCTTGATGACATCAAGGTGCTCGCCTCCATCGGCTCCGAGCGCATCCCGCTCACCCCCGACACGCCGACCGTGGGCGAAGTGGTGCCCGAACTGAACCTCGCGCTGTGGAACGGGCTTTTCGTGAAGTCGGACGTGCCGCAGGAGGCGCGCGACAAGATCGCCGCCGTGGCCGAGAAGGTCATGGCTTCGGACGCCGCCAAGAAGCTCGCCGCTGACACCGGGGCGCTGATCTACTGGCAAGACGCCGAGGAATTGCAAGCGCAGCTCGAGGCGGATATGGCCGCGCGGGCGAAGATCGCCGAGCTTCTCGATGAGTGACCCGATCGCCAAACCGGTGCCGGGCGTGGACATTCCTCCACGCCCGGGCCAGCGCACCGGCACGCGCTTTCAGCGCGTGCTGCGCACCATCAGCCTGCGGCAGGTCACCGGCGCGCCGCGCCGTGCCGCCGGGCCGGGCGAGGTGATCTTTGCCGCCGGGTTCTTCGGCCTGTCGCTGATCCTTCTGCTGCTGCTGCCGTTCCAGACCGACTGGCTGCCGCGCACCAAAGCCTTCGTTCAGCCGCGCTTCTGGCCCGCGGTGGCGACCCTTACCATGCTGGTCTTTTCCGCCGGATACTTGCTGCGCGCGCTCGCCGCGCACCCCTCGGGCGGCGCATGGCAGGAGATCAAGGGCTGGCTGCGCCCGCTGGAATTCGCGGCATGGTTCCTTGCCTATGTGCAGCTCGTGCCGTGGGCCGGATACCTGCTGGCAACCGCCCTGTTCACCTGCGCGCTGAGCTGGCGGCTCGGCTACCGCTCGCTGCGCTGGATGGGGCTGGCGGCACTTTTTGCGCTTGGCACCGTGCTCGTCTTCCGCAGCCTGCTGGGGGTGAACATCCCGTCGGGCGCGATCTACGAGCTGCTGCCTGCGGGCGATTTCCGCTCCTTCCTGATGACCCGTTTCTGAGGCCCCGCCATGGACATGCTCCTTTCCGGCATCGGTATGCTGATGCATCTCGACGTGCTGCTGGCCCTGCTGATCGGCTCGGTCGGCGGCGTCATCATCGGCGCCATCCCCGGCGTCGGCCCCGCCGTGGCCATCGCCATCCTGCTGCCCGCCACCTTTGCCCTGCCACCGCTCGTGGGGCTGGTCATGCTGCTCGGCATCTACGGCTCGTCGATGTTCGGCGGTGCGCTGCCGGCGATCCTGATCAACACGCCCGGCACGGCGGTCAATGCGCTGACCACCTACGACGGCCACCCGATGACCAAACGCGGCGAGGCGCTGAAGGCGCTGGGGCTGGCCTATGGCGCCTCCTTCGGCAGCGGCATCCTGTCGATCCTCGCGCTGATCTTGCTCTCGCCGGTGCTGGCCAAGGTCGCGCCGATGTTTGGCTCGAAGGAGATCTTCCTCGCCGCCCTCCTTGGCCTCGTGCTGGTGGTCATCGCGCACCGCGGGCAGGCGCTGGCGGCGGGCATGCTGGCGGGCTTCGGTGTCTTTCTGGGGACCGTGGGGCTGGAGCCGCTCAAATACACCCAGCGCTTCACCTTCGATCAGCCTTGGCTGGCCTCGGGTTTCGACCTGATCGTCGTGGTGCTGGGGCTCTTCGCGCTGAGCCAAGCCTTCCTGCTGCTCTCGGGCCCAGAGGACGCGCCCGATGCCAAGCCGATCAAGGGCTCGATGGCGCGCGCCATCGGCCGTACCTTCCGCCACAAGCGGCTGGTCGCGGCGGGCACGGGGTTCGGCGTGCTGATGGGGATGATCCCCGGCGTCGGCGAGTTTACCGCGCAATTCCTGAGCTACACCTACGCGCAGAAAACCTCGAAAGCCCCCGACGCCTTTGGCAACGGCAGCGAAGAGGGGCTCGTCGCCTCGGAGGCGGCCAATAACGCCGTGCCCGCCGCGGCGATGATCCCGCTTTTGGCGCTCGGCATCCCCGGCGAGGCGCTCACCGCCATGATGCTGTCGGTGTTCTACGTGCACAATGTGATCCCCGGCCCGCAGCTCTTTCAGGGGCAGATCGATTTCGTCTACGCGCTTTATGCGGCGATGATCCTGCTCAACGTGATCGTGGTGCTGTTCATGATGGTCTCGTCGAACCTGCTGCTGAAGATCATCCGCATTCCGACGCGCTTTCTGGGGGTGATGATCCTGACGCTGAGCTTTGTCGGCGTCTACAGCCTGCGCAACTCGATCACCGATTGCATCATCGCGGCGGTCTTTGGCTGGATCGGGCTGATCCTCAAGCGGCAGGACCTGCCGCCGGTGCCGATCATCCTCGGGCTGGTGCTGGGCGGGATCATGGAGACGAAGTTCCGCCCGGCCATGGCGCGGGTCGAGGTCTTTGCCGATTTCTTCCAGCGCCCGGTGGCCGCCTTCCTCGGCCTCGCCATCCTTGCGCTGGTGGTGGGGCATCTCGCCTCGCTGCGCCGGCAGGCACTGGAACGCGCGGAAACGGCAGAAGCCTGACCCATTTGCGGCGCGCGGGTCTTGTCCTGCGCGCCGCACAAAAGCAGAGCGATTTCCCGTCCCATCCGCGGCCTGACCCTGCGACAAGAAAACGCCAGATCACAAATGGTTGAGGGATGACTTTCTCAGAGCGTGTGCTAGGGTCGCCGCACTATTTGGTTTCCAAGCAATTGACGTACGGGAGAAAAGTGATGTTGAGGCCGTATATTCTGGCGATCCCCCTAGCCTTCACTGGGCTGACAGGGGCCGCATTGGCGCAGGAGCAGACCGAGAAGCCGAACATCCTCGTTATCTGGGGTGATGACATCGGCTGGTCGAACCTGTCGTCCTACGGGATGGGCACCATGGGCTACACCACGCCCAATATCGACCGCATCGCGATGGAGGGCATCCGCTTCACCGATCACTACGCGCAGCCAAGCTGTACCGCAGGCCGCGCCGCCTTCATCACCGGGCAATACCCGATCCGCTCGGGCATGACGACGGTGGGCCAGCCGGGCTCTGCGCTTGGCCTGCAGGCCGCCTCGCCCACGCTCGCCGAAGAGCTCAAGCAGATCGGCTACCGCACCGGGCATTTCGGCAAGAACCACCTTGGCGACCGCAACGAGCACCTGCCGACGGTGCACGGCTTCGACGAGTTCTTCGGCAACCTCTACCACCTCAACACCCAAGAAGAAGCCGAGCAGCGCGACTATCAGAACTTCGGCAAGGCCTTCTCGGGTTCGCTGGAAGACTATGAGGCGCAGTTCGGCACGCGCGGGGTGATCCACTCCTTTGCCTCCGAGACCGACGATCCCACCGAGCAGCCGCGCTTTGGCAAGATCGGCATGCAGACCATCGAGGACACCGGTCCGCTGACCCAAGAGCGGATGAAGGACTTTGACATGGCCGAGGTGATCCCGCTGGCGCAGGACTTCATGCTGGGGGCCAAGGAGGCGGGCGAGCCCTTCTTCGTCTGGCTTAACACCAGCCGTATGCACCTCTACACCCGTCTCAACGACGAATGGCGTTATGCGGCCGAGCAATATACCTCCGAGGCCGATTTCTACGGCTCGGGCATGCTGCAGCATGACCATGACATCGGGGTTGTGCTCGACTGGCTCGAAGAGCAGGGCCTCGCTGACAACACCATCGTCTGGTACTCGACCGACAACGGCCCCGAGCACAATTCGTGGCCGCATGGTGGTACCTCGCCGTTCCGCGGCGAGAAGATGACCACCTACGAAGGCGGCATCCGCGTGCCCTCGATGATCCGCTGGCCGGGCCACCTGCCCGAGGGCAAAATCCTCAACGGCATTCAGGGCCATCAGGACATGTTCACCTCGCTGGCCGCCGCCGCCGGGATCGAGGATGTGGCTGCCGAGGTCATGGAAGAAAAGCAGCAGTACATCGACGGGGTGGATAACCTGCCGTACTGGATGGGCGAAGAAGATGCCTCGCGCCGCACGCATATCTTCCACTACTATGAAAGCAAGCTGACCGCCGTGCGGATGGGCCCGTGGAAGTTCCACTTCTCCACCAAGGAAGACTATTACGACAGCCTCGAAGCGCGCACCGCGCCGCTGGTCTTCAACATTCGGATGGACCCGTTCGAAAGCTACAGCAGCACCGATGCCTATGGTCACCTGATGCAGAAGGTCTCGTGGCTGATGCAGCCGATGAGCGTGCTGATGGGCCAGCACCTGCAGACACTGGCGGAATACCCGCCGGTGCAGGGCGGCGCCTCCTTCGACATGTCGAATGTGGTCGCGGACTTCCTCGACAACGCGATGCAATAAGCAGACACGGCAGGGCGCGGAGACGCGCCCTGCCCTCCGGTGCGCCCGAACCTGAACCTCCGCGCCGCGGGTCAGCAAAGATCAGCGCCGGAAGGGTCGCTGCAGTCAGGCGCTAAGCCGAAAATTTGAAGCATTGCGGCACGACATCGGCTGGAACATGCCGCTCTTGCCTCAACCCACCCTCCGCAGTCAGAAACGATCGCAAGCATGAGGCACTGCTCCCAAGCCCTTGTGTTGCCCTGCTTCCGCATGCCATCATCCCAGCGATCGGCGCGCCCATGGATAAGGCGCAGACCCTTCCTGTCGCTGGGTCGGACAGATTGTCCACGTCTGGGATCTTGATGCTTCCGGGGGATTGGTATACTGGCGCATACAATAAGCCCGCCGCCGCTCGCCGAACCAGATCAGACCCTTCGGCGCTGCAGCTTTGCCAAACACCAGTCGCAGGAACCGTCATGAGCTTGTACACCGATTACTTGCAGGAAATCGAAACGCGCAAGGGCGAGGGGCTGCACCCCAAGCCGATCGACGACGGCGCACTGGTCGCAGAGCTGATCTCGCAGATCGAGGACGAGGGCAACGAGCACCGCAAGGACTCGCTCGAGTTCTTCATCTACAACACCCTGCCCGGCACCACGAGCGCCGCAGGCGTGAAGGCCGCCTTCCTCAAGAAGATCATCCTCGGCGAGACCGTGGTTGCGGAAATCACCCCCGAGTTCGCTTTCGAGCTGCTGTCGCATATGAAGGGCGGCCCCTCGGTGGAAGTGCTGCTCGACCTCGCGCTTGGGGATGACGCCGCGATTGCTGCGCAGGCCGCCGACGTGCTGAAAACGCAGGTCTTCCTCTATGAGGCCGACATGGAGCGCCTCGAGAGCGCCTACAAGGCTGGCAACGCCGTGGCCAAGGATGTGCTGGAAAGCTACGCGAAGGCTGAATTCTTCACCAAGCTGCCCGACGTCGACGAAGAGGTGAAGATCGTCACCTATATCGCCGCCGAAGGCGACATCTCGACCGACCTTCTGTCGCCGGGCAATCAGGCGCACTCGCGTTCGGACCGCGAGTTGCACGGCAAGTGCATGATCTCGCCCGAAGCGCAGAAAGAAATTCAGGACCTGCAGGCACAGCACCCCGACAAGCGCGTGATGCTGATCGCCGAGAAGGGCACCATGGGCGTGGGCTCGTCGCGGATGTCAGGCGTCAACAACGTGGCGCTCTGGACCGGCAAGAAAGCCAGCCCCTATGTGCCCTTCGTCAACATCGCTCCGGTCGTCGCGGGCACCAACGGCATCTCGCCGATCTTCCTGACCACTGTCGGCGTGACCGGCGGCATCGGTCTCGACCTGAAGAACTGGGTCAAGAAAGTCGACGCCGAGGGCAAGCCGATCCTCAACAATGACGGCAACCCGGTGCTCGAGCAGAAATACTCGGTCGCCACCGGCACCGTGCTGAAGATCGACACCCAGAACAAGAAGCTGCTCGACGAGAATGGCAAGGAACTGGCCGACGTCGCCTCTGCCTTCACCCCGCAGAAGGTCGAATTCATGAAGGCCGGCAGCTCCTACGCCGTGGTCTTCGGCAAGAAACTGCAGACCTTCGCCGCTGAGACACTCGGCGTCGAGCCGACCCCGGTCTACGCGCCCTCGAAAGAGGTCTCGATCGAAGGTCAGGGCCTCACCGCCGTCGAGAAGATCTTCAACCGCAACGCACTCGGCGTGACCTCGGGCAAGACCCTGCACGCCGGTTCGGACGTGCGCGTGAAGGTCAACATCGTGGGCTCGCAGGACACCACCGGCCTGATGACCTCGCAGGAACTGGAAGCGATGGCCGCCACGGTCATCTCGCCCACCGTTGATGGCGCCTATCAGTCCGGCTGTCACACCGCCTCGGTCTGGGACAAGAAGGCACAGGCCAACATCCCGCGCCTGATGAAGTTCATGAACGACTTCGGCCTGATCACCGCGCGTGACCCGAAGGACCATTATCACGCGATGACCGACGTGATCCACAAGGTGCTGAACGACATCACCGTGGACGATTGGGACGTGATCATCGGCGGCGACAGCCACACCCGCATGTCCAAAGGCGTGGCCTTTGGTGCGGATAGCGGCACCGTGGCGCTGGCGCTGGCGACCGGCGAGGCGACCATGCCGATCCCCGAGTTCGTGAAGGTGACCTTCAAGGGCAAGATGGCCGATCACATGGACTTCCGCGACGTGGTGCACGCCACCCAGGCGCAAATGCTTCAGCAGCACGGCGACAACGTCTTCCAGGGCCGCGTCATCGAAGTGCACATCGGCACCCTGCTGGCGGACCAAGCCTTCACCTTCACCGACTGGACCGCAGAGATGAAGGCCAAGGCCTCGATCTGTATCTCCAACGATGAGACGCTGATCGGCTCGCTGGAACTGGCCAAGCACCGCATTCAGGTGATGATCGACAAGGGCATGGACAACGCGGCGGGCACGCTCGCAGGTCTGATCGCCAAGGCCGACAAGCGCATCGCCGAGATCCGTTCGGGCGAGAAGCCCGCGCTGACCCCGGATGCCAACGCCAAGTATTTCGCCGAAGTGGTCGTCGATCTCGACCTGATCGACGAGCCGATGATCGCCGACCCGGACGTCAACAACGCCGACCCGTCGCGCCGCTACACCCACGACACCATCCGCCCGATCTCGTACTACGGGGCCGAAAAGAAGGTGGACTTGGGCTTTGTCGGCTCGTGCATGGTGCACAAGGGCGACATGAAGATCGTCGCGCAGATGCTGAAGAACCTCGAGAAATCGCAGGGCAAGGTCGAGTTCAAGGCACCGCTCGTGGTGGCCGCGCCGACCTACAACATCATCGACGAGCTGAAGGAAGAGGGCGACTGGGAAATCCTGCAGAAGTACTCGGGCTTCGAGTTCGACGATCTGTTCCCGAAGACCCAGAACCGCACCGAGTATGAGAACATCCTCTACCTCGAGCGTCCGGGCTGTAACCTCTGCATGGGCAACCAGGAAAAGGCCGCCAAGGGCGACACCGTTCTCGCCACCTCCACCCGCCTGTTCCAAGGCCGCGTGGTGGAAGACTCCGCCGAGAAGAAGGGCGAAAGCCTTCTGGCCTCGACGCCGGTGGTGGTGCTTTCGGCGATCCTTGGCCGCACGCCCAACGCGGATGAGTACAAGTCGGCTGTCGAAGGCATCGACCTGACCAAATTCGCGCCGCCGCAAGAGGTGCCGGGCACCGCGCGCTCGGTCCACTTCTGATCGCCAAAAGCGGTCTTCTGCGGGCGTCCCTGAGCCGCCCGCAGGCCACACAGACAGACGGCACCCGCTTCGGGGCGCGCTTCAGGTTCAGGGATTTCCCCCGCCGGGTGCGCCGCCAAAGCGGGTGCCGTTTTGCGTAAGGCCGGGCTACGCGGCCCCGTAACGCATCGGCGGCGCCCCCGTAGCGCGCCAAAGCGGCCTAAATTTCGCCCCCGCAATTCCCCCACACTTCCCCCGCAGTTATCCCCGTGGACGTAGCGTAAACCTCTGGACGACTCGGTTGAGCGAAAGCCTCTGCGACCGCATCTTTGGGCTGTCGAAACCAACAGATGAGGCGATCAGCATGGCCCGGATCCTTCTGCTCCTGCCAGACCACGACCAGCGCCGCGCGCTGGATCGCATTCTTTCCGAGGGCGGCCACGCCGCCTTCCAGACCGCCACCGCCGATGACGCCCGCCCGCTGATCGAAAGCGGCCAATACGATCTGGTGATGATGGACCCCGACCTGCCCGATCAGGACGGTTTTTCGTTCCTGCGCGATCTGCGCGCGCGCAACGACCGCCAGCCGATCGTCGTGCTGAACCGCTACGCCAAGGTCGCGACGACGCTGCTCGCCAAGGGCCTCGGCGCCAGCGGCATCCTGACCATGCCCTTCACGCGCGGCGAGTTCTTCACGACCATCGACGACGCCATCGCGGCCTGAAACCAGCCGCCACGTGACGACACGAAGGCCCGGAGCGTTGCTCTGGGCCTTTTGCTATCCGCAGACAAAACAAGTGCGCAGGACATGGCACAAACCAGATTCATACCATTGTGATAAGCGCTTACGCGCCGACTCTCACGTCACATGTTGCCGAAATGTTCCCCTCAAGCTAGACTAAGGGAAAACAACGCACCGAGGCGGCAGCGAATGAGAAAAGAATACGAAACGATCCTTGGCGCCGTGACCTTTCTGGCGCTGGTCTGCATAGGCTATGCCTATTACGCGCTCGAAGCCTCGGTCGCCACGACGCGGGCTCTGCCGCTCATCGGCTTTGGCTATCTCACGGTGCTGGTGCTGGTGTTCAAGGCGCTTGGCCTCGCGCTCAGCCCCGCCAAGCGCCGCGAGTTGACCCGCCATGTGGAAGCGCATTCCGCCGCCCTGTCGCGCAACCTGCGGCTGGCGGTCAAAAAGAACGACTACAACCGGGTGATCGCCGACGAACGGCACGAGATCGCGCTGGAATTTCTCGACAGTATCGACCTGTCTTTCGACTATCACCGGATCGAGCCCGCGGTGGTCGACTACGTGCTGGCCGAGGTAGAACGGATCGAAAGCGAGGCCAAGGACGGCGGCTTTGACGCCGAGGATTACCCGAGCGATCCCGCCGAGTTCGAGCATTGGTGCGCGGCGCAATTGCGGCATTTCGGCTGGGACGCCGATGTCACCAAACGCGGCTATGATCAGGGCATCGACATCGTCGCGCGCAAGGGCGCGCTGGTCATCGGCCTGCAGGTCAAACGTTACAATTCTCCGGTCGGCAACAAGGCCATCCAAGAGGCGTTCACCGGCAAGAACTACTATGGGCTCGCCGGGGCGGCGGTGCTTGCCACGGCGGGGTTCACGCCAAGCGCGCGCCGCCTTGCCGCCACGACCGGCGTTCTGCTGCTGAGCCCGCACGACCTGCCGACGATCGACCGCGAGTTCGGCGTCGAAGGGTTCACCGAAGCCTGGGCAATGTAAGCGGCGCAAACGCCAAAAGTTCGCCACCGCACTGGGGGCCGCGCGGCGAAAGGCGCGGCACCCTCTAGAGGTGAACCAAGCATTTGTCGCATCGCCATACGTTGCGTTAGTATCGGCGCATTGAATTACCGCCGGGCCGCGCTCGGACTGCCCGCACAGCGACCCATTGCATTCAGCAGCGCCGACCTCCCGTTGTCTGGCGCAGCGCATTGATTTCAGCCGCTGGAGTTTGCCATGGCCAATCTGATCGTCTGCTGCGACGGCACTTGGAACACCCCAAGCCAAGAGGAAAACGGCAGGCCCTCGCCCACCAATGTGGTCAAGATACACTCCGCGCTGGCCCCGCTCGACGCCGATGGCACCCCGCAAAAGACCTACTACCGCCCCGGCGTCGGCAGTTCCGGCGGGCTCTGGACACGGCTCAAGGGCGGCGGGCTCGGCGTCGGCCTCGATGACGACATCAAGAGCGCCTATCACTGGCTGTCCGAGAACTACCTGCCGTCGGACAAGATTTTCCTTTTCGGCTTTTCCCGCGGTGCCTTTGCGGTGCGCAGCCTGGCGGGGGTGATCGGCAAATGCGGGCTGCTCGCCTTTCCGGGCGACGATATCACCGAAGCCGAGAAATGGCGCCGGGTCGATGCCGCCTATAAGGCCTATCGTTCTCTGGGCCCGGGCAAGAAGTGGAGCAACAGCAGCTTCGAGCGGATCGCCGATGTCAAAATCGGCTTCATGGGGGTCTGGGACACGGTGGGGGCGCTGGGGATCCCCGATGAGTTCCTCATCAACGTGCTCGACAACCGCAAGAAGTACCAGTTCCACGACACCGAGCTTGGCCCTCAGGTTGCCGTGGCGCGCCATGCAATCGCCGTGGATGAACGCCGCCGCAGCTTTGCCCCAACGCTCTGGACCAGCCACGATCCGGGCGAAAGCGACGTGGTGCAGACATGGTTCACCGGGGTGCACGGCGACGTCGGCGGCGGCTATGCGGACCGGGCGCTTGGCGACATCACACTGCGCTGGATGATCGACGAGGCGCAGCCCCATGGTGCCGCCTTCCGCGCCTCTGCCTTCGCTCAGCTTGCCGGGAACCACCTTGGTCAACTGCATGATTCCACGAAGAACTCGCTCTTCACCTACCTCAAGACCCGCCCGCGCAGCGTGCCGGACATCGACACCAACAGGACCGAGGTGCATGACAGCGTCCGCCAGCGGCAGGCGACGCCGCCGCTGGTGCAACCGGGCTATTGGGAGACACGCAGCCTGCAACCCGGCCAGAGCGACACGCTCAACGTCTATGCGCGCGAGCAGTGGAACTATAGCGGCATCTATCTACAGGCGGGCGTGACCCATGACTTCACGGCGCGCGGCGAATGGCTCGACGGCAAGATCAAATGCAGCCCCGACGGCGCGCCGGCTGGGTTTCACCTCGCCTATGCGCTGGTCTCTCCCTTCGACTGGTATCAGCGCCGCCGCCGCGAGAGCACCAAGAACCCCAATGCCACCATCCCGCTGGCCCGGCGCGAGCAGGATCTGCCGTGGTTCTGCCTTGTAGGTGTGATCGCCAGCGGCACCGGCGTGCACGCGCAGACCAAGGAGCTTTGCCCGCATGAGGTGTTCCGCATCGGCTCCAAGGCGCGCATCACCCCCAAGACCAGCGGCTATCTTTACTGTTTCGCCAATGACGTCTGGTACGCCTACGCCAACAACAAGGGGAAGGTGCGCCTGACGGTTTCGGCGTGATGATCTCGGCCCGATGATCTCGGCCGGATGATCTTGGCCCGAAAATCCTAGGGAGACGACTGCGCCGCCTAAGCCGCCATGCCGCGGGCGACGATGGCGAAGCAGGTTTTCAGATGCGTATTCCGATCCACGATCGCGTCCCACGCTGGCGCGCCCCTGCGACGAGAGCCCGGCGCGCCAAAGGCAATATCCATCAGCATCTTGGCAACGGTTCCAGCGTCCGTGACCTCGATCCGTCCCAAATCGCGCTGCCGCGTCAGCCAGTCCGTAAGCAGCTTGCGCGTATACTCCGGCCCTTCTCCCAGAAACACCGCGCCCAACTCCGGCGAGCGCTCCGCCTCCGCCACCAGCATCTGCGCCATCCCGAACCGCCGCTGCTCTGCCGCCGCGTCGAGGTTCACGAAGAAGATCCGCTCGAGCGCCTCGGCAATGGGCAGATCGTCGTAATCGCCCGGCAGATCCACCATGCTGCGGCGGTGCTCACCGACCAGCGCGGCAAAAAGATCGGGTTTGCTGGGGAACACCCGGTAGACCGTGTTCAGCGACACATGCGCCGCCGCCGCGATCTTCGACATGGTCACCCCCTGATAGCCATGCTCCAGAAACAGCGCGGTCGTCACATCAATGAGGTGCTTGCGGCGCTGCGCGTCATCCGCCGCCTTGGGGCGCCCCTTGCGGGGGGCCGGGCTAGTGCTCTGATCTTTCTTTCCCTCCGAAGTCATGTCATTCCCTCACAAAACCGCGATCTCCTCGCTTCGCACCATTTACAGTAATTCTAATTACTATAAGTGTCAAAGCGACCACTGACGGAAGGTCATCGGCGCAGCCGTGCCCTGCCCCGTCTCTCGACCTAATGACTGAACCCGGCGCCGGACTCCGCTCCGGCGGGCGCGGAAGGCGTGACCGCACGCTGCCCCATGCCCTGCTGGCGATTGAATGGATGACCGATGATGACAGTTTCCGCAACCCGTCCCGACCCTCTGGGAGCGCGCGCATGATTCCCCGCCGCCTCGCCTCTGCCGCCCTGCTCGCGCTTGTCTGCGCGGGGCCGGCTGCCGCGCAATCGGCGCAGGGCCAATCCCAGCCGATGCAGGTGGGTGTGCTTGAGATGACGCTGCAGGACGTGCCCCAAACGCTCGACCTTCCCGGACGCGCGGTGGCCTTCGAGCAGGTGGACGTCCGCCCGCGGGTCGATGGGGTGATCACCAAGATCCTCTACACCCCCGGCACCCCGCTGAAGGTGGGCGATCCGCTGTTCCAGCTTGATGATGCCGCCTATGCCGCCACCGCCGCCTCTGACGCCGCCGATCTGGCCGAGGCGCAGGCCAATCTGCCGGTGAAACAGGCCGCCTACGACCGCGCGGTAAAGCTCAAGGACAAGGGCTATACCCAAGCCGAGATCGAAAGCGCGCAGTCCGAGCTTGCCTCGGCCAAAGCCGCGCTCGATGCCGCGCAGGCGGCGCTCGATTACGCCCAGACCCAGCTGTCGTGGACCACGGTACAAAGCCCGATCGAAGGCTTTGCCGATGTGGCCGACGTCTCGGTGGGCGATCTGGTGACCTCGGGCCAATCGGATGCGATGACCACCGTCACGCGGCTCGATCCGATCTATGTGGACATGCTGCAGCCCTCCTCGCGGCTTTTGGAGGTGCGCAGCCGGATCGAGAACGGCACGCTTACCCCCAATGCCGCGCTCGACGCCAAGCTGAGGCTGGAAGACGGGCAGGTCTACACCGGCTCGGGCAGCTTCGTGTCGCCCAGCACCACCGTCTCGACCACCACAGGCACCGTCAGCGTGCGCTTCAAGTTCGAGAACCCCGACAACAAGATCCTCCCCGGCATGTTCCTGCGCGGCACGGTCGAGCTTGGCACCTCCAAGGCCTTCCTCGTGCCGCAGCGCGCCGCGCAGCGCGCCAGCAATGGCGATCTCACCGCCTTCGTGGTCGGGGACGAAGGCACCGCCAAGCAGGTCACTCTGACCACCACGGGCAGCTATCAGAACAGCTGGATCGTCACCGAGGGCCTCGAAGAAGGCCAGCAACTGATCCTCGACGGGCAGAAGACCATGGCCGCGGGCACCGCCGTCGCGCCGGTGCCGTCGCAGCTTGACGAGAACGGGCTGGTGCAGCCGCTGCAGACCGCGGCCAACGAGAGCGAATAGGCAGACCCCAATGGCCAGATTTTTCATTCACCGCCCGGTCTTTGCCTGGGTGCTGGCGATCATCGTCATGCTGGCGGGCTGGTTCGGCCTGAGCAGCCTGCCGATCTCGCAATACCCTCAGATCGCGCCGACCACCGTGCGCATCTCGGCCAGTTACTCCGGCGCCACCTCGACCACGGTCGCCAACTCGGTCACCTCGGTGATCGAGGACGGGCTCACCGGGCTCGACGGGCTGACCTATATGACCTCGACCTCCTCGTCGGGCAGTTCGTCGATCTCGCTGGTGTTCGACGAGACGGTCGATCCCGACATGGCGCAGGTGCAGGTGCAGAACAAGCTGCAGCTGGTGCAATCCTCGCTGCCCGAAGCGGTGACCAGCACCGGTGTCAGCGTCACCCGCTCCACCTCGTCGATCCTGCTGGTCGGCGCGCTGGTGTCCGAGGACGGCAGCTATGACCAGACCGAGCTTGGCGACATCCTCGACCGCACCATCAAGGACCCGGTGCAGCGCACCGACGGCGTGGGCTCGATCAACTCCTTCTCGGCGCCCTATGCCATGCGCATCTGGCTCGATCCCGACAAGCTCTACAAATACGGGCTGACGGCGAATGATGTGACCGATGCGGTCTCGGACCAGAACAGCAACGTCACCGTTGGCTCGCTGGGTGATCTGCCTGCCGCGACGGGGCAGCAGATCACCGTGCCGCTCAATGCGCAGTCGCAACTCGCCAGCGTGCCGGAGTTCGAGCAGATCGCGCTCACCACCGCCGAGGATGGCTCTACCGTCTACCTTGGCGATGTCTCCCGCATCGAGATCAACTCCGAAGACCTCGGCTCCAGCTCGCGGTTCAACGGCCACCCCGCCGCCGGTTTCGGCGTCAACCTCGCCACCGGCGCCAATGCGGTAGAGACCGCCGCGGCGGTGCGGGCGACCATCGACAAGCTTGCCTCCGCCCTGCCCGAAGGCGTCACGGTGGCCTACCCCTATGACACCTCGCCCTTTGTCGAGGAGTCGATCCATCAGGTCTACCACACGCTCGGCGAAGCCATCGTGCTGGTCTTTCTGGTGATCCTGATCTTCTTGCAAAGCTGGCGCGCAACGCTGATCCCGACCATCGCCGTGCCCATCGTTCTGCTTGGCACCTTCGGGATCCTCGCGGTCTTTGGCATGTCGATCAACACGCTGACCATGTTCGCGCTCGTGCTGGCCATTGGCCTGCTGGTCGATGACGCCATCGTGGTGGTCGAGAACGTCGAGCGGATCATGGAAGAGGAAAAGCTCGACCCGGTGGAAGCCACCGAAAAGAGCATGGATGAGATCTCAGGCGCGCTGGTGGGCATCGTGTTGGTGCTCTCGGCGGTGTTCCTGCCCATGGCCTTCATGTCCGGCTCCACCGGCATCATCTACCGGCAGTTCTCGGTCACCATCATCTCGGCCATGGTCCTGTCGCTCTTCGTGGCGCTGATCCTCACCCCGGCCATGTGCGCCAGCCTGCTCAAACCCAGCCACGGCGAGGCGCGCTTTGCCCCTGCGCGCTGGTTCAACCGCGGCGTCGGCGGCGTCACCTCCGGCTACACCGGCGCGGTGAGCCGCCTCGTCCGCCGCCCCTTCCGCATGTTCATCGTGCTGATCGCAGTGGGCTTTGGCGCGGGCTATGTCTACACCTCGCTGCCCTCTTCCTTCGTGCCGACCGAAGATCAGGGCGTGCTGATGGCCATGGTGCAACTGCCCGACAACGCCACCCGCGTGCAGACCGAACAGGCGGTCGAGCAGGTCGAGGCCTACATGCTCAACGACCAGTCCGACAACGTCGACGCGGTCTTCGCGGCGGTGGGCTTCAGCTTCGGCGGCTCGGGCCAGAACAACGCCATGATGTTCATCCGCCTCAAGGACTTCGAAGAGCGCGAGGGCACCGCCGCAGGCGATATCGCCATGGCCGCCAACATGCATTTCGGCGGCAACAGCATGGGGCAGATCATCTTCATGCAGCCGCCCGCCATTCAGGGCATGGGCTCGTCCTCGGGCTTCGACATGTATCTCGTCGACGATGGCGGCAATGGCACCGAGGCGCTGCATGAGGCCGCCGACACGCTGGTCGCGGAAGCGCAGGAGACCGGCATTCTGACCGGGCTGCGCGGCAATGACGCCGCCTCCAAGACCTCGATGCAACTCGATATCGACCGGCAGAAGGCGCAGGCCTTCGGGCTTACGATCTCGCAGGTCAACGCGATGCTTTCCACAATCTTTGCGGGAAGTTACGTCAATGACTTCACCCTAAACGACAAGCTGCGCGAGGTCATCGTGCAGGGCGACACCGAGTTCCGCATGCAGCCGGACGACATCACCAAATGGTTCGCCCGCAACAGCGACGACGAGATGGTGCCCTTTGGGGCCTTCATCGACCAGAGCTGGGACCAGACCGCCGCAAGCCTTGGCCGCTACGGGGGCACCAATGCCATCGAGATCACCGGCGATGTGGTCACCGGCGTCTCGAGCGGCGACGGCATGGCCAAGATGGAAGAACTGGTCGCCGATCTGCCGGGCAATTACAGCGCCGCTTGGGTCGGCCTGTCGCTGCAAGAGCAGGTCTCGGGCAACCAAGAGCCGATGCTCTATTCGCTTTCGGCGCTGGTGGTCTTCCTCTGCCTCGCCGCGCTTTACGAAAGCTGGACCGTGCCGTTTGCGGTGATGCTCTCGGTGCCCGTCGGCATCCTCGGCGCGCTCATCGCCGCGCAGGTCTTTGGCCAATCGAACGACGTCTACTTCAAGGTCGGCATGCTGACCACGATCGGCCTAGCCGCGCGCAACGCCATCCTGATCGTCGAGTTCGCCGAAGGGCTGCGCAAAGACGGCCAGAGCCTGCTTGAGGCCACGCTGGTGGCAGCCAAGCAGCGTCTGCGCCCGATCATGATGACCACGCTGGCGTTCATGCTGGGCATCCTGCCGCTGGCCATCGCCACCGGTGCCGGAGCCAACGCGCAGAACTCCATCGGCATCGGCATGCTGGGCGGCATCACCTTCTCGGCGCTCTTCGGGATCGTGATGGTGCCGGTGTTCTACGTCGCCGTGATGCTGCTGGTGGGTAAATTCAAACGAAAGGAGACCGCGCAATGAACGTGGTGAAGCTGCTCCCTCTGCTGCTGGCCGCGGGCTGCGCGGCGGTGGGGCCCGAGTATGAGCGCCCGCAGATGGCGCTTCAGCAAGACTTCGTCGGCGGCACCAGTGGCCCAGTGGCACAGGTCGCGGCCAAGGCGTGGTGGCAGGACTACCGCGACCCGATGCTGAGCGATCTTATCGCCCGCGGACTGAGCCAGAACCTTGATGTCGCCGCCGCGCGCGAGCGCATCCGGCAGGCCGAGGCCAATCTGCGCGCCACCGGGGTCAATGCCGCGCTCGACGGCGCGCTGGATGCGTCGCGCACCCGCAGCGGCGGCGAGGCGAGCGCGATCAGCACCGCCTCCGCCTCCGATCTCAGCGCCTCGCTGGTGCTCGACATGTTCGGCGGCATCCGGCGCGAGCAGCAGGCCGCCGCCGCCGATCTATCGGCGGCCCGTTCCGACCTGCAGCAGGCGCGGCTGGCATGGCTGGCCGATCTCGTCGCCGCCTATTCCGATGCGCGCTACTACCAGCAGGCGCTGGCGCTCTCGCGCGATACGATCAACAGCCGGGTCGAGACGGTGCGCGTCACCCAGGACCAATATGATGCCGGAGCCGAGACCGAGTATAACCTCGCCCAAGCGCAGGCGCTGCTGGATGCCGCGCGCGCCGATCTGCCGGGCTACCACGCGCAGTTCAACGCCAATGTCTTCGCCCTCGCGACGCTGCTGAACGAGCCCGCCGGCCCGCTCATGGCGCAGATGCAAAAGGGCGCGCCGCAGCTGCGCACCCCTGCGGGCGGCGCAACCGGCGTGCCCGCCGATCTGCTGCGCAACCGTCCCGACGTGCGCTACTACGAGCAGCTTTTGCAGGCCGCCGTCGCCGATGTGGGCGTGGCCGAGGCCGACCGCCTGCCCTCGCTGACCCTCAGCGGCGATCTTGGCGTCACCTCCGGCACCAGCAGCTGGAGCTTCGGCCCCGCCCTGTCGCTGCCGCTACTCAATCAGGGGTTGCTTTCGGCCAAGCGCGACGCGGCCATCGCGGAGGCGCGGCAGGCCGAGATCGACTGGCGCTCTTCGGTGCGCGGCGCGGTCGAGGACGTGCAGGTGGCGCAGTCCAACCTCAGCCTCTACCGGCAAAAGTCCAATGCGCTACAGACCTCTGCCGCCTCCTACGAGCGGGCGCTGGGGCTGGCGCGGGACAATTATCGTGGCGGGGCGATCACCCTGCTCGATCTTCTGGATACCGACCGGTCCGCCGCCTCGGCACGGATCAGCGCCGCCTCGGCCCGCAATGACGCAGCCAAGGAATGGGCGACGCTGCAGATCGCCATCGGCGCAGGCGCAGGCGTGAGCGCGACCGGCGGCAGCTAACAGGTGGGCGTCCGGAAGAGATCACTTTTGGGCGCCAAGGGGAAAAAACTCAATCGGAGGCGACGGAAAGCCAGGGACTGTCCGTAGAACCTCCAACCCATGAAGGAGAAAGACATATGTTGCGCAACTTCACCCTCGGCCTCATCGGCGCGGCCATGATCGCGCTGCCCGCAGGTATCGCCAGCGCACAGGGCAAGGATTGCAACGCCGGTGGTTCCAAAGCCACCTGCAGCGCCCCGGCAAACGGTCATGGCGCTCAGGCCCAGAAGGGTCAGCAGCAAGGCACTCAGCAGGGCAAGCAGCAGCAGGCCAAAGCCCCCGCCCAGCAGGCCAGCCCCACCGCCAAACAGGCGAGCGCGAAATCCTCCGCCCCGCAACCTTCAGCCAAGATGGCGCGCGGCGCGCATTTCGACGGGGGCGAGAAGATCTCGGACCCCAAGGCGCATGGTCTCAGCCAAGAGCGCGGCGTCAGCTACTACAAGAAGGACGGCCAGCTTTACCGCGTCGATGACGACACGCGCGAAATTCTCGCCGTGGTTGGCGCGGTGGCAGAGCTGCTGAACTGATCGCGCAGACACACACCGGTGCGGCCCCAAACGGGCCGCGCCGGATCAGAGAATCTCGCCGCCGTCGATCACCAGCGCCAGCCCGGTGACAAAGGCCGACCGGTCGGAGGCGAGGTAGAGAATGCCCTCGGCGATCTCCTCGGTGCTGGCCCAGCGGCCCATGGGAATGGTGTCGGCGACATAGCTCTCCAGCGCCGCGCGCCCGCCCATCTGCTTTTCGAACCCCAAGTTGAAGGGCGTGTCGACAAAGCCCGGACAAAGCGCGTTGAAGCGGATCTTCTCGCGCGCGTAATCCACCGCCATCTGCTTCACCATCGCCACGGCGGCATGTTTGGTGGTGGCGTAGGAGACCATGCCACGATCGTATTGGCAGCCCGAGTTCGACGCGGTGATGATCACCGACCCGCCGCCCTGCGCACGCATATGCGGGATCACCGCGCGCGAGGCGACAAAATGCGCCCGCACGTTCAGCGCCCATGCCGCATCCATCTGCGACGGGCTGACGTCTTCGACCTTGCCCTCGATCTGAATGCCCGCGTGGCTGTGCAGCACGTCGAGCCTTCCGTGGTCCTTCGCCACCCGGTCAATCACCCCCTCGACCGCCGCATCGTCGCGCACATCGAGCTCCAGCGCCTCGCCGCGCCCACCGATGCGTTCGATCTCGGCCAGCGTCTCGGCGGCCAAGGCGCCCCGCAGGTCGGTCACCACCACATAGGCGCCCTCGCGGGCCATGGCCACGGCACCAGCGCGCCCGATCCCCGATCCGGCGGCGGTCACCAATGCGACACGATCTTTCAGCATGGGTATCTCCTGAAGTTCTGAATTAGGGGCGGGCTTGCGCCTGCGAGCGCCGCAGCAGCACCTGCGCGACGATCAGCATGAGCAGCGAGGCCGCCATGACCATCGTGCCGATCGCGTTGATCTCGGGCGTCACGCCGCGGCGGATCGACGAAAAGACGTAGATCGGCAGCGTGGTCTCCGCGCCCGCGACGAAGAAGGCGATGATGAAATCATCGAAGCTGAAGGTGAAGGCGAGTAGGAAGCCGGCAAGGATCGCCGGCAGGATCTGCGGGAAGGTCACCTGCCAGAAGGTGCCCATCGGCGTCGCGCCAAGATCGCCAGAGGCCTCGATCAGCGCGCCGTCCAGCGTCTCCATCCGCCCGCGCACCAGCAGCACCACAAGCGACATGGTGAAAAGCCCATGCGCGCCGATCAGCGAGCCCGTGCCCAGCGACAGTTTCCAGCCGGTCAGGGCCTCGAGCCAGGGGTTCACCAGATCGAACACCGAGACCAGCGCAATCAGCGTTGCAATGCCGATGACGATGCCGGGGATCATCACCGCGATCTGCACCAAGAGGTCAAAGACCTTGCGCGTGCGTCCGCGCATCCCGGTCAGCGCCAGCGCCGCCATCGTGCCCACCACCGTCGCCAGCAGCGCCGACAGAAAGGCGACGCGCACCGAGGTCCAGAGCGCCTCCATCACGAAAGGGTTGTTCAGCGCCCGCCCGTACCATTGCAGCGAGAACCCCTGCATCTGCGAGGCCGAGCGCCCCGCCGAGAAGGAGAACAGCGCGATGATGCCGATCGGCAGGTAGAGAAAGGCGTAGACCGCCAAAGCGTAGAGTCTCATCAGGGTCTCCGGGGGCTCACATCAGGCCGACGTCGTCGCGGCTGGCGCCGAAACGCTTCACGAGGCGGGTGTAGATGCCGACGGTGATCAGCATGATCACCACCAGCGCCACCGCCACCGCCGAGCCAAAGGCCCAGTTGCGCGACTGCAGGAAGAGATCGACCAGCGCGTTGCCGACAAAGAACACTTTGCCGCCGCCAAGGATCGCCGGGATCAGGAACTCGCCCATGAGCAGGATGAACACCAGCATCGAGCCGGTCAGAACGCCGGGCATCGACAGCGGCAGGGTGATTTGCAGAAACGCGCGCCACGGCGGCGTCCCCAGATCGGCGGCGGCCTCCAGCAGCCGCTTGTCGAGCTTCTCCAGCGCCACGTAGATCGGGAAAACCATCAGCGGCAGATAGCCATAGACGATGCCCACCAGCACCGCGAAGGGAGTGTTGAGCAGCCGCACATCGTCAAAGCCGATGGCCTCGAGCAGCGCCGGGATGCCCTTGCCGCCGAGCAGGAAGATCCACGCGTAAGAGCGGATGAGGATCGAAGTCCAGAACGGCACGATCACCAGCACCAGCAGCATGGTCTTCCATTTCGGGCTCACCTTCACCGCAAGGAAATAGGCCAGCGGATAGGCGATGAGCAAAGCCGCGATGGTTCCCACCGGCGCGAGGGTGAGGGTGTTGCGGAAGGCCGCGAAACGCGCCGGCAGGTTGGCGTATTGCTCGAAGGTAAAGCCGGGAGCGTAGCCGCCAATGGCGCTGCGCTCGCCGAAAGAGAAGATCAGGACGACAGCCAGCGGCAGCAGCAGCATCGCCGCATACCACAGCCCTGCCGGTGTCAGCAGCAGCGCTCGCGCCCTCGATTGGGTCATGGCCATCGTCCGTCTCCGTCTTTGGTTTTACGCCGACTTGAAGCGCGCCATCAGCTCGGCACGGTTCGGGTCGGTCAGGGTCACCGCCGCGCCGAATTCCAGCGGGCTCAGCGCCTCTGCGGCCGGGTAGATGATCGGATCGTTCAGCAGATCCTCGGGCAGCAGCGCATTGGTGCGGCTGTCGGCGACCGGATAGCCATGGGCGAGCGCTTCGCGGGCGTTCACTTCCGGATCGAGCAGGAAGTTGATCAGCGCATAGGCTGCTTCCTTGTGGGGCGCGTCCTTGGGGATGGCGTAATAATCCGACCAGATCTCGCCGCCTTCCTTGGCCAGCGCAAAACCGATCTCGGGCATGTCGGTGTTCATCTGCTTGCCGTCGCCGGTCCAGCACATGGTCAGCCACGCATCGCCGTTGCGCATCGCGGGCTGGTAGTCCGAGGAGATGGCATAGAGATGCGGCTTCACGTCGATCAGCAGCTTCTCGGCCTGCGCCAGTTCCTCGGGGTCCACCGAGTTGAACGAGAACCCGTGGTAGCACAGGGCGTTGCCGATGGTGGTGAGCTGGTAGTCATGCACCATCACCCGGCCATCCCACGCGTCGCGGGCGCCGTCGAAGAAGGCTTTCCAGCTGTCGACCACGCCGCCGGTCTTATCGGCGTTGAAGGCGATGCCGGTGGTGCCCCAGTTCTTCGGCACACCGTAGACGACGCCGTCGATGGTGCCCGCATCCGAGAAGCGCTTGTCAAAAGCCGCCGCGTCGTAATTGGGGATTTTCGACAGATCGAGCGGCTCGATGAGATCGGCTTCGACATAGGTCGGGATGGCGTAGTTAGTGGGAACGAACACGTCCCAGCCCGAGCCGCCAGCCTGAATCTTCGCCAGCATCTCCTCGTTCGAGCCGAAAACGTTGACCTGCGTATAGGCACCGGTCTTATCGGTAAACATGTCGAAATCAGCGGGGTCGTGGTAGTTCGGCCAAGTCGCCAGCACCACCCGGTCGCCGATGTCCTGCGCACGGGCGCGGCTCGGCAGAAGCCCCGGCATGGCGCCGCCCATGACCGCTGCGGCGGTGCCGAGACCGGTCACACCAAGGAAGTGCCGGCGCGTGACCGAGCCCTTCTGATAGCGCCGCAGCTCTTCCATGAACGCCTTGCGCGAGATCGGCGTATTATCGTCTTTCATCTCGATTTTCCCTTGTTGGACTTTGACTTATCTAAATGTCTTCAGTCGTCGGCGGCGAGAACGAGACCCGTTCCCTCCGGCCAGAGGACATGGACGGAGGCGCCCACGTCATGCCCGCCCAGAATTCTTTCGGCCTGTCGCGGGATATTGACCTGAAGCGGGCCGATGCGATCGGCGCTCAGCAGGTATTCGGTGTGATCGCCCAGAAATGTGCGATGGGTGACGCGGGCGGGGACAGCGGCTGTCCCCGCGGGGACAGCGGCGTCCCGCGGGGCGAGCGAGAGCGCCTCGGGGCGCACGGCGACCTCTGCCGTCTTGCGCGTGTCGCCCGGCTCGTCGCGCAGCACGACCTTGACGCCATTGCCCAGAACCGCCTGCGCCATGCCGCCCTGCCGTCCGCTGATCCGCGCCGAGACGATGTTCGCCTTGCCGACGAAATCGGCGACATAGCGGCTGCGGGGACGGTCGTAGAGCTCTTGCGGGCTGCCCACCTGCGCGAGGCGCCCCTTGCCCATGATGCAGATGCGGTCGGACATGGCGAGCGCCTCTTCCTGATCGTGGGTGACCAGAACGAAGGTGATCCCAAGGCTGCGCTGAAGCTCCAGAAGCTCGCGCTGCATCTCGCCGCGCAGCTTGGCGTCGAGCGCCGCCATCGGCTCGTCGAGCAGCAGGATCTTCGGCTCGTTGACGATGGCCCGTGCGAGCGCCACGCGCTGTTGCTGGCCGCCCGACATTTCCCAGATCCGCCGCGGCCCGAAATCGGCGAGCCGCACCGTGGCCAGCGCCTTGGCGACCTTCAGTTCGATCTCGCGCTTGGCCAGACGCGGGCGGCGCTGGCGCAGCCCGTAGCCGACGTTCTGCGCCACGGTCATATGCGGAAACAGCGCGTAATGCTGGAACACCATATTCACCGGGCGCTTGTAGGCGGGGACCGAAGACACATCGCGCCCGTCGATCAGCACCTCGCCCTCGGTCGGGCTTTCGAAACCCGCCAGCATGCGCAGCGCCGTCGTCTTGCCGCAGCCCGATGGCCCGAGGAAGGACAGAAACTCGCCGCGCCGGATCCGCAGGTCGATGCGGTCGGCGGCAACGACCTCGCCGAAGCGCTTGGTCGCGCCGACAAATTCCGCCACGGCCTCTGCTGTGCGTATGTGAGTGGTGGAGGCTTCGGCCATGGTCGGTTCCTGAATCATCTTTCTCCCCGTCGGCTTATCCTTTGCCTGCCTGCGGGTCGGATTTACCTTGCGCCAAGCGACATATGCCGTACTTTCCAAAAACGCTACGAAAAGAGCGGATGGCTGTATATACCTCAAAGGGCATAGGTCGCGATGAAACCGCAGATGGAAGAATGGGTGATCGCCAGCGCCAAGGTCCTCGAGACGCTTGGCACGGCAGGATTTGCCAAGGCGCTCACCGATGCGATGCGCTGCATCGTACCGTTCGAGTTCACCGTCACTTTCGCCTATTATCGCGACAGCCGACCCCTTGATTTATATGACGATTTTCCCGCCGCGAAGCGCCGGGTGATGGTCGATGACTATCAAGAGGGCCCCTATCTTCTGGACCCGTTCTACCTGCATTCGGCGGCCCCCACGACGTCGCGGCTGGTGCGCCTGCGCGATCTGGCGCCGGACCGGTTCTATCAGGCCGAATATTTTCGCAACTACTATGTGCAGACGGGACTTGCCGAAGAAATAGGCTTCATCGTCGACGTCGGCCAAGATGTGAGCGTGGTGATCTCGGCGATGCGCGAGCACAAGGCGTTCTCGGCGCGGGAATTTCGCGACCTGCAGACCATCTTCCCCTTTGTCGAATCCGCCGCGCGGCGGCACTGGTCGGGGCTGATCGAGGAGTTCTCGGAGCGTCCCGCCTCGGCACCGCCGCGCCTGCCGCAACTGATCGACGACGCCTTCCAGCGCTTCGGGCGCAACCTGCTGACCCCGCGCGAGGCGGAAGTGGTGGAATATATGCTCAAAGGCTATTCCGCCGACGCCAGTGGCCGCGCGCTCGGCATCGCCTCGGGCACGGTGCGCATCCACCGGCGCAACATCTACGGCAAGCTTGGCGTCAGCTCGCAAGGAGAGCTTTTCTCCAAGTTCATGTCCTCGCTCGAAGATCTCTGAGCCCGCGCGCAAAACGGTTGCGCGGATGGATCAGGTCAATTCTTTACAATTTGCTGCCTTTTTATCGCCTTAAAGGCGAGCAAGATCGCGGCCATGACAGGTTATGCCCCACACGCCCCGCGCGGCGCCAAAGCGCCACACCCGCTGCTCATCGCGGCTGCCGCGCTGGGTTTCGTGGCGCTCTGCGCGCTTTATTGGCCGTTCGCGGCGGATGACGCCTTCATCGTCGGGCGCTATGCCCGCAATGCCGCCGCCGGGCATGGGCTGGTCTACAATATCGGCGAGCAGGTCTCGGCGCTGACCTCGCCCTGCCGCTAGGCGCCCTGCCCTTCACCAGTCTGCGCCACGAGGTGCCCGCCGCCCACGTCAATCAGCGGCAGGCGCGCCGGGGCGTCGCCCAGCGGACGGATCGGGGACGGCATCTCTCCGGCGGGGCGCACATGCGCGCGGCCCTTGCGCGACGGATCGGGGATCGGCACCGCGTCGAGCAGGCGCTGCGTGTAGGGATGGCGCGGATCGCCAAAGACCTGATCACGCGTGCCCATCTCGACGATCTGCCCCAGATACATCACCGCCAGCCGGTCCACGACGTTCTCGACCACCGCCATGTCGTGGCTGATGAAGAGATACGACACGCCCATCTCTTGCTGCAGCTCTTCGAGCAGCGCCAGCACCCGCGCCTGTACCGACACGTCCAGCGCCGAGACGCTTTCGTCGCAGATGATCAGCCGGGGTTTCAGCGCCAAGGCGCGGGCGACGCAGATGCGCTGGCGCTGACCACCGGAAAACTCATGCGGATAGCGGGTCATCTGCTCGGGCGTGAGGCCGACGCGCTGGAACAGGTCGGCGGCACGGGCGCGGTGCTCTTCGGCGCTGCCGACACCGTGGATCAGCAGCGGCTCGGCCACCGCCTCGCCCACGGTCATGCGCGGATCGAGCGCGGCCATCGGGTCTTGGAACACCATCTGCACGTCGCGGCAGATCTCCTTGCGGCCCTGCGCGGTCAGTTCGGACAGTTTCTTGCCCGCGACCTCGATCAGCCCGTGATGCGGCACGAGCCCTGCCAGCGCCTTGGCGATGGTGGATTTGCCGCAGCCGGACTCGCCGACGAGGCCGAAGGTCTCGCCCGGGCGGATGTCGAAGCTCACCCCCTCGACCGCATGCACACGGTGGGTCGGACGTCCGAAGAAATTGGCACCGATGTCGAAATGCACCTGCGCGTCGATCAGCCGGGCGACGGGCACCGGAGCTTGGGGCGGCAGCGGGGCGGCGCGCGCGGCCCCGGCCCCGAGGCGCGGCACGGCGGCGAGCAGGTCGCGGGTGTAGGGCTGCGCGGGCGCGTCGAAGATCTGCGCCACCGGGCCGGATTCCACCATGCGCCCGGCCTTCATGACCACCACGCGGTCGGCGGTTTCGGCCACCACGCCCATGTCATGGGTGATGAGGATGATGGCGGTGCCGGTCTCGGCCTGCAGATCGCGCAGCAGATCCAGCACCTCGCGCTGCACGGTGACATCGAGCGCGGTGGTCGGCTCGTCGGCGATCAGCAGTGCCGGGCGCATGGCCAGCGCAATGGCGATCATCACGCGCTGCCGCATCCCGCCCGACAGCTCGTGCGGATATTGGCCCATGCGGCGCTCTGGCTCGGAGATGCGCACCCGGCGCAGCGCTTCAACGGCGGCGGCGCGGGCCTCGCGCTGGGGCAGCGGATCATGCGCGCGGATCGCCTCGATCAGCTGCGTGCCGATGCGGTGCACCGGGTTGAGCGAGGTCATCGGCTCCTGAAAGATCATCGCCACCTTGGCCCCGCGCAGGCCGCGCATCTCGGCCTCGGGCAGCGCGGGAAGATCGGTGCCCTCGAGCAGCGCCTGCCCGGAGGTGACCGAGACGTTGTTGGGCAAAAGCCCCATCAGCGCCAGCGAGGTGATCGATTTGCCCGAGCCCGACTCCCCGGCGATGGCCAGCGTCTCGCCCGCCGCCAGATCAAAGCTGAGCCCCTCGACGATGGGCCGCAGCGTGCCGCGGTCGCGCACCGAGACGGTCAGCTCCTGCACCGAGAGCAGCGGGGTGGTAGCCGCCCCCTGAACGGGGGCAGCCATGGTTTGCGCCAGATGCGTCATTCGAAGACCGCGCGCGGGAAGTAGAAAGAGACCACCCAATTCGGCGCGTCGACGATCTCGGAGATCCGCAGATCGCCGCAGGTCGAGACCAGCATATAGGCGTCGACCGCCGACATGCCGTGCTGCGCGCAGAGCAGATCGACCATGCCCGCCACCGCGTCGCGCGCGCCGCTCATCAGGTCGGGCCCGACGCCGGTGGTGACCTCATAGCCCTTGGCGTCGAGATGGTTGGTCACCGGCCCCGCCGTGGTGAAGCGCGGCATCTTGAGGTTCGCGCCCTTCACCAAATCGAGCGTCAGGGTCACATCCATCGGGCTTTCGATGGCCGTGCCGCAGACCTCGCCGTCGCCCTGCGCCGCATGGGTGTCGCCGACCGAGAAGAGAGCCCCCGCCACCTCGACCGGCAGATAAAGCACCGTGCCCGCCGAGATGTCGCGGATGTCGAGGTTGCCGCCCGTGCGCCGCGGCGGCACGATCGAATGCAGGCCGGGCTCGGCCAGCGCGACGCCGATGGTGCCGGTGAAGGGTTTCAGCGGCACCTTGCCGGTGCTGCCCCAGAGCGCCGGGGCCAGCGTTTCAGCGTCATATTTCCACAGGGTCAGCGCCGGGTCGGTGAACTGATCGGCCAAGAGGCCAAAGCCGGGAATATTCGCCGTCCAGCCCCATGCCGAGCCTTCCTGCACCCGCGGGGCAAAGCCTTCGAGGGTGATTTTCAGCGCGTCACCGGGCTCGGCTCCGTCGATGTAGATCGGGCCGGAGACCGGGTTGATCTTGCCGAAATCGAGCGCCGCCACGTCTTCGACGGTGCTCGACGGGCCAAGCTGGCCCGCCGAAGAATCCATGCAGTTGAACAGGATGGTGCTGCCCGGCGCGACCATCTCGACCGGGGCAATGGAATTGTCCCATCCAAAATGATGCTGCGCGCCGTGGATGGTGTAATCGCAGTGTTTGCACATGGGATCACTCGGTCACATAGACGTAGTCATAGTTCACCGGGATCGAGACCGGATCGACGTAGAGCGCGTCATCGCCGCCCATGCGCTCGGACTTCATGGTGTAGCGCTGCTCGTTGAACACCGGCACCCAAGGCGCTTCTTCCATCACCTTCATGTAGACGTCCGACCACATCTCGAGCCGCTCGGGCGCCGAAGGATCGGTGAAGCTGTCGGCTTCGGTGGCCATGGCGTCGATGCTTTCGTCGCAGAACTTCGACCAGTTCCAGCCGCCCTCGCCCGCACCGGCGCAGCCGAGGATCGGGCCGTAGAAGTTCGAGGGATCGGGGAAGTCGGCGATCCACGCCATGCCGCCCGACCAGATCATCGGCGCCTCACCGGCACCGCCAGCCTCGATCACATTGGCCTGCGCGAGCGAGCGGATTTCCACATCCACGCCGATCGCCTTCAGGTCCTGCTGGATCGCCTGCGCGATGCGCGGGTTGGGGTCGGTGTTCATCACGTAAAGCTCGGTCGAGAAGCCGTCCTCCAGACCCGCTTCGGCGAGCTTGGCCTTGGCGGCCTCGGCGTCGAAGGCATAGCCTTCGTAACCTTCGGTGTAGCCGGGCATCGACGGCGGCAGCGGCTGGGTCGCGGGCACGGCGCGGCCGTTGATGATCTGGGTGATGCGCTCTTTGTTGATCGCCATGTTGATGGCTTCGCGCACCTCGAGCTTGTCGAGCGGCTCCATGCCAACGTTGAGGGTGATATAGCCGGTGTGCAGCTGGCCGCCTTCGACCACGCGCTCGGCCTGCGCCGGATCGCCCATGACCTCTTGGAATTTCGCCGGCGGGATGCCGTCGCCGGGCACATCCACCTCGCCCTGTTGCAGGCGCAGCAGCGCAACGATCGGCTCTTGGCCGACTTCGAAGGTCACGCCGTCGAGATAGGGCACGCCGTCGCGCCAGTAGTCGGCGTTCTTTTCGAACACGAGGCGCTGACCGATGGTCCATTCGCCAAGGCTGAACGCGCCGGTGCCGACCGGGTGCTTGCCGAAATCAGTGCCGTATTCGTCCACCGCTTCCTTGGGCACGACCGAGGCAAAGTTCAGCGCCATCACGTGCAGGAAGGTGGCATCGGGGCGCGAGAGGGTGATCTTCACCGTCAGCGGGTCCACCACCTCGACGCCCGAGAGCGTGTCGGCTTCGCCGCTGGAGATCTCGTCAAAGCCCGCGATGGAGGCGAAGAAGCCCGCGCCGGGCGACTGGGTTTCGGGGGTGGTGACTCGGTCAAGCGAGTATTTCACGTCTTCGGCGGTCATCTCGCGACCGTTGTGGAATTTCACCCCTTCGCGCAGTTTGAAGGTGAAGACGGTGCCGTCCTCGCTGACCTCAAAGCTTTCAGCAAGGCCGGGGCGCAGTTCGGTGGTGCCGGGCACATAGTCCATCAGACCGTCGAACAGCGATTTGATCATCGACCAGTTCTGCCAGTCGTAGCCGATCGCCGGGTCGAGCGTGGCGACATCGTCCTTATAGGTGACGGTGATCATCCCGCCGGGGGTGGCGTTGGGATCGGGCGTGTAATCCTGCGCGAGCACCGGGATCGCCGAGGCGAGCAGGATCGCGGTGGAGGTGAGCAGTGCTTTCATCTTGTGGTTTTCCCTGTTGCTTGTGGTGACCGTTGTCCGTGAGTGGTGGTGTCCGGCCTTTTCGTGAGTGGCCTTGTCGTGCGTGGTCTTTGGGTCGTTTTGGGTCGTGAGTGGTGGTGGATGTGGTCCCTGAAAAATAGGCGGGACCGGGGGTAATCAGGGTCAGCGCAGCTTGATGCGCGGGTCGATGAACGGGGTGATCAGGTCGGCCAGCAGGTTGCCCAGCACGATGGCGGTGGCCGAGACCATGGTGACGCCCATGATGATCGGGATGTCGACGCGCTGGATCGCCTGCCACGCCAGTTGTCCGATGCCGGGCCAGCCAAAGACGCTCTCGACGACGACGATGCCGCCCATGAAGATGCCGATGTCGATGCCGATCATCGCGATGATGGGAAGGATGGCGTTGGGCAGCGCGTGGCGCAGCAGCACCCGGCCCCGCGTCAGCCCCTTGGCGCGGGCGGTGCGGATGTAGTCCTGCCGCAGCACGTCGACCATCGACGAGCGCATCATCCGGCTGTACCAGCCCGAGCCCATGATCCCCAGCGTCACCGCGGGCAGCACGAGGTGGGCAAAGGTGCCGTAGCCGCCGATGGGGAACCAGCCCAGCTGCACCGCGAAGAGATAGAGCAGCAGCAGGCCGACCACGAATTGCGGCGCCGAGACCGCGACAAAGCTGGTCACCATCAGGCCCTGATCGAGCGGGCGGCCCCGGAACACGGCGGCGACGATGCCCAGCGTCAGCCCGATCAGCAGCTCACAGACGATCCCACCCGCCATGAGCAGCAGCGAGGCCGGGAGCCGTGCGGCGATCAGCGTCGAAACCTCGGTCTTTTGCAGGTAGCTGCGGCCCATGTCGCCCTGCACCAGCCCGGTGAGATACCGCCAGTATTGCACCATCAGCGGCTGATCGAGGCCCAGCTGATGGCGGATGTTCTCGACCGTCTGTGCCGTGGCCGAGCGCCCGGCGATCTGGCGCACCGGGTCGGCGGGCAGCACGTAGAGCAGCAGGAAGGTGATGAAGCTCACGCCCAGCAGGATCAGCGCGGATTGGATCAGGCGGCGGGTCAGGTAATTGAGCATCAGTCGTTGCCCCTCTGCGTCGGGTCGAGCACGTCGCGCAGCGCGTCGCCCACGAGGTTGAAGGCCAGCGCCAGCAGCAGGATCGCCGCGCCGGGGATGAACACCAGCCAGGGCGCCGCCTGGAAATAGGTCTGGTTCTCGAAGATGATGTTGCCCCAGCTGGGGGTCGGCGGCTGCACGCCCACCCCCAGAAAGCTCAGCGTCGCTTCCAGCAGCACGGTGACGGAGATGCCCAGCGTGCCCCAGACGATCAGCGTCGGAATGAGGTGCGGCAGGATGTGGCGGAAGAGGATGCGGGCCTGCGAGGCGCCGAGGGTCTTCTCGGCGGCGATGAACTCACGCTCGGCAAGGCTGGTGGTCTCGGTATAGACCACGCGGGCGGTCTGCACCCAGTTGACCAGCGCAATGACCATGGCGACGATCCACAGCGAGGGCTGGAAGATCGCCGCGAGGCAGATCGCTAGCAAGAGCGCCGGGAAGGCCATCATCAGATCGGTGAAGCGCATCAGCAGCGCGCCGAACCAGCCGCGCACGAAGCCCGCCAGCACGCCCACCAGCGTGCCGATGATCAGCGCCACGCCGTTCGCCACAACGCCGATGATCAGCGAGGTGCGCGCGCCGTAAAGGATGCGGGTGAAGAGATCGCGCCCAAGAAGGTCTGTCCCCATGAGGAAATCCCCGCCCGGCGGCAGCGGCTCGCCATAGAGCGACAGCCCCTCGAAAAGCTGCTCATCCGGCGCGAACGGGGCGATCCACGGCGCGAAGACCGCGCCGCCGACCACCAGCGCGATGATCGCCAGCCCGAAAAGCGCCAGCTTGCGGCGCAGCAGGCGGCGCAGGGCGCCCGCCGGAGCGGTGCCGGCAAGGGATGCGGTGGTGTCAGCCATGATCGCTGCCTTCCTCTGGCTCGGGATTGTGTGCCGCGACGATCCGGTCCGCCGCCTCTTCGAAGCTCACCCGCCATGCCATCGCCATGGCGCGCAGTTGCTCGTAGGCCTGATCCTCGGTCTTGCCGCGCGCCGCGAGCAGCGCCACGGCGCGCACCACGGTCTGGCGCTGGCCGAGACGGCGGCGCAGCGCGTCGATCTCGCCCGACTTCTCGACGCGCGCATCAAAGGTGGCGCGGGCGATCAGCAGCGCCGAATAGACGCCGCCATCGCCGACCGGCTTCAGGATCTGCGCGTCAGCCCCGAAGTTCATCAGCCATTCGATGCGCCCCGGCGCCTCGGACCCGATAAGCGCGATGGTCGGCAGCGGCGCCTCGCCCGGCTCCCATGGGAACTGGTCGTCATAGGCGGTGTCGACGTCGATAAAGAGGTAATCCGCGCCGCGCGCCGAGGCGGGAAGATCGGGCCAGTGGCAATCGACCTCAAGCCCGATGGCCTGCAACTGGCGCACCAGCGCGGTGACCGTGGCGTGCGGACGGTGGAGGATCGCGGCTCTTGCGCCGCCCAGATCGGGAATGCGCAGCCGCCGTCTCATTTCACCACCCGCAGCTTGGTCGGCGCAGTCTCGCGCTCGCGGGTGAGATAGGGATCGCCCTCGACCGGCGCTTCGGTGCGCAGCGGCACGAAAGCCCCGTCGCGCACCTGCGCGATGGCCACCGGCAGGCGGGTGTGATGGGTGCGGGCACACAGGCCCATGGCCGCGGCGCGCGGCTGCGCCAGCAGATCCGACAGCGGCAGGTTTTCCGCGCCCGGCGCATCCGCCAGAAGCCGCGCCAGCATCATCACCGAGGCGTGCCCCGCCGCTTCCAGCGACGAGCCAAAGTCTTCGCGCCCGAAGTTGCCCGGCAGCGCCGGGTGCTGGCCGCGGAACCAAGGCCCCGCCGAGATCAGCCCCTCGGCCGCCGCCCCCATTGCAGGCAGTTCGCACTCGGTGACATTGCACGACAGCACCGGGCAGCGCCCCGAGCCGAAGAAGGGATCGCGCTGCCGCAGCTCGGCCATCGCCGACAGAAAGGCGTATTGTGACGGGCCGATCAGCTGATTGAGCACGAAGTCGGGCTTGAGATCAGCGATTTCCTCGACGATCCGGGTGATCTCGGTGGAGCCGAGCGGCAGGTAGCGTTCGCCCAGAACCTCGCCGCCTGCGCGCATGCCGATCTCGCGCGCCAGCCGGTTCATCTCCCAGCCCCAGATGTAGTTGGAGCCGGTCAGATAGCTGCGCGTGCCGAACTCGGCAAAGACGTAATCGAGCAGCGGCAGCAGGTGCTGGTTCGGGCTGGCGTGGGTGTAGACGATGCGGTCGGAGGCCTCGAACCCCTCATAGGGGGCGGGATACCACAGCGCGCCATCCATCCGCTCCAGCGCCGGGATCACCTCCTTACGGCTCCACGAGGTGGTGCAGCCGATGACATGGCGCGCGCCGCTGCCCTGCAGGATTTCCTCGCAGAGCGGCGCATAGGCATCCACATTGCCCTGCGGGTCGCGCTCGACCGGGCGGAAGGTCATATCGAGCGAGGCATCCGCGTTGACCTCTGCGATCGCCTTCAGCGCCCCGGTGCGGCTTGCCTCGCTGATGAGGCTGTAGGTGCCAGAGCGGGAAAACAGGATCCCGAGGTCTATCTCGCGCGTCACGGCGCCCTCCTAAAACGAAAAAAGCCCCGCTGATCCCAACCGCCCGAAGGGGCGGAATGCGGGATCGCGAGGCGCTTTTGCCGACTATGTTGAGGCCAGCATCAGCGCGGAGAGGACGCGCTGTCAACGCTCTTGCCGGGGGGTGCCAAGGGTGCCGCTAAGAAATTCGCGCCGTTTGCTGATAATTTGTGCCGCCAAGACACCTTTGGGCGACCAGCCACTCTGATTTTCTACCCTAAGGCGGCGCGCGCCTGAGCTTTTGTCTGTGCCTGCCCGTTGGCTGGGCATTCACACCGGGAGGGATCAGACAAGCGGCTGTCAGCGCAGGGAATTTGATGCGGCGCAAAGTGCGCCCCCCGCGAATTTGCTTACCTTGCGGCAGGATTGTCCCAGCGAGGACCCGCATGACAGCAGAAATGATCGGCCCGGCAGGAGAGGTTGTCGCCATTCGCGGCGCGGTGGTGGACGTGCGCTTTCAGGGCGGCCCCCTGCCAAAGATCAACGACGCGCTGCTGGTGCAGCGGCCGGGCGGAGAGGATGTGACCATCGAGGTACAGGCGCATCTCGACGCCGCCACCCTGCGCGGCATCGCGCTGCAGGCAACTGGCGGATTGCGGCGCGGCGCGCGGGTGCGGCCCATTGGCGGGCCGCTCGAAGTGCCGGTCGGCGAGGCGGTGCTGGGACGGCTGCTGGATGTCACCGGCGGCATCGGCGACGCGAAAGCGCCGCTGCCCGCCGACGTGTCGCGCCGCCCCATCCACCGCGCCCCGCCGCCCTTTCGCACCGGCGCGGGCCATCCCGAGCTGTTTCACACCGGCATCAAGGTCTTTGATCTGCTCACCCCGCTGGCGCAGGGCAGCAAGGCGGCGATGTTCGGCGGCGCGGGCGTCGGCAAAACGGTTCTGGTGATGGAACTGATCCACGCCATGGTCGCCAGCTACGAGGGCATCTCGGTCTTTTCCGGCGTGGGCGAGCGCTCGCGCGAGGGGCATGAGTTGCTGGTCGAGATGACCCATGCCGGGGTGCTGGACCGCACCGTGCTGGTCTATGGCCAGATGAACGAGCCGCCGGGCGCCCGCTGGCGGGTGCCGCTGACCGCGCTGACCATCGCCGAGCACTTCCGCGACGAGGCGCAGCGCAACGTTTTGCTGCTGATGGACAACGTCTTTCGCTTCGTTCAGGCGGGGGCCGAGGTCTCGGGGCTGTTGGGCCGTCTGCCCTCGCGCGTGGGTTATCAGCCGACGCTGGGCACGGAAGTGGCCGACCTGCAGGAGCGCATCGCCTCTTCAGGCAGCGCCTCGGTCACGGCGGTCGAGGCGGTCTATGTGCCCGCGGACGATTTCACCGATCCGGCGGTGACCACGATCGCCTCGCATGTGGACAGCATGGTGGTGCTCTCGCGCGCCATGGCCGCCGACGGCATGTATCCTGCTATTGATCCCGTGGCGTCTTCGTCGATCCTGCTCGATCCGCTGATCCTTGGCGAAGAGCATGTGCGTGTGGCCAACGAAGTGCGCCGCGCCATCGAGCATTATCGGGGGCTGCAGGATGTGATCTCTCTGCTGGGGATGGAGGAGCTCGGCCGCGAGGACCGGCAGATCGTCGAGCGTGCCCGGCGGCTCCAGCGGTTCCTCACCCAGCCCTTCACCGTGACCGAAGCGTTCACCGGCATTCCCGGTCGCTCGGTGCCGGTGGAAGAGACCATCGCGGGCTGCCGGGCGATCCTCGCAGGCGACTGCGACGCATGGGACGAGCGCGCGCTTTACATGGTCGGCACGCTCGAGGAGGCGCGCGAGAAGCAGGGCGCCGGAAAGGACGCGGCATGAGCGGGCTGCATCTCACCGTCACCACACCGATGAGCGTTCTGGTTGACGAGACCGGCGTGACATCCCTGCGCGCCGAGGACCGCAGCGGTGCCTTTGGCATTCTGCCCGGCCATACTGCGTTCCTGACGGTGCTGCCCGCCTCGGTGCTGCGCTGGCGCTCCGCCGACGGGGCGCTGCACTTCTGCGCGCTGCGCAGCGGACTGCTGACGGTGGAGCGTGGCGAAGCGGTGGCCGTGGCCTGCCGGGAGGGGGTGCTGGGCGATGATCTTCATGCGCTGGAGGCAGAGGTCGACAGCCTGCGCGCCGCCGATGCCGATGCCGACCGCCGCGAGCGGGTCGAGCAGATGCGGCTCCATGCCAGCGCGGTCCGGCAGCTGATGCAATATCTGCGTCCGGGGCGCCCGGCAGGCCCATCGGCCCCGCCCTTCGCCTCCGGTGGAGAGGGCCCATGACCGACGAGCAGAAGAACCATATCGCCGAGGCCGCCCGACGTTCGGCGGACCGAGACCGGCTTGGGAAAGAGACGCCTGAACCCTCGCTCGGGGCGCGCCTTGGGCAGATCGGCATCCTTGGCTGGGCCGTGGTGGTGCCGACCCTGCTGGGCGTGGTGCTGGGCCGCGCCGCCGACCGCGCCTTTGGCACCGGCGTCTTCTTCACCGCCCCGGCGATCATGATCGGCGCCGCGATCGGCTTTCACGCCGCATGGAAATGGATGCACAAGCAATGACCCTGCCCGACACGCCCTACGCTCTCGCCACCCTCGCGCTCTGCCTTGGCTTCGCGCTGGGATGGGCGCATTTCGCCAGCCTGCGGCGGTTGACCGACCTTTATCTCGGGTCTGGCCCGGCGTGGCTGGCGCTGGTCTTGCAACTTGGCCGTCTCGCCGTTCTGGCCGGGGTCTTGGTCGGGCTGGCCCTACTGGGCGCGCTGCCGCTGCTGGCGGGCACGATAGGGCTGCTTCTGGCGCGGCAGATGGTGCTGCGCCGGTCCCGGAAGGGCGCGTGATGGACAGCCCGCTTTCCCTCGATCCGCTGTTCTATCTGGGGCCGGTGCCGATCACCGAGCCGGTGCTGGTGACATGGGCGATCCTCGCGTTTCTGACACTCGGCTGCTGGCTTGCCACCCGCAACCCGTCGCTGACACCGGGACGGCTGCAGACCGTGCTGGAGCTGTTCGTCGGCACCGTCGATGCCCAGATCAGCGACACGATGCAGCGCGACCCGCGCCGCTACCGCGCGCTCATCGGCACGATCTTCCTCTTTGTGCTGGTGGCCAACTGGTCGTCGCTGCTGCCCGGCATCGAGCCACCGACCGCGCGCCTTGAGACCGATGCCGCGCTGGCGCTGATCGTGTTCGCCGCCACCATCTGGTACGGCGTCGCCGCGCAGGGGCTGCGGGGCTATCTCGCCACTTTCGCCGAGCCGTCCTGGGTGATGATCCCGCTCAACGTCGTCGAGCAGATCACCCGCACCTTCTCGCTGATCGTACGCCTCTTCGGCAACGTGATGAGCGGCGTCTTCGTCATCGGCATCATCCTCACGCTCGCCGGGCTGCTGGTGCCGATCCCGCTGATGGCGCTCGATCTGCTGACCGGCGCCGTACAGGCCTATATCTTCGCCGTGCTCGCCACCGTCTTCATCGGCGCCGCCGTGGGCGAGCAGGCGCCATCCCCCACATCGCCATCCGCTTCCGCAAAGGAGACCCGCCCATGACCGCAAACCTTGTCGAGATCGTCAGCATCCTTGCCGCCGCGCTTGCCGTGTCCTTCGGCGCCATCGGTCCGGCGCTGGCCGAAGGGCGCGCCGTGGCCGCCGCCATGGACGCCATCGCCCGCCAGCCCGAGGCCGCGGGCACGCTCAGCCGCACGCTCTTTGTCGGGCTCGCGATGATCGAGACCATGGCGATCTACACGCTGGTGATCGCGCTGCTGCTGCTCTTCGCCAACCCCTTCGTCTGAGGCAGGCATTGCGATGAGTTTCGACTGGTGGACATTGGCGCTGCAGACGATCAACCTTTTGGTGCTGCTGTGGATCCTGTCGCATTTCCTGTTCAAGCCGGTGTCGGAGATCCTCGAAAAGCGGCAGGCGGCGGCAACCGATGCGCTGGACCATGCGCGCAGTGCAAAGGCTGAGGCAGAGGCCGCTCTGGCCGAGCTTCGATCCGGCGATGCCGCCGTCGCAGAGCGCCGCGCAAAGCTTCTGGCGACGGCGCAGGCCGAGGCCGAGCGCGCCCGGCGTGAACTGCTGGACGCGGCGCGCGAGGATGCCGCCAAACTGCGCGCCGAGGCGCAGGCGGAGATCCAGCGCAGCCGGAGCGATGCCGAGCGCGCGATGCAGGACGAGGCGGCGGATCTGGCGGTGGACATCTCGCGGCGGCTGCTCGACCGGTTGCCCGCGCAGATGCGCAGCGCGGGGTTCATCGACGGGCTGGCGGAGGCGGTGGCGCGGCTGCCAGAGCAGACGCGGGAGGGTCTCGGCGGCTCGGGGCCGATGGTGGTCCGCGCGGCCAGCGCCCTCAGCGATCCAGAGATGGCCCTGCTGCAGGGCCGTCTCGCCGAGGTGCTGGGCCATGAGATCGCGCTTTCCGTGACCGCCGATCCCGCGCTGATCGCCGGGCTGGAGCTGGACGCGCCGCATGCGGTCGTGCGCAACCACTTCCGCGCCGATCTTGACCACATCCGGCAGGAGTTGCTGCGGCATGACTGAAGAGCCCCCCTCTGCCGACTGGCTGCGCCGTGGCCGTGCCACGCTCGCCCGCACCGAGCTTGCCCCCGAGGCGGAGCCCATCGGCCGGGTGATCGCGGTGGCGGACGGGATCGCGCGGGTCTCGGGCCTGCCGGATGCGCCGCTTGGCGCGCTGTTGCGCTTCGAAGGCGGACAGGCGGGATTTGCCCAGACGCTGGATGCGCGCGAGATCGACGCGGTGCTTTTTGACGATGTGACCGGGATCGAGGCCGGGAGCAAAGTCACCGACACCGGCGATGTGGTCCGCGTGCCGGTGGGGGATGCGCTGCTCGGGCGCATCGTCGATCCGCTGGGCCGTCCTATCGATGGCGGCGCCGCGCTCGAGACACAGGAGGCCCTGCCCATCGAACGCCCTGCCCCCGGCATCATCGAGCGCGCCTTGGTCTCGGAGCCGCTGATGACCGGCGTGCTGGTGGTCGACAGTCTTTTCGCCATCGGGCGCGGCCAACGCGAGTTGATCGTCGGCGACCGGGCCACGGGAAAGACCGCGTTGGCGGTCGAGGCGATCCTCAACCAAAAGCACAGCGAGGTCATCTGCATCTACGTCGCCGTCGGCCAGCGGGCCACGGCGGTCGAGCGGGTGATCGCGGCGGTGCGCGACCATGGCGCACCAGAGCGCTGCGTCTTTGTCGTCGGCAACGCCGGAAGCGCGCCGGGGCTGCAGTGGATCGCGCCTTTCTCGGGCATGACCATGGCCGAATATTTCCGCGACGCGGGCCATGACGTTCTGATCGTGATCGACGATCTGACCCGCCACGCCGCCACCCACCGCGAGCTTGCGCTTCTCACCCGGGAGCCGCCGGGGCGCGAGGCCTATCCGGGCGATATCTTCTACCTGCACGCGCGGCTTTTGGAGCGCGCCGCCAAACTGCCGCGCGAGACCGGCGGCTCGATCACCGCCCTGCCCATCGCCGAGACCGACGCGGGCAATCTGTCGGCCTATATCCCGACCAACCTGATCTCGATCACCGACGGGCAGATCGTCCTCGACTCCCATCTCTTTGCCGCGAACCAGCGGCCTGCGGTGGATGTGGGGCTGTCGGTCAGCCGGGTCGGCGGCAAGGCACAGGCCCCGGCGCTGCGCGCCGTCTCGGGGCGGCTCCGGCTAGATTACGCGCAGTTCCAGGAGCTTGAGATGTTCACCCGTTTTGGCGGCATCTCGAGCACGCGGGTCAAGACGCAGATCGCGCGCGGCGAATGCATCCGGGCGCTGCTGGGCCAGCCGCGCTATGCCGGGCTGCGGCTCGTGGATCAGGTCGCGCTGCTGGCGGCGCTGGCCGAGGGGGCGCTCGATGGCATCCCGGCAGAACGCCTGAGCAGGATGCGGCAGGAGTTGCCGGGGCGGCTCGACACGCAGGGGCATGAGCTTGTCGCGGCGCTGCAGGAAAACGGCACGCTCAGCGACGCGCAGCGCACGGCGCTCGTAGCGCTGGTGGTCGAACTGGTGGGTGAACTGGCTGGGGGGAATGGGCCGGAATGAGCGGCACGCTTTCCGACGTCGAGGAACGCATCGGCACGGTCCACAAACTGTCGGCGGTGATCGCCGCGATGCGCGGCATTGCCGCCTCGCGCCTGCAGGACGCCAATGCCCATGTGGGTGCGATCCGCCTCTACGCCGACACCATCGGCGAGGCCATCGGTCAGGCGCTTGGCCTTTCCGAGGCCGAGCGCGCGGCCCCGACGAGCGCAGCCGGGGGCGGCGCGCTGCACATCGTGCTTTGCGCCGAACAGGGCTTTGCCGGGAATTTCTCGGCGCGGATGCTCGAAGCCGCCCAGCATGCGCTTGTCGAGGCGGACCGCACGCATGAGGTCTTGCTCATCGGCGACCGCGGGCTGCTCATCGCGCATGACTACGGCATCACGCCAAGCTGGAGCGCCCCGATGATCGCCCATCCGGCGCGCACGGCGCATCTGGCCGGGCGCATTGCCGAAGCGGTGTTTCAGCGCATCGCGGGCGGGCGCGCCAGTTCGGTGACGATCCTGCATGCCACGCCGGGCGGGACCGAGGGATATGACGTTGTGCACAAACGGCTCGTGCCTTTCGACTACGGGCGCTTCCCCGCCCCCAAGACGATGCTGGAGCCGCGGATCACCCTACCCCCCGAGGACCTGCTTGCCCGGCTGGTCGAAGAATATGTCTTTGCCGAGATCAGCGAGGCGCTGATGCTGTCCTTCGCCGCCGAGAACGAGGCGCGCATGCGCGCGATGATCGCCGCCCATGACAATGTCACCGCATCGCTTGAGGCGCTGGTCGGACAGGCGCGGCGGCTGCGGCAGGATGCGATCACCGAAGAGATCATGGAGCTTGCCACCGGCAGCCTGCCGGCGCGCTAACCGCTAGAGGTCGGACCATGGCTGACATTGACCCGCAAAAGCCCTACCTCGAACAGGCCCGCGCGTCTTGGGCCTAAAAATCCAAATGGTCGAGCGGGCACAGCCTGCAAAGAAGCTCCAGATCGCATTCGCCGCAGGTTCTGAGCTGATGCATTTGCCCAAAGAGGAAGATGGCACGCTTCCCGGCGGCCACCGCAAGCACCAGCGCACCGGACGCAATAGCCATTTCCAGTGCCGCGAAGGTCTTGTCCGCGGCGTAGATGGCAGAGCAGATGAGGATCCCGGCAATCGCGCCCGCGCCAAGCGAGAGGATCACGCTCAGTCGCAGCAAAAGCGGCAGGGTCCGGGCAAAGAAATCCTGAGTCACGGCGGGCCTTGAAATTGAGTTACCTAGAAAACGAGCGCACTCCCTGCCGCTCAGACTTCCGCAGTTCTTACGCTCGGTCAAGGCGGCAGGGCAAGGGATCGGCTGCGGCCGAGCTCGGTCGCCGCAGCTGTGCTCAATCCAGCCGCTTTCGGAACCGCAGCGAGGCGACGATCAGCCCCAGCACGGCAAAGCCCAGCAGCCAGCCCGCGTCGGGCAGCAGATCGCCCAGTGCCGCATCGCGCAGCACCACGCCGCGGATGATCCGCATGAAATGGGTGGCGGGCAGCAGGTCGGCGAGCATCTGCGCGCCCTTGGGCATGCCCTCATAGGGGAACATGAAGCCCGACAGCAGGATCGACGGCAGCAGCACGAAAACGGTCATCTGCATCGCCTGCAACTGGTTGCGCGCCAGCGTCGAGAGCACCAGCCCCAGCGAGAGGCTGGCGAGGATGAACAGCAGCGTCACCAGCAGCAGCACCCAAAGCGCGCCTGCCACCGTCACCGAAAACAGCAGCGCGCCGAGCCCGAGGATGATCCCGACCTGTATGAGGCCGATGCCGACATAGGGAATGATCTTGCCGATCATGATCTCGACCGGGCGGATCGGCGTGGTGATCAGCATCTCCATATTGCCGCGTTCGCTTTCGCGCACGATCGCGGCAGAGGTGAACATAATCATCGTCATCGTCAGGATGATGCCAACCAGTCCCGGCACGATGTTCACCACGGTGCGCTGTTCGGGGTTGTAGAATAGCGCCACCTCGAAGGTCGGCACCGCGGCATTGGCGGGCTCGCGGAACATCTCGCCCAGAGGCATCGAGCGCAGCGCCCGGATCGCCCCGGCAACCAGCGTGTCCGAGCCGTCGGCGATCCACTGCGCGATGGGCCGGGCGGTCGGGTCGTCGACCCCCGAGGCGAACCGGCTGCCGATGGCGGGGCTGCGCACCAGCCGCTGCGCCACATCGCGCGGGATGATGAAGGCAGCGCGGGCCTCGGCCCGGACGATGGCGCGTTCGGCCTCGGCGACGGTGGCGAGATGTTTTTCGAACCGCACCACCTGCGTCGCCTCGACCATCTGGATCAGGCTGCGGCTGAGGTTGGTGTCGCTCTGGTCAACCACCACCGCCGGGATGTGCCGGATCTCGGTGTTGATCGCATAGCCGAAGAGCACCAGTTGGATGAGCGGGATCATCACGATCATCCCGAAGGTCAGCCGGTCGCGCCGCAGCTGCAACAGTTCCTTGCGCAGGATCGCCATGATGCGCCGCCCCGAGATCATCGCCCGGCCCCGGGGGTTTCGGCTGTTTCGGTGGGTTCGGCGGCCTTAACTGGCCGCTGCGTTGCCAGCACGAAGACATCCTCGAGGTTCGGCGCAATGGCCCGCACCTGCGCTCCCGGATGCGCGCTCAGAGCCTGCTGCACCAGCCCGACCGGATCGCCCGTACCTTCGGCCACCAGCACCCGCAGCCGTGCGCCGATCTGCGCCACCGAGATAATCCCCGCCCCTCCGCTCAATGCCCGGCCAATGTGGCGCGGATCGTCTGCGGCCACCTCCACCGCGCGCCCCTCGATCCGTGCCATAAGCTCATGCGGCGTGCCGTCGGCGCATTTGCGGCCCCGGTCGAGGATGGCGATGCGGTGGCACCGCTCGGCTTCATCCATCAGATGGGTCGAGACGATCATCGTGGTGCCCTTGTCCACCAGATCGAACAGCCGCTCCCAAAAGGCGCGGCGGGTCTCGGGATCGACCGCCGCCGTGGGCTCATCGAGGAACAGCAGCTCGGGCTCATGCATGACCGTCGCCGCCAGCGCGAGGCGCTGCCGCTGCCCGCCGCTGAGCGATCCGGCCAGAACATGGGCCTGTTCGATGAGCGTGTAAGTCTCCAGCAGTTCGGCGATGCGGCGGCGTTTGGCTTTGGCTGGCAGATCGTGGATGTCGGCGATGAACCGCAGGTTCTCGAGCACGGTGAGGTCGCGGTAGTGGGTGAAGCCCTGCGTCATATAGCCGATGCGCCGCTTCACCGCCTCGGCATCGCCCGGCAGCCGCGCGCCCAGCACCTCGGCGTAGCCCTCTGTGGGCGTCAGCAGACCGGTGAGCATCCGCATGGCGGTGGTCTTGCCAGAGCCATTGGGACCGAGCAGGCCATAGACCACCCCCTTCGGGATCGCGAGATCGAGCCCGTCGACGGCGGTCTTCTCGCCGAAGCGTCGGCTCAGGCCGAAGGTCTGGGCGACATTTGCGGTCATGGCAGCGCCGCCGAAACCGGCAGCCCCGCCGGCAGCTCCGCCGCCGCCTCGGGCAGCGCGACCTCGGCCGGATAGACCAGACGGCTGCGCTGCTCTTGGTTGAGCGCGTAATAGGGCGTGAAGGCGGGCTCGTTGTTGATCCACCGCAGGGTGCCCTCATAGGCCTGCTCGGCGCCGTCGAGCCGGACACTGACGGGATCGCCGATCGAAAGCCCTGCCCGCCGCATCTCGGGCACATAGACGCGGGCATAAGGCCGGTCGTCGGTGAGCAGCACCGCCACCGGGCTGCCCAGAGGCACGCGCTCGCCCCGGTTCCACGGCAGGCTGTCGAGCAGACCGTCGCGCGAGGCGCGGATGGTCAAATCCGACAGCCGCGTGCGTTCCGCCGCCACCTGCGCCTCGGCGGCGGTCACCTTGGCCTCGGCAATGCGGATATCCTCGGGCCGCGCACCGGTCCGGAGTTCCTGCAGCGTCTGCTCGGCGCTGGTCAGCTCGGCCAGCGCAGAGTTGCGCCGCGCCACGTCCTGATCGAGCCGCGCGGCGGTGACGGTGCCGGTCTCGAGCAGGCGGGCGTTGCGATCGTAGCTGGCCTGCGCCTCCTGATAGACCGCCCGCGCGCCCTCGACCCGCGCCTCGGCGATGGCGATCTCTTCGGACCGTGCGCCGGTCTGCATGCGTTCAAGGTCGGCCTGCGCCTCGGCAAGCTGCGCCTGCGCCACCGCCAATTCGGCCTGCTGCAGCGTATCGTCGAGCTGGACCAGAACGTCCCCGGCGGCGACCGCGCTGCCCTCGGCGACGGGCAGTCCGGTGATGATCTCGTTGGCGGTGGCCGTCAGCACGACCCGCTCGCGCATCAGAAGGCCAAGCGCCACATCCGGCCCCCGGCTCTCACACGACGGCAGCGCGAGCGGCAGCAGCAGCGCCGGTGCCGCCAGTAGCCTCAGCAATGCGATCATGACCGTCCCCTCCTTGCGCGCCCGCTGGTCAAGCCTCGCGCGCCCGGCCCTTCACGTCCATGACTTTGATCAAAGCCTTGCCTCGGGAGCCTTGCGCGGATCGGCACAGCAAAAGGGCCGCTGCAGAGCGGCCCTTTGAGAGGTTTCGACAGATGCGCTGCGGCTCAGTTCGCCGTGCCGCGCCATGCGTCGCGGTCGATGTCGAGGTCGGCGTAATCGTCCGGGTTCAGCACCGGACGGTCGACGCCCGCCTTCAGCTGTGCCCGGAAGTCACGCAGCAGGCGCAGCGCCACCGGGAAGAGCATCATGATCGCCAGAAGGTTCACCACTGCCAGCACGCCCATCATCGGATCGGAGAAGAAGAACACCGCCGTCGCGCCGGGCGCCACCGCGCCGACAAAGACGATGGCCATGATCGCCAGACGGAAGAGCACCAGCGACACCGGGTGCTTGGACAGCACGCTCAGGGCGTTCTCGCCGAGGTAGTAGTTGTAGATGATCGACGAGAAGGCGAAGAGCAGGATCGCCCCGGTCAGGAAGTACTGCGCCCATGCCCCGAGGTGCGACACCAGCGATTGCTGGGTCAGCGCCACGCCGTCGATGCCTTCGGCTCCGGGCACATAGACGTCGCCCAGCAGGATGATGAAGGCGGTGCACGAGCAGATCAGGATGGTGTCGATGAACACCGAGAAAGACTGCGTGATGCCTTGGCTGATCGGGTGGCGCACTTCGGCGGTGGCCGCCACGTTGGGCGCCGAGCCGAGGCCCGCCTCATTCGAGAAAAGCCCGCGCCGCAGACCCTGCGCCAGTGCCGCGCCCATGCCGCCGCCAACCGCCTGCTCGAAGCCGAAGGCATTGCTGACGATCGACGAGATCACGCCGGGGATCTCGGTGATGTTGAGCACGATGACGATCAGCGCCAGCGCCAGATAGCCCACCGCCATGATCGGCACGATCACGTCCGACGCCTTGGCGATGCGGTGGATGCCGCCGAAGATGATCGCGCCCGCGATCAGCGACAGCGCGATGCCGGTCCACAGACGGTCAATGCCGAGGCTGTCCTGAACGGCGCCCGCCACGGTGTTGCCCTGAAAGGCGTTGAAGCCGAAGCCGAAGGCCGCGATCAGGCAGATCGCGTAGACCACCGCCAGCCAGCGGAACTCTTTGCCCAGACCGTGGATGATCGACAGCGCCGGGCCACCGCGGAAGGTGGTCTCGTCCACGCGGCGCTTGAACAGCTGCGCGAGCGAGCATTCGACGAGGCTGGTGGCCATGCCGACCAGCGCCACCGCCCACATCCAGAAGACCGCGCCGGGCCCACCGAGGGTGATCGCCACGGCGACCCCCGCGATGTTGCCGCCGCCGACGCGACCGCCGACCGAAACCAGCAGCGCCTCACGCGCCGAGATGCGGCTCGGGTCATCCGAGTTGTTGGCGCTGCTCAGCACGCGGAACATGCGCCCGAAGAAGCGGAACTGGACGAAGCCGGTCGCCAGTGTGATGAAGCAGCCAAAGATCACGAGGATCGGGATCAGCGACCAGCCCCAGGTGAGATCTCCGATCTTGCCGAAGATCATTTCCAGAAATTCCATGCACTCCTCCTAGGTCTATGCGGTCAGTTTCACGCGGATTGGCGCGCACACTAGGCAGGCAAAAGCGGAATACCATTTCACTAGCTTGCGCCCCCCTGACGCGGGTTGATACGGGAGCGCATCAACTAGCGAAGGATGTGCGGATGTCGCGCGATCTGTCCCGGAACCTCAGGCTGCTGTGCAGTTACCACAAGTCGATTGCCGAGGTGTGCAGACAGCTTGGAGTGAACCGCTCGCAGTTCAACCGCTACCTTTCGGGCGAGACCTTCCCCTCGCTCCGGCTGATGCAGCGGATGTGCGATTTCTTCGGCGTGGACGAGAGCGAGTTGCTGCTGCCGCACGCCCAGTTCGCAGAGATGGTGCGCCTGCGCCCCGGCCATATCGCCGCCACGGTCGAGCGCAACGTGGTGGCCACCACGGCCAATGACATCAGGCTCGACTCGCAGCGCGCGCTGCAGGCCTACACGGGCACCTACCGGGTCTATTACAACTCGATGTCGCATCCGGGGCAGATCCTGCTCTCGGTCGGGCGCATCTATGCAACGCCCTTCGGGATGAACGTGAAGACCATCGAGAACGTCGGCAAACCGGGGCGGTCGAAGTTCACCTGCAAGTATCAAGGTGCCTGCTTTGTGCTCGGCGACCGGATCTTCATGACGGTGATGGAGACGCTGACCCGCAACGAGGTGATGCAGATCATCCTCTATCCCAGCTACAACAACCGCATCCGCTATCTGACCGGCGTCGTCTCGGGCGTGGCGGCGCGGGCGCCGCGGCCTCCGGCGGCGACGCAGATCGTCTTTGAATACCTCGGCGACAAGGCCGACCTGCGGCGCGAGATCCGGCGCAGCGCGCTTTACGCGCCCGACAGCGCCGACATCCCCGAAGAAGTGCGCGAAATGCTGGGCTCGTGGGAGCAGCGCCGCGGCCCGCTGATCGAGGCGCCGCTGGCCTGAGGCCTAAGCTCCCTAAGGCTTAAGCCGTGCGCATCTCGCCACAGACCGGGGTTTCGAGGAAGGCACGGCACTGGTCGAAACTGGCGTGCAGCGACAGCGCGTAGTGCAGCTTGGCATAGGCCATCTCGGGCGTCATGTCGCGCCCGTCGATCACCCCGCTCTCGCGCAGCACCCCGCCCGCCGCATAGGTGCCGAGGCTGATACCGCCCTCGGGGCTCTGGCTGACCGCCACCACCGGCACCTGCCGCTCAGCCGCCAACGCCAGCGCGGCGCGCAACTGCGGCGTGTCCGGCGCGGTGCCGGCACCGTAGCAGCGCAGCACGATGCCATCGCATTGCTCTGCCGCGAAGCGCAGCACATCGATGCAAGCGCCGGGCGCGATGGACAGCACGGCGACACGGTGTGGCAGCACCTCAACCGCCATGGGATCCGCCGCTGGGGACAGCGGCGCTCCGGCACTCTCTGCCGCGACGAAGGCATCCAGCGCAGAGGAATGCGCCTTGCGCACGCGCGCGCCGTGCAAAAGCCGTCCGGCGAATTGCACCCAGACTCCCGGAGCCGTGCGCGTCGCGGCATTGAGCGCATCGGCAAGGTTGTCCCACCCGTCGCTGCCCTCCACCGTCAGCGGCAGCATCGACCCGGTTACGATGACTGGCTTTGTAAGCCCGTGCAGCGCGAGACACAGCGCAGCGGCGCTGAAGGCGAGCGTGTCGGTGCCATGGGTCACGACGACACCGTCGAACTCGGCCTGCGCCTCGGCCAAGAGGCGGCTGAGGCGGTTCCATTCGCGCGGCGTTGCCTCGGCGCTGTCGATCAGCCGGTCGAGTTGGCGCAGCGTGACATCCTGCGGAATGCGCCCCTCGGTTTGGAGCCGCTGCAGCGCGTCCTCGATCACCCCGGCCTGCGGCGCGAAGCCTTGCGGCGTCGCGGCCATGCCGATGGTGCCCCCGGTGTAAATCAGCAGAAGTCGCACGTGTCCCCTTTCGCGTTGCGCGGCGCGGTGGCCGCAGGCCTGTCTCTCGAATTTTCCGGCGCCGGGCCAGATGCCCCGGCAGAGCCGCCTGACGCGGACCATGCCCGGGGTCGCGTCAACCAGCGTCACCTTCGCCGCTACCATAGAGATTGCACGTTGCCACCGCATCCCGGCGCGGTAAACGCCGCCGCGAAGTCACCGGGAGGAAAGACCGTGCGAACCGAATTTGATTCACTGGGCCACTATGAGGTGCCCGACGATGCGCTCTACGGCATTCACACCATGCGCGCCTATGACAACTTCCGGATCTCGGATGTGCCGGTTTCGGAGTTCCCCGAGCTTGTGCGCAGCCTTGCCATGGTCAAGAAAGCGGCAGCGGCGGCGAACCACCGTCTGGGCGTGCTGAGCGCAGAGAAGACCCATGCCATCGACGTCGCCTGCGACGCGCTTCTGGCGGGCGAGCACCACGCGCATTTCATCGTCGACATGATGCAGGGCGGCGCGGGCACTTCGACCAACATGAACGCCAATGAGGTAATCGCCAACCTCGGCCTGCGCCACATGGGCCATCCGCCGGGCAGCTACGCGCAGCTGCACCCCAATGACGACGTGAACAAATCGCAGTCCACCAATGACGCCTACCCCACCGCGCTGCGCCTTGCGGTGCTGCAGCGGCTCGAGGGGCTCTCGGTCGAGCACCAGCGGCTGTGCGACGCCTTTGCCGCCAAGGCCGAAGAGTTCGACGCCATCCCCAAGCTGGGCCGCACCCAGTTGCAGGACGCGGTGCCGATGACGCTCGGGCAGGAATTCCGCTCTTTCGCCAACACCATCGAGGAAGATATCGAGCGGCTGCGCGACGTGTCGGACCTGCTGATGGAAGTGAACCTCGGCGGCACTGCCATCGGCACGGGGGTCAATGCGCCCTTGGGCTATGCCGCCGTGGCGGTGGAAGAGTTGCGCCGGGTCTCGGGTCTGCCGCTGCGGCAGGCGCGCGATCTGGTCGAAGCTTCGTCGGACCTCGGCGGCTTCGTGGCCTTCTCTGGCATCCTCAAGCGGGTGGCGGTGAAACTCTCGAAAATCTGCAACGACCTGCGTCTGCTCAGTTCGGGCCCGCGCTCGGGGTTTGGCGAAATCCGCCTGCCCGCGGTGCAGGCAGGCTCGTCGATCATGCCGGGCAAGGTGAACCCGGTGATCCCCGAGGTGGTCAATCAGGTGGCTTATCAGGTAATCGGCAACGATCTGACCGTGACCATGGCTGCCGAGGCCGGACAGCTGCAGCTCAACGCGATGGAGCCGGTGGCAATCCTCAACATCCTGCAGTCGATCCGTATCCTCAAGCGTGCGATGGCCTGCCTGACCGACCGCTGCGTGGTGGGCATCGAGGCCGACGAGGCGCGTTGCCGTGGCCTGCTGGAGAACAGCCTCGCCGTCGCGACCTCGCTGGTGCCGCAGATCGGCTATGAGAGCGCGGCGCGCGTCGCCAAACACGCGCTGAACAGCGGAATATCGGTGCATGAGGCGCTGAGGGAACTGGGCATCGACGCCGAGCCGCTGGCCTCCTGAGCCGACTTTCCGCCGATCTCAAAACGGGCGACCCTTGGGCCGCCCGCTGCAAAAGCCGGGTCAGCCCGGCGCGTACCAGATCGGCGAGGTATAGGCGCGCTCGGTGGTGATCATCGGCACCTCTTCGGGCATCTCGACGCCAAAGCGTTTCGCCTCATAGGCGGTCCAGCGCGGCGTCGGGATCTCGATCACCCGCGCGTAGTAGAAGGCTGGCAGCGCCGCATCGAACTCCGGGTCCTGCCAGACGCCGATCAACTCGGGCGCGCCGATGGTGTTGGTCCAGCTTGCGTTGGCCACATCGACCGTATTGCCCACATCCGGCAGCTTGCCGTTTTCATCCGGCGCCCGGTCGCCCGACCAGACCACGTCGAAAACCTTTTCATGGGTCTCGCCTTCGGCGTCGATCCAGCCTTTGACCACCTGAATGCGGTCAAGGTTGCCCGACAGCGGGTCCTTCAGCGCCGCCATCAGAAAGCTGGGCGCGGCGCCATCCGGAGCAGCCCCGAGATCGCCGCCCATCGGCACCCCCTTGGCATAGCCCGCGTCCGCCGGAAGGCGGCTAATCGTGTCGGCCTCGGAAAAGTCGTAGCCGCCGAAGAAGCGCACCGTCATGCGCGAGCCGGTGGTCGCATAGGTCTCTTTGCGCATCATCGCGTCGAAGATCGCCGCGCGGGTGTTCTCGGAGGCCCAGACCGCGCCGAGGCCACCCGCCGCCTGTTTCCAGCCGTAGATGGTCAGCGAGGGGTCGGGCGCTTCGATCACCACATGCTCCCAGCGGTGCGGCTCGGGCTCGACGCCCGAATGCTTGCCAAAGAAGTTATCCTCCTGCGCCGTGGCCATGCCGGTGTGCGAGTCTGTGGCGCCGACCATGCCAAACTTGAACGGGTTCACCCCAAGGTCGCGCTCGATGGCAAGCCCGCGCTTCAGCGCCTCGCGGGCGTATTCCCCGGCGAGCATGTCGGGCGTTTTCACCTCGGTGCCATTGAGGTTCGAGGCGTCCCAAGTGTCATGATCGGCGAACTCATCATCGGGGCTGAGGAACGGATGCGCCTCGCCGTCGCCCTTGATCTGTGTCGGCTCGTAGAGTGGCTCGAACCGCGCGCGCATCTGCGCAATCTCTTCGGTCAGGGCCGAGCCGTCATAGGCGTTCATCGAGAACATCCGCCCGTTCGACAGGTTGCCATTGTGCGGGATGGCCAGCACCTCGGCGCCGCTGCGTGCCTCATAGTCGGCGAGATAGCTCCAGAGGTCCTCGGGGTTCTTGCTGTCATATTGCGAGAAGGGCCGGGTCTGGTTCGCCCGCGCCGCATCGTCACGGAACAGCACATTGCGGTGCAGGTTGTTCGCGCCCTCGGTGGTGTATTCATAGCCGATGATCGCCGAGAACACGCCCGGCTCATTGTAGCGATCGGCGAGCGCGGTGTAATTCTCCCACGCGTGCTTGATGGCCTTGGGATTGTCGATCGGCGGCTCTTCTCCTGACAGCGAGGCAACGATCTCCATCGCGGTGTCGAAGGCCCGCTGTGCATCCCCGGCGGTCAGCGCCTCGTACCAAAGCCGCCCCTGCTCGGTGGCAAGCACCTGCGCATCGCCCGACAGAAGCTGCGGCATCAGCCCGTACATCTCAGCGTGGTCGGAAATCACCAGCCAGTCGAGCGGACGCGACAGTTTGGCGCGCAGCCCGTGGGTGGTGGTCACTTCCTCACCGCGTGCAAAGCGATAGGCGTCCTCCTGCGACAGCCGCGTCATGGTGCCCGCATCGACCGAGACCATCGTGTGCAGATGCGAGTCCCCCCAGAGCGGTATCTGCGGGAAGTTGCGCCCGGCGTAGGGCGAGAAGGCGTCGGGCGCGAGCACCACTTCGGTGTCCGCCTGCTCGGTGGAATATTCCTGCGCGGCGGCGCCCAAGGCCCCCAGACCGAGCGCAGCCGCGCTGAGCGTGAGCGCGGCGCGACTGGATAAGGTGTATATTTGATTAAAGAATATTGGCATTGAGTGTTTCCTCCCCAAGACAATTTCTCAAAGGAAGCACCAAGAACCCCACACTAGGGTTTGTACCACATTTTCCTATGCCGCGGGATGAATATGAGCGCAGGCGCGCCCGAGTTGGGGCAGAGACTGCCGGTCCCGGCCCCGATCAGGCTTCAAGTCTTAAGGGGCCGCCGTGCTTATGACGGGCCGCTTGGCTTGTGCGTGGAAACCGTCAGTCGCAGCGCACCGACATGCCGCCGTCGACGACGATTTCGGTGCCGGTGACAAAGCGCGCCTCGTCGGAGGCGAGGAAGAGCGCCGCATTCGCCGTGTCACGCCCATCGCCCATCCAGCCCATCGGGATCCGTGCCAGCCGCTGTGCCAACAGCGCGTCCACATCGCCGCCCGCGCGCTGGCCTGCCAGTCGCGCCTCGACCATTGGCGTGTGCAACTGCCCCGGCACCACCGTGTTCACCCGCACGCCCTTGGGCGCGTATTCCACCGCCGTGACCTTGCCGAACTGGATCACCGCCGCCTTCGACGAGGCATAGGCCACCTGCGCCGCGCCGGTCCAACGGGTGCCCGAGGTCGAGGAGGTGTTGACGATCGCGCCCGAGCCCTGCGCCTCCATATGCGGCAGCACCGATTTGCAGGTCAGAAAGACGGACTTCAGGTTGAAATCCATCTGCCGATCCCAGTCGTCCTCGGAAAGCTGCGCCGCGCCGCCCTTGAACGAGCCGCCGACGTTGTTGACCAGAATGTCGACCCTGCCAAAGCGGGCGATGCAGGCCGCCACCATGGCCTCGACGCTGGCGCGGTCGGTGACATCGCAGAGATAGGGCTCCACCTCGTCGCCCGCATCGCGGGTGCGGCTCAGGGTCTCTTCCATCGTGTCGGCGCGCAGATCGACCGCGAAGATCTTTGCCCCCTCTTCGGCAAAGCGCACGCAGGCGGCGCGGCCATTGCCCCAGCCCGGCCCGACGCAGCCCGCGCCGGTGATGATGGCGACCTTGCCTTCAAGCCGCCGGGTCATGCGAGGTCTCCGAAATCGTAGAGCTTCGCGGGGTTGTCCACCAGCAGACGCTGGAGCGCGTCCGCTGTCGGGACGATCACCTTCAGCGTATCGACCAGCACGCCATCGTCCGGCGGTGCGGCGCGGAAATTCGGATGCGGCCAGTCGGTGCCCCAGATGGTGCGCTCGGGGTAGAGCGCGACCAGTTTGGCGGCAAAGGACGTTGCGTCGGCGTAGGGAGGTTCCTGCACCGAGCAGCGTTCGGAGCCCGAGACCTTGAGCCAGATATGCTCATTCTCGCCCAGCCGGATGAGATCCTGAAACGGTGCCTGATCCATCCCGAGGCTGGCATCGATCCGGCCCATGTGGTCGATCACCACCGGGCACGGCAATTCAGCCAGCACCGGCGCGAGCTCGGCGATCAGCTTTGCCTCCATATGGATCAGCAGCTGCCAGCCGTGCTGCGCCAGCCGCGGTGCCAGCGCGCGCAACTGGTCGTGGGTGGCGCCGGGCGCGAGATGCGACATGTAGTTGAAGCGCACGCCGCGAAAGCCCTGGGCGTGCATCTCGGTGATCTGCGCATCGGTGATCTCGGGCGAGGCGAGCGCGATGCCGAGGTACCGCCCCGGACGCGCCGCCATGGCGTCGGCCACCACCGAATTGTCATGGCCGTGACAGCCGGACTGGACGATCACGCAGCGGTCGATCCCGAGCATGTCATGCAGCGCGAAAAGCTCTTCCTTTGGCGCGTCGCCGGGCTTGAAGCCGCTCTCGGGCGCATAGGGGAAACGGGAGGTGGGGCCGAAGACATGCACATGGCAGTCGGCGGCGCCCTTCGGCAGGGTCAGCGTCGGGGCGCTGCGGTCCGGGTTCCAAGTGATCGGGGCGTCGTTCATGTCAGCTCCTTCGGCGCGTCTTGGGGCGGGGAGATGCGGAACACGTTGAGCGTGGCAGAGATCAGCGTGTAATAGCCGATGACTCCCACCAGATCGACGAGCCGCTGCGTGCCGAGCACCGCTTCGGCTTCGGCGTAAAGCGCATCGGGCACGTTGTTGGTCGTCAGCACAGAGACGGCGACGAGGTGGGTCACGCGCTCTTCGGCGTCACCGTAGGGCGGCTCGGCGCCGGTGCGCAGCGCCTCGACCAGATCGGGCGAAAGACCGGCCTTAAGCGCCGGGGGCTTATGCGCAAACCACTCGTATTCGGCGCTCCAGTGACGGGCCATGGTGAGGATCGCCAGCTCGCTCAGCCGCGGCTCCAGCGCGCTGTCATAGCGGCAATAGCGCCCAAGCTCCTGCGCCTTGGCGGCCAACTCGGGGCGGTGCAGCCAGACCGCGAGCGGCCCGCGCACGCCGCCGCGCGGGCCCGAGGCGATGGCCGCGTGGATCTCGCGCTGGCGATCAGTGTAGGTCTCGGGATCGGGAGCTGCGAGGCGCTGTTTCGGCCAATCGGTCATTGCGGGGCCTCCGTTGCCTTGAATGCGGGTTCGGCGGCGGCGAAGCGCTCGAGCCAAGACGCCAGTTCGGGCCAGCGGTCGCGCCACAGGACCGGCGCGCGCCAGTCGAGGTAGCCAAGCGCGCAGGCCAGCGAGATCGCCGCCGCGTCGGTACGGGCCGGGTCCGGCGGCAGGGCGGCGAGCGACGACAGCCCGCGCTCGACCTTGCCACGCTGGTGCGCCAGCCAGTCATCCGAGATTTTCTCGGCGCTGCGGAAGCGCCCTTCGTAGACCATCAGCAGCGCCGCATCGGTGACGCCGTCGGCAAGGCACGCGCGGGTCAGGCAGTGAAAGCGCGCCCGCCCCTCACGAGGGATAAGGCCGCGCCCCTCGGAGAGCGTGTCGAAGAACTCGAGGATCACCCGGCTGTCGTAGAGCGTCTCGCCATCGGTCATCAGGCAGGGCATCTTGCCCAGCGGATTCTGCTGGCGCAGGTCGTCGGCGGGATCGCGAGTGTCGGCGGCGACCAGTTCGATCCGCTCCGAAAGCCCCAGCACCTGCGCCGCCATCCGCACTTTGCGCCCATAGGGAGACGTCAGCGTGGTGCGCAGGATCGCCCGGCCGCCCTCCCCCGCGCCGCAAAGCGCGAGGGGTTTGTCGAGGGTCATGCTCATAGCATCGTCTCCGGCAGGAAGAGTGCGATTTGCGGCACAAGGCACAGCAGCACCAGCATCGCAAAGCCCGCCAGCACGAAGGGCAGCAGCCCTTTGAACACCTGCTCCAGCGAGACCCGCCCGTTCGAGGCCGATTGCACCACGAAGCAGTTGATCCCCACCGGCGGCGTCACCGCGCCGATCTCGACCAGCAGCACCACGAAGATGCCGAACCAGATCGGATCGAAGCCGAGGTTCATCATTACCGGGTGGGTGATCGGCAGGGTGATGGCCAGAAGCGCGGGCGCGTCCATCATCATCCCCAGCGCGAGGTAGATCAGCGAGACCAGCAGCACGATCACCCAGCGGTTCACCTCGAGCCCGGTCAGATAGCCGCCCACCGCATTCGCCACGCCCGAGAGCGCAAGGAACTTCGAGAAGACCAGCGCGCAGATCAGGATGCCGAAGATCATCGCCGAGGTTTGGATCGTTTCCAGCAGCGTCTTGCGCAGCTCCACGCCCTTGATCCCCCGGTGCCGGATGATCGCCAACAGGAAGGTAGCAAAGGCGCCGATGCCGCCCGCCTCGGTCGGGGTGAAGATGCCGACGTAAAGGCCCACCACGATCAGCAGGATGATCAGCACCAGCGGACCGGCCAGCTTCAGCGAGGCGAATTTTTCGCGCAGGGTGAAGCTGTAGCTTTCCTGCGGTGCCAGCGACGGGTTGCGCAGCACAGTCAGCCAGATGGCGAGGCAGAGCACGATGGCGAAGACGATGCCGGGGATGAAGCCCGCGATCAGCAGCGCGCCGATCGAGCTGTCGGTGAGGATGCCGTAGACCACCACCAGCGCCGAGGGTGGGATCATCACCGCCAATGTGCCCGCGATGGCGATCGAGGCCGAGGCGAGGCTTTTATCGTAGCCCCGGTCGAGCATCTGCGGCAGCGCCAGCTTGGTGAAGACGGTCGCCGTGCCCACCGAAGACCCCGAGGCCGCGCCGAAGGCCGCCGCGCCAAGCGTCGTCGAGATCGCCAGACCGCCGCGCAGGTTGCCGAGCCACTTGGTGGTGGCCTCGAAAAGGTCTTCGCCGAGGCCCGCGCGCATGGCGAAAAAGCCCATGAGCAGGAACAGCGGGATGACCGAGAAGTGGAAGCTGTGGGTGGTGTCGAAGAAGACGGTGCCAAGGATCGCCGTCGCGGCCTTGAAGCCGACGAGCGAGGCAAGGCCGAAGGCGCCCACAAGGCCCAGCACCACCATCACGTTGATGCCCAGCAGGATGCCGCCGAAAAGTCCGGCCACGCCAATCCCGCCAATCAGGAGCGAGCTCATTCCATCACCTCATCAGAGTCGTCGTCGAGCGTTCCGCCAAGCGCCACCCAGATCCCGTCGAGCAGGTACTGGATCGCCAGCAGGCCAAGGCCAAAGCAGATCGCGAATTTGATCGGCCAGATCGGGAAGCGGATCGAGCCACGTTCAAGCTCGCCGATGGCGAAGCTCTTGGCCGCCATCAGCCAGCCCGCGTAGGCGGCCCATGCGAACAGCACAAAGCCCGCCAGCATCGCCAGCACCTTGGCGGCGCGCGCGACGCCGTGCGGCAGGCGCTGGGTCAGCAGCACCACCTTGATGTGGCCGCCATGCATCTGGGTCAGCGCCAGAGACAGGAAGATGATCAGCGGCAGCGCGCTTTCGGTCAGCTCCAGCGTGCCGGTGACCGGCTGATTGAAGACGTAGCGCATCACCACATTGGCCACGACGAGCAGCATGACCGCGAAGATCAGCACGCCCGAGGCGAGGCCGCATAGCGACAGGAATGCGCCGTAGCGACGGCGCAGGGTTTCTAGCGTTTGCATCTTTCGGGACTCTTTCGAGGGAGAGGTCCCGCGCCGGGGGTACGCTTTGGCGCGGGACCGGTCACGTCCGGATCAGGACGGTGTGTCGAAGTCGAAGCTCTTGGCGATCTCGTCAGCCGGAACGCCAAGGCCGTTCGCCTTGTCGATCCATTCCTGACGCACGTCCTGCACGCCTGCATCGTCCAGAACGCCCAGCAGTTCTTCTTGCGGGAAGGGGATCACCTCGACGCCCAACTCGCCTGTCCAAAGCTCGCGCACGCGCGCCGCGTCTTCGTCGAGCACGCGGGCGTATTCCACGAGGTAGTCCTTGCCGAGCTGGTCGATGACAGCCTTGGTCTCGTCGTCCATCCCGTTGTAGCTGTCGAGGTTCATCGCCAGCAGGTGGCCAAAGGAGGCGCCCAGCGGAATCTCGATGTAGTATTTGGCAACCTCGTCGTACTTCCAACCGCGTGCCAGCGCCGGGCCGATCGGGGTGCAGTCGATGATCGAGCGCTGCAGGGCCTCATAGGCCTCGGAGGTGGCGATCGACACCGGCGACGCGCCGAGCGCCTCGATCAGCTTGGGATAGGCAAAGCCATAAGAGCGGATGCGCAGGCCCTTCATGTCCGCCGCGCTCTTCACCGGCTTGGTGCAGAGCAGGCCGTAATCCTCGAGCGGACGGAAGCCGAAGGCGTGCAGGTTCTGGCTTCCCAGCTCTTCGCTGAACTGCGGATAGGTGGCGTGCATCTCTTCCATGAACTGCCCCACTTCGAGGGTGTTCATCGGCTGCGGGATGAAGAAGCCGACCGCGTTGTTGAGCGGCATGAGATCGGGGAAATAGGGGGTGATGATGTCGCCGAAATCACCGACGCCCGCGGCCAGCGCCTCGGGGATCTCTCGGGTCTTGGCGACCGAGCCGCCCCAGAACACCTCGATGCTGTGCGTGCCGCCGGTGCGCTCGGCGAACTGGTCAACGAGCCACTGCGTGGTGATCGCCTGCGCGTCGCCCGCGCCCTGCGGCTTGAAAGTGATCCATTTGTAGGTGTCCGCCTGTGCCATGCTGGCAAGGCCGGTTGCCGTCGCGAGCGCAAGCGCCGACGACCGCAGGAATGCGTTCAGAGACATGTGTCCTCCCAAGGTTGCGGACCCTCCTCCGGGCCCGTCTGAGGCGATACTCGGAGATCGCCAGACATGATTCAAATACTGTTATATGATCGACGCGATACCTTTTAGGTATTGCTCAGCGCCAGATGCCGGACGCCACGAGGTCGCCGACGATGTCACGCACCAGAGCCTCGACCACCTGAATTGCCTTCTTGCCGCGCTGGTCGGCCTTGGTGGCGGTGCAGAGCGTCCATGCCATCTGCGGCTTTACGATGGGCCGCGCCTCGAGCGTGCCGTTCTGCACCTCCGAGAGCACCCCGCCATAGGTCAGGATGGTGAACCCATGGCCGTGCCGGACCAAGGATTTCAGGTGCCACACCCCATCCACCCGCTGCACGATGTTCAATTCGGCGCCGATCTCGTCAGCGTGCTTGTCGACGAGGATGCGCAGAAAGTTGGGGCGGCTCGGCATGATCAGCGGCATCGCCGCGGCCTCGGCGAGCGTGTAGCTGTCCTTGTCGAGCGCGCCGCAGGGGCCGACGACATTGAGGTGCTCGACCAGAAGCTCGGTGGTGACGATGTCGTCCTGCAGCGGCGCGTCATGCATCACCGCCAGCCCGATCTCACCCTGCGAGAGCTTGTGTTCGAGCGCGTTCGAAAACCCCTCGACGAAGCGCAGCTCGATCTCGGGATACTCGGCTTTGACCCGCGACAGCAGCGGCGGGGTGATGAACTCTCCCGGCGTCGGCGGCATCCCGACCACGACCACCCCCTGCGGGCGATCGGCATGGGCGGTGACATCGTGATGGGCCTGCGCGATCTGCGCCATGATCGCATAGGCGCGGCGCTGCAAGATCTCGCCCGCCTCGGTCAGTTCCATCCCCCGCGCCGTGCGGTTGAACACCTTGAGCGCCAGATCGCTTTCGAGCCGGGCGATCTGACGGCTGAGCGCGGGCTGGGCGATGCGCAGCCGCTCGGACGCGCGCGTCATGTTCTTTTCCTCCGCCACGCAGAGGAAATAGCGCAGGGTGCGCAGCTCTGGCTGCCAATCGCGCAGCGTGCTTCCGGTTTCGACCATCTCCCCCCTCCCTGGCTCAGTCGTCGGGCCGGATAAGCTCCCACGCCTCGGTGACGGTGGCATAGTCGCGATAGCCCATGCGCGAGATCGGCCGGGCCTTCACCGTGTCGAAGCGTCCGCCGGTGATATATTCGTCGCGAATGTGGGTCTGCACCACTTGCCCGATGACCATGAAACGGTCGATCGGCGTGCCGGTCCGGTCGGTGAGTTCGGTCACCGAAAGCGTCACGCATTCCAGCGCTGCCGGGCTTTCGGCGACGAAGGGCGCATTGGTCTCGATGCTGGTCCCGAGGGTCAGCCCCGCCTTCTCGAACTCATTGGCGCCGTCGGGCATGGCTTCGGACGAGATGTTCATCTCCTGCGCCAGCGCCTCGGTCGCCAGCGAGAAGGTGAACTCGCCCTGATCGCGCGCATTGACCACCGAGTGCTTCAGCCCGTCCGAGGTGAAGCAGATCATATGCGGGCTGTTGCCGATGGCGTTGAAGAAGGAATAGGGCCCGAGGTTCGGCACACCTTCGGCATTGCGCGTGCCGATCCAGCCGATGGGACGCGGCGCGATGATCGCCTTGAACGGGTCGAACGTCAGGATATCGGGGCGGGTATCGCCGTAATGCATGGGGCCTCCTCGGGAATTCACACGCTTTTCTAAGGCGAAGGCAGCCCGGAACACCATCGCTTTCGCGACGTCGCTGCACGTGCGGACGGCGTCTGGCTGAGTTCAAGGACTGGTGTTTGGCGGCGCTGACCGCTCTGCAGGTGCCATAAACGTCGCGCCCCTCCCCGTTAGAACGGGCGCGGACAGCGCTGATTTGCGCGCCAAAGTACAATCGGGCGGCGCCAGCAGGGCACCGCCCGAATAGACCACAACCGGTCAGAACGCTCAGGCGAAGAGCGCGTCGCTCGGCGTGAAGGCGAGCGTGTCGATGCGCATCGGCTCGTTGCCGCGATCACCGACGCCATAAAAGATGATCTCGTCGCCCGCTTCGATGTCGACGTCTTCGATCACGTGGTGCGTCAGGGTCTGCTTGTTGGCAAAGGCGCTGCCGAGGTTCTGATCCCAGTACCATGCTTCGAGCACTTCGTCATTGAGACGCACCTCAAGATAGGACACCCCGTCGTTCTCGTCGAAGTAATCGATGCGCATGTCATAGGTGCCCGACTCGCCCTCGAACGTGGTGGTCGCCGTCCCTTCATGCTGCGATTTGATGACCTTGCGGCCCGAAGCATCCCCCAAGCTGGCGGTCCGAAAGTCCCCTGAAAGATCAAAGTCCTCCGCCTCGATGCTGAATGCCTCGGCCGAAGCCCCTGTGTCGCGGCTCGCGGTGACCGTCTGCTCATCAGAGCTCGTATCCTCCTCGTCCGCGCTATCGTCTGGTGCGTAACTCAAATCGACAGAGACGGTCGGAGCGGAGCCGAACCCATCGAGCAGCCCGTTGATGTAATCCTCGATGTTGGCGATCCCGTTTCCATCCGCATCGCCCTGTGCATCCGCCTTGTTGACGTTCGACCCAAGCAGCACCTCATGGACGTCGGGAATGCCGTCGTCATCGCTGTCTTTCAGCGCCGAGGAACTGCCACGGTCAAGGTAGCCGCCCACATCCTTTGGCGCGTCAATAAGCTCGCCAGTATCGTTCAGCACCGTCTTGATGATGCGCTGATCGATCTCGCTCCGTTCGCCATCAATCATGACGCCCGCATGCGAAAGCACCCAGTCGAGAACCTTGCTCGTCGGGAGAATTTCCTCCGTCGCCGGATCGAAAACGAGGCCACTCTTGATCTTGTTGGTCGCATCGCCCCCGATTTCCGAGACATTGTCCGAAATGTAAAATGCATTGTCGCCCGAGCCGGAATTGACCCGGATTGCCGGGCGTCCGTCGGAATCGTCGCCGGAAATCATCACGTTGCCGATGGCATGAAGGCTCCCGCCGTGGACTTCGAGGCCCTGCCGACCGTAATTGTAGACGACGTTATTCACGAACTCGATGCTCTCGGAGGCATCTTTGACGATCGCGTTGCGTTGGTCGTTGCTGGCGAAAAGATTGCCGATGATGCTGATGTTGGAGCTGCCATCTCCGATCAGCATACCCATGCTGTGATCGCCCTTCGAGTGCGATGAATTCACCAGGCCTTCGGCGATGATGTTGTTCGACCAGGTGACATTGCTGGGGCCACCCCAGGTCGATGCGTTCTCGTCGATCGCCCAGGACAGCGAATTGCTGTCGATGATGACATTTTTGACCACACGTCCGTCCTTGCCGACCGAAATGCCATCTCGATTGTCCGGATCATGGCCATCTTTCGAGTCGCCCGGTCGCACATTCATGCCGCGGATGATCACATTGCTTTCGACGACACGCAGCCGCGCGCCGGTCACGGTGATGCCGCCCGGCGCCGTTTGCCCGGCCAGGGTGACATCACCGTTAATTTGAATTTGGTCAGTGAGGTCGATTTGTCCGCCGACCTCGAACACGACAATGCGAGGTCCATCGAGGTCCTCGAGCGCCCACCGCAGCGAGCCTTTTCCGGAGTTGTTCAAATTGGTAACCTTAACAACCTCACCACCACGCCCCCCGGTCGTGTTCGCACCAAATCCTTGCGCTCCCTCGAACGCCAACGTTTTATTGCTTTCTACGCCCATCTGAAAATTAATCCCGAAATTCATCCTAAGGTTGTAAGCTCTTGGTCTGACATGGAAAATGCTCAGACGCCCCATCCGCCCAGAGACATCTTTCGATGGGAAGCTTTGCCAGAGGATCTGGGAGATTTACCGCCGACAGGGCGCGAGCGGTTCTGCGCTCAGCCCCAGCATTCCGGGCGGTGTTCCGGGGAGATTCCTGCCAACTCCGCCCGGAATGCCGCCGTGCAGCGCCTGAATTGATCTGCATATTTTTCGAAACAATTGAGTTTTAATGGGTTATGTACGGAAACGTTAAGTGAGCGCCCAACATTTGTTCGGCGAACAATTGCCGGAGCGTCACAGGCGGAATTCCGCACTCTGGCTGCCCGAAAAACAGGCTTAGGCTCAATTTTCAGCACTTTTCGCTGTGTTTTGGGGTCAGCCGCCCCAAAATGAACGCAGTTCACCCGGCGCGTTCGTCCAATTGCGCTCGAGCAACCGTGCCCCCGGCAGGGGTGGTCGGCACCGCGCATGGTCGACGCTCGAGGGCCAACGGACGAGACAAGACTAACCGGAGACGTCCCAAACTTTCCAGCGCATTAGCCCGAAACCTTACGTCGCCCCGCCGTCGAAATGAGCCCGCAACATCAGCAAACCGCAGATGACGTGGCCTAAACGCCGCGCCGATCTACCTCCGGGGACAAGGGCCCACGCGGCCAGTGACCAGCAAGACCGAAGGATACCCCCCATGAAACAGATCGCGATCAAGGCACCCGGCGGGCTCGACAATCTCATCCTGTCTGACGCCCCGGACGCAGCGGCTCCCAATCCCGGTGAGATCACCGTCCGCCTTCACGCCAACTCTCTGAACTTTCACGATTACATGGTCGCGAAGCGCGAAAATGGTGCCGCAGACGGGCGCATTCCAATGGCCGATGGAGCCGGTGTGGTGACGGCGACGGGGGACGGCGTGACGGAGTTTTCTGTGGGGGATCACGTCGTATCGTGCTTCTTTCCCGACTGGCAGGACGGCGACGACCGCCCCTCCGATTTCGCGCGTGTTCCCGGCGACGGAATCGACGGCTACGCCCGCGAAACGGTGACCCTGCCCGCGACTTGGTTCACCCGCGCGCCGATGGGCTGGAGCCACGCCGAAGCCTCGACCATCACCACCGCCGGGCTGACCGCCTGGCGTGCGCTGGTGGTCGACGGCGGTCTGAAGCCCGGCGATACGGTCGCGGTTCTGGGCACTGGCGGGGTGTCGATCTACGCGCTGCAACTGGCCAAGGCGATGGGCGCAAAGGTTATCGCCACCTCCTCTTCGAACGCGAAGCTCGAGCAGCTCCGGGCGCTCGGGGCCGATCATGTCATCAACTACCGCGAGACCCCGGAGTGGGGCGCCGAGATGCAGCGGCTCGCCGGCGGGCGCGGCGTCGATCTGATCGTCGAGGTCGGCGGCCCGGCCACGCTAGCGCAATCGATCACCGCTGGCCGCCCCGGTGCGCATATCGCGCTGATCGGGATCCTGACCGGCGTCGCCGGCGATATCCCCACGGCCACGCTCATGCGCAAACAGCAGCGACTGCAGGGGCTCATCGTGGGCTCGCGCAAACATCAGCAAGATTTCGTTGCCGCGCTCGATACCCTCGAAATCCGCCCGGTCATCGACCGAAGCTTCGAACTGGCCGATCTGGCCGAGGCCTTCCGCTATCAGGAAGGCGGCGCGCATTTTGGGAAGATCTGCGTGACCATGTGAAGCTGGAAGGCCCCGGACCCGGAGGGAAACCGGTCCGGGGCCTTCTCGCTGTCCGCATCGCTGTGGCAGGCGTGCCTGCCCTGCCTTGGCGACGGGTCTCAGAACGTCATTGCGGGCGCCTTTCTCAAGGCGTGCGCAGCGGCGTTACGGGACAGATACCGCCGATACTCCCGGTTGAAGCGCTTCTCCAGCCCCAATCGTCGTTCCGTCCCGACTTAGTCAGTTTTACTTGGCCTCGCGCTCGCCTTCAAGTTGCAAGCGCCCTCCTCACGCGGGAACGCGGCACCTTCCGAGGGCGCAGAGGCAGAGCGCCCGGCTCAGCGCCGGCGGAAGGTCATATAGTGGGGCGTGCGGCCTTCGCGCAGGGCCTTCTGCTCGTAGCGGGTCGAGATCCAGTCGCCCCAAGGCTCGCGCCAGTCGGCGGGGCCTTCGGCGAGCCATTCGAACCCGGCTTTCGGCACTTCGACCATGGTCTGGCGCACGTAGTCGGGGATGTCGGTGGCAACGCGGAAGATCGCGCCCGGCTTCATCGCCTTCGCCAGCGGCTCAAGGTGCTCTTGCGTGACGAAGCGGCGTCGGTGGTGCTTCTTCTTCGGCCAAGGGTCGGGATAGAGGAGGAATGCCCGGTCGAGGCACCCGTCCGGCAGCACATCGAAGAGGTTGCGCGCATCGCCCGGATAGACCTTGAGGTTGTCCACCTTCGCATCGCGGATCTTACCCAGCAGCATGGCAACGCCATTGATGTAGGGCTCGCAGCCGATGATCCCCACGTCGCGATTGCTGGCCGCCTGATGCACCAGATGCTCGCCGCCGCCAAAGCCGACCTCGAGCCACACCGGCTTGCCGCCGAACATGGCGTCCATGTCGAGGGCGTCGCGCTCGGGGTTCACCTCCCAATCCACCGGCCCCGGCGACAACGCCGCCAGATCCTCTTCGAGGTAGGTCTCTTGGCTCGGACGCAGGGTCTTGCCCTTCACGCGGCCATAGAAATTGCGCCACGGGGCGCCGGGATGTTTGTTCGAGGTGGTCATGCGCCGCGATTTAACGGCGAAGCGGGCGCGGAGCAATCCTCTCCGCGCCCTTTTATGACAGGGCATGCGCGCACCGCAGCCGCGATGGCTTTGGTTGGCCCGCGCGATGCCGCCCCTCAATAGGGGAACGGATGCGCCTTGTGGGTGGCGTCGATACGTTCGAGCAGCTCGTCGGACAGTGTGACCTCCGCCGCGCCGAGCAGATGCTCGAGCTGGCCGAGGGTGGTCGCGCCGAAGATCGACGAGGCCACGAAGGGCCGCCTCGCCGACCACGCCAGCGCCATATGCACCGGGTCGATGTCGAACTCACGGGCAAGCTCGAGATAGGCCGCCACCGCCGGGAAGACACGCTCGGAGGCGCGTCCGCCCAGATCGCCGTTGATCGACATGCGCGAGGCCTCGGGCACTGCCCCATCCTGATATTTGCCGGTCAGCAGCCCGGCCCCGAGCGGCGAATAGGGCAGCAGGCCCACGTCTTCGTTGACCATCAGCTCGCCAAGATCGGTGTCGGCCATCCGGTAGAGCAGCGAATATTCGTTCTGCACCGAGGCGACACGCGGTCCGCCCACCTCATCGGCCAGGCGCAGCCATTCCGCGGTGCCCCAAGCGCTGTCGTTCGACAGACCGAAGGCGCGGATCGTGCCACGTTCGACTTCGCGCTGCAGCGCACCCAGAGCGTCGGCCATATGCTGGCGCGTCGCCTCGCGGTCCTGTTTCCACGGCGCGAAGGTCCAGTTCTGGCGGAAGGCGTAGCTGCCGCGGTTCGGCCAGTGGAACTGATAAAGGTCGATATAGTCGGTCTTCAGCCGCTTCAGCGAGGATTCGACCGCCACGGGGATCGTCTCGGAACTGATCGGAGCCTCGTCGCGGACCAGCTTGGACGGCCCGGTGTGCTTGCTGGCGAGGATCCATTCGCCGCGGCGACCGGTCTTCTCGAACCAATCGCCGAGGATTTCCTCGGTCCGGCCCACGGTCTCGGCACGCACCGGGTTCACCGGGTACATCTCGGCGGTGTCCATGAAATTGATGCCGGCGTCGAGCGCGCGCTCGATCTGCGCAAAGGCGTCCTCGGGCGGCGTCTGGTTGCCATAGGTCATCGTCCCGAGGCAGAGCTCGGTCACCGACATGCCGGTACGGCCCAGCGGATTTTTCTTCATTGGGAGTCTCCTGTTAGCGCAGGGGCGGACACTAGTGGCCTTTGCCGCGTTGCCAAGCCCCCGAGGCGCACATTGACTCTGCGGCAGCGCGCTTTGCACAGCATGCAGGCAATGCATAGGTCCTGAACAAGTCCGGACAAGCCCGGCACTTCAAGGAGAATTTCCCATGCCTTCCCTGCCATCCCAGCGTTTTGACCGTCAGACCGCCATCGTCACTGGCGCGGCCTCCGGCATCGGTGCCGCCATCGCCGAGCGTCTGGCCGCCGAAGGGGCCACCGTCATCATCGCCGATCTCAAGCTGGACGCGGCCGAAGCCATGGCCAAGACCCTGCCCCGCGCCATTGGGATTGCCGTGGATGTCTCGGACGAAGGATCGGTGGCCGCGCTGATTGAGAAGACCGTGAAACGCACCGGGCGGCTCGACCTGCTGGTCAACAACGCCGGGATCGGCGGCCCCGCTGCCACGGTCGGCGACTATCCGACAGAGGCTTGGCGCAAGGTGATCGACGTGAACCTCAGCGGTGTCTTCTATGGCATGCATTTCGCCATCCCCGAGATGAAAAAGACCGGCGGCGGCGCGATCGTCAACATTGCCTCGATCCTCGGCTCGGTTGGCATCCCCATGTCGCCCGCCTATGTCGCCGCGAAACACGGCGTGGTGGGGCTGACCAAAAGCGCGGCGCTGGAGCACGCGAGCGACAAGATCCGGGTCAACTCCATCGGGCCGGGCTTCATCCACACGCCACTTCTGGATCAGACGCTGGACGCCGCGACGCAGGATCACCTCGCCGGGCTGCACGCGATGAAACGCATGGGCACCCCCGAGGAAGTGGCCGCGTTGGCCGCCTTCCTGCTCTCGGACGAGGCGAGCTTCATCACCGGCTCTTACCATCTGGCCGACGGCGGCTACACGGCGCAGTAACCGCGCCCACCGCAGAGCCATTTTCCCTGAGGCACAAAAACGACGCCGCCCTGTCGCCTTCGGTCGCGACAGGGCGGCGCAGGCATGGCCCTAAGCCCCCATGCGCCTGCCACTTTCCTTCGCCGCCCTCTTCCTCTCCGTCATCCTGCAGCAGCTCTCGTCCGGCGGCGTCGGTCCGCTGGATGCGCTCTCGGGGTTCGCGCTGAATTTCACCACCGCGCAGATCGGCTTTCTCGGCTCGGCGCATTTCATCGGCTTCTTCATCGGCTGCTGGTGGGCACCGCGGCTGATGGGCTCGGTGGGCCATTCGCGCGCCTATGCTGCCTTCACCGCTGCCGGGGTGATCGGTCTTGTGGCGCACCCGCTGCTGACCACCGCCGAAGCATGGGCGGTCTTCCGCATCGCCACGGGCCTGTCGGTGGCCGGAGCCTATACGGTGATCGAAGCCTGGCTGCAGGCCGAGGTCACCAACCAGACCCGCGGCCGCGCCATGGCCGCCTACCGCATGGCCGACATGGGCGCGGCGCTGGTGGCGCAGATGCTGATCGGCGTGCTCGAGCCCGCGCATTACGTCAGCTACAACCTGCTGGCGCTGCTGTGCTGCACCGCCATGCTACCGATCACCCTGACCCGCCGCGCGCAGCCCGCCACGCCTTCCGCCCCCCGCCTGCGCCCCGGCCTTGCTGGCGCGCGCTCGCCGCTGGCGGTGGCAGGGGTCATCGTCTCGGCGCTTTCGGGCGCGAGCTTTCGGATGGTCGGCCCGATCTACGGCGCGGGTGTCGGGCTGCGGGCCGATCAGATCGGTCTCTTTCTTGCCGCCTACATCGCGGGCGGCGCGGCGGCGCAATACCCGGTGGGCTGGCTCGCCGACCGTGTGGATCGCCGCACGGTGCTGATCTGGCTGTCGGTCGCCTCGATCCTCGTGGCGCTGGCGACGGCGAGCCTGCCCGCCCTGCCCGCGCCTGCGGTGATGACCATGGCCGCGCTCTTCGGCGTCGTCACCTACCCGATCTATTCGGTCTCTGCCGCCCACGCCCATGACTTCGCCGACAGTTCCGAGCGGGTCGAGCTCTCGGCGGCGCTGATGTTCTGGTACGCGGTGGGGGCCATTGCCGCCCCCTATGGCGCCGCGCTGCTGATGGCCGCATACGGCCCGTCGTCGCTGTTTCTGCTGATCGCCGCCGGGCACCTCGTGCTGGTGATCTTCGGCCTGATCCGCATGCGCGCCCGCCCCGCCGAGCGCCGCACGCCATATGTCTACGCACCGCGCACCAGCTTCCTCATTGGTCGCCTGCTGTCGCGCCAGCGCGACGACAGAGAATAGAACCTCCGCTTCGTCTAGAGGCAAATATCCTCGGGGTAGCGCGAGGGGGCAGACAGCCCCCTCGCTGCTGCACTGGCAAGCCCGCGCAACATCCGCTAAGGACGCGACAACTCCAAATTCATTCGCGGGACGAACATGGCACGTCATCTGATCACCTCGGCGATCCCCTATATCAACGGGATCAAGCATCTCGGAAACCTCGTGGGCAGCCAGCTGCCGGCCGATCTCTTCGCCCGCTACCAGCGCGCGCGCGGCAATGAGGTGCTGTTCCTCTGCGCCACCGACGAGCATGGCACACCCGCCGAGCTCGCCGCCGCCAAGGCTGGCAAGCCGGTGGCCGAATATTGCGCCGAGATGCATGAGACCCAGTCGAAGATCGCCGAGGGCTTCCGCCTCAGCTTCGATCACTTCGGCCGCTCGTCGAGCCCGCAGAACCACAAGCTGACCCAGCATTTCGCCGGGGTGCTGGCCGAGCGCGGACTGATCCGCGAAGTGTCCGAGACGCAGATGTATTCGCCCACCGACGGGCGCTACCTGCCGGACCGCTACATCGAGGGCACCTGCCCCAACTGCGGCTTCGAGGATGCGCGCGGCGACCAATGCGACAATTGCACCAAGCAGCTCGATCCGGTGGACCTGATCAACCCGCGCTCGGTGATCTCGGGCGCCACCGATCTGCAGATGCGCGAGACCAAGCACCTCTACCTCTGCCAGAGTCTGATCAAGGACGAGATCGAGGCCTGGATCGACAGCAAGACCGACTGGCCGGTGCTGACCACCTCGATCGCCAAGAAATGGCTGCACGACGGTGACGGCCTACAGGACCGTGGCATCACCCGTGATCTCGACTGGGGCATTCCGGTCAAGAAGGGCGACGAAGACTGGCCGGGTATGGAAGGCAAGGTCTTCTACGTCTGGTTCGACGCGCCGATCGAATATATCGCCTGCTCGCAAGAGTGGGTCGACGCCGGCAAGGGCGACGATTGGGAGCGTTGGTGGCGCACCGACAAGGGCGCGGAAGACGTGACCTACACGCAGTTCATGGGCAAGGACAACGTGCCCTTCCACACGCTAACCTTCCCGGCCACGATCCTCGGGTCGGGCGAGCCGTGGAAACTGGTCGACTACATCAAGTCGTTCAACTACCTCAACTACGACGGCGGCCAGTTCAGCACCTCGCGCGGGCGCGGCGTGTTCATGGATCAGGCGCTGGAGATCCTGCCGGCGGACTATTGGCGCTGGTGGCTGCTCAGCCACGCCCCGGAAAGCTCGGACTCCGAGTTCACATGGGAGAACTTCCAGTCCTCGGTGAACAAGGACCTCGCCGACGTGCTGGGCAACTTCGCCTCGCGCGTGACCAAGTTCTGTCGCTCGAAGTTCGGCGAAGTGGTGCCCGAAGGCGGCGCCATGGGCGAACTGGAGGCCAAGCTGATCGCCGATCTGGCGGAGAAGATCCGCGAGTATGAGACGCAGATGGAAGCGCATGAGGTCCGCAAGGCCGCCGGTGCGCTGCGCGCCGCATGGGTGCTGGGCAACGAGTACCTGCAGGAAGCCGCGCCCTGGTCGACCTTCAAGACCGACCCCGAGGCCGCGGCGATGCAGATCCGCCTCGCGCTCAACATGATCCGTCTCTACGCGGTGATCTCCTCGCCCTTCATCCCCGACGCCTCGGCGCAGCTTCTGGCGGCACTGAAGACCGAGGACGACAGCTGGCCGGGTGATCTGGCTGCGGCGCTCGATGTGCTGCCCGCGGGCCATGCTTTCGAGGTCCCCGACGTGACCTTCCGCAAGATCACCGACGCTGAGCGCGACGACTGGCAGGAGCGCTTTGCCGGCACGCGCTGAGACGCCTCCGGCGGGCGTATTTTGGGAACAATGAAAGCGCGCGGTCCAAACTGGGCCGCGCGCTTTTCTTTAACCGAGCGAGGCCAAGCCTAAGGCATTTGTGGCCGCGGGCTTTGGCCCCCAGTGGTGCGTCGGTCTTCGCCAGTCCGAGTGAATAGCACAGGCCCCTACTCGCGCAGGATGCTCGCGCTTCAGTGCGGGGAGCCGACGCGCCGACACGGCGTGGTCGCTCTTCGATTTCGAGATGCTTGCGGGCAGACGGCACACCGATCAACGCAACCACACAGCAACGATCGCGGCTCAAGGGGCCCTGAAGATAGGGAACCCGGAAACCCTTATATTTCTGCGACTTTGAGGAATAATGTCACTCACCCCGTGATCTCGTTGTCAGGGTTTATGGCGGAGAGGAAGGGATTCGAACCCTCGAGACGGTTCCCCGCCTACACACTTTCCAGGCGTGCGCCTTCGACCACTCGGCCACCTCTCCGCGGACCGCTCTACAGGAAAGTCCGGGCCGGGTGCAAGAGGCGGTTTGCCAAAAAATTGAGCCCCGGTGCAGAACCGGGGCTCGACGTTTGGTCAGGCAGGGATCGCGGGCGGAAAACGCCGCCCCGCGGCCTTACATATTGGGGTAGTTCGGCCCGTCGCCACCCTGCGGAACGGTCCAGTTGATGTTCTGCGAAGGGTCCTTGATATCGCAGGTCTTGCAGTGCACGCAGTTCTGGAAGTTGATGACGAACTCCGTCTTGCCGTCCTTCTCGACGAACTCATAGACACCCGCCGGGCAGTAGCGCTGCGAGGGGCCTGCGTATTTCGGCAGGTTATCCAGCAGCGGCACGCGCGGATCCTTCAGCTTGAGATGCGCCGGCTGGCTCTCTTCGTGGTTGGTGAAGGAGAAGCTGACGTTGGTCAGCCGGTCGAAGCTCAGCTTGCCGTCGGGCTTGGGGTAATCGATCGGCTGATGCGCCGCGGCGCTCTCGGTGGCCGCGGCATCGCTCTTGCCGTGCTTGACCGTGCCGAAGAGCGAGAAGCCGAAGCTGTTGGTCCACATGTCGAGGCCGCCGAGCGTCAGCGAGCCCAGCAGGCCGGTTTTCGACCACAGCGGCTTGACGTTGCGCACCTTCCACAGGTCCTGCCCGATGGCCCCTTCGCGCACTTCGCTCTCGTAGGCGGTCAGCTCGTCCGAGGCGCGGCCCGCCTGGATCGCCTCATAGGCCGCCTCCGCCGCGGCTTTGCCCGAGAGCATGGCGTTGTGGTTGCCCTTGATCCGCGGCACGTTGACCATGCCCACCGAGCAGCCGAGCAGCGCCACGCCGGGCGCGACCATCTTCGGCATCGACTGGAAGCCGCCCTCGGAGATAGCCCGCGCGCCATAGGCCACGCGCTTGCCGCCTTCGAGCAGATCCGCCACATGCGGGTGATGCTTGAAGCGCTGGAATTCCATGTAGGGGAAGAGGTGCGGGTTGCGGTAGTTCAGGTGCACCACGAAGCCGACGTAGACCTGATTGTTGTCGAGATGGTAGATGAAGGCCCCGCCCCCAGCATTGCCGCCCAACGGCCAGCCCATGGTGTGCTCGACCCGGCCTTCCTGGTGCTTGGCAGGGTCGATCTCCCAAATCTCCTTCATGCCGAGGCCGAACTTCTGCGGGCATTTGCCGTCCGAGAGGTTGTATTTCTCGATCACTTCCTTCGACAGCGAGCCGCGCACGCCTTCCGACAGGAAGACGTATTTGCCGTGCAGTTCCATCCCCGGCTCATAGCCCGGACCGGGGGTGCCGTCGGCGTTCTTGCCGAACTCGCCCGCGACCACGCCCTTGATCTCGCCATTCTCACCGTAGACCAGCTCCGAGCAGGCCATGCCGGGGAAAATCTCGACGCCAAGCGCCTCGGCCTGTTCGGCCATCCAGCGGCAGACGTTGCCCATGGAGACGATGTAATTGCCCTCGTTCGACATGAACTTCGGCATCGGCCAATGCGGGATGGTGACTTTGCCAGCCTCGCCCAGCAGATAGAATTTGTCCTGCGTCACCGGAACGTTCAGCGGCGCGCCCTTCTCCTTCCAGTCGGGGATCAGCGCGTCGAGACCGCAGGGGTCAAGCACCGCACCAGAAAGGATATGCGCGCCGACCTCGGATCCCTTTTCGAGAACCACAACATTCAGGTCGGCATCGAGTTGCTTGAGCCGGATCGCTGCGGAGAGGCCTGCCGGCCCCGCCCCCACGATCACCACGTCATATTCCATCAACTCGCGCTCGATCTCGGCCATGTGGTTCCTCCGCTGGCTGTTCGCTGTAGCTGTTCGCTGTAATTATCTTGCGCATTGGCGTAGCGCGGCGGTGCAGCACAGGTCAATCGAAACGCGGCATAAAAGGTGCCTGACGCGACCTTAGGAAAATAATAGTTGGCGCGGCGCAAAGTCCGCTCGGCGGAGCCTCGCGCAGACCATCGCCCTACCCTGCTGGCCCGCCGCGCCGCAGCGCACCCTTGCCAAAGCGCGGGACAATCCCCACTCTTGCCAGAAACGACCACTCATGGTTTTAGACGGCAAACGCAAAAGGGCCGGGGGAGGCCCTCGGGACAGTTCCGGAAAAACTCAATGGAAAAGATACTGATGACCCGCGCGGGCTTCACCGCGCTCGAAACCGAATTGAAAACGCTCAAGTCCGTTGAGCGTCCTGCCATCATCAAGGCCATCGCCGAAGCACGTGAGCACGGCGATCTGTCGGAGAACGCGGAATACCACTCCGCGCGCGAAAAGCAGAGCTTCATCGAAGGCCGGATCAAAGAGATCGAAAGCGTGATGTCGCTGGCCGAAGTGATCGACCCGGCGAAGCTGACCGGTGCGATCAAGTTCGGCGCGACAGTCACCGTCGTCGATGAAGACACCGACGAAGAGAAGACCTGGCAGATCGTCGGCGAATATGAGGCCAACATCGAAAAGGGCCTGCTCAACATCAAATCGCCCATCGCCCGTGCCCTGATCGGCAAGGACGAAGGCGACAGCGTCGAGGTGCGCACCCCCGGCGGCGAGAAGAGCTACGAGATCCTGACGATCGCGTACAAGTAACACCCAAAGGTAAGGGTCGCGCCGCATCATGGCAGACAGCAACGACAGCCGCTCGGCGCCCATCGGCGTCTACGACCGCGAGGAAAAGCGCGGCATGACCGGGATCGAGATCGCCGCGCTCGGGCTCAGTGCGCTCTGGCTGGTGATCGCCGGTGGCTACGTCTTCACCGGCGGCAGCACCGAAGGCGTGGGCGGCCTGCGCTTCTTGCTGGTTGTGATGGTTGTCTTTCTACCCATCGCGATGATCTGGGTGGCGGCGATGACCATGCGCGCCAGCCGTATCATGCGCGAGGAAAGCGCGCGGCTGCAGACCGCCATCGAGGCGATCCGCAAGTCGTACCTCACGCAGGCGCAGACCGGCCGCAATGATCCCTCGGCCAGCACGCTGGCGCGCAAGCTTGACGAGGTGGCCGCCGCGCAGCGCAAGATCGAGACGACGCTGGCCATGCTCGGCTCCACCCGCGCGGCGCAGGCTGCGGTGCAGGCGCAGACCGCCGCCGCAGCCGCCGCCCCCGAGCCCGCCGTGGACGATCAGCCCGCGCTGTCGCTCGGCACGCCCGCCGAGGCGCTGGAGCCGCCGCTGGCCAACACCGATTTCATCCGCGCTCTGAACTTCCCAGACACTGCCGAAGATCTCGAAGGGTTCGCGGCGCTGCGCCGGGCGCTGAAGGACCGGCAGGCGGCACAGCTCATTCAAGCCTCGCAGGACGTGCTAACGCTGCTGTCGCAGGACGGCATCTATATGGATGATCTGACGCCCGACATGGCCCGCCCCGAGGTCTGGCGCGCCTTCGCCAAGGGCACACGCGGGCGCGAAGTGGCCGCTCTCGGCGGTGTGCGCGACCGCGCCTCGCTGGCGCTAAGCTCGGGCCGGATGAAGCAGGACGCGATCTTCAAGGACGTCGCCCATCATTTCCTGCGGCTCTACGACCGCGCCTTCGTGCGCTTCGAGGGACAGGCAAGCGACGCCGAGATCACCGAACTGGCCAACACCCGGACTGCCCGCGCCTTCATGCTGCTGGGCCGCGTTGCGGGCGCCTTCGACTGACGTAAGGCGCCTGCGCAAGCCACAGCGCCTCCTTGCATTTAAGGTCAGCCTCCCTGCCCGATTGCATCTCCCTCAAAGGGTCGCTACGGCTTGCCCGGTTGACGGGAGGCAAGGCACCATATGGCACGATCGGACACGGGTTCATACTACTGGCAGGGTGTGCGCGCAGGCCTGCCGTTCCTGCTGGTGATTGGCCCCTTTGCCACGCTCTTCGGCGTGCTCGCCAATGAGGCGGGGCTGAACCTCTTCGACACGCTGTCCTTCTCGGTGGTGGTGATCGCCGGGGCCGCGCAATTTGTCTCGCTGCAGATGCTGCAGGACCATGTGCCCGCGCTGATCGTGCTGGCTTCGGCGCTTGCTGTGAACCTGCGTATGGCGATGTACTCCGCCGCGATCACCCCGCATCTGGGCGCGCTGCCGCTGTGGAAACGCGCGATCTGCGCCTATTTCCTCGTCGATCAGACCTATGCGTCGTCGGCGCTACAATTCGAACGCTCGCCCGAGATGACCCTGCCGCAGAAGTTCGCCTTCTTCATGGGGACGATGACGCCGATTTGCCCGCCGTGGTACATCTTCACGCTGGTCGGTGCTTGGGTGGGCGAAGCGATCCCCGCCGATTTTGGCCTCGATTTCGCGCTGCCCATCGCCTTTCTGGCGATGATCGCCCCGGCGCTGCGCACCGGCGCGCATGTGGTGGCGGCGCTGGTGGCGACGCTGGGCACGCTGCTGCTGGCATGGATGCCCTATAACCTTGGCGTACTCTGCGCCGCCGCGCTCGGCATGATGGCCGGGGCCGAGACCGAACGGAGGATGCAGCGATGATCGAACGCGGAGATCTCTGGCTGGTGATCCTCGGGCTGGGGCTGGGCAGCTTTGCCCTGCGCTTCCTGTTCCTCGGGCTCGTCGGCGACCGCCCCCTGCCTGCGTGGCTGACGCGCCACCTGCGCTACACCGCCGTGGCGATGATGCCCGCGCTGGTGGCGCCGCTGGTGGTCTGGCCCGCCGCGACCGACGGGCAGACCGATCCTGCCCGTCTGATCGCCGCATTGGTGACGCTCGGCGTCGGGCTGGCAAGCAAGAACGTGATCCTTGCCATCCTCAGCGGCGCGGTGGCGCTGATCGCGGGCGGTTACTGGCTCAGCTGATCGCTGTCGCCCGTGCGCTGCTCGAAGGCGGCGATCGCCAGCGTCTTGTCGTCGGCATCCTGCTCGCGCAGCACCTGCTCGGTCACCCCCGGCATCGCCGCAAGCTCGTCGGCGAGCTTGTTGGGGAACCACGTGCGGCCAACCCCTTCAAAGCCCGGCAGTTGGCTCAGCACGCCAGAGGTCGCCACGGTGCATTGCGTCTGCGACACCGGTCCATGCGCCTGCACCATCTTCAGCGCGCGTTCGGCCACCTCGGGCGATACCTCGATGCGCTGGATGCGCACGCGGTAGGTCTCGCGTGCATGGGCACGGGCGTAAAAGCGTTCGACCTCGGGGGTCACCCCATAGAGCACATCGTCGACCTCGGGCACATTGCGCGCCCGGACGGATCCCGCCGGATCGAAGATCACCCGCTGCGACGGCGCGCTGATCATCAGGCTGGAATGCGCCCCGGCGTCCGAGCGGTTGTTGATCATCGTGTAGAGCGTCAGCGCGGGCGGGCCGCCATCGACATAGCGCGCGGCGGCAACCTCTTCTGGCGTGGCATTGGGATAGCGCATGGCCGGAGTGGTACAGCCCGCAACCGTAAGTGCTGCGAGACCGGCCAAAAACGTGGCGCGATAGAACATGAAAGCCGACCCTTTCCGGTCAGCGGGCAGCCTCCTCCGCCGCCCGGCCTTGACTGACGTCTAGATGAATTCCCCTCCCGAAGGCGCGAAGCTCAGGAGTTGAAGATCGCCAGGAAAAGCAGCACTGCGATGATCACATAGACCATGCGGATGGTGAACTTGATGAAGCCGTGGAATGTCTTTTCCTGCTCCGTGATGTCCATGCTGCCGGGCTTGTAGTCTGCCATATGTCCGTCCTGTCTCCATCCCCAACGGGCGTTTCTTCTCCGCTCAGAGGCTTAGCGGATTCTGCGCAAGCTGTCACCTGTTCTTGAGCCCTGCGTGAGCCCGCTCAGCCGCGTGCGGCCTGCCACAGCCATGCGCCATCTGCGCCTTCGGTCCGTGTCGCCCGGCCTTCCAGATAGAGGTGCTGGCAATGCGCCATGGCCTCGACAATGGCGAGCCCGTATTCCGCATCACCAATAGTGCGCTTGAAGAGCGGCGCAAAACACGCGCCCGCGCTCTTTGGCGTGTCGAGGTAATCCTCCAGCCGCTCGAGCGCGCCGTGGTGATTGTCGATCAGCTGGCGCAGGCGGAAGGGCAGCCCGGTGAAGGGCAGCTTGTGCCCGCCCAGCACGTAGTGATCGTCGCGCGCCATTGTGGCCAGCCGCTCGCAGGATTTGAGCCAATCGCCCACCGGATCGGCCTCGGGCTCGGTGGCATAGACGCCAAGGTTCGAGCTGATCGTCGCCAGCACCTGATCTCCAGCCAGCACCAGCGCATCGTCTTTCGACCAGAAAGTGGCGTGCTCGGGCGCGTGGCCATTTCCCATATGCACCTCCCAGTCACGCCCGCCCATGCGCAGCACCTCGCCCTGCTGCAGCCGAGTGAAGCCAAGGGGCATCGGCCAGACGCAATCGGCGAAGTTGAAAGGCCGCTCCTTGCGCCGCCGCTCCAGCACCCGCGGCTCCATGCCGCAGCGCTGCCAATAGGCGATCTGCTCGGGCGGCGGCGCCTCCTGCGCATCAAGTTGCAGCATGCGCGCGAACAGCCACGCGGTGCGCGTGGTCAGCAACTCCGCGCCCCGCTCCTGAAACCAGCCCGCCAACCCCATGTGATCGGGGTGGTGATGAGTAACCACCACCCGCCGCACCGGTTTGCCCGCCAAAGGCCCGGCGAGCAGCTTTTCCCAGATGCCCCGCGCGCGCCCCGAGTTGATGCCGGTGTCGATCAGTGTCCAGCCGTCGCCGTCATCCAGCGCGTAGCAATTCACGTGATCGAGCTTCATCGGGAGCGGCAGGCGCAGCCACAGAACGCCCTCGGCGATCTCTGTGGCCTCGCCCCACGCAGGCGGTGTTTCGTGCGGGTAGTGCAATCCGGGCTTCATCAGGCGGCAAGATCCTCGGCAGTGATGGCCATCAGCTCGGCATCTGCCGCCGCGACCTCGGCCAGCAGGCCGACATGCTCGGGCAGAAGCCTCGTAATGTAGAAACGCGCAAGCCGTGCATGCGCGCCCGACGGGTCTGCCATGGCCGCGCGCAGATGGAAATGCCCCCCGAGCACCCGGGCGAAGGCGCGCAGATAAGGCACCGCCACGCCGAACCGCTCGGCCATGGGGCGCGCCACCAGCGCCTCGGTGGTCTCGCGCAGCGTCTCCGCAGCCTGCCAGACCGCCTCGGCCAGATCGGGCATCTGCGCTTTCGCCGCCTCCGACTGCGCCTCGATCTCATCCAGCAGCCGCGCCGCCGCTTCGCCGCCGTCCATCAGCTTGCGCCCCACGAGGTCCATGGCCTGAATGCCGTTGGTGCCCTCGTAGATCGCCGTGACCCGGACATCGCGGTAATATTGCGCGGCGCCGCTTTCCTCGATGAACCCCATGCCGCCCCAGACCTGCACGCCTGCCTCTGCCGAGGCGATGCCCACGTCGGTGCCAAACGCCTTGGCGATCGGCGTCAGAAAGGCCGCGCGGGCGGCCCAGTCGGCCTCGCCGGTCGCCGAGGCCATGTCGAGCGCCACCGCGCAGCTGAGCGCGATGGAGCGCGCCGCCAGCACATCCGCCTTTACCCCTGCCAGCATCCGCCGCACATCCGCATGGCCGACGATAGTGCCCTCGGGCGTGCGGCCCTGCTTGCGCTCCATCGCATAGCCAAGCGCGTGCTGATAGGCGCCCTCGGCGGCCCCCACACCCTCGCAGCCGACGCCTAGCCGCGCGTTGTTCATCATGGTGAACATGGCGCGCATGCCGCCGCCTTCCTCGCCGATCATCCAGCCGCGCGCGCCCTCAAAGCTCATCACGCAGGTCGGCGAGCCGTGCAGACCCATCTTATGCTCGAGGCTGACCACCCGCAGATCATTGGCCACACCCGGAGCGCCGAACTCGTCGGGGATGTATTTCGGCACGAGGAACAGGCTGATGCCCTTGGTGCCCGGTGCCGCATCCGGCAGGCGCGCCAGCACGAGGTGGCAGACGTTGCCGGTGAAATCGCAATCCCCCCAAGAGATGAAGATCTTCTGCCCGGTGATCGCATAGGTGCCATCGCCGTTTGGCACGGCCTTGCTCGACAATGCGCCCACGTCCGAGCCCGCCTGCGGCTCGGTCAGGTTCATCGTCCCCGACCATTCGCCCGAGATCAGCTTGGGCAGATACAGCGCCTTGATCTCCTCGCTGGCGTGATGTTCCAGCGCCTCGATCTGGCCTTGGGTCAGCAGCGGGTTGAGATGCAGCGCAAGGCAGGCCCCCGACATCATCTCGTTGACCGCCGAGGCGACGGTCAGCGGCAGCCCCATGCCGCCATGCTCGACCGGCCCGGCCACCGCCACCCAGCCGCCCTCGGCGATCGCGCGGTAGCCTTCGGCGAACCCCGGCGTTGAGCGCAGCACGCCATTTTCGAGCACCGCGCCTTGCAGATCGCCGGCGCGGTTGAGCGGCGCCAGCACCTCGTCGCAGAGCCGCCCCGCTTCGCCGAGCACCGCCGCGACCATGTCGGGGGTGGCCTCGGCATGGCGCTCTATCGCCGTTACCGCGTCAAAGCCCACCACCTTGTCGAGTAAAAACGTAAATTCAGCGACAGGCGCGCGATAGGCCATGGCATTTCCTCCGATCCCGGTTGGCAAGTCGGAGCCCCTCGGCTAGGGAGGATCCGACGATTTCGGTGCGACCCTAGGACGATGGCTCGCCGCCGACCAAACGGAACGCAGCGTCACGGATAGACCGATGCCCGACACCCCTACCCTGCGCCTGCCCGCCGACGAGGCCGGGATCGCGCGCGCCGCCGAGTTGCTGCGCGCCGGAGAGCTTGTCGCCTTCCCGACGGAAACGGTCTACGGGCTGGGGGCCGACGCGCGCAATGATGCCGCCGTGGCGGGCATCTACGAGGCCAAGGGCCGCCCCAGCTTCAACCCGCTGATCGTGCATGTGCCCAGCATCGAGCACGCCAAGGAGCTGGTGGAATGGTCGGGCACCGCCGAAAATGTCGCCCGCGCCTTCTGGCCCGGTCCGCTGACGCTAGTGCTGCCGATCCGCTGGGACGCCGGACTGTCGGACCGCGTCACCGCAGGCCTCGACACGCTGGCGGTGCGCCTGCCCGCCGCGCCGCTGGCGCGCGAGCTGCTCACCGCCTTCGGCGGCCCGCTCGCTGGCCCCTCGGCCAACCGCTCGGGACGGATCAGCCCGACCACCGCCGATCACGTCCTGAGCACGCTCGACGGACGCATCGCGGCGGTGCTCGATGGTGGGCCCTGCAAGGTGGGCCTCGAAAGCACGATCCTTGGCCTGTCGGGCCGCCCCACCCTGCTGCGCCCCGGCGGCATCAGCGCCGAGCAACTCTCGGAGGCCCTCGGCCACCCGGTGATGCGGCGTCAGGACAACGCGGCCATCTCGGCCCCCGGCCAGACCGCCTCGCATTACGCGCCGCGTGCCCGCATGCGCCTCAACGCCGCCGACTGGCGCGAGGGCGAAGCGCGGCTCGGGTTCGGCGACATGGAGTGCGATCTGAACCTCTCGCCGAGCGGCGATCTCGAGGAGGCGGCGGCCAATCTCTTTGCGCATCTGCATCTGCTCGACGCCAGCGGAGCAAAGATCATCGCCGTCGCCCCGGTGCCGCATTTCGGCGCCGGTGTCGCGATCAACGACCGCCTCAGTCGCGCCGCCGCCCCGCGCTGAGCGCCGCGGCTTCATTGTTCTGAAAATACGCGATCCCAGCCATGCCAGACGGTCTGCAGGCGGAACGGCTGGGAACGCCTCCGGCGGGAGTATTTGACGAAAGATGAAAGGGGCTGTGCCGCGCTCAGGCCCGGCCGCCCTCGCCCGAAAGCGCCAGTGCCGGGATGCCAAGCACATCGAGAGCGGCGCTCCATTTGCCAGCGTCGGGCGTGGCGAAGACCAGCTCGCGGCTCGCCGGGCAGACCAGCCAGGCATTCTCGGCCAGCTCGCCCTCGAGCTGCCCCGGGCCCCAGCCCGCGTAGCCCAGCATCGCCATCCAGTCGCGCGGCCCGTCGCCGCGCGCGATATGCTCCAGAACGTCGAGCGTGCCGGTCATGAAGATCGCGTCGTCGACCTGCAGCGTGGTGAGTTCCGAGCGGTAGTCGGCGCTGTGCAGGACGAATCCCCGGCCCATTTCTACCGGCCCGCCGAAATGCACCGGCTGCTGGCCGGACCCCGGCTCGGCATCGATGCCAAGCTGTTCAAAGAGCCCTTCAAGGGTGACGTCCGCCGAGGGTTTGTTGAGGATCAGCCCCATCGCCCCTTCGTCTGAATGGGCGCAGAGGTAGATCACCGCGTGTTCAAAACGCTCGTCGCCCATGCCGGGCATGGCAATGAGGACGGAGCCGGTCAGATCGGTGGCGCCGGAGGCGGTCTCGCTGTGCGTCATGGGACCCTTTCTGAAGTCTGCCTTCTGAGTGTGACCGTCCCGCAGTGTCGGTGCAAGCACACAAGCGGGCAGAATTGCCACGCTCTCGCTGCAATGTGACTTGGCAGGAGCCCCGCGAGGCTCCATTTGAAATGCATGATCCAGAATACTTTCAGAGCCGCCACCCTTGGCTGCGCGCTGGCGATGTCCGGCGTTCTCGCCAACGACGCCACCGCGATGGAGCCGGTCAGTGCCGAGCTGCGCCCCGGCTGGCGTTTGCCCAATGGCGATCACATGGCGGCGCTGCATCTGACGCTTGCGCCGGGGTGGAAGACCTATTGGCGCGCCCCCGGCGATGCTGGCATCCCGCCGGTCTTTGACTGGAGCGCCTCGGACAATGTCGCCGATGTCGCCGCGCTCTGGCCGACGCCGCATGTGTTCCGCCAGTCCGGCGCGCGCTCGGTGGGCTATAAGGGCGAGCTGGTCCTGCCGCTGCGCGTGGCCGCCACGGGCGGGCCGGTGACGCTGGAGGCGAATATGCTGATCGGCGTCTGCAGCGACATCTGCGTGCCGCAGGAACTGCATGTGCGCGCCATGCTTCCCGACAGCAGCAGCGTCGATCCGGTGATCGCCGCGGCACTGGCCGAAGCGCCCTTCACCGCCAGCGAGGCCAATGTGGGCAAGGTGCAATGCTCGATCAGCCCGGCCAAGGGCGGGATGGTTCTGCGCACCGAGATCGATATGCCCTCTGCCGGTGGGCAGGAGGAACTGGTGGTCGAGGCGGGGCAGCCCGAGATCTGGGCGTCCGAGCCGAAGACCCGCCGCGAGGGCGGCAAGCTAGTGAGCAAGACCAAGCTGATGCATATGGAAGGCAAGCCCTTCGCCCTCGACCGCTCAAAGCTGCGCATCACCGTGCTGGGCACGCAGCACGCGGTGGACATTCACGGCTGCTCTTCCTGAGACACCCTGCGGGGCTGAGGCTGCTTAGCCCACCCTCTGGCCGCGCAGCGCCACGGCGAGCGTGGCCAGCCAGACCAGCCCCAGCGCCAGAGCCACCCCGGCGACGAACAGCGTGAAACCGGCGAGCGCCGGCGGCAGCGCCGCCAGCGGGCCAAGCGCCAGCGCCGCCGGAAGCGCGCCGGTCACCGCAACCGCTCCCATGGTCGCCGCCAGCCAGCCCAGCACCAGCGCGAACAACCCCAGCGTCAGCGCGCGCACCTTTGCGTGGCGATGCCGCGCGCCGCGCCGGAAGGCCGCGATGCGCCGGGCGATGTCATGCTGCGCCGCCAGAAGCGCGGGCACCACCATCAGCACCAGCAGCATGCCAAAACCCAGCCCGTAGACCAGCGTGATCACCGTCGGCTTCAGGAACTGCGCGTCCGAGCTGCGCTCGTAAAGCAGCGGCGCGAGGCCGAGCACGGTGGTCGCGGTTGTCAGAAACACCGGACGCAGCCGGTCCGCCGCGCCGTCGATGATCGCTTGGAACATGCCGCGGTCGGGGGCGTATTCGTCGATTTGCGTCACCAGCACGATGGAATCATCGATGATGATCCCGGTCATCCCCAGCAGGCCGACGACGGTGAACATCGACAGCGGCACATCCCACAGCGCATGGCCGTAGATCGTGCCGACAAGGCCGAAGGGGATCACCGCCATCACCACCAACGGGCGCGTCCAACTGGCAAAGACCCACGCCAGCACGAGGTAGATGCCCAGCAGCACCAGCACCAGCCCGGTGCCCGCGTCCGAAAGGAAGTTGCGCTCGTCCTCGGCCATGCCGGACATGCGGAACTCCACCTGTCGCTCGGCGGCAATGGCGGGAAGGATGTCCTCCTGCAGCGCCTTCAGGATATCCGCGGCGCGCTCGGGATCATCCTCCGAGATATCGCCGGTGACCGAGACCGTGCGCAGCCCGTTCTCGCGCCGCACCGTAGAGAACCCGCTCTGCCGCTCGACCCGCACGATGTCGGCCAATTGCACATAGGCGCCCTCGGGCGTGCGGATTTGCGTGCGCTGCAGGAAATCGGCGGTCTGTTCGCGGTCCGGCAGTTCGACGCGGATCTCGGCGCTGCGCGGGCCGACCGGGAAGGTCGCCGCCTCGAGCCCGCCGATACGCGCGCGCAGCACCCGGCCCAGATCGTCCACCGTCAGCCCCAACGCCTGCCCCTGCGGGGTCAGTTCCAGCACCAGCTCGTCCTTGTCGTAAGACAGATTGTCCTCGACCGCCGAAACCTCGGGGAAGCGCAGCACCGCTTTCTTGAGGTCTTCGGCGGCAGCCTTGAGCACGCCCGCATCGGCGCCGAAGAACTGCACGTCCAGCGCATCGCCTCCCGGCCCCGAGCGCCAGCCGCGGAAGCTGATCACCTCGACCATGGGCATCGCCGCCACCCGCTCTTGCAGCTCGCCGACGAACTGGAAGCTGGAATAGGGCCGCAGATCCGGCTCGATCAGCTCGATCGAAATGGCGCCCAGCTGATCGGCCTCCTTGTTCTCGGCCTCGGCCAGCGGGCGCCCGGAGTTGCCGCCGATCTCGGCGATCACATAGTCGAGCGGGTTGAGGCCGTAGCGTTCTTCATATTCGCGCCCCAACGCCTCGGTGGCACGCTGCATCTCGCGCATCTGTGCCAGCGTGTCCGCGCGGGTCGCGCCCGGTGTCATGGCGAAATTGCCGCTGACCGAGGGCCGTTCCGGCGAGTTGAAAAAGCGCCAGACCACATCGCCCCGGATGAAGCTGGCCGCCTGCGAGGCGAGCAGCAGCACCGCCAGCGCCAGCACCACGTAGCGCGCCGTGATCACCCCGGCCATGAACGGGCGGAACAGCCGCTCGCGCACCCAGCGGAACCCCCGGTTCACCATGCGCGAGGGCCAATCGTACCAATGGTGCTCGGTCGATTTGGCGATGGCATGGGCCATGTGGTTGGGTAGGATCAGGAAGCATTCGATCAGGCTGGCGATCAACACGACGATCACCGTGAAGGGAATGTCAGCGATCATCTCGCCGAACCGCCCCCCGATGGCGGTGAGCCCAAAGAAGGCGATGATCGTGGTCAGCGTCGAGCTGAACACCGGCAGCGCCATGCGCCGTGCGGCGGTCTCGGCGGCTTCGACCGGCCCCAGCCCCTTGCGATGCAGATGATCGGCGTGCTCGCCGACGACGATGGCGTCATCCACCACGATGCCGAGCGTGATGATCAGCGCAAACAGCGAGATCATGTTGAGCGTCAGACCCGAAGCATACATCAGCGCCAGCGCCGCGAGCATCGAGGTCGGGATCCCCGCCGCCACCCAAAGCGCGGTGCGCGCATTGAGGAACAGGAACAGCAGCCCAACCACCAGCACCAGCCCCGACAGGCCATTGTGCAGCAAGAGGTCCAGCCGGTTGGTGATCGCCTCGGCGCGGGTGCGGATCAGCTCGATCGTCGTACCCTCGGGCAGCACCGGCTGAAAGTCACGCGCCACATCGGCCACGGTCTGCTGGATCTTGATGGCATCGCCATCCGCCGAGCGGTCGACCCGCACCGAGATCGCCGGATCGTCGCCGACGAAATAGGCGCGCTCGCGGTCGATGCCCTCTTCACGCAGGATCGCCACATCGCCGACGGTCAGCTTGGTGCCGTCGGGCTGCGAGCGCAGGACGATGGCGGCAATGTCACGCAGCGCTCGTTTCTCGACCCCGGCGCGCACGCGGGCGTTTGCGCCCGTCACATCGCCAGCGGGCGCGGCATCGACCTCGGCGGCGATCGCCTCCGAGATCTCCTGCATGGTCACATCATAGCCCAGCAGGTTGGCGGTGGGCACTTCGACGATGATCTGCGGCGCGGCGACGCCGCGAATGGTGGTGCGGGTGACGCCTTCGGCAAAAAGGCGCACCACGAATTCGTCGGCGAAGCGGCCCAGCTGATCCACCGCCACGGGCCCCGAGATCACCAAATCCGTCACCCGGTCGCGCCAGCCGCCCGAGGTGACGCGCGGATCGTCGGCCTCTTCCGGCAGATTGTCGACACCGTCCACGGCGGTCTGCACGTCGTCCAGCGCCTTGGCCATATTGTAATTGGGCTCGAACTCCAGCTCGATCTGCGCCGAGCCCTCGCGCGAGCGGCTCTCGGAGGCCACCACCCCTTCGACCGCAAGCAGCTTCGGCTCGAGCAATTGCACGATGGCGTTGTCCACGTCCTGCGCCCCGGCGCCGTCCCAGCTAACGCGGACGCCGATCTCATCCTCGACCACATCGGGGAAATGCTGCGCGCGCATGTTGGGCACCGCCAGCAGCCCCGCCCCAAGCAGGATCACCAGCAGCAGGTTGGCCACCGTGCGGTGCCGGGTGAAGTAGCTCAGCAGGCCACTGGCAGATCCGGGGATGTGGCGCATGGCCTCAGCCTCCCATCCGCGCTTCGAGCCGTTCGATCACCTGCGCGGGCACCTTGGGTTCCGAGATCTGCGCCAAGAGCCGCTGCTTTGCCTCCGCCGGCATGCCGCTGTTGCCCTCGATGAAAGCGACCAGCCGCGCGCGGCGTTCGGCGCTGAGTTCCAGCATCGCCGCCTCGGAGGTCACATCGGGCCCGCTCGGCCCGCCCGCCGACGCCTCTGCGCTCAGCGGCCGAACCTTGATCCCCGCACCCAGAAGCGGCGTGCGCTCGGACACCACCAGCCGCCCGTCCAGCGCCGCGGCGCGCACGATCACCTCGTCGCCCTGCCGCCGCAGCAGTTCCACCGGCAGCGCCTCGAGCCGCTGTTCGGCGTCGAGCACAAGCACATCGCCATCGGCCCCGAGCGCGGTTGCCGGCAGGCGCACCACCTGCTCGAGCGCTGGCTCGGCGATCTTCACGGTGACGAAATCCCCGGGCTTGAAGCCGCGCGGGGTCTCCAGCGAGGCAAAGAGCAGCCGCCCGGTCTGCCCCTCGCCGACCGCCGCCCCCTCGCGGGTGAGCGTCCCGGCGCTGCTGACCGAGGCGCCGTAGAAATCTAGCGTCACTGTGACCGGCAGTTCGCGCGGGCGGTCCGAAGCGTTGAGCAGTTGCAGATATTGCTGGGTGGAGACGCGGAAGGCCACCTCCAGCGCCTGCGGGTCCACCAGCGTTGCCAGCTGTTCATTGGCCGAGACCCGGCGCCCGGCCACCACCGAGACATCCTCGAGCTGGGCATCGAAGCCGGCGCGGATTTCTGTCTCATCCAGTCGCCGCTGCGCCTCGTCAAGCGCGATGCGCGCGCGCGCCAGCGCGGTGCTGCTCTGGTCCACCCGCGCCTCGGCCTGCGCCAGCGCCTGCCTGCGGGTCACCACCGCCTGCCGCGCCGAGGAAGCGGAAAGCTCCGCCTCTTCCACCAACGCCGACGTGCCCACGCCGCGCGATTGCAGATCGGCCTGCCGCTGGTAGGCGCGCTGGCGCAGCTCGGCCTGTTCCTCGGCCGCCGCCAGCGCATCCTTTTCCAGCTCGACCGCGCGGATCGCCTCGCGGCGCTCGGCCTCGGCATCTTCCAGCGCGCTTTGGGTCCGTTCCAGTTCCGCCTGCATGTCCGCCGGATCGATCCGCGCCAGCAGCGTGCCCGCCGCGACGCGCCCGCCCTCGACGAACTCGGGCGCCAGTTCCATCAACGTGCCGCCCACCGCGGTGCGAAGCTCCAGCGTGCGGCGGCTCTGGATCTCGCCAAAGGCGGTCATCTCTGGCGAAACGCTGCCTTCCCGCGCCTCCACCACGTTCACCGCAAAAATCCGTTCGCGCGCCTCCGGAATGCGCGGCGTATCGCTGAGCCGCGCCTGCACGGCATCGCGCACCAGCAGCCCGGCCCAGACCAGCAGGCCCAGCGTCAGCGAAAGAAGAAAGAGCCCGGTCAGGCTCCGCCGAAGAAACCGCATATGAACGTCCCGCGAAATCGAGGGGCATCGCCCCCCTGTCTGGCTGATATCACCTTATGCCCGAGCCCAAGCACAAGGAAAGCCATGACAAGGATACGCGGGCGCGCGTCATTTCCGCCGCTTATGCTCGTCGAGACGCGGAAAAATCTCAACAAAGTTGCAGGGACGGTGCCGATAATCGAGCTGCCAGCGCAGGATCTCGTCCCATGCGTCCTTGCAGGCGCCGGTGCTGCCGGGCAGCGCAAACAGATACGTGCCCCCCGCAACCCCGCCCGTAGCCCGCGACTGCACCGCAGAGGTGCCGATTTTCTGCATGGAAACAAGAGTGAAGACCGTCCCAAAGGCTTCGATCTCTTTCTCGTAGACGTCGCGGTGCGCCTCGACGGTGACATCCCTGCCAGTGAGCCCGGTACCCCCGGTCGACAGGATCACATCCACCTCGGGATCGGCGATCCAGACGCGTAGCTGATCGGCGATGCCCTCGCGGTCATCCTTCACGATTGCGCGATCTGCCAGCTTATGCCCCGCCTCGGTCAGCCGCGCCACCAGCGTATCGCCGGAGCGGTCCTCGGCAAGGCTGCGGGTGTCGCTCACCGTCAGCACGGCAATGCGCACTGGAATGAACTCTCGGGTTTCGTCGATGCGGCTCATGCGGCCTCCGGTATCTAAAGCTCAGGGACAGGGCTGCGCCAGCGGCAGGCGCGGCACCGAAAAGATGCGCTCAAAGCGGCGGGCGGCGCCATCCGTGGCGAGGCTGCGGGCGAACCGCACCCAATCGGCCTCAGGCGTCGGACAGGCCCCCGGCTGCGCCTGCCGTGCGGCGGCAAGCTCGGTCATCAGTGCCGCGCGGCGCGCCTCCTCTGCCAGCGGCGGATGGGTGTTCCGACCGGCAAACTCGGCGGCCTTCATCAGCAGTGTCGCCAGCCTGTCGCGCCCGGCGGCACTCAGAAGCGCGGGGCAAAGCTGCACGGCGGCGGTGATCTCGACAAGCCGCTGCAAGGCGCAGCCCGCGCGGCCATAACCACTTTGATCTTCGGCCCGGACGACCGCGCCGCTGCGCCGGGTGAGGATCACCGGCCCCGGCAGTTCGAGCACCTCGGTGCCCGGCGATGGCGTCGCGATCTCGGCGGCGTGTTTTTCGAAAAGCGCATCAAAATCCGGCGTAAAGCCGCGCTCGGCGCGCAGCGGCCCTGCAAGCCCGCACCAGAGCATCCCGCAGAGAATCCCGGCCCAGACGCCCCCCGGCCACGCCGCCGGGCGCATCACCCCAGCGCCTTGAGCTTGGCCTGAAGCTCCAGCAGATCGGCCCATGCGTGGCGCTTCATGCCTGGCTGGCGCAGCAGGTAGGCGGGGTGGAACATCGGCATCACCGGACGGCCTGCCGCCTCGGTCCATTTGCCACGCAACCGGGTGATGCCGCGCTTTCCAAGCAGCGCATCGCAGGAGATATTTCCCATGATCACAAGAAGATCGGGATCAGCCAGCTCGATGTGCCGCGTCAGGAAGGGCGTCATCATGGCGATCTCATCGGGCCGCGGATCACGGTTCTGCGGCGGACGCCAGGGCAGAACATTGGTGATGTAGACCGACTCGGCGCGGCTCAGCCCGATGGCCCCGAGCATCCGGTCCAGCAACTGCCCGGCGCGCCCGACGAAGGGCTTGCCCTGCCGGTCTTCCTCGCGCCCCGGCGCTTCGCCGATGATCATCACCCGCGCCTCGGGCACCCCATCGCAAAAGACGAGGTTGCGCGCGCCACGTTTTAGCTCGCAATGCTCGAAACCCGCCAGGGCCTCGCGCAGCCCCTCGAGACTGCCCGCGCCCCGCGCCGCCTCGCGCGCGAGATCCACCGGATCGGGCCCCTCGGGCTCGGCCATTGGCGCCGCCGCGGCACCGGGTTTTAGCTCGGGCGCTGCTGCCGGCGCGGCGCGCGCTGCCTGCTCCGCCGCCTCATGCGCAAAGCGGTCCACCGGCGTCTCGCCGATCGCCTCGTCGATGCCCAGTTCGACCTGCCAGTCGAGCGCAGCGCGGGCCCAGTGCCAATCCATCCCCGAATCCATGATGCGACCCTAGCCGAGCCCGCGGGCAGAGCAAATCTCCCCTGACTTCATCTTTCCACAAATACTCATGGTGACGCCTATGCCCACGCAAAGGCCATGAGTATTTTTGGAAAGATGAAAGATCAGGGCCACTGCCTTCCCTCTCACGAGCGGGGCTTCTTGCGGGCGCGGATCAGCGTGTTGTGGCTGATGATCTCATAGCCGAGGCGTTCGACCAATTCGCGGCGCAGGCGCTCGATTTCCTCGCTCTCGATCTCGATCACCTCGCCGGTGTCCACATCCACGAGGTGGTCATGCTCTGCCGCCGGGGTCACTTCGAACCGCGCGGGCTCGTCTTCGAAGCTCAGCTTGCGGATCAGCCCGGCCTCTTCCAGCGCCGAGAGCGTGCGGTAGACCGTGGCGAAGGAGACCGAGCCGTCGATCACCTTGGTACGTGCGAAAAGCTCGTCGGCATTGGGATGATCCTCGGCCTGCATCAGCACCGACAGCACGATCATACGCTGCTGCGTGACGCGCAGCCCCGCGTCGCGCAGGGCCTGTGCAAAATCCGGTGCAACCGATGACATGGGCAAACTCCTGTTCAGGGCGGTTTTCTATCCCCTGCCCCGGGACGTGGCAACAGCGTGGAGGCGTGCCGCCTGAAGGTAACGCAAATGAGAACAACTCGCATTAGCCATTGACTAATGCGAATGCCTCGCATTTACATTCACACGACAGAACCAAAGGAGTTCCCATGCCGTCCCGTCTCGCCCTGATCCTCGGAACCGCCGCCCTTACCCTTGCCAGCGCAGGGGGCGCGGCGGCAGAGAAGATGAAGGTGGTCACCACATTCACCGTGCTCGCCGACATGGCGGCGCAGGTCGCCGGAGACGCCGCCGATGTGGTCTCGATCACCAAGCCCGGCGCCGAGATCCACGGCTATGCCCCCACCCCGCGCGACATCGTGCGGGCGCAGGACGCCGATCTGATCCTGTGGAACGGGCTGAATCTGGAACTGTGGTTCGAACAGTTTCTGTCAAACCTGCGGGACGTGCCCTCGGTCACTCTGACGACGGGCATCGACCCGATCCCCATCGCCGCCGGCGCTTATCAGGGCAAACCCAATCCGCATGCGTGGATGGGGCTGGAGAACGCGCAGATCTACATCGACAATATCGCCAAAGCCTTTGCCGAGCAGGATCCGGAGAACGCAGCGGTCTACGAGGCCAACGCCGAGGCCTATAAGGCCAAGCTGCGCGCCACGCTCGAGCCGCTGCGCGATGCGGTGGCGCAGATCCCCGAGGCGCAGCGCTGGCTGGTCACCTGCGAAGGCGCCTTCAGCTATCTGGCGCGGGATTTCGGCATGAAAGAGCTTTATCTCTGGCCGATGAACGCCGACCAGATGGGCACGCCGCAGCAGGTGCGCGCGGTGATCGACGGGGTGAAGGAGAACGACATCCCCACGGTGTTCTGCGAAAGCACCGTCAGCACCCGCCCCGCCGAGCAGGTGGCGCGGGAAACCGGCGCAAGCTATGGCGGCGCGCTTTACGTCGACAGCCTCTCCGAGCCCGGCGGGCCGGTGCCGAGCTATCTCGACCTGCTGCGGGTGACTTCGGAGACCATCGCAGACGGGCTGACGCAGGGCCTGTCGCGATGAGCCGCGCGGAAGGCACCACTGACACTGACACTGACACTGACACTGACACTGGCATCGCTGTCACGGGCGTCACCGTCACCTATCGCAACGGCCACACCGCGCTGCGCGACGCCAGTTTCGAGGTGCCGCGCGGCACGATCACCGCGCTGGTCGGCGTCAACGGGGCCGGCAAGTCGACGCTGTTCAAGGCGATCATGGGCTTCGTGCCGGTGGCGAAGGGCGAGATCAGCCTGCTCGGCCAGACGGTGAAACAAGCGCTGAAGTGCAACCTCGTCGCCTATGTGCCGCAGGCCGAAGAGGTGGACTGGTCTTTCCCGGTGCTGGTCGAGGACGTGGTGATGATGGGCCGCTACGGCCATATGGGGTTCTTGCGCCGCCCGTCGGTGGCGGATCACGCGGCGGTCGAGGCGGCGCTGGCGCGGGTCAATATGAGCGATTTTCGTCACCGCCAGATCGGCGAATTGTCGGGTGGGCAGAAAAAGCGCGTCTTCCTCGCCCGTGCGCTGGCACAGGAGGGTCAGGTGATCCTGCTCGACGAGCCATTCACCGGCGTCGACGTCAAAACCGAGGAGCAGATCATCGCGCTGCTGCGCGAACTGAAGGCGGAGGGCAGGGTGATGCTGGTCTCGACGCACAACCTTGGCACGGTGCCCGAGTTCTGCGACCGCACGGTTTTGGTCAAGGGCACGGTGCTCGCCTATGGCCCGACCGAGACCACCTTCACCCGCGCCGCGCTGGAAGAGGCCTTTGGCGGGGTGCTGCGGCATTTCACCATCGAAGGCGCGGATCTGCACGACGACGAAGACCCGCGCCGTGTCTCGATCCTCACCGACGACGAACGACCGCTGGTGCGCTATGGCGGCGAGACGCGCCGGGCCAAACGGGAGGCGCAGGAATGAGCCTGCTGGAGCCCTTCACCTACGGCTATATGACCAACGCCATGTGGGTCTCGGCACTTGTGGGGGCGGTCTGCGCCTTTCTGTCGAGCTACCTGATGCTCAAGGGCTGGTCGCTGATCGGCGATGCGCTCTCGCACTCGGTGGTGCCGGGCGTGGCGGGCGCCTACATGCTTGGCCTGCCCTTCGCGCTGGGAGCGTTCCTGTCGGGCGGGCTGGCGGCGGCGGCGATGCTGCTGCTGTCGGACCGCTCGGGGCTGAAGAGCGACGTGGTGATCGGGCTGATCTTCACCTCGTTCTTCGGGCTTGGGCTGTTCATGGCCTCGGTGAACCCGATGGCCGTGTCGATCCAGACCATCACCATGGGCAATATCCTCGCCATCACGCCGCAAGACACAGCGCAACTGGCGATCATTGGCGTGGTCTCGCTGGCGGTGCTGCTGGCCAAGTGGAAAGACCTGATGGTGGTGTTCTTCGACGAGAGCCACGCGCGCTCGATCGGGCTGCGGCCGGGGCTGCTGAAGGCGCTGTTCTTCATGTTGCTGTCGGCCTGCGTGGTGGCGGCGATGCAGACTGTCGGGGCGTTTCTGGTGGTGGCCATGGTGGTGACGCCGGGGGCGACCGCCTATCTGCTCTGCGACCGCTTTCCGCGGCTGATCCTCACCTCGGTGGCGATCGGCACGCTGACCAGCTTTGCCGGCGCCTATCTCAGCTACTTCCTCGATGGGGCCACCGGCGGGATCATCGTGCTGCTGCAGACGGCGATTTTCCTGCTGGCCTTCACCTTCGCGCCAAAGCACGGACGGCTGGCGGCGCGGCGCAAGGCGCGCGCGGCGCTGGAGGAAGCGGCATGATCGAGAGCCTGACCCTGCCGTTTCAATTCCCCTTCATGCAGAACGCCTTTGCGATCTGCACCATCGTGGCGCTGCCCACCGCGCTGCTATCGTGCTTTCTGGTGCTCAAGGGCTGGGCGCTGATGGGCGACGCGGTGAGCCATGCGATCCTGCCCGGTGTGGTGCTGGCCTATGTGCTGAACCTGCCGCTGATCCTCGGGGCCTTTGCCGCGGGCATGGTGACGGCGCTGGCCACGGGGTTTCTTGCGGGGAACAGCCGGGTGAAGCAGGACACGGTGATGGGCGTGGTCTTCTCGGGCATGTTCGCGCTGGGGATCGTGCTTTACACGCAGATCCACACCAATGTGCATCTCGACCATATCCTCTTTGGCAACATGCTGGGCGTGGGGGCCGAGGACCTCTGGACCGCTGGGCTGATCTCGCTGGCGGTGAGCGCCGCGCTGCTGCTGAAGTGGAAGGACCTGCTGCTTTTCGCCTTCGACCCGGCACAGGCACGGGCGAGCGGGCTGCCGGTGGGGCTGCTGCACTATGGGCTGCTGACGCTGATCTCGCTGACCATCGTGGCGACGCTGACCGCGACCGGTCTGATCCTCGCGGTCGGTCTGCTGATCGCGCCGGGCGCCATCGGCTTTCTGCTGGCGCGCAGCTTTGGCCGGATGATGCTGGTGGCGAGCCTTGCCAACCTTTGTGCGATGCTGGCGGGCACCTACCTCAGCTTTCACCTCGACAGCGCGCCTGCGCCGACGATCATCCTGATCCTGTCGGGGATGTTCCTTCTGGCGCTGGCCCGGCGCATCGCGTTGACACGCCGGGCGTCGGCACAGGGTTAGGGCGCGGGAAAGGCGATCTGCACCTTCATCGCGCGAGTTTTGTCGGCGGCCAGCTCGAACGCCTCCTGCGCCTGCGCCACCGGCAGCACGCCGGTGAGCAGCGGTTTGACGTCGAGCCGCCCGCTGTCGATCAGCCGCGCCGCCGTGGCAAACTCGGGATCGAAGCGGAAGCTGCCCATCAGGCGCAGTTCCTTGGAGACGATCACGGTCATCGGCAGCGGCGTCTCGGGACCAAGGCCCACGGTCACCAGCGTGCCGCGCGGGCGCAGGATCGCGCAGGCCGCGCCCACCGCGACCGGCGCACCGGAGCATTCAAACACCACATCGACCTGCCCCTTGCCCGCCTGCAGAGGGCTCAGCGCGCCCTCATGCTCGGCGATGTTGAGCACCCGGTCTGCGCCCATGGTGCGGGCGGCCTCCAGCGCGGCGGCGGAAATGTCGGTGGAGATGATCTCTTCGGCCCCGGCCAGTTTTGCCGCGGCGATGGTCAGGCAGCCGATGGGACCACAGCCCGAGACCGCCACGCGCTTACCAATCAGGCTGCCTGCCTGCCGCACCGCGTGCAGGCAGACCGCCAGCGGCTCTGACATAGCGGTGAGCGCCAGATCGGCGCCATGCGACAGCAGCACCGCCTGCCGCGCAGGCAGGGTCAGCTGCGCGCGAAAGAACCCCTGCTCATGCGGCATCCGCATGGCCGAGCCGGCAAAGCGCATATCGAGGCAATGGTTGGCCATGCCGCGCAGGCAGTATTCGCAGTCGCCACAGGGCCGCGACGGGTTGATCGCCACCTTGTCGCCTTCCGACAGGCCGCTGACCCCGGCGCCGACATCGGTGATGATCCCCGAGACCTCATGCCCCAGCGCCATCGGCTCGCGGATGCGGATCGCACCGAAACCGCCGTGCATGTAGTAGTGCAGGTCCGAGCCGCAGATGCCGCCATGGCTCACCGCGATGCGCACCTCGCCGGGACCGGGCGCAGGCGCCGCAGAGATAGTGTCGAGCCGCAGATCCTTCGGGGCGTGGATGACGACGGCGTCCATCAGCGAACCCCTCCGCGCTGTGTCACGAAATGGGCGGTGGGCGTCTTGGCATCGGTCATGATCAATGGGGTCTCCTCACTGGCGCGGGTGCGCCGTTCCTCGGCTCCAGCTAGACAGGCGGCGCGCGAGGTTTCAAGGCGAAACGCGGGAACCCGCAAGACGCAACAAGGGGCGCCTTTCGCCGCCCCCTCGCAGGTCAGTTGCGGATGCCGCCCCGCGCTCAGGCGGGCTCGGCCACGCCTTCGGGCACCGCCGCGCCGGTCATATAGGCCACCGCGTCGGACATGCTGTGCTCTTTGGGATTGATCACGCAGAGCCGCTTGCCCAGCCGGTGCACATGCACCCGGTCCGCCACCTCGAAGACATGCGGCATATTGTGCGAGATCAGAATGATCGGAATGCCCCGCGCCCGCACCTCCTGAATGAGGTCGAGCACGCGGCGGCTTTCCTTCACCCCAAGCGCCGCGGTGGGCTCGTCGAGGATCACCACGCGTGAGCCGAAGGCCGCTGCACGCGCCACCGCCACACCCTGCCGCTGGCCACCCGACAGGGTCTCGACCGGCTGGTTGATGTTCTGAATCGTCATCAGGCCCAGATCGGCCAGCTTCTGGCGCGAAAACTCCTCCATCTTGCGCTTGTCGAGTTTGCGGAAGACCGAGCCCATCACCCCCGGCATTCGCAGCTCGCGCCCCATGAACATATTGTCGGCGATGGACAGCGCCGGGGACATGGCGAGGGTCTGATAGACGGTCTCGATCCCCTCGGCGCGGGCATCGTTGGGTGAGGCGAAGCTGACCGGCTGGCCTTCGAGGAGCACCTCTCCGGCGTTGGGCTGGATGGCCCCCGAGAGGGCCTTGATCAGCGTCGATTTCCCGGCACCATTGTCGCCGATGACGGCGAGGATTTCCCCCGGCATCAGGTCGAAATCACAATGGTCCAGAGCGGTCACCTTGCCGTAGCGCTTGACGAGGCCACGGCCTTCGAGAACGGGTTTCTGGCTCATGCCGTCACCTTTCTGATCCATTGGTCCACGGTCACGGCGGCGATGATCAGCACACCGATGAGAAGATAGGTCCACTGCGGGTCGGCCCCGGCCATGCGCAGGCCCAGTTCGAACACGCCGACGATCAGCGCCCCGAAAAAGGCCCCGAGGATCGAGCCGCGCCCGCCGAAGAGCGAGATGCCCCCGATCACCACGGCGGTGATCGCCTGAATATTGCCGATGACGCCGGTGGTGGCAGAAGGAGACACAGAGCCGAAGCGCCCGATCATAACCCAGCCCGCAAGCCCGCAGATGAAGCCGACCAGCATGTAGACCGACATGATCGTGCGGTGCCGGTCGACACCCGCCAATTGCGCCGCCTCGGGATCGTCGCCCACGGCATAGACATGGCGGCCCCAAGCGGTGGAGCGCAGCACATAGGCCAGCACCAGCACGAGGCCGAGCATCAGCGCCACGCCCAGCGTGAACACCGCGCCGCCGACGTTGAACTTTGTGCCGAGGAACTGCAGGAAGGGCGCCTGCGCCTCGATGTCCTGGGCGCGGATCGTCTCGTTGGCGGAATAGAGGTAGTTCACCGCCAGCACGATCTGCCACATGCCAAGCGTGACGATGAACGGCGGCAGTTTGACCTTGCTGACCAGCCAGCCGTTGACCGCCCCGATGGCGGTACCGCAGGCAAGGCCGATGGGCACCGCAAGCACCGCAGGCACACCGTAGCGGAAGGTCACTTGCCCCATGATCACCGAGCAGAGCACCGCGACCGCGCCGACCGAGAGGTCGATCCCGGCGGTCAGGATGATCAGCGCCTGCGCCGCAGCCAGCACGCCGACAATCTGCACCTGTTGCAGGATCAGCGTCAGCGCGAAGGGCGAGAAGAATTTCGAGCCGAGCACCAGCCCGAACACCACGCAGGCCCCGATCAGCACGATCAGCGGCACGATGGCCGGCGTCGTGTGCAGAAGCTCGTGAAAGCGCCCCCAAAGGCCCTTTCCGCTGTCCTCGAACTCGGCGAATTTTTCGTCGCTCCGGGTTCGGACCACGTCTTCGTATCGGTCCGCTTCGGCCATGTCGCGCCCTCCTCTCGCGTTTGCGCGCCTCAGGCCCCTCACCGGCCAATGCGCGCACGGGTTGCGGTTGGTTGTGTGCGGCCCGCCCGGTTGTCGCGCGGGCCGCAGACGTCAGGGATCAGCCCCAGCAGAGGTCCGTGCCCTCTTCGACCGAGATCGACTCGACGCCCTCGACGGGCTGATCGGTCACCAGCGCCACGCCGGTATCGAAGAAGTTCTTACCCTCGGTCGCTTCGGGCTTGGTGCCATCCTTGGCGTAGGCGGCGATCGCCTCGATGCCCTTCGACGCCATCAGCAGCGGGTATTGCTGCGAGGTGGCCCCGATGACGCCCTCAGCGATGTTCTTCACCCCCGGGCAACCGCCATCGACCGAGACGATGAGCACGTCGCCCTCGCGCCCGATTGCCTTCAGCGCCTCATAGGCACCGGCAGCGGCGGGCTCGTTGATCGTATAGACGACGTTGATCATCGGGTCGGTGGCGAGAAGGTTCTCCATCGCCTTGCGGCCCCCCTCTTCGTTGCCCTGCGTCACGTCGTGACCGACGATGCGGGGATCATCCTCATCGCCCCATTTGTTCTCGTCCTTGGTGTCGATGCCAAAGCCCTTCATGAAGCCCTGATCGCGCAGCACGCCGACGGTGGGCTGGCTGACATCGAGATCGAGGAAAGCCACACGCGCATCGGCAGCAGCGTCGCCAAGCTTGGCGGCAGCCCATTGCCCGATCAGTTCACCGGCCAGATAGTTGTCGGTGGCGAAGGTCATATCGGCGGCGTCGATGGGATCGAGCGGGGTGTCGAGCGCGATCACCAGAATGCCCGCGTCGCGCGCCTGCTGGATCGACGGCACAATGGCCGAGGTGCTGGACGCGGTGATCAGAATGCCGTCGACGCCATTGGCGATGCAGGTCTCGACCGCAGCCACCTGAGTCTCATTGTCGCCGTCGACCTTGCCCGCATAGGAGTTGAGCGTCATGCCCAGTTCCTCGGCCTTGGCGGCGGCACCCTCGCGCATCTTCACGAAGAACGGGTTGGTGTCGGTCTTGGTGATCAGGCAGGCGCTGCCGCCCTCTTGTGCAAAGGCACCGGCGGTGGATGCGAGCAGCGCAAACGCGCTGACGGAAATCAGCTTCTTCATGGGGTCTCCTCCTCCCTCTGGGTCGTGTGGCGGCACGTTGGCCGCCGTGAAACTCTCCGTCCTCCAACGGATTGCCCATGTTGATAGCGTCGATTCTGACTTTGCGTCAATAAATAATTAAAATTGATTTATTAACCCGAGCGGGTAGTCTGGGGCCCAAGAGAAAGAGACCCGGAGGAGAGCGGGCCATGGACATCTGCGAGATCCGCAAGCTCAGCGACGGCGCCAATCAGATCGGCGTGCGGGCTCATAACGAGCGGCTGATCCTGTCGTTGATTCAACGCTATGGCGCCCTGCCCGGCAGCGACATCGCCAAGCACACCGGGCTGTCGGCGCAGACCGTATCGAACATCCTGCGCAAGCTGGAGGCCGAGGAATTCCTGCTGCGCGGCGAGCCAAAGCGCGGGCGGGTCGGCAAGCCGTCGGTGCCGATGACGCTCAACCCCGATGCGGCTTTGTCGTTTGGCCTGAAGATCGGGCGCCGCTCCGCCGATCTGGTGGTGATGAACCTGCTGGGCGACGTGCTCGGCCAATCGCAGACCACCTACCGCTACCCCATGCCCGCCGAGATCTTCGCCTATCTCGCCTCCGGCATGGACGAGCTGTCGCACGGGTTGAGCGCCTACCAACGAGAGCGTCTCTGCGGCATCGGCATCGCCGCGCCCTCGGAGATCTGGAGCTGGACCGAGGTGCTGGGCGCGCCGGTGGATTTCAGCGTCTGGGCGGAAATCAACGTGCAGGAAGAGATCGCCAAGACCTCGGATCTGCCGCTCTTCACCGAAAACGACGGCACAGCCGCCTGCCGCGCCGAGCATGTCTTTGGCCGGGGCCGCGAGTTCGGCGACTACGCGTATTTCTTTATCGGGTCCTTCATCGGCGGCGGCGTGGTTCTCAATTCCAGCGTCACCGTCGGCGCGCATAACAACGCAGGTGCCTTCGGCTCGCTACGTGTGCCTGCGCCCGAGGGCGGTGAACTGCCGCTGATCGACGCCGCCTCGCTCTATCTTCTGGAGGCAGCGATCGTCGCCGACGGGCTTGATGCCACGGCGCTCTGGACACAGCCGCAGGACTGGCGCGCCTTCGAGGCGCAGATCGGCCCTTGGGTGGACCGCACCGGCGACGCGCTGGCGCATGCGATCCGCTCGATCGGCTCGGTGATGGATTTCGAAGTGGCGCTGATCGACGGCGCCATGCCCGCCGACGTGCGCGACCGGGTGGTGACGCGCACCCGCGAGGCGCTCGAAAGGCTCGACACCCGCGGCATGCTGCCCCCCCGCCCCGAAGCGGCGCAGGTCGGCGCCAACGCGCGCGCCCTCGGCGCAGGCTGCGCTCCGATCTACGCGCAGTATTTCTTTCAGTAAGGCGATGGCTCGAGATCTCTTCTCGACATGAATGCCGATACGTTATATCGTTACCTTGCATTCCCGATCACGCGCGCCGGGTCCCATTTAGGCCCCCGCGCTGACTGAAATTGCGCGCAAAGCAGACATGCGGCCCCATGCGAATGGCGGTCGCCAAACTCCGTTTCACATTTCTTTCATCCAATCATCACACACCCGTGACGCAGATGCGGTCTGAGGCCTGAGACACCCTCAATCGTGCAATGGGCCCCGCCCCCCGAACTTCGGAGCGTCACAGTCGTGAAAACGATCTTCACCACCACCTCTCTCGCCATGATCCTCGCCGCTGGTACCGCCAGCGCTCAGGATCTCCCGCAGGCCAATGACGCCTGGTTCACCGCCGGTCAGGACGCCATTCAGGCGATCATCAACCGCGAAGTGAACACCGGCCGCGCCAAGAACGTCATCCTGCTGGTTGCCGACGGCAACGGCGTGGGCACCAACTACGCCACCCGCCTCTATGCCGGTCAGCAAGAAGGCAAACTGGGCGAAGAGCACGTGCTGCCCTATGAGACGCCCGACTTCCACAGCGCGCTGGTGAAGACCTACAACATCAACGCCCAGACACCGGACTCAGCGCCCACCGCGGGCGCGATGAACACCGGCGTCAAGCAGCGCTTCAACCTGATCAACCTCGGCGGCGACGCGATCCACGACGATTGCGCGACCGTGGCAGGCAACGAACTGACCACCTTTGCCGAGATCGTCACCGGCATGGACAAATCGGTTGGCGTGATCTCCACCGCGCGCCTCACCCACGCCACCCCGGCGGGCGTCTACGCCAAGACCGCCAACCGCAACTGGGAAGGCGAAGTGCCCGAGGGCTGCACCGCCCAGAAGGACATCGCGGCCCAGCTGATCGACCAGATGGACGCCGGTGTCGTCGACCTCGCCATGGGCGGCGGTCGCCGCTATTTCGCCGGTGAGGATGTGACCCTCGACGAGGGCGGCAACGGCCGCCGTCCCGATGGCGTGAACCTGATCGAGCAGGCCACCGGCAAGGGCACGCAATACGCTTGGAACACCGAGACCTTCAGCGGCCTCAACCTCGACGGCGAGACCCCGATCCTCGCGCTGTTCAACGACAGCCACATGGAATATGAAGCCGACCGTGCCGAGGATGACGAGCCCTCGCTGGCCGACATGACCAAGGCGGCGATCGAGTATCTGTCGAAGAACGACAACGGCTATTACCTCGAGATTGAAGCAGGCCGCGTCGACCACGCCAACCACGCGGGCAACGCCAAGCGCACGATGATCGACGGCATGGCCTTCGCCGACGCCGTGGCCATGGCCGACGAGCTGACCGATGACGCCGACACGCTGATCATCGTCACCGCCGACCACGAGCACTCGATCGCCTTCAACGGCTACTGCGGTCGCGGCACCCCGATCGAGGGCCTGTGCTACGACGTCGCCAAGACCGGCGAGATGCACTCGGACGAGCTGGTGCTGGCCGACGATGGCAAGCCCTACACCGTGGTGGGCTACCTCAACGGTGCCGGCTCGGTGCTGGTACAGGAAGGCAACGACTACGCCGGCTCGCGCCCCGATGTGACCCAAGAAGAGGCCACCGACCTCGACTATGTGCAGCAGGCGCTGATCCCCAAGTCGTCGGAAAGCCACTCGGGTGAAGACGTCGCCGTCTACGCCAAGGGCCCTTGGGCGCATCTCTTCGACGGCACCATCGAGCAGAACGTGATCTTCCACGTGATGAACCACGCCGTCGCCGCCGAGTGACCCTGATCTGATATGCTGGGCGGGGGCGGCGCTGACCGCCCCCGCTGCCGTTCCGACCGATAGGTACCCCAATGCTGACCCGCCGCAGGCTCATCGCCTCCGCCCTCGCCACACCCTTCATTGCCACCACTGCTGCCGCCGAAGACCCGCTGAAAGTGCGCGAGCTCTATCAGGCCAAGGGCCGCGGCCTTTCTGACCTCGCCAAGACCAGCGCCGGAAAGCGCCTGACGGTCGAGGGTTTCATGGCGCCGCCGCTGAAGGCCGAGAGCCGGTTTTTCGTGCTCACCAAGATGCCCATGGCGGTCTGCCCCTTCTGCGAGACCGAGGCCGAATGGCCCAATGACATCGTCGCGGTCTACACCAAGCGCATCGTGGATGTGACGCCCTTCAACGTGAAAATCGTCACCAGCGGCGTGCTGGAGCTCGGGGCTTACAAAGACCCAGAGACCGGCTTTCTCAGCATGATGCGCCTCACCGACGCCAGCTACGGCTGAGCTGCCATGTCCCTCCCTCTCGAGATCTCCGGGCTGACCGTGCGCAGCCCCCGCGACCGTGTTCTGCTGGATGTGCCCAGCCTCTCCGCCCCGGCGGGCACGCTGATCGGCATCCGCGGCGCCTCTGGCGCTGGCAAATCCACGCTGCTTTACGCCATCGCCGGGCTGCTCGAGCGCGCCACCGGCTCCGTGCGCTGGGGCGAGACCGACCTGCTTGCGCAGAGCCCCGAGCGCCGCGCGCGCTTTCGCGCCGGGAACATCGGCATGATCTTTCAGGACTTCCTGCTGTTCGAGGAGCTTGGCGCTCTGGACAATGCCGCACTCACCGCCCTCTTCCGCCCGCGCGCCGAGCGTGCCGCCCTGCGCCAGCGCGCCGCCCAGCGCCTCGCCGCGCTCGGGCTTTCCGACACCGACCGGCGTGTCACCAGCTTCTCGGGGGGTGAGCGCCAGCGCGTCGCCATCGCCCGCGCCATGGCCGCCGAAGCGCCGGTCCTGCTGGCCGACGAGCCCACTGCCAGCCTCGACCGGCCCAATGCCGACCGGCTGATCGACGATCTGGTTGGGCTGGTCCGAACGCAGGGCACCACGCTGATCGCCGTCAGCCACGATGCGGCGCTGCTGGCGCGGATGGACCGGGTGCTGACCATCGCAGACGGACGTCTCGCACAGGACGAGGTGGCGGCATGAGGATGCTCTGGGACAGCCTGCCGGTGCTGGCGCAGGACATCGGCCTGCTGATCCTGCTGCTGGCGCCTGCGCTGCTCACTGGCCTTTTGGTACTGCGCGGCTACGCACCTTGGCCGCTGCTGCGCGGGTTCCTCAGCCGGTTCCGGACCAGCGCCGCGCTTTTCGTTCTGCTGATCGCCATTTCGGTTGGCATGGGCGTCGGGCTGCTCGCGCAGGAGCGCGGGCTGCGTCACGGCACCGCGCGGGCCGCCGACAAGTTCGACCTCATCGTCGCCGCGCCGGGCAGCGAGCTGACCGCGCTGTTCGCCTCGGTGTTCCTGCAGCCTTCGGATATGGCGCTGATCTCGGGCGCCACCTATGCCGAGATCGAGACCCACGAGCATGTGGCCATCGCCGCGCCGCTGGCCTTCGGCGACAGCTATGGCAACGCCCCCGTGGTGGGCACCACCGCCGAATTCCTGCGCCACCTGAGCGATGATCGTATCGAGGGCAGTCTCTGGCAGGATCACGCAGAAGCGGTGATCGGCGCGCTGGTGCCGCTGGAGATCGGCGCGCAGTTCACTCCGGCGCATGGGGTTGGCGACGCCGCCGATACCGAGGCGCATGGCGATGAGCACGGTCATGGCGGCGGCATCACCGTCACCGGGCGCATGGCCCCCACGGGCACGCCATGGGACCGGGCGATCCTCATCCCGGTCGAATACGTCTGGGAAATCCATGGTCTTGCGAATGGTCATTCGCCGGATCGCGACACCCAGATCGGCCCGCCCTTCGATCCCGAATATTTCCCCGGCACGCCTGCTGTGGTGATCCGCTCCGACGAGCTTTGGGCCAATTATGCCCTGCGCTCGGAGTTCACCCGCGATGGCGAGACCATGGCCTTCTTTCCCGGCGCGGTGCTGTCTGGCCTCTACCGGGTGATGGGCGACGTGCGGCAGGCGATGTCGCTGATGGCCTTGGTCACACAGGTTCTGGTCGCCGCCTCGGTCCTGCTGGGCCTCTTCATCCTCACCCGCCTGTTCCGCCGCCAGATTGCCTTGTTGCGCGCGCTTGGTGCACCGCGCCGCTTTGTCTTTGCCACGGTCTGGGCGTTCAGCGCGGCGCTGCTGCTGAGCGGTGCGGTGCTGGGGCTCGGGGTCGGCTGGGGCGCGGCCGAGCTTTTGTCGCGCGTGGTCACCGCCCGCACCGATATCGCCATCTCTGCCCCGCTGGGATGGGGCGAGCTGCATTTCCTTGCTGGCTTTGTGTCGGTGACCATGCTGCTGTCGCTGCTGCCCGCCGCGATGGTGCTGCGACAGCCGGTTGTGGACGGGCTGCGCAGCTAAGCTGATGCTCCCCAGAGGCGCGACACCAAGCCGCCCCCTTCGCGCCCTCTGACCGTTTGTGATTGTTGCGCGACGGCGAACTAGCCGCTATTCGGTGCCTGCTTCGGTTCCGGGCGGCCTGCCGCTCGGTGAATAGGGAATGCGGTGCGGGCCTTGGCCCAACTCCGCAACTGCCCCCGCAACTGTAAGCGGAGAGCGATGCCGGACCATGTCACTGCTCCCTTCGGGGGCGGGAAGACCCGGCGAAGCTGTGACCCGCGAGTCAGGAGACCTGCCGAAGCCGATCACCCAGTCCCGGCGCGGGGAGCGCTGCGGGCGACGGACCTTCCGTAGAGGTGGCATGACGCTAACCGTCTGCGGAAGGAGAAGTCCCTTCTTACGACACATAAAAAGGAAGAAGGGACAATGAAGCGACCCATTTTGTTCGGCCTGCGCGCCGCAACTGCCCTAGCGGCAGCCAGCCTGTCCGGCGCGGCCTACGCGCAGGAGGGCTATGACCTCGGCACCATCACCCTCAGCGCCAACCGCGGCGAGAGCACCGAGATCGAGCGCAGCGGCGCGACGGTTGAGGTTGTGACCAAGGAAGATCTGGAAAAGACCGGCGAGACTCGTGTCGCCGACTATCTTGCCAGCCTTCCGGGCATCAGCGTGACCACCAACGGCGGCATCGGCACCAACACCACCCTGCGCATCCGCGGTGCCAGCGGCCAGTACATCGGCGTCTACATCGACGGGATCAACGTCAACGATCCGTCGGGCACGCAGATCGAATACGACTTCGGCGCGCTGACCACCGCAGACGTCAGCCGGATCGAGGTGCTGAAAGGCTCGCAGTCGGCGCTCTACGGGTCCGAGGCCATCGCCGGTGTGATCAACATCACCACAGCGCGCCCGACGGAGCCCGGCCTCAGCCAGAACGTCGCCGCCGAATACGGCAGCTACAACACCCGCAAGCTGAGCTATAACCTCGGCTATCTGGGCGAGCGCGGCAGCTTTGCCACCACCCTGAGCCGGGTCGAGACCGATGGCTTCTCTGCCGCCGACGAGGACGATGGCAATGACGAGGCAGACGGCCACGAGTCCACACGGCTCAGCTTCTCGGGCGATTACGCGCTGACCGATACGGTCAGTCTGGGCGCATCCGGCTTCTGGCAGAAGACCGAAACCGAATACGACGAAAGCTACCCTGTCCTTGCCGATGGCACCCATGACGAGGTCTCCAAGAGCGAGCAATACGGTCTGCGCGGCTTTGCCCGCATCGACGCGGGCGCGCTGAGCCACGAACTCTCGCTCCAGTATTTCGAGAACGACCGTTCGACGTCGAGCAACGGCTACGACTACCCGTTCTATGGCCAGCGCTGGACCCTCGGCTATCAGGGACAGGCAGAGCTTTCGGCCACCACGCTGACCTTTGGCGCCGATGCCACCCGCGAGCAGTATGAGAATGACGGCGACGAGGGCGATCAGGACACCTATGGCATCTGGGCCCAGGCAAATTGGCACCTGTCGGACCAGATCGAACTGGTGACCGCCCTGCGCCACGACGATCACTCGGATTTCGGCGGCAAGACCACCGGCCGCGTCTCGCTGGCCTATCTGCCCAGCGATGATGTCACCCTGCGCGCCAGCGTCGGCACCGGCTTCCGCGCGCCTTCGCTCTACGAGCGCTACAACGCCTATGCCGGCAATCCCGATCTCGAGCCCGAGACCTCGCTCAGCTACGAGCTTGGCGCCGAGAAGCGCTTTGACGGCGGCAAGATCACGGCGACACTCTTCCGCACCGAGATCACCGACCTCATCGAGTACAACTACGACACTTGGGCGTACTCGCAGGTCGAAGGGACAAGCTGGATGCAGGGTGTCGAGCTGTCCGGGGAAACGCAGATCACCGACAGGCTTGGGCTGGCGGCAGCCTACACATGGACCGACACCGAAGACGCCGAGACCGGCGACCGTCTCACCCGCGTGCCGCTGCATGATCTTGCGCTGACGCTTGATGCGGCGTTCACCGATGACTTCAGCGGCGCCTTCCGCGTGCGGCACGTCGCCGGGGTGGAGGACACCAACAACTCCCTGCCCGACTACACCGTCGCCGATGTGAATTTCCGCTACGCGCTGAGCGGCAATGCCGAGCTTTACCTGCGGGTCGAGAACCTCTTCGACGAGGACTATCAGACCGTGACAGGCTATGGCACCTCGGACCGCGCCGCTTATTTCGGCGTCCGGGGCAGCTTCTGATGCTGCGGCGCGCGCTGCTCTGCCTTGCCCTGGCCACCGCTCCGCTCGCGGGCGCGGCGGGCGAGGCACCGGCGCGCGTCGTCTCCATGAACCTTTGCACCGACCAACTGGCGATGCTGCTGGCCGCGCCGGGTCAGTTGGTCTCTGTCTCCGATCTGGCAAGCGACCCGCACAGCTCGGCCATGGCCGAAGAGGCTCGGGCCTATCCGGCGAACCACGGGCAGGCCGAGGAGGTCTGGCTGCTGCGCCCCGATCTGGTGATCTCGGGCAGTTTCACCGCGCAGGCGGCGGTGCAAATGCTGCAGCGCCTCGGCACCGAGGTGCTGACCCTGCCGCCCGCCTATTCGCTCGATGATGTGCCGGACCGCATTCGCGCTGTCGGGGAGGCACTGGGGCGCGAGGCACGCGCCGAGGCGCTCATCGCTGAGTTTCAAACGCAGCTCGCCGCGCTGCGCGCAGAGATCGCACGCCAGCCCACCGCCGCGCTCTACTACGCCAATGGCTACACCACGGGCGACAACACGCTGGCCGGGGAAATCCTTCTGGCCGCGGGCTTCGACAATATCGCCGGTCCGGGCGGCGGCGGTCATCTGCCGCTCGAAGCTCTGGCCATGGCCGATCCCGAGGCGCTGATCACCGCGCGCCCCTACCCCGGCGCATCGCGGTCCGAGGAAATCCTCGCGCATCCGGTGCTGCGCCAGATCCGCGAGGCGCGCGCCGGACATCAGATGACCGGCAGCGACTGGATCTGCGGCACCCCACACGTGCTGCAGGCCATCGCCGACCTCACCGACTTCCGCAAGGAGATCAAATGACCCGCGCCCTCGCGCTTCTCCTGCCGCTGGTGCTGGCGCTGGCGGCTCTCTCGCTGTCGCTTGGCCCCGCCGATGCGACCCTGCCCCAGAGCCTGCACGCGCTGATCGCGGGCGGCGACGGCCCGCTGCCCATGGTGATGCGCGAGATTCGCCTGCCGCGCATGCTGCTGGCGCTGATGATCGGCGGCTCGCTGGGGCTGGCGGGGGCGGCGCTGCAGGGCTATCTGCGCAACCCGCTCGCTGAGCCGGGCCTTTTGGGCGTCTCGGCCAGCGCCGCGCTTGGCGCCGTGCTGGCGATTCAGACCGGGCTCTCCGCCGCCTTCGCGCTCGCCCTGCCGCTGAGCGCGCTGGCCGCCGCGGTGGTTGCCGTGCTGATCCTCATGCTGCTGGCCGGGCGTGGCGGCGAGACGCTGACGCTGATCCTTGCCGGGATCGCGCTGTCGGCAGTGGCCGGCGCGCTGACGCAACTGGTGCTGAACCTCTCGCCCAACCCGTTCGCCGCCAGCGAGATCGTCTTTTGGATGATGGGATCACTGGCCGACCGTTCGATGTTGCACGTCTGGCTGGCGCTGCCCTTCATGGCGGTGGGTGTGGTCCTGCTCGCCGGTGTCGGGCGCGGGCTGGACGCGCTGACCTTGGGCGAGGACGCCGCGGCCTCCATGGGCATCAACCTGCAGCGCTTGCGCCTGCGTGTGGTGCTGGGCACCGCCTGCGTCGTCGGCGCGGGCACGGCTGTCGCCGGGGCGATCGGCTTTGTCGGGCTGGTGGTGCCGCATCTGCTGCGCGGCACCGTGGGCGGACGGCCCGGCGCACTGCTCTGGGTTTCGGCGGCGGGCGGCGCGGCCATGCTGCTGGCCGCCGACATCGCGGTACGGCTGGTGGCCCCCGAGCGCGACCTGAAGCTCGGCGTGCTGACCGCCCTCGTCGGCGCGCCCTTCTTCCTGCATCTCGTCTGGCGCAGCCGCGGAGACCGCGCATGACCCTGCTGAGCCTCTCCGATCTGTCGGTCACCCTGCGCAATCGCCCGGTCTTTTCGGGGCTTTCGCTGGAGATTGCCGAGCGCGAGGTCGTCGGCCTCATCGGTCCCAACGGCGCGGGCAAGACCAGCCTGATGCGCGCCGCGCTGGGGCTGATCCCGGCGCAGGGTCAAAGCTCGCTGGCCGCACTCACCCCCCAGCAACGCGCCAAGGCCGCCGCCTGGATGCCGCAGGCGCGCGAGATCGCCTGGCCGGTGAAGGTCGAGGATCTGGTGGCTCTGGGACGCCTGCCGCATGGCGACCGCGCCAGCGCACCGGTCGAGGCGGCGATTGCCAAGATGGGCCTCGGCCCGCTGCGCAAGCGCCGCGCCACCAATCTTTCGGGCGGCGAGCAGGCCCGCGCGCTGATCGCCCGCGCGCTGGCACAGGAAACGCCGCTGCTGATGGCCGACGAGCCCACCGCAGGGCTCGACCCGGCGCATCAGATCGCCACGATGGAGGTCTTCCGCGACCTCGCCGCCGAGGGACGCGGCGTGCTGCTGTCGCTGCATGACATCGGTCTGGCGGCGCGGCATTGCACAAGGCTAGTGATGCTCGCCGAGGGCCAGCTTCTGGCGGACGGCAAGCCTGAGGAGGTGCTGACCGACGCGCTGCTGGCGCGCGGCTTTGGCATCACCGCCTATCACGCGCAAACCCCCGATGGGCCGGTGTTCCAGCCCATGGGCCGGGCGCGCTGAACCTAGCTCAGCCGGGCAGCAGGACCGACAGAAGCCCCCAAGCGGCGACCTCTGACAGCAACTGCGCCGCGCCCAGAACGTCGCCGGTGACACCGCCCAGCCTGCGCCGCGCGATAGCTCCGAGCGCCAAGGCTACCACGGCGCAGACCGCTGCGACCGCAAGGCCAGCCAGCCCGGCGCACAGCACCGACAGCAGCACCGCCACCAGCAGCGCCACCTGTCCCGCGCGGCTGCGGCCCGCCGCGAGATGACCCATGCCGTCGGCCCGCGCCGGAGGCAGGCTTTCCTGCAGAGCGCTCATCGCCCCGCGGCTCAGCGCGCCGATCACCATGAAAAGCAGCGGCCCGGCGGCCTCTCCCAGTTCCGCCAGCGCGGCGGCCCAGAGGCCAGAGGCGAGGATCAGCGCCATGACGCCGTAGCTGCCGATGCGGCTGTCGCGCATGATCTCGAGCGTATGCGCCCGGTCGCGACCGCCGCCGAGGCCATCGGCGAAATCCGCCAGACCGTCGAAATGCAGCGCGCCGGTGGCCAGCACCGTGATCGTCAGGCACAGCAGCGCCGCCAGCAGCCCAGAGCCTCCCGCGGCCAGCGCGCCTGCAAACACCGCCCAGCCGATCAGCCCAACCAGCGCGCCGACCAGCGGAAAGGCCCAGCGGGCCTCGCGCAGCGCGGGCGCATCGCCCGAAAGCCGCCCGGCTGGCAGGCGGGTCAACAGCATCACCGCCACCTGAATCTCGCGGCGCCTTTTGCCTAGGGCGCGCAGCGCGCTCATCCCCCGGCGACCCCGGCCTCGGCGAAAGTCGCCATGCCGTTGTGGCACTCCAGCGCCGCGCGCAGCACCCCCAGCGCCAGGGCCGCGCCCGAGCCCTCGCCAAGCGCCATATCGAGCGACAGAACCGGCGCTTTGCCCATGGCCTCGAGCAGGCGGGCGTGCCCCGGCTCGCGGCTGACATGACCGACGAGGCAATGATCGAGCAGGCTAGGATTGGCCTTGAAGAGCGGTGCCGTCGCCGCCGTGCAGATGAACCCGTCGAGGATCACCGGAATGCGCCGCGCCCGTGCCTCGAGCACCGCACCGCAGATCGCCGCCTGCTCGCGCCCGCCGAGCGCCGCCAGAAGCGCCGCGCCCTCCACCCCGGCGTGACGCGCGCAGGCCCGGCGCACCGCATCGGCCTTGCGCGCCAGCCCGTCCCCGTCCGAGCCGGTGCCGCGCCCGATCCAGCCCTCGGCGTCGCCGCCGAAACTGGCGCAGGCCAGCGCCGCGGCGATGGTCGAATTGCCGATCCCCATCTCGCCAAGGATCACCACCTGCGCACTCTCGGGCACCGCCTCCGCGCCGCGGCGCATCTCGGCCAGCGTCTCGGCCTCACTCATCGCGGGGCCTTCGGTGATGTCGGCGGTGGGCCGGTCCAGATCAAGCGCGATCACCGCAAGCTCGGCGCCGGAGGCCCGGCAAAGCTGGTTGATCGCCGCGCCACCGGCCTCGAAATTGGCCACCATCTGCGCGGTGACCTCCTGCGGGAACGGGTTCACGCCCTGCGCGCAAACGCCGTGGTTGCCCGCAAAGACCAGCGCCTGCGCCCGCGTGATCTCGGGGCGCGGCGTCGCTTGCCAGCCCGCCATGAAGACCGCCAGTTCCTCCAGAAGCCCCAGCGAGCCCGGCGGCTTGGTCAGGCTCATCTGCCGCGCGCGCGCGTCCTGCGCCGCAGCCTCATCGGCAGTGGGCAGCGTCCCGGCAAGGCCGGCGACCGCCGAAAGCGCGGTCACGTCAGAAAGAATGCTCATTTGGTTTTACCTTCATTGGATAGCCGGCCACCGCCAGCCACACCTCGTCACAGGCCGCGGCGACAGCCTGATTCATCCAGCCCGCCGCATCGCGGAACTCGCGCGCGAGCCGGTTCTCCGGCACGATGCCCGCGCCCACCTCGTTGGTCACGAAGATCACCGGCGCCGATTGCCGGGCGATGGCCTCGACCAGCGCCTGCGTTTCCTCGCGCCAGTCGCCGCCCTCAAGCAGCAGATTGGTCAGCCACAGCGTCAGGCAATCCACCAGCCGCGGCAGCCCGCCATCGCTGCCGTCAAGCGCACCGCACAGATCGCGCGGCGCGTGCAGGGTCTGCCACATCTCGCCGCGCCGCGCCTGATGCTCGGCGATCCGCGCTGACATCTCCGCATCGCCCTCGTAAATCCGGGCGGTGGCGATATAGATGGCCTGTCCGCACACCGACAGCGCCTTGCGTTCCGCAAGGGTCGATTTGCCGGAGCGGGCCCCGCCGGTGATAAGGATCGACCTTTTCATAACCGCATGGGAAACCACCAAAGCCGGAAAAAGAAAAGGGCAAAGCAGTCAGTTGCACGACAGAGCACCGCACACCGCAGAGTTGATCCTGATCCGCCACGCGCCGCTGGCCGAGGCCGGGCGGCTGTTTGGCCACACCGATGCCGCGGCCCGCATTGAGCCCGAGGCGATCGCCGCGCTGCGCGCCCGCCTGCCCCGGCCCGCCCGGCTCATCAGCAGCCCCGCGCAGCGCTGCCGCCAGACCGCCGAGGCGCTGTGGCCTGATCTGCAGGTGCAACAGGACGCGCGATTGTGGGAGCAGGATTTCGGTGCCCATGACGGGCTGCGCTTCGATCAGATGCCCGATCTCGGGCCATTGGATGGCCCCGATCTGGCGCGCTGGACGCCGCCCGAGGGCGAGAGCTTTGCCGATCTCTGCGCCCGCACCGCGCCAGCGCATATCCAGCACGGGCAGACGGCGGCAGAGCTTGGCGCGCCCGTGGTGCTGATGGTGCACGCCGGAGTGATCCGCGCGGCGCTTTCGCTGGTCTGCGGTGCGGTTCATGCCGGGCTCGCCTTCGAGGTCGCGCCGCTTTCAGTGACGCGCCTGCGCTGCGGCGCGGACGGCCCCCTCTCGGTGATCGGGACCAGCGGCGCATGAGAGGCGTGGTGACGGTCTCCGGCCACTTTGGCGAATGGCTGCAGGGGTGCATGGGCGAGGATGGCCCTGTGGCCCTCGTCACGCTGCCCTGCCCGGTGCTGCATGTCCATGCGCCAGCAGAAGCGGGGTCCGAACCGCCACTCTTTGGCCCCGCCGAGCTGCGGCGTTTTACGCAGCTGCTGGGGATCGCGCCGGACTTTCCGAACGCTTCACGGAACTTCGCACCCGGCCTTGGTGCCGGGGCGTCGACCGCCACGCTGGTCGCACTGGCCCGCGCGGCGGGGTTTCGCGGCGATGCGGGGACCCTTGCCGCCGCCTGCCTCGCCGTCGAGGGCGCGACCGACCCGCTGATGTATCCCCAGCCCGACCGGCTGCTCTGGGCTTCGCGCGAGGCACGAGTTCTGCGCCACCTGCCCCCGCCGCCACCTTGCGAGATCCTCGGCGGCTTCTGGGGCGCGCCGCAGCGCACCGATCCGTCAGACAGCGGCTTTGACGATATCTCCGACCTCGTGGCGCAATGGGAGGACCCGGCCTGCGACCTGACGCGCCGCGCCGCGCTCGCCTCGGACTCCGCGCGCCGCTGCAGCGCCCGGCGCGGCCCGGCCTGCCCGATGCCGGAACTGGCGCATGACCTTGGCGCGCTTGGCTGGCTGCGCGCCCACACCGGCTCGGCCCGAGGGCTGATCTTCGCCCCCGGCACCGTGCCTGCGCGCGCGGCAGACGCGCTGGCCGAAGCCGGACTCACCAGCATCCTGAGCTTCCGGGCGGGCACGGCATGAGCTTTGCGCTGATGATGCTGGGCGGGATGGCGCTCGATCTGCTGCTCGGTTGGCCGGGGTGGCTCTACGCCCGGATCGGCCATCCGGTGACATGGCTCGGCCATGCGATCACCGCGCTGGAGCGGCGCTGGAACCATGGCGCCCGCCCGCGCAGGCTGGCCATGGGCGCTCTGGCAGTGGCACTGATCGTGGCGCTGGCGGTGCTGCCTGCGCTGGCCATTCAGTGCGCGCTTCCGAATAGCCTCACCGGCAGCCTGATCGGCGCGGCACTGGCTTGGCCACTGATCGCCATGCGCGCCATGCACGCCCATGTCGCCGCCGTGGCGACCCCGCTGGCGCGCGGGGATCTGGCAGCCGCGCGCGCCGCCGTGGCGATGATCGTCGGGCGCGATCCGGCGCAGCTGGACGCCGCCGGGATCGCCCGCGCCGCCACCGAGAGCCTTGCCGAGAACACCTCGGATGGGATCATCGCGCCGCTTTTCTGGGGCGCCATCGCGGGACTGCCGGGGATTGCGGGCTACAAGGCGATCAACACGCTCAACTCGATGATCGGCCATCGCAATGACCGCTTTGAAGCCTTCGGAAAGGCCGCCGCGCGGCTCGACGATGTGGTGAACTGGCTGCCCGCGCGGCTGACCGGGGCGCTCTTTGCCATTGCCTCTGGTCGCCATGCCCTGCGCGGGCTGCGGGTGATGCGGCGCGACGCGCCCAAGCACCGCTCGCCCAATGCCGGGTGGCCCGAGGGTGCCATGGCCGCCGCGCTGAACATCCGCCTCTCGGGGCCGCGCGTCTACGGCACGCGGGTGGCCGAGGAGCCTTGGCTGAACGGCAGCGCGCCCGACCCGGCCGCAGGCGATCTGACCCGCGCCCTGCGCCTCTACCGCCGCAGCATGGCGCTCTGCGCCCTTGCGCTTGCCGCCGTGATCCTGCTTCGCTGCGCCGCATGACCACGCCCGACACAAAGACCCGAGACCACGGCGGCAACCTCGATGCCGCGATGACCCGTTTCGGCGGCACCCGCGCCGACTGGCTCGACCTCTCCACCGGCATCAACCCCGAGCCCTACCCCGTGCCCGCGATCCCCGCCGAGGCCTGGGCCGCGCTGCCACGCAAGGCTGACATGGCCCGGCTCATCGTAGCGGCGCGCGAGGCCTACGGCTGCCCCGGCCACATCGTGCCGATGAACGGCGCGCAGGGGGCGATCCAGATGGTGCCGATGCTGCGCAGGCCGGGACGCGCCGCCGTTCTGGGGCCGACCTACAACGAGCATGCCGCCGCGCTGCGAGCGCACGGCTGGGAAGTGACCGAGGTCGCCAGCCTCGCCGCGCTCGCGGGTGCGGATCTCGCCGTGGTGGTCAACCCGAACAACCCCGACGGGCGGCGCAGCCAGCCGGGCGCGCTGCGCGATCTGGCAGGCCGCGTCGGGCTTTTGGTGGTGGACGAGAGCTTTGCCGATCCCGAGCCGGAGCTTTCCATCGCCCCCGGCCTCGACGGCGGGCTGTCCAATGTGGTGGTGCTGCGGTCTTTTGGAAAGTTTTACGGTCTCGCCGGGCTGCGGCTGGGGTTCGCTCTGGCCGAAGGCGATCTGGGCCAGCGGCTTGCCGAGCTTGCAGGTCCATGGCCGGTGTCAGGCCCGGCGATCGAGATCGCCTCTGCCGCGCTCACCGACCGGCCATGGCAGGAGGAGACAATTCGGCGCCTGAGCGCGGACGCAGCGCGCCTCGACGCGCTGGCAGGCGCGGCGGGATGGCCGCTGATCGGCGGCACGCCGCTCTTTCGCACCTACGCCTGCCCGGGTGCCAAGGCAGCGCAGGAAGCCCTGGCGGCGCGGCACATCTGGAGCCGCATCTTCCCCTATTCAGACAGCTGGATCCGCCTCGGCCTGCCCCCATGCTCGCGATGGGGTCAGCTCGAGCGCGCGTTCCAAGCGCTTTAGCGGCTCAGAACTCCCTCCCGAAGAGATTGCCCGCCTGCGTCCATCACGGTCACCCAAAGAATGGCCGCGATGGGGCGTCGCTTGGCGCTCTGTCCGGCCCGTTAGCCTTGGGCTCGACGGCAGTCCAGTTTGCGTATTTTTAAAGAGAAGAAGATGGGACGGATGTGGCGGCGCTTGCGCGCCGCAGCCGTTGCCTCAGCGCTGGATGACGCCGGATTTGGGCCGGATTTTTGAGCCGTCGGAAAAGCGGTGCAGCCGGAACGGCGCGGGGTCGACGACCGGGCTGCGCCCGGTGATCAGATCCGCCGCAAGCCGTCCTGCGCCGGTGCCGAGGCCGAAGCCGTGGCCTGAAAAGCCGCTCGCCACATAGAGCCCGGGCAGCCCGTTCTTTACACCCTCGGTGCCAGAGATCACCGGGATGATGTCGGGCAGCACGTCGATATAGCCAGCCCATTTCTGCGCGACGGTGGCGGTCTCGAAGGCCGGATAGGAGGATTTCACCACCGCAAGCGCGCGGTCGATCATCGTGCTGTCGGGATCGGGGTCGAGCACGCGGGTTTTCTCGAACGGGCTGACCTCGGCGCCGCTCCAATGGCGCGGCGTGCGCAGCGCCTCGAAGAAGGACGGCCCGACCCCGAGGTTGATGCTGCGCCATTCATTCCGCAGCGCTGGCAGGAAGGCCTTGAGCAGGCGGAAGCTGTCGGGGGTCAGCTGGTAGGGGCTGGGCAGCGCCGAGGCGATCGTGTAGCCGCCATCGGCGCGCCTGCGCATGGCGAACTCGGGATATTTGAGCGTGCCTTCGGGCCCCTCGGGCACAGGATCGGTGCGCAGCACGTTGCCCTTGGTGCGCAGCTGCGGCAGGTCGATTCCGAGGTTGCCCAGAAAGAGCCGGGACCAGACCCCGCCCGCCACCAGCACCGCCGAACAGGCGATGCGGCCCTTCTCGGTCACCACGCCCGACACGCGCCCGGCCGCGGTTTCGACCACCCGCACGGCGCAATGCTGATGCACGCTGCCGCCGCGCGCCTGAACCGCGCGGGCGATGGCCGGTGCCGCCTTCTGCGGCTCGGCGCGCCCGTCGTAGGGATTGTGCAGCGCGCCCTTGATGTCGAGCGACAGGCCCGGAAACATGCCCAGCACCTCGTCACGGCTGAGCATCCGGGCCGGGATTTGATACGGCGCAAGCTCTTCCAACGACTCGCGCTCGGCGGCCAGCGCCGCCTCGCTGGCGCAGGTGAAGGTCACGCCGCAGCGCGTGTAGCCGGTGTCTGCGCCGATGCGCGCGTCCAGCCCCTGCCAGATGCGCTGCGCTTCGACCATCAGCGGCAACTCGCGGGTGTCGCGGTGGGTCAGCCGCACCCAGCCCCAGTTGCGGCTCGATTGCTCGCCCGCCACATGGCCCTTTTCGCAGATCGCCACCTTGAGCCCCTGCTCGGCCAGTTCCAGACCGGCGCAGACCCCGGCGATGCCGCCGCCGATGATCACCACATCCGCCCGCTCGGGCAACGCGGCGCTGTTCTCTACCGGATCCGGCTTCGGTCCTGGCATGGTCTTTCTCCCAAAATCGGCGCCGTGCGCCTTAGGTCTTTCCTGCCGTGCTGCCGCGCCCAAAGGCCGGTCTCCCCGGCGAGGGACGGCGACACATCACCCGGCACGTCAGTAGGTCTCGCCAAGCTGGCAGTTGACGTGGAACTCGGCGACGCTGGCCTCATTGGGCAGGTCGATCAGCATGTGGATCACCCGCGCCAGATCCTCGGGCTGGGTCATCGTCGCCGGATCGCGGCCCTCGACGGCGGTCGCCATGTCGGTGGCGACAAAGCCGGGACAGACCGCCACGGCGCGGATCCCGCGGTCATAGCCCGCTTGGCGCAGCGCATGGGCGAGCCCCACCACGGCGAATTTCGAGACAGCATAGGACCCCGCACCGGGGGATTTGACCCGCTTGCCCGAGAGCGAGGCGAGCAGCACCACCCGGCCCCGGCCCGATGCGGCCAGCGGCTCCCAACAGGCGGCGGCAAGGCGGCGCGGCCCCTGCACGTTGACCTCCAGCAGCTGCGCCATTTCGGCGTCGGTGATCTCGACCGGGGTCTTGCGCAGCGAGATGCCTGCGCTGGCGACCACCGCGTCGATACGGCCCAGCCTCTCCATCACCTCCTGCGCCCAGCCGGTGGCCGTGGCGGGGTCTGTGGCCTCATAAGTGTAGAGATGCACCCGCTCCGGCGCATCCTTGGCCCAGTCCGGCATCTGCGGGCGGCGCATGCCCAGCGACACCGTCCAGCCCGCGTCGAACAGAGCTTTCGCGGTGGCGGCGCCAATGCCGCGCGCGGCGCCGGAGATGAGCGCGACCCGCTCGCTAGTCAGTCCCATTTCGTCCTCATCTTCAGATAGGCACGCTTGAGCATGCGCATGAATTGCGCGCGGTCCTCCGGCTCGATGAAGTCGAAGAACTCCGCTTCCTGTTGGCGGATGATCTCGCGCACCTCTTGTGAGAGCGCATGGCCCCGCTCGGTGATGAAGAGCGCTTGGGCGCGCTGATCGTCCGGGGCAGCCTCGCGGCGGATCACCCCAGAGGCGACGAGCCGGTCGATGATCCTTCCGGTGGCGGGGCGGTCGCGCATCAGCACCTCGGCGATCTGCGACGGGCGGATGCCGGGGTAATCATCCACCAGCAAAAGCGCGGTGATCTTGCCCTTGCCCTTGGCGATCTCTAGATGCGCCATCCGCTTGTCGAGATCGCGCGAGACGACGGCATCCATCGTGCGAAAGTACCAGCTGAAGGCACCTTCAAGGATGTCTATCCTGAGCCCTCCGATTTCGATCGGAGGATCGTCAGGGCGCTGCGGGTTTGGCGCGTCGGAGAACGGCGGCATGGGGCAAACCTGTCGGGTCTTGGTCCTTTGCATGACGTCCGATCGGCGCGCCGCTGGCAAGGGAAAGGTTGTGAAACGCAACCGAATGGTTGTCAAAAACAACCGATGTGCAAATTTCCTGCGCGAGCTTCGCTGAAACCGCGCTGCATGGCCCAGAAGCGCGCCACGCCGAATTTCCATGGCGCCGGTCAGCGCGCCGGGCTAGAGCCGGGGCATGAGCACCGGAACCCATATCACCAGCCTCAACCGTCCCGGCCTTGGCATCGCGCTGATCTGCGCGGGCGTCGTCGGGATCTCGATCAACGACATGCTGATCAAGCTGCTTTCGGACGGCTACCCGCTGCATCAGATCGTTGCCACACGCTCTGCGGTCGGGCTGTGCATCATCCTTGTCATGCTGCAGATCGAAGGCGGCTGGCGGCTACTGCGCAGCAACACGCCGTGGCTGCATCTGGCGCGCGGCGTGCTGGTGGTGCTGGCCAATATGACCTTCTACGCCTCGGTCGCGGCGATGCCGCTGGGGCAGGCGACGGCGCTTTTCTTCGTCGCGCCGCTCTTCATCACGCTGCTGTCCGTGCCGCTTTTGGGCGAAAAGGTCGGGCCTTGGCGGCTCGGCGCGGTCTGCGTCGGCTTTTGCGGTGTGGTCATCATGCAGCAGCCATGGGCAGACACCTCGGGCGGCGCGCGGCTGGTGCTGCTGTTGCCGGTGCTCTCGGCGCTGCTCTACGCGCTCTTGCAGGTGCTGACCCGCAAGCTCGGCGTCACCTCCCGCGCCTCGGCGCTGGCGGTGCATCTGCAGCTGATGTTCCTCGTGGTCTCGGCAGGCTTCTACCTCGTCGCCGGAGACGGGCGCTACATGGACGCTTTCGACAGCGATGCGGCGCGCTTCCTGCTGCGCCCATGGGTCCTGCCGAGCGGTCAGGACATGCTGGTCTTTCTGGGGCTGGGATGCATCTCGGGCTTTGTCGGCTACGCGCTGAGCGCCTCTTACCGGATGGCCGATGCGGCGGTGATCGCGCCCTTTGAATACATCGGCCTGCCGATGGCGATCTTCTGGGGCTGGACGATGTTCGGCGAATGGCCCGCGCCCGCCACATGGGCGGGCTGCGCGCTGATCGTCGGCGCGGGGCTGGTGGTCTTCCTGCGCGAGCGGGCGAAGGCCCGGCCCCAGCCGGGACGGCAGCGCGGCAGCACCGCCGTCAGGCGCTGAGCGTCGCTTAGGCGGTGACCGTGCTGCGCACCGTGTCGATCATCAGCTGAACATTCTCGGGGTTGGCATCGGGGGTGATGCCATGGCCGAGGTTGAAGATATGCGGCCCTTTCGAGAAGGCGCGCACCACCCGCTGGGTCTCGCGCACCAACTCCTCGCCGCCGGTCACCATGTGCGAGGAGGCAAGGTTGCCCTGCACGCAGCCCGAGGTCTGCACATTGGCCGCCGCCCATTCCGGCGACACGCTGTCGTCCACCGCGACGCAATCGGCGCCGGTGGCCTCGTGAAAGCCGATGTAATTCTCGCCCGCCTGACGCGGGAAGACGATCACCGGCAGACCGGGGAAGCGCGACTTCATTTCCTGCGTGATCACCTTCGCGGGCTCCAGCGCGTATTTGCGGAAGTCATCACCCTCGAGCGAGCCCGCCCAGCTGTCGAAGATCTTCACCACCTCGGCGCCCGCTTCGACCTGTTTCGACAGATACTCGATGGTGCCCTCGGTGAGCCGGTCGATGACCTTCTCGAACAACGCGCGGTTCTCGGCCTTCAGCGCGTGCGCGGGGCCCTGATCCTTGGTGCCGCGCCCGGCGATCATATAGGTCGCCACGGTCCAAGGCGCGCCGGCGAAGCCGATCAGCGTGGTCTCTTTCGGCAGCTCGCGCGAGAGGATGCCGACGGTCTCGTAGATCGGGCTGAGCGTGTCGTAAATCGCCGAAACCGGCTTCAGCGCGTCGAAATCCGCATCGCTCTGGATGGTCGACAGCCGCGGCCCTTCGCCGGTGACGAACCACAGGTCGAGCCCCAGCGCCTGCGGCAGCAGCAGGATGTCGGCAAAGAGGATCGCCGCATCGAACCCGTAGCGGCGGATCGGCTGCAGCGTCACTTCGGCGGCAAGCTCGGGGTTGTAGCACAGCGAGAGGAAATCCCCGGCCTGCGCGCGGGTGGCGCGATACTCGGGCAGATAGCGCCCCGCCTGCCGCATCATCCAGATCGGCGGGGTGGGCAGGGTCTCGCCAGCCAGTGCGCGCAGGATCGTCTTGGTCATGGGAAACCCCCGTCTGAATTGCCTATCTCGTCGGGGCGGCAATATGTCAAAACGCCCCCCATTGCCACATCTCTTCCCGCGACATAAAGCTCTGACCATGACAATCGAGACCCCCATCGCCCTGCCCTCGCCCGACGCCCCGCTGAAGATCGGCACCCGCGGCTCGCCGCTGGCGCTGGCGCAGGCCCATGAGACCCGCGACCGTCTGGCCGCGCATTTCGACCTGCCCACTGAGGCCTTCGAGGTGAAAGTGATCAAGACCATGGGCGATGATCGCGCGATGATCGCCGCCGACCGGCCCCTAAAGGAGATCGGCAACAAAGGCCTGTTCACCCGTGAGATCGAAGAGCAGCTTCTGTCGGGCGGCATCGACATCGCGGTGCACTCGATGAAGGACATGCCGACCGAGCAGCCCGAGGGGCTGATCCTCGATTGCTACCTCCCGCGTGAGGACGTGCGCGACTGTTTCATCTCGCCCGGCCATGCGGCCATTGGCGATCTGCCCGAGGGCACCGTGGTCGGCACCTCGTCGCTGCGCCGCCGGGCGCAGCTGCTGAACCGCCGCCCCGACCTGCAAGTGGTGGAATTCCGCGGCAACGTGCAGACCCGCCTCAAAAAGCTCGAAGACGGTGTGGCCGCCTGCAGCTTCCTTGCCATGGCCGGGCTCAACCGGATGAACATGGCGGGCGAACACATGACGCCGATCGCCCCCGAAGACATGCTGCCCGCCATCGCGCAGGGTGCCATCGGCATCGAGCGGCGGATCAGCGATGCGCGCGTGGCCGCGATGCTCTCGGCGATCCATGACCGCCCGACGCAGCATCGGCTGGACGCGGAACGCGCTTTCCTCGCCACGCTCGACGGCAGCTGCGAGACGCCGATTGCCGGTCTGGCGCTGCTCGAAGGCGACGAGATCTGGCTGCGCGGCGAGATCCTGCGACCCGACGGCAGCGAGGCCCTGAAGGGCGAGCGCCGCGGCCCCATCGCCGAGGGCGCGCGTATGGGCGCCGATCTGGCGCGCGAGCTTCTGGCGCAGGCGGGCGACGGGTTCTTCGACTGGCGCGAGGGCTGAACTCGCCCGGAATCAAGGCGAAGCCGCCGGGTGAGCGGTAGTCCATTCTGGCGCCATCGGTTCAAGCCCGATGGACGACGCCGTCCCCACGGGATGGCTCTCTTTCACCCGCGCGCAAAGTTCCGGTGTCATTCGGATTTGGCAGGCTTAAAGCGCCTCGCTCAGATGCTGGTGCGCCTTCCCACGGGACGGCGCTCGCCCGGCTCCTGCCACACAACTGGCGACTTACCGCTCCGGGCAATCCTCACCCAGCGGCGTGCCGTCATAGGCCTTGTCGCCGCATTCGTTGATCTCTTCCCAGATGTAGCCGCGGCCGTCGCCGGTCACCGCCACCACCCGGTCGATGCCGAACTCGATGTTGCGCTGCGAGGTGTAGACATGTGCGGTGCCCGCGGCGATCTCATCGCCGATGTCTTCGGCGTCAAAGCAGCCGAACCAGAACGGCGCATTGCGCGGCTCGGACCCTTCGTATCGCTCAAAGAGCGGGTCGAGCGTTTGTGGGCTCTCGGATGTGGAGAAGCAGGCGCGGTAGCGGATCGGCGAGGAGGTCGCGTCGATCCCCTCGAAATCCTCGAAGGCGATGGCGCGCGGCGCAGTGCCATCAAGCGGCGTCAGCAGAACCTCCGCCTCTTCCGCCGGCAGGTCGTAATAGTAGTAGAACACCTGCGTGTAGTAGACGACCGCGCCAAAGATCAGCGCGGCCGCGATAATGCCGATCCCGAGGATCTTGCCGCTCATGCGGCGCTGCCTGCGGCCTCTGGCATCCAGCCGCCCGCCTCGGTGCTCACGAAGGCATCGGCGCATTTCTTCGCCAGCGCGCGCACGCGTCCGATGTAGGCCTGACGCTCGGTGACCGAGATCACCCCGCGCGCGTCCAGAAGGTTGAACAGATGCGAGGCTTTGATGCACTGGTCATAGGCCGGATGCGCCATGACGATGCGCTTGCCGGTCTTGGGGTCGCTCTCGTCGCGGGCGAGGATCGCCTCGCATTCCGCCTCGGCCTCTTCGAAATGGCGCAGCAGCACGTCGGTGTCGGCCACGTCGAAGTTGAAGCGCGAGTATTCCTCTTCGGTCTGGCGGAACACGTCGCCGTATTTCAGCGCGATCGGCGCACCCGGGTCGTTGAACGGCATGTCCATCACGTGGTCGATGCCCAGCACATACATGGCAAGGCGTTCGAGCCCGTAGGTCAGCTCGCCCGAGACCGGATGGCAGTCATGGCCGCCGACCTGCTGGAAATAGGTGAACTGCGACACTTCCATGCCGTCGCACCAAACCTCCCAGCCAAGGCCCCACGCGCCCAGCGTCGGGCTTTCCCAATCGTCCTCGACGAAGCGGATGTCATGGCTGGCCATGTCGATGCCGATCGCTTCGAGCGAGCCGAGATAGAGCGCCTGCAGGTCCGGCGGGCTGGGTTTGATCAGCACCTGAAACTGGTAATAGTGCTGCAGGCGGTTGGGGTTCTCGCCATAGCGCCCGTCGGTGGGGCGGCGCGAGGGCTGCACATAGGCCGCGGCCCAGGGCTTCGAGCCGAGCGCCCGCAGCGTGGTGGCCGGGTGGAAGGTGCCCGCGCCGACTTCCATGTCGTAAGGCTGCAACACGGCGCAGCCCTTGCTGGCCCAATAGGTCTGCAGACGCAGGATGATCTCCTGAAAACTGCGCGGCTTGCTTGTCTCGCTCATGCTCGGCATCGTCATGGCATCCTTCCCTTGGCGTGCTCGCCCGCGGCGCAGGACGCGCGCCGCTCTTCGACTGGTCGGCTGCCTGATTATGCGTGCAACGGTCAAGGGTCAATGCGCAGCTCTGACCATCTTTTGAGATGACGCGAGGCACGCGTCTGTTACATCCTTTGAGTGAACAGCAGTCAGAGACGAGAAACGGCGCGCAGACGTCCGGGCCCGAGGAGCGAGTTAATCTATGTTGAGAACCATTCTTTTTGCAGGCACGGCGGCATTGATGCTGGCGCAAGGCGTGGCGGCGCAGCAGGGCGATGTGGTCTACATCCAGATCGAAGCCCAGCCCAGCCTGACCGAAGCCGAAGCGCGGCTGCGCGACTATTCGGCCGGGCTGCAGAATGTGAACGGCTTTTCACTGGGTGGCGGCTGGTACGGCATCGCGCTTGGCCCCTTTGATCCGCAGGTCGCCGCCGACCGGCTGCGCGCCCTGCGCGCCGCGGGGCAGATCCCGCGTGATTCCTATCTCGCAGCGGCGGGTGAATATGGGCGGCAGTTCTGGCCGGTTGGCGCGGGTGTCGCGCAAAACGCAACGCAGCCGCCAGTAAGCGCCGAGCCGCTGGAGCAAACGCCGACCGAAAACGCCGCGGGGGCCCCGCAAACCGAGCAGACGCAGGAGAGCACGTCTGCATCGGAACTCGCGGCGGCGCTTGCCGAGGTCGAGGCCGAACCGGCAGAGCCCGAGATCCCCTATGAGACCGTCTCGCAGGCGCGCCGCGGCGAGCAAAGCCTCAGCGCTGCCGAGCGCCGCCAGCTGCAGGTCGCCCTGCAGTGGTCAGGTCATTACGACAGCGCCATCGACGGCGCCTTTGGTGCCGGCACACGCAACGCCATGGGCGCATGGCAGCGCGACAATGGCTATGAGGTGACCGGCATCCTCACCACCCGCCAGCGCGCCGACCTGCTGGGGCAGTATAACGCCGTGCTCGACGGCCTGGGCATGTCCGAGGTCAGCGATGCGCAGGCCGGTGTGGCCGTATCGATGCCGACCGAGTTGGTCTCTTTCGACCGCTACGAGGCCCCCTTTGCCACCTATTCCGGCAATGGCGAGGTCGAGAACGCGCAGGTTCTGCTGATCAGCCAGCCCGGCGATCGCAAGACTTTGGGCGGGCTTTACGAGATTCTGCAGACGCTGGAGATCGTGCCGCTGGACGGGCCGCGCAGCCTGCGCCGTGACGGCTTCAGCATCACCGGCGAAAACAGCCGCATCGCAAGCCGCACCGAGGTGACGCTTCAGGGCGGCGAGATCAAAGGCTGGACGCTGGTCTGGCCCGCGGGCGACGACGCGCGGTTCGAGCGTGTGGCCGGGGCCATGTCGGCCAGCTTCCGCCCCATCCCCGGCGTCCTCAACCCCGCCGAGGTCAGCGACAATGGCCAGACGCTCGATCTGGTCTCCGGCCTGCCGATCCGCACCCCGCGCGCGACCGTGGCGGGTTTCTTCGTCGATGGCCGGGGCACGGTGCTGACCACGGCAGAGGCGGTGCAGAACTGTAGCCGCCTGACCCTCGACGGCAGCTATGATGCCGAACTTCTGCAAAGCGATGCGGCGCTTGGCGTGGCGCTGCTGCGGCCCTCGGCGGCGCTGGCGCCGCGCGGCGTGGCGCGGCTGCGCACCGATCTGCCGCGCCTCAACTCCGAGGTCGCCGTGGCGGGCTTCCCCTATGGCGGCGTGCTGAGCACCGCGACGCTGAGCTTTGGCGCGCTGCAGGACAGCAAGGGGTTGGGCGGCGAGGAGACGCTGGCGCGGCTCGCGGTCGATGTTACCCCCGGCGACGCGGGCGGCCCGGTGCTGGACGCCGGCGGCGCGGTGGTCGGCCTGCTGATGCCGCGCGATGCGGGCGGCAAGCAACTGCCCGAAGATGTCGCCTTCGCCACCGATGCGGCTGCGCTCATCGAGTTCCTGCGCGGCGCGGGCATTTCGGGCACCACGATGCAGGGCGACAGCGCGCTGGCGCCCGAAGACCTGACCACCGCTGCCCGCGACATGACCGTTGCGGTGAACTGCTGGGAGTAATCCTCGACACCCTCTCGCAGCCCCCCGTGGCGCGCGACGTCGCGCCACGCTTCTCTCTGCCGCCGGGCAATGCTAGCCCTTAGAGCGGAGGAGAGAGGGATGGACCACATCGGATGGATAAGGATGCGCTGACGCAGGCCGGGCTGAATCTCATTCAGCAGGCGCTGTCGATCTATGACCGCGATTTGCGGCTGGCGGTCTGCAACCGCCGCTTTGCTGAGATGTTCGACCTGCCCGAGCGGCTGACCCATCCCGGGGCCAGTTTCGAAGATACGGTGCGCCATCTGATCGAGGCGGGCGAATATGGCGAGGTCGATGACCCCGAGGAGTTTCTGCGCGTCCGCGTCGAGCAGGCCCGCGCCTTTGCGCCCCACTACATGGAGCGCCGCCGCGCCAATGGGCGCTGGATCTCGGTCGAAGGATCGCCGCTGCCGCAGGGCGGCTGGGTCACCGTCTACACCGATATCACCGCCGTGAAGGCGCAGGAGGATCTGCTGCGCACCCGCTCGGAACTGCTCTCCGAAGAAGTTATCCGCCGCGCCGAGGCGCTGGCCGCCAGCAACCGCGAACTGGCCGCCACCAATGCGGCGCTGGAAGAGGCCCGGCGCGAGCTGACCGAGATGGAGGCCCGCACCCGGCTCACCACCGAGATGATGCCCGCCCATATCGCCCGCGTTGACGCCGAGGGGCGCTATACCTACTCCAACCGCCGCCTGTCGCAGGTGATGCCCGGGCGCCCGTCGGAGATCACCGGGCTGCATGTCTCCGAGGCGCTTGGCGCGGCCTACGAGAAGGTTCGCCCGCATCTGGCGCGGGCGCTGGACGGGGAGCAGAGCATCTTCGAGTTCACCGACGCCGGATCGTCGCGGCGCATCCGCGCGGTGTTCACCCCCGACCCGGCGGAACGCGGCGTCTACATCCTGTCGCTCGATGTCACCGAGGAAACCCAAGCCCGCGCGGCGCTGCAGCAGGCGCGGCGGCGCGAACTCGCGGCACAGCTGACCTCGGGGCTGGCGCATGACTTTTCGAACCTGCTGACGATCATCCTTGGCATGCAGTCCAAGCTTGCGCGGATGGCCCTGCCGGACGAGGCCGCGCCGCTGGTCAGCGGCACGCTGCAGGCGGCAAGGCGCGGTGGCGCGCTGCTCGACCGCATCGCCGGGATCACCGCGCCGCGCGCGTGGACGCCGGAACCGGTGGACCTCGCCGGTTTCCTGCGCGACCTGCGCACGCTGGCCGGTCCGGCGCTGCCCGAGAATGTGACGCTGGAGATTGGCCCCGCGCCGCAGGGCGCCTTCCTGCTCGATCCGGGGCTGCTGCAGGACGCGGCGCTGAACCTCGTGCTAAACGCCCGCGACGCCTGCAGCGAGGCAAGCGCGGGCGGCGGGCATATCCGCCTCGACATGCGCGCGGTGCAGGGCACATGGCTGGAACTGGCGGTCAGCGACAGCGGGCACGGCTTTTCGGAAGAGGCGCTGCGCCACGGGCTGGATCCCTTCTTCACCACCAAGGGCGGCGCCGGGTCGGGGCTGGGGCTCGCCATGGTCTACGATATGGCCAAGCTCGCTGGCGGGACGATCAAGCTGGCCAATGGCGCGCGCGGCGCGCGGGTCACTTTGCGCCTGCCGCTGCGCCCCGCCCCGGCGCTGCCACCCCGCGCGCGCGGGCTTGCACTGCTGGTCGAGGATGACCCCGAACTGCGCGAGCAGTTGCGCGACATGCTCACCGCGCTTGGCCATGCGGTGGTCGAGGCGTCCTCGGTCGCCGAGGCGAAAGCGTTGGCCGAGGGGCTAGATCTGGACCTCGTGCTTTCGGATGTGCTGCTGGAGGGCGGCACCCCCGGCTCGGCGCTGCCCGCCGCCCTGCCCGGCCTGAACGTGCGGCTGATGACCTCGCTGCCGCCGGGCGATCCGCGCCGCGAGGCCGCCGAGGCTGCAGCCCCGGTGATCGCAAAGCCCTTCAGCGAGGGACAGCTCGCAGCCTTTCTCGGCATGGTGCCCGCATGAGCGCGCCGCTGATTTCGATCCTCGACGATGAGCCCGCGATCCGCGCGATCCTCTCCGAAGCGCTGACCGAGGCGGGCTTTCGCACCATGGCCTTTGGGCGCGCGACCGAGTTCGAGGCGGCGCTGAAACGCGCCACGCCGGATGTCTGCCTCGTGGATCTCGGCCTGCCTGATCGCGACGGGCTGAGCCTCGTGCACCGGCTGGCGCTGGAACAGGGCGCCTCGGTGATCATCGTCTCGGGACGCGCGCAGGTGCAGGACCGGGTGACCGGGCTGGAACTGGGGGCCGACGATTACATCATCAAACCCTTCGATCCGGCAGAGGTGGTCGCCCGCGTCCGCGCCCGCCTGCGCGCCCCGCGCAGCGCGCCCACCCGCAGCGAGACCGCCCGTTTCGCAGGCTGGACCGCGCATTTCGATCGCTACGTGCTGGAAGACGCCAAAGGCGCGGAAACCCCCTTCTCCCATGCCGAGGGCGAGGTTCTGCGGCTGTTTCTGGAAAGCCCGAAACGTCTGATCACCCGCGCGCATATGCAAGAAAGCCTTGGCGGCGCGGCGGGGGAAAGCTTTGACCGGGCGATGGACGTGCGCATCTCGCGCCTGCGCACCAAGCTGCGCGAGGATCCGAAGAACCCACGCCTGATCAAGACGATCTATGGCGCGGGCTATATCTTTCTGGGGGATGTGGACTGGGCCTAGGCCGGGGCAGCCGCGTGCCTCAGTTTTCCTTCGGTGCCTCGGGAAGCGAACGCTCTTCGCCCTGCACCCCTTGCAGAAGGTCCTGCAACTCGCCCTGCATCTGCACCAACTCGTCGCGGTAGCGCGAGGGCTCCATGGCCTTGATCACCTCGGTGAAGCCTGCGAGCACCTTGGCCTCGGACGCGCGGATGCGGTCCATCATATCGCCGTCGATGCCGCCAAAGACCGAGCGCACCGAAAGCCCGGCGCGTTTCATCGCGGCGCTCATGGTCTCGGACGGGTCCGCCTCGCCGCCGACGGCGGTGATCAGCGCGGTCAGGCGCTGCACCTGCTCCACATGCAGCCCGTGAAAGCGCACCGCGACAAAGCGGAACTCGGGATCGGATTTTTCGACCATCTCGTCGAACCACGCCCGTGCGCCGACGCTGCGCGCTTGCAGATGGTCCAGCAGCTCAAGTTGGCGGGCGCTGGCGGTGATCACGTGCTGGTCTCTCGGAACATCCTTCATGGCCGTATCCTCCGGTTGTGTCACCGGATTAACGTGCCTGCGCGCAGCCGGTTCCCCGCGCCGCCCAGCCTTCAGCCGAGCGCCGCCACCGCCCCGGCCAGCGCCTGCAGCCCGGTCACCAGGTCCGCCTCATTGGTATCTTCCGCGAAATCATGGCTGATGCCGCCGATCGACGGCACGAAAAGCATGGCCACCGGCATCAGGTTCGACAGGTTGGTGGCATCATGCAGAGCCCCCGAGGGCATCAGCCGCCACGCACCCGGCGCGGCCGCCTCGGCCCCCTGCTCCAGCGCCGCGCGCAGCCGCGCATCCATGGTCACCGGCGCCAGTTCCAGCTTCGGCGCGAATGTGAGTTCCAGCCCGGTCTCGGCGCAGACCTCATTGATCGTCTCGCGGGCGATGGCCTCGATCCGATCCAGCCGGTCCGCATCGCCATCGCGCCATTGCAGGGTAAAGCGCACCTCGCCGGGCACGATGGCATGGGCGTTGGGATGCACCTCCACATGGCCAATGGTCCAGACCGTCGCTGGGGTGACCACGTTGCGCAGCCGCTCATTGAGCCGCGTGGTGAATGTGGCGAGCCCCTGAAACGCATCCTTGCGCAGGCGCATCGGCGTGGTGCCCGCGTGGTTCTGCTGACCCTTGAGCACCATGGTCTGGTTGCGCATGCCCACGATGGCCGCGACCACGCCGAGGCTGCCGCCCTCGGTGTCGAGCACCGGGCCTTGCTCGATGTGCATCTCCAGAAATCCGGTGAACCGGTCGGGATCGAGGAACGCCCCGGCGCGCGCCCCCAGCCCCTTGCGCGCCTCGGCCAGCGTCACACCATCCGGACCCTGCAGCGCGTCGGCTTCGGCAAGGCTGATGTTGCCGCCCCAGATGGCGCTGCCGGTGGTCACGCCAAAGCGGCCTTCCTCATCTTGAAACGACACGCAGGACACCGGCGGGCCGCCCGCCTCCTGCGCCGCGCGGGCCACCTCGAGCCCGGCGATCACCCCCAGCGCGCCATCGAGCCAGCCGCCCTCGACCTGACTGTCGGAGTGCGAGCCGATGAGCAGCGATGGCCCGTCGGTCAGCCCGAAGAGCGAGCCCACCGGGTCGAAATGGCTGCGCAGACCCGCCTCTTCCATGCGCCCCGCCAGCCAGTCGCGCGCGGCGATATCCGCCTCCGAGAAAGCCGGGCGGCACACGCCCTTGCCGACCCCGGTCGCGCCGAAGCTGCGCAGCATGTGCAGGTCGGACAGAAAACGCTCGGGGTTCACGGGAATGCCGGTCATGGCGCGGTCTCCTTGGGGTTGGTGTCTCGGGGTGGTCAGCCGCCGCGCAGGATGGTCTCCAGCGCCGCGCGGTAATTGGGCGGGATCGGCACGGGGCGGTTTTCGGAATCGGCGGCCACATGCACCACAAAGCCCTCGGCGCAGGCGCTCTCGCCGTCGTTGCGGAACAGCCCCACCTCGAAGCGGGCCGAACTGCGCCCAAGGTGGCCGCAGCGCAGCCCCGCGTGCAGAAGGTCGGGAAACCGCGCCTCGGCATGATAGGTGCAGCCGTTCTCGACCACCAGCGAGCGCAGCGCCCCCTCGCCCTCGATGGCGATACCCCGATCCAGCTGCCAGAGCGTCACCGCCGTGTCGATGAAGGAATGATAGGCGGCGTTGTTCAGATGCCCGTAGGCGTCATTGTCCTCCCAGCGGGTGGGAATGGCAAAGAAGGCCGCATAGTCGGCGCGGCGGGCGGGCGCGGGCCGGCTCATCCCGAGCGGATCGCCCGGAACGCCGCCGAAGCGCCCCAGCCGGCGATCGCCGCGATGGCCAGCGACAGCAGCCCGTACGCCAGCGGCATCTGCCGCGAGAGCGTAAACAGCCAGCGCTCCAGCCCGACCTTGCCGACCTGAATTTCGCTGTCGTGCTCGGCCACCACCTTGCCGCCGCGGGTCAGCAGCACGCGGGTCAGATAGCGCCCCTCGGAAATATTCGCGGGCATGGAGATCGAGGTGTCGAACAGCGTGCTGTCGCGCAGCTCGACGCTGTCTTCCTCGACGCGGTAGAGCCCCTGCCGCTCGCGCACGCGGATCAGCGCCTCGGTGAACGCCTCGGAATCCATGATGTCCATCGGCGCCCCGACAGAGCGGATGGCGCGCGGGATCGAGACCTCATGGCGCAGATCCTCAACCGCCGAGATGGTCTCGTTCCATGGCGCCGAAGTGGCGACCGCGTAGAAGCTCGGCGCGCTGTCGATCTCCACCGCCTCTGCATTGACCCAAATCCCCAGCTTGCGCGCCTTGCGCCAGACGGTGACCGGCTCGAGCGGGCCCTCGACAGTGACAATCACCTGCAGCGGCGGGTCTCGCTGGATCGCCGCCTCGCGTTTGACCGCGCCGAAGATGAGAATGTCGGAGCCGTCGAAATCGGTGGTGATCGACACATTGGTGCGCGACAGCCCCATGACCACTTCTTCGGCCCGCGCGGGCAGCGCGGCGATCAGCAGAAGAAGCGCGGCCAGAAGTCTCATCCCGCCACCAGTTCGTAAAGTTCAGACGGGGTGATGAAGAGGTCCAGCGCCAGCTTGCCGCAGACCAGCAGCACCAGCGAGGCCAGCGCGATGCGCAGTTGTTCGGCCTTGAGCCTTGTGCCGAAGGCGGTGCCGATCTGCGCGCCGATGACCCCGCCGAGGATCAGGATCAGCGCCAGCAGGATGTCGACGGTGTAATTGGTGCTGGCATGCAGCAGCGTGGTGAAGGCGCTGACAAAGATGATCTGGAACAGCGAGGTGCCAACCACCACCTTCGTGGGCATCCCCAGCAGGTAGATCATCGCCGGAACCATGATGAAGCCGCCGCCCACCCCCATGATCGCCGCCAGCACGCCCACCGAAAAGCCCACCAGCACCGGCGGGATCGCCGAGATGTAGAGCCCCGAGGTGCGGAAGCGCATCTTGAACGGCAACCCGTGCACCCAGCCATGGTGGCGCCGCTTCGGGGCCGCACCCTTGCGCGATTTGAAGATGGCGTTGAGGCTCTCGACGAACATCAGCCCGCCGATGATCCCCAGAAACACCACATAGCAAAGCCGCACCAGAAGATCGACCTGCCCCATCTCTTTCAGCAGGTTGAAGATCCAGACCCCCAGCGCCGCGCCAACGAGACCTCCCGCCAGCAGCACCAGCCCCATCCGCAGGTCCACCGTCTTGCGCTTGAAATGCGCCAGCACGCCGGAGATCGAGCTTGCGACGATCTGGTTGGCGCCGGTGGCCACGGCGACGGCGGGCGGAATGCCCATGAAGAACAGCAGCGGCGTGATCAGAAAGCCGCCGCCGACGCCGAACATGCCCGACAGAACGCCGACGATCCCGCCCAGACCGAAGAGCAGGAAGACATTGACCGAAACCTCGGCGATGGGGAGGTAGATCTGCATGCCGCTGACTTTGCGTCCGCGCTGGCGATTTGGCAACCAAGCGGGATGTGACGTTGATGTGTCGCGGCGGAATTCACGCAGCCCCCGCGCCGCGCCGGGTGGCTGGTGAAGCGATGCGTATTTTTAAAGAGAAGAAGCCCGCTGCCGCAGCGCATGTCCCTTCTTCTCTTTCCAAATACGCCGGGGAGCGCGAGGGGCAGCGCCCCTCGCACCTTTGATCAAACTACCTCAGCGTTCCTTAACATAGGGCTCGCCACCGGCGCGCGGCGGGATCGCCTTGCCGACAAAACCGGCAAGGATCACCACGGTCAGGATGTAGGGCAGCGCGTCCATCACCTGCACCGGGATGATGATCCCGCCAAGGTCGATGTTCTGATAGCGCAGCGCCACCGCCTGCAGCAGGCCGAAGAGCAGGCAGGCATAAAGCGCGTACCACGGCCGCCATTTGGCGAAGATCAGCGCCGCCAGTGCGATATAGCCGCGCCCGGCGGTCATCTCGCGCACAAAACCCGCCTGCAGGCCGGTGGCGAGGTAAGCCCCCGCGAGGCCGCAGAGCAGCCCGCAGATGGCGATTGCCGCATAGCGCAGCGCGACCACCGAGACACCGGCGGTGTCCACCGCCTCGGGCGCCTCGCCCACAGCGCGCAGGCGCAGGCCAAAGCGGGTGCGATAGAGGATCCACCAGGTCAGCGGCACCATCAGGAAGGCGACATAGACGAGGATCGAATGGCCGGAGATCAGCTCGTAATAGAGCGGGCCGATGACGGGCACGCCGCGCAGCGCCTCGGCGAAGGGAAGCGTGATGCTCTCGAAGCGGCCGCCGCCCATCAGCGAAGGCGTGCGCCCGCCCTGAGAGAACCAATCTTGCGCGATCAGCACCGTCAGCCCCGAGGCGAGGAAATTGATCGCTACGCCCGAGATCAGCTGATTGCCGCGGAAGGTGATCGAGGCGAAGCCGTGGATGAACGACATCAGCATCGAGGCGGCGATGCCCGCCAGCAGGCCGAGCCAGACCGAGCCGGTGACCGCCGCGATGGCCGCCGACAGGAACGCCGCGGCGAGCATCTTGCCCTCGAGCCCGATGTCGACGATGCCCGAGCGTTCCGAGAACAGCCCCGCAAGGCAGGCCAGCAGCAGCGGCGTGGCGAGGCGCACGGTGGAATTGAGCACCTGCAGAAGCGTCGCGTAATCCATCACGAGGACCTCCGGCGCATGGACATGAAGAGCTTTTCGAGCGGCAGGCGAACCATATTGTCGAGCGCCCCGGTGAAGAGGATCACCAGCGCCTGAATCACGGTGATCAGCTCACGCGGGATATTGGTCCAGAGCGCCAGCTCCGCCCCGCCCTGATAGAGAAAGCCGAAGAGCAGCGCCGCGAGGAACACGCCCACCGGATGCGAGCGGCCCATGAGCGCCACGGCGATACCGATGAAGCCCGCGCCCTCGGTCGCGTTGAGCACCAGCCGTTCGGCCTCGCCCATGGTGGTGTTGAGGGCCATCATCCCCGCAAGCCCGCCGGAGATCAGCATGGCGACGACAGTGATGCGCACCGGCGAGATGCCCGCATAGCGCGCGGCGCTTTCGGACTGGCCGAAGGCGCGGATCTCATAGCCGAGCTTGGTGCGCCAGATGAGGAACCAGAAGGCGATGCAGGCGGCGACCGCGAGGAAGAAGGTCACATTTGCGGGCGAGCCGCGGAACAGCGGGTTGCCCTCGGTGGCGAACATATCCTGGAACGTCGGCAGATGGGTCGCTGCCGGGAAAGTGCCGGTGGCGGGCTCCATGGCGCCGACCGGGCGCAGCAGGTTCACCAGAACGTAGTTCAGCAGCGCCGCAGCGATGAAGTTGAACATGATCGTGGTGATCACGATGTGGCTGCCGCGCTTGGCCTGCAGCCATGCCGGGATGAAGGCCCATGCCGCACCGAAAGCCGCCGCTGCCAGCGTCGCCACCAAAAGCGCCACCGACCAATGCGGGAAGGGGATGAACAGGCACGCCAGCGCCACACCCAGCCCGCCGATCATCGCCTGCCCTTCGCCGCCGATGTTGAACATCTTGGCATGGAAGGCGATGGCGACGCAGAGGCCGGTGAAGATGAAATTGGTCGTGTAGTAAAGCGTGTAGCCCCAGCCGGACGAGCGCATCAGCGCGCCGTCGACCATCAGCTTGAAAGCCTCGATCGGGTTCTCGCCAATGGCGAGGATTACCCCGGCCGACAGGATCGCCGCCAGCAGGATCGAGATCAGGGGCACGAGCACCGCATCGGCCCAGGCGGGCATCTTATCCATTCGGAACCTCGTTCGTCTTTCTGGTCCGGGCAGCGCCCTGCGGGCGCTGATGCCTCCGGCGGGCGTATTTGGGGAAAAATGAAGCGGCGCGGTCAGTCATGCTGGCGTGCCTCGCGCGCTTCTTTCTCGTGCAGCGAAGCGTCGACCGCGTCGATGAGCTTGCCTTCGGGCTTTTCGGTGACCCCGGCCATCAGCAGGCCAAGCTCGGTCTGGTCGGTTTCATCCGGCATCCGCTCGCCCATGATCTTGCCGTCGAACATCACCGCGATGCGGTCGGACAGCGAGAAGATCTCGTCAAGCTCCACCGAGACCAGAAGGATCGCCTTGCCCTTGTCGCGCAGGCGGATGATCTCCTGGTGGATGAACTCGATGGCACCGATGTCGACGCCGCGGGTGGGCTGACCGATCAGCAGCACCTCGGGGTCGCGCTCGATCTCGCGCGCGAGCACGATCTTCTGCTGGTTGCCGCCCGAGAAGTTGCGCGCGGCCAGCGCCGGGTTCGGCGGGCGCACGTCATAGCGGGTCATCTTGTCCTGCGCCTCCTCGCGGATCAGCGCATTGTTCATCAGGATGCCCGACTGGTAATGCGGATCGCGGTGGTAGCCGAAGACCGTGTTTTCCCACGCGGTATAGGCCATGATCAGCCCCTCGTGCTGGCGGTCTTCGGGGACATGACCGATGCCGACGGCGCGGCGCGCGCTGCCATCGGCGCCAGCGCCCGAGAGCGGCAGGTTTTGGCCGTGCATGATCACCGTGCCGGTGCCCTCGGCAGAGCCGCCCAGCACCGACAGAAGCTCGGACTGGCCATTGCCCGCGACACCCGCGATGCCCAGCACCTCACCGGCGCGCAGTTGCAGCGACACGCCTTTGAGCCGCTCGACCCCGGCGCTGTCCATATGGCGCAGGTCCTGCACGTCGAGCAGCACCTCGCCGGGCTGCGCGGCGGCCTTGTCGACGCGCAGCAGCACCTTGCGCCCGACCATCAGCTCGGCGAGCTGCTCGGGCGAGGTCTCGGCGGTCTTGACGGTGGCGGTCATCTGCCCGCGGCGCATCACCGAGACGGTGTCGGTGATCTCCATGATCTCGCGCAGCTTGTGGGTGATCAGGATGACGGTTTTGCCCTCGACCCGCAGGTGGTCGAGGATGCGGAAGAGGTGATCGGCCTCGGCCGGGGTCAGCACCCCGGTGGGCTCGTCGAGAATGAGAATATCGGCCTGACGGTAGAGCGCCTTGAGGATCTCGACACGCTGCTGGTGGCCAACCGAGAGGTTCTCGACCAGCTCGTCGGGATCGACGGCCAGTTCGTATTCCTCGGCCAGTTGCTTCAGAACGCCGCGCGCGCGCGCCAGCGAGGGGCGCAGCATCGGGCCGTCCTCGGCGCCGAGGATGACGTTTTCCAGAACGGTGAAGTTCTGCACCAGCTTGAAGTGCTGGAACACCATGCCGATGCCCGCCGAGATCGCGGCCTGACTGTCGGTGATGTCCTTCTTGGCACCATTCACCCAGATCTCGCCCGCGTCGGCCTTGTAGAAGCCGTAGAGGATGGACATGAGGGTGGATTTACCGGCGCCATTCTCGCCGATGATGCCGTGGATCGTGCCGGGCATCACGCGGATCGAGATATCCTTGTTGGCCTGGACGGGGCCGAAGGCTTTGGAGATGCCCTTCAGCTCGATGGCGGGGATGTCGTTCATGCGGAGCCTCGCGGCATTGGATAGTACGGCCCGGCCTCCTGTAAACGAGGAACCGGGCCACACGAAAGCAGAAATCGGGGACACGCCAGCAGGCACGCCCCCGATCGTCAAGAGGTGATCAGAAGTTCAGCGCGGGGCAGCTGTCATCCGCCGAGTAATCGTGAACCTCGATCTCGCCAGCGACGATCTTCTCGCGCGCCTCGTCAACGGCGGCTTTCATCTCGTCAGAGAGCAGCTCGGCGTTGTTCTCGTCGAGCGCGTAGCCGACGCCGTTCTCGGCGAGGCCCAGCACCTTCACGCCCGTCTTGAGCTCGGTGCCTTCGGTCATCGCCTCGGCCACGGCCACGTCGACGCGCTTGAGCATGGAGGTCAGAACCTTGCCCGGGTGCAGGTAGTTCTGGTTGCTGTCGACGCCGACCGAGAGGATGCCCTCGTCCGCGGCGGTCTGCAGCACGCCGATGCCGGTGCCGCCAGCGGCGGCGAAGATCACGTCGGCGCCCTGGCTGATCTGTGCCTTGGTCAGCTCCGAGCCCTTCACCGGGTCGTTCCAAGCGGCGGGGGTGGTGCCGGTCATGTTGGAGATCACGTTGATGTCATCGCTGACCGCTTTGGCACCCTGCGCGTAGCCGCAGGCGAATTTGCGGATCAGCGGGATGTCCATGCCACCAACGAAGCCGACGGTGCCCGACTCGGAGGCCATCGCCGCCAGCATGCCGACGAGGTACGACCCTTCGTGCTCGGAGAAGAGGATCGACAGGACGTTGGGATGCTCTTCGGGGTCAACGAAACCGTCGATGGTGACGAATTTGGTGTCCGGGTAATCCGCGGCGATTGCGGCGATCGGCGAGGACATCGAGAAGCCGGTGGTCACGACCGGGTTGAAGCCAGCCTCGGCAAAGCGGCGCAGGGCCTGCTCACGCTGGGCTTCGGACTGCAGTTCGATGTCCTTGTAGGAGCCGCCGGTCTCTTTGGCGTACATCTCGGCGCCGTTGTAGGCGGCCTCGTTGAAGGATTTGTCGAACTTGCCGCCGAGGTCGTAGATCAGCGCCGGATCCGCCAGCGCGGCGCCTGCGGTCAGGGCCAGCGTTGCGGCGGTGCCGAGGATGGATTTCATGAGGGTCATAGGGTGCTCCCGGGTCTGGACGAGCGGGGTCTGTTCTGCGTGCCCCGCACTTTGGACTGCCCTGTGGCAGATCATGCCCGATAATGCGTTGCCCTAGCGGCGGGTCAACAGGTTTTTGCAAGTCCGCGCACAGGGTTGGCCTGCCGCAACGCCTAACCTCAGGTAAGCGCACGGCTCATGAGCAGCGCATCGTCGCGCCCGCCGCCGGGGCGGTGGTAATAGGCTTTCCGCCGGCCGGTCACCTGATAACCGCAAGCCTCGTAAAAGCCGCGGGCACCTAGGTTTTCCGACGCAACCTCGAGAAAGACGGTGGCCACACCGCGGGCCGCGGCCTGCGCCTCGAAGGCCTGCAGAACCGCCCGCCCCGCCCCCTTGCGCTGCTGCGCGGGATCGGTGGCGAGCGCGAGAATTTCGGCCTCATCCAGCACCACGCGGCCGAGCACAAAGGCACCCTCGCCGCGCACCAGCAGGCTGGAGGGCTGATCGAGCGTGCCCGCAAATGCCGCCTCGGTCCAAGGGTCCATATGGGTGTAGGCGCGGGCCGAGAGCGCGGCCAGTTCGGCGGCGGTCAGGCTCATGGGCTCAGTCCAACAAGCGCGGCGCCGCATCGCGCGACGGCGCGGCATCGGCGGCGCGGATGTAAAGCGGAGCAGGACGGCGGCCCGGCTCTTTCTGTGCGGCGACCTGTGCGATGCGGATCGCCAGCTCTCGCGGCTCGGGCGGCAGCACTGCGTCGCTGTCTTCGGCAGAGACCAGCGCCGGGGTCTCCCAGTTGCGCTGCACGTAGATCTGCCCGCGCGGTGCGGGCACCCCGGCCAGAACGTCGGGCTGTTCGTGATGGATCGCCTCGAAGGTGCTCACCCCGATGGCCGGAGCCTCCAGCCCCAGCGCCAGCCCGCGGGCGGTGGAGACCGAAATGCGGATCCCGGTGAAATTGCCCGGTCCGATGCCCACGGCGACCAGATCGAGATCGCCCCAGACAACCCCGCCCTCGGCCAGCACTTCCTCGAGCAGCGGCATCAGGCGCTCGGCCTGTCCGCGGCCCATCTCCTCGGCCCTCGCCGCCAGCACCTCGTCGCCACGCAGCAAAGCGGCCGCGCAATGCGCGGCCGATGTGTCGAAGGCAAGGATCAGTTGATCAGGCATGGATCGCTCCGGTGCGCTCAGACGGCGACCGGGCGCACCTCGGTCACTTCAGGGATGTAGTGGCGCAGCAGGTTCTCGATGCCCATCTTCAGCGTCAGCGTCGACGAGGGGCAGCCCGCGCAAGCGCCCTGCATGTGCAGGTACACGACGCCGCGGTCAAAGCCGTGGAAGGTGATGTCACCGCCATCCTGCGCGACGGCCGGACGCACGCGGCTGTCGAGCAATTCCTTGATCTGGCCGACGATTTCAGCGTCCTCGCCTTCAAAGGCCTTGTGGCCCGAGGCTTGCGCTTCGCCCGCCATGACCGGCTCGCCGGACTGGAAATGCTCCATGATCGCGCCCAGAACGGCGGGCTTCACATGGTCCCAATCAGCGGCTTCGTCCTTGGTGACGGTGACGAAATCATTGCCAAAGAATACGCCGGTGACACCGGCGACCGAGAACAGGCGCTTGGCCAGCGGCGAGTTGTCCGCGCCATCGGGCGTGGGGAAATCCGCGGTACCTGCCTCCAGCACGGTCTGGCCCGGCAGGAACTTCAGCGTCGCGGGGTTCGGGGTGGATTCGGTCTGGATGAACATCTGCGATAGTCCTTTTTGCGGGCTGGACCCTATATGCGCCTCCGCCGCTCCAACGTCAAGTTTTGGAATCGTTCTAAATCAGCAGTACCAGCAGAAATCCCGACACGGGCGGTCGGCGATACGGACCGACGCACCAAGACGGCACCCGCCCTCCGCCACCCCGGATGGCCGCTCAGGTGATCGCCTCGAGCCGTTCCTTGGACATGTCTCCCGGCACGATGGTCAGCGGGATCGGCAGGCTGCCCGAACTGCGGGTCATCTGGCTGACCAGCGGCCCCGGCCCTTTCTTGTCGGCGGCGGCACCCAGCACCAGCACGCCGATCGACGGGTCTTCATCAACCTGGGCGAGGATCTCGGTCACCGGATCGCCCTCGCGGACCACCAGTTCGGGATCGACCCCCTGACGGTCACGCATCCATTTGGCGAAGACCTCGAAATGCGCCTCGATCCGCTCGCGGGCCTCGGCGCGCATGATGTCACCCACACCGATCCAATGGTTGAACTCATCGGGCGGGATCACCGACAGGATCGACACGCCGCCCTTGGTCTTGGCCGCGCGCATGGCGGCGAAACGCATGGCATTGAGACATTCGCGGCTGTCATCCAGCACGACGAGGAACTTGCGCATTGGGCTCTCCTTCGCGGCGATCATGGCGCAGGGGGCAGGCGCAGGCAATGTCGATTTCTCATCACGCGACCCGCGCCGCCAGACCGCGTGCGGCGGGCCGCAGCAAACGCGCGCCCAGCCAGCCGCCGAGGGCCGTCAGCGCCTGCGCAAGCGCCAGCCAGACCATCAGCCCCGCGGCGATCGCATGATCCGAGACGCGCACCAAGGCCCGGAAGCTGCGGGATTTTCCAAGCACCTCCATCACCCCGCGCGTCTCGCTGCCCGCCACATCCGACACCCGCGCGAGCCGCGCCGCATCCTCGGCGCTGTCCACATGGCGCAGCAGCAGCACGCCGTCGGTCATCGAGGTGTTGCCGACCACCCGGCTGACGTCACCCGCCAGCGCCTCGGCTCTTGCCAGTCGTGCCGTGTCGGCCGCCGCGCCGCTGCCGCTGGCCAGCCGCCGCAGCATGCCCGCGTCCGCGAGGCGCGCCAGTTCATCCAAGAATGAAGGCGTCAGCGTGTTCAGCCGCCGCCCCATGCGCAGCGCCGTGGCACCGGCCTTGACCGAGGCGGAACTGCCGCCGGTGACCACCAGCGCGCCGGTCGCCGCCAGCCCGACGGTGGCCAGTGTCACCTCCACCCCGTCCACATCGCTGCCGCTGAGCCAGTCACCGCCCGCCCGGCGCAATGCGTTGAGATCGCCGAGCGGCGTCAGTTCCAGCGGGATGCCGCAATAGGCCAGCATCTGCAGCGAGGGGCAATTGGCGATATCGGCGGCGCAGGTGCCGCAGGTGGCGACCTTACCCCAGACGCTGTCCTTAGCCTCGCGCAACTCCTCGATCTGCCGCGCCTGCGCCGCGTCCGGCTGCTGACCGACGCGTGCGGCCAGTGGTAGCAGCATATCGATCCGGTCAAGGTCCTGCGCCTCCAGCGCTTCGGCGATCTGCTGCGCGAGCCGCTCCGGGCTCAGCGCCCGCGCCAGCCCGGCGTCCAGCGCCTGCCGCACCTCGGCGGTGCTGGCCTGCAGAAAAGGCCGCGCGAAAGGGTTGGTCGAGAGGGTCCAGACCATCAGCAGCAGGCTGACCAGCAGCGGCAGGGCGCGGATCGAGCGCGCCAGCCCCCGGCGGCGCCGCCTCGGACGTTCATGACCGCGCGGCTCAGACCGGAGATCGCCCCCCGGCAGATCGCGCCGCGGGACGTCCGTTTCGGCATAGCGGCGTTCGGCCCGCAGCACCGGGCGCTGCGGGTCCTTGGGGCGTGTCGCGACGAGCGGCGGCTCGCGGCGCAAGGCTCAGCCTTCGCTGAGTGCCCAGTCCCAGTAAAGCTCGCGCACGCGGCGCGTCACGGGACCGATCTGGTAATTGGTGTCTTCAAAGCCCGACACGGCGGTCACTTTCTGCAGGTTGCCCGAGAGGAACACTTCGTCGGCGCCCTCGAAGTCCTCGAAGCTGAGCACCGCCTCATGCACCTCCATGCCGTCGGCGCGCATGTTCTCGATGTGACGCGCGCGGGTGATCCCCGACAGGAAGGTGCCATTGGCGATCGGGGTGAACACCGCGCCATCCTTCACCATGAAGGCGTTGGCCGTGGCGCTCTCGGCGACATTGCCGAGCGCATCGGCCACCAGCGCGTTGTCGAACCCGCGCGCGCGCGCCTCGACCAGCATCCGCGCATTGTTGGGATACAGGCAGCCCGCCTTGGCGTTGCAGACCGAGCTTTCCAGCACGGGCCGGCGGAAGCGCGTACGGCCCAGCCGCGCCGCGGCGGTGTCGGGCGCCATGGGGATCTCTTCGAGCGAGATGGCAAAGGCGGTGCCTTCGGCGCCCGGCACGATGGCGGTCGCGTCACCCTGCGTCGCCCAATACATCGGGCGGATGTAGATGGCGGCCTCCTTGGGATAGGCCGAGAGCCCCTCCCAGACGATCTGCACCATCTCCTCGGCGGTGATCGTCGGCGTCAGCATCAGCGCCTTGGCCGAGCGGTTGATCCGCGCGCAATGGGCGTAGAGATCGGGCGCAATGCCATTGACGTAGCGCGCGCCGTCGAAAACCGAACTGCCGAGCCAGGCCGCGTGATCTGCCGCGCGCATGATCATCGCGTCCCCGTCGTGCCAGGTGCCCTGGAAATAGGTGCGGATGTTCTTGCCCGTTGCCATCGTCGTGTCTCCTGCGAAAGTTGCGCGGACCCTAAGCCCGCGCCGCCGCCGCGTCCAGACCGCCCCGCCGCGCCCTCACGGAAGAGCGAGCGGCGCCCCCGCCCCTTTCATCTTTCCACAAATACTCGACAACACCCGCCCCAAGGCGCAGCAAGCTTCTTCATTGTTACCCAAATACGCAAACACCCGCGCCAGACGCGCCGCCGCCGGGCCGCGTCAGCCCAGCGTCACGTCAAGGAACATCATCAGGATCAGGCCAAAGAGCAGCCCCGTTGTCGCCCGCTTTTGATGGCCGTTGCGGTGGGTCTCGGGCACGATCTCATGGCTGATGATGTAAAGCATCGCGCCCGCCGCGAAGGTCAGCCCCCAGGGCAGCAGCACCGAACTGACCGAGACCGCGACCACACCCAGCAGCGCCCCCACCGGCTCGACCAGCCCGGTGAGCGCGGTGTAGAGCAGCGCCTTGCTGCGGGAATAGCCCAGCCCCACCAAGGCCACCGCCACGGCCAACCCCTCGGGCATGTCCTGCAGCGAGATGCCGGTCATCACCGAAAAGCCGTTGGTGCGGTCGAGACCGTAAGCGACGCCGATCGACAGGCCTTCGGGGAAATTGTGGATCGAGATCGCCAGCACGAACAGCCAGATCCGCGCGAAGGTCGCCTGATCCGCCCCGCCCTCGGGACCGGTCTTGAAATGCTCGTGCGGGATCGCGTGGTTGAGCCACGCCACGAAGCCCGAGCCGAAGGCGATGCCGCAGGCGGCGATGGCGGCGGCGATCCAGACCGAGCCGGTCTGTTCCTGCGCCACGTCGATGCCCGGAATGATCAGCGAGAAGTAAGAGGCCGACAGCATGACACCGGCGGCAAAGCCCAGCATCATGTCCGAGGTCGCCTGCGTCATCTTGCGCCCGACCAGCGCCGGGATCGCCCCTGCCGTGGTGGCAATCGCGGCGATCATGCCGCCACCGACGCCCCAGAGAATGTCCTGCATGATGCCTCCGATCTGCATTCGCGCGCACTAAACGTGCTCTGCCGGGGAGATACAAGCACACGTCATTGCGCAAACTCTGGCGAAGCGGTAAGGAAACCTGACCACATAGCGGAGGAAGGCGGCCCATGCCGGTGATCACAGAGATCGAGGACCTCAAACGCATCTATCGGCGCAGGGTGCCGAAGATGTTCTACGACTATTGCGAGTCGGGCAGCTGGACAGAGCAGACCTTCCGCGAGAACAGCTCGGATTTCGACGATCTCTATCTGCGCCAGCGCGTCGCCATCGACATGACCGGCCGCAGCACCGCGACGCAGATGATCGGTCAGGACGTGGCAATGCCGGTGGCGCTGGCTCCGGTGGGCATGACCGGGATGCAGCACGCCGACGGCGAGATCCACGCCGCGCGCGCGGCCGAGAAATTCGGCGTGCCCTATTGCCTGTCGACCATGTCGATCTGCTCGATCGAGGATGTGGCCGAAAACACCTCCAAACCGTTCTGGATGCAGGTCTATACGCTCAAGGACGACGACTACATGAAGCGGCTCTTCGACCGCGCCAAGGACGCCAAATGCTCGGCGGCGGTGATCACGGTCGACCTGCAGATGCTGGGTCAGCGTCACAAGGACCTGAAGAACGGCCTGTCGGCCCCGCCCAAGCTGACCCCGAAGTCGGTCGCCAACATGATGACCAAAGTGCCGTGGGGGCTGGAGATGCTGCAGACCAAGCGGCGCTTCTTCGGCAATATCGTCGGCCATGCCAAAGGCGTGACCGACCCCTCGTCGCTGACCACATGGACGGCGCAGAGCTTTGATCAGGCGCTCGACTGGGACCGCATCCGCGAGTTCCGCAAGATGTGGGACGGCCCGCTGATCATCAAGGGCATCATCGACCCGCGCGACGCTTTGGAGGCCTGCAACGTCGGGGCCGATGCCATCGTGGTGTCGAACCACGGCGGGCGGCAGCTTGACGGCGCGCTCAGCTCGATCCGCGCGCTGGCGCCGATCATGGACGCGGTGGGTGACAAGATCGAAGTGCATCTCGACAGCGGCATCCGCTCGGGACAGGACGTGCTGAAGGCCATCGCCATGGGCGCCAAGGGCTGCTGGATCGGGCGTGCCTATATCTACGGGCTGGGCGCCATGGGCGAGGCCGGCGTCACCCGCGCGCTCGAGGTGATCCACAAGGAGCTGGATGTGTCGATGGCGCTTTGCGGGCGCACCGACGTCAACACCGTGGACCGCGATATCCTGATGATCCCCAAGGGATTTTCCGGCGACTGGGAAGAATAACCGGGAGGTTTATGCTTAGGACCGGTGATGGCGCGGCGCCTAGCGTCGCGCCATCAAGGGCAGCAGCACCAGCGGCACCGCCAGCAAAAGCAGCGCCACCGCGCCGAAGGCGGCGCGCAGGCCAAAGAGCTCGGACAGCCCGCCCATCAGCGGCGGCCCGAGGAAGAACCCCGCATAGCCGATCACCGTCGCGCGGCTGACCGCCAAGGCTCGCGCCCGGGGCGTCACCCGCCCGCCCATCCATGCGTAGGCCATGGGTGCCAGCACCGAGACGCCAAAGCCCAGCACCGCAAATCCCGCCCAGCCGATCAGCGCCGTCGGCGCCAGCGCCGCCACCAGCGCCCCAAACGCGGCAAGCCCAGCCCCTGCCCCCAGCACGCCCGCGCCGTTGAGCCGCCCGATCACCCCCTGCCCGGCAAGCCGCCCGGCGCCCATGGTCAGCCCCAACAGCGTCGGCGCCAGCGCGCCGCCCACGGCGCCCGCGCCAAGGTTGCGCTCCAGATGCAGCGCCGACCACGCCTCGGTCGCCTGCTCTGCAAGAAAACCGATGCAGATGACCACCCCCGCCAGAACAACCACCACCCAAGGCAGCGGACCGCGCGCATCGGAACCCGGCGCGGCGCTCTCATGGTGCGGCAACACCGCGCCGCCGCGCGCCACCAGCGCCATCGCCAGCGTGACCACCGCCGCGCCCATGAAGATGCTCCACAGCGGCAACCCCGCCCCGCGCGCAATGCCCGCCGTCAGCGCCGCGCAGGCATAGACCAGCGAATAGCCGCCGTGAGCGAGGTTCATCAGCGGCCGCCCGGACTTTGCCTCGAGATGCGACAGCTGCGCGTTCATCGCCACGTCGACGGTGCCCGCCGCCGCTGCGCAGCACAGCATGATCGCGCCGAACTGTACGCCCGAGGTCGCCAGCCCCGGCAGGGCAAAGCCGCAGGCCAGCAGCGCGATGAACACCGGCATGGCCCAGCGGCGCAGCCGCTCTTCGGCCCATGGCGCCAGCCACATGGCGGCGATCGCGCCGCAGGTCGAGATCAGCATCGCCGTGGCGAAACCGCCGTCGCCCAGCCCGGTCTGCGCCATGACCACGGGCACGCTGCCCGCAAACACACCCCAGCACACGCCGATCCCGGCAAAGCCCGCCAGCGGCGCGCGGATCATCCGCAGATCACTCAATACGCTCATGGTCCCTCCGTTCGCCGCAAGCCGTCGCACGGCCCGGCGGGAAGATCCAGCCACCCCCGGTCCTGCCTCCCGCACGCGCGGAGCAACCGCCACAGAGGATTAGCCCTTGCCCAAAGAGGGAATCCGGTCTAATGGGCTGCCTTCATCGCGGGGTGACAGCCTTGGAGGCACCCCCACAGACATATGGAGATACAAAATGGCTGGTGAGATTCCTGATCTCGAAGCCCTGGAACGGTCGGGGACGGGCAAGGGCGCCGCTCGGCAGGCCCGCCGCGACGGCATGGTTCCGGGGATTGTTTTTGGTGGCGAAGCAGACCCGCTTGCTATCCAGATCCCGTTCAACACGCTGCTCAAGCGCCTGAAAGCAGGCCGCTTCAAGTCGACCCTGTTCAACCTCAAGGTTGACGGCCACGACGACGTGCGCGTGATCTGCCGCGACGTTCAGCGCGATGTGGTGAAGGACCTTCCGACCCACTTCGACCTGATGCGTCTGCGTCGCACCTCGCGCATCAACCTGTTCATCCACGTTGATTTCATCAACGAAGAGCAGGCACCGGGCCTGAAGCGCGGCGGCGTTCTGACCATCGTGCGTCAGGAAGTCGAACTGAACGTTCTCGCCGGCGATATCCCGGACCACATCACTGTGGACCTGGCAGGCAAGCAGATCGGTGATGTCATCCACATCAACGACGTCGTGCTGCCGGAAGGCGCAAAGCCGACCATCGACCGTAACTTCGTGATCGCCAACCTCTCCGCACCGCGCGGTCTGGTTGAAGCTGAGGCCGAAGAAGGCGAAGAAGAAGCCGCCGCAGAGGAATAATCCTCGCGCAGCTTCGCTGAAAAGACGGCCCCGCCATTTGGCGGGGCCGTTTTCGTTTGGCGGGCTGGCGCCTACTCCAGCACCTGCACCGCCGAGAAAATCTCAAGCTCGGGCCCGCCGCGATACATGCCCTCGCGGCTCTTCGCGCCTTTATGGGCCATGCGGAAGGCCTCGCTCTTGGTCCACGCGATGAAGCTTTCCTCATCCTCCCAGACCGTGTGCGAGGCATAGAGGATATGGTCCTCGCGCTCCGGCCCTTTGAGCAGCGCGAAGCTGCGGAAGCCGGGCACGCTCTTGAGCTGGCTGTCGCGCTGCGCCCAGACCTCTTCGAACTCCGCCGCCCGCTCGGGCACCACCTTGAAGCGGTTCATCGTGAGATACATGGTCTCTCCTTCGTTGCTGTGCTATCGCCATCCCTGCCCTATCTAGGGGGCGAGGCAACCAATTCGGAGACGCGGCGTGCAGATTTTCGTGGGTCTGGGCAATCCCGGCGGCAAATACGCGAAGACGCGGCACAATATCGGCTTTATGGCCGTCGACCGGATCGCCGAGGATCACGGCTTTTCGCCGTGGCGCGCGCGGTTTCAGGGCGAAGTGGCCGAAGGCCGGCTCGGCACCGAAAAGGTGCTGCTGCTGAAGCCGCAGACCTTCATGAACCTCTCGGGCCAATCGGTCGGCGAGGCCATGCGCTTCTTCAAGCTCGAGCCGGGCGATGTAACCGTGTTCCACGACGAGCTTGACCTCGCGCCGGGCAAATGCCGGGTGAAGACCGGCGGCGGCCACGCGGGCCACAACGGGCTCCGCTCGATCCACCAGCACATCGGCGAGGCCTATCACCGCATCCGTCTCGGCATCGGCCATCCGGGCCGCAAAGAAGCGGTGGCGGGCTATGTGCTGCACGAATTCGCCAAGGCCGAAGAAGGCTGGCTGGACGATCTGATGCGCGGCATCTCCGACGGCGCTAAGGCGCTGGCGACGGGCGACAAGCCCGGCTTCCAGAACGCCGTGGCGCTGCGCGTGGCGCCGCCGCGCTCCTCACAGGGCACAGGTCAAAAGGGTGCGGGCCAGAAGGGTCCAGGCCAGAAGAGCGCGGGCAAGCCGGGCAGCGACAAGGCCAAGGACGGCGACGCCGCAAAGCCGCAAACCGCATCAAAGGCACAAGCCGCGTCCGAAGCCGCCGCTGAGGACAGCCGCAGCCCGCTGCAAAAGCTCGCCGACAAGTTTCGCTGAGCATTCGGGGCATCGCCTTGCCTCTCCTTGTCCAAGGCCTGCGGTCTGCTAGGCTTGGCCGCATGAGTTCTCGGTAACGGAGGGACGAACATGCAGAAAGACAAGGCGATCAACGTTCTGGGCGAACTGCTACACCCTTGCTCGGTCGACCCGATGACCGGCTATTTCCGCGACGGGCACTGCAACACCTGCACCGAGGATTCCGGCAGCCACACGGTCTGCGCCGTGATGACGGCGGAGTTCCTCGCCTATTCGAAATACGTCGGCAATGATCTGTCGACCCCGCGCCCCGGCCTGCGCTTTCCGGGGCTGAAGCCGGGCGATCAATGGTGCCTCTGCGCGCTGCGCTTCCTGCAGGCCCATGACGAGGGCTGCGCGCCGAAGGTGCAACTCAACTCCACCCATCAGCGCGCGCTGGAAGTGGTGTCGCTGGACATCCTCGAACAGCATAAAGCCGACTGAGGCCCACAGGAGGCCCAAAGCCCCGCTGCAATGGAAAAGGCCGCCCCGAAGGGCGGCCTTTCGTGTCTCAACAAACTCGGATCAGGCGATGTCGACGCCGAGGTGCTTGGCGACGGCAAAGATGTCCTTGTCGCCCCGCCCGCACATGTTCATGACGATGATGTGGTCCTTGGGCAGCTCCGGGGCGATCTTCATCACATGGGCGAGCGCATGGCTCGGCTCCAGCGCCGGAATGATACCCTCGGCCGAGCACGACAGCTGGAACGCCTCGAGCGCCTCCTTGTCGGTGATCGCCACATATTCAGCACGGCCGGTGTCATGCAGCCAAGCGTGCTCCGGCCCGATGCCCGGATAGTCGAGACCGGCCGAAATCGAGAAGCCCTCGAGGATCTGCCCGTCGTCATCCTGCAGCAGATAGGTGCGGTTGCCATGCAGCACGCCGGGGCGACCGCCGGTCAGCGATGCGCAATGCTCCATCTTCTCGTTGACGCCCTTGCCGCCCGCTTCGACGCCGATGATCTTGACGTCCTTGTCGTCGAGGAACGGGTAGAACAGGCCCATGGCGTTCGAGCCGCCGCCGATGGCGGCGATGATCGTGTCGGGCAGACGGCCCTCGGCCTCCATGATCTGCTCTTTGGTTTCCTTGCCGATGATCGACTGGAAATCGCGGACCATGGCCGGATACGGGTGCGGGCCCGCCACCGTGCCGATGCAGTAGAACGTGTCGCGCACATTGGTCACCCAGTCGCGCAGCGCGTCGTTCATCGCGTCCTTCAGCGTGCCGCGGCCCGAGGTCACGGGAACCACTTCGGCGCCCAGCAGGCGCATGCGGAAGACGTTGGGCTGCTGACGCTCGACGTCATGCGCGCCCATGTAGACCACGCACTTCAGGCCGAACTTGGCGCAGACGGTCGCGGTGGCCACGCCGTGCTGACCGGCACCGGTCTCGGCGATGATCCTTGTCTTGCCCATGCGCTTGGCGAGGATGATCTGGCCCAGCACGTTGTTGATCTTATGCGCGCCGGTGTGGTTCAGCTCGTCGCGCTTGAAATAGACCTTGGCGCCGCCCAGCTGCTCGGACAGGCGCTCGGCGTGATACAGCGGCGACGGACGGCCGACGTAATGCTTCCACAGGAAGTCCATCTCGTCCCAGAAGCTCTGGTCGGTCTTGGCGCGCTCATATTGCTCCTCAAGCTCGAGGATGAGCGGCATGAGGGTCTCGGACACGAAACGCCCGCCGTAGATGCCGAAGCGGCCCTTCTCGTCGGGGCCTGTCATGAAGGAATTGACCAGATCGTCCATAGCGCGTCTCCCGCTGAATTTCCCCCTTCTCTAAAGCATGCCCCAAGGCAAAGGCCAGAGCAGACGGAGCCCGCACGCAATTTCCCTGCCGCTGCGCGCGCCCGGTCCCTTCTTCTCTTGCCAAATACGCACGGCGCGAGGGCGCAACCAGCGGGGCACCGGCCGCGCCGGGTGCCAAGCCCGCAAACGAAAATACCGCCAACAAAAAGACCGGCCGCGGTGTCCCGCGACCGGCCCTGATCACGATGCGCGCGCGCCTCAGCCCTTGGCGGCGACGCCGTAGATTTGCGCGATGCGCTCCACGGCGGCCTCGGGCGCCAGTTCCTCGCTCTCGCCCGTGCGACGCGAGGTCAGCTCGACCACGCCGTTCTTCAGCCCGCGCGGGCCGACGGTGATGCGCCACGGCAGGCCGATGAGGTCCATTGTGGCGAATTTGGCACCCGCACGCTCGGCACGGTCGTCATAGAGCGGCTCCAGCCCCAGCGCGGTGAGCGCGGCGTAGAGCAACTCGCAGGCCGCATCCGCCTCACCGTCGCCCTGCTTGAGGTTGACGATGCCGCAGTGGAAGGGGGTGACACCCTCGGGCCAGATGATGCCCTTGTCGTCATGGCTGGCTTCGATGATCGCGCCCAGCAGACGCGACACGCCGATGCCGTGCGAGCCCATGTGCACGGGCACCTGATTGCCGTCCTTGTCGGCGACGGTGGCGCCCATCGGCTCGGAGTATTTGGTGCCGAAGTAGAAGATCTGTCCGACCTCGATGCCGCGCGCGGTGCGGCGGCGCTCTTCGGGCACCTCGGCAAAGACCGCCTCGTCGTGGGTCTCGTCGGTGCGGGCGTAGCGCGAGGTGAACTCCTCGAGCACCGCCTGACACTGCTCGACCGAATCGTAGTCGATCTCGCGGTCGCCGAACTTCAGCTCGGTGATCTGGCTGTCATAGAACACTTCCGACTCGCCGGTTTCGGCCAGCACGAGGAACTCGTGGGTGTCGTCGCCGCCAATCGGGCCGCTGTCGGCGCGCATCGGGATCGCCTGCAGGCCCATGCGCTCATACGTGCGCAGGTAGCTGACAAGGTGACGGTTGTAGGCGTGCAGCGCGTCTTCCTTGGTCAGGTCGAAGTTGTAGCCGTCCTTCATGTAGAACTCGCGGCCCCGCATCACGCCAAAGCGCGGGCGGATCTCATCGCGGAACTTCCACTGGATCTGATACAGCGTCAGCGGCAGGTCCTTGTAGCTGCCGACGTGGCTGCGGAAGATGTCGGTGATCAGCTCTTCGGCGGTGGGCGTGAACAGCATGTCGCGGTCGTGCCGGTCGCGGATGCGCAGCATTTCCTCGCCGTAATCGTCGTAGCGACCGCTCTCGCGCCACAGGTCCGCCGACTGGATCGTCGGCATCAGCATCGGGATATGGCCGGCGCGCTTCTGCTCTTCGTGGATGATGTCCTCGATCTTGCGCAGCACTTTGAAGCCCAGCGGCAGCCACGAATAGATGCCGGCGCTCGATTGTTTGATCATGCCGGCGCGCAGCATGTAGCGGTGCGAGACGATCTGCGCCTCGGAAGGCGTTTCTTTCAGAACGGGCAGGAAATAACGGCTCAGACGCATGCGGGCCTCCCGGAGATTGGCGTTTCGCCCGGGTTAGGCGAAGGGCGCGCCAAGGGCAAGAGGTCTGCGCATCAGCGCGCCCGCGGCTAGAGCACCGCGGAATGCGCCGGATCGGTCAGCATCAGGAACAGCGGCAAAAGCAGGAACATCCAAACGAAAAGAAAACGCAGCATTGCCGCTCCTTAAAAACAGGACATGAAAATAGGCGTAAAATCAGATAGCAGGCAGAATGCACCGGATTGCCCGCTTCGCCTAGCGCGAAGTTGCGAGCGGCCTGCGCAGACTTGAAAAGGCACGGCGGAGCGGCGATGAAGGGCGGACGGCAGAGAAAAGGATTCCCATGGCGCTCCCCGTGCGTGATCAGATGAAGTACTGGGGCGTTGCGGCCATCATCTTTGCCGTGGTGCTTTGGTATCTGGGCAATGTCCTGCTGCCGTTCATTCTTGGCGGCGCCATCGCCTATTTCCTCGACCCCGTGGCCGACCGGCTGGAACGGCTTGGTCTGAGCCGGGCCATGGCGACCATGGTCATCACCCTCGCCGCGATCCTGATCTTCGTCATCCTCGCGCTCGCGGTGATCCCGACGCTGGTCCGGCAGGCGGGCGATCTGATCGAAACCGCACCGCAGCTGTTCCGCGACCTGCGCGATTTTCTCGGCACGCATTTCCCGTCGCTGGTGGTTGAAGGCAGCCCGATGCGCGAGGCGCTCGTCTCGATCGGCCAGACCGTGCAGGAGCGGGGCGCTGAACTGCTCAACACCGCGCTCAGCTCGGCGATGTCGGTGATCAACATCCTGATGCTCTTTGTCATCGTGCCGGTGGTGGCGGTCTATCTGCTGCTCGACTGGGATCGCATGGTGGCCCGCGTCGATGAGCTCTTGCCGCGCGACCATGTCTCGGTGATCCGCCAGATCGCCAGCGAGATCGACGCCACGCTGGCCGGTTTCGTGCGCGGCATGGGCTCGGTCTGCCTGATCCTCGGCTGCTATTATGCCATTGCGCTGGCGCTGGTGGGGCTGAACTTCGGCCTTGTGGTCGGGGTGATCGCCGGGCTGCTGACCTTCATCCCCTATGTGGGCGCGATCATCGGCGGGGCGCTGGCCATCGGGCTGGCGCTGTTCCAGTTCTGGGGCGAATGGTACTGGATCGCCGCCGTGGCTGGGATCTTCTTCCTCGGCCAGTTCCTTGAGGGCAATTTCCTCACGCCGAAACTGGTGGGCAGTTCGATCGGGCTGCATCCGGTCTGGCTGATCCTCGCGCTGTCGGTCTTCGGCACGCTCTTCGGCTTTGTCGGGATGCTGGTCGCCGTGCCGCTGGCGGCGGCGCTGGGGGTGATCATGCGCTTCGTGATCGACCAGTACAAAGACAGCCGCCTCTATCGCGGCCTCGAGCACGACCGAGAGGCACCATGACCCTGCCTCAGCAGCTTCCTCTGCCCCTGCCGGTCCGCGCCGCGCTGGGGCGCGAGGATTATTTCGTCTCGGGGTCAAACGCGCTTGCCGTGGCACTGCTCGACCGCTGGCAGAGCTGGCCTGCGGGCAAGCTGATCCTCGTCGGCCCCGCCGGTGCGGGAAAGACCCATCTTGCCCATGTGTGGGCGGCTGACTGCGGCGCGACGATCTTGCCCGCCGCGGCGCTGCCGCAGGTGGATATTCCCGATTTGGCCGAAGGTCCCGTCTGCATCGAGGACGTGCCGCAAATCGCCGGGGACCGCCCCGCCGAAGAGGCGCTGTTCCATCTGCACAACCTTGCGCTGGCGCAGCACCAGCCGCTGCTTTTGACCGCACAGACCGCCCCCAAGCATTGGCGGCTGTCGCTTCCCGACCTCTGCTCGCGCATGGAAGGCACCCAGACCGCCACCCTGCCCGAGCCCGATGACGCGCTGCTTGCCGCGGTTCTGGCGAAGCTGCTGGCGGACCGCCACTGCGTGCCTGCCCCCGATGTGATCCCCTATCTGCTGCGCCACATGCGCCGCAGCTTCGGCATGGCCCAGAAGGTCGCCGCCGCGCTCGACGCGGGCGCGCTCGGCCGCCCGAAGGGCATGACGCGCTCTCTGGCCCGCGAGATTCTGCTGGCTGTCGATCCCCGCGCGTGATCCGTACCCGCCGCAGCGCAGCGCTTGCGCCCTCTCCGGCAGTCGGGCATCCTTCCTCTTTCATCAAGATGTTGCAATTCGTGACGCATATGCCCCCCATGACCATCGCTGATTTCCTCACCGCCCCGATCCCCGAGCCGCAGGACCTTCCCGAGATCGACCTCTCGGGCCCCGGCCGCTATTACAACCGCGAACTCAGCTGGCTGGGCTTCAACTGGCGTGTGCTGGAAGAGGCCGAGAACACCAAGGTTCCGTTGCTCGAACGGCTGCGCTTCCTGTCCATCTCGGCCACCAACCTCGACGAGTTCTACACCGTGCGCGTCGCCGGTCTTCGCGAGCTTGCCCATGCGGGCAACACCACCCCCGCCGCCGACGGGCTGAGCCCCGCCGAGCAGCTTGTGCTGATCGACGAGGACGCGCGGCGGCTGATGGCGCATCAGCAGAAAGTGCTGGGCGAGCTTGAGAAGGAACTGGACGCGGCGGGCATCGACATCGTGCCGCGCGACGCGCTGCAGCCCGAAGACCTCGAATATCTCAACACCCAGTTTCTCGAGCAGGTCTTCCCGGTGCTCTCGCCTCTGGCGATCGACCCGGCGCACCCGTTCCCCTTCATCGCCAACATGGGCTACTGCCTCGCGCTGGAGCTTGAGCGCAAGCGCGACCGCCGCACGCGTCAGGCGCTGCTGCCGATCCCGCATCAGATCGACCGTTTCATCGCCCTGCCCGCCCCCGAGGGGCACAACCGGTTCATCTACCTCGAAGACGTGCTCCTGCTGCACATCGAAAGCCTGTTCCCCGGCTACCGGGTGAAGGACCACTTCGGCTTCCGCGTGCTGCGCGACAGCGACATCGAGGTCGAGGAAGAGGCCGAGGATCTGGTGCGCGAGTTCGAAGTGGCGCTGAAGCGCCGCCGCCGCGGCGAGGTCGTCCGTCTGACCGTCAGCGCCGGTGCGCCGAAGCAGCTGCGCAGCATCGTCATGCGCGAGCTGTTCGTGCAGGAAGACGATGTGATCGAGCTCGACGGGATGATCGGTATGGCCGACCTCAAGGAGTTGGTGCTCGACTCCCGCCCCGATCTGCTCTGGCCCAGCTTCACCCCGCGTGTGCCTGAGCGGGTGCAGGATCACGAAGGCAATATGTTCGAGGCGATCAAGCAAAAGGACATGCTGCTGCACCACCCCTATGAGACCTTCGACATGGTGGTGCGCTTCCTGCATCAGGCGGCGATGGACCCGGATGTGGTGGCGATCAAGCAGACGCTTTATCGCACCTCGCGCAACTCGCCGATCGTCGAGGCACTTTGCGAAGCGGCAGAGGATGGCAAGTCGGTCACCGCGCTGGTCGAGTTGAAGGCGCGTTTCGACGAGGCCGCCAACATCCGCCAGTCGCGGCGGCTGGAGCGTTCGGGCGCGCATGTGGTCTATGGCTTCCTCGACTGGAAGACCCACGCCAAGATCTCGAGCGTGGTGCGCCGCGAGGGCGACAAGCTGGTGACCTACACTCACTGGGGCACCGGCAACTACCACCCCATCACCGCCAAGATTTACACCGACCTGTCGTTCTTCACCTGCGATGCGCAACTGGGCCGCGACGCCTCGAAGATCTTCAACTACCTGTCGGGCTACGCCATGCCCGAAGGGCTGGAGAACCTCGTGATCTCGCCGCACACGCTGAAGCCGCGCATGCTGGAACTGATCGAAGCCGAGGCCGAGCACGCGCGTCAGGGCCGCCCGGCGCAAATCTGGCTGAAGATGAACTCGCTGATCGAGCCCGACATGATCGACGCGCTCTATGCCGCCAGTCAGGCGGGCGTGAAGATCGACTGCGTGATCCGTGGCATCTGCGGGCTGCGCCCGGGCGTGAAGGGACTGTCAGAGAACATCCGCGTCAAAAGCATCGTCGGCCGCTTCCTCGAACACTCTCGCATCGCCTGTTTCGGCAATGGTCACGGGCTGCCGCACAGCAAGGCGCGCGTGCTGATCTCTTCGGCGGACTGGATGGGGCGCAACCTCAACCGCCGCATCGAGACCGGCATCGAGATCATGAACCCCACGGTGAAGGCGCAGATCGTCAGCCAGATCATGGCGGCGAACCTCGCCGACACGGCGCAAAGCTGGGTGATGGAACCCTCGGGCAAGTTCACCCGGCACGTGCTGCCGGAGGGCGAGTTTTCGTTCAACTGCCATCGGTTCTTCATGGAGAACCCGTCGCTCTCGGGTCGCGGCTCGGCTGGTGCCAAGGACGTGCCGAAGCTGACCCACGCCGGCGACTGACCGGCCAAAGTTCTGACACTGCATTAAAAAAGGGGCCCTGCTGGGCCCCTTCCTTTTTCTGCGACGGCCCTGACGGGCGCGACGCCGTCAGGCCGCGTTGCTGTTCGCCGCCTTACGCGGCGCGTTGGAATTGCGGTCGATGAAGTCAAGCACCAGCGGGCGGATGTTGCTGCGCCAGCTGCGCCCGGCAAAGATGCCGTAGTGGCCCGCGCCCGGCTCGAGGTGCTGGCCCTTCTTGGCATCCGGCAGCCCGGTGCAGAGATCGAGCGCGGCGACGCACTGACCCGGCGCCGAAATGTCGTCATTGGCGCCTTCGACGGTCATCACCGCCACATCGGTGATCTTGCCGATATCCACCTTGTGGCCATCCACGACGAAGTTGTTCGAAGCAATCTCGCCGTTCTTGAAGATGCGCTCGACCGTCGAGAGGTAGAACTCGGCGGTCATGTCCATCACCGCCAGATATTCATCATAAAAGCGGTTGTGCGCGTCGTGATCGCTGGCTTCGCCGCGGCTCACCCGCATGATCTGATCGGTGAACGCCTTGGAGTGACGCTCGGCATTCATCGACATGAAGGACGCCAGCTGCAGCAGACCGGGATAGACCATCCGCCCGACGCCCGCATATTTGTAGCCGACGCGCTGGATCATCGTCTCTTCCAGCTGGCCCATGGTGACCCGGTGGCCGAAGTCGGTGACATCGGTAGGGGTTGCATTGGGGTCGATCGGCCCGCCGATCAGGGTCAGCGTGCGCGGCTGCGCAGCGGGCTCCAGCTCGGCCAGATAGGCGGTGGCCGCCAGCGTCAGCGGTGCCGGCTGGCAGACCGCGATCACGTTGGTGTCGGGCCCCAGCGCGCGCATGAAGTCCATCAGGTAGAGGGTGTAATCCTCGATGTCGAACTTGCCCTCGCTCACCGGGATGTCGCGGGCGTTGTGCCAGTCGGTGACGTAAAGCTCGCAATCGGGCAGCAGCGACACCGCGGTAGAGCGCAGCAGCGTCGCATAGTGGCCCGACATCGGGGCGACCAGCAGCACCTTGCGCGGTTTGGTGGGACGGCCCTGCACTTCGAAGTGCACCAGATCACCAAAGGCGCGCTCGACCACGGTGCGCGGCTCGACCACATGGTCGCGGCCATCGGCACAGGTGACGGTGCGAATGCCCCAGTCGGGTTTGACCACCATGCGCTCGAAAGTACGCTCAGTCACTTCCCCCCAAGCCGCCATCCAGCCGATCATCGGGTTCGGCAATGCGGCAAAGGCGGGGTAGGACGCCATCGTCCGTGCCGTCGCCCCGAGCCACTGGTTGGTGTTCCGGAAGGTCTCCATCAGATCGTAAGTCGCCATTTGACGCATATCGCGTGTCTCCTGATGCGCGGTCCCGCCCGGCGCCCGGTCACTGCGTGCCTCCCGTCACTCAGTTTCCGCTGATCCGGCCTCGGATCAATTCGCCGCTTTGCCCCTCGCTGTACCGCCGTTATTCTGCAACAGGCCGAAAGTAGGGGGGATTCGACCTTATGACAACTACTCCGGGCACGGACATCACGTCAGACCGCGCACGACTCGAAGCCAATATTGAGAAGATCGAAGCCCTTTCTCAACGACTTCTGGAAGCAATTTCGCGACGTAAGCCGATCAATCCTGCGTTAAACGGGCCTGATCCGCTGCTCTATGGAAAAGCTGCGCAGGCCTACTGGCAGGAATGGATGCAGAACCCCGCGAAGGTGTTCGAGCAGCAGGTGGCCTACTGGGGCAAAGCCCTGTCTCACTATCTCGAGGCGCAGACCGCCTTGGCCGGTGGCCAGCTTGCCCCGCCCGAGGACACTGGCCCCAAGGACAAGCAATTCTCGAACCCGCTGTGGGACAGCCATCCCTATTTCAACTTCATCAAGCAGCAGTATCTGATCAGCGCCGAGGCGATCCACCGCTCGGTCGACGAGATCGCCGATCTGGACCCGAAGGAAAAGAAGCGCCTGCGCTACTTCGCGCGTCAGATCGTCGACATGATGGCGCCGACCAATTTCTTCGCCACCAACCCCGACGCGCTGCAGAAGGCGCTGGAAACAGAGGGCGAAAGCCTTGTTCTGGGGATGGAAAACCTCGTCGCGGACCTTGAGGCCAACAATGGCGAGCTGGTCGTAAGGCTCGCGGATGAGAACGCCTTCAAGCTTGGCGAGAACATCGCCACCGCCGAGGGCGAGGTGGTTTATCGCAACCGCATGATGGAGCTGATCCAGTACAAGCCCACCACCGAGAAGGTGCGCGAGACGCCGATCATCCTGTTCCCGCCGTGGATCAACAAATACTACATCCTCGACCTCAAGCCGAAGAACAGCCTGATCCGCTACATCGTCGATCAGGGCTACACGCTCTATGTGGTCAGCTGGGTCAACGCCGACGAAAGCTACAGCGACGTCGGGCTCGAGGATTACATTCAGGACGGCTATCTCACGGCGATCGACCTCGTGCGCGAGATGTGCAAGGTCGAGCAGGTCAACGCGGTGGGTTACTGCATCGCGGGCACGACGCTGGCGCTGACGCTCTCGCTGCTCAAGCAGCGCGGCGAGAAGCCGGTGAAGTCGGCAACCTTCTTTACCACGTTGACCGATTTTTCCGATCAGGGCGAGTTCACCCCGTTCCTGCAGGATGATTTCGTCGATGGGATCGAGGCCGAGATCAATGCCAGCGGCATTCTAAAAAGTTTCATCATGTCGCGCACCTTCTCGTTCCTGCGCTCCACCGACCTCATCTACACGCCAGCCATCCGCAGCTACATGATGGGCGAGACGCCCCCGGCCTTCGATCTGCTCTATTGGAATGGCGACGGGGCCAACCTGCCGGGGCGGATGACCATCCAGTACCTGCGCGGGCTGTGCCAGCAGAACCTCTTCTCGAAGGGCGAGTTCGAGATTCTGGGCCACACGCTCGACATCAAGGACGTGGATGTGCCGCTGATGTCGATCGCCGCAGAGGGCGACCATATCGCCGCGTGGAAGGACTGCTACCGCGGTGTGCAGAAGATGGGCTCGCGCTCGAAAACCTTCGTGCTGTCGGAGTCGGGCCATATCGCCGGGATCGTGAACCCGCCGGACAAGCAGAAGTATGGTCACTACCTCAACCCCGATCTGAAGCTCTCGGCAGAGGACTGGCAGGCCAGCGCCGAGTTCCATGCCAAGGAGTCTTGGTGGCCGGTCTGGGAGGCGTGGCTGCGCAAAAAGTCCGGCAAAATGGTGCCCGCACGAGCGCCCGGCGATTCGTCTCCACAGCCCGATTTGCCCGGCTCCGGGCGCCTATGTGCGCGTGAAGGCTGCTTAACGCAGCGTCAAAACAGGCACTTGCACGATTTTTCTGCAGCGCGGCAAAAATTCTTGAAATGCTGCGCTGCAGCATCCATATTGGTTTCAGCCGATAGTTAAGCGCGGGGTGGGCCCGCTAGGCTGAATACGGGAATTGAAAGAATGGCTAAGACTCAAGACTTCACCGCCATGATGAAGGACATGATGGGCGCGTTCCCCGTGGACACCAAAGCCATGGACGAAGCGTTCAAGACCTCTGCAACTCTGAACGAGAAGCTCTCGGCAGTTGCTCTCGAGGCCGCAGAGAAATCCACCGAGATTTCCGCCAAGTGGACCAAAGACACTCTGGCGAAGCTGACCGACATGTCGAAGGTCAAGAAAGAGCCGGCCGACTACGCCAAGGCGATGACCGATTTCGCCTCCGCACAGGCTGAAGTCGCCGCCGAAAACATGGCCGCCTTCGCCGAGATCGCGAAGAAGGTGCAGATGGACACCGTCGAGCTGATGATGGCCGCTGGCAAGGACTTCACCGAAGATGCCTCCGCCGCCGTCAAAAAGGCCACCGACGAGATGACCGCCGCCACCAAGAAGGCGACCACCACGGCAGCTGCCGCGGCCAAGTAAGCCGGGTTTCGCCCCCCTCTCCTTCCGGGGGCGACCCGCAATTGCGCCACTCCTCTCCTCCCAAGTATTTCCGGCGCAATGCGTAGGGCGGGCCTCCCAGGGCCCGCCCTTTTTCATGGCATCTTTCATGGCATCAGGGCGTTTCGCCTCAGACGCCGAAGACCGGCCCCGCCAGCAGCCGCATGGCCAGAAAAACCACCACGACGCTCAGCAGGTTGATGACGATGCCTGCGCGCACCATGTCGCCCAGCGTCATCCGCTCGTAGGAGAAGACGATCGCGTTGGGGGGCGTCGCCACCGGCATCATGAAGGCCATCGAGGCCCCCAGCGCCACCGGCACCATCAGCCATTGCGGATCGACCCCAAGCCCAAGCGCCACCGCGCCGAGGATCGGCAGGAAGGTCGCCGTCGAGGCGGTGTTCGAGGTGATCTCGGTCAGGAAGATGATCGCCACGGCCACCACGAGGATCAGCAGCCACAGATTGATGCCCTGCAGCGCCGCCACGCGCCCGCCGATCCACTCTGCAAGCCCCGTGGCATCGAAGGCCCCCGCAAGGGCAAGCCCGCCGCCGAACAGCATCAGCACGCCCCAGGGCAGCGTGCGCGCCACGTTCCAGTCGATCACGAAACCGTCCTTGCGGCTCACCGGGATGGCAAAGAGCAACAGCGCCGCCGCCATGGCGATGCCGGAGTCGTTGATTGGCAGGTTCAGCGCGCCGCGGAACACCCAAGCCAGCGCCGCGAGGCCGAAGATCACCGCGACGATCTTCTCACCGCGCTCCATGCGCCCCAGCGCCGTGTATTCCTCGTCGATTACCGAGCGCACATCGCCAAGGTCCAGACCCTTCATCGGGAACACCAGACGGGTCAGCACGAAGAACGTCAGCGGCAGCATCACCAGCACCACGGGCACGCCGATCATCATCCATTGCAGAAAGCCGATCTCGACGCCGAAACTGTCGCCCATGAGCCCGGCCAGCAGCGCGTTGGGCGGCGTGCCGATCAGCGTGCCGACCCCGCCAATGGAGGCCGCATAGGCCACCGCCAGCATCAGCCCGACGCCGAAGTTGTGCACCAGCGCCTTGTCCTCGACCCGGCTGTCGATGAACTCGATGACCGAAACGCCCACCGCATACATCATCACCGCCGTCGCGGTGTTGGAGATCCACATCGACAGGAACGCCGTGGCCAGCATGAAGCCCAGCACGATGCGCTGCGGCGTGCTGCCGATCAGCCGCACGATGAACAGCGCGATGCGCCGGTGCAGCCCCCAGCGCTGCATCCCGCCTGCAAGGATGAAACCGCCGAGGAAGAGGAAGATCAGGTGGTTGCCGTAGCGCGCCGTCACCTCGCCGATGGGCTGGATGTCCAGCAGCGGCAGCATGACGATCGGCAAGAGCGCGGTGGCGGGCAGCGGCACCGCCTCGCTCAGCCACCAGATCACCATCCACAGCGTCAGCGCCACGAGGTGCCAGGCCACCAGCGGCATTTCGGGCGGAGCGGGCAGCATGTAGACGAGCAGCGCCGCCAGAGGCCCCGCGATCAGCGCGGCGAGGCGCAGCGGCGAGATTTCTTCCACCGTGCTGTCCTGCGGCGGGTGGTTCGGGTTGGTCTGTGCCTGCAACTCGCGTTCGCTGGGGTCTGTGCGCATTCTCGGCTCCGCCATCGTGGTATGGTAGGTGCACCGGCTGCATCAGCTTTTGCAGGCAATGGCAAGTGGAGCGGCCTCAAAACTGCGCGAGACCGGCCCGTGGCGGCATAGAAAAAGGCGCGGCCCCTGGGGACCGCGCCTTCAATTTCTTTGCATCGAGGTCACAGCGGCTCAATTGATGATGGTCGCCTCGGTGGCCGCGCGAAGCTCGTCCTCGGTCACGCCCTCGGCGGTCTCGACGATCTTCAGACCGCCCTCGACCACATCCAGCACGCCAAGGTTGGTGATGATCCGATCCACCACGCCCTTGCCGGTCAGTGGCAGGGTGCATTCCTTCAGCAGCTTGCTGTCACCGTGCTTGTTGGTGTGGTCCATGACCACGATGACCCGGCCGACGCCCGCCACCAGGTCCATCGCACCGCCCATGCCCTTGACCAGCTTGCCGGGAATCATCCAGTTCGCCAGATCGCCGTTCTCGGCCACTTCCATGGCCCCAAGGATGGCCGCCGCGATCTTGCCGCCGCGGATCATCGCAAAGGACATGGAACTGTCGAAATACGACGTCTTGGGCAGCTCGGTGATGGTCTGCTTGCCGGCGTTGATAAGATCCGGGTCCTCTTCCCCTTCAAAGGGGAACGGGCCCATACCCAGCATGCCGTTCTCGGACTGCAGCGTGATCTCCTTGTCGCCGACGTAGTTGGCCACAAGCGTCGGGATGCCGATCCCGAGGTTCACATACATGCCGTCTTCGAGTTCCTCAGCCGCGCGCGCGGCCATCTGGTTGCGATCCCAAGGCATTACACGTCCTCCCGCTTGCGCGTGGTGCGCTGTTCGATCCGCTTCTCGTGCTCACCCTTGATGATGCGATGCACGAAGATGCCCGGCAGGTGGATGTGATCGGGGTCGAGCTCGCCCGGCTGCACGATCTCTTCCACTTCCATGACGCAGACCTTGCCGCACATGGCCGCCGGCGGGTTGAAGTTGCGCGCTGTCTTGCGGAACACGCAGTTGCCCGAGGTGTCGGCCTTCCACGCCTTGACGATGGAAAGATCGGCAAAGATGCCCTCTTCGAGCACATATTCCTCGCCATTGAAGACCTTGGTCTCCTTGCCCTCGGCCACCACGGTGCCGACCCCGGTCTTGGTGTAGAAACCGGGGATGCCGGCGCCGGCGGCACGCATGCGCTCGGCCAGCGTGCCCTGCGGGTTGAACTCGAGCTCAAGCTCGCCCGACAGGTACTGGCGCATGAACTCGGCGTTCTCGCCCACGTAAGAGCTCATCATCTTCTTGATCTGCTTGGTGTCGAGCAGCTTGCCGAGACCGAAGCCATCTACGCCGCAGTTGTTCGACGCGATGGTCAGATCCTTGACGCCGCTGTCGACCATGGCGTCGATCAAGAGCTCGGGGATGCCGCAGAGCCCGAAGCCACCCGCCGCGATGGTCATGCCATCAAACAGCAGCCCGTCCAGCGCCTCGGCGGCGGAGCCGTAAACTTTCTTCATTCCGTCCTCCCGAAAGAAAAAGTCTGCCTGACTTGTCACCCGCACCGCAGGCAGAGTCAACGAAGCCCCCCGCCCCAAGCCGCGCCTTCGCGCCAAGTCACCCTCGCACGCGCAGCAAAAAGGCGCCGCAGCGCAGCATAAGCCACTTCGTCTAGACAGAAATATCCCTGCCGGAGGCGCAAGAACGCAGTACCCAAACATAAGAAGGCCCGCGTCACAGGTGACGCGGGCCGATCTCAACCAAGATGTCGCGAGACGCTCAACCGTCGTCAGAGTCCTCAGCGGGAGCCTTTTTCGCCGCCGTCTTCTTCGCCGGAGTCTTCTTGGCGGTGGTCTTCTTCGCCGCGGTCTTCTTGGCCGCGGTCTTCCTCGGGGCCGCCTTCTTCTTGGTGCCCTTCTTGGCCGCCTTCTCGGCGATCAGTTCCAGCGCCTGCTCCATGGTGACGCTCTCGGGGTCCGTGTCCTTGGGCAGGGTCGCATTGACCTTCTCCCATTTCACGTAAGGCCCATAGCGCCCGTCAAAGATGGCGATCTTGCCGCCGTCCGGGTGATCGCCCAACTCCTTCAGCGCCTTGGCCGCAGCACGGCCGCGCCCGCCGGGGTTGGCGCGCTTCTCGGCCAGCATCTCGACGGCGCGGTTCATGCCAATCTCGAAGACATCCGCCGGGTCCTTGAGGTTCACATAGGTTGGCTTCGCGTCATCGGGCAGCTGGTGCATGATGTAGGGGCCGAAGCGTCCGAAGTTCGACTTCACCGTTCCGCCCTCGGGGTGCTCGCCCACCTCGCGCGGCAGCGAGAGCAGAACCAGCGCCTTCTCCAGCGTCATGTCGTCCTTCGACCACCCGCGCGGCAGCGAAGCGCGCGGCGGTTTCTTGTTCTCCGGCGTCGGCTCGCCGCGCTGCACATAGGGGCCGAAACGCCCGGCCTTGAGCCAGATCTCGTCGCCCTGATCCTCGCCCAGCAGCCGCTCGTCGCCATCGGCACCCTCGCCCGCGATGGGGCGGGTGTAGGTGCATTCGGGGTAGTTACCACAGCCGACGAACCCACCGGTGCGCGAGGTCTTCAGGTGCAGCTGGCCGGTGCCGCATTTGGGACAGACGCGCGGGTCCGATCCGTCTTCGCGCGGCGGATAAAGCTGCGGCGCCAGCGCCTCGTCGAGCACGTCGAGCACCTCGGAGATGCGCAGCTCGGAGGTTTCAGAGATCGCCGCCGAGAAATCGCGCCAGAACTTGCCCAGCAGCGACTTCCAATCCATGTCGCCAGCCGAAACCTCGTCGAGCTCGTTTTCCAGCTCTGCGGTGAACTCATAGCCGACGTATTTGCGGAAGAAATTGAGCAAGAAGATCGTGACGATCCGGCCCTTGTCCTCGGGGATCAGGCGGTTCTGCTCTTTCTTGACGTATTCGCGGTCTTGGATGGTGGTGATCACCGACGCATAGGTCGAGGGGCGCCCGATGCCCAGCTCTTCCATACGCTTGACCAGCGTCGCCTCGGTGTAGCGCGGCGGCGGCTGGGTGAAGCTCTGGGTGCCCAGAACAGCGCTGTTCTCGGCCAGTACTGCCGACGGCCCCTTGGCCGTGCCCGGACGGTCGCTCGCGCGCTCGGCGGCCTTGTCGTATTGCGCCTTCAGGCCGGACTTGGCGAACGCCGCCGGCTCGCCCTGCATGATCTGCGGCAGGCGCTTGTCGTCGTCATCCGCCACATCGTCGCGGCCTTCCTCGTAGATCTTCAGGAAGCCGTCGAAGGTGATGACCTGACCGGTGGCGCGCAGGCCGACCTGCTGGTCGTCAGAGCCGATCTCGACCGTGGTGCGCTCGAGCTTGGCGGCCTCCATCTGACAGGCCAGCGTGCGCTTCCAGATCAGATCGTAGAGCTTGCGCTGATCATCCTCGCGCAGCTTCAGTTCCGCCGCGTCCTTGGTCATGTCGGTCGGGCGGATACATTCGTGCGCTTCCTGCGCGTTCTTGGCCTTGTTCTTGTAGATGCGCGGGCTGCCCGGCACGTATTCCTTGCCGAAGCGATCGCCAATGGCCTCGCGGCAGGCGGTGACCGCCTCGGGCGCCATGTCGATGCCGTCGGTCCGCATATAGGTGATGTGCCCCGCCTCGTAGAGACGCTGCGCCGCGTTCATGCAGGCGCGCGCGCCCATGCCGAACTTGCGGCTCGCCTCCTGCTGCAGGGTCGAGGTCATGAAGGGCGCCGAGGGGTTGCGGGTCGACGGTTTGGCCTCGACCGACAGCACCTTGAGCGCGCGCCCGGCCACCGCCTGCACCGCCATCTCGGCCTGCGTGGCATTCTCCAGATCGTAGCGGTCGAGCTTTTTGCCGGCGAGCGCGGTCAGACGCGCCTCGAACTCCTGCCCGCGCGGCGTCTGCAGCAGCGCCTTCACCTGCCAGTATTCGCGCGGATTGAAGGCTTCGATCTCCATCTCCCGCTCGACGATGAGCCGCAGGCAGACCGACTGCACCCGCCCCGCCGAACGCGCGCCCGGCAGTTTGCGCCAGAGCACCGGCGAGAGGTTGAAGCCCACGAGATAATCAAGCGCGCGGCGCGCCAGATAGGCCTCCACCAGCGGCGCGTCGATGTCGCGCGGGTTCTGCATCGCCTCGGTGACGGCGGCCTTGGTGATCGCGTTGAAAGTGACCCGGCGGACCTCGGTGTCCTTCTTGATCGACCGGCGCTTGGTGAGCGCCTCTTTCAGGTGCCACGAGATGGCTTCGCCCTCGCGATCGGGGTCGGTCGCGAGAATGAGGGAGTTGTCGCTCTTCAGCGCCTCGGCGATCGCCGAGACGTGCTTGCGCGAGTCGTTGGCGATCTCCCATTTCATGTCGAAATCATGCTCGGTGTCGACCGAACCATCCTTCGGAGGCAGGTCGCGCACGTGACCGTAAGAGGCGAGCACCGTGTAATCGGATCCCAAATACTTGTTGATTGTCTTGGCTTTGGCCGGGGATTCGACGACGACGACGGGCATTAATGAGACCTCATTGCAACGCTGTGCTCAAAACGGCTTGCCTGCCGCTATGGCGGCGCAAGATGTGGGGTGCAAGGGGGAAATGTCAATGCGGCCCCCAGCGTCGGCGGTGCGGCAACAGGGCAAGCGGCGTGGTTTCGGGCATCTTTGGGCCGCTGCGCAGGCCTAGCCCGACCGGCAGAGCAGGCCGCCCGGGCGCCGCTCCAGCCGCCCCTCAAGCTCGAGATCGGTGAGCGCCGGAGCGATCTGCCCGACCGCGCCGCCCAGATCGCGGATCACCTGATCTTCGGGAACCGGCACCGGGCCGAGCCGGTCAAGGATGCGCTGATGCAGGGCGCGAGTCTCGGCCCGGCTATAGCGTTCGGGCGGCGCGGGCGGAATGGTCGGCAGCGCGTCACTGGGCGCGGGGTCCGGCGCGGCGGAGGGCACCGCCAGCGCCTCCAGCACATCCTCGGCGTGGCGGACCAGCCGCGCGCCATCGCGCAAAAGCAGGTTGCAGCCCCCTGCCCGCCCGTCGAGCGGATGGCCCGGCACCGCCATCACCTCACGCCCCTGATCGAGCGCGCAGCGCGCGGTGATCAGCGAGCCGGATTTCACCGCCGCCTCGACCACCACGACGCCGCGCGCCATGCCCGAGACGATGCGGTTGCGCGTGGGAAAATGCCGCGCCTGCGGCTGCACGCCCGGAGGCTGTTCGGACAGCAGGGCACCGCGCTCGCGGATTGCGCCAGCGAGCCGGGTGTTTTCCTGCGGGTAGATCACGTCGACACCGCCCGCCATCACCGCGGCGGTGCCGTCCTCAAGCGCGGCGCCATGCGCCTCGGCATCGATGCCGCGCGCCAGCCCCGAGACGACCACCCAGCCCGCCGCGGACAGATCACGCGCCAGCAGCCGGGCCATGCGCGCGCCCAGCGAGGAGGCGTTGCGCGCGCCAACGATCGCCACCGCCGGGCGGCTCAGCAGCTCTGGCCGTCCCAGCACCCAGACGAAGGGCGGCGCATCGTCGAGCTCGGCAAGATGCGCGGGGTAATGCGCCTCGCCGCGAAACAGCAGTGAGGCGCCCGCCCGTGTCCCGGCCGCCATTTCCGCAGCAACCACGCCTTCGGGGCAGATGCGATAGTCCGAAACCCCGGCGGCGGCGGCCACCTCCGGCAGCACCGCAAGCCCTTCAGCCGCCGAGCCATGTTCGGCCATCAGCCGCCAGAAGGTGGTCGGCCCGACACGGCGCGAGCGCAAGAGACGGAGCCAGTCAAACCGCTCAGCTTCCGTGGTGGGTGGGAGTGGGGGGTGGGTGGAAGTCTGTGTGTGCCCGGTCATCCTGACCCCGTCGCTTGCAGAACCTCTCTAACAGATGAGTGGTTAATCAACGGTGAAGCACAAAACACGCGGGGGGCCATCACAGCCCCCCTCGCTTCTTCTTTTTCCAAATACGCAGGTGAAAACCCCGCCGCCGCGCTGCCGCAGCCGCAGAGGCGCGGCGGCTCAGCTGCCCGCGCCGCCCACCGTCAGCCCGCCGATCATCACCGTCGGCTGGCCCACGCCCACCGGCACCCATTGCCCCTGCTTGCCGCAGTTGCCCATGCCCGGGTCCAGCGCCATATCGTTGCCAAGCGCGCGCACGTGCTGCAGCGCGGTGGCGCCGTCGCCGATCAGCGTCGCACCCTTCACCGGCGCGCCGACCTTGCCGTCTTTCACCCGGTAGGCCTCGGTGCAGGAGAAGACGAATTTGCCATTGGTGATGTCCACCTGACCGCCGCCAAACCCGGTGGCCCAGATCCCGTCCTTGAGATCGGCCACGATGTCCTGCGGATCGGCGTCGCCGCCCTCCATGATCGTGTTGGTCATCCGCGGCATCGGCGCATGGGCATAGCTCTCGCGGCGGCCATTGCCGGTGGCTTCGACGCCCATCAGCCGGGCGTTCTGCCGGTCCTGCATATAGCCCACGAGGATCCCGTCCTCGATCAGCACGTTGCGCGCCGAGGGCGTGCCCTCGTCATCCACCGAGATCGAGCCGCGCCGGTCCGGCATGGTGCCGTCATCGACCACCGTGACCCCGGGCGCGGCGACGCGCTGGCCCATGAGCCCGGCAAAGGCCGAGCTGCCCTTGCGGTTGAAATCACCCTCCAGACCGTGGCCCACCGCCTCATGCAGCAGGATGCCCGGCCAGCCCGGCCCAAGCACGATGTCCATGACGCCCGCCGGCGCATCCTCGGCGCGCAGGTTCACCAGCGCCACGCGCAGTGCTTCGCGGGCCTGTGCCTGCCACGCCGCAGGCTCCAGCAGCCCGTCCAGCAGGAACCGCCCGCCGCCCGAGGCGCTGCCTTGCTCGCGGCGACCGTTCTCCTCGACGATCACGCTGACCGTCACACGGGTCATCGGGCGCGTGTCGCTGACCAGCCCGCCCTCGGGGCGCAGGATCGAAACCTCCTGACAGGAGGCAGCGATGGTCGCGGTGACCTGCACCACGCGGCTGTCGAGATCGCGGGTGAAGGCGTCGATCTCGCGCAGCGTATCGAGCTTCACCGCAAAGCTGTGACCGGCGATCGGGTCGGCGTCGGTATAGAGCTTGTGGTTGGTGCCTGCGGGCGGCGGGGCCAGCACGCCGCCGCCATCGCCCACCGCGAGCCGCGCGGTTTCCACGGCGCGCGAGATGGCCTTTTCCGAGATCTCGGTGGCATGGGCGTAGCCAGCGACCTCGCCGCGCACTGCGCGCAGGCCGAAACCCTCGGAGGCGTCGTAGCTGGCGGTTCTGATTCGTCCGTCGTCGAGCACCAGAGCCTCGGCGCGACGCCTTTCAAGGAACAACTCACCATCGTCCGCGCCTGCGACAGCATTACGCAGCTGCGCAAGGGTGCGATCCAGGTCGAGGGCGGTTTCGAAGGGCCGGAACGGGCTTTCGCTCATAGGTATCTTCCTCTGGTATTTTGATCTGGATCAAAAAAGTGCGCTTTTGCCGCAAGCGTTCATCTTTATTTGAGGGACGCAATGTGCTTTTTAAAGAGCATATCTAGGGGAGGACTCTCTTCGGGCTGCGGTCCGGGGCTCATTCCTCCTGTCCGCAAGAGAAGAATGACAACCGGATCAGGTGATACATGCGTAAACTTTCTATGCTGGCAGGACTCATTTTCGGCGTGACCGCCGCGCCCGCGATGGCGCAGGACTCGCTGGAACTGGTCGGCCAACCACAGGCGGGCGGAATCGGCTTCCAGCCAGCCGCGACGGAGCTGGCCCGTGACCTTCAGTGGCTCGACGGCATGCTGCTCGTGATCATCACCGCGATCTGCATCTTCGTCATTGCGCTGCTGGCCTACGCCGTGGTCCGCTTCAATGCCAAGAAGAACCCCAACCCGAAGAGCTTCACCCACAACTCGCCGCTGGAAATCGCGTGGACGCTTGGCCCCATCGTGATCCTCGTGGTGATCGGTGCCTTCTCGCTGCCGGTGCTGTTCAAGCAGCAGGAAATCCCCGAAGGCGACATCGTGATCAAGGTCACCGGCTATCAGTGGTACTGGGGCTATGAATATGTCGGCACCGATCTGGCCTATGACAGCTACATGATCGGCGCGCCGGCCACCGGTGGCGACAACCGTTTCAACGCGGATGTCTCGGCGCAGCTGCAGGAAGCGGGCTACAGCGACAGCGAGTTCCTTCTGGCCACCGACAGCGCCGTCGTGGTGCCGGTCGGCAAGACCGTGGTGATGCAGGTCACCGGCGCCGATGTGATCCACTCCTGGACCATCCCGGCCTTCGGTGTGAAACAGGACGCCGTGCCCGGCCGCATCGCCGAGCTGTGGTTCAAACCCGAGCGCGAAGGCGTGTTCTTCGGCCAATGCTCGGAACTCTGTGGCATCAGCCACGCTTACATGCCGATCACCGTCAAGGTGGTCAGCCAGGAAGCCTATGACGCCTGGCTCGCCGCATCGCAGGAAGATGGCGGCTATCTGGATGTGCGCGAGTTTCTCGCCGCCTCCTGATCCTTTGAAACAAGGCGGCGCGCCCCGAGGAGGAGGGCGCGTCGCCACAAGCTGAATCGAGACCGGAAATGAGCGACCTCACCACCAACACGGCAGCCCCCGCGGCACGCGCCTCCGAATACGACGCGCAGTTCGGCGATTACTTCGCCCTGCTCAAGCCGCGCGTCATGACTCTGGTGGTGTTCACCGCCTTCGTCGGCCTGCTGGCGGCCCCGGTCCCGGTCCACCCGTTCATCGGTTTCTGCGCCGTGCTGTTCATCGCCGTCGGCGGCGGTGCCTCGGGCGCGCTCAATATGTGGTGGGACGCAGACATCGACGCAGTGATGAAGCGCACGGTCAAGCGGCCGATCCCCTCGGGCCGGGTGCAGCCCGGCGAGGCGCTGGCCATCGGCCTCGCGCTCTCGGCCTTCTCCTGCGTCTTCCTCGCGCTCGCCACCAATATCCTCGCGGGCGCGCTGCTGGCCTTCACCATCTTCTTCTACGTGGTGATCTACACCATGTGGCTGAAGCGCTCGACGCCGCAGAACATCGTCATCGGCGGCGCCGCGGGCGCCTTCCCCCCGATGATCGGCTGGGCCGCGGCAACCGGCTCGGTGAGCATCGAGGCGGTGCTGATGTTCTGCCTGACCTTCATGTGGACGCCGCCGCACTTCTGGGCGCTCGCGCTCTTCATGCGCTCGGATTACGACGACGCCAATGTGCCGATGCTGACGGTCACCCATGGCCGCCGCTCGACCCGTGTGCACATCCTCGTCTACACCGTGCTGCTCGCCGCTCTGGCCATCGGCACCGGCTTCACCTCGGTCGGCGGGCCGGTCTATCTGGCCGTGGCCGTGGTGCTGAACGCGCTCTTCCTGAAGGGCGCATGGAATATCTTCCGCCGCGACGAGACCATGTCCGAGGCGGACAACTTCAAGACCGAGAGGAGCTTCTTCAAGCTCTCGCTGCTGTATCTCTTCGCCCATTTCGGCGCGATCCTGGTGGAAGCCGGGCTCGACCGTTTCGGCATAGACCTGGCGCTCGGCGGCTGGACCATCGGAGGCTGAGAATGGGCATCGCGCACGAACACGAACTGCACCAGCGGCGCCGGGGCCGCAACATCGGCGTCGGGCTGGTGCTGGCGGCGTTCATCGCCATCGTTTTCGGCATGACCCTCGTCAAGATCGGCAGCGGAGACTACGCGTCTACGCCCGAGCTGCAGGGGAGCGAGGCCGCCAATGGCAACTAAGGGCACCACCAGAACCCTCTGGTCGCTGATCGGCGTGGTCGTCTTCATGGGCGCCATGGCCTGGGCAGCGGTGCCGTTCTACAACTGGTTCTGCCGGGTCACCGGCTATGGCGGCACGACCAATGTCGCCACCGGCGCCTCTTCGGGCGTGCTCGACCAGACCATCAAAATCCGCTTCGATGCCTCGAAGGAACGCGGCATGCCGTGGGACTTCAAGCCGATGCAGACCGAGATGACCCTGCGCATCGGCGAGGACGGGCTGGCCTTCTACGAGGCCTACAACCCCACCGACCGCCCGATCGCCGGGCAGGCCGCCTATAACGTCGCGCCTTTCGATGCCGGCGCGTATTTCAACAAGATCGAATGCTTCTGCTTCACCGAGCAGGTGCTGATGCCCGGCGAGCGGGTGGAAATGCCGGTGAGCTTTTACGTCGACCCCGAGATCGTCAACGATCCCGACGCGAAGTTCGCCAAGCACATCACGCTCAGCTACACTTTCTACGAGATCGACCTGCCAGAGGAGACTTTGGAGGAGATACAGGCCGCTCTCGACACGAAACCGGACGAAAGCTCCGTGAACTGACCGCCTGACCAACGAGGGATAACGAGATGGCGCATGCTAAGAACCACGACTACCACATATTGCCCCCATCCGCCTGGCCGCTGATCGGCTCGGCCTCGGCCTTCGTCATGCTCTTCGGGGCGGTGCTGTGGATGCACGACAGCGGACCGTGGATCTTCCTCGCGGGCTTTGTCGGCGTGCTTTACACAATGTTCGGCTGGTGGTCCGAAGTGGTGGTCGAAAGCCGCGTCGGCGATCACACCCCGGTGGTGCAGATCGGCCTGAAGTACGGCTTCATCCTCTTCATCATGTCCGAGGTGATGTTCTTCCTCGCCTGGTTCTGGTCGTTCTTCAAACACGCGCTCTACCCGATGGGCCCGAACAGCCCGGCGGTCGACGGCGTCTGGCCGCCGGCTGGAATCGAGACCTTCGATCCCTGGCACCTGCCGCTGATCAACACGCTGATCCTGCTCTGCTCGGGCGCCGCGGTCACCTGGGCGCACCACGCGCTGGTGCATGAGAACAACCGCGAAGACATGAAGTGGGGCCTAACCATCGGCATCGCGCTCGGCGTGCTCTTCACCGTGTTCCAGGCCTATGAGTACAGCCACGCGGCCTTTGGTTTCTCGGGCAACATCTACGGCGCCAACTTCTTCATGGCGACGGGCTTTCACGGCATGCATGTGATCATCGGCACGATCTTCCTCTTCGTGTGCCTGCTGCGCCTGATGCGCGGCGATTTCACCCCCGACAAACACGTGGGCTTCGAAGCCGCCGCCTGGTACTGGCACTTCGTCGACGTGGTGTGGCTGTTCCTCTTCGCCTCGATCTACATCTGGGGCGGCTGAGCTCAGCCCGCGACCTCGTTGCAGACCGCACCGCAGACGCCCGCCCCCTGGCGGGCGTTTCGCGTTTGATCAGCCCGCCGCCCGTGGCCGGCGCCCCGCCGTGCGTATTTGGAAAGAGAAGAAGCGCCCGGTCTTCTTCTCTTTCCAAATACGCCGGGGGAGTCGCGCACCGCGCGACGGGGGCAGCGCCCCTTCTTCCGAAGCCTGTCCTTTTCGCCTTGCAACGCGGCAGCAATCGCGCCTTGATGTGCCCCGCGCTGAGGCGCTAAAGCAGGCGGGACGCGCCAGCGCCCTGAACCCGGACCCGGACTTACTTGACCCGCTACCTCGCCCCCCTCCTCTTTGGCCTGATCGGCGCCGCGATCCTGATATCGCTCGGCAGCTGGCAGCTGCGCCGCCTGGAGTGGAAAGAGGCGGTTCTGGCCGATATCGACGCGCGCATCGAAGGCGTGGCGCAGCCTTTGCCGACGCTGATCTCGCCGACCGAGCAGCGCTATATGCCGGTGGCGCTCAATGGCGAGATCCTGCCCGGCGAGATCCGCGTGCTGGTCAGCCAGAAACAGGTGGGCGCAGGCTACCGGATCATCTCGCCGTTCCGCACCGAGGGCGGGCGGCTGATCCTTCTCGACCGCGGCTTCACCGCCAGCGCGCAGAAAGACGCCATCCGCTACACCGGCCCCGCCGAGGCGACGGGCAATCTGCACTGGCCCGACGAGCGCAACAGCTCGACCCCCGCGAACGATATCACCGGCAACATCTGGTTCGCCCGCGATATCGGAGCGATGGCCGAAGAGCTGCAGACCGAGCCTCTGCTCGTCGTGGCGCGCAGCACCAGCCCGCGCGATCCCGACATCCAGCCGCTGCCGGTGAGCCGCAGCGGCATCCCCAACGATCACCTGCAATATGCCATCACCTGGTTCTCGCTGGCCGTGGTGTGGCTGATCATGACCGGCTATTACATCCGCCGGCAGTCCAAGACAGGAAAGGCCTGAGCCCCCATGAGCCCCCAGAGCCCTATGCGCTATATCTCCACCCGCGGCAAAGCCCCGGCGCTCAGCTTCGAAGAGGCCATGCTGTCCGGCCTCGCCCGTGACGGCGGCCTCTATGTGCCCGAGACTGTGCCGGTGATGACCCCCGGCGACATCCGCGCGCTGAACGGCCTGTCCTACGAGGAAGTGGCCTTCCGCGTCATGCGCCCCTTCGTTGGCGACAGCTTCAGCGACGAGACCTTTGGCGATCTGATCTCCAAGGCCTATGCCGGATTCGGCCACAGCGCCCGCGCGCCGCTGGTGCAGCTGGCGCCGAACCACTTCCTGCTGGAGCTTTTCCATGGGCCGACGCTGGCGTTCAAAGACTTCGCCATGCAGCTGATCGGCCAGCTCTTCCAAGAGGCGCTGACGCGCCGCGGCGAGCGGGTGACCATCGTCGGCGCCACCTCGGGCGACACCGGCTCGGCGGCGATCGAGGCCTTCAAGGGGCTCGACGCGGTGGATGTCTTCATCCTCTTCCCGCATGGCCGCGTCTCGGAAGTGCAGCGCCGCCAGATGACCACGCCGTCCGAGGCCAACGTGCATGCGCTGGCGCTCGACGGGCATTTCGACGACTGCCAGGCCAAGCTCAAGGACATGTTCAACGATTTCGCCTTCCGCGACGAAGTGCGGCTGGCGGGTGTGAACTCGATCAACTGGGCGCGGGTGCTGGCGCAGGTCGTCTACTACTTCTCGTCGGCGGTCTCGCTTGGCGCGCCCGACCGCAAAGTCAGCTTCACCGTGCCCACCGGCAACTTCGGCGACATCTTCGCGGGCTATATCGCCAAGAAGATGGGCCTGCCGATCGACCGGCTGGTGGTGGCCACCAACCAGAACGACATTCTGCACCGCTGCCTCTCGACCGGCGATTACCAGACCTCGGAAGTGCACCCGTCGATCAGCCCCTCGATGGACATTCAGGTCAGCTCCAACTTTGAGCGCGCGCTGTTTGATGCCTACGGGCGCGATGGCGCCGCCGTGGGCCAGCTGATGGACGAGCTCAAGGCGGGCGGCTTCCATGTGAGCCAGGGCGCGCTGCAGGCGCTGCGCGAGCATTTCGAGAGTGGCCGCGCCTCGGAAGAGGACACGCTGGCCACGATCGCCGGGGCAAACAAGACCATGGGCGAGCTTCTCTGCCCGCATTCCGCCATCGGCGTGAAGGTCGCCGAAGAGCATCGCACGCCCGCCGTGCCGATGATCACGCTGGCCACCGCGCATCCGGCGAAATTCCCCGACGCCGTGGAAAAGGCCAGCGGCATCCGCCCGCCCCTGCCCGAGCGGATGGGTGACCTCTTTGATCGCGAAGAGCGCGTGACCCGCGTGCCCAACGACCTTTCCGCCCTCGAAACCCTGATCCGGGAGCGTATCGCCAAGTGACCGTGCAACTGACCACCCTCAAGAACGGCTTTCGCATCGTCTCTGAACAGATGCCGGGCCTGCAATCCTCCACCCTCGGGATCTGGGTGACCGCTGGCGGCCGCAACGAGCGGCTGGAGCAGAACGGCATCGCCCATTTCCTCGAACATATGGCGTTCAAGGGCACCAAGACCCGCACCGCGCTGCAGATCGCCGAGGCGATCGAGGATGTTGGCGGCTATATCAACGCCTATACCTCGCGCGAGGTGACCGCCTATTACGCCCGCGTACTGGAGCAGGATTGCAAGCTGGCGATGGATGTCATCGGCGACATCCTTCTGAACCCGATCTTCGAGCCCAAGGAGATCGAGACCGAGCGCCACGTGATCCTGCAGGAGATCGGTCAGGCGCTGGACACGCCCGACGACGTGATCTTCGACTGGCTGCAAGAACGCGCCTATAGCGATCAGGCGCTGGGGCGCACCATCCTTGGCGAAGAGGCCAATGTGCGCAGCTTCGGGCGCGACGATCTGGCGACGTTCGTGGCCGAGCAGTACGGGCCGGGGCAGATGATCCTCTCGGCGGCCGGGTCGGTGGACCACGACGCGCTGGTGGCGCAGGCCGAGGCGCTCTTTGGCGGTATGGTTGCCCGCTCGGCACCGGGTCTGGAGCACGCGAAATTCACCGGCGGCGAGATCCGCCGCGAGAAGACCCTCGAACAGGCGCATATGGCGCTGGCGTTCGAAGGTCCGGGCTATCGCGATCCGAACTTCTACACCGCGCAGATCTATTCGATCGCGCTTGGTGGCGGCATGTCCTCGCGGCTGTTTCAGGAAATCCGCGAGAAGCGGGGCCTGTGCTACACGATCTTCTCGCAGACCGGTGCCTATGCCGAGACCGGGCTCAACACGATCTATGCCGGGACCTCGGGCGAAGAGGTTGGTGCGCTGGCGCGGCTGACCATCGACGAGATGAAGCGCGCTGCCGACGACATGAGCCCCGAAGAGGTCGCCCGCGCCCGCGCGCAAATGAAGGCCGGGCTGCTGATGGGGCTGGAAAGCTCGTCGAGCCGGGCCGAGCGCATGGCCCGCATGGTGCAGATCTGGGGCAAGGTGCCGCCGATCGAAGAGACGGTCGAGAAGATCGACAATGTGACCACCGGCGACGTCCGCGACTTCGCCGAACAGGTGGCCACCGACGCGCCCGCGGCGCTGGCGCTCTACGGGCCGGTGGCCGGTGCGCCGGGGCTGGACGACCTTCAGGCGCAGCGGGCAGCCTGATGCTGGGGCGGCGGCGGAAGTTCAGGCTCGACACCGAGCGTCTGATCCTGCGGCCGCCGATGCATGGCGATTTCAACGCCTGGGTGGCGCTGCGGCTCGAGAGCAAGGATTACCTCACCCCCTGGGAGCCCTCCTGGGCCGAGGATCACCTGTCGCGCCGCGCCTTCACCAACCGCGTCTACTGGGCCAATCGCTCGATCATCGGCGGCACCGCGGTGCCGCTGTTCCTCGTCCGGCGCGAGGATTCGGTGCTGGTGGGCGCGATCACCCTCGACAACATCCGCCGCGGGCCGGCGCAGTCGGGCACGCTGGGCTATTGGACCGGCCTGCCCTTTGCCCGGCATGGCTACATGCGCGAGGCCATCGCCTCGCTGGTGCATCACGCCTTCACCCAGATGGACCTCAGCCGCATCGAGGCCGCCTGCCTGCCGGAAAACGTCGCCTCGCGCGGGCTCTTGGAAAGCTCCGGCTTCAAGTATGAGGGCGTGGCGCAGAGTTACCTGCAGATCAACGGGCGCTGGCGCACCCATGTGCTTTACAGCTCGCTGCGGCTCGACCGGCGCGGCCGCACGCAGGTCGGCTGAGCGCATCCTCGCGCTGCCCAAAGCTTACCCCACGTAAATTTCAACACCGCTGCGAGGGATACGCGCTTAGGCTGTCTCTGGAAAGGAGGCCTGCCATGCCGCGCCCTGCCCTTGCCCAAGTCACTGCTTACGCCCTCGCCCTGCTGTCCCTGCTCACCGCCCTGCCCGCCTCGGCGCAGGAGAGCCGCCGCCCCTCGCATTGCATCGCGATCGCCGATGCGGCGCCCGGGCTGCAGTATCTGCACAAGGCCGCCTGGACCGATCCGGTGCCCGAATATTCGGTGCGCATCCAATACCTCGGCCATGCCGCCTTTCTGATCCAGACCCGTGGCGGGCTGAACGCGGTGACCGATTTCACCGGCTACATCGGCAACGTGCCGATGATCCCCGATGTCGTCACCATGAACCACGCCCATTCCAGCCATTGGACCGCCGCCCCCGATCCGGCCATCCCGCATGTGCTCGAAGGCTGGGGCGAGTTTGGACAGGGCATCGACCATTACCTCGACCTTGGCGAGATGCTGGTGCGCAACGTCTCGACCGACATCCGCTCATCCTATGGCGGGACCGAGGAGCGCGGCAATTCGATCTTTGTCTTCGAGGTCGAGGGGCTGTGCATCGGCCATCTTGGCCATCTCCACCACGAGCCCAATGACGAGCAATACGCCGCGCTCGGGCGGCTCGACGTGCTGATGGTGCCGGTAGATGGCGGATATACGATGGCCCTCGATGGCATGGTGCGGGTGGTCGAGCGGCTGCGCAGTTCGGTGATCATCCCGATGCACTGGTTCTCGGGCACTTCGCTGGAGCGCTTCGTCGCCGATGTCTCGGACACTTTCCCGGTCGAGCGCCGCGACGGGCCGGAGCTGGTGGTCAGCCTGCGCGAGTTGCCCGCGCAGCCCACGGTGATCGTGCTGCAGCCGCAATGGCTGCGCGAGTGAGGCCGCGCGCCGCTGGACGTGGCGGTGCCGAGGCATCAGTATGCCCCCGTGCCCCTGCGCCGCCGTCCCGCGGTGCCAAGGAAAAGGATACCGCGCCATGCCTCTCGTCTTCACGCCCCGCAGCACGGGCTGCGCCGCATGATGAAATCCGTTGTCTTCGACCTTGATGGCACGCTGATCGACAGCGCGCCCGACCTGCACCGCGCCGCCAACGTGGTGCTGCGCGACGAGGGGCTGCCCGAGATCACCTTTGCACAGGCGCGCAGCTTCATCGGCCATGGCGCGCCGGTGCTGATCGCCCGCGTGGTCGAGGCGGTCGGCCTCGGCGGCGACGCGCAGGCGCATGAGCGCCTGCTTGGCAAGTTCATGACGGAATACAACCACGCACCGCAGCTGACCGTGCTCTATCCCGGTGTCATGGACGCGCTAGCGCAGCTCGAGCTTCTCGGCTGCGCCATGGGGCTTTGCACCAATAAGCCCGAGGCTCCCACCCATATCGCGCTGTCGCATTTCGGGCTGACGGACTACATGCGCTCGGTCGCCAGCGGCGACAGCCTGCCGGTGCGCAAACCCGATCCCGCGCCGCTGATCGAGGTGATGCAGGCGCTTGGCACCGGTCCCGGCCTTTATGTGGGCGACAGCGAGGTGGACGCCGAAACAGCCGCGCGCGCAAACATTCCCTTCGCGATCTACACAGAGGGCTATCGCAAGGCGGCGCTCGACGAGTTGCCCCATACCTACGCCTTCGACCATTGGGATCAGTTGCCGGGCATCGTCGCCCAGCATTTCGGCGGCCTCGAAGCCTGAGGCCGCCCCAAAGCGCCGCCGCTAGCGTTTGACCGCGACCAGATCGATCAGCGCCGATCGCCCGACGTGTCCGCTGCCTTCGTTGATGTCGAGCTCATAATCCTCGAGCACCTGAATGCGCATATCCGCGAAAAGCCGGCGCAGCAGTTCGGCGGTGTAGAGGTTCTCGCGCTGCTTCGGGCCGCCGGTGCCATAGTGCAACTGCTTGGGCGTGTAGCCATGCAGCATCAGCACGCCGCCCGGTTTCAGCGCCGCCGCCATCTTCTTGAACAGCTGATCGCGCCCTTCGGGCGGCAGGAACTGGATGAAGATACCGACCACGAGGTCATAAGCCCCCTCGGGCCAGTCCCACTCGAAGACGTCCTGCACCGAATAATCGACCTCGACGCCGCGCGCCGTGGCCAGCTTGCGCGCCTTGGCGACCGCGGCTGGCGATCCGTCCCACGCGGTGACTTGCAGCCCCTGCTCGGCGAGATACACCGAGTTGCGCCCCTCGCCGTCGGCCACGCAAAGCGCCTTTGCGCCACGTTTGAGCCAGTGATCACGGCGCGTGAGGAAGCCCGAGGGCTCGGTTCCGAACACATAATCCTCGACGGAATATCTTTCATCCCACATCAGCAACGCTCCTGGAAAATTCTTATGCTTCAGATAGAAAGCTGCCCGAAGGCTGCAAGCCCGCTGTAACCGTTCGCACCCTTTTGTCAGTTGACCGGAGGGCGGCGTGCTTGCGACAACATGACACCATATAGCACAAAAGCGCCGCAGGTCGCGGCACAACAAGAAAGTCCCGCGCGATGTTCCGCCGTCTCATGCGCCAGAGCCTGCCGCTCTCCCTTGCCGCCACCCTCGCCAGCGCCGGTTTCGCCGCCGCAGAAACTCCGAATGCCGAAGCTGATCCCGCCGACTGGCCCGCGGTTCTGGCCGAGGCGGAGGGTCAGACCGTCTATTGGAACGCTTGGGGCGGGGCCGAGAACGTCAATGCCTTCATTGACTGGATCGGCGATCTGGCGCAGGAACAATATGGCGTCACGCTCGAGCATGTGAAGCTTTCGGACACCGCCGAGGCGGTGAGCCGCGTGCTGGCCGAGAAAGGCGCGGGGAAAGACGCTGGCGGCGCGATCGACCTCATCTGGATCAACGGCGAGAATTTCGCGGCGATGAAGCGGCAAGGGCTGCTCTTTGGCCCGTGGTCAGAGGACCTGCCGAACTGGCAGCTGACCGACCCCGAAGCCAACGCCGCGCTGACCGCCGATTTCACCGTGCCGACGAGCGGTATGGAAAGCCCGTGGGGCATGGCGCAGCTGGTGTTCTATCATGACACCGCCCGCCTGCCCGAGCCGCCGCGCAGCATGGCTGCGCTGGCCGAATGGGCCGCCGAGAACCCCGGCCGTTTCACCTACCCGCAGCCGCCGGATTTCCTTGGCTCCACCTTCCTCAAGCAGGCGCTGATCGAGTTGACCCCCGACCCCGAGGTGCTCTCGGCCCCGGTCACAGAAGCCGACTATGAGGCCGCCACCGCGCCGCTGTGGGACTGGCTCGATACGCTGACGCCGAACCTGTGGCGGCAGGGCAAGGCCTATCCGCAGAACGCGCAGCGGATGATCCAACTGATGGCCGACAACGAGATCGACATCGGTTTCGAGTTCAACCCCAACGCCGCCTCCAACGCCATCGCCAACTTCCAACTGCCCGAGAGCGTGCGCAGCTTCGTCCTCGACGGCGGCTCGCTTGGCAACGCCAGCTTTGTCGCCATCCCCTACAACGCCAATGCCAAGGCCGGTGCCATGGTGATCGCCAACCTGCTGCTCTCGCCGCAGGCACAGGCGCGTATGGCCAGCCCCGACGAGCTGGGCTTCGGCACGGTGCTGGCGATGGAGAAGCTTTCGGATGACGACGTGCGCCTCTTTGACGAGATTCCGGTGGGCATCGCCACGCTGACCCCCGAGGAGCTTGGCCCTACCCTGCCAGAGCCGCATCCCTCGTGGATGGAGAAGCTCGAAGAAGGCTGGACCGCACGCTACGGCGTCGCGCCCTGAGCGGGCGCCGGGAATGAGCCTCTGATGCGCCTGTCTCTGACCCGCGCGGCACCCGCTCTGACGCTGCTGGCGCTGCTCGGGCCGGTGGCAGCGGGCCTCCTCGGGACAGTGGCGCCTGCCTTTGGCCTGCTGCCCGCGCTGGGGGCGGATGAGCTGAGCCTCGATCCTTTGCGCGCACTTCTGGGCTGGCCGGGTCTGTCCCGCGCCGTGCTGCTGAGCCTTTTCACCGGGCTTGCGGCCACCGCCCTGTCGCTGGCATTGACCCTGCTGATCTGCGCCGGCTGGCAGGGCACGCGGCCCTTCCGGGCGCTTGAGCGGGCACTCTCGCCGCTGCTGTCGGTGCCCCATGCCGCCGCCGCCTTCGGCCTTGCGTTCCTGATCGCCCCCTCGGGCTGGATCGCGCGGCTGATCGCGCTGCCGCTGGGCTGGGAGCGCCCGCCCGACCTGCTGATCTTGCAAGACCCATGGGGCCTGTCGCTGATCGCCGGGCTGGTGGTGAAGGAAATGCCCTTCCTGCTGCTGATGAGCCTCGCCGCGCTGCCCGCGCTGCGCCCGGACCAAAGCCTCGCAACCGCGCAGGCGCTGGGATACGGGCGGGTGTCTGGCTGGATAAAGACCGTCCTGCCAAGGCTCTACCCACAGATCCGCCTGCCGGTCTATGCGGTGCTGGCCTATTCGCTTTCGGCGGTGGATGTGGCGATGATCCTTGGGCCGGGCACGCCGCCGCCCTTGGCCGTGCAGGTGCTGAAATGGATGAACGATCCCGATCTGGCGCTGCGCCTACAAGCCGCCGCCGGGGCCTTGCTGCTGCTGGGGCTGACGCTGGCGGCGCTGGGGCTCTGGCGCTTTGGCGAGGCGGCGCTCGCCCGTCTGTCGGCGCGCTGGCTGGTGGCTGGGGGCCGCGGCCACGTCGAGCCGCTGTGGCGCACCGTGGGGCTGGGGCTCGGCGCGCTCTGCGCTGCGCTGGTGCTGTTGGGGCTGGCGGGGCTTGCGCTGTGGTCTCTGGCCGGGCTCTGGCGCTTTCCCGAACTATTGCCGCAGGGCTGGAGCCTGCGCAGCTGGATGCGCTACGGACCCGACCTTTTGTCGCTCTTTGGGCGGACCCTGCTGATCGCCGCAGCCTCGAGCGCCATCGCGATGCTCCTCACCACCGCCTGTCTGGAGGCCGAGCAGCGCCACGGTTTGCGCCCGGGAACCCGCGCGCTCTGGCTGCTCTACCTGCCGCTTCTGGTGCCGCAGATCGCCTTTCTGCCGGGGCTGCAGGTGGCCGGGCTGATAACCGGGCTCGACGGCACGCTTGCGGCGGTGATCGCAGCGCATGTGGTCTTTGTGCTGCCCTATGCCTTCCTGTCGCTGTCCGACCCCTTTCGCGCGCTCGATCCGCGCTATGCCGCGGTGGCCCATGCGCTCGGCAAGGGCGCCAGCGCCACCTTCTGGCGCGTGCGCCTGCCGCTGTTGCTGCGCCCGCTGCTGACCGCCGCGGCGGTCAGCGCCGCGGTCAGCGTCGGGCAATATCTGCCGACCCTGCTGATCGGCGGAGGCCGGGTTCCGACGCTGACCACCGAGGCGGTGGCGCTGGCCTCTGGCGGCGACCGGCGGGTGATCGGCGTGACCGCGCTTGCCCAGACCTCTGCCGCGTTTCTGCCCTTCGCGCTGGCGCTGCTGATCCCGGCGCTGGTCTGGCGCAACCGGCGGGGAATGCGGCATGGTGCCTGACATGACCTCCGGTTTGCATTTCGAGACCCTGCGCATCACCCGGCAGGGCGCGCCGCTTCTGAGCCTCGACGCGCGCGTCGCGCCGGGCGAGGTGCTGACCATCATGGGGCCCTCCGGCTCGGGTAAATCCACGCTCCTGGCCGCGATCATCGGCACGCTCGCGCCGGGCTTCGGCCTCACCGGGCGCATCACGCTTGATGGGCAGGACATCACCGCGCTGCCCCCCGAGCGCCGCCGCGTCGGCATTCTCTTTCAGGACGAACTGCTGTTTCCGCATCTGTCGGTGGGCGGCAACCTCGGCTTTGGCCTGCCGCCGCAATTGCGCGGCAAAGCACGCCGCGCCCGCATCGACGCCGCGCTCTCCGAGATCGGGCTCGCGGGCTATGCCAGCCGCGATCCCGCCACGCTCTCGGGCGGGCAGAAGGCACGGGTGGCGCTGATGCGCATGCTGCTGTCGGAGCCGCGCGCCCTGCTGCTCGACGAGCCCTTCTCGAAACTCGACGCCGCGCTGCGCGGCCAGATCCGCAGCCTCGTGTTCGAGCGCGCCCGGGCGCAGGGGCTTCCGGTGCTGCTGGTGACGCATGATCCCGCCGACGCCGAGGCCGCCGGGGGACAGGTGATCGAGCTCGGCTGACCCCCCTTGCGGCGGCAGCCGATCCGCGAAATGGTCGGCGCGGAAGGCGACAGGGATCGTGGGAGGAGAACTGTCTTGGAAATTGGATTGGACCTCGGCACCAGTTCGGTGATCGCGGTGCTCTGCGACGCCGGGGTGCCCCGCGCCGAGGCGCGGCGCGCCCTGCATAGCGCCTCGCCCATGCCCTATGCCTCCGAACAAGACCCCGAGGCGTGGTGGCAGGCCGCCCGCGCGGTGCTGGCCGAGATCCTAGAGCCGCTCTCCGACGCCGAGCGGCGCGCGGTGACCGCCATCGGGCTTTCGGGGCAGATGCATGGGGCGGTGCTGCTGGACGGCGCAGGCGCGGTGCTGCGCCCGGCGATGCTGTGGAACGACGGGCGGGCGCATGCGGAATGCACCGCCCTGCGCGCCGCCGTGCCGGAGATCGGCACCCTCGCCGGCGTGCCGCCCCTGCCCGGCTTCACCGCGCCAAAGCTGATGTGGCTGGCGCGGCACGAGCCGCAGATCCACGCCCGTATCGCGCATATCCTGCTGCCCAAGGATTACCTCGGCTTTCGCCTCCATGGCACCTATGCCACCGACCCTTCGGATGCGGCGGGCACGCTGTGGTACGACCAGAAGGCCCGGCGCTGGTCAGAGCGGCTCTGCGCCGCCAGCGACACCGACCCTGACTGGCTGCCGCAGGTTCTGGACGGGCATGAGGTCGCGGGGCTGATCCGCCCGGCACTGGCCGCCGAGCTTGGGCTGCAGCCCTCGGTGAAGATCGTCACCGGCGGCGGTGATGCGGCCACCGGTGCCGTCGCCGTCGGAGCCGTCGAGGATGGCACGGGGCAGATCTCGCTTGGCACTTCGGGGCAGCTGCTGCTGGCAGGCACCCATTATCAGCCCAATCCCGGGGCCTATGTGCATGCCTTTGCCCATACGCTGCCCGACCGCTGGTATCAGATGGCGGCGATGCTCAATGGCGCACGACCACTGGCGTGGTTCGCTGGCATCGCCGGGGCCGAGATCGGCCCCTTGCTGGAGGAGGCGGCGACCGTGCCCGAGGCCCGCGTGCCGCTGTTCCTGCCCTATCTCACCGGCGAGCGCAGCCCGCATGGCGATCCGCACATTCGCGGCGGCTTCTTTGGTCTCGAAGACAGCACCAGCCGCGCTGCGATGATGCGCGCGGTGGTCGAGGCTGTGGCCTTCTGCTTTGCCGATGCGGTGGAGAGTTTCGGATCCGCCGCCGAGGGGCTCGCCCCGCTGCCCGCGCTTGGCGGCGGCGCGCAGAGCGATGCGCTGCTGCAGGCGGTCAGCGATGCCAGCGGTCTGCAGCTCTTCCGTCCCGACGGTGCCACCTTCGGCCCGTCGCTGGGCGCGGCCAAACTCGCGGCGCTGGCGGTCGGCGCGCTGTCGCGTGGCGACCTCGCGCGTCGCCCCGAGGCGCTGCGGATTTTCGCGCCCGCCGCCTCGGAGCCGATGCTGGAGCGCTTGCAGAACTGGCGCGCGCTTTACGCTGCGCTCAAGCCGCTGGCCGCGCCGCGCTAAGGCAGCGCCCGGCCAAGCGCCCGCTCAGGCCTGCTTGAGCCGCGCCTCGACGGTGCCAGCATATTCGGCCATGCGCACGCGAAACTTCTTCTCGATACTGGCACGCGCCAGTTTCAGCGATTGCACCATGAGCCGCGCCGAAAGCGTTTTGGGCTGCAGCGCCACCTGCATCGCCACGCGGGTGCGGCTGCGCGACAGGGCGACGAACTCGATGCGCGTCAGAACCTCCAGCCCGTCCGAGAGGCTGCGATAGACCAGCAGGTTGGGCGTGTCCTGCTCCACAAGCGCGATCGACGCCTTGCGGGTCTTGCCACGAAAGGTGAACTCCGCCTCCCAAGCCATCTGCGGCCCGGCATCGCCATCGGTGCCCGTCGGCACCCGGCGCAACTCGATCCCGCGCCGCATGATCTGCCGTTCCAGATGATCGAAATTCGTCGCTTCGGCGAAGACCCGGTCGACCGGGACCTCAATGTCTTCCTTCGTGGATATGTCCATCAACTGCCTCGAGTAACCGTTTCTAAATCGTTATCGCCGCATTTTGTCTTAATCGAGGCGGTCTGCAAGCCAGTTGCGCAGCAGGAAGTTGGCGATGGAGCCACGCCGCGCCGGCTGCAGCCCCGGCAGGTTGCCCGCGAACGCCTCGGCCAGATCCTCGCGGCTGACCCATTGCGCGTGTTCGATTTCATCGGGATCGATGGTGATCTCTTCGCTGAGCGCCGCGCCGTGACAGCCAAGCATCAGCGAAGCGGGGAAGGGCCAAGGCTGGCTCGACAGGTAGCTCACCTCGCCGACCTCGATTCCGGTTTCCTCCATCACCTCGCGGCGCACCGCCGCCTCGATCGCCTCGCCGGGCTCGATGAAGCCCGCCAGGCAGGAATACATCCCCTCGGGCCAGCCGGGCGAGCGTCCCAGAAGGCAGGAATTGCCGCGGGTGATCAGCATGATGACAACCGGGTCGGTGCGCGGAAAATGCGGCGCGCCGCAGGCCGGGCACACCCGCTGCCAGCCCGCCTGCGTCACCTCCGACGCGGCCCCGCAACGGGAACAGAACCCATGCGCCTCGTGCCAGCCGAGGATCGCCTTGGCGGTGGCGGCCAGTTCCGCGTCACGCGGGCTCAAGGTGATGAGCTGCATGCGCAACTCGACGAAGCGGCTGCCCTCAGGCGCGTCCGGATGGGTCTGCACGCTGTGATCCACAAAGCCCTCACCCTGCGGCGCGTCCGGCTCCCAGCCCGAGATGTCATAGGCCAGCACCACCTCGCCCGCCTCGCGCCCGAGCAGCACCGGGCGGGCGCTTGCGGCGGCGAGCAGCGGATGGTCGAGCGGCAGCCGCAGTAGCTCGGCCGCCTCCTCGCCCTGCAACAGCGGCTTGCCCCGCCAAAGCACCACGCCGCGCGCGCCCGGGCGCTGCATCGCCGCCGCGAGCGCCGGGATGTCGCCCCGCATCTCCGCCGCACGATCGAGCCCCGATCCGCCGAAAGTCACCTGTTCCGCCTGCTGCATGCGCTGCCTCCTGCTGAGTGCGCAAGCCATGGCACGCACGGCGCGGGGTGGCAACCGACGCCCCTAGCCCACAGGCTCTGCGAGGGGCGCTGCCCCTCGCGCTCCCCGGCGTATTTCGAAAGAGAAGAAGGACAAGCCGCGCCCCCTGCTTCTTCTCTTTAAAAATACGCACGGCGCGCCGCCTGCCGCAGCGCACAGCTGTGCAGCGCTTGGCGCCACGTCAGCCTGCCACACGCGGACGTGCGGAGCGCAACCGTTGCAAGACTGTCTTGAAGCTGCACTATTCCGGGCAGCGACTACACTCGAAGGAGAGCATGATGCGCCGTTTTCCCCAAGCCCCGATCAGCCGCCGAGGCTTTCTCGCCGGCAGCGCCGCAACCGGTGCGCTGATCGCGCTGCACCCCTATTCCGCCCGCGCCGCGGCCAATCAGGCGCATCTGCGCATCATGGAAACCACCGACCTGCACGTGCATGTCTTCCCCTATGACTATTACGCCGACAAGCCGGTGGACACGGTCGGCCTGTCGCGCACAGCCTCGATCATCGAGAGCATCCGCGCCGAGGCGACGAACGCGATGCTGGTCGACAATGGCGACTTCCTGCAGGGCAACCCGCTGGGCGATTACATCGCCTATGAGCGCGGCATGAAAGACGGCGACATGCACCCGGTCATCACCGCGATGAACACGCTGGGCTATGACGCGGGCACCATCGGCAACCATGAGTTCAACTACGGGCTCGGCTTCCTCGAGAAATCCGCCGCCGGGGCGAATTTCCCCATCGTGCTGGCCAATATCGCCAAGACACAGGGCGCGACCCCGCGCGAGGATGAGACGCTGTTCAAACCCTATGTGATCCTCGACCGCGAGATCACCGACGGTGCGGGCAACACCCATTCGATCCGCGTCGGTATCATCGGCTTCACCCCGCCGCAGGTGATGAACTGGGACCGCAAGCACCTTGAAGGCAACGTCGCGGCGCGCGACATCGTCACCACCGCCGAGGCATGGGTGCCGCAGATGAAGGAAGAGGGCGCCGAGATCATCATCGCGCTGTCGCACTCGGGCATCGGCGCGGCGCAGCATGAGGACGGGATGGAGAACGCCTCGGTGCCGCTGGCCGCCGTCGACGGGATCGACGCGCTGATGACCGGTCACAGCCACCTCGTCTTCCCGTCGGCCGATTACGACGGGCGCGATGCCATCGACCTTGCCGCCGGCACCATCCACGGCAAGCCCGCGGTCATGGGCGGCTTCTGGGGCTCGCACATGGGGCTCATCGACCTGCTGCTCGAGCGCGACGGCAACGCATGGAAGGTGGTCTCCACCACCTCCGAGGCCCGCCCGATCTACGAGCGTGGCGAGGATCGCAAGGTCACCGCGCTGGTTGGTGACGATGAAGAGGTGCTCGACTCGATCCGCCCCGAGCATGAGGCCACGCTGGATTACGTGCGACGCGCGGTGGGCGAGACCTCGGCGCCGCTCTATTCCTATTTCGCGCTGGTGGCGGATGACCCTTCGGTGCAGATCGTCTCGATCGCGCAGAGCTGGTACATCGCACAGATGATGCAGGGCACCGAATACGAGGGGCTGCCGATCCTCTCGGCGGCGGCGCCGTTCAAGGCCGGCGGCCGCGGCGGGCCGGAGTATTACACCGATGTGCCCAAGGGCCCGATCGCGATCAAGAACGTCGCCGACCTCTACCTCTATCCCAACACGGTGCGCGCGGTGAAGGTGACCGGCGCGCAGGTGAAGAACTGGCTGGAGCGTTCGGCGGGCATGTTCAACCAGATCGAGCCCGGTTCCAGTGATGCGCCGCTGCTGAACCCCGACTTCCCGAGCTACAACTTCGACGTGATCGACGGCGTGACCTATCAGATCGACCTGTCGCAGCCCGCGATGTTCGACCGCGATGGCAATGTGGTGAACGAGGGCACCAATCGGATCGTCAACCTCAGCTACGATGGTGCGCCGATTGACCCGGAGGCCGAGTTCATCATCGCCACCAACAACTACCGCGCCTCGGGCGGCGGCAGCTTCCCCGGTGCCAAGGGGGACACCATCGTCTTCGAAGCGCCGGACACCAACCGCGACGTCATCGTGCGCTACATCGTCGAGCAGGGCACCATCAACCCTTCGGCCGACGACAATTGGAGCTTCGCGCCGATGGAGGGCACCACGGTGCTGTTCGAGACCGGCCCCAAGGCGCGCGATTACATGGAGAGCGTCGCGCTCGACATTGAGGATGCGGGCGACAACGCCGATGGCTACGCCCAGTTCCGCGTGACACTCTGAGCACCGACCGGGGGCGCATCACAGCGCCCCCTCTCCCTTGCCCATGCTGTGCCGCTATCTCACCCACCCGCAGATCACCGTCGACCCGACGCGCGACGTGCCGCGCTGGCACCTGAGCGATGTCGGCATGGCGCGGGTCGCGGCGCTGGCCGCAAGCGGCGCGCTTCAGGGCACCACGCGGGTGATCTCCAGCGACGAGACCAAGGCTCTGGAAACCGCGCAGCCCTTGGCCGAGGCGCTTGGCCTGCGGCTCGAGGTACGCCCCGCGATGCATGAGAACGACCGCAGCGCTACGGGCTTTCTACCGCCCGCTGAGTTCGAAGAGACCGCCGATCGTTTCTTTGCCGAACCCGAAGCCTCGGTCCGAGGCTGGGAGCGCGCCGCGGATGCGCAGGCGCGTATTCTCAAAGAGGTGAGCGACTGCCTCGCCCAGCCGAGCCAGCCGAGCCAGGGCGACACGCTCTTTGTCGGCCATGGCGGCGTGGGCACGCTGCTGTGGTGCGCGCTGGCGGGCAAGCCCATCAGCCGCGCCCACGACCAAGGGCCGGGCGGCGGCGGCAACGTCTTTGCCTTTACTTGGACGCCGCGCGCCGTGCTGACCGGCTGGCAGCCGATGGAGCGGCTCAGCGCCGGATAACGCCATCGTCGACCAGTTCGTAGTGGCGGATCAGCCGGCTCTCGACGAGGTCCTCTTCTGCCGGGTCCACATGCGGGCGGGTGTAGTCCTCATCCGCGAAGGCCTTGAGCGAGGCCAGATCGCGCCAGACCATGACCACGGAAAACTCCCGCGGGCTCTCGGGCCGTGCCGCGCCGGGCAGCACCTCGACGATCCCTTCGGTCCGCCGCAGCAGCGGAATGGCGATCGTATGGAAAAATTCGGCGAATTCCTCTTCCTTGCCGGGCCGCGTCACGACCTGGAAAATACGCATGATCATCGAACCACCCTCCTTGTATCGCGCGATATCGGGGGGCCTGTCTGCCTCAAGGTTCGCCAGCATAACACGAAATCGCGCTCTCGACATTCCCCGCAGCACCGGGCCACATTGGCGCCGCCCGAACCCGAAAGGCCCGTGATGACTGCCCCTCTCCCCTTCTCCGCCGTGATCTTCGACCTCGATGGCACGCTCGTCGACAGCGAACGCGTGGCGCTCGAGGCCGGGCGGCGGGCGTTCCTGCGCTTTGGCGTGACCGTGGCTCCGGGGTTTCTCGAAGGGCTGATCGGGCGCGACCGCGACGCCGTCGCCGATGCGCTGCGCGTGAGCTATGGCGCGCTCGACCAGCTTGCGCTGAAACGAGCCATCCGCGAAGAGAGCATCGCCCTGCGCGAAGCGGACGGTCTGCCGCTGAAACCCGGCGCGGTGCTGCTGATCGAAGAGATCGCCGCGCTTGGCCTGCCGATGGCGGTGGCCACCAGTTCCGGCGCTGAAGAGGCCGAGCGCAAGCTCACCCTCGCCGGGCTGCGCGCGCATTTCACCGCCGTCATCGCCTTCGACCACGTCGAGAACCCCAAGCCCGCGCCGGACCCCTACCTCATGGCCGCCGCGGCGCTGGGGCACGCCCCCGAGCGCTGTCTCGCCTTCGAGGACAGCGATCCCGGCGCCGCCAGCGCCCGCGCCGCCGGGATGCGGGTGGTGCAGGTGCCCGACATGCTGCCCAGCGATGGCGCCCATGCGCATCACCTCGCGACCTCGCTGATCGCAGGTGCCTTGGCGGCAGGGCTTCCGCTGCAGGGGCCAGGAGACGACGCCAGCGCCTAATTTTTGATCATTAGGTCAAAATGTAGCAGGCGCCCTGCGCAGCTTCCTCCGATGGGGCCTTCCCTTTGCCGCATTTCCCGGCAAGATCACTGCCAAGACGTGAAAAACACGCCGGAAAAAACGCCAAAGACCAAGGCGGCCCAGCCGCCCCAACACGGAGGAAACCCCACCATGTACCCCCGCGCCTTCGCGCTGGCCGCTGGCCTTATGGCCGCAGCAGCCGCCGCCCAAGCCGAAACCGCCCTGCCCTTCGCGCTCGACTGGAAATTCGAAGGCCCCTCGGCCCCCTATTTCGTCGCCATCGACAAGGGCTACTTCGCCGAGGCCGATCTCGCGGTGGAAATCTCCGCGGGTTCCGGCTCGCTCGACGCCATTCCGAAGGTCGCCACGGGGGCTTTCCCGGTGGGCTTTGCCGACATCAACTCGCTGATCAAATTCCTCGACCAGAACCCCGGCGCGCCGGTCACCGGCGTGATGATGGTCTATGACAAGCCGCCCTTCGCCATCATTGGCCGCAAGTCGCTGGGCGTCTCCGCGCCCAAGGATCTCGAGGGCAAGGTGCTCGGCGCGCCGCCGCCCGATGGCGCTTGGGCGCAATTCCCGATCTTCGCCGCCGAGAACGACCTCGACACCGACGCGATCACCGTCGAGCCGGTCGGTTTCCCGACCCGCGAGCCGATGCTGGCCGAGGGCAAAGTGGCCGCGGTCACCGGGTTTTCCTTCACCTCCTATCTCAACACCGCACGTCTCGGCGTGGATGAGGCTGACATCTCGACCATCTTGATGGCCGATTATGGCGTCGACCTCTACGGCAATGCGATCATCGTCAACACCGACTGGGCGGCCGAGAATGGCGAGCTTCTGAAGGGCTTCCTCGCCGCCGTCGCAGCGGGCTGGAAGGACGCGGTGGCCGATCCTGCCGCAGCGGTGGAAAGCCTGATGACCCGCAACCCCGCTGCGGATGCCGAGCTTGAAACCCGCCGGCTGGAACTGGCGCTGGAGGCCAATGTGGTCACCGACTGGACGAAGGCGAACGGTTTCGGCCCGATCGACGACGCCAGGATGGACAGCGCGCTGGAGCAGATCAAGCTCACCTATGAGTTCCAGAACACGCCCGACGCGGCGCTCTATTTCACCGGCGAATATCTGCCCGAGGGCGGCTTCCCGCTCGAGTGACACAGCCCCACCCCTGTCACCGGGGGCGGCAGGCCTGCCCCCGGTGAAGCGAAGGCACGACATGACCAACCTCATCGAGATCAAGGGCGTGCGCCACGCCTATAAGACCGCCCGCGGCCCGCTGCCGGTGCTGGACGGGCTGGAACTGGCGGTGCCCGAAGGCGGCTTTACCGCCGTCGTCGGCCCCTCGGGCTGCGGCAAGTCCACGCTGACCAAATTGGTCGCGGGCCTGCTGAAGCCGGACGAGGGCGAGGTCTGGCTGCATGGCGAGAAGGTGAAAAGCCCGCGCTCCACCGTTGGCATGGCCTTCCAGAACCCGGTGATGCTGGAATGGCGCTCGATCCTCAAGAACGTCATGCTGCCGCTGGAGATCGTGCCCACCAAGCTCAGCAAGAAACAGCAGGAAGAGCGTGCGCGCTACCTGCTCGCCCTCGTCGGCCTCGAAGGTTTCGAGGACAAGCGCCCTTCCGAGCTTTCGGGCGGTATGCGCCAGCGCGCCTCGCTTTGCCGCGCCCTCGTCCACAGCCCCGAGGTGCTCATCCTCGACGAGCCCTTCGGTGCGCTCGACGCTTTCACCCGCGAGGATCTGTGGCAGATCATGCATCAGGTGAAGGAAAAAGAGCCCTTCACCGGCGTGTTGATCACCCACGACCTGCGCGAGTCGATCTATCTCGCCGATCAGGTGGTGGTGCTCTCGGGCCGTCCCGCCCGCACCCAGTTCACCCTCGACACCGGGATCAGCGGCGCGCGCGACATCGAGCATCTCTACACACCGCAGGCCGCGGAAATGCTCGCCACCCTGCGCCGCCAGATCGAGATCGCGCAGGGCCGCGCCCCCGCAGAGGCGCCCGCCTGATGCCAACCCCGTGCGCCGTCCTCGCTTCTTCTCTTTCCAAATACGCATATCCCGCCGCAGGGGCCCGCGCCTCCGCTGGCCGGGTCGCGGAGCAGAGCCCGTCATGACTTTCCGCCAGATCGCCGTCCCCACCCTCGCCATCCTCATCTTCCTCGCGCTCTGGGAGGCGCTGGTCTGGGTGATGGGCTGGCCGAACTACAAGATGGCCTCGCCCTCGGACCTGCTCCCCGCCTACGAGCGCTATTGGAGCCTGTTTCTGACCATGGGCTGGCAGACGCTCTGGCGCACCGTCGTGGGGCTGCTGATCGCCGTGATCTTCGGCACGGCGCTTGGCATGGTGATGGGCTTCTCGCGCACCATGCGCGACGCGCTCTATCCGCTGCTGGTGGGCTTCAACGCCGTGCCCAAGGCCACCGTCGTACCGATCGTCGCGCTGATGTTCGTCGGCATGCACGACTTCAACACGGTGCTCATCGCCTTCATGATCTCTTTCTTCCCAATCGCCGTTTCGGTCTCGATTGGCCTGTCGACGCTGGAGCCCGAGTATCGCGACATCCTGCGCTCGCTTGGCGCGAGCCAGTCGGTGATCTTCTGGAAGATCGCCCTGCCCAAAACCCTGCCCGAATTCTTCGGCGCGCTGAAGGTGGCAGTGACGCTGGCCTTCATCGGCACCAACCTGATGGAGATCGTCAGCCCGCATGGCCGCGGCCTCGGTGCGCTCTTCAATTCCGGCAAGACCAATTCGGATTACCCGCTGATGTTCGCGGTGCTGATCGCCTTGGCCTTCCTTGGCATCGTGCTTTACTACGTGGTGGTCGCGCTGGAGAAAATCTTCGCGGGCTGGGCCGAACGCCCGCAGGGCTGAGCCCGCTCAGCCTTTCCCCATCCGCGCCAGCAGCCATCCTTTCATGTCCGGGTCCTCGAGCGCATAGCGCCCCCGCCCCGGCCGCCAGACCAGTTGCTTCTCGCGCAGCGCATCCAGCGCCTTCTGGATCGCCTGCGCCGAACTCTGACCTCCGATGATCTCGCCGACGCGGGCCACGGTCCGTTCGTGGAATGGCGCGAAATCGGCCCCGTCGCGGATCAGCACCTCGAGCACCGCGCGTTGCAACCGGGTCAGCGCATCGAAATCCGATCCATATTGATCCCAGACACGCGCCCGCAACTCGTCAGCCCGCTCTTCCAGCGTGCGCTTCAGCCCGGCGCTGCCGGGCAGCCACGCCGCATGCTGCTGCACCACTTCCACCAGTTTCTCGGGCCGGTGACCCAGCAGATCGAAGGCCCGCGCCACATCCTCGGGATCGAGCTTGTTGTCCTCCGCAAGCCGCGGGTTGATCGCCGCCACAAGCGCATCGACATAGGGCCACCCCAGCGTCGGAAAGTCCTCGACCCGCGCGCCAAAGAAGGGCTGCTGGTTGGTCGAGACAAGCCCCGCCAGACCGTCCCGGTTCGACCCGGTGCAGAGCACGAAAAGCCGCGCCCCCTCCGGGCGCTGGTTCATCGCGTCGCGCGCGGCTTTCAGCGCGAACATCGCGTCGAGCCCGGCCTCGGAGGTCACCGCCTGCTGCGCCTCGTCGATGATGAAGACCACATCGGATTTCGCCCGTGCGCCGATCTCGATCAGCGCCTCGGTCAGCGTCAGATTGCGGCCCTCGGCGACGCCGCCGATCTCGGCCCGGAGCCCGCCGATGCTGATCGCCTTCACCGGCAGCGCGCGCAGGGCTTTCTCGGTCGGCGTCGGCAGCGCGGTAATCTCGGCGGCGAGCGCGTCGGCAATGAGTAGCCCGGGGTCCGCCTTGCGGTCGGCCCAGAGGTCGACCAGCACCGGGTGATCTCCGCGCGCCTCGAGCACGGGCAGAAGATCGCGGCGCAAGAAGGTGCTTTTGCCCGTCCGCCGCGGTGCCGCCAAGAGCAGCCCCGAGGGGCTGCCCATCAGCGGATCAAGCGAAAGTCGCTCGGCAATCGCCTCGGCAAGCTCTTTGCGGCCCACGTAAAATTCGCGTCCGTTGCTGCGGCTGGTCATCGCACGGCCCCATTTTATAGTGATCTTGATAATTGAAGCTAGACCGGCCTGACCTCCGCGGCAAGGGGCGCGCCACCTCTGCCTTTATACTGACGGCGATAAAGCAGGGGAAAGCATCGCTTGGCCGCCTGCATAAAAATCTATTGCCCCGCCCCCTTGCGTCCCCCCGGTCCGACACTCTATATGCGGCCTTGAGAGGTTGGCGCGGGCAGGCGCCTCGCCAACCCGGTCAGGTCCGGAAGGAAGCAGCCGTAACGAGCCCCGCTTGGGTCGTTGTCCAGCCTCTCACCTCATCCCCCACAAACGATACGAATGACCGATGCCCTTGATCTCGAGGGCTTTGTCTCGTTTTACGCGCCGCTCCCCCGCACCCTGCTCTACGCGCAAAAGCAAACGCGCCGGGCAATGCCGGCGCGTTGCTCTGCTCGAGGTCTTGCGGGGGCTTCAGAAAAGCCCGGCCTCCTTGGCCAGCATGGCGGCCTGCGTGCGGTTCGAGGCGCCGATCTTGCGATAGAGCGTTTTCACGTGCAGCTTCACGGTCGGCTCGCGAATATCGAGATCGCGGGCGATCTCCTTGTTCGATTTGCCCTGCGTCAGCCCTTCGAGCACTTCAAGCTCGCGCGGGGACAGGCGCTCGGCCATCGGGTGGCTCGGCGCGGCCTCTTCCTGACGCATGAAGTCGAGCGGCGCATATTGCTCGCCCATCGCCATGAAGCGCACGGCGTTGACCAGCGACTTGGCAGAGAGGGTCTTGGGCAGGAACCCGGCGGCACCGGCTTCGAGCACCTGTTCGGCCACATCGCGGCTTGCGGTCCCCGAGATGATCGCCACGCGGTGCGTGCCTTCAAGCGCGCGCATCTTGTGGAACCCGTCGAGCGCGTTCATCCCCGGCATCGAGTAGTCGAGCAGCACGAGATCAAACTGCTCGCCCGCCTTCACCAGCGCCTCTGCCTCGGAATAACTGGCCACGCAGACCGTCTCGAACGTGCCTTCGCCTTCAAGAAAGATCTGCAGCGTATCGCGCAGCAGGTCATGGTCGTCGGCGATCAATACCCGCAGCACATTGGCCGGTCTGGTTAAAGTCTGAGCCACCTGCTGAGCCATCATGTCCCGTCTCCCCGAAATCCTCCGACGAATCGCCGGTCATCGTTCTCTAAACAAATAGCAAATCTGTCGCCGGATTACGGTTAAATTAAGGACAAAAGGCGGCGTGTGGCCTTCCTGCCATGCTAAACCTTGACGTGTTTTCGGCAAAATTCCGCTAACGTGTTGTATCAAGAGCCCAATGTCGCTCATCGCTGTCAGAGGGCTCCGTTACGGCATGGGCTGCCGCAAATAAAAAAGAGAGCTATGGCCGCGATCAGGGCTCCCTACCCGGACGGATAGGGAACCCTCCCATTGCCCCGATACCGCTTCGGCGCCGCGTATGACAGTATTCCGCAACGCACCAAGGAGTTGCCCCATGTCTCTTCTTTCGCCCCTGCGCGCCGTGATTGCAGTTGCCATCCTCGCCACGCCCGTGGTCGCGGAAGTTCTGCCCCAACCTGAGGGCGAGCCGCTGCTCGTTGTCAGTGGCGCGATCGCCAACACCAATGTTGGCGATACGGCGACCTTCGATTTCGAGATGCTCGAAAATCTCGAAACCCGCACCTTCACCACCAAGACGATCTGGACCGATGGCGATCAGACCTTCACCGGCGTTCAGCTCAGCGACCTGATGGAACTGGTGGGGGCCGAAGGTGACGCGATCAAAGCCACCGCGATCAACGACTATGCGGTCGACATCCCGCGTGAGGATTGGGTCGACGATGGGCCGATCGTGGCGTTCCTGAACAACGGCGAGACCATGCCCGTGCGGCAGAAGGGTCCGCTGTGGATCGTCTACCCGTTCGATCAGAACCCCGAGTATCAGACCGAGCAAATCTACTCGCGCGCAATCTGGCAGCTGGACCGCATCATCGTGCTTGACTAGGGCGCGCGGTTCATGCCCTTGGAGGCATGATTAAGTTGACCTTGTCTGAAGACACCTCAACCCAAAGTCGTACAACCCTCGTCCAGACTGGTGGCGCGGTATCCGCCCTCGTGCTCTGTGTCGGGCTCGTGGTTTGGCTGGGGTGGCTCGTCCTGCGAGAGATCGACGATTTCTCGGTCGCCAACTCCGACAACCTGCAGTGGAGCCTCGCGCAGGCGGATGTGGAGTTTCTGCAGTTCCGGCTGGCGCTGAAAGAAGCGCAGGACGATCCCGAGGAACTGGAAGGCGTGCGCCGCCGGTTCGACATCTTCTACAGCCGCATGGTGACCATGAGCAGCGGGCGCGTATTCCATTCGCTGCGCGAGTCGCTGCAATCCTCGGCGCCGCGCATGCGGGTGCTGGATTTCCTCGAAAACACGGTGCCGCTGATTGACGGACCGGATGAGGCGCTGGAATCCGAATTGCCCGATCTGCTGGCCCAGTCCGAGGGGGTCTCGGCCGATGTCCGCGCCTTCTCGCTCGCCGCGCTTTCGGCCTTTGCGGAGGTTTCGGATGCCCGCCGCGAGGGGATCACCGAGCTGATGATCTACATCGCCGCGGTGCTGCTGGCGCTGTTCATCGGCCTCACGCTGCTGGCCTACGCCATGTTCCGCCTGTTCCGCCTCGCGCAGAAACGGGCCGACGCGCTGCAGTTCGCCAGCACGCGGATGAAAACCATCGTGCAGACCTCGCCCAACGCCATTGTCGTGACCGATGAGGTTGGCGTTGTGCGCGAGTTCAACACCGCCGCCGAAACGCTCTTTGGCTACACCCGCGCCGAGGCCGTCGGGCGTCTGGCGCTGGAACTGATGGTGCCGCCCGAGACCCTCGCCCAGCATCAGCTCGGCGCGCTCAGCTTTATCGAGGAACACCGCCGACCCCGCCCCGAGGAACAGCATTTCGAGATCACCCTGCAGACCCGCGACGCGACGCTCTTCCCGGCAGAGATCTCGGCCGATCGCGCCGATGCGGAAAACGCTCTTTACGTCTTCTACATCCGCGACATTTCGAACTGGAAAGAAGCCGAGGAGCAGCTGACCGACGCGCGCGACCGGGCGCTGGCGGGCGAACGGACGAAATCGGAATTCCTCGCGGTGATGAGCCACGAGATGCGCACGCCGCTGAACGGGCTTTTGGGCGCGATGCAGTTGATGCGCGACCACAGCCTTTCGGCGCGGCAGACAGACCTGCTCGACCGGATGCAAAGCTCGGGCCGCCTGCTGCTGGAACTGGTCAACGACGTGCTCGATCTGGCCAAGTTCGAGGCGGGCAAGATGAAGGCCGACGAAGCGCCCTTCTCGATCAACCGGCTGCTGAGCGGCCTTGTCGAGACGGCGCAGCCGCTGGCGCAGACCTATGGCAACGAACTGAACTGGCGCTGGTGCGGCCCCGAGGGCGATGGTGCCGTCGGCGATGCCCGCCGTCTGCGTCAGGTTCTGCTCAACCTCGTCGGCAACGCGCTGAAATTCACCCGCGACGGCTCGGTCGAGATCGAGGTGGAATACCTCGACGCGGCGAAAACCGAGGTCGAATTCCGCGTGATCGACAACGGCATCGGCATCGCCGAAAAAGACCTGACCCGCATTTTCCAGGACTTCGAGACGCTGGATTCCTCTTATGCGCGCGAGTCCGGCGGCACCGGCCTTGGCCTTGGCATCGCGCGGCGCTTCATGCGCCTGATGGGCGGCGAGATCGGCGCCGAAAGCGAACCCGGCGAAGGCAGCCTGTTCTGGATCCGCGTGCCACTGCAGCCCGCGCCCGATTTCGCGGCCACTCCGGAAGAGCCCAGCACCTGCCCCGACAAGCCGCAGCGCCCGCTCGACGTGCTGCTGGTCGAGGACAATGAGATCAACCGCTTCATCGTACGCGAGATGCTCGAGACCGAAGGCCATACCGTCAGCATCGCCGAAAACGGGCAGACCGGCGTGGATTGCGCAGCCTTGCGCCGGTTCGATGTGATCTTGATGGATATCTCGATGCCGGTCATGGATGGCACCACGGCGACCAGCCGGATCCGGGCCTCTGACGGGGCCTCGGCGGAGGTGCCGATCATCGCGCTCACCGCGCACGCCCTGCCCGAAGAGCGCGCCCGCTTCCACAAGGTCGGGATGAGCGCCTGTCTGACCAAGCCGATCGACCGCCCGCTGCTGCTGCGCACGCTGGCCGAGGTGACCGCGGCCAATGGCACCCCGAGCACGCCCTGCAGCCCAGAAGCGCCCGAGGTGCCCGAAGCCGAGGCGCCAGCCCCTCAGCAGGCGCCGACCCCGGCGGCCGCAGTGCCGCAGCCCGCCGAGGGCCTTCTGGACGAAGAACGGCTTGATGCCTTCCTGACGGAAATCCCGCGCGCCGCCGCCGGCAAGCTACTGGAGCGTTTCTTTACCGAGATGGACCAGAACATCGAGGCACTGGCCGAGACCGCGCCGGACGATCCCGATCTTGCACCGGTCGCGCACCAATGCGCCGGGTCCTGCGGGCCGTTCGGTGTCGAGGCGCTGCGCCGAGCGCTTGGCCGGGTGGAGACGCAGGTCAAGCTCGGAGAGCAGCCCGCCCCCGAGGAACTGGCCGCTCTGCGCGCGCTCTGGCGCGACAGCCGCGCGGCGCTCGAGGCCCGTCTCGAAGCGGCCTGACACCCGCCAGAGCCCCGACATGACACAGCAAATGCGGCAGCCGTTTGGCTGCCGCATTTCTTTTTGCCTCAATTGCTTAGCGGGCCTATCGCGACTCACCAAAGGGCGTTTTCCGCGGATCCGGTGAGTTGTTGGCCGCGCATCCTACCCGGACGGATAGGGCTCTCACCACTTGCCCCATTTCCCTCCCCTCCGGCGCGAGGGACAGCGGCAGGCATGTCCAGTTAGAAAAGGTCACGGGCCGCATGTTGCTGCCCATTCCCTTTATCGGTTTTCACCCTGGTCCTGTCCCGCAGAGAAGGATGCCTGAAGATGCCCCGCTTTTCCGTCGTCATTCCCTGCTTCAACGCCGAAGACACCATCGGCGACACGCTCGACAGCCTGCTGGCGCAAACCGAAGGCGACTGGGAAGCGCTGATCATCGACGACGGCTCGACCGACGACACCCGACTGATCGTCGCCTCCATGGCGGGCATCGACCTGCGCTTCCGCCTGATGAAGAACAGCGGCGTCGGCCCCAGCGCCGCGCGCAACATGGCGCTGGCCGAGGCGGATGGCGAAATCATCGCCTTCCTTGATGCCGACGACACCTGGCACCCCGAGAAGCTCGAACGCCTCGATGCCGTCTTTGACGATGAAGAGGTGGACGCCTGCTTTGCCCGCGTGGCGATGTATCAGGGCAAGACGCGTTTTGGCCTTTCGCCCGAACCCAAGGCCAAGCTGACCGTCGATGCGCTGCTGAGCAACGATCCGGTCTGCACCATGTCCAACGTGGCGATCCGCCTCGAAAGCTTCCTGTCCAGCGGCGGTTTCAACACCGAGATGGTTCACAACGCCGATCTTGAGTGGATGATCCGGCTCGTGGGTGACGGCGCGAACGTCATCGGCCTCGACGAGGTGCTGGTGAACTACCTCTCCTCGGCCAATGGTCTGTCCACCGATCTCGAAGGCATGGCGGCGGGCCGCGCGCTCGCACTGACCAGTGCTGCACGCTACGGTGTCCTCAGCGATGCACGCGCCGAGGCGGGCTATATGCGCACGCTCGCTGGCCGCGCGCTGCGCCTTGGCGCACCCGGCCTGCAAACCCTGCGCCTTGGCCTTTACTGCTGCGCCGCCTGCCCCTCGGGCTGGTTCTCGAACCCATTCTCCGGCGTGCGCGTGCTGACAGGCGCCCTGCTCGCCTCCGTGCTGCCGCGCTCGCTGCGCTGCGCCCTGCTCTCGCGCTGAGACCCGGAGCCGCCCTGATGCCCTGCGCCTCGATCATCGTTCCGGCCCATAACGCCGCAGACCGGCTGGAGCCCACGCTCCGCAGCCTCTGCGCGCAGAGCCGACCCGATCTCGAGATCATCGTCGTTGATGACGGCTCCACCGACGGCACCGCGGACCTGGCGGAGTCGCTGGGTGATCTGCGCATCCGCGTGCTGCGCCAGCGCACCCGCGGCGTCTCTGGCGCACGCAACAGCGGCATCGCCGCGGCGCGTGGCAGCTACATCGGTTTTTGCGATGCGGGCGATCTGTGGCGCCCGACCAAACTGGCCGAACATGTGCTGCAGTTCGAGACCCGGCCGACTGTCGGGCTGAGCTATGCGGGCTATGAGCTGCTGGACGCGCAAGGCACCCCGACCGGCATGAAGACCACCCCGCCACTGCGCGGCACCGGCGCTGCGCGGGTGTTCCGGCGCAACCCGGTGGGCAATGGCTCGACCGCCATGTTCCGCCGCACCGCGCTGCGCGGGCTCGCCTTCCGTCCGCCGCAGGAGACCGAGCGCGACTGGTGGTTCGACGAGACCTTCCGCCAGTGCGAGACCATCGAGTGCTGGCTGCGTTTCGCGCTCACCACCGATTGGGAGATCGCGGGCGTTCCCGGTGTGCTGAGCCGCTGCCGCGCCCCAGCCAACACAAGCGCCGCCCGCACCGACAAGCATCTGGCCGCATGGGAGCGGATGGTGGGAAAGCTCGCAGCGCTCGACCGGCATTTCTTTGGTCGGCATTTCCGCGCTGCCCGCGCCTACCAGTACCGCGACCTTGGGCGACTTGCGCTGGCAAACCGTGACCGGAGCATGGCCGCCACCCTGCTGCGCAGCGCGCTTACCGCCTCGCCCAGCCCGCTGCTGGAAGAGCCGCGCGCCACGTTGTCGAGCTGCCTTGGAAGCCTGCGGCTCGCGCTGACAGGATCTTCCGCCCGCCCTGATACACCGCCGCAGACCCGCGGCAGATCCGCCTGACCCCCCTGCGCCTGGAGACCAGCCAATGCTTCGCATAGCCCATCTTCACGACGACCGCGCGAGCTACGGTCTTGCGCGCTATCTGGCGTTCCTGCAAAACGATGCCGGGCTTGCTGCGCTGGCCGAGCACCGCCTCGTGCCGGTGTCGCGCTTTGCCGCCGGGGCCGCACGTATCGAGGCCGATGTCATCGTCTCGCATCTGCCGCTGTCGTGGCACAGCCTGCCGGGCCTGATGGCGCTGCGCGCGCGCCACCCCGGTACCACTTTGGTGCATGTGGAGCACAATCACTGCGAGGGCTTGCTGGCCGCCAGCACGCGCCGCCGGGGTCGCCTGCGGACCTCGCTGCGCAGCGGGCTCGCGCTTTTCGATCATGTGGTCGCCGTCAGCCAAGCGCAGGCGCGCTGGATGCGCCGTCACGCGCTGGTTCCGACGGGGCAGCTTTCGGTGATCCCGCCGAGCAGCGATATGTCGGCTCTGGCCGCCCTGCCCGGCCCGGTCGGCCCCGTGCGCCGGATCGCGGCGGTCGGCACGCTGCACCGCCAAAAGGGTTATGACATCCTGATCCAGGCCTTCGCTGCGGTCACCGCGCCCGAGGCACGGCTCGATATTTTTGGGGACGGGCCGCAACGCGCCGAACTGCGCGCCTTGGCCCGCCACGATCCCCGCGTCACCCTGCACGGCGAGGTCCCGGCGCAGGCGGCGCTGCGCCTTGCTGATGCCATCGCGATCCCCTCGCGCTGGGAGCCCTTCGGTCTGGTCGCGCAGGAAGCGCAGGTGGCCGGGCGCAAGGTTCTGATGTCCGGCCGCGACGGGCTCTCCGAGCAGATGGGCCCCGGCACCGTGGCCATCGCCGATCTTTCTGTCGGCGCGTGGAGCCGTGCACTGAGCGATGTTCTCGCCGCGCCCGCAGAAGCGCCGCGCCTGCCCGCCGAACTGCCGCATGAAGCCACGCTTCAGGGCTGGCGTGCCCTGCTCGAGCGGGTCGCGCTGCGCCAGCCCGGCAAAGCAACCGGCTTCGCCACCATCTGAGCCACGCCGTCGCGGCTCTGCGCGCGCGCCATCGTCAGCCCGCAGCGGCGGCGCAGGTCTGCTGCTGCTGGCGTCCTTGCATCAGCAACCAGTCCCTCAGCGCCCGCCCCATAGGTTTTTCCAACGACGCCCGGTCCCACGCCAGCCCGTAAGGCACCGCAAGCGGCATGCGCAGATCGAAGGGCACGACGAGCCTGCCGCTCGCCAATTCCTCGCCAATCATCGCCAGCTGTCCCAGCACAAAGCCCCGCCCCGACACCGCCGCGTCGATCGCGCTCGACGACAGCGCGAAGGTCAGCGCGGGCTTGGCAGAACTGGGCGGCGGCGGCAGGCCGCAATGGGCGGCCCATTGCTCCCAATCCGGCACCTGATGCGCGGCGAAACTGTCTGTCCAGACGATCTCGAGCAGCGGGAACTCGAATATCTCTTCGGGTCGCTGCAGGTGACGCCCGCCCAGCAGCGCGGGCGCGCAGGCCGGAACGATGCGATCGGTGAACAGCTCGGTGTAATGCTCGTGCGGCGGACGGTCGTCAAAGAACAGCCGGAAATCGACGTTGTCATGGTGCAGATCCGGCTCGATCTCGGTGCCCATAAGGCGCACTGGCGCGCCGGGGTTTTCTGCGGTCCACTCGAACAGGCGCGGCCCCAGCCATTTGTTCGTCACGGTAGTGAGCGAGCTGATCACGAAGCCATGGCGATTGCGCGCCCGCGCCAGTGCCGCCCCCGCGTGGTTGAGTTGGGCAAAGCCCTTGCTCAGTTCGGCGTGATAGACCCGGCCCCAACTGGTGAGTTCGAGCTGACGGCCACGCCGCTCTAGCAGCACGAGGCCCAGATGCTCTTCGAGCCGATGCACCTGTTGGCTGACCGCGCCCGAAGACACCCCAAGCTCCTGCGCCGCGCGGCGCACCGAGCCGCAGCGGCCCACCGCTTCAAAGGCCTGCATGGCACGGAGATTTGGCAGCGGTGGCATCACGGTCCTTTCGAGTGGCGCCGCGAGTGAACCACGCGCCCCAGGCCTTGCCAAGCAGCGCCCGCGCGCCCGGCCCGGATCAGAGCAGGAAGTCGTCCTCTTCGAGGTCTTCGTCCGAGGCGATGGCCAGCGTCTGCGTCTCGCCGTCGATGTCAAAGCTGAGGCTGGCGTTGCCATCTGCCTGCGTGAGCGCAGCCATCAGCGCCTCGCCGTCTTCCCAAGCGCCGATCTCCGACAGGTCGATCTGATCGCCCTGCGTGAAATCGGTGATGGTGACATTGCCCGCCACGGCCCCAAGCCCGAACACATCCGCCCCGTCGCCGCCAGTCAGCGTGTCGTCTCCGCCCCCGCCGATCAGCGTGTCGGCACCATCACCGCCCTCGAGAAGCTCATCCTCCTCGGTGCCGGTGAGCTGCAGATGTGCCTCTCCATCTGCGTCAAGCGTCCAGACGCTGCCCGGCTGGGTCACGCTGACATCGGCGATCTCGCCCTGCAGCGCGCTGTCGCCGGTCCCGCCGAGCAGGTTGCTCAGCCGATCGCTGTCGAGTGGCACGACGCCGTCACCCTCGGCGATCTGCTCGCCGTCCTTCTCGACATACATGAAGCCGCTCTCGTCGACCCCGACGCTCCAACTGGCGGTCTCACCCTCGGTGATCGCGTCCTCGGCGACCACGTAATAGGTGTTGCCGCCCTGCGTGACCGAAAAGACCACCGCATTGCTCGGGCCAAGCTGGCCGAAGGCGATGCGATCCTCGCCCGCGTCGCCGAACTCAAAGACCTGCTGGCCGCTGGCGTCGGTGATGTCGTCAAAGCGCAGCGTGGCCGAAAACTCAAAAGCGCCGTCGATCTGCGGCAGGTTGCCATCGGGTTCGGCAGGCTCTGCATCCGTCTCGCCGCCGGTCTCGGTGGCGGCACCCTCCTCGCTCTCGCCGGGCGCGGTCTCGGTGGTCCCCACCTCGGGGCTCCACACGGCGCTGCCCTGCGTGATCGAAACGCCGCTCATCTCGCCCTGCAGCGTGCTGTCGCCCGTCCCGCCAAGCAGGTTGCTGAGCCGGTCACTATCCACCGGCACCACACCGTCGCCTTCGGCGATCTGCACGCCGTCCTTCTCGATATACATGAAGCCGCTGTCGTCGACGCCGACGGTCCACTCGGCGGTCTCGCCCTCGGTGATCGCATCTTCGGCCACGATGAGCGCTGTTACGCCATCCTGCACGATCTCGAAGAGCACCGCGCTGCTGGGCCCAAGCTGCCCGAAGGTGATCCGGTCCTCGCCCTCGCCGCCGAATTCGAACACGCGCTGGTCGCGGGCATCGGTGATGTCGTCAAAGCGGATCGTCGCCTCGAACTCGAAAGCGCCGTCGATCTGAGGAATGGTGCCTGCGTCACTTTCCGAAGAGCCTTCGTCCGCGCCGCCCGATGTATCGCTGCCGCCGGTATCGGTATCGGTGCCGGTTTCGGTCCCGGTCTCGGTGTCGCCGCCCGTTCCGGTATCGGTGCCCGTATCCGTGCCCGCATCCGTGCCTGTATCCGCGCCCGTCCCAGTATCCGTACCTGTGTCTCCTCCGGTGTCCGTCTCCGAGGCATGGTCGTCCAAGGTCCAGACGTCGCCGCCCTGAGCGATCGAGACATCCGCGATCTCGCCAATCAGCGCGCTGTCGCCCGTGCCACCGAGTTGGTTCACCGACCGCTCGGTATCGGAAGGCACCACGCCATCGCCCTCGGCAACCTGCACGCCGTCTTTGTCGACATACATGAAGCCGGTCTCGTCGACGCCAACGGTCCAGATCGCGGTTTCGCCCTCGGTGATCGCGTCTTCGGCCACCACCATCCAGGTGGCACCATCCTGCACGATCTCGAAGATCACCGCACTGCTGGGACCAAGCTGGCCAAAGGTGATCCGGTCCTCGCCGCTGCTGCCGAATTCGAAGACCTTCTGCCCCGATGCGCCCGACAGGTCGTCAAAACGGATGGTCGCCTCAAATTCGAAGGCACCGTCAATCTGCGGCAAGTCGGCAGAGCTTGTGTCGCTGCCGGTGTCACTGCTACCCGAATCCGTGTCCCCCGTATCGGTGCCGCCTGTATCCGTACCTGTGTCCGTGCCTCCGGTTTCCGTATCCCCGGTGTCGGTCCCGCCGGTGTCCGTTTCCCCTGTGTCAGTTTCCCCGGTGCCCGTTTCCCCTGTGTCCGTTTCGCCGGTGTCGGAACCGGTATCCCCCGTCTCCTCAGAAGCCTCCGCCGCCGGAATCCCCAGCGCCTCAAGCTGCGCAGCCGATGCGACCTGCGACGCCAGCACCCCGACAAGCGTCAGTGACACGCCGCCCGGAAAGCCCAGAACCGCATCACCCGTGCCATCGCCGGCGGTGTCGCTGACCGTGACGTCGGCGGTGTCGACCGGCGCGCCATCGTCATCCGTCAGCCCCGAGACATCGAGAAGATCGTTCCCGGCGTAGCTGCCATCGCCCAGATCGGTCGGTGCCGAGAAGCCTGTCACCGCATCGAGACCGCCGCCATCGGCCAGCACCAGCGTGTCGATACCAGAGCCCAGAACGATCGTCTCGACCTCGTCATAGACCAGCGTCGAGGTGCCATCGGTGAGGCTGCCGATCTCCGGCGTCACATTGGTCAGGTCGATGCGCAGCGCGTCGGTGACAGCCGACAAATCGAGCGTGTCGCCGACGACCTCGTCGACGCCTTCGGCATCCACAGTGTCATTGCCGAAGTCATTTTCGATGTGGAACGTGTCGTCGCCCCAGCCGCCCCAATAGGAATCGTCGCCGGTGCCACCCCAGAATTCATCGTTGGCGTAGGAGCCGCGCATCCAGTCGTTGCCCGCCCCGCCGATCAGCGTGTCGTCGCCCTCATTGCCCTCAAGCGTGTCATCGCCATCGCCGCCGCTGACGTAGTCATCGCCATATTGCCCGTAGAGCGAGTCGCTGCCCGCGCCGCCCTCCAGCGAGTCGTCGCCTTCGTTGCCGGTGATGGAATCGTCGCCGTCACCGCCGGTGACCGTGTCCGCGCCCTCTCCGGCATAGACCGTATCGTCACCATCGCCGCCGGTGATCACGTCATCGCCCGCGTAGCCGAGCAGACTGTCGCTGCCCGCGTCGCCGTCCAGCGTGTCATCGCCCGCGCCGCCGCCGAGCGTGTCGTTGCCGCCGCTGCCGTCCACGACCGAGAAAAAGCTCCACTCCGTGGTGCCGCCCAATTGCGCGTCGAAGGCGGCAGGCGCGGTCGTATCGCCGACCATGAAACTGGCGCCGCCGTAGTTGAGGAAGAGCACGAGGTTGGCTTGATCGAACTCGATCCCGAAATCCGCAGGCAATGCGGAGAGATCGAGCGTGTGCCCGCCGGACCCTTCGGAGACCGCCGCCCAGAACGCGGGATCATTCCAGTTGTCGAGCGTCACCGCGTAGGTCGTCATACCGCATACCCTTCACCAGACCGCGCCCGTCGGCATGGCCAAAACCACCCGACCGGTTCTGCGCCGGGAATCGAGTCTGGTTAGGGAGAGATTGCGGCAACTTTTGGGCAACCAAAGGAGGCACGTCACCACGCGCGTTGCGCGGCTGGCAAAGGCCGCGCCATGCGTATTTTCAAAGAGAAGAAGCGCGGACCGTGCGCTTTACCCCCGAGGCCCGGGCACCTCTGAGCGTCAGCGAGGATGGCGCGGCGCGGGGACCGCCGGCTCAGACCGTGCCTTTGCTGCGGTCGAGCATGTTGCGCAGATCTTCGGCCTCGTGCCGCGCCTCGCGCAGACCTTCCATCGCCGCCGAAAGTTCGGCTTCGGTCTGGGCCAGCTGATTGGTCAGTTCCGCCTCGCGCTGCTGCAGATAGGTGATGGCCTGATCGCGGGTCTCTTCGGCCTCGTGCAGTTCCTTGCTCATCTTCTCGAGCTGATCCACATCGGCCTGCGCCACCCGCTTGAAGCGATGCACCAGCCAGTTGGCGAACCAGCCCATGCAGAATGCCACGAAGAGAATGATTGCCGTGGCAATCACGAATTCCGTCCGGTTCATTCCTCTGCCCCTTCCTGCGGTTCCTGACCGTCTTGCCCTGCCTCGTCCGGCGCCGCCTCTTGCTGAGCGGCGTCCTGATCCTGCGTTTCGTCGTCCTGCGCCTGCTCTGCGCCTTCGGCCGCTGCCTCCGTCTCCGCCTCGGTGCCCTCCTGCTCGATCTGCTCGAGCGCGGTGGCCTCTTCTTCGGTCGGTTCGGGGGGGATCAGCTTGAATTCGATCCGGCGGTTCGCCTCGCGGCCTTCTTCTGTACTGTTATCCGCAATTGGCATGGTTTCACCATAGCCTTTGACGCGATAGCTCGAGGTAAGCACGCGGCGGTTGCGCAGCGCGTCGAGCACCGATTGCGCGCGGTCGCGGCTCAGCGCCTCGTTCATCAACTCGCGGCCCTGGCTGTCGGTGTGCCCCTGAATCTCGAGCGGGATGTCGCCGCAGATCTTCAGCAGTTCGGCCAGTTCATCCATGATGTCCTTGGCCGAAGCGTCGAGGTTCGCCGAGCCCGGCTCGAAGCTGATCTTGCGGTCGCCGATGATCTCGACGATCTGCGCCTCGCATTCTTCGGGCGTGGGGATCGCCAGTTGCGGGTCGAGCTTTTCGAGATAGGTCACGTCGATCTCAAACTCGCCGCCATCGCCCAGCTTTTCGGCCAGCAGGCCCGAGATCTCGGCGTTGGCGTCGGGGTTGCCGGTGTTGCCGGAGATGCGCACGAGGTCGGGCGTGATGCGCAGCGAGCCATTGCTCAGCTCGCCCATCGCCTCGAGCCCGGCCAGAACGCGGGTCGCCCAGCCGTTCGGCAGCCCCTCGGCCACACGCGCGGCGGTATAAACTTTGTCCGAGCCAAAGAGCGCCTTCGCCAGACTGTCCGCCGTCTCGCGCGAGAGATCCGAGTTGATCCGGCCACGCAGCTGAACGGCCCCCTGCGGAGAGAGCGTGGCGGTGAACTCCGGCGGCCCCTGATCGCCCGCTTCGGGCGTTTCGGGCAGCGTCGCATGCAGCGCGAAGACCTGCGGCAGATCGGTGTCTAGCTCGCCGACGACCTTGTCGAAAAGCTGCTGCTCGGTGCCCTCGGGGGCGACCAGCGCGACGTCGGCGTTGGAGAAGGTGACCGAGCCGCCGCCCAGTTCGGCAAGCGCGCGAATGCCCATGGCGGTCGCGTCACCCCAGCGGCGCGAGGGCACACCAAGCCCCGTGCGGCAATGCGCGTCGCCCTCAAAGCCCGCGATCTTGGCGGCCTCGAGAATCTTCGTGCGCGCCTCTTCGGTGTCGACCGAGCAGGCGTCGAAGCGGATGCCGTCGCTGTCCATCACGAAGCGCAGCGTGAACGGGGTGATCACCGGGCGCGGCGCCGAAAGATCGAGGCTGAGATCGACGCCATCGGGCACGCGGCGGCGCAGGTCGCGCTCGATCTCGCGCTTCGCGGCCTCGCTGTCGGCCATCGCCTTGATGTGGACCCGGCCCGCCGACACGGAAATCTTCGAGCGCGGCAGTTCTTCCAGCACGCGGCCGGCGAAATCCACGGCGCGGCGCCAGCCCTCGGGCGGCGGGAAATCGGCATCCTCGAGCAGGTCCGAGACCTGCTGCGGCCCGCTCACCATGCCCGACATCACTTCCAGAAGACGCTCGCGGTCGGTCTCTGTCGGGACCAGCCCGATCACCGAGATACCGGCGTCGTTGCGCAGAATCTCCATCGAAAAGCGCGGCGCCTCGATCGCCTCGGCATCAGCGACCAGCATCTGGTCGATCACCCGCGCCGAATCCACAACCGAGCCAGCCACGGTCATCGCGCGGAATCGTGCCGCCTCGTCGGGCGCGGTGCCGATGAGAAAGACCTGCAAGCCGTTCACATCCACCTCGGCCCAGTCCTGCCCATCACGGCTGAGCGCATTGGCGACATCCTGCCGCGAGGCGGTCTCGATCATTTGCATCGAGAAGAAGGCGGTCCCGACGCAGAGCGCCGCAGCGGCAACAAATGCGGTCGTCGGAATGAGATAGCCGGAAAGGCGCATCAAAGCGTCCCTTTCTTGATCATTTTTTCAACTCTGATACGCCCCGCTCCCGGTCGGCGCAATCACGCCAAGAGAGCGACGGCGAAAAACAGCACGGGCAGCAGTCCGGCGTCGCGATTGGCCCGGAACAGCCTGAGCAGCACATCGTTGTCGTTCACGTCGAGTTTGCGCATCTGCCAGAGCATGTGCCAGCCCAAGGTCCAGGGCCCGGCGATCAGCAGCACCAGTTGCCCGATCTCGCCATGCGGGGCGGCCAGCACCACGGCGACCCCCATCAGCGCGACCGAGATCACCATGAACCACGCCAGCATCCTCGGCGTGCGCTCGTCCCCAAAGAGGCGCGCGGTGGATTTGACCCCGATCAGCGCGTCGTCTTCCTTGTCCTGATGGGCATAGATCGTGTCGTAGAACAGCGTCCACGCCATGCCCGAGAAATAAAGCGCCACCGCGGGCCAGCCGAGGCTGCCGCTATGCGCGGTCCATGCCAGCAGCGCGCCCCAGTTGAAGGCGATGCCAAGAAACACCTGCGGCCACCACGTAAAGCGCTTGGCAAACGGATAGATCGCCACCGGCCCGAGCGAGAGCACCCCCAGCAGGATCGCCATCGGCGGGAAGGTCAGCAGAATGGCAAAGGAGATCAGGCATTGGATCACCGCCCATGCCAGCGCCTGTTTGGCGGTGACCTGCCCCGAGGGGATGGGGCGCGAGGCCGTGCGCGCCACGCTGCCATCGAAATCGCGGTCGGTGATGTCGTTCCATGTGCAGCCCGCGCCGCGCATCAACACCGCGCCAATGCCGCAGCCCGCAAAGATCCACAGATCGAACCACGAGGCGTTGCCATCGGCGACCATCGACAGCAGCAACCCCCACCAGCACGGCAGCAGCAGCAACCATGTGCCGATGGGCCGGTCAGCGCGCGACAGGCGCAGATAGGGCCGGGTCCACGCCGGGGCGCGGTGGTCCACCCAATTGCCGCGTACCGCGTCGGAGACCTGTCCTGAGGGATCTGGCGCTGCGCCGGGATGGGTCATATGGTCCGCCTCATGAATGCAAAGGTTCGTCTGTATGTAGATCACCCGCTGGGCGCGGGACAACCGGTCGCTCTCGAGCGGGAGCAGGCCCATTATCTCTTTTCCGTGATGCGGCTGCCACAGGGCGCTTCCGTGGCGCTGTTCAACGGGCGCGATGGCGCGTGGCTGGCCGAGGTCTCCGAGACCGGAAAACGCGGCGGCACGCTGGTTTGCGCCGAGCAGATCCAGCCGCAGGGCACGCCGCCCGACCTCTGGCTGCTGTTCGCGCCGATCAAGAAAGCGCGCACCGATTTTATTGTCGAAAAGGCGGTGGAACTGGGCGTGCGGCGTATCGTGCCGGTGCAGACCGCCTTCACCAACTCCGAACGGATTCGCCAGGACCGGCTGCAGGCCCATGCGGTGGAGGCCGCCGAGCAATGCGGCGCCACCTTCGTGCCAGAGGTTGCCGAGTTGCAGAAGCTCGGGCCGCTGCTGGCCGAATGGGACGACCGGCGGCTGCTGTTCTGCGACGAGGCCGCGGTGGGCGCGGGCACCGATTACGCCGCCGCGCTGTCCGGCGCTTCGGGGCCTTGGGCGGTGCTGATCGGCCCCGAGGGCGGCTTTTCCGAGCCCGAGCGCAAAAAGCTGCACGGTATGGAACAGGCGACTTCGATCGCGCTTGGCCCGCGCATCCTGCGCGCCGATACGGCGGCGGTGGCGGCGCTGACGCTCTGGCAGGCGCATTGCGGGGACTGGCGATGATCCGTCCCGCCCGACTGCCGAGGAGTCCCGCCGCATGAGCTTCCTGCGTCCCGAAGCCAAGGCCGGACTGATGCGCTGGCGCGAGGTTCTGGCGGGTCTGGGCGTGCTGGCGCTCGGTGCCTATTGGGCGCTGTTTCCCGGCGGGCTGCTGATGTGGATCGGCTGGGTGGTCATCGTGATCGCCATCGCATTGATCTTTGCCGGGGTGCAGCGCGCGCGCTTTCGCACCGGCACCGGCGGGCCAGGCATGGTGCAGGTGATCGAGGGGCGGATCAGCTATTTCGGCCCGCTGACCGGCGGCTTTGCCGATCTCGACAGTCTGACCGCACTGACCCTCGATCCCCGCGCCCGCCCGCCGCACTGGCTGCTGCGCAGTGAAGACGGCGTGACGCTGGCAATTCCGCTGACAGCCGAGGGGGCAGATCAACTTTTTGATGTCTTCGCGCGGCTGCCGGGTCTGCAGACAGAGCGGATGCTGCAGAAAATGCAGGAGCGCGGGTCTGCGCCGGTGACCATCTGGCGGCGCGCCAGCGCACAAAAACCCGCCCTCCGTCTGCATTGACAAGGGCTTCGCTTGCCCCCATCCCTGAGCCTCGAGACCAAAGGCCAAGCAAGATCGGAGCCCAGACATGTCCATTCCCCAGTCCGGCGGCGGGCCGATCGAACACCACGCTCAGCTTGGCGAGTACCTCGAGGCGGGCATCAAGCCCAAAGAGGACTGGCGCATCGGCACCGAGCACGAGAAGTTCGGCTATCTGACCGACACACACGCCCCGCTGCCCTATGAGGGCGAGCGCTCGATCCGTGCGGTGCTGGAAGGGCTGCGCGACCGGCACGGCTGGGCCGAGGTGAACGAGGGCGGCAATCTTATCGGCCTGACCAAGGACGGCGCCAACGTCTCGCTTGAACCGGGCGGCGCGCTGGAACTGTCGGGTGCCCCGCTCGAGACCATCCACCAGACCTGCGACGAGGTGAATGAACACCTGCGCGAGGTGAAGGGCATCGCTGACGAGATCGGCGTGGGCTTCATCGGCCTTGGCGCCGCGCCCGAATGGAAGCACGAGGAAATGCCCCTCATGCCCAAGGGCCGCTACAAGCTGATGGATGCCTATATGGGCAAGGTCGGCACCACCGGCACCACCATGATGCGGCGCACCTGCACGGTGCAGGTGAACCTCGATTTCGGCTCCGAACTGGACATGATCAAGAAGATGCGCGTCGCGCTGGCTTTGCAGCCCGTCGCCACAGCGCTCTTTGCCAACTCGCCCTTCCTCGAAGGCAAGCCCAACGGCATGAAGAGCTATCGCTCTTATGTCTGGCAGAACCTCGACGACGCACGCACCGGCATGCTGCCCTTCGTCTTCGACGAGGGCTTCGGCTTTGAAAGCTACGTGGAATACGCTCTCGATGTGCCGATGTATTTCGTCTACCGCGATGGCAAATACATCGACGCGCTTGGCCAGTCCTTCCGCGACTTCATGGCGGGCCGCCTGCCCGCGTTGCCGGGCGAAAAGCCGACGCTGTCGGATTGGGCCGACCATCTGACCACGCTCTTCCCCGAGGCCCGGATGAAGAAATTCATCGAGATGCGCGGCGCCGATGGTGGCCCGTGGCGCCGCCTCTGCGCCCTGCCCGCCTTCTGGGTCGGGCTGACCTACGATCAGGGCGCACTGGATGCCGCTTGGGATCTGGTGAAGGGCTGGGACGCCGAAACGCGCCAAGCTCTGCGCGTCGCCGCTGGTGAGGACGCCCTGCAAGCCGAGGTGAATGGCATCCGCATGCATGATCTCGCCCGCGAAGTGCTGAAGATCGCCGAGGCTGGCCTTGTCGCGCGCGCGCGTCCCGGCGCGGGTGGCCTGCTGCCGGACGAGACGCATTTCCTCAACGCGCTGAAGGAAAGCGTCGAAAGCGGCACGGTTCAGGCGGATGAGATGCTTGATCTCTACCACGGCGAATGGGGCGGTGATCTGTCGAAGATCTACGGCGCCTACAGCTACTGAGGATCGTATGGCGGGCTGCCGAGCGGCCCGCCTGCCGCCGCCGGGCCCGATGGCTCCTGTTGCCAAGAAGCTCTCGCAAATGTGGAAAAGTGCCGCTGGTAGTTCCTCGGCGCCACGCACTGGGTGGGGGCTGAAACGGCGTGACGCCGAGGGAAGCCATATGCAGCTACATCTTCGGTATCGGCCTGAAATCGGGCGAGACTAAGGTGAGCTTGCGGCCATCCTGCAGCAGACCGGCGCAATCCGCAGCTTTCGGCGGAAGTTCGCCCGAGAAGCTGACGCAGCGGCACAAACCCGCCACCGCCGCGAAACGGGCGACGAGAAGGGTTTGGTGGATCAAGACAATTTTTCTGGAGAAGGTCCCCGGCCCCACGCACTGAGCGGGGGCTGATGAGCGCAGGTCCGGGGGAAGCTATATGCAGCTACCAGATCACTCTGCGTCGGCAATTTGTCGCAAATGCGCGCGATAAAAGGCCATATGGCGGCCGATCCGCCGATCTGCGCTGAGGTGGCGACGCCCCATGCGGCGTTGCTGACCCCAAGCGAGGGGCGTGCGAGGAATGCTCTGTCTGGTCTGAAAGAAGGCCTCGGCGTCGCACACTGGGTGGGGGCTGAAAACGGTGCGACGCCGAGCTATGCCGATATCGGCTTGAGTGTCTTCCTAGCCTGAGAGTTTGTCGCAAACCGGGCGCAACTAAGGCGATTTAAAGAACGGCAGTACAACTAAAAGTGAGCGACCTTGGGGGCGCGACCCTCACCCTTCATCGCAACGATACGACGATATCGAGGACATTCTCGTCCCCAAAGCGCCGGTACCGGACCTCCGAGGCAAGCTTACGGATCAGATACCAGCCAAATCCCCCTTCCGGCAAATCTCGGTCATGCCCAAGCGGCTTGAGCCTGCCCTCGGGCAAGACCAGCCCCGGCATTGCCCTGCCCCTGTCGCGCACCTGCAGCCGGGCCTGATCCTTCTCCAAACTCACGCGCAGCCCGATATCCCCCGCCATCGCTGGCGCATAGGCATGCTCGACGATGTTGTTCAGCGCTTCGGCCAGCACCAGTTCGATCGCCCCGCGTGCCTCTGGCGAGGCCTGATGTGCGGACAGCATCGCGGCCACCTCTGCCAGCGCTGCCCGCACTTCTGCGGCGCAGGCACCCAAGGTGAGGCTCTGCGACAGTTTCCTTGTGCTTTCGGGCAGGCTGGTCATGTCGCGCCGCCAAATCAGCCTCTAGCTCTCTGGTCCCGCCACCTGCGAAGACGCGGCCTCCGCCTCTGCCAGCGTGGGATAGAGAACGAAGATGGTGTCCATCCGCGTCAGGCGGAAGACCTTGTCGACCATCGGCGATAGCCCGGCCAGATCGAGCCTTTGCCCGGGGGCAAGCTCCTTCATTGCCGCGACGATGGCGCCCAATCCGCTTGAGTTGATGAACTCCACCGCGCCGAGATCAAGGATCACGCGCTTGGCGGCGGGGTTCACGCCGAGGCGCATCGCATCCTTGAACTGGATCGCCACCGCAGCGTCGATGCGCGTTTCCTCGACCCGAACCACCTGCGGATCCGTTCCATGGCTGCTGAGCTTCATGGCATCCTCCGATTATCCGGCTCCGATCATCCGGGCGCGGCCTGAGGGCTCATCCAAGCCCTGCCCAGGCACTTAACCAAGCGCCGCCCGAGGGTGATTGCCGTTGCGACCACAAGTGCCCATATCTTCAGCAAGCTAGACGGCATTCCTTACCATTCGGTATTCAGGATCCGTGTCTTTGGGAGGAGAGAGCATGAAGGACGTAGTGATCACCGGTGCGGCGCGGACCGCCATGGGCGGGTTTCAGGGGGCGCTGTCGGATGTCTCGGCTGCGGAACTCGGCGGCGCTGCGCTGCGGGCGGCGCTGGCCGAAGCGGGCCGGCCCGCGGTGGACGAGCTGCTGATGGGCTGCGTGCTGCCGGCAGGACAGGGTCAGGCACCGGCGCGGCAGGCGGGCTTCAAGGCCGGGCTGGGCGAAGAGGTGCCCGCGACCACGCTCAACAAGATGTGCGGCTCTGGCATGAAGGCGGCGATGATGGGCTGGGACCGGCTGGCGCTCGGCGATGCGCAGGTCATGGCCGTGGGCGGCATGGAGAGCATGAGCAACGCGCCCTACCTGCTGCCGCAGATGCGCGGCGGCGCGCGGCTCGGGCATGGCACTTCGGTGGATCACATGTTCCTTGATGGGCTCGAAGACGCCTATGACAAAGGCCGTCTCATGGGCACCTTCGCCGAGGATTGCGCCGAGGCTTTCCAGTTCACCCGCGAGGCGCAGGACCAATACGCGCTGGCCTCGCTGTCGAACGCACTGGATGCCGAGCGCAGCGGTGCCTTCGACAATGAGATCACCCCGGTGACGATCCACGCCCGCACCGGCGAGGAGGTGATCACCCGCGACGAGCAGCCAGCGCGTGCCCGCCCCGAGAAGATCCCGCACCTGAAACCCGCGTTCCGGCCCGGCGGCACGGTGACCGCGGCCAACTCCAGCTCGATCTCGGATGGTGCCGCCGCCCTTGTACTGAGCACGCTCGATGCGGCGGCGCAGACCGGCGTCACGCCGCGGGCGCGCATCCTCGGCCATGCCAGCCACGCGCAGGCCCCGAACCTCTTTCCCACCGCGCCGATTCCCGCCGCCCGCAAACTTCTTGAGCGCGTCGGCTGGAAGCTGTCGGACGTCGATCTTTGGGAGGTCAACGAGGCCTTTGCGGTCGTGCCCATGGCCTTCATGCACGAGATGGGTCTGCCGCGCGACGTGGTGAACGTCAACGGCGGCGCCTGCGCACTAGGACATCCGATCGGTGCCTCTGGCGCGCGGATCATGGTGACGCTGCTCAACGCGCTGGAAACCCGCGGCCTGAAGCGCGGCGTGGCGGCGATCTGCATCGGTGGCGGCGAGGGCACGGCGATTGCCATAGAGCGGCTCTGAGGCGCCCTATTGCGGCGCTGCGACGGCATGGCGCCCCGCAGGAGCCTTGCAGCGCCGCTCGGCTTTTGCCATGAGCGCTGCATGAGCTCCGATTACAATCCGCCGCAGGGAGAGATCCCGGTCCTTCACGTCGATCACGAGATCCTCGTCGTCGACAAGCCCGCAGGGCTGCTCTCCGTGCCCGGCAAGGGCCCGGAGCTTGCCGACTGCCTGATCGAGCGGCTGAAGGTCGCCTTCCCGCAGGTGCTCCTGGTGCACCGGCTCGACCGCGACACCTCGGGGGTGATGGTCTTTGCCCTCACCCCGCACGCGCAGCGCCACATCGGCCAGCAGTTCGAACACCGCCGCACCAAGAAGACCTATCTGGCGCGGGTCGCCGGGCGACTCGAGCCCAAGCACGGGCATATCGACCTGCCGCTGATCGTCGATTGGCCCAACCGGCCCAAGCAAATGGTCTGCCACGAGACCGGCAAACCGGCGCAGACCGACTGGCGGGTGATCAAGGCCACCGACGAGGAAACCCGCGTGCACCTGCTGCCCCGCACCGGGCGCAGCCACCAGTTGCGGGTGCACATGCTGTCTCAGGGGCATCCGATTCTGGGCGATCCGTTCTACGCTCCGGACACCGCCGATCAGTATCCGCGCATGATGCTGCACGCCGAAGAGCTGCGCCTGCGTCATCCCGACGGCGGCATGGGTCACACGTTTCGCGCGCCCGCGCCGTTCTGAGGAATCCTACCCTTCCTCTTGGCGGAAATATCCCCGCCGGAGGCGCAGGGAGCCAGACGTCCGAGCCGGGTTACTCCGCCGCCAGACGTTGCTCGCGATGACCGATGGCGGCCACTTCGGCAATCACACCGCGCAACAACCGCCGGAAGGCGTGGAAATCGCCGCTCGGGCGCACCTGCGCCTCGTCCATATAGAGCGCGCGGTCGATCTCGATCTGGATTGCGTGCTGGCGGCGTGAGGGCCGACCGTAATTCATCGTGGTGAACGCCCCGGCGAAGGGTGCATTGCGCGCCACTTCGAGCCCTGCGCGGCGGAAGGCCTGTTCGACCAGATCGACCACCTCGGGCGCAGCCGATGCGCCGAATTGATCCCCAAGCACGATCTCCGGCCTGCGTGCCCCCCGGCGCAGCACGCTTTCCACCGCCTCATGCGGCATCGAATGGCAATCGATCAGGATCGCCTCGCCAAACGCGCTCTTGGCCGAATTGAGCAGCGCCTGCAGGCGCGTGTGGTAGGGCTTCCAGTAGAGCCCGATGCGCCGCTCCGCCTCGGCCAGAGGCAGCTTGCCGCAGTAGATCGCCCGCCCGTTCGCCACCACGCGCGGCACGACGCCCAGCCCAGAGGCGACTCGCGGGTTATGCCCGGCGCGGCGAACCCCCTCGATCAGCGCAGGATCAAGCTCGTCAGAGGCGCGGTTGAGATCGATGAAGGCCCGCGGCGCCCCGGCGCGCAGCAAAGGCGCCCCAAACTGCGGCGCACAATCGAACAGCCGGTCGACGAAGGCATCTTCGGACGAGCGAATCTGCTTCTCGTCCAGAACCGTGCCCCGCAGAAAGCTCCACGGGTAGTCACGCCCAGAGTGCGGCGAGGCGAAAACCACCGCAGAACTATGGGTTTCAGGCAGATCGAGATGATAAGCGACTTTGGGCATCGGGGCTCCTTGCAGGAATAAGATAGCCTGAATCTTATTTCTCCCAAAAGCCCTTGATCCCCCCTCCGACTCCTTTTATAGAGCGCTCCACCGGCGCAGTTCACTGCGGCACTCGAAAGAGGGACGCGGCCAGAACAACAAGAAAAGCGCAGGCCATACGGGCGGTTAGCTCAGCGGTAGAGCACTACGTTGACATCGTAGGGGCCACTGGTTCGATCCCAGTACCGCCCACCATGGAATTCATCGTCTCGAACCATGGTTCGAGGCAAAACGCAACGCCAGGCGCTCGCGCGCCGCGAAAGAGGAGAGACTTGATATGAAAGTCGCTAACTCGCTCCGCTCGCTCAAACAGCGCCATCGCGACTGCCGCGTTGTGCGTCGCAAGGGCCGTGTTTACGTGATCAACAAGACCCAGCGTCGTTTCAAAGCTCGTCAGGGCTGATCGAAACCGCAGGATCTTGATCCGGCTAAGGGCCGCCCATCTCGGGTGGCCTTTTTGCTGTCCAGCGCAAGGGTTTGGTGCAGCACGGGTTTTACCGCAGGCCGCAGCCACGCCATACAAAAAGGCCCCATGCGTTTGCACGGGGCCTTTTGCTGTCTGTCGCTGCGCCGCGATACGTCAGAGCTGCGGCACCTCGAGCTCGGCCTCCGCTTTTCGCACGGCCTGCATGAAGTCCCGAATCAACTCCGGCGATTTTTCGCCCGGCGCGCTTTCGACACCGCTCGAAAGGTCGATCTGCCGCGCTCCGGTCATCCGCACCGCCTGCGCCACATTCTGCGCGGTCAGCCCACCTGCCAGAATCCAAGGCACCGGCCAGCGCCGACCGGCGATAAGCCGCCAATCGAAGGCCAGCCCATTGCCGCCGGGCAGCGCCGCGCCCTTCGGCGCCTTGGCATCGACGAGCAGCATGTCGGCAACCCGCCCATAGGCCTCAAGCGCAGGCAGGTCTGCCTCAGACGCCACGCCCACGGCCTTCATCACCGGCAGGCCGAAGCGCGCGCGAATCTCCGCCACGCGCTCGACGCTCTCCTTGCCATGCAACTGAAGGATATCGAGCGGCACATTGTCGGTGATCTCGTGCAGCAGAGCATCGTCTGCGTCGACCACCAGCGCCACTTTGGCCAGCCCCACAGGGGCCGCCAGCGCCAGCTCGCGCGCCTGCGCCACGGTCACCGCACGCGGGCTCTTGGGGAAGAACACAAAGCCTGCGTAGCGCGCCCCGGCCTCGGCGACGGCGGCCACGTCGGCGGGCGTGCGCAGCCCGCAGATTTTCACCTGAATATCCATCCGTTCCTTGCCTTCTGCAGCGTCCAGTTCCGTAGATACTCCCGCAGACGCCCGCCGCCAAGCAATGAGGGGAGCCAAAGCCCCCCTCTCCCTGCCCTCCGGCAGTGCTTTCAAATCGCGGCGCCCAACTCACGCTGGCCCGCCCGCTGAGGGTTCCTCAGGCGCTCTGGTCGAGGATCGCCAGAACCTCATCCTTATCCTTGTCGCGCTCGTCCTGAGTTTTTTTCAGCTGCCGCTCAAGCCGCTTCACCTCGGTCTTGCGCTGCGCCGCCACCGCACGATGCTTGTGCTCGCGCAGCCACTCCCAGACGAAGCCGATCAGCAGACCGGCGACAATCCCGCCAAAGATCACGATGAACACCGGCACAGTGACCGTGTACTGGAAGTTCAGCAGTTCGGCCATTTCGGTCGGCAGAAGGTTCAGCGTGGCCGGTCCACGGTTGGCCAGAGCCACGCAGATCAGCACAATGGCCAGAATGGCCCAGAAGGCGTAGCGAATGTATTTCATCGAGGTCACTTCCCGTTCAGTCGGTCCCGCAAGAGCTTGCCGGTCTTGAAGAACGGCACGCATTTCTCCTCGACGTCAACGGCTTCGCCCGTGCGGGGGTTCCGCCCCTGTCTAGCGTCCCGCTGCTTGACCGAAAAGGCGCCAAAGCCGCGCAGTTCCACGCGATTGCCATGCGCCATCGCGGCGGTGATTTCCTCGAAGATCGTGTTCACGATCCGCTCGACGTCTCGTTGGTAGAGATGCGGGTTCTCCTCCGCGATCTTCTGGATCAATTCCGATCTGATCATCCTCGCCCATCCCTATATCGCATTTTCCGCGCTCCCACTGTTGTACGACCTTTGCCGGGGGCTCGCCAAATGGAAACCGCGAGAATCAGAGAAAAATCCATGAAAAGCAGCGTATTGCGCGGCTTCATGCCGGTCAGACCCCGCTCCAGCCCGCGCCGGACGCAATTGCTGCACTGCGGCTATCCCAAAGAATAGTCCGCGATTCGGCCCCTACGTCAGGCCGAAGCGACGCAATCTCGGTTCAAAAAAGCGCGTCGATTTCTTCCGCGACCAGCCGTTCCAGCCGCCACAGTTGCGCGTCGTGCAGCCCTTGCGCGGCCAGAGACGTCACCGTGCGATGCAGATATTCGACGTTCGAGCCCGCGTGGCCGCAGGCGCGCGCGATGATCTGTGCGGTCTCCTCCAGCGTCAGATCGGTCCGCAGACGATTTCCACGCGGCGGCGCATAGAAGGTCAGCGCGCTCACCATGCCGCCCGCTGTTTCGACGGGCACCCAGCTGTAACTGTCCGAAAGCTCCACATAGGGCATCTCGCGGCGCACGAGCGCCTCGGTGGCGGCCAGCACCTCCGCCTCGGCCACCTCGTGCAGCAGCGCGGTGCATTCGCCGCCCGGCATCAGCGCCATCATCAGCCCCGGCGCCTCGGGCGTGCCGCGCCACGAGGTCAGCTCGATACAGAAGGCACGGTGCCAGCCCAATGCCCGCCCCTGCCGTTCGGCGACCGGGGAGAACTCCGGCTTCCACAGAAGCGAGCCATACGCAAAGACCTGCAGCGGCCCTTCCGGGCGCTGCGCGAGAATCTCCCGCGCCTTCGCAGCGATGCCCGCGTCATCAAGACGGCTCCAGCCCCAAAGCTCGGCGTCGTCGGTTTCAGGCACTTCGCGAAAGACCCGGTTCACATGGTCTTCGGTCAGGAAAAGGGCAGCGGTGGAGGGCATATCGTTTGGCATATGCGGTTATCGTCACGCCAGCGGCCCAAGCGCAAGACGGCACGGCGCTCTGCACATCCCCCTGTGCAGCCATGCGCCAAGCAACGGCCTCAGCTTTGATGCGCTGCCAAAGAAAAAGGCCCCGGTCTCCCGGGGCCTTCTTTGTCTCATTGCAAGCGCGAGGCTTACTCGTCGCGCTTCAGAGCTGCGCCGAGGATGTCGCCCAGCGATGCGCCGGAGTCGGACGAGCCGTACTGTTCCACGGCTTCTTTCTCTTCGGCGATCTCGCGTGCCTTGATCGACAGGCCCAGACGACGGGTCTTGCTGTCGATATTGGTGACGCGGACGTCGAGCTTGTCGCCAACCGAGAAGCGCTCGGGGCGCTGCTCTGCGCGGTCACGCGACAGGTCCGAACGGCGGATGAAGGACTTCATGCCTTCGTATTCCACCTCGATGCCGCCATCTTCGATCGCGGTCACTTCGACGGTCACGATCGAGCCGCGCTTCACGCCGCCAACCGCGTCAGCGAATTTGTCGCCGCCGAGTGCTTTGATCGAGAGCGAGATTCGCTCTTTGTCGGTGTCCACTTCGGTGACAACGGCCTTGACCACGTCGCCTTTGCGGTACTCCTGGATGGCTTCCTCGCCGCGCTGATCCCACGACAGGTCCGAAAGGTGAACCATGCCGTCGATCTCGCCGGGCAGGCCGATGAACAGACCGAATTCGGTGATGTTCTTGACCTCGCCCTCGACCTCGGTCCCTTCCGGGTGGGTCTCGGAGAACACTTCCCAGGGGTTGCGCATGGTCTGCTTGAGGCCGAGCGAAACGCGACGCTTCGCGGGATCGATCTCGAGCACCATGACTTCGACTTCTTGCGAGGTCGACACGATCTTGCCCGGGTGGACGTTCTTCTTGGTCCAGGACATTTCCGACACGTGAACCAGACCTTCGACGCCCGGCTCCAGCTCCACGAAGGCGCCGTAATCGGTGATGTTGGTCACGCGGCCGGTGTGCACCGTGCTCAGCGGGTACTTCACAGCCACCAGATCCCACGGATCTTCCTGCAGCTGCTTCATGCCGAGGCTGATACGGTGGGTCTCTTTGTTGATCTTGATGACCTGGACCTTGACGGTCTCGCCGATCGACAGGATCTCCGACGGGTGGTTCACACGGCGCCATGCCATGTCGGTGACGTGCAGCAGGCCGTCCACGCCGCCCAGATCAACGAACGCACCGTATTCGGTGATGTTCTTGACCACGCCGTCGACCGTCTGGCCTTCGGTGAGGTTGGCGATGACTTCCGCACGCTGCTCGGCGCGCGATTCCTCGAGGATTGCACGACGCGAGACAACGATGTTGCCGCGGCGACGGTCCATCTTGAGGATCTGGAACGGCTGCTTGAGACCCATGAGCGGGCCTGCGTCGCGCACGGGGCGGACGTCAACCTGGCTGCCGGGCAGGAAGGCAACAGCGCCGCCGAGGTCGACGGTGAAGCCACCTTTGACGCGGCCGAAGATCGCACCTTCGACGCGGGCGTCGTCGGCGTAGGCCTTCTCGAGACGGTCCCATGCCTCTTCGCGGCGGGCCATCTCGCGGCTGATCACGGCTTCGCCGCGGGCGTTTTCAGCTGCGCGCAGGTAAACCTCGACTTCGTCGCCGACCGAGATCTCGGGGGCTTCGCCGGGGTTTGCGAATTCTTTCAGCTCAACGCGGCCTTCCATCTTGTAGCCGACGTCGATGATGGCCTGGCCCGCTTCAATTGCGATGACCTTGCCTTTAACAACGGACCCCTCTTCGGGGGTGTCCATTTCGAAGCTTTCGGTAAGGAGGGCTTCGAATTCCTCCATGGTTGCGTTTGCCATGTGGCGTATATGTCCTTTACATCGGTTTTGCTGGCCGGGTGGTTGTCTCCACCGGTCTTCGGATTGGTCTTTCGGGCGATCCGCATATGACAAAGAGGGCCGGTTACCCGACCCTGCCCGTCTTTGGTCCGCGGCGTGTGGTGCCTTGCTTGACGCGCGCGATATAGCCCCTGCACCGCCGCAGATCAAGCCAAAAGCCCTTCTGGCACCGCCGCGCGCGCCCTCTCGCCGCCGCCCGCCGCTTCTTCTCTTTGCAAATACGCCGGGGGAGACCGCGCTCCGCGCGGTCGGGGGCAGCGCCCCCAAGACCCGCGCTGCGAGCAAAAGCTGCGCGACATCAAACCACTGCAAACCACTGCACGGGGCCCGCAGCCCCTCCCCCTCCGCCGCCCAGCCGTGCTACACGGCCTGCGACCAGCCGGAGAGAGCCATGCGCGCGCCCAATCTTCCCCTCACCCGCGATCTCGTCCTCATTGGCGGCGGCCATTCCCATGCGCTGCTGCTGCGGATGTGGGGCATGGATCCGCTGCCCGGCGCGCGGGTGACGCTGATCAACCCCGGCCCCACCGCGCCCTATTCGGGCATGCTGCCCGGGTTTGTCGCCGGACATTACGGGCGCGACGAGCTCGACATCGATCTGGTGAAACTGGCGCGCTTTGCTGGCGCGCGCGTGGTGTTGGGCGCCGTGACCGGCCTCGACCGTGCCGCCCGGCAGGTGCATGTGGCGGGCCGCGCGCCCATCGGGTTCGACGTGGCCTCGGTGAACATCGGCATCACCTCCGCCATGCCCGATCTACCCGGCTTCGCCGAACACGCCTTCCCGGCAAAACCGCTCGGACCTTTCGCAACCGCGTGGGAGGCCTATCGCGACGAGGAAGGCCCGGGGTCCGTCGCGGTGATCGGTGGCGGCGTGGCGGGGGCCGAACTGGCCTGCGCCATGGCCTTCGCGCTCGGGCAGCGCGGGCGCGCGGCACAGGTGCATCTGATTGAGCGCGGCACGGCGCTGACCGCGCTGCGCCCTGCCGCCGCCAGCAAGGCCCGCGCCGCGCTCGCCGCGCAGGGCGTCACGCTGCACGAGGGGGCCGAGATCACCAAGGTCACCGCCACCGGCCTGCGCCTCGCGGATGGCACCGAGATCATCGCCGATTTCATCACCGGCGCGGCTGGCGCGCGGGCGCAGGGATGGCTGCAGCAAACTGGCCTCGATCTACACCAGGGCTTCATCGAGGTCGCGCCCAGCCTGCAAAGCTCCGATCCGGCCATCTTCGCCGCCGGGGACTGCGCGCATCTTACCCAAACCCCGCGCCCCAAAGCCGGGGTGTTTGCCGTGCGCGAGGCCCCGGTGCTGCTGCACAACCTGCGCGCCTCGCTTGAAGGCCGCGGCGAGCTGCGCCCCTACCGGCCGCAGCGCGACTATCTCAAGCTGATCTCCCTTGGGCGCAAATCGGCGCTGGCCGACAAGGGCGGGCTGGCACTCTCCGGCCCGCTGATGTGGCGCTGGAAAGACCACATCGACCGCAAGTTCATGCGCAAATTCGACGAGTTGCCGAAGATGACCGTGCCCGCCATGCCCCGCCATCACGCGGACGGCATGGAAGAGGCGCTCGGCACCAAGCCCATGTGCGGCGGCTGCGGCGCAAAGGTGGGGCGCGACGCGCTGGCCTCGGCGCTGTCGACCCTGCCCGCACCAACCCGCCCCGATGTCACCGCCCTGCCCGGCGACGACGCGGCCCTACTGCTCACCGGCGGGCAGCGGCAGGTGATGACAGTCGATCACCTGCGCGCCTTCATTGAGGACCCCGAGGTCATGGCCCGCATCACCTGCGTGCACGCGCTCGGAGACATCTGGGCGATGGGCGCTGCGCCGCAGGCCGCCGTGGCAAGCCTCACGCTGCCCCGCATGTCCGAGCCGCTGGCCGAGCGCACGCTCACCGAATGCCTGCGTGCGATCACCGGGATTCTGCGCGCCGAGGGGGCCGAACTCGTCGGCGGTCACTCCGCCATGGGCGACGAGCTCAGCATCGGGCTGACGATCACCGGTCTGTGCGATGCCGCGCCGATCACCCTCGCCGGTGCCCGCCCCGGCGACACACTTATCCTGACCAAGCCGATCGGCACCGGCGTCATCATGGCCGCGGAAATGGCGGGCGCGGCAAAGGGCGCTTGGATCGCCGCCGCGCTCGCGCATATGACCAAGCCGCAAGGCAAAGCCGCCGAGATCCTGCGCGGCGCCAGCGCGATGACCGATGTCACCGGCTTCGGCCTCGCCGGGCATCTGCAGAACATCTGCAGCGCTTCCGGCGTCGGTGCGCGGCTGCACATGGACAAGGTGCCGCTGTTGCCGGGAGCCGAGGAGCTGTCGGCGGCGGGCCATGCCTCGACGCTTTATCCCAAGAACCGCGCCGCCCTGCCGTTCCAGCCGATGGGACCGAGGCCGGACCTGATGTTCGATCCGCAAACCGCCGGCGGGCTGCTCGCCGCGGTGAGCGGCGACGTCACGCAGTGCCTGCAGCAGCTTCGCGCCGCGGGCTTTCCAGCGGTGAAGATCGGCGAGATCACCGACCGCACGGATCAGATCGAGATGGTCTGAAGCCGCTCTGCCATCCGGTCCGCCAGCGCCTCAAGCGCCGCATCGTCAAGCGCCGGCGTCTCAAACCGCTCCAGCACCCTCGGCGTCATGGCTCGCATCGACTTCTCGTAGGCCGGGTCATAATGATCCGCCGCCAGCGACGCGGCGAGCGCGCGCCGATCCCCGCTGTCGATCATCGCCTCCCAGCGATCGATAAGCTCGTGCCCCCGGTGATAGCGCAGCGGCGAGAGCTTGTCCTTGAGCGCCGCCCCGTCGGACCAGATGTCGTCATAGGCGGCCCCCAGATAGGCCGCCCGCGCCTCGAGCGGCGCGGCCACCTCGATCCACGGCGCGAGCTTCATCGCCTCCCAGATCGCGGGCGGAATGAGCAGCTGTCCGATCTTGCTGCTCTCGGCCTCGACCAGCACCGGCTTTGCCGGATCGAGCCCGTCGAGCGCTTGCACCAGTTGGGTCTCGAACCATTTCTGGCTCGGTTGCCCGCCCGGCATATTCCCAAGCAGCGAGCCCCGGTGCCGCGCAAGACCCTCAAGATCGATCACCTGAACACCGCGCGCCGCAAGCTTCGGCAAGAGCGCGGTCTTTGCGGTGCCCGTATAGCCGCCAAGCTGAATCAACTTCATTGGCAGCGCCGAGTTGTAAAGCGCCTCGGTCACCAGACGCCGAAATGTGCGATAGCCGCCCTCGACATAATCGGCGCGCCAGCCGATCTGTTGCAGTAGATAGGTGAACGACCCGGACCGCTGCCCGCCGCGCCAGCAATAGACCAGCGGCTTCCACCCGCCTTCGTGATGCGCCAAGGGCCCCTCGATATGCGCGGCGGCATTGCGGAAGACCAGCGCCGCGCCAAGCTTGCGCGCCAGAAACGGCGACTGCTGCTTGTAAATCGTTCCCACGCGCGCGCGCTCTTCATTGTCGAGCACAGGAAGGTTGATCGCTCCGGGGACATGATCCTCGGCAAATTCAGCCGGGCTGCGCACGTCGATGACGGTGTCGCAGCCGTGGCGGAGAAACTCGGAGAGCTGGGTGATCTTGCGAGGCATGGCGCAGTTGGTAGCGCGCTGCGGGCAGTGAAGAAAGCGCGATTTGCGCTGCCGCAAGGGGAAGTGAATTTTTTCGACAAAACCCTCTGGACACTCCCCAACGGCTCGACTAAACCCCGGCTCACCCGAGGGGCAGCGCCCTTCACCCAGTGCCCGGGTAGCTCAGGGGTAGAGCAGTGGATTGAAAATCCTCGTGTCGGTGGTTCGATTCCGCCCCCGGGCACCATTTCTTTGGATAATACACTGGTTTCGCTTCAGCTTCTAACAGTTGCTTGGAGCATTAGACCATGTCGGACACCAATTCGCCCGCGCTCGCCTTCGTGAAGTGTGGGATTTATTACTTCAGCCGCTGTATCCAAAATAAGCCGAAGGTGCCCTCCCCTCTCTAGGCGTCGCCTTTTGCTTCTCCATGAGAGCCCCCGATTTTCTGAAGCTCGCGTGACGCGCGGCCCACCAACTGGACGATCGTTCGTTTAATTTACCGTCATAGTCGGAAAAGCCTCTCGGAAAGCCCGGGCCTGCCGTTTCAGCGCGCCGTTGGCGTGCAACCGCAACGCTCGTGATCTCGGTCGCGTAGCCTTGCCGGCGAAGGATGTTGGCGGAAATCCGCGTCGTCATTCAAATGTCACTCAGTGGTATCAGAGCCGTCACAGAGCGCGCCTACCCCGGCACGGAACAAGAACGGGGGACACCACATGTTCAAGACAACCGGACTCGCGATCGGCTCCATGCTGCTGGCCTCAACCGCTTTCGCCGCCACCGACATCACGTGGTGGCACGGCATGGGCGGCCGCAACGGCGAAGTGATCAATGAAATTTCGCAGCAGTTCAACGCGGCGCAGGACGCATGTAACCTGACGCCGATCTCACGCGGCACCTATGAAGAGGCGCTGTCGTCGGGCATCGCGGCGTTCCGTTCGGGGGAGCAGCCGAACATCCTGCAGGTGTTCGACGCGGGCGCCGCGACCATCATTGCCGCGAAGGGCGCGACGATCCCCGCCGAAGACCTGATCAAGGGCGCGGGCGAAGAGTTCAACCGCGACGACTTCATCGCCGGTGTGCGGAACTTCTACGCCGACAGCGACGGCAAGTTCATTGGCATGCCGTTCAACTCGTCGGCGCCGATCATGTATTACAACATCGAAGCCTTCGAGAAGGCGGGCGTCGAGCCGCCGAAGACTTGGGAAGAGTTCGAAACGGTCGCTCCGAAGCTCAAAAAGGCCGGCTACCTGCCGATGACCGCCTCGCAGCTGACTTGGATGATGGTCGAGAACTTCAAATCGCGGAACAACCAGCAGTTCGCCACCAACAACAATGGCTATGACGCCACCGAGGGCACCGAAATTCTCGTCAACGACGAGAACCAGGTGATGATGTTCGAAAAGCTCAAGGCATGGGCCGACGAAGGCCTCTACGGCTTCTACGGCGCTGGCTGGGCCGACAACCTCAAGCCCTTCGAAGAGGGCGAGGCCGCCATGTGGATCGGCTCGTCGGGCAGCTTCGGCGGCCTGCAGAAATCGGCGGATTTCGATTTTGACGCCGTCTACATGCCCTATTGGGACAGCATCGAAGGTGCCGGTACGCAAAGCTTCATCGGTGGCGCCGCGCTTTTCGCAATGGCCGGTAAACCCGACGCCGAGAACGCCTGTACCGCGAAGTTCTTCTCGTTCCTGACCTCGCCTGAGACTCAGGTCTACTGGCACAAGAACACCGGCTATGTGCCGATCACCGAGGCCGCCTACGAGATGGCCAAGGGCGAAGGCTACTACGACGAGCAGCCGGTGGCCGAGGTTGGCATCCAGCAGCTGATGCTGGACGGCGGCGAATGGTCCAAGGGCTACCGTCTGGGCTTCTACCCGCAGATCCGCTCGGTGATGGAGCGCGAGTTCAACAGCATCTTCTCGGGTGAGACCGACGTGCAGGCCGCGTTCGACACCATCCAGGAAGAAGGCGACGCGCTGCTGGCGCGCTTTGCCAAGACCGCCAACTAAGACCGGCCCTGCCGCGTTCAGGGGCCCCGGGCGGATGTCCGGGGCCCCGCTGCCGTTGCCGCGCCACGCAGGCGCACAGACCGATCAGGACACAGCCCGTGACCGACACTCCCATGACCTTGCCAAGGGCCGAGCGCAGCGCGCTGGATCGCCTGCGCGCGTGGTGGGGCGGCGAGACCGCCAACCCCGTCAAACGCGTGCAGTTCGACCGCCCGCTCACCCCGTGGCTCTTTCTGCTGCCGCAACTCGCGGTGGTGGTGATCTTCTTCTATTGGCCCTCCGTGCAGGCGGTGACCTCGTCGTTTTACCTCGAAGACCCCTTCGGTTTCGGCGCCACCTTTGTAGGGATGGAGAACTACACCGACGCGCTGAGCAGTTCGGGCTACCTCTCGACCGCCGCCTTCACCGCCTTTTTCTGCGTGGTGGTGACCGGGCTGGCGCTGGGGCTGGGGCTGCTGCTGGCGGTCAAGGCCGACAAGGTGATCCGCGGCGCCGAGACCTACAAAACGCTGCTGATCTCGGTCTACGCCATCGCGCCGCCGGTCGCCGGGCTGATCGGCATGATGTTCTTCGACATGCACATGGGGCCAATGAAGGATCTGGCCGCCTTTTTCGGCTATGATCTGAAGGTCGGCATCAATTATTGGGACACCGCCACTGCGCTCATCGTGATCGCCGTGTGGAAGCAGATCCCCTACAACTTCATCTTCTTCCTGTCGGGGTTGCAGTCGGTGCCGGTCTCGGTGCGCGAAGCCGCGCTGATCGACGCGCAGTCCGGCTGGCGCCGGTTCAAGGACATCACCCTGCCGCTGCTGGCACCCACCGCCTTCTTCCTGCTGGTGATCAACATCACCTACGCGATGTTCGACACTTTCCCGATCATCGATGTCATCGTGAAGGACAAGCCCGCCAACAACCCGATGACGCTGGTCTACAAGGTCTATCTCGACGGCTTCAAAGGCAATGACATCGGTGGCAGCTCGGCGCAGTCGGTGATCCTGATGATCGTCGTGGCGCTGCTGACCGTGCTGCAGTTCCGCTTCCTCGAACGCCGCGTGCATTACGGGTGACGCCATGCAGAAAATCAAACCACTCGACCACCTGATCCTGATCCTCGGCGCGCTGTTTCTCTGCACCCCGGTGGTGATGGCGCTGATGTCCTCGACCCATGCGGCGATCGACATCCATTCAAATGGCCTCTACCTCACCCCCGGCAGCCATGGCGCCGAAACCTATGGCAAGGTGCTGACACATAAGGGCGGCTTCACCGGCGACGTCACCGGCCTTTTGATGCTGGGCAACTCGATGATCATGGGCCTCGGCTTTGCCATCGGGAAGATCGTACTGTCGATGATGGCCGCCTACGCGCTGGTCTACTTCCGCTTCCGCTTCGCCACGCTGATGTTCTGGGCGATCTTCGCCACGCTGCTGCTGCCGCTCGAGGTGCGCATCGTGCCCTCCTATCAGGTGATGTCGGAACTGCATCTGCTCAACACCTACACCGGGCTGATCGTGCCGCTGCTGGCCTCGGCCACCGGCACGTTCTTCTTCCGGCAGTTCTTCCGCTCGGTGCCGGACGAGCTGCTAGAAGCGGCGCGGATCGACGGCGCGGGACCGGTGAAATTCTTCATCGACGTGCTGGTGCCGCTGAGCAAAACCATGATGGCGGCGATCTTCATCATCATGTTCATCTACGGCTGGAACCAGTACCTCTGGCCGCTGCTGATGACCACGGACGAGAGCTTTTACACGCTCATGCGCGGCATCAAGTCGATCCTGCAGGTCTGGGTCGGCAGTCAGATCCCCGATTACAACGAAGCCTTTGCCCTAGCGGTGCTGGCCATGGTCCCCCCGGTTGCCGTGGTGGTGATCTTCCAGCGCATGTTCATCAAGGGCCTGACGGAAAGTGACAAATAATGGCTGAGCTTACTCTCAAGTCGGTCGGCAAGACCTACTCCGGCGGCGTCGATGCCGTCTCGGATGTGGACATCGACATCAAGGATGGCGAGTTCATCGTGCTCGTCGGCCCATCGGGCTGTGGCAAGTCCACGCTTCTGCGCATGGTGGCGGGGCTGGAGACGGTCACGCGCGGCGACGTGCATATCGGCGGGCGGAGGGTGAATGACCTCGATCCGGCGGAGCGCGACATCGCCATGGTGTTCCAGAACTACGCGCTCTACCCGCATATGTCGGTCCGCGACAACATGGCCTACGGGCTGAAGAACCGCGGCGAAAGCAAAGCGGTGATCGAGGAACGCGTGGCCGAAGCCTCGCGCATGCTGGAGCTTGGGCCGTATCTTGACCGCAAGCCGCGCGCTCTGTCGGGCGGTCAGCGCCAGCGGGTCGCCATGGGCCGGGCCATCGTGCGCCAGCCCGCCGCCTTCCTCTTCGACGAGCCGCTGTCGAACCTCGACGCCAAGCTGCGGGTGTCCATGCGGATGGAGATCCGCAAGCTGCAGCAGCGGCTCGGGACCACCTCGCTCTACGTCACCCACGATCAGCTCGAGGCGATGACGCTCGCCGACCGGCTGGTGGTGCTGAACGGCGGGCGGGTCGAGCAGATCGGCGCGCCGCTCGAGGTCTACCGCAAGCCCGCGTCCACCTTCGTCGCCTCCTTCATCGGGGCACCGGCCATGAGCCTTCTGGACGCGCGGATCGAGGGCGGACGTCTGCTGCTCGAAGGTCATGCGCTGGCCGAGGTGGGCAATGCGCCGGGGCCGGTGACGCTGGGCATCCGGGCCGAGGATCTGCGCATCGTCGAGACCGGCGGCCTGCAGATGCGGGTGGAATACGTCGAGGAACTGGGCGCGCAGCGCATCATCCACGGCATGGTGGGCGGGCAGGTTCTGGCGGTGGCCGACACGCATGATACGCCGCTGGCGAGTGAGGTGCACGTGGCGTTCGATCCACAGAGGCTGCATCTTTTCGACACGCAGAGCGGGCGCCGCATAGACAAGCGCCTGCAGACCGTCTCCGAGCCCGCGCAATGATCCGCAGGACCTTGTTTCGCTGATCGAAAGACAAGGACGAGAAGTCCCTTTTCCCCGCCGGCTTCAGACGACGGCGTTGATCTCGGCCCTTCCGAGGGCCGAGGCGCGGGTCATGATGGCGATCAGGTTCTGGATTCGGCGGTCTGGCGGTCAGGCTCACGTGATATGATCCGTTCGCCGAAAAGCTTCAGTTGGTTCAATTGGGCTTCGACGCAAGTTTGCGCGTGGTAGCCGGCCCAATTTTCCCAGACCAGTCGGCCCAAACATCGTGTCGCCTTCAGTATCTCGTTGCGCGAGATCGCCGCGAGGCCTTCCGGCTTCCAAGCTCGGCCATTGCAGCGGATTGGGATGATCGGCTCGCCTCCTAACGAGGCCTCAATCATACGCCTGATCGGCGCGGTTCTCTTCGAGCAGAATGACGAGTGGCAGACAGCTAGCCGCTGAATGATGGTCGCGGCCTTTCGCCCAGATCAACGAGGAACTCCACGCAATTCTCAACATCATAACGACCGTCGCCTGATCATACCCTCAGGCCATCCGGGAGGCTTTGTTGCGCAAAGGGCGTGAAGCGCGGACCTCCCCTTTCCCCAGACGCACTTATCCGACGGGCTCGGTGACAGGTATGCCGAGCGCGGTGTAGCGGTTGAGCGTGGTGGCGCGGATCTGGATTTCGGCGACCTGGCGATCGAAATCGCGCGCCATGAGGCTCTGTCCCAGCAGCTTCACGCAATGCATCTTGGTCTGGACGCGGCTTCAGCGGTGGCATCCGCTCCATCGTCGCCAGAGCGCGCGGCCCAGGTATTTCGCCGCGCGCAGGGCCTCGTTTCGCGGCGAGCCTTTTTCCGCCATTGATCCGAGGACAATGGCGAGCGCTCCGGCGGTGATGGTCTTCCAAGGCTTCGCGTTCTTGCGGGGCGGGATGACGGCATGGGCGCCACGGTCGGCAACAGCGTCGTGGCATTTACGTGTGTCGTAGGCACCGTCGGCGGTGACGCTACCGATCCGCTCGTCCGCCGCGATCTGGCCGAGCAGATCGGGTAGCACCGGGGTATCACCGATGTGGCTCCCGGTGATCTCGACAGCGCGGACCTCCAGTGTTTCCGAACGGCGCGGGTAAGATCCAGAACTACGCCAACATCTATAACCGCGTGTTCAAGCCGATGCTGGTCGCCAACGGGATCGTCGACGACGCGGGCGACGCAAAGTTCGGACTTCATGCGCTGCGTCACGCTGCGGCGTCGTTGTTCATCGAGCAGGGCTGGAACCCGAAGAAGATACAGACACTCCTCGGCCACGCCTCGATCAACATGACGATGGACGTCTATGGCCATCTCTTTGAGAACGCCGAGGAGGACGTGTCGATGTTCGAGAAACTCGAGACCGACCTGATGGCGGCTTAGCACAGCGTCGGGATTTCCATTTCATTATGCGCGCCTTCCCTGAACGCTCTCAAGGGAAGGCCGCAAGCTCGCCATGGTGTCGCTGAAATTAGTCACCGCCACTAGGGTCAGGATGCATTGATTTCGCGGGAACAGCATGATTCACGGCTTTGAAAACGGAGCGGTGACATGAGCGATCTCTTCTGGCTGACCGACGAGCAGATTGCACGCCTGGCCCTACAAGATGTTCATCGCCGCGGCGATCCCCGAGATCACCCACGGAGGCTGGCCCTTCTTCGCGCTCGGCTACGCGCTGAACCGGGCGCTCACCGCATGGCTCTACTGGCGGGCGCGGCATCTCGGCGCCGAGAGCACCTCGCTGGCCTCCGAGATGGGGCGGAACTTCTTCATCCTTGCTGCGGTCTTCGCGGTCTCGGCCGTCCTCCCGCGGCCGCTGGCCTACTGGGTGTTCGGCGCTGGGATCGTGATGATCCAGCTGATGTACCTGCTGCCGGGCATCGGCACGCTGCGCTTCGAGCGCTTCCTGCCGCGGCTTGGCCACCTGTCGGAACGCTTCGGTCTGCTGATGCTGATCCTGCTCGGCGAGGGCTTCTTCAAGCTCTGCGTCACGCTCGCGGACAAGGGCATCGACGAGGCCTATCCCGGCACGTTTTTCAACATCGCCATGGGTGGGCTGTCACTCTTTGCGCTGGCGTGGATCTACTTTGACAGCGCGGGCATGGCCAAGCTGAAGACACGCAAGGTGCCGCTGATGCTGTGCTACTGGTTTGCCCATATCGTCATCCTCTGGGCGGCGGTGACCATCGGCGTGGCGCTTGCAGGCGAGGTCTATGTCGGCTTTCTCGAGCCCTATCCGCCGGGCTACGGAGCGCTTGGCACGATCGGGCTTGCCGTGTTTCTGGCGGCGCTCTGGGTGCTGCAACTGCTGGTCGAGGGCCGCGACGAGACCCGGCGCTACCATACCGGCGGCCTGCGGCTCTTCGGGGTGGCCATGGCGATCTTCATGTTCTTCATCCACTCCTACGTGCCCGCGATCATCGGCAACCTCGGCTGGGGCATCGCGCTCTTTTCGCAGATCGGCGTGCCGCTCTACCGCGCAGTCCGTGACCTGCGCGCTACCCCGGCATCGTGAGCGCCGGCAAGGAAAGCCTCCGGCGGCGGGCCTACCTGCTGCTTGAACACCCCGGGACCGGGCCGAAGCTGGCGCGGGTGCTCGACGTCGCGCTCATCCTGCTGATCATCGCCAACGTGATTGCCGTGGCGCTGGAGACCGTGCCGCGCATCTACGCCACGCATCATGCCAGCTTCCGGGCCTTCGACACGATCTCGGTCGCGATCTTCTCGGTCGAGTACATGCTGCGGGTCTGGGCCAGCGCCGAGCGTGAGCCCAAGTTGCCGCCGTGGCGCGCCCGGCTGCACTACATGCGCAGCCCGATGGCGCTGATCGATCTCGGCGCGGTGCTGCCGTTCTTCATCGGGCTCCTTTTCACTTCGAACCTGCAGATGCTGCGCATCCTGCGGCTCTTCCGCATCTACAAGCTGACGCGCTATTCCCCGGCGCTTTCGGTGCTGATCTCGGTGATCCGCGAGGAAGCGGGTGCTTTGGTGGCGGCCTTCTCGATCCTGACGATCCTGCTCGTCTTCGCAGCGACCGGCGCCTATCTCGTCGAGCACGAGGCGCAGCCTTCGGAGTTCGGCTCGATCCCCGCCGCCATGTGGTGGGCGCTGGTGACGCTGACCACGGTGGGCTACGGCGACGTGACGCCGATCACGCCTCTGGGCAAGGTCTTCGGCGGGTTCATCACCGTGCTCGGCGTCGGCATGGCGGCACTGCCCGCCGGTATCATCGCCAGCGGTCTTGCCGATCACCTGCACCGCCGCCGCGACCATCTGCGCAACGAGTTTCGGCTGGCGCTGGAGGACGGCAAGATCGATCTCGAGGAGGGCCGCCAGATCGAGCGGCTGCGACGCGAGCTCGGCATCAGCCGCGACATCGCCCATGCCATCCTTTCCGAGGTCCGTCTGCGGCAGGTGCCGCGCGGGGAGTGCTGCTGCCCCGCCTGCGGCCATGTCTTCGACAGTCGCAAGGTGGCCAGCGGCAAGTCAGGAGAGACGGCGAAGCCGAGCCTTCAACGCGTCGACGACAAGCCGGAACGCCGGTGAACTGTGCCGCCGGTTCGGGTAGTAGAGGTGATAGCCCGGCAGCGGCGGCGTCCAGTCCACCAGCACCTGGCTCAGCGCCCCCCGTGCCAGATCGTCTTCGACTTGGTCTCGCGGGAGATAGGCCAGACCTTGCCCCAGAAGAGCGCTTTTCCGGATCAGTTCGACGGTGTTGAAACTGAGCGCGCCCTCGACCCGGACCCGCTTTGCCGCGCCGTTCTTTGCCAGCCGCCAGGCGTTGATCGTCTCGGATGACGGCAGTCGCAGATTGATCGCCCGGTGCTCGACGAGGTCCTCGGGGGTTTTCGGCACGGGATGCTGCGCGAGGTAGGCGGGAGCGCCGATGATCGCCATCGGGATGTCCGGGCTGATACGCACCGAGATCATGTCCTTCGCCACCTGCTCGCCGAGCCGCACGCCAGCATCGAACCTGTCGGCCACGACATCGACGAGCCCGTAATCGACGATGACCTCGACGTTCACGTCGGGATAGTCGGGGAGCACCTCGGCCAGTGCTGGAATGAGGATGGTCTTAGCCGCATGTTCGACCGAGGTGATGCGGATATTGCCTGTCGGCGTGTCCTGGAATTCGCTCAGCTCGGCGAGATCGCTGTCGATCTCGCGCAGCAGCGGACCAAGGCGGCGGACCAGCCTGTCGCCTGCGGGCGTGGGGGCAACGCTGCGCGTCGTGCGTGCCAGCAGGCGCAGCCCGAGGCGATCCTCGAGCCGCCGCACGATCTGGCTCAGCGCGGACTGAGATATGCCCAGCCGGGTTGCGGCCTTGGTGAAGCTGCCCTCTTCGGCCACGGTCACGAAGGCTGTCAGATCGGCGATATCCTCGCGCCGCATTTATCATCTCACTTATAGGTCCATGAAGAACTTACCGTCTAATCACTGAGCCGCTCAAGCGTCATATTGGCTCCATCACCCGCGGATCGGTTCGATCCCAACCCCAAGGAGACGACCATGACCAAGATCACCTTCGCCAACACCAACAACCCGAACGTCGAGATGTCGGCCGTCATCAACCTGCCGGACGGCTTCGAAGAGGGCGCTAAATACCCGACCATCGTCGTCTCGCACCCCGGCGGCGGCGTGAAGGAACAGACCGCCGGCACCTATGCCGCGGAACTCGCCAAGCAGGGCTTCGTGACCATCGCCTATGACGCCTCCTACCAGGGCGAGTCCGGCGGCAGCCTGCGCCAGCTCGAGAACCCCTATATCCGCACCGAGGATGTCAGCGCGGTCATCGATCACCTGACCACGCTGAATTACGTCGACACCGACCGGATCGGTGCCATGGGGATCTGCGCGGGTGCCGGTTACACCGCCAACGCCGCGATCAACGATCACCGGATCAAGGCCGTCGGCACGGTCAGCGCGGTCAACATCGGCGCGATGTTCCGCAACGGCTGGGACAATGACGTGGCCGATGCCGACGCGCTGCCCTTCCTCGAAGCTGGCGCCGCCGCCCGCAGTGCCGATGCACAGGCGCTCGCCACCGGCGGTGATCTGGCGCAGATCCCGATGGCGCCGCTGAAGGAAGAAGATGCCCCCAACGAGGAGCTTCGCCAGGCCTGGGAGTATTACCACACCCAGCGCGCGCAATGCGCCACCTCTCCGGGCTACGGGCTGGCCCGCAGTCTGACCCAGCTGATCAGCTACGACGCCTACAACTTCGCCGAGGCCTTCCTGACCCAGCCCCTGCAGATCGTGGCGGGCAGCGTGGCGGGCAGCAAGTGGATGAGCGACGACCTCTACGCCCGGGCCGCAAGCGGCGACAAGACGTTCCACGTCGTCGACGGCGCCAACCACATGGACCTCTACGACGGCGCGACATTCGTCGACGAGGCGGTCAGCGTGCTGGCGCCCTTCTTCCAGGAAAAGCTCGGCGCCTGATCCGGCGCGGACGACGCGTGCCCCGCCTGGATCGCGGGCGGGGCAGCCTCTGCCAATTTGACACCCAAGGAGGTCAAACCATGGAAAGCGTGACATTTCAGAACCCCGACATGGCCTGGCACATCGCGGCGGACATTCACCTGCCGCCCGCCTTCGAGGCTGGCAAGCGCTACCCGACGATCGTCAGCATCCACCCCTTCGGAAGCTGCAAGGAGCAGACCTCGGGCAGCGTCTACGGCAAGGCGCTCGCCGCGCAGGGCTACGTCGTCATCGCCTTCGACGCGAGCTATCAGGGCGCATCCGGCGGCAGTCCCCGCTGGACCGAAAGCCCCAGCCAGCGGGTCGAGGACGTCAGCCATGTGATCGACCACGCGGTGACGCTCCCTTACGTCGATGCGGACCGGATCGGGGTCATCGGCGTCTGTGGCGGTGGCGGCTACGCGCTGAATGCCGCGTTGACCGAGAAGCGGATCAAGGCGGTGGTCGGGATCACGCCGGTGAACCTCGGTCGCCTCTTCCGAGAGGGTTTCAGCGGCTTCGATCCGGTCGGCGCGCTGACCGCCATGGCCGCGCAGCGCAGCGCCGAGGCGCGCGGCGCAGAGCTGCAGGTGAATGAACTGCTGCCTGCAAGCCTTGATGCGGCACGCGAGGCGGGGATGACTGAGCGCGACGTCTTCGAGGCGACGGACTATTACAAGACGCCGCGCGGTCAGGCCCCCGGAGGGGCGACGCGTATGGTCTTCAGCCATGCCCAGAAGACCCTGTCATGGGATGCGTTTGCCTTCGCCGAGACGCTGATGACCCAGCCGATGTTGGTGGTCATCGGCCAGAAGGTCGGCGCCTTTGGGGCCTATCGGGACGGCATGGAAATCTACGGCCGCGCAATGGCATCGGAGGACCGGCAACTGGCCGAACTGCAGGATTGGTCCCACTACGACCTCTACGACCGGGAAGAGCCGGTCGGCTTGGCGCTGGAGAAGATCATTCCGTTCTTCAAGAAGCATCTCGGCGAAGAAGACGACGCCGCTGCCGAAGCTGCCTGACGACAAGACGGCTCGGTCCTGCGCTGCGGGATCGAGCCGTTGAATGCTGAAAGCCTCAGCTAAGGTCTTTGGGTCCGCCGCTGATCTGGACCGGGGGCTGTATGGGTCCGCTTTGGGCTCGGTGCAGTCATGCGGCGATGCAGAACAAACCTCGACTTTGGTCCGCTGCGAATGTCGGCTTCCACCTTTGTATGGCGATCGGATTGTCGCCGCAGCGAAGCTCCGGAACCCGCCCTTCGAGTTGGAGCTTGGTCGGAAGCTGCGCGGGGCTCGAATGTCCTAGCAGAGCTGACCCCAGGCGCAAAGCTCGCCTCGCACGTCTATCCGGTTTTACTTGATCAGGGCCCTCGCCGCTCCGCAGACCTTCGGCCGCGTTTCTGCTTGCTGGTGGACAGCCCGCGGAGACGGTGCGCCTTGAGATATGTCGCGTCGCTCATCACAGTCCTCTCTTCGCCGTGCTCAGCGGCCATTCGTCTAGGTCATGTTGACAAATGGCGGATCCAGAGGCGGATCGACGTGATGTCAATGAAGCCGAGGAAGCTTTCCGCCGTTTTGTCGTAGCGTGTCGCGACACGCCTGGCGTTCTTGAGCTTGCTGAAGCAGCGTTCGACCAGATTACGCAAGCGATACAGCGAGCGATCAACACCAATCCGCTTCTTGCGGGACTTGCGCATCGGTATCACGGGCAGGACGTTGCGCGCCTCCATGCCCTCCCTGATCTTGTCTGCATCGTAGCCGCGATCCGCGAGCAGCACGCTCGGGCGGGGCAGATTATCCGCCATCACCTGATCGAAGCCGAGATAGTCCGGTCTGGCCAGGCGTGATCTCTGCCCTCATGGGAAGCCCGTGTGCGTTGACGAGAAGGTGGATCTTGGTCGTAAAGCCACCTCGAGAACGGCCGAAACCCTGTCGTGGAGTCCCCCTTCAGCGCCGGCTGCCTGATGGTGGGCTGCCGATCATCAGCAGGGCGCTTGGCACGGCTCCGCTCTGGTTCAGGGCATCCATGATGTCCTCCCAGAGGCCCGCCAGTGTCCAGCGCCGGAACTGTCGGTAAACGCTTGACCATTTGCCGAACTCGCCAGGTAGGTCCCGCCAAGGCGCCCCGGTTCGGGTAATCCAGAAAATCCCATCAAGGACGAGGCGGTGGTTGGTGGCTTTGCGTCCGTTCGGGGCGCGGACGGCGAGGATGAAGCGCTCAAAGAACGCCCATTCCTCGTCCGACATAAGGTCTCGTGCCAAGCTGGCCTCCATCGCAGATGCCAGCTTGAATCATGCCCTACGCCCGAGGGGAATCCCTTTTGTCAACACGACCTAGGGCGCTTAGAGAAGGCCCTGCGACGTCACCCGCCCGCATCGAGGCGGCGATCCACGAGCAACTGCGGAATGCCCATAGAGCAGCGCTCGACCCGGGCTACAACTTCGAAGACACGGCGCAGCAAGTCCGGGGTGATCACCTCACCTGTCGGCCCGCAGGCCGCCAGGCCGCCCTCCGCGATCACCAGACAGGCGTCAGTGAAACGCAGCGCGTGGCCAAGGTCGTGCTGCGCGATCATTACCAGCAGCCCCTGCTCGCGCGCGAGGCCGCGCATCAGCGTCTGCAGCCCGATCTGCCGCGAGAGGTCCAGTGCAGAGGTCGGCTCGTCCATCAGCACGATCTGCGGGCGTTGCACCAGCGCCTGCGCCACGCTCACGATCTGCCGCTGCCCGCCGCTCAGATCACCCACAGAACGTCCGCGCAGGGGCGCAATATCGAGCAGGGCGACCACTCGGTCGACCTCGGCGTGATCCTCGGTCGAGACCTGCAGCCGCCGTCCCTGCATCCGCGAGAGCAGCACCGCCTCGTAGACCGAGAGCGCCGGGCGCGTGCCATCGTCCTGCGGCATATAGGCGATAGGACGCGGCGTCTCGGCGCTCTCGATCCGAACCTCGCCCGCACCTTTGAGCAGACCGAAGATGCGCTTGAACAGCGTAGATTTACCCGCCCCGTTCGGCCCCAGCAGCGAGACCACCTGCCCGCCGTTCAGCTTTGGGGTGGTAATGCCCGCGAGCACCTCACGGCCACCGTAGCAGGCCGACAGATCGCGCAGTTCGAGGCTTACCATGCGCTGCCCCTCCGGCTGAGGATGAGGTAAAGGAAGAAAGGAATGCCGACGATCGCAGTGACGATGCCGATGGGGATCACCGTTCCCGGGATTGCCATCTTCGACAGTACGGAGCCCACCGACAGGATCAGCGCCCCGGAAAGCGCCGCGCCGGGCAGCAGGAAGCGCTGATCCTCGCCCACCAGCATCCGCGCGATATGCGGGCCGACAAGGCCAACGAAGCCGATGGTGCCAACAAAGGAGACCGAGATCGCCGCCAGCAGGCTAACGATCATCAGCACCTCCAGCCGCACCCTGCCCGGGCGCACGCCCATGCTCTCGGCCTTGGCGTCACCGAGTCGCATCGCGGTCAGTGCCCAGCCCCGCCGCGCCAGCAGCGGCAGCGAGAGCGCCAACGCGGCGCAGGCGATAGCGAGCTTAGGCCAAGTGGCCTTGGTGAGGCTGCCCATGGTCCAGAACACCACCGCGGCCACCGCCTGCTGGCTTGCGAAGAACTGGATCAGCGACATCAGCGCGTTGAAAATGAAGACTAGCGCGATGCCCAGCAGGATGATCGTCTCGCTGGTCACTCCGCGCCGCAGACTGAGCGCATAGATCGCCAGCGCCGTCAGCATCGCCATAAGGAAGGCGTTGACCGGGATGATGTAATCGACGGCAAAGGGGAAAAGCGCCACGCCGAAGGCCAGCGCCAGCGCGGCCCCGAAGCCGGCACCCGCCGAGATGCCCAGAGTGAAGGGGCTGGCGAGCGGATTGTTGAGGATGCTCTGCATCTGCGTACCAGCGATCGACAGGCTTGCCCCAACCACCAGCGCCATAAGGGCCACGGGCATACGAATGTCCCAGACGATGACCTTCATCCGCTCGTCCACGGCGCCCGGCATCACCAGCGTGCGCGCCACCTCGCTCAGCGAATAACTCGCCGGACCGAGCGCGAGATCGGCGCAGAAAGCCAGCAAAAGCGCCAGCCCAAGGCCCAGCAGGATCAGCTGCCTGCGAAGCACGAGGGCGCGATAGAAATCGCGCCCCGTGTTCGATCCGGTTGCAGATCCAATGTCAGTCATCGCTTAGCGACACCCAATAGCCGGGCTTGTAGTCCACCGGCAGGAAACGCGTGTGAAGCTCTTTCAAAGTCGCTTCGGGGTCGAGGTCGGCAAAGAGCTCGGGGTGCAGCCAGGTGGCGATCTTCTGCACCGCGACGAAGTAGTAGGGGTTGTCGTAGAACTGGTGCCAGATGGCGTGGAACTCGCCGGTATCGACCGCATTGATGCCGGTCATCGCGGTGCGCTGGGTCAGCGCCTCCAGCTTGCCGCGCGCCACGTCCATGTCCGAGCCCGGCCCCATGCCGACCCAGTTGCCGCCGGGCACATAGGCGTCCCACTGGCCACCGGTAACGATGACCTGGTCGGGGTTAGCAGCGATGATCTGCTCGGGATTTAGCGTGCCGAAAGTCGAGGGCAGGATGTCGCCTGCGATATTGATGCCACCGGCGATTTCGACGTATTCGCCGAAATTGCCAGGACCGAAGGTCATGCAGCAATCGTCCGAGTAGCCACCCGCGCGGTCGACGAAGACTTTGGGCCGGTCGAACTCGGCACCATCAAGCACATCGGTCACCCGCGCCATCTGCGCCTCGACGAAATCGATGTATTCTTCGGCCTGATCTTCCTTGCCGGTGACCTTGCCCATGATCCGCATGGACGCGACGCTGTGCGCCATCGGATCTTCGCGAAAATCGACGTAGGCAATCGAGATGCCGAGCTTGGCAAGCTTCTCGTCATAGCCCGCGTCCTCGGTCGCCGCCTTGGACTCGAGGTTCATCAGCACCAGTTCTGGTTTCAGCGCGGCGGCCTGTTCAACGTCAAAGGTGCCGTCCTTGAACCCGCCGAAGGTGGGCAGATCCTTCAGCTGCGGGAATTTCTCAGCGTAGATGTGGTAGCTGTCGGGATCCGCCTCCAGCAGGTCCTGACGCCAGCCGACGACCCGCTCGAAGGGATCCTCGCGGTCGAGAATGCCCAGCAGATACACTTGGCGCCCCTCGCCGAGGATGATCCGCTCGACCGGCGCGTCGACGGTCACCTCGCGTCCTGCGATGTCAGTGAAGGTCACAGGATCGGCCAGCGCGGCACCAGCGCAAAGCGTGACGATCAGGGCCGCGGAACCGGCAAGGCGGTGCATCATAGGATCTCCAATCAGCATTAAGGACTTTCCGCCGGCCTAATATTTTCGACTATATCAGTCAACAAATATTGCTGACAGGAATACTCAGCTTTACGCTTGGTATGGCGGCGCGCCCGCATGTGCTTATCTCTATTGCAATGTTGTGGTCGCGCTTGAATCTGCCCCTAGGCCCGACCAGCACCGGCTCGATCAGAATCCTCCCATAAGCGCTAAATTACAGACTTGTGAACAACTGTATGCGTCTGCATGCCATTGACGACGCTCTGACGCGGCGTTAGGTCGCGCCGAAGGGAGGCAAGATGAAAGGTCTCCTATGAAAGAATCCCCTCAAGATGAAGTTCGCATCCGGAGCGGCTTGACCCGCCGCAAGCTGCTCGGCACCGCGGTTGCGGCCGGCGCTGTCTCGGCGGTCACGCCGATCCGCGGCATGGCGCAGGCCACCGCCCACAAGGTCGACGCCCTGCTGATCGGTGGCGGCATCATGAGCGCGACACTGGGGGTCTTCCTCAAGGAACTGGAGCCCGGCTGGAACATCGAGATGATCGAGCGCCTGGACACCGTTGCCGAGGAAAGCTCCAACGGCTGGAACAACGCCGGCACCGGTCACTCGGCCCTCTGCGAGCTCAACTACACCCCCGAGACCGATACCGGCGAGATCGACATCACCAAGGCGCTGTCGATCAACGAGCAATGGCAGATCACGCGCCAGTTCTTCGCCCATCAGGTCCGCCGCGGCGTGCTGCAAAACCCGCGCAGCTTCATCAACTCCACCCCGCATATGTCCTTCGTCTGGGGTGACGAGAACATCGAATACCTGCGCAAGCGCCATGCCGCACTGCAGAAGAGCCCGCTCTTCGCAGGCATGAAGTTCTCGACCGATCATGACGAGATCAAGCAATGGACCCCGCTGATGATGCAGGGCCACAACATGGAAGAGAAGGTCGCAGCCACCTGGTCGCCGCTCGGCACCGACATGAACTACGGCGAGGTCACCCGCCAGTATGCCGAGCATCTGAACGAAATGGATGGCTTCACCACGACGACCGGCCGCGAGGTGACCTCGATGGAGCGCACCGCCGACGGTGGCTGGCGCGTGTTCCACGAGCCCACAGGCGGCGGCCGCGAGGAAGCAATCGAGGCCCGCTTCGTGTTCATCGGTGCCGGTGGCGGTGCGCTGCCGCTGCTTCAGGAGTTCGGGATTCCCGAGGCCGATGCCTACGGCGGCTTCCCGGTGGGCGGTGCCTTCCTCATCTGTGAGAACCCAGATGTGGTCGGTCGCCACGCGGTGAAAGCCTACGGCAAGGCCGCGACCGGCAACCCGCCGATGTCCGTGCCGCACCTCGACCGCCGCTTCCTGGACGGCAAGGAAACCCTGCTCTTCGGGCCCTTCGCGACCTTCTCGACGAAGTTCCTCAAGCAGGGCTCGCTGTGGGATCTGCCGGCGTCGGTCACGCTCGACAACATCGTGCCGATGCTCCAGGTCGGCTGGAACGAGTTCGAGCTGGTGGAATACCTCGCCGGTCAGCTGATGCAGAACAACGACGACCGCATGGAGCAGCTGCGCGCCTATGTCCCCGACGCCAAGGACGAAGACTGGCGCTTCTGGAAAGCCGGTCAGCGGGTGCAGATCATCAAGAACACCGAAGACGGTGGCCAGCTGAAGCTTGGTACCGAGATCGTCGCCTCGGAAGACAATTCCATCGCGGCCCTGCTCGGCGCGTCGCCGGGCGCCTCCACCGCGGCGCCGATCATGCTGAGCCTGATGGAAAAGGTCTTCCCGGAAAAGGTCGCGGGGGCGTGGGCCGACAAGCTGCGCACCATCGTCCCGAGCTATGGCACCAAGCTCAATGACGATCCGGACGCGCTCGAGCGTGAATGGCAGGAGACCGCCGAGGTTCTGCAACTGGCGCTGCCGATGCCCACGGTCGATCGCTCGCTGATCGGTGAGACCGGCGTTGGCGGCGACGTCGAGAAAGTCCCGGACATGGCGCTCTGAAACAGGCCGAAAGTACGAAACGTCGACAGCGCCCCGATCCGTATCGGGGCGCTGTCTTTTGCTGGGTTCGCTCGCCGCTGATCAGAAGGTCACGGCAAACGCAACAACCAACGACTCCTTGGTCCGGTTGCCGTTGAACCCGTCGTAGCGGCCATAGCTCACATTGATCATCGCCTTGCGCGAGAGCGAGATGGAAGCCCCTGCGAAGCTGTTCAAGTAGGCCGTCTCATCGACATACTCCTCATAGGAATTGGCGAACTCGACATCGACGCCCAGCCCGGCAAAAGGATGGATCTTTCCCAGCCCCACGTGCTGTAGCGCGGCCTTTGCATAGACCGACCCATACTCGTCCGAGCTCTCGCCGCGCGGCCCTTTCACCGTCGCGCCAAGCGAATTGGTTGTTTCTTCGAACCAGGTCTTCTGCCAAGCCGCGCCGATGTTGGGGCGCAGAATCCAGTTCTCTGGCAGCGCCGAGATATCTGCCTTCGAGAAGGTGCCGACGGCATCAGCCTGCAGGTAGACCCGTTGGGCATCCTGTTCGGCCTCCATGGTAGCAAAGGGCAGCGGAATGCTGGTCTGGGCGCTCTCATTGAACCAGCCGCCGCGCAGGGCGACGCCCCAGTTCTCGTTCAACACCTTCAGCAAGTCCGCGCGCAGCGCCCAGAACTCGATGTCGCTGCTGCCGTCGTTGTGGCGCATCTCGACTTCGTTGCGGTTGACCTCGAGCCCGACGCCCAGCATCAGGTCCGCGTCCGGCGCAAAGAGATACTGCACCCCAAAGCCATGCGCCTCGCTGTCGCTCTCCATCTCGGTGCCGGCGTTCTCGGTTCGCCAGGCGTCCGACCAGCGGTTGTCCGAGGAAAAGCGCAGGTACGAGGCCGTATCGCTCGGCCCCTTGTTAAGACGCACAATCATGCTGAGCGGGGTGAGAAGCTCGCTGACGCCATCGGAATAGCCGTCGTCGGGGTTGCCAGGTATGTCCGCCAGCGCCGACATTCCGCGACCAAAGGCGACCCGGGATTGCACGGCGCCGTAGCGCTCGTTCGAGGCCATGATGCCGAGCAGTCCGCTCCGACCCATGTTGCCGAGAACCCGGACCGACAGCGGCGGTGGACCGCCGGCCCCCATGGCTTGCGGCGCTTCCGCCTTGGCTGCCGTTCCTGGGCATAGGGTTACCGCGCCCAGAGCGCAGGTCGCTATGAGTTTGAGCATCTCGCTCCTCCACTGATGTCAACTGATGCGGGTCTCCTCCAACCCGTCTGGTACCACGGCGCGCAGGCGTCGCGCCGTCCTTCGGGCAAGCTCCGCCCTACGCGCCGCGCTGTTTTCAAGCATGGCGCATCACCCCGCGGACCCGCCGCCGGGACAACCGAACCGCTTAGGGCGCTCTCAGGCGCCGCGACCGCGGTGTGCTTGCAATGTCCGTCTGTCCTCCTCTGCGCGGCACTGACCTCTCCCGTCGACCGCGCGCCTCCTCTGCGACTCGGACCCTAACGAGAGGCGGGTACGGAGGAAAAATTGATTATTCTACGCTCATGTATTCAGCACATGAATGGGTAACTCTGCCCCTTCCCTGCAATCCGCCTGCTCGGCTTCGAGCACGCAGGCCTTCAGCAGGCCCCGCAACCAGATGAGCCCCGGGTCGCGGGTACGGTGGGTGTGCCAGCGGATGCTCTGCCTGAGAGGGGCGACCGGGAAAGGCGCAGCGTGAATTCGCATGCCGCCCCGCACGACTGCGAGTTGCGCCAGCCGGCGCTGGATGAGCCCGATCCGGTCGGTGCCGCGGATCAGCTCGGGGATTGAGGAAAAGAGATAGGACGACAACACCTTGCGCGGCACGATCCCGGCGTTGCGGATCGCCACGGCGGAGTAGCTCTCCTGACCCGTGAGCGGCTCCATCAGCACGTGCGGCGCGGCGGCGAAACGTTCCAGGGTCATCTCCGCCTCGGCGTGCGGGCCATTGCCGTCGACTAGCACCACCAACTCGTCCTCGAAGAGGATCTCGTGCTCCTGGTCGCTGGCGCCAAGGTAGTCGGGCACGATCAGCATGTCGGCCTCACCGCGATCGAGCAGCTTGGCCGGGTCGGCGTGCTGAGGGCGCAGGTTGAGCCGGATGTTCGGCGCCTCCTCGGCCACCCGGCGCGACAGCTGCGCGCCAAGCACGGCCAGCGAATAGTCCGAGATGACGATGTTGAATGTCCGCGCGTCGGTGAGCGGGTCGAAGACCGGCCGGATGCGCGTGGCGCTTTCCACCCGCATCATGATCTCGCGCACCGGCTCCTGCAGCGTCTCGGCAAGCGGCGAAAGCTCCATGCCCCGCCCCACCTGTACCAGCAAGGGGTCGTCGAAGAAGGTCCGAAGCCGCCCCAGCGCGTTCGACATGGCCGACTGAGTGATGAACATCTCCTCCGCCGCGCGGGTCACGCTGCGCGTCTTCAGCAGAATGTCGAGCGCCGCCAGCAGGTTCATGTCGAGCTTGTTGAAACGCATGGTCCCTCCTCAGGTCTAATTCACAGCATCAATGTCAGCCATTCATCGAAGCAATTTTCTAAATACCTCTGCCAAAGCTACACGATTAGCAAGCAGGATTCGCACCCGGTTCCGTCCGGGTGTAGGCAGACGGAGGAGCCTTGCCATGCGCATCATTGGACCCGACTATCTGGTGTTCGGGGTGGACGATCTGGAGGGATCGAAGACCTACCTTACCGATTTCGGCCTGAAGCCGGTGCAGCTCGACGACACCGGCTGGCTCTTTGAGACGCTCGACGGCACCGGTGTCATCATCCGCCCCAAAAGCGATCCAAAACTTCCCGCCCCGCTGGAAACCAAGAACATGCTGCGCCAGCAGGTCTACGGCGTCGAAGACGCCGCGACGCTCGACGCGATCGAGGCAGAGATGTCCAAGGACCGCCGCGTGACGCGGCTGGCGGACGGCGCGCTCGAGTTCAAGGACGACCTCGGCTTCGAGCTGCGCTTCCAAGTGAGCATCCGCCGACCGCTCGTCATGCCCGCCGAGAAGATCAATGCCCCCGGTGCCCCGGCGCAGCGCGCGCCGAACGAGCTGGGCGTCACCGACGACATGCCCGCCCTGCCGCGCTCGCTGAGCCACGTGGTGCTCTTCGTGCCCGACATGGACAAGATGGTCAGCTTCTTCTGCGACCGTCTCGGCTTCGTCATCACCGACGTGCTCTCCGGCGCCGGCCCTTTCCTGCGCCCCGCAGCGAACGACGATCACCACACGCTCTTCTTCATCCGCACCCCCGCCTACATGCAGGGCTGCGAGCACCTCGCCTTCCACATGGGCGGGCCGACCGAGCTGATGGTGGCGGGCGACCGCTTCGTTCGGAAGGGCTATCAGAGCTTCTGGGGTCCGGGCCGCCACAAGTTCGGCTCGAACTGGTTCTGGTACTTCAACAGCCCTCTCGGCGTGCATTTCGAATACGACGCCGACATGGACAAGCACGACGACACATGGGTCGCGCGCGAGGCGCCGAATGGCCCCGAGGCGAGCCAGATGTTCCTGCTGCAGTGGCGTGAGAAATGGGCCCCCGGCGGCGGCCCCGAAAGCGGTGCCGGCCCGAAATGAGCCCGCGCCAGCTTCGGCTGTGCCACCGGGACGAGGTTCCCGAAGGCACAGCCCGCGGCTTCCTGCCCCTGCCCGGCGCTTCGCGCAACGTCATCGTGGTGAAGCGCGGAGGGCAATTGCATGGCTATATGGACTCCTGCCCGCACTACCGCGGCGGCACGCCCATGGCCTGGCGCAGGGACGCCTACCTCAACGGCGACGGCACGCATCTGGCCTGCCACGCCCACGGGGCACTTTTTGACATCGAGACGGGGGCCTGCGTGTCCGGCCCCTGCCTGGGACGGAAACTGACCCGGGTGCCTCTGACCGAGGCGCAGGACGGGTCCATCAGCGTCCCGGCACAGGTCGCCGGACGCGCAGCACGGGAGGGCTGATCATGGGAGCGGCAAAGAAGGTACTGGTGATCGGCGGCGGCTTTTCCGGCATGTCCGCGGCGATCATGCTGGCACGCGGCGGCATCGAGACCGACCTCGTCGAGATCGACGCCGGCTGGCGCAGCTATGGCGCGGGCATCAGCCTGCATGGCGCGACACTGCGGGTGTTTGCCGAGCTTGGCATCCTTGACGCCTTCAAAGCGACCGGCGCGGCGACCGACGGGCTGGTGGTGCGCATGCCGCACAATGATCAGATGATCGTCACCATCCCGACCCCGCCGATGCCCGGCACCGGCCTGCCCGGCAACGCCGCGATCATGCGCCCGGCGCTGGCGGCGATCCTCGCTGGCGCAACCCGCGCTGCCGGGGTCTCGGTGAAGCTCGGCTGCAGCTTTGAGACCATCGCGCAGGACGAAGGGGGCGTCGACGTCAGTTTCACCGACGCCACCTCGGCGCGCTACGACGCGGTGATCGGCGCCGACGGGCTTTACTCCAAGACCCGCGGCACGCTGATGTCCGATGCGCCGCAGCCCGGATACGTCGGACAGGCGGTCTGGCGCGCCGAGATGGCCACGCCCAAGGGCGTCGAGACGCTCAACATGTGGCTCGGCAAGGGTCTCAAGGTCGGGATCAACCCGGTCTCCGAGGGCCGTTCGTACATGTTCGTCACCGAGGACCGCCCGACCAACGATTGGGTCGAGGAGTCCGAGCTTCTGCCACAGATGACAGCTCTGCTCGATCAGTTCCCATCGCCGATCCTGACCGGCGTCAAGGAGGGGCTGAGCGCCGACAGCAAGCTGATCTACCGCCCGTTGGAAAAGATGCTGCTGCCGCAGCCCTGGCACGCGGGCCGGGTGATGCTGATCGGAGATGCGGTGCACGCCACGACGCCGCATCTCGGGGCCGGCGCCTGCATCGGGATGGAGGACGGGCTGGTGATCGCCGAGGAGCTGCTGCGCGCGGACACCGTGGCAGAGGCCTTCGCCGCGCATGAGACGCGTCGATGGGACCGCTGCAGCATGGTGGTCAACAACTCCGCCCGCCTGTCGGAAATCGAGGTGACTGGCGGCGACCAGCAGGAACACAACGCGATCATGGGCCGCTCGATGATGGCCCTCGGCGCACCGGTCTGACCCGGCGCGGCCAAGGCGAGGCCGCAGGCAAAATCAGGGGAGCAAGGTCGGCGGGAGGCTGGCCCAGCAGGGAGGAAAACATATGACGGAAACACAACTTCACGCCGGGCCCGTCCCGGCGGCGGGAGAGCTGCGCAAGATCGGCGCCGCGGCGCTGATCGTCGGGCATTGCGCCGGGCTGATCGACCTCGTCGCGCTGCCGGTCTGGGTCGGCGCACTGATCGCGCGCTTCGGCTTCGGCCCGCGCGAGGCCGGGGCGCTGGTGACGCTGTTCCTGATCGGCGCGGTGATCGCCAGCGTGCTGACCGCGCGCAACTTCAACCGCCTGCCGCGGAAGGCGCTGGCCGTGGCGGGCTACGCGCTTTCGGCGCTGGCCTTCGTGCTGGCTGCCGGGCAAAGCGGTTTTGCGCCGCTGGCTGCCCTGCACCTGCTCGGCGGGATCGCAACCGGCATGGCGCTCAGCCTCGTGCACGGCAGCATGGGCCGCGCCTCCAACCCGCACCGGCTGTTTGCCTTCGCGGGCGCAGGGCTTGGCCTCTTCGGCGTGATCTACATGGGCGCGGTGCCACAACTTCTGGCGCTGCACGGCGGACAGGTACTGTTCTACAGCTTCGGCGCAATCATGGCGGTGGCGGCGCTGGCGATGCTGCTGGCCTTCCCCTCGGTGGCCGGACAGGCCGAAGACACCCCGAGCCGCGCCCCCTTTGCGGCTGGCGTGCTGGCCGTGGTGGCGGGCGTTAGCCTGATGACCTTCAATCAGGCGATGGTGTTTTCCTTCGTCGAGGTGATCGGCAACGCTCGCGACTTCGCCCCGCAGGCCATGGTCGGCACGCTGATCGCGCTCGGCATCGTCAACTTCGTCGGCCCCGCGCCGCTGGCCGCGCTGCTGGAAAATCGCCTCTCGGCGCGCCGTGTCGTGCTGGCCGGGCCGGTGGTGCAGGCCACCCTCGCGCTTGTGCTGACCTTCGCCACGGTGCTGACCGTCTGGGCCCCGGTCGCGGCGATCTTCGTGGCGGTGCAGATCTTCACCCACACCTTCGCCTTCGGCCTGCTGGCGCGCATGGACCGCACCGGCCGCGCCGTGGCCGCCACCCCGGCGATGCTGATGACCGGCTCGGCGCTCGGTCCGATCATCGGCGGCATCCTGATGGAGAGCTTCGGCATCGGCGCGCTCGGCCTGACCGCGGTGATCGTCGCGGCGCTTTCCGTCACCTGCTTTGCCCGCGGCACCCGCGCGCAAAGCTGACCAAGACCAAGAGGGCCTGCCGCCTTGGCGGGCCCGAGACTGAGGAGGAGATCCAATCATGATCAAACGTACCGCAACCGCGCTGGCCCTTGCCGCGCTGACCGCGCTGCCCGCGGCGGCCGAGACCACCTTCACCGTGCTCGGCAGCGGCGGCGGCCCGATCGCCCGTCCCGACCGCTCGCAGCCCGCCAACCTGCTGCAGGTCAATGGCCGCAACATCGTGATCGACGCCGGCGACGGCCTGTCGATCCGTCTCGCCGCGAAACGTGTGCGCATGGGCGGCGTCGACGACGTGCTGCTCAGCCACCTGCATTTCGACCATGCCGGCGGGCTGCTGGCCGTGCTCGGCCAGCGCTTCCAGACCAACCCTGCCAAGCCGGTGATGATCTACGGACCGCCGGGTACCAAGGCGCTGATCGACGGCATGATCGAGGGCATGGGCCCGGCGATGGAGGCCGCCTACGGCATGGCCGATGCGACGATCATGACTGCCGACGAACTCGTGCAGGTACAGGAGATCCGGGGCGGCGAGACCTTCACCCTTGGCGATGTCACCGTGACCACCGCCAAGAACACCCACTACAGCTTTGCCCATGGCAGCGACCTCGACGCCAAATACGAGTCCCTTTCGTTCCGCTTCGAGACGCCCGACCGCACCATCGTCTACACCGGCGACACTGGCTGGTCCGACGCGGTGATCGCGCTGGCGCAGGGCGCGGACCTATTGGTCTCGGAACTGATCGACCTGCCGTCGATCATGGACACAGTTCGTAAGACCGCGCCCGAGCACCTCGTCGGCGAGATCGAGCAGCACCTCTCTGCGCACCATGTCACCCCCGAGGAGATCGGCCGCATGGCCGTCGCGGCGGACGTAGGCAAGGTCGTGGCGACCCATATCGCCGCCGGGGCGCGCGTCACCCCCAAGATGACCCAAGGCTGGGCGGAGCAGATCTCGGCCATCTACGGCGGCGAGGTCGCCATCGCCGAGGACCTTCAGGACTACTGATACCTCCCCCAGGCATTCAGCGCATGAATGCCCGCGATCATGCCTTTCCATTTTTCGAATGGGCCAAGGCCGATTACCCCTCCGCCCCAGGGCCACGCGCCCCGGCACATCCCCCGACGATCCAAGGAGCCTTCCCATGGCGATGTTCAACTATTTCCCCAACTACGTCTGGAACCTGACGGTCTCAATCGCGCTCGCCTCGGGTGCCGAGATTGGCGAGATCATGGACATGTGCCAGCCGCTGCTGGAGAAGGCGAAGAACGGCGAGGACGCAGGCACTCGCGACTTCATGGTCGAATGGGTGCGCGTCGCCGGTAAGCTAACCGAGATCGCCACCGAGGAAGAGGCCCAGGGCAAGCTCTTCTCGGCCGGCGACAAGCTCAAGCGCGCGGCGCTCTACTACATCCTCGCCGAGCGGATGCAGGACCAGGGCGACCCCGAGCGGATGGTGACCTACCGCAAGGGACTCGCGAATTTCCTCAAGGGCACCGAGTATTCCGGCGAGACCGTGCGCCGCTTCGAGATCCCGTATGGCGACAAGGTGATCCCAGTGCTCTACACCCCGGCGCAGGGCGTGGAAGGCCCGGCCCCGGCGGTGGTCTACCTGAACGGTCTCGATAGCTGCAAGGAGCTGCTCTACTGGTCCTACCTGCCGCATGAGCTGGCCAAGCGCGGCATCGCCACGCTCTGCGTCGACCAGCCCGGCACCGGCGAGAGCCTGCGCCTGCAGGACATGCCCGCGCATTTCGACAGCGAGGCCTGGGGCACCCCGGTCTACGAATGGCTCGCCGCGCGCGAGGACGTGGACGCGGCCCGCATCGGCATCACCGGCATCTCGCTCGGCGGCTACTACGCGCCGCGCGTCTGCGCCAACGAACCGCGCTTTGCCTCGGGCGCGGTCTGGGGCGCCAACCACAACTGGGCCGAGGTGCAGCAGAAGCGCCTCAAGCGCGAAGGCGAGAACCCGGTGCCGCACTACTGGAACCACGTCATGTGGGTCTTCGGCGCGAAGGACATGGATGAGTTCCTCGCGAAAGCCGAGGGCTTCTGTCTCGACGGGCAAATGGAGAAGATCAAGGTGCCCTTCCTCGTCACCCATGGCGCGAACGACCGGCAGATCGCACTCGACTACGCGCATCAGTCCTACGACCAGCTCGTCAATTCCCCGCGCCGCGAGCTGAAGATCTTCACCGACCGCGAGGGCGGGGTGGAGCACGTGGGCGCCGACAACATGACATACGGGCGGAACTTCATCGCCGACTGGTTCGCCGAGACGCTTGGCGGCCGGCTGTGCGCGGAGGGCTGAGATGCGCTTCGCCACGCTTGCCGACGGCAGCCCCGACGGACGGCTGCACCTCGTCTCCCGCGACAACACGCGCTGCACTCCGGCCATCGCGGTGCAGAGCCTGCGCCTCCTGATGGAGGATTGGAACGCCTTCGCCCCGGCTCTCGAAAACCAATACGCCGCGCTGAACGCGGGCGGCGGCGCACCCTTCGATCCCGAGCGCGCCCTCGCCCCCCTGCCCCGCGCCTGGCAATGGCTCGACGGCTCGGCCTATGACAGTCATGGCGAGCTCATGCAGAAGGTCTTCGGGCTCGACCCAAACCCGCCGGGACGGCCGCTGATGTACCAGGGCATGTCGGACCGCTTTCTTGCCGCCACGCAAGACGTGCCGCTGCCCTCCGAGGAGGACGGCATCGACTTCGAGGGCGAGTTCGGGGTGATCTGCGACCATGTTCCCATGGGCAGCACTCCAAGCGAGGCCGCGGCGCGCATCCGGCTGGTGGTGCAAATCAACGACTGGTCGCTGCGCGCCATCGCACCGGTCGAGATGAAGACCGGCTTCGGCTGGTTGCAGGCCAAGCCCGCTTGCGCTGTCGCTCCCGTTGCGCTGACACCAGATGAGCTGGGCCGTGCCTGGCGCGACGCCCGAGTTGACCTGCCCCTGCGGGTCGAGCTCAATGCCGAGCCCTTCGGAAACGCCGAGGGCTACCCGATGAGCTATGGCTTCGATCAGCTGCTCGCCCATGCCGCGCGGTCGCGCGACCTGGCGGCGGGAACGGTTCTGGGGTCGGGTACTGTGTCGAACAAGAAATTCCGCGAGGTGGGTTCGTCCTGCCTCGCCGAACGCCGGGCGATCGAGTTGCTCGACGAGGGCGCGCCGCGCACGCCCTACATGGGCTTCGGCGATCGGGTGTTCATGGAATGCCGCGGCCGCGATCACGCACCGCTCTTCGGCGCCATCGACCAGCAGGTCATCAAGGGAGGCTGCACATGAGCCGCAGGATCATCGACCTTTCGGTCACGCTGACGGACGAGGTGCCCGCCGACCCGCCGGGCATGGGTCCCAAGATCGACTACATGGAGCACGAGGGCGGCGCGCACGAATACGAACAGATGTTCGGCATTCCCGTGGAGCACCAGCTTGACGGTGCCGGCGCAGCGGCGGAACGCCTCACTCTGACCACCCACAACGGCACGCATCTCGACGCGCCGTGGCACTATCACCCGACGATGAACAAGGGCGAGCGCGCCATCACCATCGACGAGGTGCCGCTGGAGTGGTGTATTGGGCCGGGCGTGAAGCTCGACTTCCGCGAGGTGCCTGACGGACATGTGGTCACCGCCGCCGAGATGGAGGCGGAGTTCGCCCGGATCGGCCATGATCTGAAACCGGGCGACATCGTGCTGGTCAACACCCGTGCCGGTGCGCTCTACGGGCAACCCGGCTACGTGGCGGCGGGCTGCGGCATTGGCCGCGAGGCGACACTCTGGCTGGCCGAGCGCGGCATGAAGGTCTGCGGCACTGACGCGTGGAGCTGGGACGCGCCGCTGAAGGCCGTCGCCGAGAAGGCGAAGGCGACCGGCCAATGGGAGCTCTTCTGGGAAGGCCACAAGGCCGGGGCCGAGACGGTCTACTGCCACATGGAAAAGCTCGCCAACCTCGATCAGCTGCCAGACACCGGCTTCGAGGTGATCTGCTTCCCGGTCAAGGTCGACCGCGGCTCGGCCGGCTGGTGCCGACCGGTGGCTCTACTCGCGGACTGAGGTTCGCGCCTCCCGGGAAGGCCGGCGCTTCAGGGAAGCGCCGGCCTTTTCATTTGTCGAGGTTCTTCAGCATCATCCGCATGACGCGAAGAAAGGTCTCCAGATCTTCGGGCAGAATGTCCTGCAGCATCAGCGCCTCGCAGTCGAGCGCGATAGCGAGGATCTCTGCATGAACTTCCTGCCCCGCTTCGGTCAGCCACCAACTGCGCCGCCGCGGATCGCTGTTCGAAGCTTCGTAGGCCGCAAGCCCCTGCGCCTCCAAAAGCTTCAGCGACCGACTGGCTGCGGCCTTGTCGACGCGGATCACCTCGCAGATGCGATTGGCGGTGATCTCTGGCTCGATGTTGAGCATCGCCATCACCCGCCAGTCGACGATCCCGAGGTCGAAATCGCGCCGGTAGATGGCCGAGGTCTGCCGTTGCCATGCGCTGCTGACGGCGTTGAGCAGGAAGGGCGCATAATGGTCGATGTCGAGGATGCGAATCCCGGCCCGCATGCGGGTCGGGCTCGAGATGCGGTCCGTCGGCTGATCTGTCACGGTGCGGCAGCCCTTCTTTTGCTTATGCGGCTGTCAGGTCATAATTCCTTTGCAGCAGAGTGTCACGGGCAGGCACCGCGTCGCCGCCCAGAAGAAGCCGCGCCTTCATGTGTATCTTGGCATTGTTGATCGTTTCGACCGCGGTCAGCCGGTCGCCGCGGAAGCGCAGCACAGCGCCGTCGTCGAGCGCGACGCTCTCGTCGGTCGGTGCCGCCAGCCCGGCGATCTGCAGCTTGAAATCATGTTGGTCGGACCAGAACCATGGCACGGCGACATAGGGTGCCGCTTCGCCCTTCACGATGGTCTTCGCGATGGATCGGGCGTGATCGGTCGCCGCCTGCACCGACTCCAGCCGCACCTTCAGACCGCTGGCCGCCTCGGGGAAGGCCGCGCAATCGCCAAGCGCGAAGATATGCGGATCGGAGGTACGCAGCGCGGCATCGACGACGATGCCATTGTCCACCGCGAGCCCGGCCTCCTGTGTCAGCTCAACATTCGGCCGCACCCCGGCGGCGAGCAGAACGAGATCGGCGGTCACCTCCGTGCCATCGGCAAGGAGAAGGCCACGCTCGCTGACCTCGGTGACGCCATTGCCAAGATGCAACTCGGTGCCGAGCCCCTCGTGCAGCGCGCGAAACCGCTCGGACATCTCGGGCGAGACAGCGCGGGCCATGAGCCGGGGCGCGGCCTCGGCGACGCTCACATGGTGGCCGAGCCCTGCGGCGACGGCGGCGAACTCAAGCCCGATGAAGCCGCCGCCGATCACCGCGATCCGGCGCGGTTCGTCAAGCGCGGCACGTAGAGTGCGGGCGTCCTCAAGTGTGCGCAGGTCGAGCGCGCGCTCGACGCCCGGGATAGGCGGGCGCAGGTTGCGCGTGCCGGTGGCAAGGATCAGCGTGTCGTAGTCCAGCGCCTCGGAGCCGATGCGGATCTGCTGCGCCGCGCGGTCGATGGCATCCACCCAAGTGCCCGGACGCAGCGTGATCGCCTTGCTCTCGAAGAAGCTCTCGGGGCGGAGCGCCAGCTTGTCGGCCTCGCCGGTCTTCAGATAGGCCTTCGACAGCGGCGGGCGCTGGTAGGGCAGCCCCGGCTCGCCGCCGATGAGGGTGATCGGGCCTTCGTGCCCCTCCTGCCGCAGCGACATGGCGGCCTGAAGCCCGCCCTGCCCCGCCCCGACGATGACGACGTGGCCGCTGCTCATATCTGTTCCTCCGGCAGGTGCACCACCAGCCCGTCCAGCGCCTCGGTCAGCTTGATCTGGCACGACAGGCGAGAGCGCTCGGTGACCTCGCAGGCGGCGCTTTCGAGCATGTCTTCCTCGCCATCCATGCGCGGGCCCGTCGCCTCGGCCCAGTCCTCATCGACATAGCAGTGGCAAGTGGCACACATCATCGAGCCGCCGCATTCCCCGACGATGCCGTCGATCCCCTGTGCGATGGCGAGGCTCATGACGCTGTCCCCCTGATCGCCGTCGAGTTCGGTGCGTGTGCCGTCGTGGGCGACGTAAGTTACCTTGACCATGGGAGGGTCTCCTCAGTTCGGAATAAGCGTGATGGGCAGGCGGTCGAGCGCCCGAATGGCGTTGCCCGGACGCCAGACGGCATTGCCGGCAGGCTCGATGCGGTCGACCTTCTCGATCAGCGCGCCCAGCACTGCCTCGAGCTCGCCGCGCGCGATGTTTTGGCCGACGCAGCCATGAATGCCCGCGCCGAAGGCGACATGGCCGACGGGCTTGCGGTCGATGCGGAAGACTTCGGGATCGCCCCATTTGTCAGGATCCATATTGGCCGCCCCCAGAACACAGAGCACCTTGGTGCCCTCTTCGACGGGGAAGCCCGCGATCTCGGTCGCGCCGCCAGCGGTGCGACCAAAGGTATGCACCGGCGATGTGTAGCGCAGCACCTCTTCGAAGGCCGGGCGGATCAGCGACGGATCGCGCTTCAGCGCCTGCCATTGATGGGGGTTCTGCGACAGGCACCAGAGCGCGTTGCCGATGCCGGTCACCGTGGTATCGACCCCCGCCGAAAGGAAGGAGCGCACCAGCATCCCCGCCTCGGCCTCGGTCAGCGTGCCGTCATCCGCCGAGGCGTAGACCATCGCACCGAGACCGTCTTCGGTCAGCCGGTCACGTGTGCAGGCGGCGTTGATCCAGGGCACGATCTCTCCGGCGTGGCTCATCGCCTCGCGGCGCAGCGCATTGTCGGGGCCAACGGCGTTGAACACCATGGCGCCGTAGTCGACGAGGTGGCGCGGGTTCACGTCCTTCATACCCACGGCCTTGGGGAAGACGGTGGTCGGGAAGGCCTCGGCCAGATCGGTGACCGCCTCGATGGTGCCCTTCGCGAGAAGCTGATCGACCAGCGTATCGGCCGTCTCGCGGAAGAGATCGGCAAAGCCCTTCACCACCTTGGGCGAAAGCGCGCGGGACATGACCTTGCGCGTGCGGGTGTGCTCGGGCTGGTCCACCTCAAGGATGATCGACGGCGGCCGCCAGGGATCCTCGAGCTTGAAATCGTTGAGCCCGACGCCGCGCGACGAGAGGAAGTTCTCGTGGTCGCTGAACACCTTGCGGGTGATCTCGTAGCGACCCACCGCCAGAACGCTGTAGCGCGGGATGTAGACCACCTCGCCCAGTTCGCGCAGCTTGGCGTAATAGGCCGAAGGATCGCGCAGCAGATCGACACCATAGGGATCCACGTCCCAGACCGGGATGCCGCTGGCGGAGATGATCGGTTTGTGCCCCTCGATGAGGGCCATGGTGGACGTCGTCGTGGAAGTTGTCATGGGGGTCTCCTCGGATCAGGCGCTCATCGCGACGCCGACGTGGCGGTGCAAAAGCTCCGCATCCCGTCGCAGCGCCGCGGCGGGCCCTTCGTGTACGATTGCGCCATTGGCCATCAGCACGGCACGGGTGGCGAAGGCGAGCGCCGCCTCAGCATGTTGTTCGACCAGAACCACGGCGCGGCTGCCGTCTTTCGCCAGCTCCTCGAAGACTGCCATCAGCTGCTCGCAGATCACCGGGGCAAGCCCCTCGAGCGGCTCGTCGAGCAGCAACACATCGGGGCGGGTCATCAGCGTGCGTGCGATCGAAAGCATCTGCTGCTCGCCGCCCGAAAGCTGCGTGCCGCCGTTCTTCCGGCGTTCCTTGAGGCGCGGAAACAGCGCATAGGCCTCTTCGAGCGAGGCATCGCCGCGCAGGCAGGACAGCAGATTCTCCTCGACGGTGAGCGAGGGAAAGATGTCGCGCGTCTGCGGCACCAGCCCGAGCCCGAGCGCGTTGCGCCGGTAGGGCGCGAGCCGGTCGATCTCTCGCCCGCCGTAATGAACGCTGCCGCCATGCATCCGGGTCAGCCCCATGATCGTGCTCAGCAGTGTCGTCTTGCCCGCGCCGTTTCGCCCGATCACTGCCAGCCGTTCGCCCGGCGCGACGGACAGCGTGATGTCGCGCAGCACGTGGGTGGGGCCGTAGCCCGCGGTGACCTTCCTGAGCTCCAGAACCTTGTCAGCCATGTGCCCCTCCGAGATACAGCTCGCGCACATGCGCGTTGGTGGCGATCTCCTGTGGCGTGCCCTCGGTGAGGATGCGCCCCTGCACCAGCACGACAATCGAGCGGGCGACGCGGAACACGAGATCCATGTCATGCTCGATCACCAGCACGGCAAGATCGTCGGGCAGACGCTCGATCGCCTCGATGATCAGATGCGTCTCGCTTGACGGCACGCCGGCTGCGGGCTCGTCAAGGATCAGCAGCCGCGGCTTCAGCGCGAGGCTCAGCGCCATCTCGACGAGCCGCTGTTGACCATAGGCCAGATCGAGCACCGGCCTGTCCGCCAGCGGGCCAAGGTCGAACTGGTCGATCAGCGCCGCCACCTCGGCCTCGATCTCCGCGGTGCCGCTGGCGCGACGGAACATGCGCCCTCCCAGCCCCTCGCGTTCCAGCACCGGCAGGCGCAGGTTCTCGCGCACCGTGAGGCGCGGGAAGAGCGTCGTGATCTGGAACGTCTTGGCGATGCCCCGCTTGACCCGCTGCGCCTCGTTCAGCGCCGCGATGTCCTGCCCGTCGAAGCGGATGGTGCCGCCTGTCGGCGCAAGAATGCCGGTGACGAGGTTGGCGAAGGTGCTCTTGCCCGCGCCATTGGGGCCGATGAGGGCCTTGCGCGCGCCGGGCGGCAGGTCGAAGTCGATGTCCTCGGACACCACCAGCCCGCCGAAGTGCTTGGAGAGGCCCCGAACTTCAAGGCCCGAGATATCACGATCCAGCATGGCGGCCTCCCTTGCTCAGACGTTTCAGGCTGGTCGGCAGATGCGCGATCCCGGCGGGCAGGAAGAAGACCACCGCCAGCACCAGCGCACCGATGACGAAGAGCCAGTTGAACGGATCGTTCGCGGCAGCGACATGATGCACCGCCATGAAGATCACCGTGCCCAGCACCGCGCCGTAGAGCCGCCCGGTGCCGCCGAGGATCAGCATGATCAGCGCCTCGGCCGAGAGCGAGAAGGAGAAGGTCTCGAGGCTGACAAGCTGGGTGATCTGCGCGGTTAGCGCGCCAGCGATCCCGGCAATGCCGCCACCCAGTGTGTAGGCCGCGAGCCTGCGGCGGTAGACCGAGACGCCAATGGCCTCCATCCGCGCGGGACTTTCATGGATGCCGCGCAGAGACAGGCCGAAAGGCGAGCGCCCGATGATCGCCAGCACGGCAAAGACCAGCAGCATGACGGCCAGCGCGTACCAGTAGCCGGTGATCCCGATGAAGTCGAACTCCCAGACCCCCAGCACCTTGCCGGGCCGAATGCCGCGCAGGCCATCCGCGCCACCGGTCACATCGCGTGCCCGGTTGGCGATCTCTGCGCAGATCTGCGCCACGGCGATGGTCAGCATGATCAGCGTCAGCCCCTGCGTGCGCATCAGCACCGCGCCCGAAAGCGCCGCCAGCACTGCCCCGGCGAGCGCGCCCGCCACCAGCCCCGCCACGGGGTCGGCCCAGACGTGGATCGCGAAGAGCCCTGCTGCATAGGCCCCCGCCCCGTAAATGGCGGCCTGCCCAAGCGTCGCGATGCCGGCAAAGCCGAGCACCAGGTCGAGCGACAGCACCAGCACAACCATGATCACGATGCGGGTCAGGAAGGCGAGGTTGTAGGGAAACAGGAAATAGGCCGCGACGGCTGCGAGCAGCATCAGCAGCGGTGGAAGGAAACGGACCGCCATGCTCACGCCCTCCCCATCAGGCCGCGCGGGCGCAGCGCCAGAAAGAGGATGACGATCCCGAAGAAGGTGATCGTCGCCATGTCAGGCACTAGGTAGCGGCTGGTGGTCTCGATCAGGCCAATGGCCAGCGCCGCGACAAAGGAGCCGAGGATCGAGCCCAGCCCGCCGATTGCCACGACGATCAGGAAGAGCACCATGTAGCGCAGCGGATAATAGGCATCGATGGGCAGCAGTTCCGCCCCGAGGATCCCCCCGAGCGCCGCCAGCCCCGCGCCAAGCGCGAAGGTCAGCATGTAGATGCGGCCGGTGTCGATCCCCAGCGCAGAGGCGGTGTCGCGGTTGTCGACGGCAGCGCGCAGCCGGATGCCGAAACGGGTGCGGTCGAGCAGCGCCCAGAGGCCGAGGATCACAAGCGCCCCCACCGCGATCACCGCCGCGCGGTGCGCGGTCAGCTGGCGGAAGCCAAGGTCGACCGAACGGCTCAGTGCCTCTGGCAGCGGGATCGCCAGCAGCGACGACCCCAGCAGCAGGTTCACCGAGGCGATCATCAGGAAGGTGAGCCCAATGGTGGCCAGCACCTGCTGCAGTTCGCCGAAGCCGTAGATGCGGCGGTAGACGAGCCGCTCAAGCGGCATGGCGATGACGATGGTTCCCGCGACGGCGAGCAGCAGCGCGAGGCCGAAGGGCAGCCCCAGCCCGGTGCCCAACCAATGCGCCAGCGCGCCGCCGATCAGCGCAAAGCCGCCATGGGCGAGGTTCACCACCCGCATCAGCCCCATGGTCACCGACAGGCCAACAGCGATCATGAAAAGGATCATGCCATAGGCGATGCCGTCGACCGCAATATTGAGAAGTAGGTTCATGGTGTGTCCCGTGGTTCGGTGAGACGGGCCCGCGCGTGGCGGCCCGTCCTGCCAGTCACTGGTCGGTCACTTGGTCCAGCCGAGGTCGCCGACGGTGGCGATGACGCCGGTCTCGACGTTCTCCAGCAAGCCGCTCTCGGCGTTACGGGCGACCTCGCGGATATAGACGTTCTGGATCACGGTGCGGGTCTCGGGGTCCATCTCGAGCGGGCCGCGCGGGCTCTCCCACTTGAGGCCAAGCGCCGCCTCGACCGCCGCCGGCCCGTCAGAACCCGCTGCGCCCACCATCTCGTAGATCAGGTGCACCCCGTCGTAGGCTCCGACCGAGGCCCAGTTGGCCACGGCATCGGGATGCAGCTCGGTCAGCGCGGCCAGAAAGGCGCGGTTTGCCTCGCTGTCATGCGCGGGCGAGTAATGATAGGCGGTCTGCAGGCCCACGGCCATGTCGCCGAGCCCCTGCAGGTTGGTCTCCTCGGTCTCGGCTGTGCCGAGGAAGGCAATCCCGGCCTCACGCAGCCCGTTTTCGTTGTAGGTCTTGGTGTAGGAGAAGGTCGGCGGCCCGCCCGGCAGGAAGGTGAAGACCGCATCCGGCGCCTCGTCCTTCACCCGCTGCAGGATCGGGGTGAAATCGGTGGTCGAGAGCGGCATGCGGACGCTGTCGGTGACCGTGCCGCCCTTGGCCTCGAAGGCCTGCTTGAACGAAGTCTCGGCATCGATGCCGGGACCGTAGTCACTGACCGTGGTGACCACGGAGCGGATGCCCTGATCATAGGCCCATTCCGCGGCGGGAATGGAAACCTGCGGAAGCGTGTAGCTGGTGCGCAGGTAAAAGGGGCTTTCGCGGTTGATCGCCGAGGTGGCGGCGTTGAAGATCACCGTCGGAGTTTCCGACTGGGTGATCACCGGGCCAACCGCCAGCGCGTTCGGGGTGAAGGTGAACCCCGCGAGATAGTCGACCCGGTCGCGGATCAGCAGCTCCTGCGCCAGGGCGCGGGACTGATCGGGGTTCACGCCGCCAACGTCTTTGTAAATGAAGCTGATCTCGTGCTCGCCGGCCGCGGTGCCATGCTGCGCCTGGTAGGCCTCGATCGCCTGCTGGTACTGCACGCCGTATTGCGCGAAGGGCCCGGAGAAGGGCGCGATGACCCCCACCTTGATCTCATCCGCCGAGGCGCTGGCCGCACCGAGCACGCCGACCGCCGCGATGGCGGTCAGGATATTGCGTTTGGTCATGATTTCCTCCCATTGGTGCGCCGCTTGCGGACGCGTTCCGCCCCTCCTCCGAGGCGGGTGCTGGTGCCGCTTCGCGCGGCGCTGGCCATTGATCGGGCCATAGCTTTGGCTTCGCCGACCCAGCGTGCCGGCGTCACCTTTGCAAATAGTTGTATTTTCTCCTGAGTGACGCTCTCCTCAGCGTCGCAGTTGATTCATCAACTAAAGGAAGCCTGCCCGCTTTGAGTTGATGTGTCAACAATTCATGTTTGGGAGGAACAATCTTACTCGCCGTGCTCCTCTCTGGGGTCCGCCAAAATAGGAAACGCAAGCGACCTTGCGCTCGACGTCGGCCGGGATGCTGCCGCTGCCCGATTGTTGCGCGATCATCTGCCGCAAATGCCGCTAGGATCGTTTGATGGGAATTGAGCACTGAAACCGATGGCGCGAAGCTTATATGTAGCTTCGCATGCGGCCGATCTCCGCCGCGAGCGACAGCAGGGGATGAGGGCTGAGTGTGGCCTCAGCAGTTGACCCAGACAAGCCAGCGAGGCAAGTCGGCGTCGTGCGCCACCGATGTTGGCTTCCGGGCCCTTGGTCCCATTCGTGAGAACTCAAGGGTCGTTGCGACAGGCTCCGCTATCTCAGTTTCGCCATTTCCTCTATGAAGGCTTCTGCCGGGGTTCTCCAGCCGAGGCATTTTCGCGGTGTCGCATTCAATCTCTCGCTGATCTGCTTCATCTGGGGTCTCGAAAGCGAAGCGATTGGCGTGTCGCGGGGTAGGATCCGGCGGGCGGCATCAACCGCGGCCCCGCGATGAGCTTCGGCTTCATCGCCGGGCGCGACGCCGCGGAGTGCGGCGCATGAGCCGCAAGCTGAGCGTCACACATCTGACCGCCATCGACCTAGCGCCGCCGGCGCTGATCCGCTCCGCGGGCGAGGCGGCGCTCGACGGCGTCAGGCTGTACCGCAGCGCGCGACGCACGAGAGCCCGAGCCTTCAGCCGGGACGAGCTGATAGAGACCCGCCATGAACTACGGGACACCGGCCCCGAGGTTGCCGCCATCGAGTTCCTTCGGTTGCCCCCGAATCTGATCTGGTTGAGGACCCTGCCGTTCCTCGACACCGGTACCGAGCTCGGCGCTAGGCAGGTCATCGCCGCGCCCTACAAGAACGACCCGTCGCGCTAGCCCGGATCGCTTGCGACACTTCCCGAAGCGGCGGACACCCGGGGCCTGCGTGCCGTGTTGGTGTTTCCCACCAAGACCCCGGCGCCCGTCCTCTCCACCTGCCGGCGCGAAGGCGAGCTCCCGGTGCAGCGCCTCACGCGCATCCGCGGCGCAACGCTGGAGCTGTTCGCGAAGGCGCGCGATTAGCCCCGTCTCAGCCCTGCAGTCGGTCGAGAGCCGCTTGCGCATCCGTATTGCCCAACTCCGACGCCTGCGTGTAGAGCGTGATCGCCTTGTCGAGGTCCACCTGGACGCCCGCGCCGCGCTCGTAGAGCCTGGCCATACCGACCATACCTTCCGAGGCGATGATGTCGCCGCGCTTGGCGGAGGTTTCGTACCAGGTCATCGCTGCGGCGAAATCCTGCGCCACGCCCTCGCCCCGCTCGTAGGCCCGACCGAGGTAATACTGGCTGGTGATGTCCCCCGCCTCGGCGCCCTCGCCGAACCATTGCGCCGCCGCCTCGGCCTTGCCCTGCTCGAGCGCGATCAGCCCGAGATAGCGCGCTGCCTTGCGATCTCCCGCAGCCTCGGCTTGTTGGAAGCAGCTCAGCGCCTTGTCGAGGTCGGTCTCGACACCCAGCCCTTCCATCCAGATCTTGCCGAGGTAAAGGTACCCCTGGCTTTCACCCGCATCCGCCCCCTTCTGCGCCCAGTCGAGCCCGGCAGCATAGTCCGGCACGAGCCCGTCCGTACCTTCAAGGTTCAGCCGCGCAAGCTGAACATAGGCCTGCGATTTGCCCTCTTCCGCGGCCTGGGTGTAAAGCGCCAGCGCCAGCGCCCCGTCGCTGGCATCCCCTGCCCCCTTGGCCGCGGCGAGGACCGGATCGGAGGCCGCCTGCTGCGCCGTCAGTGCAGCGGGAGCAAACGCGAGAAGCGAGGAGATCAGAAGCGCGCGGAGCATCGGCTGTCCTATCCTGCCGGGGCGGAGAAAGAGGGCCGGCATTACGCGCCGGCCCGGAAGATCCATTCGCGGATCGGTTCGATCGTATAGGCGTAGCGCCAGGTGTTTGTGTGGCCGCTGCCGCTGTCTGTCCCGTCCCCCTCGTCGAATACGCTGCCCGCATCGAAGGTCACGAAATTGACCCGGGCGCCCTCGGCGTCGAGATCGTCGAAGGCAAAGCGGAACTGGTCGGCGCTCCACTTGGCATCCCAGACGGCGCGCGCCACCTCGGTGCCATCGGCCTCCAGCGCCTCGGTGATCGCGTTCTGGCCGGGGAAGGCCTTGCTGTCGTCCTGGCTCACCACGATGAACAGCCGGTTGCCGGCAATGGGAGCGACGAGCGATGCGTCCCACTGGCACGCGACCAGGAAGGAGGCGGCGAAGAAGTCGGGATACTTGATGTTCATCGCGATCGACATCATGCCGCCCCCGGACTGGCCGGTGGTGTAGCGCCGAGCCGGGTCTATGCTGTACTGCTCAGTCAACGCCTTGATCAGGTTGATCGTGGTGTCGAGCATCGAGGAGGTCTGCGAGGCGTCATCGGCGATGATCTCGGCGAATTGCGGCGCGAGCACGAAGCAGGGGCGCTTGGCCTGATCCTCGGGGCTAGCCCAGCAGATCGCCCCGAGCCCTTGCTTCAGGGTCATCAGGACACTACTACTGGTCGCCCCGGCATCATGCATGAAGTTGACCAGCGGGTAGGATTGGGCCGGGTCGTAATCTTTCGGCACATAGAGATTGTAGGCCAGCACATCGCCGGTCTCAGGGTCGGTCCATTCGAGCTGCCGGAAATCGTCGACGACGAGGTTGATCACCTCCGAGGTCTCCACGCTTTCGGCCGCTATACTGCCGCCCTCCGGCAGCGCGATCTCGGCCTGCTCCACCGTAGCCTCGGGCTCCAGCCAGGTCTTGCCGGCCTCCTCGGGATCGCCCGCCTTGCCCGGTCCGCCGCCACCGCCCGCATCATCCCCCGGCGCCGGGGCGTCATGGGAGACCTCTTCCAGCAGCGTCGCGCCCGCGTCATCGGGCGAGAGGGCGACGATCACCACGCTCCCCGCCTCGGCCCGGTCGGCGGGATCCTCGGAAGTGGCGGGGTAGACCTCGGTGACCGTACGCCCCGCGACACTGAACGCGTCAGACGATAGAGCGTCCGCCGTAATCGGCATCGGGTAGCTCACCGCCACGGCCACGAAACGCAGCCCGTCGCCATAGACCCGGGTGATCGCCGCCGCCTTGGCCGCGGCCGCGCCCTGCGCGAAGACCGGGGCGGAAACCGAGGCCATGGCCCCGGCCACACCGAGGCCAAGGAGAAACGTGCGGCGGGTGGGCTGTCCGATGGTCATGGAAACATCCTTTCTGCGCGAGCAGGGCGACGCACTTGCCTGCCCATATTTTTGGAACTACATAGGTTCCATAAATATGAAGCGATACCCCCATGTCAACTGATCCTGCGCAGGATTCCGCCGCGGTGCCGGCCCGCGGAAGACCCAGGCTGGTCTCGGACGAGGCCGGGCGTGAGCGGATTCTGCGGGCGGCAATGAGTGCCTTCATCGAAAAGGGTTTCGCCCGATCGACCACCACCGACATCGCCCGCCGCGCCGGCATGTCGAAGCGCGACCTCTACCGGCTCTTCGACGACAAGTCCGATTTGCTGTGCGAAGCCTTGGTCTCGCGTCGTCACCTAATCCTCGCGCTTCCCCGACCCGATGGCGAGGCGCTTGCGCCGCTGGACGCGCTGCGCCGCATCTTCCGGCTCGACCTCGAGGCCCGCGAAGCGGACGAGCGTGACGCGCTGATGAATTTCGTCGTCCGCGAGAGCCTGCTGTTTCCCGAGCTGAATGCCCTGCTCTACGACAGCGGCATCATCCGTTCGCGCGAGCTGCTGGTGGACTGGATCGAGGCACAGGTCGCGCAGGGCGTGCTGCCGCCGTTGCCGAGCCGGATGCTCGCCGGCCTGCTGATGGACGTGGTCTTCGGCGCCATGCTGCCGCGCCGGCAGCGCAAGGATCCGGTGGATCGGCAGCGGCAGGCGGACGACATCATGGTGCGGCTCGGGATCGTCCTGCGCGGACTTTGCCGATCCGCGGCAGCCGGAGGCGCCCAAGAATGAAGAACCCGACGACTTTCCGACGGAAAGCGCAGGCCTCTGCGTAGGACCCCTCATGTCACACAGCTCCCCTCCCACACCCGAGCCCCCCTCATCCGCGGCGCCAAGCCCCGTGGCCGCGCCTGGAAAACGGCGGCCGCGCGAGTTCAAGATCATCTTCGCCGGGCTGATCCTGGCTCTGGTGCTCGCCGCGCTCGATCAGAGCATCGTCAATACCGCCCTGCCCCGTATGGCCAGCGATCTCGGCGGGCTTGCCCACCTGTCGTGGGTGGTCACCGCCTTCATGCTCAGCTCGACCATCGCCACGCCCATCTTCGGCAAGCTCAGCGACATGTACGGGCGGCGCGGCTTCCTGCTGGGGTGCATTGCGCTGTTCATCTCGGCCTCGGCACTCTGCGGGCTGGCGCAATCCATGGGCCAGCTCATCGCTTTTCGCCTGCTACAGGGGGTCGGCGCGGGCGGGTTGATGACGCTGACGCAGACGGTGATCGCCGACGTGGTGCCTCCCCGCGAGCGAATGCGCTACCAGGGGTTCTTCACCGGGGCCTTCGCCTTTGCCAGCGTCTCGGGGCCGCTCATTGGCGGCGGCCTGACCACGGCGCTCTCGTGGCGCTGGGTGTTCTACGTCAACGTGCCAATCGGGCTGATCTCGCTCGGGCTGATCCTTGCCGGGCTGAAAGCGCAGCCGCGCACCCGCCGCCGCAACATCGACTACCTTGGCGCGCTGCTGCTGGCGTCAACCGCGACCTCGACGCTGCTGCTGTCCAGCTGGGCCGGCTCGGTCTTTCCTTGGGTCTCGGTCACGGCGCTCGGCCTTGCACTGACGGCCATAGTACTGCTCGCGCTGTTCCTCTGGCGCCAGCGCCGCGCCGCCGAGCCGATCATGAACCTTGCGCTGTTCCGCATCCCCAGTTTCACCATCGGCGCGGTCACCACTGGCTGCATGTCCTTCGCGATGATGAGCGCCATGGTCTTCTTGCCGCTCTACTTCCAGCTGGTGCTCGGACTCGACCCGGCGCAGGCCGGGCTGATGCTGCTACCGCAGATCACCGCCATGCTGCTGAGCTCTGTCCTCGGCGGACGCGCATCTTCGAGGATGGGCCGGCCCAAGCTGTTCATGACCGCCGGCATCGCGCTCGAGGCCGCCGGTCTCTGCTGCCTCGCGCTGCTGGCTCTTGAACAAGCGAGCATTCCCTATTTCCTCGGCGCGCTGGCGGTGCTCGGCCTTGGCATGGGGGTGGCCATGCCCAATGCTGTCGCCATCGTGCAGAACGCCGTGCCGCGCGGCACCATGGGCACCGCGACCTCGGGCATGTCCTTCATCCGCTCGCTCGGCGGGGCGCTCGGCGTCGCGGTGTCGGGCGGGGTGATGTCCGGACTGCTGGGCAGCAAGCTCGCCAACATAGGAGACCGGATCGACGTGCGCGCGGTGATCGACGGCGGCATGATGGAGATCGCCAAGCTGGCGCCCGGGGTGCAGGCCGAGGTGGCCGACGCCTTCCGCCAGGCGATCTCGGCCAGCTTCCTGATCGGCGGCATCGTGATGCTCTGCGCGCTGACCCTCGCCTCGCGGCTGCGCGGCACTGAGATGACCGACCCGCCCGCGGCGGCGCCAGATGCCGAGGATGCCGCCGCCTGACAAGGCTCCGAAGACAGAGACCCCAAGAAGGAAAGACCCTGACATGATACATCCCCGAGTTCCGCTGCCGGCCCTGCTCGCCGCGCTTTGCCTCACGCTTCCGGCGCAGCGCGCCGCGGCGCAATCCGAACTGGCCGAGCTGGACGTGGTCGCCCCGGTGCAGGGCTGCGCCGACCTTGCGAGCCTCGATCTCACCGGCATCGGCGGCGCGGGCAGCGCAATCACGTCAACCGCCGAGACCACCTCGGACGGCATCTCGGTCTGCTCGGTCGAGGGCACGCTCGCGCCCGAGATCAATTTCCAGCTGCTGCTGCCCACCGAGACCTGGACCCAGCGCTATTTGCAGGTCGGCTGTGGCGGGCTCTGCGGGCAGATCACGCTGCGGTCGGGCGCCTCGAACGGCTGTCAGGTGCTGAACGACGGCGGTTTCGTCATGGCCGCCACCGACATGGGACATACCGGCGGCAGGGGCGACGATGGCAGCTGGGGGCTCAATGCGCAGAAACGCGTCGATTTCGCCTATCGCGCCCAGCATCTGACTGCCGAGACCGCAAAGACGCTGATCGCCGCCTTCTACGGCCAGCCCGAGGCCTACGCCTATTTCAACGGCTGCTCGGACGGGGGGCGCGAGGCACTGATGGAGGCGCAGCGCTTCCCCGAGGATTTCGACGGGGTGATCGCCGGAGCGCCGGCACAGCTATTCCAGGTGCAGAACACGCTCTTCCACGGTTGGCAGGCCGCCTCGAACACCGATGCCGAAGGCAATGTGATCCTACTGGCGGACCGGCTGCCGGTGCTGCATGACGCGGTGCTCGCCGCCTGCGACGGCAACGACGGCGCGAGCGACGGACTCGTCGCGGAACCTGCCACTTGCAGCATCGACCTCGCCGCGCTCACCTGCGCCGAGGGGACCGACGACACTTCCGCCTGCCTCACCCCCGACGAGACCGAGGTCGCCCGGCGCTTCTATCAGGGCCCTACCGACCCCGAGACCGGCGCCCGCCTCACCGGTGGCCAGCCGCTCTACGGCTCTGAACTGGAGTGGGCCGGGGTCTATGTAGCCGAACAGGCCGATGGCAACCTGATGAGCTTAAGCGCCGCTGAGCCAGCGATCCGCTACCTGTCCTTCGACAGCCCCCGCCCCGACGCCACGATCGCCGATTTCGCCTTCACCGAGCAGACGCTGGACGCGCTGCGCCCCCGGCATCCGCTCTATGACGCGACCAACACCGATCTCTCGAGCTTCGAGGCCGCGGGCGGCAAGCTGATCCTCTGGCACGGGCTCGCCGATCCGCATATTTCGCCAGCCAATACCCTCGCCTACCATCAGGGCCTGATCACGCAGATGGGGTCCGAGGCCGTGGACGGCTTCGAACGGCTCTACCTACTGCCAGGCGTCGCCCATTGCGGCAATGGCGCGGGTCCGAGTAACCTCGATCTGCTGAGCGCCGCGATGGCCTGGGTCGAGCAGGGTTCGGCGCCCGACGCGATTATGACTAGCAGCGCGAGCGACAGCTCCAGCTTCGGCCAACCAGATTTCGCCGGGGACAGTGCCACCCCCACGCATGGCGCGTCCGAAGTCGCGCTGAAGGTGCCCATGACCCGCCCGGTCTATCCCTACCCTGCGGTTGCGGTCTACGACGGAACCGGCGATGTGAGCGACGCCGGCAGCTGGTCGAAGGGCGGGCCCGCCGAGGTGGTGGCGCTGCACGACTGGCCCGGGGCGGACCTCTTCGGAGCCTACCCGTTCATCGACGAGTAAACTGCAGAACGGCGCGGGCGGGCGGCGCGCCCTCCGCAGCTTCGGCGCAAACTCCAGCACAGCCGCAGCCGGAGAGGATATTGATACGTTCCTGCTGATCGGCAGGGGTTTTGCCGACGGCGGCCTCGATGGAAATGCGCCCATTCCCGACCACGCGGCGAAAAGAACGCAATTGTTGTGCCGTCTCGGTCTCGGCCAAACACTGCGAAAATCCGTGCGCCTCAACCCCGGTCGTGGCGCACAATGATCGCATCGGGGGCTGCGCGGGAGCGCGCTTTCTCCATGCATGTTATCTTAGCGAATTTCCGGGGCTCCAAGACCGCAGCGGGAGTACAAAAGCACTCCATCGACAATTCAATCCAAGACATGGCAGTTCCTTTACTCGTGCTGGGCAGGCGCCCGGAAAAAGCCGCAATGCGCCACGCACTGACCGCGGCAGATGTGGTGCCCATCGGTTGTTCTTGGAGCTTGCGGAGAAACGATCTGGGGTAAAACTTAGCGCATGCGTCCTAGCCACCTTGGCTGGCCTCGTGGCAAGTCGTGCGCAGGTGCTGCACAGAGAGACTTGCCACAGAATTGGAGCGCGACCTCATTGGCCGCGCTCCACGGCGATTGCATCAAAGATGCGCCCTCGCTCATACCATTCGACGGAGCAACCCGGTACGCCACCACAGCTGGTGCACCAAGACCCCACCCAAGTGAAGGCCAACAACCCAGAGAAGCACCGTCGTGGCGATTTCGTGCCACGCCGCAGCCTCCGGGACCCCGAGAAACCACGCAGTAAGCCCTAATACCGGAAGAGCAAACAGCAGAGCATACATAAGCCAGTGCGCCGTGCGGGCGAGCATACTCGCCCAATCAGGCTCGGCTGCTGGGAGCTTTGGCGATCCGCGCGAAAGCCGCAAAGTCAAACGCCACACCATGAGCAACAGCACTAGCGTGCCCACCGCGATGTGCGCTACGGAGGTCAGCGTATAGGCGCCTGCCTCGTCGCGCGAGATCGCGTTGAATGCTCCTCCCATTCTATCAAAGACAAGATACTGAAGTGCCAGAAGAAGAACGACGCTCCAGTGCAGCAGTTTTTGGATGCGCGAATATGAGTTGGCAGTCTCGGAGTTGCTCAGGTGCATGTGTGGTCTCCTGCGTGTCAGGTCAGATGGGTCTTGAACCAGTCAATGGTGCGCGACCACGCAAGCTCCGCCGCCTCTGCGTCGTAGCGCGGCGTCGAGTCGTTGTGGAACCCGTGGTTCGCCCCCTCGTAGATATGCGCCTTGTAAGTCTTGCCGTTCGCTTTCAGCGCCTCTTCATAGGCTGGCCAGCCAGCATTTACGCGCTCGTCAAGGCCACCGTAGTGCAGTAGAAGCGGCGCTTGAATCTTCGGCACGTCAGCGGCATCCGGCTGACGACCGTAGAAGGGCACCGCGGCCCCAAGCTCGGGATAGGCCACCGCCGCCGCGTTTGACACGCCGCCTCCGTAGCAGAATCCGGTGATGCCGACTTTTCCGGTCACGTCGTCATGCGCCATAAGGAATTCGACCGCTGCGAAGAAGTCGTTCATCAGCTTTTCGGGGTCCACCTGCTGCTGCAGGGCGCGACCCTCCTCGTCGTTGCCGGGATAGCCGCCGACCGGGCTCAGGCCGTCCGGGGCCATGGCGACAAACCCTGCCTTGGCCAGCCGACGGGCCACATCCTGAATGTAGGGGTTGAGTTCGCGGTTCTCATGCACCACCACGACACCCGGCGCGGTCTGCGCCCCGGTGGGGCGGACGAGATAAGCACGCATCTCTCCATGGCCATTTGGCGATGGATAGGTGATCCATTCGGCAAGGATGTCCGGATCGTTGAAGCTGACCTGCTCGGCCAGCGCGTAGTTCGGGCTCATCATTGACAGGATCGCCGCAGCGGTCAGCCCGCCGATGGCGAACTTGCCCGCACGGTCCAAAAATTCTCGCTTGGTGATCATGCCGTGGGCATAGAAATCGTAGAGCTCCAGCAACTCAGGGCTGAAGTCTCTTGCGGTCATCCGAGTCTGTTCGTTCATGGGTCTTCTCTCCTCTCCATGTGAGACCAATCTATCATTCAGCGGGAAGCGCTACTTCATCTTCCGAAGCGCGTCTGGGCCACGCACCCTCGACCAGCAGGTAGATCACCGGGGTCACGAACAGCGTCAGGACAAAGGCAAAGCTCAGCCCTCCGGTGATCACCATGCCGATGGCGGTGCGGCTTTCCGCGCCCGCCCCGGTCGCCAGCGCCAACGGCACCGCCCCGAGGACGGTGGCGATGGTGGTCATGGTCACCGGACGCAGACGGGTCACCGCGCCCTCGATCGCCGCCTCGCGCAGACCCCGGCCCTCTTCGCGCAGCTGGTTCGAAAACTCGACCATCAGGATGCCGTTCTTGGCCATCAGCCCGACCAGCAGCACCAACCCGACCTGGCTGAAGATATTGAGGCTCTGCCCCGAGAGCCAGAGCGCAAGCACCGCCCCCGCCAGCCCCAAGGGCACGGTCAGCAGGATCACCAGCGGCGTGCGAAAGCTCTCGAACTGCGCCGCCAGCACCAGAAAGACAATGGCCAGCGCCATGACGAAGACCGTGGTCATGCCGCCCGAGCTGCGCTGGAAATCCGCCGCCTGCCCGTCCCAGGCCAGCACCGCCCCGGCGGGCAGCGCCGCGACCGCCACCTCGACCCGCGCCATCACCTGCGCCAGATCGGCGCCCTCGACCATATCCGCCTCGATCTCGACCGAATGCACGCGGTTGTAGCGGTTGATCGCCGGCACCGAGGCCGAGGTCTCGATCTCGGCCACGGCCGAGAGCGGGATGAGATCGCCGCGCGCGTTGCGCATCAGGATCGGCAGCAGGTCCGCCGGGCTGTCGCGGTCTTCGGGCGCGGCCTGCAGGATCACCGGGTACTGACGGCCGGCGTCGCTGAATTCGCCCACGGTGCGCGAGGCAACCAGCGTGCGCAGCGTCTCGCCGATGGTTTCGGCATCCAGCCCCAGATCCTGCGCGCGCAGCCTATCGATGGTCAGCGTCGCGCCGGGCTGGTTCGCATCGTAGCCGGTCTCGACCCCGCTCAGCGCCGGATCGGCCTCGAGCGCCACCGCCAGTTCTTCGGCCCAAACGGCGGCCTCTTCGATGCTTGGCCCGCCCAGCATCAGCTCCAGCCCGCCGCGCCCCCCGCCTATGCCCAGCCCGCCGACCGGACGCACGAAGGTCTGCACCTCGGTAATGCCCGATAGCGGCCCGCGCAGCCCGGCAATGACCTCCTGCACGCTTTGCGCGCGCGCCTCCCATGGCGCGAGGCTGACCAGCAACATGGCGCGGCGCAGCTCGCCCCAGCTGCCGACGATGGTGGTCACGTTGGTGACCGTGCCCGTATCGCGCAGCGGCTGCAGCAGCGCCTCGACCCGGCGCGTCGCGGCGTCGGTATAGGCAAGGCTCGAGCCTTGCGGCGCGGTGATAAGGATCTGCAGGCGGCCGCGGTCTTCCTCGGGGGTCACCTCCTGCGGCAGCGCGAGATAGAGCGCGGCGGCGGCGGCCACCGCAAAGGCGGTCAGCCCCAGCAAAAGCTCGGGCAGGCGCAGCACCGCTGCGAGCCCGGCGCGATAGCCGCGCTCCAGACCCGCGACCACCGCATCGACACCACGGGTCAGCAGGTTCGGACGGTCGTCGCGCGGCATCAGCCGCGCCGCCAGCACCGGCGACAGGCTGAGCGCGACAAAGCCCGAGACCGAGACCGCCACCGCCAGCACGATGCCGAACTCGGCAAAGATCTGGCCGACCTCGCCCTCCATGAAGCTGACCGGCAGGTACACCGCGACCAGCACGGCGGTGGTGGCGATCACCGCGAAGTTCACCTGATTGGCGCCGCGCCGGGCGGCCTCGGCGCGCGAGGCACCGGCGGCGCGGTGGCGCTGGATGTTCTCGAGCACGACGATGGCATCGTCGACCACCAGCCCGATCGCGAGGATCATGGCAAAGAGCGTCAGGATGTTCAGCGTGAATCCAAGCAGCGACATGGCCAGCGCCGCGCCAAGGATCGACACCGGGATGGTGACCACCGGCACCAGCGACAGCCGCGCCGATCCGAGGAACAGGAAGATCACCGCGGTCACCAGCACCACCGCCTCGAAAAAGACATGCGCAACCTCGCTGAGCGTGGTCTCGATGAACAGCGCCTCATCGGTGGTGATCTCGAGCGCCATGCCCTCGGGCAGGCTCGCGCGGATCGCCGCGACCTCGGCCTTGACCGCCTGCGAGATGGCGACCGTGTTGGCCTGCGCCTGCGGCTGGATACCGAGCCCCAGCCCGGTCACCCTGTCCGAGCGGAACATGCTGTCGGAGTTCGAGGGCGCCTGCTCGATCCGCGCCACATCGCCAAGCCGCAGCGGCCGGCTGCCCGTGTCCGAGATCACCAGCGCGGCAAAATCCGACACCGAGCTCAGCCGGGTGCGCGCCAGCAGCTGCAGCTGCCGCGCGCCGGTCTCGATCTCGCCGGCGGGCAGCTCGATATTGTTGGCCTGCAGTGCCGAGGCGATGTCATCGGGGGTGATGCCATGCGCCGCCATCAGCCCGGCATCGAGCCACACCCGCATCGCCGGGGCGCGCTCGCCGTAGATGGCCGCATTGGCGACCCCGGGCAGACGCCCAAGCCGGTCCGTGATGAAGCGTTCGGCGTAATCCGAAAGCTCGAGCGCGCTCAACCGGTCGGACGAGAGGCTGAGCCGGACCACCGGATCGCCCTCGCTGTCGTTCTTTTCCACCTCGGGCGCATCGGCACCATCTGGCAGATCCTCGACGACGCGGTCGATGGCGGTGCGCACGTCGTTGGTGGCGCCGTCGATATCGCGCGAGGGGTCGAAGATCAGCACCGTGCGCGAACCGCCGCGCTCGCTCTCGGTGGTCATGCTCTGCAGCCCAGAGATGCCCGCCAGCGCGCCCTCGATCACCGCGGCGACCTGGCTGTCAACCACATCCGGGGCCGCGCCGGTGTAATCGACGCTGACGGTAACCTCGGCGGTATCGACCTGCGGCAGCTCGCGCACGGGCAGGCGGCTCAGCGCCACGGCACCGATCAGCACGATCAGCAGGTTGAGCACCGTCGCCAGCACCGGGCGGCGGATCGAGAGGTCGGGCAGGCTCATCCCTGCACCTCGTCCGGCAGTGCCGAGGCGGCGCTCTGCCCGATCTCGACCTCGGCGCCATCCGATAGGCCATGCAGGTTGCTGAGGATGACCTCGGCACCATTGGGCAACCCTCCAGCAACCTCGATCAGCCCGCCCTGCTGCGCCCCGGTCCGCACCTCGAGACGGCGGGCACGGCCCGCTTCGACGATGTGGATGTAGCTCTGCGCCCCCGAGACGGTCAGCGCCGCCTCGGGCACCATCGGCGCGCGGCGCTCCTCAAGCACCAGCGACACCCTCAGGAACATGCCCGGCGCGAGGCGGCGATCCTCGTTCGGCACCTCGGCGCGCAGCGCGATCGACCGCGAACTGGCGTCGATCCGGGTGTCGATGGCACTGAGCCGCCCGGTGAAGGTCTCGCCGGGGTAGGCCGGCGAGCTGAGCGACACCGCCTGCCCCCGCGCGAGCTGCGCGAGAAAGCGTTCGGGCACGCTGAACGCCACCTCGACCAGCGTCAGGTCGTCCAGCGTCGTCACCTCGGTGGTGCTGTCGACAAGCTGGCCATGCGACAGCTCGGTGAAGCCCACAACGCCGCCGAACGGAGCCCGCAGTTCACGGTCGTCCAGCGCGATCTGCGCCATGTCGCGATCCGCCTCGGCGCGCAGCAGCGCGGCGCGCGCGGCCTGCAGCGTGGCCTCGGCGGCGCTACCGCTCTGCTCGAGGCGCAGCTGGCGGTCATAGGCGGCCTGCGTCTCAGCCCGGGTTGCCTCTGCCGAGGCAAGGCCGGCACGCGCGGCACTATCTTCCAGCCGCAGCAAGACTTCCCCCTCGCGCACCTCGTCACCGGGGCCAAAGGCGATCTCGGCTATGCGGCCGCTGGCCGCCGGATGCAGGGTAACAGACTGCCGCGCCCGTGTGGTGCCCACCGCGTCGACGGTCTCTGCCAGCTGCATGGTCGTGACCCGGCTCACCTTGACCACCGTCGCGCCGTCGCGTTGTCTGGACTGCGCCGCCGCGGCGGCCTCGGGCGCGGTGGCCGCGAGCATGTCGCCGGTGAAGACGAAGCCGCCGACACCGGCAGCCCCCAGCAGGACGAGGCCGAACATGACCCTGGCTATGCGCATCCGTTCAACTCCCCGGGTTTGCGTCACGCGAGGCAGGCCGAGGCCTGCCGCCAAGCGGCGAGGCGCACATGCCTGCCGCAGATTACTAGCTGTGAAACTGCGCCGCTCGCGGCAGTGCAGCAACCAAACTTAAAGTGTCGCAGGCGTGGCCCCCACTTCAGGAAAACCTCAGGGAGCAGGCCTAATCTGTGTGGTTGCGAGGCGCCCGGCCCGCGGACCCTGATGAAAGACCACCTCGGCATGGAGCCCTCCCAAATCGACAGCGCGGCTGAGCCGCACATCGGCGGGAATGCGCGCCGCGACCGAGGCGACAATCGACAGGCCAAGACCCGCCCCTGCGGATGTCGAGCCTGCCCCGCGCCGAAACCGCTGAAAGAGCGCGGCGCGCTCGGTCTCGGGGATGCCCGGCCCGGCATCCTCGACGCACAGCCACGCCCCCCCATCCCCAGCCACGCCTGGCGGGCCGCAGCTGATACGGATCGGCCCCGCGCCGTGGTGGATCGCATTTTCCACGAGGTTGCCGACCAGCATCTCAAGATCGGCGGGGAAGGCGCGTACCTTCGCCGGAGTGCAATCCGTCTCGATCTCGCGATCCAGCCGTACCGCGAGGGGAAAAAGCTCCGAGACGATCTTTGTCACCTCCGCCGCGAGGTCCAGTTCGGGCGTATCGCCGGAGCCCGACGCATCGGCGCGCGCCAGCCGCAAGAGTTGCTGCTCGAGCCGTGTCGAGCGCTCCACACCGCGCATCACCTGCTCAAGGGCGGCCCGATCCTCGGCATCGAGCCGGCTGTGGTCAATTGTTTCGACCTGCGCCCGTATCGCGGCGAGCGGGGTGCGCAGCTCATGGCTGGCGTCGGCGACGAACCGCCGCTCGGCCTCGAACGCCTGACCCAGCCGCCCCAGAAGATGGTTGAGCGCTCGAACCAAGGGTACCAGCTCGGCGGGGAGCCTTTCCGAGCCGACCGGGTCGAGCGCGTCGGGATGCCGGACCTCGAGGGCCTCGCGCAGCGCCTCGAGAGGACGCAGTGCCCGGGAGATCGCCAGCACCAGCACCGCGATCATCCCAGCCAGACCCAAGGCCAGCGGCAGCGCGGCACCGCCCACGATGGCGGTGATCAGCTGACGCACCTCGACACGGCGGATGCCGGTGATGACCCGGATGGTACCGTCGTGCGCATCAGCCTGCGCAAGGTAGAACTCGGCGGTGCCGTCGCCCTCGGCCGGGACATCCACCAGCCCGGGAGGGGCCGTCGCCGATCGCAAGATCGGTGCACCCTCACGCTCTACGATGACAAAGATGTTCCGATCACGCCGCGCATGCATGCTTTCGATCACAGCCTCGGGGCTGATCGCGCGCGCATCCAGAACCTCAGCCGTGGTATGGGCAAGCTGCTCAATCTGGTCGAGATAGGACTCCTCGATCTCGTCCCAGCTTCGCATCAGAATGAAGGCGCTGGCGACGAACCAGACCAGAATCAATGACGGTACGGCTACTCGGATCAGGCGGCGGCGCAGGCTCGCAGGGGCGTCGAGCATGGTGGCTAGGGAACCATGTAGCCGACACCACGCAGAGTGCGGATCGTCTTGGCCCCGACTTTGCGGCGCAGCGAGGAGACATACACCTCAACGGTGTTGCTTTCGGCGCCGTCCTCCCAACCGTAGAGCATCTGCTCGATCTGGGTTTTGGGAACCACTTTGCCGCGCCGCTCAGCCAAGTAGGCGAGCAAGCGGTATTCCTTTTGCGGAAGATGCAGCCTTTGGCCATCGCAGGTCACAGAATGCGCCCCGAGATCGAGGCTCAGATGCCCCAGTTCGATGCGATCGTCACCGCGCCCCTGCGCTCGCCGAAGCAGCGCTCGGCAGCGCGCCAGCAATTCGCCGGTATCGAAGGGTTTCAGCAGGTAGTCGTCGGCCCCGAAGTCAAGTCCGCGAATGCGGTCCTCAATGCCATCGCGGGCGGTCAGGATCAGGACTGGAGTGCTGTCGCGGCGGTCGCGCAGGTCACGCAGCACCGAAAGCCCGTCACGGCCCGCCAGACCGAGGTCGAGCATGACCAGATCGAAGCCCCCGCCGCGCAAGATGTCGTCGGCCTCGGCACCATTTCGAACCCATGTGATATCGAAGCGGGCACGGCCGAGGCTCTTGGTCAGCGCGTCGCCCACGATCGGATCATCTTCGACCAGCAAGATGCGCATTGCCACTCCATTGCTCGAAAACCATGCCCTGTAGACCTCAAAGCTGAAGCCAAGCTGAAGCCGCGATGTAGTGGCTCTCTGCTATTTCGAAAACCCAAAGACTTGAAATCGTCTATTTTGGTACGTATACCGTACCTCAATGAGACAAGGAGTCCACACCCAAGGATGACGACAGATCCCGACAGCGCTGCGCAGAATAAGGCACGCCGCGGCCGCCCCAGAACTGTGAGCGATGCCGATCTACGGCAACGCCTGCTCGCAGCGGCCATGCAGGTGTTTGTCGCACGCGGCTTTGCTCGGGCAACCACCGAAGACATTGCACGAGAAGCCAAGGTCTCGAAACGCGATCTCTACCGCGTCTACGACGACAAGACTGCGCTCTTCGCCGAGACGATCCGGGCGCGAAAGCACCTTATCCTCGGGCTGCCACGCCCGTCCGGCGACGTGTTGCGCGGGCGCGGAGCGATGCGCGCGGTGTTTCGGCTCGATCTGTCCGAGAACGACGCGAACGAGCGCGACGCGATGCTCGGCCTAATCGCGCGCGAGAGTCTCTTGCTGCCGGAATTGAACGCCCTTCTCTACGACAGCCGCATCCTGGAATTGCGTGAGCTGCTGATTGACTGGCTGCATGGCGAAATCCGCGCCGGGCGCTGGCCCGTCTGCGCGGTTCCTAACGTCGCCGGGATGATGATGGATGTTGTCTTCGGCGCACTGCTACCTCGACGCAGGCCAAAAGCTGGGGTCGACCGTCAGCGCCAGGCCGAAGAAATCCTCGACCGGTTGGAAATCCTGCGCTTGGGCCTAGAGGCCCAGGCGCGAGGAGATTCACCATGAATCCCCCAGATACCCGTATTGCGGCGGTGATGGCCCGGCTCGAAGCGCGGCGCGACGCCGAACGCTCGAACGGCCGCGTGCGGATCACCGACGATGCTGGTCGCGACCTGCGCATGCGGTCGATCGGCCCCGAGGCAGGGCAGCTTCTGAACGTGCTGCTGCGCAGTCTCGAACGACCCCGCGCACTCGAACTGGGGTCTTCATTCGGGTATTCCGGGCTCTGGCTGGCCGAGGCTGCGCGGGCGAGCGGCGGCCATGTGCTGTCGCTGGAATGCGATCTGCACAAGTCCGAACACGCCCGGGAAATGGCGGCAGAGGCCGGGCTGACGCCCCATATCGAGTATCGGAGCGGCGACGCCCTGGAGATCCTCCAGTCTCTCGAAGGTCCGATAGATTTCGTTTTCCTCGACCTTTGGAAAGACCTTTACCTGCCCTGCCTCGAGCTCTTCGCACCCAAGCTTGCGCCAGGGGCAATTATCGTTGCCGACAATATCTCGCGGCCCAGCTCGGACGCGATCCGCGCATATGTCGACCGCGTGCGCAGCATACCGCAGATGCAAAGCCTCCAGCTGCCGGTGGGCAGTGGGAAGGAAGTCTCCCGCTTTCAGCCAGATGCCTAACATCCAGCGAGCCATCCCCCGGGCCCGGCCCGATTACACGTTCAGAGGGTATCATGACACGTACACTTCTCTCGCTCGCCGCCACGTTGCTGGCAACACCCATCCTCGCCCAGGACATCCCCGCCGACATTGCGGCGCTCGCCGATACCATCGGGCTCGAAGAGGCCCGCTGGCACCCCGGGCGCGAGCAGGCAGATCTTGACGGGATGCTGGGCGGTATTCGGGTCGAGCTCGACTTTCACCGTGGAGGGGCACTCGAAGAAATCGAAGCGCATCACGATGGCCTCTTCGATGCGGCACTTATCGAGCCGGTCCTGCCGCAGGCGCTAGTCCAAAGCCCCGATTACCCCAAAGGCGCGCGACTGAATAAGGTCGAGTTGAAAGAGGATGAATTCGAACTCGAGGGACGCGCCGCCGAAGGCACCTGGTTTGAAGCAAAGTTTCGCCGTGATGGCACCCTCGAAAAATGGGACCACAAATGAGCGTGCAGAGCATGATCGGATCCGGAGCCGCCATGGTCACCGTCGGGGCCCTCACTGTCTGCATCGTCGGCGCTGTCACGACCAGCGCCACACTGGCGCAACGACGCAGCCTGCAAACCCCGCCCGTTGACATCGCGCTAAAACAGAACTTTGAGACCCCCACCGCCGATGCCCAGACCCGTGCCCTTGTCGGCGCCGCGCGGGGCTTTCTCGCAACGCTCAGCGATGTCCAGAAGAGCAACGCAATCTTTCCCCTCGACGACAACACCCAGCGCGCCAACTGGTCGAACTTTCCCGATGGGGCGGTGGAGCGCGGCGGCGTCATGCTGGGAGACCTGAACCCACAGCAGGAGGCCGCGCTCGACTCGCTGCTCGCGACGTTGCTCAGCGAGGAGGGCGTACAGAACATTCGCTGGCAGTTGATTGCCGAAGATCAGCTCGGCACCGGCGGGCGGGTCAATTTCGGCAGTGCTTATTATTACATCTCTTTTCTGGGCATGCCGTCTGAAGAGGCGCCATGGATGCTCCAGTTCGGTGGTCACCATTTGGCGATCAATGCCACGGTGAACGGCCCCGATGTGAGCTTTTCGCCCATGCTCACCGGTGGCGAGCCCCTAAACATTGAGGTGGATGGCAGACCTGTCTACATCACTGCGCGCGAGACCGAAGCGGCGCTTGCCCTAGTGCAGAGCCTGACTGACACCCAGCGGGCCGAGGCGATCCGCGGGGACCAGCCGATCAACCTGCTGCTCGGCCCCGGAGAATTCGGAACCACCGTTGCGCCCGAAGGCATCGCGGCCAGTGACCTGGATGCCACCCAGAGGCAGCTGCTTTTGGAGGTCATCACCGCCCGGCTCGGTTTCATCAACGCCGACGATTTCGCCGCCAAGATGGAACTTGTTGCCACCGATCTTGACCAGACATGGTTCGGATGGTGGGGCCCGGTCGGGGCTCCCGGATCGGCGTATTTCCGCGTGACGGGCCCTTCGCTAGTGCTGGAATACTCTCCGCAAGGACGCGACGGCGAAGCCACGGATCACGCGCACAACATGTACCGCGACCCGCAAAATGACTACGGCGTCCGTTGGGTCGCGCAATGAGACCGCTCAGCCCCTTCGCCTTGCTTGCGGGGCTCGCCATTCCGGCACCGCTGCAAGCGCACCCGCACAGCACCATCGACCAGCAGGTTCTCTTCTCGGTCGGGACGAGCGGCGCGACACTGCGGGTGGTGATTATGCCCTCCTCTACCGAAGGCGCCGCGATCTTTGCCCATATCGACAGCGACGGGGACGGCATCGCCTCTGACCGGGAAGTGGCCACCTTCGCCGCGCGGCTCGCAAGCCAGCTGCAGCTGTCGCTCGATGGGGCGTCCGTGCCTCTTGGGCTGCCCAAAGGCGATGTGCCCGGCGCGGCCGACGTCGCTGCGGGAAGCGGCATGATCATCGTCACGACTGCAGCGAGCTATGCGCCTCTCGATCAAGGGCCGCACGAAATGACCCTACGGGTCTCTTATGAAGATCTGTCGCACGACTGGTTCATTCAGCCCTTCTTGCAGGAGGCCCTGCTTGATCGGGGTGCGCCACCTGGCATTTCGCGCAGCGACGGTGGCAGGCTTCTGACACTGCGCTTAGGTGCCAACTGAAACGACCTACCCACTGCCGCCGGGCTGAGCCGGCGGTTCGCACTCTTCGCTCGCCAGACACGGTCCAGCCAGCCCGACCTACCGAAGGACACCGTTAATGGCAATTTCCCGTCGCGCTGCGCTGACCGGCCTGACCGCTGCCGGCCTATCTTTGCCCGCACTGCGGGGCCTTGCGGCTCCGGGTCACCGGCCACCCCTGCCCCGCCCCCCCACCCTTGCGCCCGGAGAGACCCTGACCGCGACCCGCGCCCGCCTGCCCTTCACCACGCCGGAAAGCGGCGGATACGGCTACAACCACACCAGCCCCGGCCCGCTGATCCGCGTCCGCAGGGGGGAAGAGTTCCGCATCCGCACCGGCAATGCGCTGGACACCGAGACCACCTTTCACTGGCACGGGCTGATCTGCCCCACCGAGGCCGATGGCCAGCCGCAAAACCCGCTGCTGCCCGGTGACACCTGCGAGATCGCCTTTCCGATCCGCCAGCGCGCCGGGCTCAGCTGGTACCACCCGCATCCGCATGGCGCGACCGCAACTCAAGCTTGGCACGGGCTGGGCGGATTCTTCGTGATCGAGGACGACGAGGAAGACGTGTTGAACCTTCCCTCCGGCCAAGATGAGCTTCTGCTGGTGCTGCGCGACATGCAGCTCGATACGCTGGGCCGCATCTTTTACCCGGGCAATACCGATGGCTCCGAGGGCACGCTGCCCATGGTCAACGGCGTGGTGAACCCGCGCACCACGGCCCTTGACCGGCAGATCCGCTTGCGTCTGCTGAACGGGGCGAACGCCCGGGTCTTCCGGCTGACCGCAGACGCGCCGATGATGCTGATCGGCAATGACGGCGGGTTGCTCGAGGCCCCGGTGCCAGTCGAGGAAATCCAGATGGGCCCGGCCGAGCGCATCGACCTGATCCTCGATCTGCGCGGCCTCGCGCCCGGCAGCGTGGTCGGCCTGCGCGACGCCGATTTCACCGCCGCGTTGCTGGAAATAGAAGTGCAGCCTGGCCAGCCAGATCCCTTCGAGCTGCCCGAACGCCTGTCGCATATCGACGCCCTCGTACATGACGGCTCCGAGCCCGACCGCATCTTCACTTTCCAGGGCGACAACATGATAAACGATCAGCCTTTCGAACCACGACGGATTGATTTTGCCGCGCAGTTCGGGAAAGTGGAGCGCTGGCGCTTCCAATCGGCTCAGGGCGCGCCGCATCCGATCCATGTGCATGGCACGCATTTCCAGATTATCGAGCGCAGCGGCCGGGGCCGCACCGAGATCGAGCCCTGGGAACGGGGGTGGAAGGATACAGTGCTGAAATGGGCCCCCGAGCAGGTCGATGTGCTGGTGCGCTTCGACGCCTATGAAGGGCGATACCTGCTGCACTGCCACAAACTCGAACACGAGGATGGCGGCATGATGCTCAATTTCGTGGTAGGCAAGGACCCCAAGTCGGCGCTCGAAAAGGCCCGGCTGGAGGCGCTTTACGGGCCCATCTGCACAACGCTTTGACGGAGTAAGGGCGGCGGCGCGCCGTCCGCAGCCGCCGCCGCCCGGTCCTCAGCTATAGGCACCGGCAGAGTAGGTCAGCTCATAGCTGTGCGAATAAAGCTCGAAGACGATGCCGAACGGGTCTTCGACATAGACCATCCGATAGGGTTTCTCGCCCGGGAAATACTCGCGGACCGGCATCCGCTGCCGCCCCCCCGCCGCGACGATGCGCGCCAGCAGCCCTTCGAGATCCGGGTCCTGGATCGCAAAGTGGAACAGTCCCACCTGCCGGTGAGGCAGGTTGTCCTCGGGCGGATAGCTGCGCGGAAATTCAAAGAGCTCGAAGCCGATACGATCCGCGGTGGACATATGCGCGATGCGGAACGTTCCCCAGCCCGGGCCGAAGACGTCGTTGCACATGATGCCGATGTCGCTGTCGTCCTCGGCGATCTCGGTCGGCTCCATGATCAGGTAAAAGCCCATCACGTCGCGGTAGAATGCGACCGCCTTGTCAAGATCGGGCACCGAAAGCCCGATGTGGGAGAATGTTCTGGGAGTGGTCTGGGTCATGGCGCGCTCTTTGCTTTGCCTGTGTTGCTGGTGCTCCTCATATGGGCCTTGCGGGCCGCACAGAGAAATTATCATATATATTGAAAATCATAACAAACTGGAATGATTGTGCTCAACTCGGTATGGCTGCACAGCTTCGTCACCCTTTGCGAGACAGGCCATTTCACCCGCGCGGCGGCGCGCCTCAATATGACGCAGCCCGGGATTTCGCAGCATCTGCGCAAACTCGAAGAGCAGGTTGGCGCGCCGTTGATTTCCCGCGACGGCAAGAGCTTTACCCCGACCCCGGCCGGAGAGGCGGTGCTGGCAATCGGTCAGCGCAGGCGCATCGAAGAGGCGCGGCTGCGTGACGAGCTCCTTCAGGACGCGCCGGAAACGGGCGAGGTCAAGGTGGGCTGCTCAGGCTCCATAGCCTTGCTTCTTCTGCCGCCGCTCATGGCATTGATGCGGCGCGCGCCGCAGCTTCTGATCCGCCTGGAGGCGGCCCCCCAGCCACGGCTCATCGAAGGCGCGACACAGGGGAGTTTTGATCTTTGTGTCATCAACAGCGCGCCCGGAAACCTGCGGCTCGAGGGCGCTCAGGTCGGCACTGACAGGCTCTGCCTCGCGCTGCCTCCCGGCAGTACCGAGCAACCCACGTTCGACGCACTCCAGGAACTCGGCTTCATCGGCCATCCCGATGGTGCAGCCTATGCCGACGAAGTGCTGTCGCTGAATTTTCCCGGCGACTACCCGGGGCCGGAGCGGCTGCGCCTGCGGAGCTTCGTCAATCAGATCGGCCAGATTGCGGACCCTGTGGCGCAGGGCATCGGCTATACGGTGCTGCCACAAAGCGGGCTTGATGCCTACGCGGGACGCCGCCGCCTGACGCTGGCGCGGTTCGACGCCGAGGTGCGCCACCCGCTCTGGCTGGTCCACCGCCGGTCGCGCGTGTTGCCCGCCCGCGCCGAAACCGTGGCGCAGGTGATACGCAGTGCCCTGAAAAACCTGTGACAGTGTGCGCCGCCGACAGCTTGCCGGCGGCCGGGCGGGACGAAGGTCCCGCTCTGAACCGTGGCAGTCAGGACCCTATTGGGCGGCGGTGATGCGGCTCAGCCGGTCGCCGGTCGGGTCGTCCTCGCCGCGCGACTTGTTGACCACGTAGACATGGCCGGTGCCATCGTGGGTCAGGTGGTTCGGGGTGCTGCCCACATCGAGATTGGCGAGGATCTCGCCCTCGGGCGACACCACCACCACCGCATGCGCGCCGCGCAGCGCAACGAAGACATTGCCGCTCTGCGGTTCGACCGTGACGTTGAGCGGGTTGGCTCCGACATTGACCGCGCCGAGCTGCTCGCCGCTCTCGGCATCGAGGATGGTGAGCATGTCGTTGCCCTGCCCCACGGTGTAGACGCGGCTGCCGTCGGCACTGGCTGCGAGCCCGATGGTCGACACCGAGCCATCCACCGCGAAGCCGCCGCTCTGGCTGCCACTGGCCAGATCGATCACCGCCACTTCCTCGCTGCGCAGGCTCGACACGAAGAGCTTACCCGTATCTTCCGCCAGCGCGAGGCTGGCGCTGGCGAAGGTCTGGCCGCGGCGGCTCGACGCCAGTTCGATCTGCGCCACCTCTTCGAGGGTTTCAGTGTCGAAGACATGCACATAGGGCTCGAAGGTCGCGCTGACGTAGACCTTGTCGCCATGCGCCACCGCGTCGCGCGGATGGCCCACCGCCTCGGGCGGGAACTGCTTGATCAGCGACAGGTCTTCGGCGTCGTAAACGGCGACAGTGTTCTGCCGGGTGTTGGTCACCCAGACTTGCCCGGCGTCTTCTGCAACGCCGACGCCATAGACCGCGAACAGCCCGCCGTCGCTGCCGTCGGCGCGCGCCGGGGCGGCCTCGGGCGACACTTCGGCCAGCACCTCGAGCGTTGCCGGGTCGAGCTTGGCGAGCGCGCTCTGCTTCACCGGCGGGCGGCCCACCGCGCCGGTGACATAGAGCGCCTGATCGGTCACCGCCACCTGGTAGGGGTTGCGCACCGCGGGGGCCGAGGTCACCTCGAACAGCTCGGTGCCGAGCGGTTCCAGCGCGCGCGACACCTTGAGATCGAAGGTCAGCGCATAGGGTGCCGCGCCGCCAAGCTCGGCGACCACCGGGTAGAGCCCAGGGGCCGCGCCCTCGGGGATGGTGATCTCGGCGCTGAAGCCGCCCTCGGCATCGGCCTCATAGGCGGTGCCCCCGTTCAGCGCCTCGCCGTTCTGGCGCAGCATCACCGGCTGGTTCGGCGCGAAGCCGTTGCCGTTGATCCGCGCGGTGCCGCCCGCGAGGATCGGGCCGCGATCCGGCCCCGAGGCCCCGAGCCGCCCATCGAAACCGCCAAGCGCAGTGAAGGGGTCAGCCGCGGCGCCGCCGGCCAGCAGCGCTGCCAGGGCGGCCCCACCCAGTGCGCGCTTCAGCGCGCCGGTTGCAGAATTCCGTGTCATTGTATCGCCTCTTATGTGCATGAATTTATGTCCACGTCCCACCCGCGGTTCGTGAGGGTGGGACCATCTCGTGCATAGCAATCGCCTCACCTCAGAATGTCTTGGTCAGGCCAAAATAGTAGGAGCGCCCCGGCTCGTTATAGGTCTCAGCTCCGTCGCCCGAGCGCAGAATTGAGGTATCGAAGACGTTGTTGATCCCCGCCTTCAGATCGAAGCCGTTGTCGAAGCGGTAGGTCATGCCAAGGTTGACCAGCGTGTAGGGATCGCGGTCCTCGGTGTCGTCCTCGGCATATCCGGTGTAAGCACTGTACTCCGCCGCCTCGATCGGCCCGTAATGGGTCAGCGAAGGGATCAGCGCAAACTGGTCGTTGATGTTCCAGGTCAGCGAGGCGTTGATCGTGTAGTCCGGCACCAGCGACAGCGGAACGTCTACCTCGACGTCGGGATTGTCGGCGTCACCCTCGATCTCGACCTTCTGGCTCGAGTTGATCATGTAGGTGCCGTTCACCGCCAGCGAGACGCGCTCGCCTATCGGCATGGCGAAGCTGCCCTCAAGCCCTTCGACCATCAACTCGGGGATGTTCTCCCACTGGTAGAGCCGCACATCGCTGCCATCGACCGTGGCGGTGCCGATCTGCTCGGTCCCGGCCTGGATCTTGTTACGATAGTCGTTGTGGAAATAGGTCAGCGTCGCATTGATGCCGCCGAGGCTGTTGTAGGACACACCGATTTCCGAGTTGATCGAGGTCTCGGGATCGAGGTCGTCATTGCCCAGCACGTAGCACGGGCCGTTTCGGTAGTAAGGATACGGACAGCCGTTCCCTCGAGTTGAATACACGTAGGTGTCCGACAGCTGGTAAAGCGTCGGCGCCTTGAAGGCCTTGGCGACCCCGCCCTTCACGGTCCACTCCGAGTTGACGGCGTAGGACGCGTTGATCCCGCCCGACCAGCTATAGCCATAGGTATCAGCACCATCCACCCGCAGCGAGGGCGTCAAGGTCAGGCGATCTGTCCACTCGATATTGTCCTCTAGGTAGAGGCCGACATTGAGCTGTTCGGTGATGTCATCGCCCGAGGTCGAGTTGATGCTGCCGTCGTCGCTGGTGATGGTCGAGAACGAGCTATAGTCGCTGAGGTCGAGCCTCTCGTAGCGCACCTCGGCGCCCAGTGTCAGCGAGGACGGCCTGCCAAGGAAATCATTGTAGATATATGCCTCGGACTTGCCAGCGATCGCCTGCAAGATCGCGGTATCCCAATCACCCGAGTTGATCCGCCCCTCGCCGCCGCCGGCGGTGCCTTCCTGCAAACGGCTGTTGTCGGTATGCTCATACTGCAGGTAGCTCATCGTCTCACCCCAGCCGTAGCTGCCGTTGTGGGTGATCGCGAAGGTTCCCCGCTCCATTACATTGGTTTCCTCGCCGTCCTCGGCGAGCTGGTTCACCAGGTCGTCGCCACCGCTGCCGAGGCTACCACCCAACTGGGTGTCGCCAGCGTAGACGTTGCCCTGGCGCGACCAGCCAAGGTCGAAATCGAACCGGTTGTTGTCACTTGGACGCCAGCTCAGCATCAGCGAGGCATCTTTGTTGATCACGCCCTCGCTGCCGGCGGAATAGCTGCAGTCTTCGTCGCTGTCGCAGTCCACCGCTTCGGCGTTGATGTCAGGATCATCCGCATCGGTCTTGTTGTAGCTGCCCGAGAACCGCAGCGAGAAATCCTCGTTCAGGCGCTTGGCCCAAAGCAGGTTGTAGCGCTGCGTCACGCCTTCCTTGTCGCTTTCCGGCACATCGAAATACGTGCCGATCTGCAGCAGATCCTCGTCGGGGGCCTTGGTGATGATGTTCACCACGCCGCCCGCTGCGCCCGAGCCGTAGCGCGCCGCAGCCGGGCCGCGGATGACCTCGATGCTCTCGACCAGCTCGGCAGGCACCCAGTTGGTATCGCCGCGGGTGTCACGCTCGCCCGAGCGGCCCATCTTCACCGAGGTGCGCGACAACACCGGCTTGCCGTCGATCAGGATCAGCACGTTTTCCGGGCCCATGCCGCGGATATCGACCTGCCGCTGATTGCCGCGCTGGCCCGAAGCCGAGGTGCCCGAAAGGTTCACACCGGGCATCTTGCGGATGATCTCAGACAGGTCGTTGGCGACCGGCTGGCGTTCGAGATCGTCTTCGGTGATGGTCGAGGTGCCAAGCGCTTGCTTGATCTGTTCCTCGGCGGTCAGCACGATCGTGCCAAGCTCGTACCCCTCGTCTGCCAGCGTCAGGTCCTGCGCGGTTGCGGGAGCGAGAGGTGTGAAAGAGAGAAGTAGGACGGCCGTGCCAGAGCTCAGCCGCGCGCGTGCGGAGGCCATGCGCGTTCCTTTCTGTTTTACAGTGAGGGAAGTGCGCTGGCGGTGGCTGGCTTTTGTCCCTCGAACCACTCGCTCCGGACAAAGTCAACTAGTTTAGTCGGAATTTAATAAATAAAAATAAATAGTTAGAAATTCAGGTGGACTTCAGGTTCCGATGCGACACAGAAGAATTGACGTCTGCGTCAAGCGCAGGGGCGGAGCCACCCATGCCGCTTCTGACGCATGAAACTTCGCGAATTGGTGCAACCCGAAACCCGAAACTCGAATTCGCCACGCATTTTGACCGGGGTTTCGGGCCTCACTCCCTTTTTCTCCAGGAACAGAGAGGGGTATGGAGGCCTTGGACGAAGCCGCGGTCACCACACCGAGCTTCACTGCCAGAACATCAACAGCAAAGCATTGTATCAATAGGCTCGTGGTGGGAAGCGGTCGAGGCGAGGGCTATGCCCTCGCCTACACTCAATTGAACATCGAGTTCGGAATTGCCGTTGCGATTGGCGGGAAGACGATGATCAGCAGTAGCCCGACGATCATCGCCACGAGGAAGGGGAAGACACCACGGAACACCGTAGTCAACTGCACTCCTTGCGCCACACCCCGCACAACGAAGACGTTGAGGCCCACCGGCGGGGTGATCATGCCCATCTCGATGACGATCACCGCCACCACGCCGAACCAGATCGGATCGAAACCAAGCGCCGTGATCACCGGGAAGACGATCGGAATCGTGATCACCAACATCGACAGCCCGTCCATAAACATCCCGAGCACCACGTAGGCCAGCAAGATCACGATCAGCGTGCCATAGGCCCCAAGACCCAGCGTCTCGAGCCCGGCCCCGAGCGTCGCGGGGATATGCGTCACAGCAAAGAACGGGTTCAGCACGTTGGCGCCAATGACGATCATGTAGAGCATGGCACTTGTCTGCAACGTGTCCAATAGCGCCACCTTCAGAGAGGCAAAGTTCAGACGCCGCTGCGCGAGCGCGAGGATCAGCACAAGGCCGGCGCCGATTCCGGAGGCTTCGACCGGGGTGAAGACACCGAGGTAGATGCCGCCGATCGATAGCACGATCACCCCGATGAGCGGCGCGGCCTCGGCCAGCATGCGGAAGCGCTGCGCCATCGGCATCCGCTCGCCGCGCGGGCCGGCCTCGGGGTTGAGCGTGGCGATCAGCCAGATGGTTCCCATGAAGAGCGCCATCAGAAGCACGCCCGGCAGGATGCCCGCCATGAACAGCCGGCCGATCAATTCCTCGGTGAGGATCGCGTAGAGCACGAAGCCGGTGGAGGGCGGGATCAGAAAGCCCAGCGTACCGCCCGCGGCAATGGCGCCAGTTGCCAGACTGTCGGCATATCCGAGGCGCCGCATCTCCGGAAGCGCAACCTTACCCAGCGTCACCGCGGTGGCGACAGACGAGCCCGAGACCGCCGAAAATGCCGCGCAACCCAGCACCGATGCCGAGGCCAGGCCACCCTTGAAACGGCCGACCCATGCATAGGCAGCATCGTAGAGCCCGCGCGAGTAGCCGGCGGCGGAGGAAATGTTGCCCAGAAGAATAAACATCGGGACGACGATCAGCGAATAGGAAGCGACCGCGGAATAGCTCTCGGTCAGCAGCACGGCGCCGGCGCTGCGGAAACCTTCGAGACCCCAATAGCCAAAGAAGCCCACAAGCAGCATGGCAAAAGCGACAGGGGTGCGCAGGATCATCAGAACGAACAAGCAGGCAATGCCCACCACGCCCGCGGCAACAGGTGTCATCACTTGGACCCTTTCCCGGTCAACAGCAGGACCAGCTCGGCGGCAAAGACCAGAACGCAAAGCCCGGTGCCAGCAGCGAGGATCCCGTAAAAGGGAGCAATGGGCAGACCAAGCATGTTGGTCGCGTCGCCCCATTCAAACGCGTCCAGCGCTTTGAGCGCAGCGCGCCAGCACAGCACCGACAGAACATAGCCGGAGACGAGCCGGCTCAGCACGTCGCCTAGCAGCCGACCCCAGCGCCCGAGCACGCGATCGAAAATGTCGACGGACACATGCGCGCCCTGCGCCGTGCAATAAGGTAGCGAGGACATCACGACGGCGACGGCCGCAAGCTGGATGATCTCGTTGAGGCCGAGGATGGGCTGGTTTAGAGCATAGCGCATTAGCACGCCGCTGAAGATCAGCACCATCATCATCAGCAGGCAGAGCGCACCGATCCACGCCAGCCCTCGCGTGGCCCGGGCAAAGGGTTTTGCCCAGGACGCCTGTTCGAGAAGTGCCATCAGTCCGCCAGCGCTTCGACGATGGCCTGCGCCTCGCCGCCGGTCTCTGCAACAACCTCTTCGGTCACCTTGAGAGCGGCCTCGTTGAAAGCGGCGGCCTGCTCGTCGGTCAGCTCGATGACCTCCTTGCCGTCCATGCCGCGGAAGGCCTCGATACCATCTGCGGCGACGGTCAGCTGCACCTGATTGCCGAGCACGGACGCCTCGCGGCCAGCCTCTTCGACAGCGGCCTGCTCGTCGTCCGACAAGCTCTGCCACGCGTCGCGGTTCATCAGGATGAAGAACGGCGAGTTGGTGGTTTCCATGCCGAGCGTCAGGTAGTTGGCCACCTCGCCCAGCTTGAAGGCACGGGTGGCGGTCGCGTCGATCATCGCGCCGTCGATCACGCCGGTCTGCATGGCATTGTAGATCTCGGTCACCGGCATCGAAACCGGGGTCGCGCCCCAAGCCTCGACCAGCTTGCCGGTGTTGCGCGAGGGCACGCGGATCTTCTTGCCAGCAAGGTCATCCGGCGAGTCCACGGCGGTATCGCGCATGTAGAGCACATTCTCGGCGCTCGACCACAGAGAGACCAGCTTCACCCGACGATACTCGGGCTGGAACAGCTCAATGTTCTGCCAGATCTTCTCCGTGCCAGTGCCCTCTTCGACCACGTCGGGCAACTCGGCGACTAGAGTCAGCGGGAAACTCGAAGCGGTGTAGCCGGGCAGCGAGATAGCAAACTCGGCGACGCCATCCACGACACGGCTGTACTGCTCGACCGGGCCCGGCCCGAGCTCGCCGCCGTTGTAAAGCGTGACGGTCATCTCGCCGTTCGACTTCTCGGCCACCATGTCGGCGAAGGGCTGGAAGGCGCCCGCGACATAGGGGTGGGTCGGCGGCATGAAGTTCGCGAACTTCATGTCCTCGGCGACAGCGGCGCCGGCCACGCAGGCAAGCACGGACGCGGCAGTGAAAGTGGTGAAACGCATGATTGTCCTCCCCGACAAAGAGGGGCCGGACAACGCGCCGGCCCATGTCAACACATGCCCTTTTCGGAAGGACTGGGCCAATTCAAAATAGGTCATCAGGATAAGTTTAGGCTATCGCATTGGTATGCTAGCTGCTGCCTCGCGGAGCTGATTCAGCAGCAGGCTTTGAGCTTGGGTCGGGACCCAGTCGCCCCGCAAGGTCAGGCCGATCGGCCGGTTCGCCCAGCCTCCGGCGACATCAAGCCTCTGCAGGGTTCCATTGGCAATTTCCGCTACTGCCTGGGCCTCGGAGATGCAACCGATGAAGTCCCCCCGCGCCAGAAGTTCGCGCATGAAGAGGATCGAGCCGGCCTCGATCACACTTGAAGGCCCACCCCCGGGGCTTCCCGTGAAAAAGGCATCGAACCGGGCGCGGGACGGCGTGCCTTCTCGTGGAACCACCCAGCTCTGCCGGGCCAAGTGTTCTGCGTCCAGTGCTCCCGCTTCAGCCAATGGATGCCCAGGCCGGACCACACAAACGAGTTGGTCATCAAAGAGCGGCTCCTGCACGACGTCCCCAATCGGCGCGGGGTCACGCAGCGCACCTAGAATGAAGTCGATTGCACCTCGCCGCAGCCCAACGAGTAAGTCATCATAGACCCCGTCGACGATGCGCAGGGGCTGATGCGGACGCTGAATGCGGAATGCTGCGACGGCCTGAGGCAAAAGCACTGAGCGCGCCATCGGCAACGCGCCGACGACGATCTGCCCGACCTCACGCCCGTCGATCTCGGCGAGATCCGCCTCAGCCTGTTCCAACTCTGCAAAAGCAAGACGCGACGCCTGCGCGAGCTTCACCGAAGCGCGGCTCGCGATTAGCCCATTGCGGCGCCGCTCGAACAGTTCCTGCCCGGCTTCGGTCTCCAACTGGCTGATCGCCCGATGCACGGTCGGTTGCGCATGGCCGAGACTGCGCGCCGCGAGCGTGAAATTCTCTGTGTCCACCACCGCGATGAGCGCTGAAAGCTGTGAGCTGGAAGCGGTGAGGCAAAGCCGCGGCGACAGCGCGGCCAGCACCGGGTCGAGCCGCCCGAACGCCCGTGCGACCCTCACACCGAGAACCTCTCCGCGTTCGGTGGCAAACACCCCCTGACGCGTTCGGTCAAAAAGCGGCCCTCGCGCTTGGTCCTCAAGCTTGGCAAGAGCCTGCGTTACCGCCGGTTGCGAGATGCGGGTGCGCGCCGATGCGAGCGTCAGCGAGCGCAACTCGAGCACTGCAAGGAACACCCTTAGGTGGCGCAGATTTCGCGAGATCATAGTTTGGCCAAAAGCCTGTCGAGGCGCGGCATCAACTCCACCTCGCCGGGATCGACGCCAAGCTCGGCGATGCGGTCTTGCCAGAGTGCCGTGGCCCTCGCCATTTCGCCCCCCAGTCCGAGCGCCTCCACCGTCAGCGCAACCTCCCGCATCTCGGCGGCGCGCCGACCACCATGAACCATCATGCGCTCGAGGTTGTAAGCCCCCCGCGTCCGCCACGGGACATTGCCGTCGGAGACCTCTAGCGATCCGATCACCGCCTCTTCCACTCCGGCCCGTCGCGCTGCGAGAAAGCATTCTGCGTGGAGCGCCTCCATTCCCTTGATCATCACCGAGCGCAGCATCTTGATCGACGAGGCCTGTCCGACTTCATCCCCGGCAAAACGGGGCTGCATTCCAAGTGCCTCGAGTTCGGCAATCCCTGCCGCGGCGTGGGGTCCCGAGACCAGCAGCGGCACGAGATGACGCTTTGGATGGACTGGAGCCATCACCGCCACGTCGACGTAACGTCCACCTGCTGCCTCGATCTTCGACGCAGCGGCGCGCTTCGTCTGCGGAGCGCAGGAATTGCAGTCGAGCCAGAGCGCGCCCTCGGCCAGCCCCGCGGCCGCCACTTCGGCCGCCACAAGGGCTTGGTCCGCGGTCACCGTGCTGAACACCACCCCGGCTCCGCGCAGCGCGTCCTCGCTGCAGGCCTCTCCAGATACACCCGCCCGCGCGTAGCGGTCTGCCATCTCGGCGGCACCTTCTTCTGTCTCGCTCTTAATATCATAGGCGGATGTGCGGCCCTGCGCCTCGACGGGCCAGCCAGAAAGAAAGGCCTGCGCCGCCTCGCCAAATCCTATGAAGGCCAGCTTTTTCGGATTACCAATGTTCTGCATGCTCGCGCTCCTCCTATGCATTGCCATCATGCTTCTCATACCTTCTCGCAGATCTCTATATGGTATAGCCATTTCTTATGCTGTCGGACGCGTTTCGAAATTGCCCGCGGCGGACCTCCCGTGACATGCCCATTGCAAGACATCCGGAGGAGACATCACATGTCCGACAAGAAAACCGCGCTCATCATTTCCGCTCACGCAGCCGATTTCGTCTGGCGCTGCGGCGGCGCCATCGCGCTGCACGCAGAACTTGGCTATGAGGTCACCGTGGCCTGTCTCTCCTTCGGCGAACGCGGCGAGAGCGCGCGTCTGTGGAAAGAAGGCAAGTCGCTGCAGGAAGTGAAAGACATCCGCCGCGGCGAGGCCGAGAATGCCGCCGAGGCGCTCGGCGTCCACGAGCTGGTGTGCTTCGACAAGGGCGACTACCCGCTGCATCTCGACCAGTCCGACAAATACGAGCTCGTGGACCTCATCCGCAAGGTTCAGCCGAAGTTCATGATGAGCCATTCTCAGTACGATCCTTACAACACCGACCACATGTACATGTCGCAGGTGTCGCTAGAGTGCCGGATGATCGCCCAAGCCTGGGGCCACAACCCCGGAGAAAAGGTCCTCGGCGCGCCGCAGCTCTATCTCTTCGAGCCACATCAGACCGAACAGATGGGCTGGAAGCCCGACACTTTCCTCGACATCACCCCGGTCTGGGAAAAGAAGCGCAAGGCAATGGAGTGCAACGAGGGCCAGCTGCACCTGTGGGATTATTACACCCGCGTCGCGCAGCAGCGCGCCAACCACTTCAAGCGCAACTCCGGCGGCATGTCGGGCGGACGCGATTGCAAGTACGCTGAAGGCTTCCAGTCGATCTTCCCGCGCACCGTGGACGAACTCTAATCACTCCACCGGCGCGTCACGGGAGTGCGCGCCGGGTATCCTGCAGCAGACGACCAGCTCAGCGCGAACGGCCGGTCCCTATAGCGGAAATCCCGCCCCTTTCGGAGGAGAAACATGAGCCAGCCGACCAATCCCAGCTTCGACATCGCCCATCTCGGCCATGTGGAGATGCTCACCGACAAATTCGAAGAAAGCCTCGATTTTTTCACCCGCGTCTACGGGCTGAAGCTCTCGGGGCAGGACGAAACCAGCGCCTACCTGCGCGCCTGGGACGACTATGAGTATTGCACGCTGAAACTGACCCGTTCGGACACCACCGGCGTTGCCCACATCGGCTACCGTGCCGCATCGCCCGATGCGTTGGAGCGCCGCGTCGCGATCATCGAAGCCTCGGACTTCAAGGTACACGGCTGGACCGAGGGCGACCTGAGCCATGGCCGGGCCTTTCGTTTCGAGGACCCTTTCGGCCATGTCTTCGAGATTTACTACGAGACGCGCTGGTACGAACCGCAGGAGGATGCCGAGCGCGCCGCGCTGAAGAATACCGCAAGTGCCTTCGAAGGCGCCGCGCCGCGTCGGCTCGATCACCTGAACCTGCTCAGCTCGGACGTCACCGAGTTCAAGCGGTTCATGGAAACCTGCCTAGGCAGCCGGGTGACCGAGTACATCCAGCTCGACAACGGCCGTCTCGGCGGCTGCTGGTTCACCGTCAACAACAAGACCTACGATCTGGCCTGCACCGAGGAACACGGCGGCGGCAACGCCCGGCTGCACCACGTGACCTATGCCACGGACCAGCGCGAGGACATCCTGCGCGCAGCGGACATCTTCCTGCAGAACGGCGTGCACATCGAGACCGGCCCGCACAAGCACGCGGTGCAGGGCACTTTCTTCCTCTACGTCTGGGAGCCCGCGGGCAACCGCGTCGAGCTGGCCAATGCCGGCGCGCGACTGATCCTCGCCCCTGACTGGGAGCCGGTGTGCTGGACGCAGGCTGACCGTATGAAGGGTCAAGCCTGGGGGCTGAAGACCATCGAGAGTTTCCACACCCACGGCACCCCGCCGGTGAACAAGGGCTGACGCCCCTACCCAGCGGTGCCGCCTCGGGCGCCGCCGGGATTTGCGTATCTGAAAAGAAAAGAATCTGGAGGAGCCATCATGGCAGTGGTCGTTCAAAACGTGGCACGGGCCGACAAGGACGTCATCGACGCGCTGGGACGCGCGGGCGTCGCCACCGTGCACGAAGCGCAGGGCCGCAAGGGCTGCCTGCAGAGCTACATGCGCCCGATCTATCCCGGCGCGCAGATCTCCGGCTCGGCGGTGACGATATCGGCAGCGCCTGGGGACAACTGGATGGTGCACGTCGCCATCGAGCAGCTGCAGGAGGGCGACATCCTGGTGCTCGCACCAACCTCGCCCTGCGACAACGGCTATTTCGGCGACCTGCTAGCCACCTCGGCGCAGGCGCGCGGCTGCCGCGGGCTGATCATCGACGCGGGCTGCCGCGACGTGAAGGATCTCAAGGAAATGAACTTCCCGGTTTGGTCCAAGGCCATTTCTGCACAGGGCACCGTCAAGGAGACGCTGGGCTCGGTCAACGTGCCGATCGTCTGCGCCGGCCAAGCGATCGAGGCGGGCGACATCATCGTGGCCGATGACGACGGCGTTGTAGTCGTCAAGCGAGCGGAAGCTGAAGCGGTGCTCGAGAAGGCCGAGGCGCGCCTTGCGGCGGAAGAGGCCAAACGTCAGCGCCTGGCAGCAGGCGAGCTTGGGCTGGATATTTACGACATGCGCCCGCGGCTCGCCGAGAAGGGCCTGAAGTACGTCTGATCAATGTGCCCGGGGGCTGATCCCCGGGCACGCCATGCTGTCCGGGAGAGCAAAGGGAGCGAGATGGGACAGATCGAGAATTACGAGACCGCAGGCCTGCCCTGCCTCTGGATGCGCGGCGGCACGTCCAAGGGGGCGTATTTCCTCGCCTCCGACCTCCCTGCCGACGCCGCAGAGCGTGACAATCTTCTGCTGCGGATCATGGGCTCGCCTGATCCGGCGCAAATCGACGGCATCGGCGGGGCGGACCCTCTGACCTCGAAGGTCGCGGTCCTGGCACCGCCCTCGCGACCGGATGCCGACGTGGACTATCTTTTCTTGCAGGTCTTCGTGGACCAGGCACTCGTCTCGGACGCGCAGGGCTGCGGCAATATCCTCGCCGGGGTCGGCCCCGCCGCCATCGAGCGCGGACTGGTCCCGGCCTCGGAGGACGAAACCTCGGTGCGCATCCACATGCGCAACACCGGCGAGATCGCCGTCGCCCGCGTGCAGACTCCGGAGGGTCGCGTCAGCTACCACGGCGAGGCGCGCATCGACGGGGTGCCCGGCCATCACGCGCCGGTGCCGCTGATGTTCGAGGGGCTAGCCGGCTCCATGTGCGGCGCGCTGCTGCCGAGCGGCAATCCGGTGAACGTGATCGACGGCGTGGAATGCACGCTGATCGACAACGGCATGCCATGCGTGATCCTGCGCGCCTCGGACATGGGGATCACTGGTAGCGAGAGCCGCGAGGCACTCGATGGCGACGCAGGGCTGAAGGCGAAACTGGAGTCGATCCGCCTGCAGGCCGGGCCCCTGATGAACCTAGGGGATGTGACCGAGAAGTCGGTGCCAAAGATGACACTGGTCTCGCCGCCGCAGGCGGGCGGCGTGGTCAGCACCCGCAGCTTCATCCCGCACCGCTGCCACGCCACCATCGGCGTCTTTGCCGCGGTCAGTGTCGCGACCGCCTGCACCCTCCCCGGCACGCCCGCCGCCGAAGTAGCAGAGCTACCAGAGGGTGGTACCTTCGCCATCGAGCATCCGACCGGCGCGGCAGAAGTGCTTCTGGAGCGGGAAGCGGAGGGCGTGGTACGGCGCGCCGGCTCCCTGCGCACGGCGCGCAAGCTCTTCGATGGGCGGGTCTTCCCCCGGGCCTGAGCGAGCATACCGGACAACGACAAAGGGCTCCGGACAAAATCCGGAGCCCTTCTTCATGTCTGCCCTGCCCGTGCGGGCGAGAGGCCTCAGCCGAGGTGCTTTGCGAAGAACTCTTCGGTGCGCGCATGCGCCAGGTCCGCAGCCTCGGCGACGTAGCTGGGGCGCGCGTCGTTGGCAAAGGCGTGGCCAGCATCGTAGAGGTGCACCTCCATCTGCGGCAGGTAGGCCTGCGCCTCGGCCAGCATCTCGGGCGGCACGTGGTCGTCGCTGCGACCGAAGTGGCCGAGCATCGGCGCCCGCAGCGGGCTGTCGAGATATTGCGGCAGGCGCGTGCCGTAGAAGGCGACCGCGGCATCCGCGTCGGTTTTCTGCGCGGCGCGCAGCGCCAGGCCGCCGCCCCAGCAGAAGCCGATGACCCCAACCTTGCCGCCCTTTGCCCGCAGCGCGTCGATGGTGGCGGAGATATCGGCCATGGTCTCGTCGAGCTTGGCGGCCAGCATCAGGTCACGCCCGATCGGGCCCTTGTCGAAGGGCACTACGGTGGCGCGCTGCTGGCGGTCGAAAAGCGCCGGGATCGCCACATTGTAGCCGAGCGCAGCGTAGCGGTCCGCCACGCCCTTCAGCTGGTCGGTGATCCCGAAGATCTCCTGCAGGATCACGATGCCGCCGCGGGCCTCGCCCTGCGCCTGCGCCATCCAGCACTCGAAGCTGTGGCCGTCCGCGGCCGTGAGGGTTGTCATCATTTATTGTAGTCTCCTCGAAAAGCACCGGGGCCGCACGTGCGGCCCCGGCTCCAGATTGTCACTCGCCAACGGTGATGCCAGCTTCCTCGTAGTAACGCAGTGCACCCTCGTGGTAGGGCGTCTTGTTCACCGGCGCCATTTTGGAGAAGTCCGCCCGCTTGAAGGCACCAAAGGCCTCGCCGAGCGCGTCCTTGTTCTCGGCGATCGCCTTGACCATGTCGTAGATCAGGTCCTCCGAGAACTCCGGCGTTGGTCAGCAGCACCCAGGGGATGCTCATGAGGTTGGCCCCCGAGTTGGCCAGGCCGTTGACGTTCTCGTTCTGCGGCATCTCGACGATGGAGCCGGCCGAGAGAAACTCCTTGAAGGCGCTTACGCCCCCTTCGGAGTTGTCGAGCGAGATGTAGCACAGCCCACCTCGGTCCTTGAGCTGCACCGCCGCCTGCTGGCCCGCACCGGCGTTGAGGCTGACCAGCGAGATGTCGACCAGCCCGTCGCCGAGCGCGTTGATCCCGTCAACGAAGCTTGACACCGGCACGTTCGTGAAATCGTCGTAGCTCAGCCCGCCGGAGGCCAGCGCGCCCATGATGTAGAAGGGAATAATCGTCGACGATGTGTATTCCGACGCGATGCGCAGGTCCGGTCGGTCCTTTAGATCGGCAACCGTCTCGAGCCCCAGGTCACAGGGCGCCATTATGCCCGTGGTCAGGTTGAACATGGTGCCGACAAGGCGCACATCGGGGTGCGCGCGGTCGAAGTTTCCGTTGCCTTCGTAGGCGAACTCGGCCTCGACACCGTTGGAGAAGCCAAAGTCGACCTCACCCACCTGCAGCAGCGGCATGTAGCCCACCAGCGGCTGGGTGCGCACGGTGATGCCGTTGTCATTGGCGATCCGAGCCACCGCCTGGCCCGAGTTGTAGGCCAGCGAGCCTTGAGCCCCGGTCGCCATCGAGACGACCTGCGCCTCGGCCGCAGTACCGAGCGTGAGACTTGTGAGCCCCGCGATCGCAACGTTTTTGAAGATGATCATATAGGTTCCTCCCGAATTAAACCTTGGTGTTCGCAGCCTGCCCGTTGCCGGCTTTTGCCGGCTTGGTCAGGATCAGACCGGCCGCGAGTACAACCGCTCCCGCCGCAGCGAGCATATGAGCAATCATCGGCAGCCCGATGAAGCCGAGCGGTATGGCAAACGCCCCGAGGATCACGAAGAGGACCCTCAGCACGATGTTGAGCGAGCGCCCCCAGTAGCCCGAGATGCCGATAGTCACGGCGGCGACGCCAAGCGTCGTAAGCACCGCTGCGATCAGCGTCTGCTGCGTGGTGCCCTCGAAAAGCAGCTCGGGGGTGGCGACGAAGGCGAAGGGCAGGATGAAGGCCGCCCATCCGATGCGCATCGCTGCACCGCCGGTGGCGATGGCCCCCGCGCCCGAGATCGCCGAGGCGGCAAACGCGGCCAGCGCGACGGGCGGGGTGATCATCGACATCATCCCGAAGTAGAGGATGAAGAGATGCGCCGCGATTGGCGTCACACCTGCTTCGACCAACGAGGGAGCGACCAGTGCCGCCAGCAGCACGTAGACTCCCGAGGTCGGCATCCCCATGCCGAGGATGATACAGACCACCGCCGAGATCAGCAGGAGCAGCGTGATGCTCGAACCCACCGAGTCCACCAGCAGCAGAGTCAGCGCAAAACCGAGTCCGGTGATGTTGAGCACGCCGATAACGAAGCCCGCCGCGGCGACCACGAGGATCAGGTCGACCATCGAAGTGCCGGTCTGCACAAAGACGTCAAACAATGTCTTCGGCGAAAGCCGGGTACCGCGGTAGCCGCGCAGGAAGCCGACGACAACGATGGCGAGCGACGCCAGCAGCGCCGAGTCTTCAGGATCGAGGTGCATCCAGAAGAGGCCATAGAGCAAGATCGCGAAAGGAAGCAGGAAGTGCCAGCCGTCCTTCATCACCTGACGCACAGTGAGCGTACCCTCTTCGGGTGCCTTGATCCCGTCGCGCGCGGCGATGAGATCGACCTGCAGAAAGACGGCGAGGTAGTAGATCACCGCCGGCACCAGCGCCGCGCCTGCGACCATGGTGTAGGGAATGTCGAGGAATTCAGCCATGAGAAAGGCCGCCGCGCCCATGATCGGCGGGGTCAGCTGCCCGCCGGTCGAGGCCACAGCTTCGATCGCGCCGGCGTCTTCCTTGGAGTAGCCGCCGCGCTGCATCAGCGGGATGGTGATCACCCCCGTGGTGGCCACGTTCGACACCGCGCTGCCAGAGATCGAGCCGAAGAGCGCCGATCCGACGACCGCGATCTTAGCACTTCCGCCGCGCGAGCGGCCGGTGGCCGCCATGGCGAGGTCGGTGAAGAAGCCGCCGCCACCCGCCGCAAAAAGCAGCTGGCCGAAGAAGACGAAGAGCAGCACGGTGATCGTGCCCACCGCCAGCGGCGCCGAGAAGACGGCAGAGCTGTCGAAGCCTACGTAGTCCACCAGCCGCTGCGGCGACAGCTCGCGCCCGATCAGCCGGCCGGGCACCTTGTCGGCAACCAGCGCGTAGAGCAGGAACACCCCGACGATCCCAAAGAGCATGAGCCCAGCACGGCGCCGGATGCCCTCCATCACGCCAATCACCACCACCGCGCCGATCAAGGTGATCTGCCAAGGGCGATAGAACTGCTCCTTGAGCAACCAGACGAAATCATAGGCGGCATAAAGCAGCGTACCGAGGCAGATCACCGCGATGCCAAGGTCCAGCAGGCTCGGGCTTTCGACTCTGTCGCCGCTGGGGCCGTAGCGCAGGAAGGCGATGGTTAGCGCGAGGCCGAGCTGCAGCGCCATGTACTGCTGCTTGAGAAGCGCAAAGCCGAGGCGTGTGTGCGCCTCGAGGTTCCACAGGATGCAGGCCACGCACATCAACGTGGCAAGCCCCGCAATGGTCCAGCGCACCCAGGGCGCTTGGTTGGCAGTCATCAGATTGCCTCCTCGGGCCAGTAGAGCCGCATCGGGTTGGCGACGAGCAGCTTGTGCTGCAGGTCCGCCGTCGGAGCGATGCGCGGGATCATGTCCACCAGCTTGCCGTCATCGGGCATGTGCGAGCGCATATTCGGATGCGGCCAGTCGGTGCCCCAAAGTACCCGGTCGGGATAAGCTTCGACCAGAACGCGGGCAAAGGGCACCACGTCGTCGTACATCGGGCCGGTCGCGGTCAGGCGCTCGGGACAGGACACCTTGATCCAGAACCGCGGGTCTTCCATCAGCGCGCGGACCCGTGCAAATCCCTCGCTGTCGAGGCCTTGGGTCACATCTGGACGGCCCATGTGGTCGATTACGATGGTCCCGGGAAGCGAGCGGATGAAGGGCTCCAGCTCTTCCAGCTCATTGGACTCGAAGTAGATGACGATGTGCCAGCCGAGCCGGGCAATCCGCTCCGCGACCTTCACGTAGCGGTCTTTGGGCGCGTCGCCCACCAACCGCTTGAGGAAGTTGAAGCGCACGCCGCGGATGCCTGCCGCATGCAAGCTCTCCAGCTCGTCGTCGGTGATCGACTCGTCCAGCACCGCGACGCCGCGCGCCCGTCCCTCAGACTTCTCGATCGCGTCGAGCATCGCCGCGTTGTTCGTCCCGTGACAGGTCGCCTGCACGATCACATTGCGGGCAAAGCCGAGGTGGTCGCGCAATTCGAAGAGGGTTTCGGCTGCAGCGTCCACCGGGGTGTACTTCCGCTCTGGCGCGAAAGGGAAACTCGCCGCGGGTCCGAAGACGTGGCAATGCGCATCGACCGCCCCCACCGGAGGCACGAAGGCCGGTTTCGCCGGCGCGGGGTGAAAGGGAATATAGTCCTGGCTCGGCCCGCTCACGCGCACCGAGTCCGACCCTTTGGTGTCTACCATGGGGATCTCCTCCATCTTTGCCCGGAAACCTGCCGGAAGAATTTTTATTTGTTAAATTGATTCTCATGTTAAACTTTATTCACCGCGATGATGGAGGCACGTAATTGCTTAATAATTTCGACCTTAACCTGCTCACCGTTTTCCATGTTCTGGTGGAAGAACGCAGCGTCACGCGCGCAGGTGAGCGGCTGGGCCGGACTCAATCGGCAGTGTCGAACGCACTCAAACGGTTGCGCGACCGCTTCGAGGACCCGCTCTTCGTGCGCACGCCCGAGGGGCTCAGCCCGACGCCCCGGGCCGCGGACCTGGCGCCGGTGGTGGCGCGCATTCTGCGCGACGCCGAAGCCGTGGCCTCCCGTCCCGACGACTTCGACCCCTCTGCAGCAGAGGCACGCTTCACTATCGGCGCCCCCGATCGCTTCAGTCTTCCGGTCTTCGTTCCACTCTTCGAACGGCTACGACGGATTGCCCCGAAGATCGGAATCCACCTGCGCACCACCGACCGCGACTACGCGATCCGGCTAATCGATTCCGGTGATATCCAGATCGCCATGGGCTGGTTCGACATCACGCCGCCGCACATCCGCAGGCTCTTCGCCTTCGAGGACCGCTTCGTTTGTCTGTGCCGCGCTGACCACCCGCTGATCGCCAAGGGGATACACCTCGAGCTTGAAGACATCCTCGCCTATTCCCACCTTGTAGTCAGCTCGACCGGCGACTCCCGCGCTGCGTTTGACGCGGTGCTCGAGCGCCATAGCTGCCACCGCACCATTGCAATGACAGTGATGAGCTTCACCATCGTACCCGAACTGCTGATGCGCTCCGATCTGGTCGGCGTTTTCACCAACCGAACGGCGGAATACCTTGCCCGCCGCAATCCGTTGGCCATCGCGGAGATCCCGCTTGAGATGGCGCCGATCGCCAACCACCTAATCTGGCATAACCGTATGACCGCGGATAAAGCGCACAGCTGGCTGCGGCAGGAACTGCACCGTGCCTGGTCGACGCCCGCCTGATCGCACAGGAAAGGCCTACGCCAAATCTAGCTGGCAACCTGTCGGCATCGCGCTGAAGAATTTGCCTACGGCGCAAAACCCCGTGCTGATTGCATTGAAACCCGCCCAGCCACGCCTAGAGAAAAGCTCATCGCTCAACTCAGCCTTGCAACTCAGTCGGGAAGTCCGAACTCCGGCGGCCAGACCGGGGCTGCTTTGAATCGGGAAAAGTCCGGCAGTTCTCATCGGGACCCAAGCAGCCGAGGCAAGACCAAGCATGCATTGTCAGATTTTTTCTTCGTCTCTGACCAGTTTGGCCAATGTCACTCATCGAAGAGGCGTTCAGAATTTCAGACCATCATCAAGAGGCCCATATGTCACCCGATCAGATGAAATCTTTCCTCGACGAGCTCGCGATCCTTACCGCCAAACACAAAATTGAAATCATCGTTGCGTGCGCTCGCCTCGGCTTCGTGCCACAAAGCGAATGGTTTGCGGGCTATGAGGCCTTCGACACCAAGCCTTTTGGCGGCGCCGATTATTGGGCGGAGGGCCGCTGCAGCGGGACGGACTGCGTTGTAAGCGTCGATCCTGCCAAGCTCTCAAATCATGAGAAGCTAAAAATAATGCATTCAAAGACATGATTTCACCACTCTCTCGATTGAGGGCAAAAAAATCCCTCCGAGAAACCACCAAATAAAAGGTCAAGCTTTCGGTAATTGAGAAATATGACCCACTGCCCGGATGGCGCTTGACTGCCGAGACTCTTCCCGAGATGCTTCATGCCAAATCATGAACAAATCCGACACAGGCAATTCAAAAAAACAGACACCCCCAATAAATCCCTTTCACCTCCAAGAAACACCTTCACAAATCTAGCATCACTTTGATGGTGAGAGGAAAATATGGCTGGCCAGACGTGTCACGCGCCCAATGCAAAACGAGAATTACGCCCGAAACATAGAGTGGATATCTAAATTATATCGCGCATAAATTTTAAGAATTTCCTTCGCCAATCTCGGATACAGCTAATATCCTTTATATAACGGCATCAATGGTAGCCAGCATAGGAAAACCAGAAAGCAAGAGGACCGACTAGACTCACTACAAGTCTTTCCTCATTCCCTCACCTCCTGTCCGCGCATTTGGCCGCACACAGACCGGAGGTAGCGGAACCGAGGCAACAAAAACTAGGAGCAGCAGGCGGGCTTGACGCTGTCACGAATGACAGCGCGACCAAGAAAGGAGATGCATTTGCATACCTCACGATCGAAGACCCTCACCGCCGACCCGCAACTGGCCGCCGTGCGACATCATTTCGACGAACACGGCTCGGCCATGGTGAATGCTGCCGCCCTCATTGGCGGTCCCGCCGCAGCACGCAATGTGGTCCGGCTGCTTGGCGATCTGCGCGAGGCCACCCACCTTGATCGCACAATCAAGCGGAAGCTTGTCGCCCTGCACCGGCTTCTTTCTCTCGATCCCTTTGGGGAGGGAGAAGAGCCAGATCTCGACCTGTCCAGCCTTCTGGACCCGGCAAGCCGTGAAGTTGAAGAGCTTTGCCTCTTGGCAGATCACTTCTTCGAACTGCTCGAGGACGTCGGGGCCCTGGCGGACGCGCGTGACGCCATGGCGGAAGCACTCTCCCAACACTGGGCCGCCTGAGCCTTTCCCGTCGGCCGCAATGCGGCCGGCGGCTTGACCGTCGCGCACTCCCGCGCGGCGCACATCTGGGAGATTCCAAATGTTTAAGCAGCACCAAGACTTTTCAGTTGTGGAGTTATGGGCCGAGTTCCTGTTGGGGCTCCAGTTCTTGTCGGACGACTTGGACCAGAGTTCTGAGGCATGGCCCGCGGAAGAATTCTCCGAAGTCGAGAAGATGCTCTCCGACCTTCGCACAGGCGGCCCATTCTGTGACATCGCGGGCGGGACCATTGCGCTTCTCCAGAGCGCTTTCGAAGAAGCGCTCGATACCCAGACTCTTGGGTACCACAGTAGGTTCGATGGCATCCACGACCCGGATGTTGGCGACGTTGGCAGGATAGTGGAGGAGCGTATCCTCACTCCACACGGTGCAAAAGTGCAGTCGAACCTTGATCGGTTCCAAGCGCTTCTCAGGATGCGCAGCCTTCTTGCAGCTCGCCTTGATGCTGACCAGCAACTGGCGGCCCTCACATCACGCTAGGGACGCGCCCGAACAGACTTCTAAATCGCATCACTGGATTTGGCGACAAATAGGAAAGAGAGCGGACGAGCTTCCATCGGCATTAAACAGACGCCACCCCGTCAGAACAGAAGGTAAGCCGTGGACAGTCGAGCCCGTTCGGTCAATGCAATTGAGCCCCCGTTTGAACAACGGGGGCCGCCTCCTTCGCCCCCATGATCGTAGCGTGAACTGAATGGGTTGAGGCGTGTTCAGCGGGCCTGCGCTGGCGGGATGCTCCGGGAAGATCACCAGAGCCAGGCCACATCCCAGAACCACCTTCGAAGGCATGCCCCGAGACAAAAAATTGCGCCTCCAGTAGATTTCTCTTGGTCATCTCGGTGAACGACCAATGTTCTTGTCACCAGCACCCCAAACCAGCCTCCGCACCGGACCGAAAGGAAATTGCCGAAACTCAAGCATCCACCAGCGACGAAACATGACGCTGTTGAACCCAGCACAGCAACGCCGTTTCCGCCACGGCGCGAAGGGAGAGCGAAGTACTCAATACCGCCGCGCTCGACCCTGCCCCGGCGCGTCTGACCCCTCCTTCGATGCCGACAAGCACCTACGCCGTCATAGCGCAAGTCTCCGCGAGTTGCTCGACGCGCTCGATGAGCCGAGCGGGCTTGCGGCTCCATGCAACCTTCAGCCAGCCGATCCCGGAAGGCAATATCATCGAGACTGCCCTGCGCAACCTCAAAGGCATTCCTTGCCGACTGGAAACGCTCGTCGCTCGGCCGATTGGCCATGAGCGGGGTCTGCCGGCGTCAGACATGTCCCGGTAACCCGGCGCGCAGCGAGCGTCAGCGCGTGACTGGCGCGACGCCGTCGTACCAAGTGAAAGCCGGGACGCGCTCACCCTTTTTGTGGTGACTACGTGCCGACCAAGGGTTCTCGGCAGAGCAAGCTTCTGACCTCTAGCCCGAGCTCGCACCCATTTTCGAGGCCCTGATGCAGGCTCGACGCGACATCCGGGCCAGGATCGCCGATCGCGATCGCCGGATCCGCGTGACTGCCAGACACCATCAGACGGTCCGCTTGCTGATGACCACACCGGGCGTCGGACCGACCACTGCGATGTCAGTCGTCGTGGCTTTCGATGATGCTGGACAGTTCCGTCACTCGTTGAGTGTCTAAGCCAAACTTGGCCTGACGCAGCGCCCAAGCGCCCAGAGGTAGCCGGTCTTGGTCCGGCCACGGCCCGGGTCGAGCACCGGGGCGGTGGTCTCGTCCATGAAGAGCTTGGTCGATCCCTTCAGGTGCTCGGTCAGTCGATCGACCACGGGGCCGAGGTGGAAGGCCGCAGTGCCGGCCCAGTCCGCCAGGGTGCTGCGATCGACTTGGATGTCGGAGCGGGCAAGGATCTGGCTTTGGCGGTAAAACGGAAGGTGGTCCGCGAACTTGGACACCAGCACGTGGGCGATGGCACCCTCAGTTGGAAGACCGCCTTCAATCAGCCAGGGCGCGGCAGGTGCCTGAGTGACGCCATCCGAACAGATGCGGCAGGCATACTTCGGCCGGATGTCGACCAGCACGCGAAGCTGCGCCGGGATGATGTCGAGGCGCTCGGTGCGGTCCTCGCCAATCCGATGCATGCGGCCGCAGCCGCAAGGGCAATCGAGGCTGGCTGGCTCAATCACACGCTCGATGCGTGGCAAGCCCGCAGGCAGATGGCCGAGGTTGCGCTGCCGTGACCGGCGCGGCGTCGTGGTGGACGGCGCGGCCTGCTCCTTGCGGGTCTCGACCTCGGCGACGGCGGTTTCCAGGTCCTCAAAGGCCAGCTGCCGGTCATCATCGCTCAGCTTCTCGGACCGCTTGCCATGCACGACATGGTTCAGCTCGGCAATGAGATGCTCCAGCCGCCGGTTGGCGTCCTTCAGCGCGTCGTTCTCCTGCAACAGAGCCAGCACAGCGGCGCGCTGGCTCTCGGGGATCGCGGAAAGGTCGATAGGCGGGGCGCTGGACATGGGCGGATTATACCGCGCCCGGGGTGCCGATGTCCGGCTATTCAGCGCGGTGAGTCACTCTGCCACAGCCGGCCGGCGGACCTCCAGTGACCGCACGCGGCGCCAGTCCAGGCCGGCGAACAGGGCCTCGAACTGTGCCCTATTCAACGTCATCGCCCCGTCGCGGACCGCCGGCCAGGTGAAGCTGCTTTCCTCCAACCGCTTGTAAGCCATGACCAAACCGCTGCCGTCCCAGAACAGGATCTTCAACCTGTCGGCGCGCTTCGAGCGGAACACGAAGACCGTTCCGGTGAATGGATCCTCGGCCAATGTCGACTGGACCAGGGCTGCGAGACCGTCATGGCCTTTCCGGAAGTCCACCGGCTTCGTGGCCACCAGGATCCGAACACCCTGCGAGGGCATCAACATGGATGGGCCTCGAGCGCGTGGACGATCTCGGCGATCCGGGACACAGGCGCATCCTGCGCGAGCTCGATGACGACCGAACCCCGTACAATCCTGATCGGTGCCTCGGCGCAGGGCAGTTCGGGCTCAGAGGCAGCCGCGATCTCATCGCGGATGACAAGAGGCGCGAAAACTGGTTCGTCGATCTCGAGCGCAGGCAACACGAGCTTGCCTTCCTTTGCGAGCCGTCGCCACGCCGTCAGCTGGCTCGGCATGATCTCATAGCGCGCAGCGACACCCGACACCGTCGCCCCGGGCTCCAGCGTCTCGGCTACCGCCTGCGCCTTCACGTGTTCCGGCCAGCGCCTCTGACCGGAGGCGAAGACTTCAACACCAAGCGCTGTGAGAAACGAATTCTTTGCGAACATTGCGAAACGCACTCCTTCTCTTCGGATGCGTATGAACTCGCAACGATGCCTATCGTCGGCAATGTGGGGCGCAGACAGCGCTTACTTTCAAATTCTTGTCTTCATCTTTTCACGCTCATTCGTGCACTTTGAAATATTCTTACCCATCTGCAGGAATGGGGATCCTGACCCAGACTGGGATGTGATCTGTAAATTTTTGCGTGTATAGATCGAAATTTGGCTCACCGTTTGTCGCCCTCACAGGCCCCACGTCACTGAAGACTTGTACGAAATAAAACATACCATAGTCGTATTGGTCAGGTCCGAGTGACCCCGCCTGATCGTTGTGGCGACCTCTGGGCAGGCGGGTATCAGTCGTGATCTAGGCGATGTGATCAAAGGTTTCGGTGCGTCGTGCATTGGTGAGTATACCTCCGTCGAGGAAAGGGAAGTTGATCTTGGCTCGAAGGCCCTTCTCTTCGTTAATGGAGGTAAGATAAGCAGCCATCGCTTTCCGTCGTTTGTCCACGCTGGACTCAAAATCCAGGTTGATATCAGCCATCAAAAGGAAGCTCTTGCCTTCGTCGATCACGGTTCTGCGGCTGTCGAGCAAAAGCCATTCCAGAAGCGCGAAAAACTCCAGTTGGCGCTCGGCCTTGCTTTTTCCGGAAACCAAATACGCGTTCACGATGTAGAGCTCATAGGCACCGGCTGGACCCTCAATCACAAACTCAATGATGTGAGATGTACGAATGAACTGTACGAACCTCTTCAGCTTTGCTCCCATTAGCTTCTGTTGACCGCTGAGCCATTCGGAGATTTTCGCCAAGACCCTCTCCTCACCCGCGATTTCGATTTCCTTGCTGACCAGTGCGCGCAGTGCATCATTGCTGTTCTCAATCACCGCAGAGCGATCAAAGGAAAGATCCGAGGCAAGATCTCCGCGTGTGACCCTGTCGGAGCGGTAAAGAAAAGCGTGGCGTTCGGCCATGCCTTCGTATCCCGGTGCCATGCCCGTGACATCGCTAACGACGACGTCCCAAGGCGCCCCATCTCGGCGCAGGCGGTCACGCAACTCATACAAGCTGCCCGTGTCGCGCTGCACTTCCTGTATCGCGATGATATCGGCTTGCGCACACGCCCGTTCGATCAACGCAAATGCACCAGGCGACCTCTTTGGCACGCCACGCTCTTCGAAAGCACCAAACTTTCGATTGTTCCAACTCAGAAGCACAACCGAAGTGTTGCGTCGCACCGGAAATCCGTAAGCAAATCCGTTTTGATCCAGATGCGCGCCAATCTGAGCCCATTCTTCTTCAGAAAACCTTTCACTCATGCACTTTTGCCCTTTTGGGTCAGGACAGGAACTGGAGCATATCGGAAAACGTTTCGACACCACGCTCGCTAAGATCGCCGAACTGCTTGATCATGACCTGTGCCCCAAGTCGTGTGTCTGCAAGAGCGTCATGCAGTGCATCCGCGTCAAACTCGATGCCGTAAAACTCCCCGCATGCGGCAAGCGTCTTGCTCTCGAGATCGGGGTGCAGGCGACGCATCAGTTTCAAAGTGTCGATGAAGTAGTCAGATTGAACCTCGACCCCGGTGCGGACCTCCGCACGTCTGATAAACCCCAAATCAAATCGAGCGACGTTGTGACCCGCCACAATACGGGTGCCGACGAAGCTATCAAACATCTCCATCATCGATTTCAGGTTTGGCGCGCCGTCGAGTTGATCATCTTGGATACCCGTGAAGTCTTGGATGAAATCCGGTATTGGGCGGTGGTCTGCTCCAGCGTCAACGAATGTCATCCAATCGTCGCCCAGTTCGGATTGGTCGACTTTGATCGCAGCAACTTGAATGATCGCATGTTTGGATGCGTGCAGGCCGGTTGTTTCAAGATCGAACACTGCGATGTCCATCTCGGACAGTTTGGCATCATAAATCGGGTGGGCCTCGCTCATGTCGAAAACCTCCTAGTAGCTGATTTCAATAAAGACCGGGCAATGATCCGACAGGCGCTGGTTCTGACGGATGTCCCTGTCAGGATCGTTCGGGTCGGGGATAGTGGCATATCGAGGGTCGTCTTCGTGGCCCATGCTGACCTTTTGAATTTCGCCGGGTGAGGCAAAGCTGGAGAGCATCTGGTCATAGACCACGAAGTCTATGTGGTCCTCGAAGCGATCGTCATGGTTCGGCCAACACACTTCATCAATCCCAAGTGGGCCCTTTGCGAGTTCCAGACCATCCGGTGTGCCGTCATTTAGCTCGCGCCAGAACCGATCTATAGGATTACCATCATCGTTCATCGCGTTCATGTCTCGGTTGAAATCGCCAAGTACAATTGTCGGAAAACCTTGCGCCGACTGTTGCTCTATCCAACTCTCAAGGATGTTCAGCTGTGCATCTAACGTCCGGCAGTCAAACCGTGAATCAAATATGCGGCCCTCATTCGACTGATCCTGGATTGGATCAAGTGACCAGCGATGGAAGAACGATTTCAGGTGCACACCCAGCACCCTCACCGTTTGACCGCCAATTTCGAGGTCTACCATCACCCCTGCCCTCGTCGGACGGCTACTTGGCGTCCCGTCGCGATCGAACCCGATGTGCATAATGCTGAGTTCAGTCATCGTCGTCACGTTCGGTGTTTCCGGAAAGCGGTCTTTAGCAAAGACCATGGCTGTATAGATGCCACGCTCGTCTGCGGGACGCTCTTCAGCGCCAGTTACATACCTGTTTGATATGATCGCCTGATATTCTTCAGGAGGAAAAATCCGCGCGATCGCCGCCGGTGACCCAACCTCTTGCAGGGCGATCACATCGAGATCGAGACGAGCTGCGACCTCGGCAAGACGCTCGTAGTCGATGTCATCCCGCGGAAGTGCTGAGCCGCGTAGACCCACGCCACTTTCGTGATGCAAGTTTGCGATATTCCAGGTTCCTATTCGAAGGGGTTTGCTGGATTGTGCCCAAGATGATGTGGCGATCAGTCCTAAAAGGCAGGTCGCAAATGCGCGACAAGTCAGGTTCTGAAGAAACAAACGAACTCCTTTCCAAAAATTGCTGTCAGCCGAAATACTGGCCATAACTCCACCCTAAATGCGAAAAGAAAAATTCCAAAACACAATCTTGACGAGCAACGCAAATGCGCTCTTTTCTAAAGGGACCTTTCATTTCTCTTTCTAAAGCAAGAGATCTCGAGCGAGCTTCGCAGCAGTGGTGCATGGGTTCACTTCCAATGCGTCTTTGACTCAAACACCTCTGAGTTGAAGACGTGGCACGGCGGCGCACATGCAATGAATGGCCGGTCTGACGGGCCGCAACGCAGCGACGGCTGTGCATGGCCAAGGTCCGCAAAGGGCCGATCCCACTTGAGCGGTGGCGCGACTTGAAGACTGCTAAAGAGCATCAATGAACAGGCATAGGTCGCAGCATATCATCGGAGTCCAGGTGGAGTGCGCTGCGCCAGAGCGGCGTTTTGAACACATGACAGGCCTGTTTGCCGAGTGCATCTTCGCGGGTCTCTATCAGAAATCCCGCCCATTCGAGCGGTCGTAGCACGCAGGATGAGAACGCCGCCATTTCTCGCGACCCTGCAGTGTGCCAATCTTCGGGCTCGCCGTAGAAGATTTTGAACAAGGCAGCCTCGGTCGTGCCAAAATCTGCCTCGACGTTAATCACATTAATCCAGACATCCCATGTTCCGAACGGACGGTCCTCAAAGCGCGCATAGGATGAGTGATCCATCCGGAGCAGAAAGTATGGGATCAGCTCAGAAAACAGTAGAGCCGGGGCTTGTGCCAGCTCTGTACCGCGCTTGGTCAGCCGAAACTCACCCTTAAAGTGACGGCCTAGGCGCAGAGAAATCAGTAAGAAATGCAAAATCTCAAGCGGCGGAAACTCGTATTCATTGATCACCTTGTTGTAGCGAAACATCTCTTCGGCAGTTTTGCCTGGCCAGTCGAAATTCTCGACGGCCCAGTGGACGAAGACGCGCTTGAAGGCCATGTTCTTGGTGAGGCCGATTGCCCCATGCGTGCGCGTATAATGTAGCGTCAGGAGAGCGCCACGGAGCAGTGGCGAATGCGCGAGATCGGGATGCCCGTCAGCAAGAGTGCGGAAATTGATCATGCCAGGATGCTGCCACAGAATGCTCTTGAACTCCATGATCCCACGCGTGCGCATTCTCTGCTTGGACAAGTTCGCGACGGCAGTGAATGGCCGGTTAGCTGGGCCCAGCCCTAGCATGCCAACTTTTCGGGGAACGACAGCTTAGGCCCGTCGCGTCCGGCACCGCGGGAGCGGAAGGCCTGGGAGGTAGTGCCCGCCCCTATCGAATAAGAAAGCGGTGCGACCGTCCAGAGTCTGGATAGGCACCCCGCCCACCCTCATAGGGTGGCGTCGCCGGTCATGAGCGGGACGTCACGTGCAACCCCACAAAGAAAAACGGCGGAGCAAGAGCTCCGCCGCTTCTATAAATCGACCTGTGTCAGAAGTCAGCCCGAGTGAGCGCGATTTCCCCTTGACACCCTTTGCGCACGCTTATGCTTCGTTTTGCGCACTCATATGCTTGCTCTGACTACAGCGAAACCGCCCACCTCACCCGCACTTGGAGTGCCCGCAGCTGGAGCACGTCATGCAGCCCTCGACCATCATCATTGAGAACTGGCCGCAGGAGGGGCAGGCTTTGCCGCGGGGCGCGTCGAGGCCGACGACCTTGGCCGTGGGATCCGCCTTCAGGCCCTTGCCCTCGCCCTCGAGGAAGCCCGTGGCGATCAGGTGCTTTTCGATCACCCCGCCAATCGCCGCAAGGATCGAGGGGATGTATTTGCCCTGAACCCAGGCACCGCCGCGCGGATCGAACACCGCTTTCAGCTCCTCGACCACGAAGGAGACGTCGCCGCCGCGCCGGAACACCGCCGAGATCATCCGCGTCAGCGCCACGGTCCAGGCATAGTGCTCCATGTTCTTGGAGTTGATGAAGACCTCGAACGGGCGGCGGTGGCCGCCGACGATGATGTCGTTGATCGTCAGGTAAATGGCATGCTCGCTGTCGGGCCATTTGAGCTTGTAGGTGTGCCCTTCGAGCGATTGCGGACGGTCCAGCGGCTCGGACATATAGACCACCTCGGCCCCGGCCTCATCGGTTTCCGTGGCCACCGAGGGGCTCTCGGCGGGGGTCTTGTCGGCGCTTTCCGACACCGACAGCACCGAGCCGGTCACATCGTTCGGACGGTAGGTGGTGCAGCCCTTACAGCCGGTCTCATAGGCCTCCATATAGACGTCCTTGAAGCCTTCGAAGGAGATATCCTCGGGGCAGTTGATCGTCTTGGAAATCGAGCTGTCGATCCATTTCTGCGCCGCCGCCTGCATACGCACATGCTCGAGCGGCGCCAGGGTCTGGGCGTTGACGAAATAGTCGGGCAGCTCGGCGTCGCCAAACTTGTCGCGCCACATCTGCACGGCGTAATCGACCACCTCTTCCTCGGTGCGGGTGCCGTCCTTCTGCAGCACCTTGCGGGTGTAGGCATAGGCGAACACCGGCTCGATGCCCGACGACACGTTGCCCGCATAAAGCGAGATGGTGCCGGTGGGCGCGATGGAGGTCAGCAGCGCGTTGCGGATGCCATGGGTGCGGATCGCCTCGCGCACGTCGTCATCCATCTGCTCCATATTGCCCGAAGCGAGGAACTTCTCGGCATCGAAGAGCGGGAAAGCGCCCTTCTCCTTGGCCAGCTCGACCGAGGCCAGATAGGACGCCCGCGCGATGCGCTTGAGCCATTTCTCAGTTTGCGCCGCCGCCTCTTCCGAGCCGTAGCGCAGGCCCATCATCAGCAGCGCGTCGGCAAGGCCGGTGACGCCAAGGCCGATGCGGCGTTTGTTCTGCGCTTCCTCGGCCTGCTGCGGCAGCGGGAAGTTCGACGCATCCACGACGTTGTCCATCATGCGCACCGCGAGGGCCACCAGCTCGTCGAGCTTTGCCTCGGGGATCTCCGCGCCTGTCTCGAACGGCGTGTCGACCAGCCGCGCGAGGTTGATCGAGCCCAGAAGGCACGCACCATAGGGCGGCAGCGGCTGCTCGCCGCAGGGGTTGGTTGCGGCGATCTGCTCGATGTAGCTGAGGTTGTTGGCCTTGTTGATCCGGTCGATGAAGATCACGCCCGGCTCGGCGTAATCATAGGTCGCCTTCATGATCTTGTTCCACAGGTCGCGCGCCTTGACCGTGTGGTAGACCTTGCCGTCGAACTGCAGGTCCCACGAGCCATCCGCCTTCACCGCTTCCATGAAGGGATCGGTGACCAGCACCGACAGGTTGAACATGCGCAGCCGCGCGCTGTCGGCCTTGGCCGAGATGAACTGCTCCACATCCGGATGGTCGCAGCGCATGGTGGCCATCATCGCGCCCCGGCGCGAGCCCGCCGACATGATGGTGCGGCACATGGCGTCCCAGACATCCATGAACGACAGCGGTCCCGAGGCGTCGGCGGCGACGCCCGCCACATGCGCGCCCTTGGGGCGGATGGTCGAGAAGTCATAGCCGATGCCACCGCCCTGCTGCATGGTCAGCGCGGCCTCTTTCAGCATGTCGAAAATGCCCGACATGCTGTCGGGGATGGTGCCCATGACGAAGCAGTTGAACAGCGTCACCGAGCGCGCGGTGCCAGCGCCAGCGGTGATCCGGCCCGCGGGCAGATACTGGAAGTCCTCGAGCGCGCCGTAGAATTTCGCTTCCCATGCGTCCGCATCGGTCTCGACCGAGGCGAGCGCGCGCGCGATGCGGCGCCAGCTGTCCTCGACGCTTTGGTCGATCGGGGTCCCGTCCGCTTCCTTGAAGCGGTATTTCATGTCCCAGATCTGTTCGGCGATGGGGGCGGCAAAGCGAGTCATGGCAGCAGACTTCCTTGTTGGCTCGTCGGATGGTGAGGCGCGGCGGCAGAGTCGCGCAGCAGGTGGCAGGCCGGAGGGACTATCGCCAGCGCCCAGCCGATGCAAGAACGCATGATACGTAAGGATACACGTTTTTTCACGGCAGTCCTACCACTGCTTGAAGCTCCTCTCGCAAAGGCTACAATATATATCCATCTTTTTCACGACTCCGTGGGGCACTGCGTGGCTCAGCATATCCATCTCATCAAGCTCAGCGTCGGCACTGAAAGCGTCAAGACATTGGCGGCCTGGCAATCGGGCCGCGCGGCGCAGACCGCCGACGGCCTGCCCTGCCATGTCACCCGCATGTGGCCCAAGCGCGAGGCCGAGCTGCTGAACGGTGGCTCGATCTACTGGGTTTTCAAGCGGATGATCCAATGCCGCCAGCGCGTTCTGCGGCTCGACGAGGTGACCGGCAGCGACGGCACCCGCCATTGCGCGCTGGTGCTCGACCCGCAGATCCACCGCGTCGCCGCGGCGCCGCGCCGGCCGTTTCAGGGCTGGCGCTACCTCTCGCCCGAGGATGCGCCGCCCGATCTGACCGAGTCGCGCCCCGATGACGACGAGCTGCCCCCCGAACTGGCTGGCGCGCTGGCCGAGATCGGGATTCTCTGAGGCTCACCCCCGCAGCGTCAGCGCGTACCACAGATAGGCGGGCACTTCGCGCAGACCGGCACGGATCCGCCGCCCCGACAGCGCCACCTTCGGCGAGGCGCTGCGCAGCCCTGCGACCTGCCGCGCCAGACCCAGCCGCCGCGCCGCCAGCCGCGCGCGCGGCGCGTGAAACCCATCGGTGACAAGCACCACCTCCCCTGCCCCCATTTGCCGCAGCAGCGGCAGCGAGAAACGCAGGTTCTCCTCGGTGCTGGTTGACCGCGCCTCAAGGCAGATCGCCGCCTCCGGCACCCCCGCTTCCCGGCAGAGCCTTGCGATCACCTCCGCCTCCGAGGGGCCATGCCGCCCAAGCCCGCCCGAGGCGAGCACCAGCGAAACCTCCCCTGCCCGCCACAGCCGCGCGGCATGCAGCGCCCGCCGCTCCAGCGTCGGCGAGGGCCGCCCCCCGGCCCAGACCGCCGCCCCCAGCACCAGCGCCACGCGCGGTGCGCCTTGCTGCGCCGCCATCTCAGGTCCCTTCTTCTCTTTCCAAATACGCCCGCCGGAGGCAGCCGACAGCGCCGCGCCAGGTAAACGTCGGGGCGTATTTGAGGAACAATGAAGCATCCAGCCCGCAGGCGCCCAAAGAAAACGCCGCCGGGAGGAGCTCCCGGCGGCGCAATGCTCACGTCGCGGTGGCGATCAGTTCGGGATCTCGCCGGTCAGACCTTCGACGTAGAAATCCATGCCCGCGAGCACACCGTCGTCGGCCACTTCGCCTTCGGCCAGCCACACCGAGCCATCCTGCTTGTTGATCGGGCCGGTGAACGGGTGGTAGTCGCCCGCCGCGATATCGGCCTTCATCTTCTCCGCGGTGGCTTTCACGTCCTCCGGCACCGGGCCGGTGATCTCGCCGATGCCGACCATGCCGTCACCAATGCCCTGCCAGACGTTGTGGCTCTCCCAGGTGCCATCGACGATCGCCTGCACGCGGTCGATGTAGTAGGGCGCCCAATCGTCGATGATCGACGACAGCCGCGGCTCGGGGGCGTAGTCATACATGTCCGCCGCCTGACCGAAGCCGTAGCCGCCAGCCTTCTCCAGCACCGACAGCGGCGCAGTGGAGTCGGTGTGCGCCAGAACCACGTCGACGCCCTGATCGAGCAGCGCCTGCGTCGCATCCGCCTCTTTCGCCGGGTCGAACCAGGTCGACAGCCAGACCACCGACATCTCGACGTCCGGGTTGGCCTTCTTGGCGTGCAGGAACGACGAGTTGATGCCGCGGATCACTTCGGGGATCGGGAAGGAGCCGATGTAGCCGATCTTGTTCGACTTGGTCATCGCGCCAGCAAGATAGCCGGTCACCGCGCGGCCTTCATAGAAGCGCGCCGAATAGGCCGAGACGTTGTCTGCGGTCTTATAGCCGGTGGCATGCTCGAACTTCACGTCCGGGAATTTCGCCGCGACGTTGATCGTCGGGTCCATGTAGCCGAACGAGGTGGTGAAGATCAGGTCCGCGCCCGACAGCGCCATCTGGGTCAGCACGCGCTCGGCGTCGGCCCCCTCGGGCACGCTCTCCTGCTCGATCAGTTCGATCTGGTCGCCGAAGTGCTCTTTCATCTTCATCGCGGATTCATGGTGGTGCTGCGACCAGCCGCCGTCGTTCACCGGACCGACGTAGACAAAGCCGATCTTCGGCACGTCCTGCGCAAAGGCCGGGGCGGCAGCAAGAGCAAGGCCGACGGCGGCCGAGGCAAGAAGCGTTCTGCGTTTCATTCTGTTCAGTCTCCCTGAGTTCAAACTGTATTCAATACCGTCCGGTTTCCCCGGATCAGGCCTGTGCCCCGCTCACGCGGAGGCGTGGAAAGAGCGCCCCAGCGATCCGGGCGCGCCATGCACCCCGCGGGCTGAGATGACGACCAGCACGATGATGGTGATCAGATAGGGCGACATCGACAGCAGCTCGACCGGCACATTGGTGCCCGCCGCCTGAAGGTTCAGCTGCAGCACGGTGACCCCGCCAAAGAGATAGGCGCCGATCAGCACCCCCAGCGGGCGCCAGCTGGCAAAGACGACGATGGCCAGCGCGATCCAGCCCGCGCCCGCGGTCATGCCTTCGGTCCATTGCGGCACGCGCACGAGGCTGACATAGGCGCCACCAAGCCCCGCGCAGGCGCCGCCGAAGAAGATCGCCGCCATGCGCACCCGCACCACCTTGTAGCCAAGCGCATGGGCGCTCTCGTGGTCCTCGCCCACCGCGCGCAAGATCAGCCCGGCGCGGGTGTATTTCAGGAACGCCCAGACTCCCGCCACCAGCAGCAGGCTCACATAGACCATGAAGTCATGGCGAAAGAGCATCGGCCCCAGCACCGGGATCTCGGCCAGTCCGGGGATCCACAGTTTGCCCGGCCCCGGCGCGCGCACCCCCTCGAAGGAGGCGCCAACGAGGGCCGACAGCCCCAGCCCCACCAGCGTCAGCCCAAGGCCCGTCGCCACTTGATTGGACAGAAGATATTGGGTCAGAAACCCGAAACTCAGCGACAGCACCGCCGCGCCCAAAGCCGCGCCGGCAAAGCCCAGCACCGGCGAGCCGGTGCTCACCGCCACGGCAAAGCCGATCACCGCGCCGGTGATCATCATGCCCTCGACCCCGAGGTTCAGAACCCCGGCCTTTTCGACCACCATCTCGCCGATCGCCGCCAGCAGGATGGGCGTCGCCGAGACCATGATCGAGGCCACAAGAAGTACGGGATCCATCAGGCCAGCTCCCTCTTGGCAAAGCGGATGCGGTAATTGGTGAAGACATCGGTGGCCAGCAGGAAGAACAGCAGCATGCCCTGGAACAGTTGGATCGACGCGCCGGGCAGGCCGAGCATCAGCTGCGCCAGCTCACCGCCGATATAGGTCAGCGCCATCAACAGCCCCGCGAGCAGGATGCCCACCGGATGCAGCCGCCCGAGGAAGGCGACGATGATCGCGGTGAACCCGTAGCCCGAGTTGAAATCGATGGTGATCTGCCCCGCCGGGCCGGTCACTTCGAACAGCCCCGCCATGCCCGCCAGCGCGCCGGAAATGCCGAGGCACAGGAAGACGATGCGCGCCGGGCTGACGCCCGAGAAGCGCGCCGCCCGCGGCGCCTCGCCGGTGAGGCGGATGTTGAAGCCCTGAATATGCCGCGCCATCAGCACATAGGCGGCGATCACCGCGATCAGCGCGCTCACCACGCCCCAATGCAGGCCGGTGTTGGCGATCAGCTCGTCGTTGAACACCGCGGGCCATTGCTTGAAGTTGCGCGAGCCGGGAAAGCCCATGCCTTCGGGGCTGCGCAGCCAGCCCGCCGAGGCCGAGGCGAGGATGTTCTCGGCCACATAGACCAGCATCAGCGACACGAGGATCTCATTGGTGCCGAACTTGGTCTTGAGGATCGCCGGGATCATCCCCCAGGCCCAGCCGCCGAGCGCGCCCGCGACCACCATCAGCGGGAACAGCAGCGCGCTTTCAGAGGGGTAGAACGCCAGTCCCACCGCGGCGCCGGTGACCGCGCCCATGATGTATTGCCCCTCGGCGCCGATGTTCCAGATACCGGCGCGGAAGCCGATCGACAGGCCGATGGCGATGAGGATCAGCGGTCCGGCCTTCACCAGAAGCTGCGGCCGCGAATACTCGGCGAACTGCGGGTGAAACAGCGGATCCCAAAAGATCGTGCGGATCGCCTCCAGCGGCGGCTTGCCCAGCAGCGCGAACATGATGCCGCCCACCACCATGGTCAGCACCACCGCCAGCAGCGGCGTCACGATGGTCCAGAGCCGCGACGGCTGCGGGCGTTTTTCGAGGCGGATCATGCAAAGCCTCCCACCGGCGCCGCGCAGATATCCCCGGCGCGCCATGCGTATTTGGAAAGAGAAGAAGCGGACGGAACTGCTCGGAAGATCAAAGCTTTAGGCTTCTTCTCTTCAAAAATACGCATTTGTGCAGGCAGCCAAGCCGCGCCGCGCCGGGGGTCAGGCATCCAGAGGTCAAGCTTCCACATGGGCCACCTCCATGTCATGCGCGCCGCCCATCATCAGGCCGATCTTTTCGATATCGAGCTCGGCGACCGCGCGGGAGGGCGAGAGCCGCCCCTCGTTTAGCGCCGCGAAACGGTCAGAGACTTCCATAAGCTCGTCGAGGTCCTGAGAGATCACGATGATCGCCGCGCCCTTGGCGGCGAGGTCGAGCAGCGCCTGCCGGATCGCCGCGGCGGCGGCGGCATCGACGCCCCATGTGGGCTGGTTGACTACAAAGACCTCGGGGTTCTGGGCGATCTCGCGCCCGACGACGAATTTCTGCAGGTTGCCGCCCGAGAGCGCCCGCGCCGCCGTGCCCGGCCCCGGCGTGCGCACGTCGAAGCGCTCGATCACCTCTTCGGCAAAGGCTTTGGCGCGTTTCCAGTCGATGAGCCCGCGCTGCACCAGCGTCTCGCGCCGCGCGGCGGTGAGCACGGCGTTTTCGGTCAGGCTCATATTGGGCGCGGCGGCATGGCCGAGGCGCTCTTCGGGGCCCGACAGCAGCCCCGCGTCGCGGCGCCCAATGGGGCCGGTGCGGCTGATGTCCTCGCCCTTGAAGAAGATCGTGCCCGCAGGCGCCAGCCGCTCGCCCGAGAGCGCCATCAGCAGCTCGTCCTGACCGTTGCCCGCGACCCCGCCGATGCCCAGCACCTCACCGGCGCGCACCTCCAGCGAGACCTCGCGCAGCGGTGTGCCGAAAGCGCCGGGGGCGGGCAGCGATAGACCCTTGGTGCTGAGCAGCACCTCGCCCTTCGCGCCGCCACGCGCCGCGGGCGTGTCGAAGCTCGCGCCGACCATCAACTCGGCCATCTGCCGGGCGGTGACGTCGCGCGGCACGATGGTGGCCACGTTGCGACCGCGCCGCAGGATCGAAGCGGTGTCACAAAGCGCGCGGATTTCCTCGAGCTTGTGCGAGATATAAAGGATCGAGGTGCCTTCCGAGCGCAGCTTGTTCAGCGTCTCAAAGAGGATCTCCACCTCCTGCGGGGTGAGCACCGAGGTCGGCTCGTCCATGATCAGCAGACGCGGGTTCTGCAGCAGGCAGCGGATGATCTCGACCCGCTGCCGTTCGCCCGCCGACAGCGTGCCGACGGTGCGCGTGGGATCGAGCGGCAGGCCGTAGGTTTCCGACACCTCGCGGATCTGCCGCGCCAGATCGCGCGGCTTTGGCGGGTTCTCCATGCCGAGCGCCACGTTCTCGGCCACGTCCAGCGCCTCGAAGAGCGAGAAATGCTGGAACACCATGGCGACGCCCGCGCGCCGTGCGTCCGAGGGTTTGCCCGGCGCATAGGCGGCGCCATCCATCAGCATCTCGCCGCTGTCGGGCTTCACCAGCCCGAAGATCATCTTCACCAGCGTCGATTTGCCCGCGCCGTTCTCGCCGAGCAACGCATGGATCTCGCCCTTGTCGATGTCGAAAGAGACATCGTCATTGGCCACGACACCGGGATAGGCCTTGGTCAGGCCCCGGATGCTGAGAAGTGTGTCCTGCACGCCGTCCCCTCCCCCTTTTTTTGCCCCAATAGCTGTCCGGCCACGCCGATGGCAATCGCCTGCGGGTGTCGTCCGTAGATTTTTTGACCAATTGGACAAGTTATGCGCGCGATTTGCGCATCGCCATGCCCAAGCGCCTGCAGCCGCTTGCGAAACCGCGCCCATTTCGTCTCGGAGCCGATCAGCCCGGCGAAGGCGAAATCATGGCTGAGCAGCGCGTGGCAGAGCGCGAGGTCAAGCTCGTGGCTGTAGGTGAGGATGAGGTGATCGGCCTCCTTGGGCGCATGCGGCACCGCCAGCGCCGGATCGGCGGCGGGCAGCACGGTGACGCCCTGAGGCACCTCATCCGGAAAGCGCTCGGGGCCGGTGTCGACCCAGGTGATTGCCAGATCGGGCAGCGGTGCCATCACGCCCACCATGGCGCGGCCCACATGGCCTGCGCCCCAGATCCACAGCTGCCGCGCCGGGCGCGCCAGCGGCTCGACCATCCAGCCCTGCACCAGCTGCGGCTCGGGCGGCTTGCCCTGCGCGCGGGCGCGATCAATCAGCCGCTGCACCGCAAGCGGGCGCGCACCCTCGCCGCGGGCGATGATCTCGGCGCCCTCCAGCGCCGCCAGCGCCGCCGCGTCGAACACCTCGGTCCAGAGCGTCACCGCGCCGCCGCAGCATTGTCCCAGCCCCGGGCCGAGCGGGTGGCGGCTGAGCCCCGGCGCGCGCAGCGCCTGCTCTGCCGCCATAAGCTCCAGCGCGCCACCGCCGATGGTGCCGCTCTGGCGCTGCGTGTCGCCGTCCTTCCAGACCAGCATGGCGCAGCCCACCTCGCGCGGGGCCGAGCCCGCCACTTCGGCGATCACCACGCGGGCGACCCGGCCATGCGCCGCGACCGCTGCGCGAAGGGCGTCGAGGTCAAAGCCCATTCTGCACGCTCCGCACCGCATCCAGCACCGCCTCGGGCGTCGCCGGGGCGCGCAGGTCGGGATAGGCCTCGCCGCAGGCCGCCACCGCATCCGACAGCGCAAGGAAGGCCGAGATGCCCAGCATGAAGGGCGGCTCGCCTACCGCCTTGGAGCGGTAGATGGTCTCTTCCACGTTGTGTCCGTCCCAGAGCGCCACATTGAACACATCGGGCCGGTCCGAGCAGGCGGGGATCTTGTAGGTCGAGGGCGCATGGGTGCGCAGCGCGCCCTTGCCGTCCCAGACCAGTTCCTCGGTGGTGAGCCAGCCCGCGCCCTGCACATAGCCACCTTCGATCTGGCCGATGTCCAGCGCCGGGTTCAGCGAGGCGCCGCAGTCGTGCAGGATGTCGGCGCGCAGGATGCGGTATTCGCCGGTGAGCGTGTCCATGACCACCTCGGTCACCGCCGCGCCATAGGCGAAATAGAAGAACGGCCGCCCCTGCCCGCGCACGCGGTCCCAATCGACCTTGGGCGTCTTGTAATAGCCCGTGGACGAGAGCGAGACGCGGCCCTGATAGCACAGCACCGCCGCCTCTTCGAAGCTGAGGTCGGTGCCGCCCACATGCACCATGCCGCCCTCGAAACGCACGTTCTCGGGCAGGTCCTGATGCAATTCGGCCAGATGCGCGGCCATGCGGTCGCGGATCGTGTCGCAGGCGGCCTTCACCGCCATGCCGTTGAGGTCCGAGCCCGAAGAGGCCGCGGTGGCCGATGTGTTGGGCACCTTGCCGGTGTCGGTGGCGGTGATCTTCACCATCTCCAGCGGCACGCCGAAGCGTGCGGCGGCCACCTGCGCGACCTTCTGAAACAGCCCCTGCCCCATCTCGGTGCCGCCGTGGTTCAGCTGGATCGAGCCGTCCTGATAGACATGCACCAGCGCCCCGGCCTGATTGAGATGGGTGAGCGTGAAGGAGATGCCAAACTTCACCGGCGAGATGGCGATGCCCTTCTTCAGCAGCGGGCTGGCCTTGTTCCACTCGGCAATGGCGGCGCGGCGGGCGGCGTAATCGCTGCTCTGCTCCAGCTTCTCGGTCAGCGCGCCGAGGATGAAATCCTCCACCGGCTGGCCATAGTGGGTCTGCTGCGGGGCACCGGGAACGCGCGTCTGGGGCTGCGCACCCTCGCCCGCATCGGCTCCGGCGAGCGCCCCGCGCGAGGCCAGATCGTCGCTGTCGTCATGCGCCAGCGGCTCTGTCCCCGCGGGGACAGATTGCTCTGCTGTCCCCGCGGGGACGCTTTCCGCCGCCGTCCCCGCGGGGACGAGATCGGCGTAGTAGTTGCGGCGGCGCAGATCGAGCGGGTCCATCTTCAGGTGATGCGCCACATGGTCCATCACCCGCTCGATGCCGAACATGCCCTGCGGACCGCCGAAGCCGCGATAGGCGGTGGCGCTTTGCATATTGGTCTTGAGCCGGTGGCTCTCGACCCGCATGGCCGGGATGTCATAGGCGTTGTCGGCGTGCAGCATGGCGCGGTCGGCCACGGCCAGCGACAGGTCCTGCGCCCATCCGCAGCGGGTGTACTGGGTGAAATCCACCGCCCGCAGACGCCCCTCTTCGTCGAAGCCGACGGTATAGTCGATCCGGAAGTCATGGCGCTTGCCGGTGATCATCATGTCGTCGTCGCGGTCGTAGCGCAGCTTGGCCGGACGTCCGGTCTCATGCGCCGCCACGGCGCAGGCGATGGCCAGCGCGTTGCCCTGACTTTCCTTGCCGCCAAAGCCGCCGCCCATGCGCCGGGTTTCGACCCGCACCGCGTGCATCGGCAGGTGCAGCGCATGGGCGACCTTGTGCTGAATCTCGGTGGGGTGCTGGGTGGAGCTGGAGACCAGAAGATCGCCGTTTTCCTGCGGCAGCGCCAGCGCCGCCTGCCCTTCGAGATAGAAATGCTCCTGCCCGCCCATCTCGAGCGAGCCGCTGAGCGTGATCGGCGCGGCCTCAAGCGCTTCGGCGGTGTCGCCCTTCTGCCAGAGGATCGGCCCCTGCTCAAAGCGGCTGTCCGCCGCCAGCGCCTGCTCGATGGTCAGGATCGGCTCGCGTTGGTCATAGGTGATCTTGGCCAGCCGCGCCGCCTTGCGCGCCGCAAGATGGCTGGTGGCGGCCACAAGGAAGATCTGCTGCCCCAGATAGTGGATGGTGCCGTCCGACAACAGCGGCTCGTCGTGCAGCGAGGCCGAGCAGTCGCAGTCCGACGGCAAGTCCTTCGCCTCCCAGACTTTCACCACGCCGGGGGCGGCGCGGACGGCAGAAAGGTCGATCGAGGTGATCGTCCCGGCGGCGATGGTCGACAGACCAAACGCCAGATGCAGGCAATCCGCCGGCAGCGGGATGTCGTCGATATAGCGGGCCTTGCCCGAGACATGCAGCGGCGCCGCGTCATGCGGCAGGGGTTTCGTCACGCTCATGCGGTCACCTCGCGCACATCGGTCGCCGCGCCGAGATCGGCCAGCAGGTAGCGGGTCAGCATGTTGCGCGCGGCGTTGAGCCGGTATTCGGCGCTGGCGCGCATGTCGGACATCGGCTGGTAGTCCTGCGCCCAGGCTTCCCACGCGGCGATCACCGCATCGTCGCTCCACGGCTGGCCGAGCAGCGCCGCCTCGACCTTTGAGGCGCGCTTGGGGATCCCCGCCATGCCGCCAAAGGCGATGCGCGCCTCGGTGATCACGCCCTCCTCGGTGCGGATCACGAAAGCACCGCAGGCCGCCGAGATGTCCTGATCGAAGCGTTTCGACAGCTTGTAGACGCGCAGCCGGTCGTCCTGCCGCGGAATGCTGACGGCCTCGACGAACTCGCCCGGCGCGCGGTCCTGCTTGCCGTACTCGAGGAAGAACGCCTCGAGCGGCACCTCGCGCCGGACATCGCCCTTGCGCAGATGCAGCGTGGCGCCCAGCGCGATGAGCACCGGCGGGTTGTCCCCGATGGGCGAGCCGTTGGCGATATTGCCGCCGATGGTCGCCGCCGCCCGCACCTGCGCCGAGCCATAACGGCGCAGCATCTCGGCATAGCTGGGGAAATGCTCTTTCATCAGCACCAGTACGCGGTCCATGGTGACCCCGGCGCCGATGCGGATTGTATCATCGCTGACCTCGATCTGCTGCAGATCGGCGCAACGGTGCAGGAAGATCACCCGATCCAGCTCGCGCAGCTGCTTGGTGACCCAGAGGCCGACGTCGGTGGCACCCGCCACCAGCGTCGCATCGGGGGTCTGTTCATAAAGGCGCGCCAGCTCGTCCGCGCTCTCGGGGGCGGAAACTGCCGGAGGGGGGCTGTCTGCCCCCCGCTCGGCGGCGCCGAGCCCCCCCGAGGATATTTGCGCCAAGAGGAAGTCCCGGTCGGCCATCCATTCCGGCACGGGCGCGCTTTCGGCGGCCTCGGCGGCGCGGATGATCGGCGCGTAGCCGGTGCAGCGGCAGAGGTTGCCCGCCAGCGCGTCATCATGCCCGGTGTCGCCGTTGAGATGAGCGGTGGCCATGGACACCACGAAACCCGGCGTGCAGAAGCCGCATTGCGAGCCGTGGTGATCGACCATCGCCTGCTGCACCGGGTGCGGCGTGCCATCGGGGCCCGCGATGCCCTCGACCGTGCGCAGCGCCTTGCCGTCGAGCTGCGGCAGGAAGAGGATGCAGGCGTTGACCGCCCGCGAGCCCTGCGCGTCGGTGACCATCACCGTGCAGGCGCCGCAGTCGCCTTCGTTGCAGCCTTCCTTGGTGCCGCGCAGCCCGCGTTCTTCGCGCAGCCAGTCGAGCGCCGTGCGCGTCGGGCAGACGTCGCGCAGCACGACCTTTTCCCCGTTCAGAAGAAAGGAGATGTCCATGTTGATGACCTGCCGCCTTACCATGATCACATCCCCGCTGCGCGCTCTCGATGCGGCGTAGAAAGCGCGCGGATTATTATCGCTTTGGACGTAAGGCTAGGCGCGGCGCTTCGCGCTTGGCAAGGAAAAACTGCCCGTTTCGCAGGCAACGCCGCGCAAAGCTGCGTTGAATTCCCCCGGAAAACACGCAGATTTGCTGCATGTGTGGGCGCTTTGATTAAATTTAGGGCGACTCGCAGATCAGGGGCGCGTCAGAAACTCTGTGAGACTGCGGATCGCCGAGGTCATGCCAAGGATCGAGTTGTGATCGCCCTGCTCGAGCAGGTCCAGCTGTGCTTTGGGCAGGGCCTGCGCGAGATCGCGGGCATCGGCGGATGGCGCGGCGAAATCATGCCGCGCGTGCAGCACCAGCGCAGGCTCGGTCCGCGCCTCCACCAAGGAGCGCCACGGGGTGTCGGGCCGGTCAGGATCCGCAAAGCTGACTCACCCGGCGTTCGAAGGCCGCGAGGCAGCGCCCCGAGATCCCATATTGCGTGGCCCCGAGACGCATCAGCTTCATCAGGTCCACCGGCGTCGAGATCAGCGCGAACCGTGGGCAGGAAAATCCTTCGGCCATGGCGAAGAGCAGCCCGCTGGCCGAAACGCAATGCGCCGCCACCGCGTCATAGGGGCCGTGGCTGTCGCCGCACTGGTGGATCGCCCGGACAATCTCGACCAGCCCGCAGCGCGTGCGGCCTTCGCGCAGATGGCCGGGCAGCACGAGCAGATCGACCTCTGCCCCGCTGCGGCGCAGGCTGGCCACCAGCCGGACGAATTGCCGCGCGTGCCCGTCATGGCCCGGCACGATCAGCACCCGCCGCGTCGCAGCCGCCTTACCCGCCGCGGGGTAGCGCAGAACTGCCATGTCGTTTCCGAGCGGCAGCAGCCGCGCCTCACGGCGGGTCTTTTCGGGATCGAGATAGGATGGGGAACTCATGTAGCGGCCAGCGAGGAACCGTCCGGTCAGCCCCGGCAGCAGCCGCGCGGCCAGCGCCAGCGCCTGACGTCTGCGCCCAGTCACCGGCACATCGGGCGCGACGGCGGACGCTGGCTGCGTCTGCGCGCCCTGCACCTCGTAGCCTGCCATCGCGTTCTTCACCGTCACTCGTCACTCACTGGGTATCGCGTCAAATTGATTGCGCCAACAGGGACAGTGTCGCAAATCATTTCGCCCGAAATGAGGCGGGAAGTTTGCGCAAATGTGGGGTTGCATAACCGATTTGAGGCATCGCCTTTGGGAGCGCCTCTGGCATCACCCGGTCAAAGTTCGGCGCCCTGGCCACGGCGGCTCTTTCGCGCGGCGCACGGGCGCAATACTCTGCCGTCATGAGCGATCCCCAATTCATCCACCTCCGCGTCCATACCGAATACTCCCTGCTTGAAGGGGCCGTGCGGCTGAAGAAGCTGCCGGGCCTCTGCGAGGCCATGGAAATGCCCGCCGTGGCGGTGACGGACACCAACAACCTCTTTTCGGCGCTGGAGTTTTCGGTGACCGCCAGCGGCGCTGGCGTGCAGCCGATCATCGGCTGTCAGGTCGATCTGCGCTATGTCGAGCCGGTTCCGGGTGAAAGGCCCAAGGCGCCCGCCCCCATCGTACTGCTGGCGCAGAACGAGCGCGGTTACGAGAACCTGATGAAGCTCAACTCCTGCCTCTACCTGCGCGGGGACGGGCAGGAGGCGCATGTGACGCTGGAGGAGCTCGAGACCTATGGCGCGGGGCTGATCTGCCTTTCGGGTGGTCCTGATGGGCCGATTGGCCGTCACCTGCGCGAGAACCACCGCGCCGCGGCGCAGACGCTGCTGACCCGGCTGCACCAGATCTACGACGACCGGCTCTACGTCGAGCTGCAGCGCCACCCCGGAGAAAACGGCCTGCCGCCCGAGGAGCGCATCGCCGAGCGCGGCCATGTGGAGATGGCCTATGAGATGGGCCTGCCGCTGGTCGCCACCAATGACGTCTACTTCCCCAAGGCCGAGATGTATGAGGCGCATGACGCGCTGATCTGTATTTCCGAGGGGGCCTATGTCGACCAGCAAGAGCCGCGCCGCCGCCTGACGTCGCAGCACTACCTCAAGAGCCCGCAGGAGATGGCGACGCTCTTCGCCGACCTGCCCGAGGCCATCGAGAACACCGTCGAGATCGCCAAGCGCTGCGCCTTCATGGCCTACCGCCGCGATCCGATCCTGCCGAAGTTCGCCGATGACGAGGTCGAGGAACTGCGGCGGCAAGCCAACGAGGGCCTGCAGGCGCGTCTGGCGGTGATCCCGCATGCGGTCTCGGTCGAGGAATACCAGAAGCGGCTCGACTTCGAGCTTGGCATCATCGAGGGCATGGGCTTTCCCGGCTACTTCCTGATCGTTGCCGACTTCATCAAATGGTCCAAGGACAACGACATCCCCATCGGTCCGGGCCGCGGCTCGGGCGCGGGCTCGCTGGTTGCCTATGCGCTGACCATCACCGACCTCGACCCTTTGCGCTACTCGCTGCTGTTCGAGCGCTTCCTCAACCCCGAACGTGTGTCGATGCCCGATTTCGACATCGACTTCTGCATGGACCGGCGCGAGGAAACGATCCGCTACGTGCAGGAGAAATACGGGCGCGACAAGGTGGGGCAGATCATCACCTTCGGCGCGCTGCTGTCCAAGGCCGCCGTGCGCGACGTGGGCCGGGTGCTGCAGATGCCCTATGGGCAGGTCGACCGGCTGTCGAAGATGATCCCCGTCGAGGGTGTCAAACCCGTCTCTATCGAGAAGGCGCTGCAGGATGAGCCGCGGCTGCGTGAAGAGGCGCGCAACGAAGAGGTCGTCGACCGGCTGCTGACCTATGGCCAGCAGGTCGAGGGGCTGCTGCGGAACGCCTCGACCCACGCCGCGGGCGTGGTGATCGGCGACCGGCCGCTGGATCAGCTGGTGCCGCTCTACCAGGATCCGCGCTCGGACATGCCCGCCACCCAGTTCAACATGAAGTGGGTGGAACAGGCGGGTCTGGTGAAGTTCGACTTCCTTGGCCTCAAGACTTTGACGGTGATCCAGAACGCGGTGAACCTGATCCTGAAGTCGGGGCGCCCGATCCATGTCGCCGCCGATGGCGCAGAGCTTTACGATCCGCCCGAGGGCGCGGAAAACCAGATGAACCTCATCCCGCTGGATGACGAGAAGACTTACGAGCTCTACTCGGCGGCCAAGACGGTGGCGGTGTTCCAGGTGGAAAGCTCGGGCATGATGGATGCCCTGAAGCGCATGAAGCCCACTTGTATCGAGGACATCGTGGCGCTCGTGGCGCTCTACCGCCCCGGCCCGATGGAGAACATCCCTGTCTATTGCGAGGTCAAGAACGGGCTGCGCGAGATCACCTCGGTGCACCCGTCGATCGACCACATCCTTGCCGAGACGCAGGGCATCATCGTCTATCAGGAACAGGTGATGCAGATCGCGCAGGAGATGGCGGGCTACTCGCTCGGCGGCGCCGACCTGCTGCGCCGCGCCATGGGTAAGAAGATCAAGGAGGCGATGGACGCCGAGCGTCCGAAATTCGAGAAAGGCGCGGCTGAGAACGGCGTCGACAAGAAGAAGGCCACCGAGGTCTTCGACCTTCTGGAGAAATTCGCCAACTACGGCTTCAACAAATCGCACGCGGCGGCCTATGCGGTGGTGTCCTACCAGACCGCTTGGCTGAAGGCGAACCACCCGGTGGAGTTCATGGCGGGCGTCATGAACTGCGATATCCACCTGACGGACAAGCTCGCCGTCTATTTCGACGAGACGAAGAACGGGCTGAAGCTGCCCTATGTGCCGCCCTGCATCAACCGCTCGCAGGCGAGCTTCGACGTGGTGGATGGCGAGCTGGTCTATGCGCTCGGCGCGCTGAAGAACGTCGGCCTTGATGCCATGCGGCTGGTGGTCGAGGGACGCGGCGACACGCCCTTCACCACGCTCTTTGACGTGGCGCGGCGGGTCGATCTCAAGCGTGTCGGCAAGCGCCCGATGGAGATGATGGCCCGCGCCGGTGTCTTCGATCAGCTCGACAAGAACCGCCGCCGGGTGTTCGACAGTCTCGACGCGCTGGTCGCCTATTCCGCCGCGATCCATGAGCAGAAGGCCAGCGCGCAGGTCTCGCTGTTCGGTGAGGCTGGGGATGACCTGCCCGAGCCGCGGCTTTCGCCAGTGCCCGACTGGCTGCCCGCAGAGCGGCTGTCGGAAGAGTTCAAGGCCATCGGCTTTTACCTCTCGGGCCACCCGCTCGACGATTACATGCCCGCGCTGAAGCGGCGCGACGTGATGACCCTCGAGGAGGCGACCAACAAGGCGCGCGGCGGTCCGTGCATCGCCAAGCTGGCGGGCGTTGTCGCCGGGCGGCAGGAGCGCAAATCGGCCAAGGGCAACCGCTTTGCCTTTGCGCAGCTGTCGGACCCCACGGGCGCCTATGAGGTGACGCTGTTCTCTGAGACGCTGGAGAAGAGCCGCGAGTTCCTAGAGACCGGCTCTAAGGTGGTGATCACCGTCGAGGCCACGATGGAGAGCGACCAGCTCAAGCTGCTGGCGCGCTCGGTGGGGCCGGTTGAGCAGGTGGTTGCGGGCGCAGGGGCCACGGGGCTGAAGATCTGGATCGAGGGCGCGGGGGCAATCAACCAGATCGCCTCGGTGCTGAGCCGCGCCGCCGAACAGATGCCCAAGGCCGGGCGCGGGCCGATCCGGCTCTGCCTTGCCGACAACGGTCTGCCCGGCGAGGTCGAGATGGACCTGCAGCAGGACTTCCCGGTGACGCCCGAGATCAAGGGCGCGGTGAAATCGCTGGGCGGGGTGCTGGCGGTCGAGGACTTCTGAGCCCCGACCCTCGGCGCGCCGCCGCCGATTTTCTGCGCGGCACAAAGGGGTTGTGGATTTGGCCCCGGCCAAAGGTTAAACGAAGGTTAAAGTTTTCGGCGGCGTTGCGGCCTCGGAAACACCTTCGCCAGACCTCAGCCGGGAGACCGCTTTTGCACCGCCCTGCCCTGACTTCACGCTTCGGAGGCCTTGGCTGCGGCCTCGCACTGGCGGCGCTGGCCGCCTGCAGCGAGACGCGCGACGTGCCGCGCCTGTCCGAGGTCGAGTTGGCCGAGGACGCCGGGGAGAGCGCCGCGCTGCCCTCGGAAGCCGAACTGACCGAAGACGGTGGATTTCTGGAAAGCACACAGACCCCCGCGCGCCGCGCACAAACGGCGCCGCAGGGCGGGCTGCTTGGCTGGCTCGGCGGCAGGGCCAGCGCGGCAAAGGCGGGCAGCGGGCCGGATGCGCAGCAAGTGCCCTTTGGCACCGCCCTACCCTATGGCGAGATCGCGCGGGTCTGCGGCGTGCCCGAGCGGCAGCTTGGCGTTCCGGTGGCGCAATACCCCGAGAACCGCCGCGGCTATGTGCTTTATGACAGCCGCCCCGGCACCACCGCGGCGCGGGCGCTTTATATCACCGGCTTTGACGATGGCTGCGCGCGGCAGGTGACCGGCGCGCTGGCGCTCTTTGGCGCGCCGCAGTTGCACGAGGAGTTGCGCTATGGGCTGGCGGGACAGACGCTGCCGAGCGGGCCGGTCGAGGGCGCCTATGAGACGGTGAAGGCCGAGGTCTGCCGCGTCTCCAGCGGCAAGCCCTGTGGCCGCGCGATGACCCGGCTGGCGCGCGATACCGCCTTCCTCAGCGTCTATCCGACCTTCGGCAGCGCCTCATATGTGAACATGCTGCTGCACGATGGGCAGGTGGTCGCGCTCGAACGGCACTGAGCCGCAGCGCGCTCAGTAGTGCGGCGGCCGCTCGTCGCCGATGACCACGCCGCCGCCACCGTCGGTCTCGCGCTCGGCCTCGCGTTCGAGCAGCATCTGCACCCGGTATTGCAGCAGGGCGATGTCCTTGTCCTGCCGCGCCACGGTCTCGGACAGATCATCCACCGCGCGCAGCAGATGCGCGATGCGTTCCTGCAGGCTTTCCAGTTCTTGCGACATGGCAGCGCCTCCTTCGGCAAATGGGTGGCGGTTTCCGTTGGGCTGCAGATAGGCAGAGAGACCGGCGGAGTCCATGGGCGGCAGGTGTTGAGGTGTGGGGGCGCTGCCCCCTCTTCGCTGCGCGAATTCACCCCCGGCGTATTTGGAAAGAGAAGAAGCGGAACCGCGGGCCGCGTCCGAACGCCGCAGGCGGGCGCGCGCGGCGGGCGCGGCGTTGCGCCGGGCGGTGCCGGGGATTAACGCTCGACCTGCCGGACGGGCGGTTTGCGGGAGGGTGCCGCCGCGCGCCGTGCAAGAGACCGCGTCAAATCAATAGGTGCCTCCCGTGATCCTGCGCAAACGTCCCGGCCTACTCGGGCTTTTCTTCGTTCTCAAGGGCTCGGTGGTCCAGCAGATCTGGATCCAGCTGCTGGCCGTGGTGCTGATCTCGATCGCCGTGGTTTTCGCGCACCGCCAGTTTCCCGGCCTCGTGCCCTCGCTCGATCCGGCCCCCTTTGCGCTGATCGGCATCGCGCTGTCGATCTTCCTGAGTTTCCGCAACGGTGCCTGCTATGACCGCTGGTGGGAGGCGCGCAAGCTTTGGGGGCTGATGATCCAGACCGCCCGCGACCTGTTGCGCCAGACGGTGATGATCGAGGGCACGCAGGAGCGCCGCGCGCTGCTTTTGGCGATCGTCCGCTACGCCAAGCGCGCCGGACAGCAATTGCGCGGCGGCGGCGCGGGACAGAGCTCCGAGACCGCCGATGCGGCGCTCACCGAAGCCGGGCGCATCATCTCGACGCTGGAGCGCAGCGGCGCGCTCACGCAGGTCGAGACGCTGGTGCTGCACGAGAGCCTGTCGCGCCTGGCGCAGGCGCTGCTCGGCTGCGAGCGGCTGGCCAGCACGCCGGTGCCCTTTGCCTATTCGCTGCTGCTGCACCGCACCGCCTATATCTACTGCATCATCCTGCCCTTCGGCTTCGCCGACACGCTGGGCTGGGTCGCGCCGCTGGCGACCGGGCTGGTGGCCTATGCTTTCTTCGGCCTCGACGCGCTGGCCGAAGAACTGGAAGAGCCCTTTTCGGACACGCAGAACGCCATGCCGCTCACGGCCTATGCCACCACCATCGAGATCGCGCTGCGCGGCGGGCTGGGCGATACCGACCTGCCGCCGCCGCCAAAGGCCGTGGACTTCGTGCTGCGCTGAGCGCCCCAGCCGGGGAATTGCCGCGAGAGGCGGGGCTTGGCTTGCTCCTCGCGGGCCGAGCGGCTATGGGGAGCGCGCAATCTGGACAGCCGGAGCGAGGCCATGGCCAAGGAAAAGAAAGCCCCCCGCCCCCGGGCACAAACGCCCAAGGGGTTCCGCGACTATTTCGGCACCGAGGTGACCGAACGCGCAGAAATGCTGCATACCATCGCCGGGGTCTATCATCGCTACGGCTTCGAGGCGCTGGAAAGTTCTGCCGTGGAGACCGTCGAGGCGCTCGGCAAGTTCCTTCCGGATGTGGACCGTCCGAACGAGGGGGTCTTTGCCTGGGAAGACGATGACGACGGCTGGGTGGCGCTGCGCTATGACCTGACCGCGCCGCTGGCACGGGTCTACGCCCAGCACCGCAACGACCTGCCGACCCCCTACCGGCGCTATGCCATGGGGCCGGTCTGGCGCAACGAAAAGCCCGGACCGGGCCGCTTCCGCCAGTTCTACCAGTGCGATGCGGATACCGTGGGTGCGCCCTCGGTGGCCGCCGACGCCGAGATCTGCGCGATGTTGTCGGACACTCTGGAAGAGGTCGGCATCCCCCGCGGCGACTATCTGGTGCGGGTCAACAACCGCAAGGTTCTGAACGGCGTGCTCGAGACCATGGGCCTGTCGGATGACGCGCAGCAGCAGGCGGTGCTGCGCACCATCGACAAATTCGACAAGGTCGGCGAGAGCGGCGTGCGCGAGCTTTTGGGCAAGGGGCGTCTCGACGCCTCGGGCGCCTATATCGACGGCGTGGGCCTTTCCGACGATCAGGCGGCGCCGGTGCTGGCCTTCCTGACCTCCAAGGGCGCGGACGCGGGTGCAACGCTCGCCAATCTGCGCGCCGCCATCGGCGGCTCGGCCGTGGGCGCCGAAGGTGTCGACGAGCTGGAGCAGATCGCCACGCTGCTGGACGCGGGCGGCTATGGCTCGAGCCGTATCGAGATCGACCCTTCGGTCGTGCGCGGCCTCGGCTATTACACCGGCCCGGTGTTCGAGGCGGAGCTGACCTTCGAGATCCTCGACGAAAAGGGCCGCAAGCGGCAGTTCGGCTCGGTCTCGGGCGGCGGGCGCTACGATGATCTGGTCAAGCGTTTCACCGGCCAGTCGGTGCCCGCGACGGGCGTGTCGATCGGTGTCGACCGGCTGCTCGCCGCGCTGCGCGCCAAGGGCCGCATCGGCGGCACCGCGCAGGGCCCGGTGGTGGTGACCGTGATGGATAAGGCGCGCATGGCCGACTATCAGGCGATGGTCGCCGAGCTGCGCAACAACGGCATCCGCGCCGAGGTCTACCTTGGCAACCCGAAGAACTTCGGCAACCAGCTCAAATACGCCGACAAGCGCGAGTCCCCCGTGGCCGTCATCGAGGGCGGCGACGAGAAAGAGCGCGGCGTGGTGCAGATCAAGGACCTGATCCTCGGCGCGAAACTGGCGCAGAGCGCCAGCCTCGAAGAGTGGAAAGAACGGCCCTCGCAATACGAGGTGCCGCGCGATCAGCTGGTCGCCAAGGTGCGCGAGATCCTGAACCAATGGGCGTGAGCATGGCTGCCGAAAAGGCCGAGGCGGAACGGCTGAAGTCGGTCTTCGCCGCGGCCGGGGCGCTGCCGCTCGACTGCGCGATCATGCAATCGGCGGAGACGCTGCTGGACCTCTACGGCGAGGATATCCGCGCCCGCGCCTATGTGACCCACGATCCGAACCGCGGCGAGGTCATGCTGCGCCCCGACTTCACCGTGCCGGTGGTCGAAATGCATATGAGCCACGGCGCCGAGCCCGCGCGCTACACCTACGCCGGTGAGATTTTCCGGCGGCAGGAAGAGCACCCCGAGCGCCCGTCCGAGTATTTTCAGGTGGGCTATGAGGTGTTTGACCGGGGTGATCAGGCGCAGCTCGATGCCGAGGTCTTCGGCCTGTTCGCAGAGGTTCTGCAGCCCTATGCGCTGCGTCCGGTGACCGGCGATATCGGCATTCTCACCGCTGCCGTGGCGGGGCTGCAAACCTCGCAGGCGCGCCGCGACGCGCTGCTGCGGCACATCTGGCGCCCGCGCCGGTTCCGCGCGCTGCTCGACCGGTTCTCGGGCAAGACCCCGGTGCCGGCGCCGCGCGCCGCAATGCTGGCGCAGGCGGACCCGCTGGCCAAGGCCGGTCCGGTGATCGGCATGCGCTCCGAGCGCGAGATCGCCGAGCGCATCGCCGCGCTGCGCGCCGATGCCGCCGAACCGCCGCTGCCCCGCGCGCAGGTGGAACTGATCGACGCGGTGCTGGCCGTGCGCGAGACCTGCTCTTTCGCGCTTGAGCATCTGCGCGACATCGCCGTGGACATGCCCGCGCTCCTGCCCGCGCTCGAGACCTTCGAGCGCCGCTGCGATGCGCTGTCGGCCCGCGGCGTCGACGTGGCCGAGCTGGACTTCGAAGCCAGCTATGGCCGCAGCTCGATGGAATATTACGACGGGTTCGCCTTCGGCTTCGTCTGCGAGAGCCGTCCCGACCTGCCCCCCATCGCCACCGGCGGGCGCTATGACGCGCTGACCCGGCGGCTTGGCGGCGGTCAGGAGATTCCGGCGGTGGGCGGTGTGATCCGTCCGGGCATCCTTCTGGAGGTGGCGAAATGAGCATCAAGCTTGGCGTGCCCTCCAAGGGCCGACTGATGGAGAAGACCTTCGACTGGTTCGGCGCGCGCGGCGTACAGCTGTCGCGCACCGGCTCCGAGCGGGAATACGCCGGGGCCGTCGAGGGCGTCGACGGCGTGTCGCTGGTGCTGCTCTCGGCCGGGGAAATCCCGCGCGAACTGGCAGCGGGGCGCATCCACCTCGGCGTCACCGGCACCGACCTCATCCGCGAGAAACTGGTGCAATGGGACCAGAAGGTCGAGCCGCTGGCCGAACTGGGTTTCGGGCAGGCCGATCTGATCGTCGCCGTGCCCGCGGCTTGGGTCGATGTGGACACGCTCGATGATCTCGACGGGGCCGCCGCCGCCTTCCGGGCGACGCATGGTTTCCGCATGCGCATCGCGACGAAATACCACCGGCTGGTGCGCGACTACCTGCGTATGGGCGGCGTGGCCGATTATCAGCTTGTCGACAGTCAGGGCGCGACCGAGGGCACGGTGAAGAACCTCACCGCCGAGGCCGTGGCCGACATCACCTCGACCGGCGAAACGCTGCGTGCCAACCACCTCAAGGTGCTGGCCGAAGAGCCGGTGCTGCGCTCGCAGGCGACGCTGTTCCGCTCGCGCGCGGCCAAGATGAACGACGCCGACCGCGACGCGCTGCGCAGGCTCACGGATATGCTCGGCGTCTGAGCGGCCTCTGCTCAAAGGGGCCTCGCTGCAGAGCGGCGGGGCTTCCTTGGCTCCGCGCTACACTGCCCCGCAGGCCCAGAGAACCAGCGGCAGGGTCAGCACCGAAAGCAGCGTCTGGCCGGTGATGATCCCGGCCATATAGGGCCCGTCACCGCCGAGCTGCCGGGTGAGCACATAGGCCGTCGGCGCAGAGGGCACCGCCGAGAAGACCACCAGCACAAGGGCCGAGGTGCTTTCGAGCCCGAAGAGCGCGGCCACCGCCACGGCCAGCGCGGGCATGCACAAAAGCCGCAGCAGACTGACGCCCGCGAGCGCCGGCAGGTCTTTGTGCAACGCCTCGGGCTGCAGCGCCGCGCCGACGCAGAGCAGGCCGAGCGGCAGGCTGCCCTGCGCCAGAAGCTTCATGAAAGAGCCGGTGCCGAAGGGCAGCCCGATCCCGCTCAGCGCCACGGCGATGCCCGCAAGGCAAGCGAGGATCAGCGGATTGCGAAAGATCGTCCGCAGCAGCAGCACCGCGCCGCGCCGCCCGCCTGCCCCGCTGCCGCTCAGCGCGAGGATCGACAGCACGTTGACCAGAGGAACCGCCACCGCCAGATAGACCGCCGCCAGAGCGCTGGCGCCGCTGGCGCCCACGCTGGCCCCCACGCTGGCAAGAACGGCCACCCCGAGATAGGTGTTGAACCGGATGACGCCCTGCAAGCCCGGACCGAAGCGCGCCGCAGGGCTGGGCCGGACGTGCCGCGCCAGCGCCATAGCGGCAGAGGCGATCAGGATGGTCGCCAGCGCCGCGCCGCCGAGGCGCAGCACCTGCGGGTCGCGCACCGGCGCGGCGGCGAGGCTGGAAAAGAGCAGCGCCGGAAAGAGCACGAAATAATTCAGCCGCTCGGCGGCGGGCCAGAAAGCCTCGGACGGGAAGCCGGAGCGGCGCAGTACGAAGCCCAGACAGATCAGCGCAAAGATCGGCCAGATGGCGGTAATCAGCATGTCATCCTGTTGCGGTCATCCTGTTCCGGGCATCCTGCTCTGGCCGCGCCCATCGTAGGGCAAATCTCTTGGAAGAGATTTGCAAGAGCCTTCGAAGGCTCTTGCAAGGGGTCCACTGTGAGCGTGTCAGCTCGCGAGCTTGTCCTGCGTGCGCAGATCGAAGTCCGAAGCGTCATGGCGCTCGTGCAGCTGCTCTTCGAGCGGACCGACGGCCTTGTTGACCATACGGCCGCGCTGCACTGCCGGGCGCGCGTCGATCTCTTTGGCCCACCGCTGGACGTTGGCATAGCTTTCCACGTCGAGGAATTCCCCGGCGCTATACTGCCGCCCCAGCGCGAGATTGCCGTACCAGCACCAGATCGCGATATCGGCAATGGTGTAGTCATCGCCGGTCATGAAATTTCGGTCCGCGAGGTTGCGGTCCAGCACGTCGAGCTGGCGCTTGGTCTCCATCGCGAAACGGTTGATCGGATATTCCATCTTCTCGGGCGCATAGGCGTAGAAATGGCCAAAGCCGCCACCCAGATAGGGCGCGCTGCCCATCTGCCAGAACAGCCAGCTGAGCATCTCGGCCCGCACCTCGGGCTTGCCGAGGAAGGCGCCGAATTTTTCCGCCAGATGCAGCAGGATGGCACCGGATTCGAACACCCGCACCGGCGTGGCGCCCGAGCGGTCCATCAGCGCGGGGATCTTCGAGTTGGGGTTCACGTCGACAAAACCCGAGCCGAACTGATCGCCCTCGTTGATGCGGATCAGCCACGCGTCATATTCGGCGTCATGGCTGGCGGCGAGCAGCTCTTCGAACATCACGCCGACCTTTTGCCCGTTCGGCGTGGCGAGGCTGTAGAGCTGGAACGGATGCTTGCCGACCGGCAGTTCCTTGTCGTGGGTCGCCCCGGCGATCGGGCGGTTGATCGAGGCGAACTGGCCGCCGCTTTCGGCTTCCCAAGTCCACACTTTGGGCGGGGCGTAGTGCTCAGTCATGAGAGGGACTCCATGATTTTTTGATTGAGCCAGACCCTAGCGGTTTGAACCGGAAAGGCCAGAGATCGACCTGTGCATTGCGGCACAGGCGCCTGTTGATGCTCCGCCGAAGCATCGGGGGCGCTGCCCCCGTCCGCGCATCGCGCGGCCTCCCCCGGGATATTTCCGCCAAGAGGAAGGCGGGACGTTTTTCCTGTGTTCCCGGCGCACTATCTTGGGGGCATGACCTCGCTTCCCGCCTCCCTGTCCAATTGGTTCGACCGCCGCGACTGGCAGATGCACCCGCATCAGCGCGCCATGCTGGAGCGCGCCGGCGCACCTGCGCTGCTGCTTATTGCGCCAACCGGCGGCGGCAAGACGCTGGCGGGCTTCCTGCCGACGCTGGCCGAGCTGACCGAAGCGCCGCGCGCCGGGCTGCACACGCTCTATGTCTCGCCGCTGAAAGCTTTGGCGGCGGACATTCGGCGCAACCTGCTGATCCCCATCGAAGAGGCCGGGCTGCCGATCCGGGTCGAGGACCGCACCGGCGACACGCCTTCGTCGCGCAAGCGTCGCCAGCGCGCCGATCCGCCGCATATCCTGCTGACCACGCCCGAGAGCCTCGCGCTGCTCACCTCCTATGAGGATGCGCCGCGGATGTTTCAGGGGCTGAGCCGGGTGGTGGTCGATGAGATCCACGCGCTGGCCGAGAGCAAGCGCGGCGACCAGCTGATGCTGGCACTGGCGCGGCTGCAACGCATGTGCCCGGACCTGCGGCGGGTGGGGCTGTCGGCCACGGTCGAGGACCCCGCCGCCATTGCCCGGCTGCTGGCGCGGCACCCGGACCCCTGCGAGATCGTCGAGGCCGACCCCGGCCCCGAGCCCGACATTTCGATGCTGCAGACCGAGGCGGCCCCGCCCTGGTCGGGCGGCGGCGCGGCTTATGCCATCCCGGCGGTGCTGGAGCAGGTGAAACGGCACCGCACCACGCTCATCTTCCACAACACCCGCGCGCAGGCCGAGATCTTCTTCCACAAGCTCTGGCTGGCCAATGAGGAGGCGCTGCCCATCGGCATCCACCACGGCTCGCTCGACCGCGGCCAGCGCGAGAAGGTCGAGGCCGCCATGGTGCGCGGCGATCTGCGCGCCATCGTCTGCACCGGCTCGCTGGATCTGGGCATCGACTGGGGCGACGTCGATCTGGTGATCCAGGTCGGCGCGCCGAAGAACGTCAAGCGGCTGGTGCAGCGCATCGGACGCGCCAACCACCGCTACAATGCCCCCTCCAAGGCGCTGCTGGTGCCCGCCAATCGTTTCGAGGTGGTGGAATGCGTGGGGGCGCTCGAGGCGGTGCGGGCGCGCGATCTCGACGGTGAGAGCCGCGGTCCGGGCCCGCGCGACGTGCTGTGCCAGCACATCCTCATTGCCGCCTGCGCCGCGCCCTTCGAGGCGGATGCGCTCTATGCCGAGATGACCACGGCGGGCGCCTATGCCGGGCTGAGCCGCGCGGAGTTCGACGATTGCCTGCAGTTCTGCGCCACCGGCGGCTACGCTTTGCGCGCCTATGACCAGTGGCAGCGCCTCAAGCAGCGCGAGGACGGGCTGTGGCAGCTGCGCGATCCGCGCTCGGCGGTGCGCATCCGGCAGAACATCGGCACCATACAGGACACCGACACGTTGAAGGTGCGCTACCGCGGGCGCGGCGGCGCGCCGCTGGGCGAGATCGAGGAGGGCTTTGCCGCGCAGCTCACCCGCGGCGACACCTTCCTCATCGGCGGGCAGATCGTGCGCTATGAGGGGCTGCGCGAGATGGTCGTACAGGTCAGCCGCGACGCGCATCGCAAGCCCAAGATCGCCACCTTCATGGGCACCAAATTCGCCACCTCGACCCAGCTTTCGGAGCGAATCCTGCGGATGTTCCAGCAAGAGGACTGGCCCGCCCTGCCTCCGCACACCGCCGATTGGCTGCGGCTACAACGCGATGTCTCGCGCCTGCCGCAGCCCGGGCGACTGCTGATCGAGAGCTTTCCGCATGACGGACGCGAGCAACTGGTGGTCTACGGCTTTGCCGGGCGCAACGCGATGCAGACGCTGGGGCTGCTGCTCACCAAGCGGATGGAGGAGGAAGGGCTGGCGCCCATGGGCTTTGTCGCCACCGATTACGCGACGCTGATCTGGGGGCTCGACGAGGTCATCGACCCGGCGCCGCTGTTTGATCTGCAGGCGCTGGAGGCGGGGCTCGAGGGCTGGCTGGCCGGCAATGCCGTGATGAAGCGGACCTTCCGCGCCTCGGCCACCATCGCCGGGCTGATCGAGCGCAACATCGGCGGGCAGCGCAAAACCGGCAAGCAGGCGACCATGTCGTCGGACATCCTTTACGACACGCTGGTGAAATACGACCCCGAGCACCTGCTGCTGCAGATCACCCGCGAAGAAGCGATGCGCGGGCTGGTGGATTTCTCGCGCATCCGCGAGATGTGCACCCGTGTCGAAGGCCGGATCGACCTTGTGCGGCTGGGGCGGCTCTCGCCGCTCTCGGCGCCGCTGTTTCTGGAGCCGGGGCGCGTGCCGATCCGCGGCAGCGCCGACGAGCGGCTGCTCGAAGAAGAGGTGGGCGCGCTGCTGCGCGAGAGCGGGCTGGCCGAGATCTGAGGTCTATTCGGCGTAGATCATCTTTTTGGTCATGCCGCCGTCGACGGTGAGCGTCTGGCCGGTGACAAAGCCAGCCTCCGCCAGATAGAGCACCGCGCCCGCAATGTCGCCGGTGCGGCCAACGCGCCCCACGGGATGCTGTGCGTGGTCTTCCTGTGACAGCTCTGTCTCGCCGCTGATCCAGCCCGGCGCGATGGCATTGACCCGCACCTTCGGCCCCAGTTGCACTGCCAGCGCCTGCGTCAGCCCGATCAGCCCGCCCTTGGCGGCAGCATAGGCGAAATCGCCGCCTTCCGACATTAGCGCGCGGGTCGAGGCCATGATCACGATCGCCCCGCCCTCCGCCATAAGCGGCAGCGCCGCGCGGCTCATCAGGAAGGCACCGGTGAGATGGCTGCCGAGCATGCCGTTCCATTCCTCCAGCGAGGTGGCGCTCAGATCCATGTCGATACCGCCGGTGCGCCCGGCGTTGCTGACGAGCAGGTCGAGGCGATCCCAGCCGAGGGTCTCGAAGGCAGCCTGCACCGAAGCCTCGTCCGAGACATCGCAGCGGATGTGGCGCGCGGGGCCCGTCTCGGCGAGGTCGAAGCTGGCGACCTCCCAACCTGCCGCGATCAGCGCGTCGCAGATGCCCCTGCCGATGAGGCCCGATCCTCCGGTGACGATGGCGCGGCGCATGGCTCTCTCCTTCTTGTGTCCTGCACGCCAGCTAGGGCGGCGATGGTTCAGGGGCAAGCGTCTTGCGGGGCGCGCGGCGCTCTGGCATGGCAGCGCGCATGACACGGCTCGGCTTTCACTTTCATGGCGCGGCACTGGAGGCGCTTGGATCGGGGGCGCTTTATTGGCCCGCCGAAGGGCTGCTTGTGGTCTCGGACCTGCACTTCGGCAAATCGGCGCGGCTGGCAGCGCAGGGCGGCGCGCTGATGCCGCCCTACGAGGGGCGCGAGACGCTGCTGCGGCTGGAGCGCGACCTCGACGCCACCGGCGCGCGGCGTGTGGTCTGCCTTGGCGACAGTTTCGACGCGGCGGGGCTCGATTTGGTGCTGCCGGAGGAAGAGCAACTGTGGATCGCCCGGCTGCAAGCAGGGCGCGAGTGGCTCTGGGTCGAGGGCAACCACGATCCCGGCCCGGTGTCGCTGGGCGGCACGCATCTGGCGGAACTGCGACTGAACGGGCTGGTGCTGCGGCACATGGCCGAAGATGGCGCGTGTGGAGAGGTCTCGGGGCATTACCACCCCAAAGCGCGCATTGCGCTGCGCGGGCGGGTGATCTCGCGGCCCTGTTTCCTGCTCGACGATGCCCGGCTGATCCTGCCCGCCTATGGGGCCTATACCGGCGGGCTGCGCACCGACAGCGCGGTGCTGTCGGGGATGATGGGCGACGGCGCGCAGGCGATCCTGACCGGACCGAAGCCGGTTCGGCTGCCGATGCCGAGGTAGCGGCAGACTTCACCCCGGAATCAAGGCCGGAGGCCGCCGGGGAAGCGCCTGCCCGTCCCGGCGGGCTGGCGCTATGTCCGCGGTGTACGACGCTCAGGGGTCGTCCGATCATGGCAGGCATAAAGCGAAGACCTCGCGGGGCAGAGCGCCACCCCACGGGCAGGCGCTCCCCCGGCTCAACTTTCGGTTAAGCCGTCAGCCCCTCGGGCTCGGGCAGGCCATTGGCGCGGCAGCAGGCGGTCACGGTGTTGGCGAGCAGGCAGGCAATGGTCATCGGGCCGACGCCGCCGGGCACCGGGGTGATCGCACCCGCGATCTCTGCCGCCGAGGCGAACGCGACGTCGCCCACCAGACGGGTCTTGCCCTCGCCCTTCTCGGGCGCGTCGATGCGGTTGATGCCCACGTCGATCACCGTCGCGCCGGGCTTCACCCAGTCGCCGGGAATCATCTCGGGGCGGCCCACTGCGGCGACCAGAATGTCGGCGCGGCGGCAGACCTCGGGCAGATCCTTGGTGCGCGAATGCGCGATGGTCACCGTGCAGCTGTCGCCCAGCAGCAGCTGCGCCATCGGCTTGCCGACGATGTTCGAGCGGCCCACGACCACGGCATTCAGCCCCGACAGCGAGCCCAGCTGATCGCGCAGCATCATCAGACAGCCGAGCGGCGTACAGGGCACCATGCTCTTTTGTCCGGTGCCCAGAAGACCGACGTTGGAGATGTGGAAGCCGTCCACATCCTTGGCCGGGTCGATGGCGTTGATCACCAGATCGGAGTTCATGTGCGGCGGCAGCGGCAGCTGCACGAGGATGCCATGCACCGCCGGATCGGCGTTGAGCTTTTCGACCAGCGCCAGCAGCTCGGCTTCCGACGTGTCCTCGGGCAGCTTGTGCTCAAAGCTTTGCATGCCGACCTCAAGGGTCTGCTTGCCCTTGTTGCGCACATAGACCTGACTGGCGGGGTCTTCGCCCACCAGCACCACGGCGAGGCCGGGGGTGATGCCATGCGCGTCCTTCAGCCGGGCGACATGGCCCGCGACCTTCTCGCGGACCGTTGCGGCAAAGGCCTTGCCGTCGATGATGGTTGCACTCATGTGGCTCACTCCTGTCCCAGCACCGCTTCCTCGCGGCGGATCGACCATTCCACCAGCTCGCGCCAGAGCATCTCGCTCAGATCCGGATCGATCCCCTCGGCCTCGGCATTTCGCCGGGCGTTGGCGACGACCTCGTCGACGCGGGCCTTGATCCGGGCGGGCAGTCCCGCGCCGGTCTTGATCTCGGCAGCACGGTCGATGAGGCTCTGACGATGCGCCAAGAGCGCGGTGAGCGCCTTGTCGGTCTCGTCGATCTCGGCGCGCAGCGCCGTCATGTCACCCAAGGTTGCGGGATCGCGCATGGGCGTCTCCTTGCAAGTTTTTCCGTGGCCGTTGCGCCCCCTATGCCGCGATGCGGCGCAAGGATCAACGCACCAGTGCGGCGGATATTGCGCCAATCGCGACAAAGCATGCGCCAATCGGAAACGCGCGGCGCTTTTTCGGTGCCGCGCGGCAGGGGCAGTGGCTCAGAAGAGACCCTCGACCTCACCCTCGGCATTGAGGCCGATGCTCTCGGCGGCGGGCACGCGCGGCAGGCCGGGCATGGTCATGATGTCACCGCAGATCGCCACGACAAAGCCCGCCCCGGCCGAGAGCCGCACTTCGCGGACCGGCACCGTATGCCCCTCGGGCGCGCCGCGCAGGGTCGGATCGGTCGAGAAGGAATATTGCGTCTTGGCCATGCAGACCGGCAGCTCGCCAAAGCCCTGCTCTTCCCAATCCTTCAGCTGCGCCAGAACCCGTGCGTCCGCCGTGACCTCGCCGGCATGGTAGATGCGCTTGGCGACGGTCTCGATCTTCTCCCACAGCGGCAGCTCATCTTCATAGAGCGGGGCGAACTGCGCCGCGTCGCCATCGGCGATATGCGCCACGCGCTCTGCCAGCGCGGTGATGCCTGCCGAGCCCTCGGCCCAATGGCGGCACAGATGCGCTTCGGCGCCGCGCGCCTCGGCGTAGGATTTCACCGCCGCCACTTCACCCTCGCTGTCGCCCGCGAAATGGTTGATCGCCACGACCACCGGCACACCGAACTGGCGCAGGTTCTCGATATGTCGGCCTAGGTTGGCGCAGCCCTTCTTCACTGCGGCCACATCTTCGCTGCCAAGGTCGGCGCGCGCCACGCCGCCGTTCATCTTCAGCGCCCGCACCGTGGCCACCAGCACCACGCAATCGGGGTGCAGCCCGGCCTTGCGGCACTTGATGTCAAAGAACTTCTCGGCTCCCAGATCAGCGCCAAAGCCCGCCTCTGTCACCACGTAGTCGGCCAGCCGCAGCGCGGTCTTGGTGGCGATCACCGAGTTGCAGCCATGGGCGATATTGGCGAAGGGCCCGCCATGCACAAAGGCAGGCGTATGTTCCAGCGTCTGCACGAGGTTGGGCTGCATCGCGTCTTTCAGCAGCACGGTCATTGCGCCATCGGCCTTGAGATCGCGCGCCAGCACCGGGGTCTTGTCGCGGCGATAGGCGACGATCATCCGGCCAAGGCGGTCCTGCAGGTCGGCAAGATTGTCGGCAAGGCACAGGCAGGCCATGATCTCGGAGGCCACGGTGATGTCAAAGCCGCCCTGACGCGGGAAGCCGTTGGGCGCGCCGCCAAGGCCGGTCACCACGTCGCGCAGCGCCCGGTCGTTGACGTCGAGCACCCGGCGCCAGACCACGCGGCGCAGGTCGATCTCGAGCGCGTTGCCCCAGTGCACATGGTTGTCGATCATCGCCGAGAGCAGGTTGTGCGCCGCCGTAATGGCGTGGAAGTCGCCGGTGAAATGAAGGTTCATCTCCTCCATCGGCACCACCTGCGCGTGACCGCCACCAGCCGCCCCGCCCTTCATCCCGAAGTTCGGCCCGAGCGAGGCTTCGCGGATGCAGATCGCCGCCTTCTTGCCAATCGCCTGCAGCCCGTCGCCAAGGCCGACGGTGGTGGTGGTCTTGCCCTCGCCCGCCGGGGTCGGGTTGATCGCCGTGACGAGGATCAGCCGCCCGCGCTTGCGCTCGCCCAACCCCTCGATGAAGCTGGCCGAGACCTTCGCCTTGTCATGGCCATAGGGGATGAGGTCGGCCCCGGTGATGCCGAGCTTTTCGCCGATCTCTTGGATCGGGCGTTTCTGCGCGGCGCGGGCGATTTCGATATCGGTGGTCATGGCGGGGCCTTCCTGAGGAGTGGTCTCGTGCCCCGTCCATAGCCGCTCTGGCGCGCGTGGTCACGCTCGAAGCGCTCAGCCCTTGCGCGAAGCGCTCAGCCCTTACGCGCCGCGTCGAGATGCGCCCAGACCGGCTGGTCGGGGATATGCAGCGTCAGCGTATCCCCGATCGAGAGCGTGCCCGGACGCTCGACCCAGGCGGTCACCCCGCGCTTGCCCTTGGCGGCGGATTTGAACGCCTTGCCGTGGCCCTTGTGCTCGGCCTCGATCTCGCGCGCGGGCAGATTGCAGGGGCGGTTTTCCATGTCGATCACCAGCGTCGCCCCATCCGGCCCCTGCAGACGCGAGGACGGCGGGATGTGGCTGAAGTCGGGGATACCTTCGAGGATCAGCGTCGCCCCGGCGAGCACCGGGTCGATGGCCTCGAGGTCCAGCGTCGCGGCGATCTCGGCGAGGTCTTCGGCGGCGACGATGCTGAGTTGCCGGGCGTTGGCGATCTCGGTGCCGCGCTTGTGCTGCGACGTCACCCGCGAGCAGGACGGGCGCGTCAGACCGGCATGGCGCTCGTCTTGCGGACCGGCCCAATCCAGTTCGATCAACTCGACGGGGACGGAACGGATGCTGTCGCCTTCGACCGGCACACGGCCAAGCCAAGTGATGCGGGCAGAGAACTGGGTGAGCTTGAGCGCGGGCATGGGAGGGGTCCTTGGACAGCTTACGTTACGGCGCCAAGTTGGGCCACAGATACGCGGCAAGGTCGAGGGGGTATCGGACCCGGTTCCTGCGCATTCGCCGCCGGACCCGGGCCGCTGTCAGACCGTGACGGTGAAGAACAGCCGCCGGAACGGGAACAGCGCCCCGCCACTCTCGTCCATCGGATACACCGTACGGATCACCGCCTCATAGGCCGCGACCAACTCGGTCCGCTCGGCCTCGGTCAGCGGCTCCAGCACCGGGCGCGCGAACGTGGCTTGGGTGAAATGGCGCACCGGATGGCCGCTCTCTTGCGGGGCGAGATACTGATAGTACTCGGTCTCCCAAAGCGCGGTCTCGCCCTGCGGTGCCAGCAGCGCGTGATACTCTGCCGGGCGCAGGATGCCCGGGATCGTGGCGGGATCGACACGGCCCGGATAGCGTTCCTCTACCAGAGCCAGCCACATGCGGTGCGAGGGCGCATTGTTCTGCGCCGGGACCTGCACCGCCAGCGTGCCGCCGGGGGCCAGCATGGCCAGCAGGCGCGGCAGCAGGATATCGTGGCCATGAGTCCAATGCAGCGCCGCGTTGGAAAAGATCAGCGCGGGCGGGCTCTCGGCCTGCCATGCCGAGATGTCGGCCTGATGCAGCGCGTCGTAGCAGCCGGTGGCGCGCGCCTTATCCAGCATCGCGGGGCTGAGATCGACCCCTTCGAGCCGCCGGCCCAGTTGCGCCAGCGCGGGACCGACATCCCCCGCACCGCAGCCGAGATCCACCACCGGCCCCTCGGGCAGCGCCGGCAGTGCGCGCAGCAGATCAAGCGCGGGGCGCAAACGATGACCCCGGAACCTGTGATAGGTCCCGGGGTCCCAGTCTTTATGACCGTCTTGGCTCATGCAGAGGGTTCGGGCTCCATCCCACCCTCGTCCGTCGGCTTGGCCTTCGGCTTGGTCTTGGGGATGGCGGTGACGCTCGGGGTGTCGTCCGAGCCGCTGTCCTCGCCGCCCGAAGCATTCGGCGGCTCGCCCTTCATCACGCGCTTGATCTCGTCGCCGGTGAGCGTCTCATACTCAAGCAGGCCCTGCGCCAGACGCTCCCATTCCTCGTTCTTTTCGGTGAGGATCTGGTAGGCGCGCTCATAGGCGACCTGAATGAAGTTGCGGACCTCTTCCTCGATCAGCTCTTTGGTGTGCGCCGAGACCGACAGGCCAGCGGTGTTGCCCTGATAGCCCTCATGCGCCTCGGAGTAATCGATGTTGCCGATCTTGTCCGACATGCCCCAGCGCAGCACCATGGCACGCGCCAGCGCCGACGCCTGCTGGATGTCGCCCGCCGGGCCGTTCGAGACGTTGGGCTCGCCGTATTTGATGATCTCGGCAGCCTTGCCGGCCATGGTCATTGCGAGCTTTTCCTCGCATTCCGACTTGTGCCAGTTCAGACGGTCGATCTCGGGCAGCGAGACCACCATGCCGAGTGCGCCGCCGCGCGGGATGATCGTCGCCTTGTAGACGGGATCGCACTGCGGCAGCGACAGGCCGACGACGGCGTGACCGGCCTCGTGGTAGGCGGTCTTTTCCTTCTGGTCGGCGGTCAGGACCATCGACCGGCGCTCGGCGCCCATCATGACCTTGTCCTTGGCGTTCTCGAAGTCTTCCATCGTCACGAACCGGCGGCCAACGCGAGCGGCCATCAGCGCCGCCTCGTTCACGAGGTTCGCGAGATCCGCGCCCGAGAAACCGGGGGTGCCGCGCGCGATGATGCGCAGGTCGACATCCGGGCCGAGCGGGGTCTTGCGGGCGTGCACGCCGAGGATCTTCTCGCGGCCCTTGATGTCGGGGTTGCCCACCATGACCTGACGGTCGAAGCGGCCCGGACGCAGCAGCGCGGGGTCGAGAACGTCGCGGCGGTTGGTTGCGGCGATGATGATCACGCCTTCGTTGGCCTCGAAACCGTCCATCTCGACCAGCAGCTGGTTGAGGGTCTGTTCGCGCTCGTCGTTGCCACCGCCGTAGCCCGAGCCACGGTTGCGGCCCACGGCGTCGATCTCGTCGATGAAGACGATACAGGGGGCGTTCTTCTTGGCCTGTTCGAACATGTCGCGCACGCGGGACGCGCCGACACCGACGAACATTTCCACGAAGTCCGAGCCCGAGATGGTGAAGAAGGGCACGCCCGCCTCGCCCGCGATGGCGCGCGCCAGCAGCGTTTTACCGGTGCCCGGAGGGCCCACCAGCAGAGCGCCCTTGGGGATCTTGCCGCCGAGGCGCGAGAATTTCTGCGGGTTGCGCAGGAATTCCACGATCTCTTCGAGTTCTTCCTTGGCCTCGTCGATGCCCGCCACGTCGTCAAAGGTGACGCGGCCATGCTTTTCGGTCAGCAGCTTGGCCTTGGATTTGCCAAAGCCCATGGCGCCGCCTTTGCCACCGCCCTGCATGCGGTTCATGAAATAGATCCACACGCCGATCAGCAGCAGGAAGGGCAGAAGGCTGAGCAGGAACGCTTGGAAGCCCGATTGCTCCTGCGGCTCTGCGCGCACGGTGACGCCCTTGTCGATCAGCGTATCGGTGACCCGGGCATCCTCGGGCTTGACGGTGACGTAATCCTGTCCGTCGTTGCCGCGATAGCGGATCTGCTCGCCGTCGATGGTGACGGTGCTGACGGATTGAGAATCGACCGCCTCCATGAAATCCGAGTAGCTGATTTCCCGGCTCTGCAGCGTGCTCCCGCCTCCGGAGAAGAGGTTGAAGAGCGCCAGAATCAACAGGAAAAGAACGACCCAGAAGGCGATATTTCGTGCGTTGCCCAAGGACGGCCTCCTAAAATGACGTATCTCGCGCTTCTCGCGAAGACGCGATGTGTGCCTAACATAAGGGCTGAGCCAGCCGGTTCAATGCGATTTCACCCGGTTTGCGGGCCGGATTGCAGGAATGCCGCGAAGCTCAGGCCCTCGCGACCGGAGCGGCAGAGCTCAAAGACGGGCGCGGCACCCCCCGAAAGCGCCACCGCATCGCAGGCCACCAGCCGTGCGCCGTCATAAAGCGCGGGCGCCGAGCGGGCGGCGTGATAGGGCACCGGCGGCGGCGCGGTGCGGTCACGCTGTGCCCAGCCGTCGTCGCCAAGCGCGCGCAATACTCGCCCCTTCCCCGCATACTGATCTGCGTCGAGGCAGAGCAGCCAGCGGCCATCCCAGCGCGCGCCGTGGCGGGCGGGGCAGACGGTCTCACGCACCGCCTCATACTCGCGAAAGATCGCGACCCGCCCGCGCTCGATGCGCAGCTCGCAGCCATGCAGCGTGCCGCCGGCCCCGCCAAGCAGCCGGTCGAGCAAAGCCTCAAGCGGTGCCTCACGCGGGCGGTACTCCGCGCCAGAGACGAACTGCAGCGCCGCGGAGAGCAACCGCAACTGGGTGTCACGCTCAATGGTCTGGAAGGCGGATTGGTCAAACAGCAGGTCGCCCGCGCGCTCGGGCGGGGTGTCGACGGCGATGTCTTTCCAGACCTGCAACGCGCGCGCCCGCAGCGCCTCGCCGGCCCGCGCCATACGCTTCGCGGCGGCTGTCAGGTCGGGGCCGGAGAGCGCACCTTCCGCCTCGAGCCGGGCGATCAGCTTGCGGGCGCGCACCCGCTCGTAGCTGTCATCTTCGTTCGAAGGATCGTCTGCCCATGTGCCCTTGAGCACGCGCAGGTAGTGGCGCAACTCCTCGCGGCGCATGTCGAGGCAGGGCCGAATGATGCGCATGGGCCGGGTCTCGCCCGGTTCAAAGACCTCGCGCACCGGCTGCATCGCCGACAGCCCCTCGACCCCGGCACCGCGGGCAAGGCGCATCAGAAAGGTCTCGGCCATGTCGTCCGCGGTATGCGCCATGAGCACGTCGCGGATATCGCCGCGCCAGCGACTGATCAGCGACAGGCGCGCGCGCCGCGCCGCATCCATCAGGTTGCCCTGCCCGTCCCAGTTCCAGCGAAGGGTGCTGTGCGACCAGCCCAGCTCGGCGCAGGTCTGCGCGACCATGCGTGCCTCCTCCGCCGCCTCGGGCCGCAACCCGTGATCGACGGTGACCACATGCAGGCGCACGCCCCAGACATGGGTCCAATTGTGCGCCAGCGTGAGCATCGCCATGCTGTCGCCGCCACCAGAGACGGCCAGCGCGATATCGGAAGGGAAGTCAGGCCCCAGCGCCGCGCCCATGGCATCGGCAAAGCGCTGGTCCAGGGTTGGCGTCACCGCGGTCATTCCCGGCTGCCTCACTGCCCGGCTCACTGGCTGCCTCACTGGCAGCCGAGACGGTCCATTTCGGTCTGCGCCTTGGCGACGGCCGCATTGCCCGGATAGCGGGTGGCCACCTCGCCCAGCGTCACGCAGGCCTCATTGGTGCTGCCAAGCTGCCCAAGCGCCGCGCCAAGCCGCCACAGCGCGTCGGGGGCCACCTCGCTCTCGGGGTAGTTGGCGTAGGCGCCAAGGAAGCGCCGCGCGGCCTCGCGCGTGTCACCTGCCTCGCTCAGGGCCCGGCCTTCGCCGAGATAGCTCGCCGCCTCTAGCGGAGAACCCGGGTAGGTCTGGCGGAAGGACGCAAACTCACTCGCGGCGGATTGAAAGTCACCGTTGGCGAGCGCCTCCTGGGCTCGCCGGAAATCGGTTTCTTCGCCAACTGCAAGCTCAGCCCCGTCCGACGGCAGCGCGTCCCCGCCAGAGGAGCCGCTCTGCGACGGCGCGGGCGCAGGCGTGCCCGAGGTCGCCGGCTGATCGCCGCCAAGCGGGCGCGTCTGGCCGATGTTGCCGATGTCGCAGCCCGGCTCGATCTCGCAGATGCGGAACTCCAGATCGCCGATCCGGTTGGTGCCGTCGCTGACGACGCTGTCGATCCGGTGGCTCAGCTCTTCGGTGCGCGCGGTCAGCCGGGTCAGTTCGGCCTCGATCGCGTTGACCCGATCAAGCGTGCTGCCGCCGACATTGGCCGTGCCAATGCCGGTGGTGTTGAGCTCTTGCTTCAGCTTCTTGAGCTGACTGTCGAGCATGACAAGCTCCTGGCGGAGGTCCGCCAGGGTCTCACTCTGCTGGGCCTGCGCGCCGCTCGCGATCAGGCCCAGACATAGGGCAATGCCGGTCAGACGCATCAGGCCCTCCTTCAGCTCGTCATGCCCATGGAGATCACCGTCACCGCGCGGCGGTTCTTGGCGTAGCAGGCTTCTTCCGAACAAATCTCGACCGGACGCTCCTTGCCGTAGGAAATCTGGCGCAGGCGGGTCGGAGCCACACCCTTGGAGATCAGATATTCCATCACCGCGTTGGCCCGGCGCGCACCAAGCGCGATGTTATACTCGCGGGTGCCCTGCTCGTCTGCGTGGCCTTCGATCACCGCGAGGTAATCGGAGTTGGTCATCAGCCACTGCGCCTGCGCGTCGAGCGTGGCCTGCGCCTGTGCCGAAAGCGTCGACTGGTCGACGGCGAAGAGCACGCGGTCGCCGATCGCCTGATTGAAGTAGGCCGAGGAGGTCGGGTCGTTCGCCGAGCCCGGCACCATGCCGCCATTGGCGCCCGCGCCATAACCCGCGCCGGCACCGGCGCCATAGGCGCCTTCGTTGAAACGGTCGGGGTTGGTGCAGGCAGCAAGGCCGAGACCGGCCACCAGCATCAGAACCTTCGGAAGATATGTCATTGGATCACTGTCCTGCTCGTGTGTTTGCCGCAAGGCTATCACAGCGCGAAAGCCTTGGGAACGTGGCGTCTCTGGGCGCGGATAACCCTTTTGAGAGAATTGTTTCCGGCGCATCGGGACGCAAAGCGAAGGGCGCGCTCCGGCGGAGCGCACCCATTTGTCCTGCCGTTACTGCAGCGGCCCCCAGCTCGGGTCCGAAGCCCCGTCGGGCGTGCGCACCCGCTTGAGGTTCCGCCCCGAGATGTCGACGGTGTAGAGCGAGCTTGCGCCCTGCGCGCCCTGCGTCTCGCGGGCGAACATCAGCACGCGGCCATTCGGCGCCCAAGTTGGGCCCTCGTCGAGGAAGGAGGCCGTGAGCAGCCGCTCTTCCGAGCCGTCCGTGCGCATCACCCCGATGTGGAAGCGCCCGGCGTTCTGCTTGGTGAACGCGATAAGGTCACCACGCGGCGACCAGACCGGCGTGCCATAGCGGCCCTGACCAAAGCTGATGCGGGTCGGCTCGCCGCCGCTCACCGGCATGACATAGAGCTGCTGGCTGCCCGAGCGGTCGCTTTCGAAGACGATCTTGCTGCCATCGGGCGAGAAGCTGGCGCCGGTCTCGATCGAGGGCGCGGTGGTCAGCTGCCGGGTCTGGCCGGAATTGATGTCCATCGCGTAGATGTCGGTGTTGGAGCCGCGGGTCATCGAATAGAGCAGCTGCGAGCCATCGGGCGAGAAGCGCGGCGCAAAGCTCATCACCCCGTCCGAGGTCGGCAGGATGCGGCTTTGCACAGAGCCCACGTCGAGCACATGGATGCGCGGCTCGCCGGTCTCATAGCTGGTGTAGAGCACCCGGTCGCCATTCGGCGAGAACCGCGGCGCGATGACGATCGAGCGGCTGTCGGTCAGATACTGCACGTTGGCGCCGTCGTAATCCATCACCGCAAGGCGCTTGGCGCGCTCATCCTTCGGCCCGCTCTCCGAGACATAGACCACGCGACTGTCGAAATAGCCGCTCTCGCCGGTGATGCGCGAATAGACCTGATCGGCGACCTTATGCGCCAGCCGCCGCCAGCCATCGGTGGTGGCCGAGAACTGCATGCCGTCGCCAAGTTCGGTGCCCGCAAAGACATCCCAAGCGCGGAACTTCACGGTGAGCCGGCCTGCCCCGTCAGAGCTGACGGCGCCGGTGATCAGCGCCTGCGCGTTGATCGCCTTCCAGTCCGAAAATTGCACCGGGCTGGAGAAATTCGACACGCGGCTGATATGTGCATCGCGCGGAATTTCGCGGAAGAGGCCGGTGCCGCTGAGGTCTTCGGCGATCACCCGGCTGATCTGCTGCGCATACTCCGCCGCGTTGCCGCCCTCGGCGACGAAGTCGGGCACCGCATAGGGCAGCGGTTCGATCACGCCCTCGGTGATCTCGATGCGCAAAGGGCCATCCTGCGCCAGCGCCGGTGCCGCCACGCCCACCGCCGTCCCGGCGGTGCCGAGGGCAAGGATCAGGGCCAGAATTCTTGTCATGCTCGTAGTCTCCTTCCCGGTCGCCGTGCCGCGCCGCGGATTGCCTGCCAGTTTGCCTGCTTTTGGTCGTCCTCGGGGCGAACATAGCGCGGGACGCCGCCCCGGACAAAGAGCCGTGTCATGCGGCCCAAGTCGGCCCGTATGCTGACCTGCATGCAGGCGCTTGCCGAAATGCCCCATCACCGCTGCCTCATCTGCTCGGGATTGAAGGTCATTTCGATGGTCTTCCACTGGTCGTATTTGTCGGCAGGCAGCGAATAGCCGTCCCCCTGACAGCGCAGAATGGCGCGCCGTGCATTCTGGAACGCGGTCTCTGCCGCAGAGGCATCGCCGCCCGACGAGCCCAGCATCTTCAGGCTCGACGAGACCACGCGGCCCGAGGCGTCCATATCCATACCGACGGTCACGGTCACATTCGCCGCCTGACTGCCGACATCCACGACCCAGCATTTCTGTACCGCCACACGCAGCGAGTCGCGCTCGCCCTGCGTCAGCGGCGGCCCCGAAGGACCACTCTGCTGCGCCGCGCCGCCACCGCCGCCGGCAAGCGCCTGCGCGATGGCATCGGCCACGGCATCCTCCGCGCTGTCCTGCGCGGGCGGCGTTTCCTTCGGCGGCTCGGGCTTGCGCTCGGCGGTTTCGGTGCGCGGCTGCTCTGCCGGTGTCTCCGGTTTGGGTGCGGGCTCCGGTTCTGGCTGCGGCTCGGGGCGCTGCGCGAGATTGGTCGGACGGGTCAGCGGGCGGCGCGAGGCGTCGGGCGCGAGCACCGGCGCATCGGGCACCGGCTCTGCCGCCGCGGCGGGCTCCTCGGCCTCGGTGACGATCTCGGTCGCGGTTTCCTCGGGCGCGGTCGCCTCCTGCTCTTCCTCGGCCATCTGCGGTGCCTCGGCATCGGGCTCGGCGGCCTGCTGTACCTCTTCGGCCACCTGCGTGTCGGGCTCGGGCGGGGCGACGGGTTCGGGCGCCACGCGCGGCGCCGGACGCGGCACCGGACGGTCGGCCACCTCGGGCGCAAGCACCGGCGGCGGCGCCACGGCCTCGGGCGTCGGCGGCGAGATCGGCTCGGCAGGATCGGGCGGGGTCACCTGCGCAGGCGGTGCCATCGGCTCGGGGGTGGTTTCCGGTGCCGGTTCGGGCGCAGGTTGCGGCGGCTCGGGGCTTGGCGCGGGTTCCGGCTCGGCGGGCGCGGGGGCCGGCTCGGGCTCGGGTTCCGGAGCCGGCGCGGGCGGGGCATCGACCTCCTGCGCGGTCTCCGGCGATTGCGCGGCACGGGTCATCGCGGCGAACTCGGCTTCCGAGATCACCGTCACCGCCGAGGTCTCGACCTGCGGCGGATCGGGGCGGAACACATTGCCGAAGATCGCCCAGAGGATCACGGCGAGGTGCAGACCGCCCGAAATATAGAGGCTCTTGCGCAAGGGCGCTCCCTCAGTTGCCAGACAGTCCGGCCGCGCCATCGAGCGCCGGGCCGCCGGTGTCGGTGACCAGACCGATCGACGAGAACCCGCCACGGTTCAGCGCGCCCATCACCTTGGCCACGGTGTCATAGGGCACCGAGCCATCGGCGCGCAGGAAGATGCGGTCGTCACTGCGTTCCTCGGCGATGGCCCGCAGGCGCGGGGTCAGCTCGTCCATCGCCACCTCGGTGGTCTGGATCATCACCATGCCATCGGCGGCGATGGTGACGGTGAGCGGCTCCTCGGCCTCGTTCGGCAGCGCGGTCGCGGCGGTTTTCGGCAGTTCCACGGGCACGCCCACGGTGAGCAGCGGGGCCGCGACCATGAAGATGATCAGCAGCACCAGCATCACGTCCACCATCGGCGTGACGTTGATCTCGGCCATGGGCTGGCCGCCGCCACCAGAGCGGCGCCGTCTGCGGCGACCGCCGCCGCCTCCCTTTTTCATCACGCCTCCGGCCATGGCTCAGGCGTCCAGCTGGCGCGACAGGATGGTGGAGAACTCGTCGGCAAACGCCTCATAGCCCGCGATCACGCGGTCCGAGTTTGCCGAGAGCTTGTTGTAGAAGATCACCGCCGGGATGGCCGCGACGAGGCCGAGCGCCGTGGCAAAGAGCGCCTCGGCGATCCCCGGAGCCACGACCACCAGCGAGGTGTCCTGCTGCGCGGCGATCTCGATGAAGGCATGCATGATGCCCCAGACCGTGCCGAAAAGACCGACGAAGGGCGCCGCCGAGGCGACCGTGGCCAGCACCGGCAGACCGCGTTGCAGCGCCTCGGCCTCTTTCTGGATCGCCACATCCATCGAGCGGTCGATGCGCGCGCTGGCGTTGGCGATCATGCCGCCGTCGCCGCGATGCGAACGGCGCCATTCGGTCATGCCCGCGGCAAAGACCCGCTGCGCGCGGCCGCGCGGCTCGGGGCCGATCTGGTCAAACAGCTCGTCCAGCGGCTCGCCGGACCAGAAGGCGCGGTCGAAGACGGCGGCTTCGCGGCGGGCGCGGCGATAGGCGACGAGTTTCTCGAAGATGATCGCCCAAGCCCAGACCGAAGCGAGGATCAGCATCAGCATCACCAGCTTGACGGTCAGTGTGGCGCGGGCAAAGAGCCCCCACATGGAGAAATCGATCTCCTGCGCGAGCGCGAGGGTATTTGCGTCCATAAGCCTGCTCTTCCTCATGGGCTATGAAATGGCCTCTGTGCCGAGGCTCTGATTACCGGTCTACATAGCCGATTTGCAGCGCCGACACCAACACAATGGCGTCATTTTGGTGTCAGGGCAGCGTATATCCCGCAGGAAATCGCCGATTTCCGTAGCGGCATGCAGGGCGTTTCGGGGGCGCTGCCCCCGCTTGGCCTGCGGCCAATTCACCCCCGGCGTATTTTTAAAGAGAAGAAGGACCGGCGGCGCGCTCAATGCACCTGCTGGCGGATCGCGGCGGGCAGGCGTGCGGGCTGGCCTTCGGCGGTGATCGCCACCAGCGTCACCTCGGCGCGGAACAGCGGCTTGCCTGCGCGCTGCACCTCTTGCAACAGTCCCAGCCGCACGCCGGAGACCGATTTCACCTCGGTGCGCACGATGAGATCTTCATCGAAATGCGCCGGAGAGAGATAATCGGCCTCGAGCCGGCGCACCACGAAGACGATGCCCTCGGCCTCGCGCAGCGCGTTCTGGTCGATGCCGCGCGCACGCACCCAATCCGAGCGGGCGCGTTCGATGTATTTGAGGTAGTTGGCGTGGTAGACGATCCCCGCCATGTCGGTGTCTTCATAGTAGACACGCACCGGAAATTCATGGGCCATGCGCCACTCCTACAGCTTGCGGCGCGACCCTAGTGCGGCTGCGACATCGCCGCAAGCCGTGTCGCATTTCCTTTGCCGCCGCATGGGATTAGCGTGCACGGCATGATGACGATCGCAATTCTCGGCGCGGCGCTCTGCACGGCGCTTCTGCTGCTCTGGCCACGGCTTTCGCGCGCGCCGCTCTGGCGCGCCACGATCACCCCTTTGGCCTCGATCATCGGCAGCGGATTTCTGGTGCTGGGCCCGATCCTCGAGAGCGCCTATGGCATCTGGGCCCCGGCGGTGATGGCGGCGCTCTGCCTTGGCGCGTGGCTTTTTGGTGCCGCCGTCCGGACCAATATCGCGCGCCGCGCAAAGGGACCGCGCAGCGCCGCCGAGGAGCGTCTGGAAACCCTCGCCTCCTGGGCGCTGGCCTTCGCCTATGTGATCTCGGTGGCCTATTACCTCAACCTCTTCGGCGCGTTCGGCACCCGGCTGACACCCTGGAACGACCCGCTGCACGCCAAGCTGTTGACCAGCGCGATGCTGCTGATCGTGCTGGCGGTGGGCTGGACCCGGGGCTTCGGCGCGCTGGAGCGGATGGAGCAGATCGCCGTGGGGCTGAAGCTGGCGATCATCGCCGGGCTTCTGGCCGGGCTGGTTCTTTACTTCGCGGGCAAATTCGAGGAGGGCGCGCTGCTGTCCAATCCGCCGGGCGTCTCGGGCTGGGCCGCGCTGAGCCTTGGCTTCGGCCTCATCGTCACGGTGCAGGGCTTTGAGACCACGCGCTATCTGGGAGCGGAATACACCGCCCCCACCCGCATCCGCGCGATGAAGCTGGCGCAGGCGCTCTCGGCGACGATCTACATGGCCTACATCGGGCTTATCGCCTATGTCTTCCCGCCCGGCACCGGCGATCAGAGCGAGACGGCGATCATCGGGCTGATGGGGCTGGTGGCGCCGATCCTGCCGCTGATGCTGACCGCAGCGGCGCTGGCGGCACAGTTCAGCGCCGCCGTGGCCGACACCGGCGGCGCGGGCGGGCTGGTCGAGGAGCTGACCCGGCGCCGCATCCGGGTGCGCAGCGCCTATGCGCTGCTGGTGGCGCTTGGGCTCGTGCTGACCTGGACGCTGGATGTCTTTGAGATCATCGCCTTCGCCAGCCGCGCTTTTGCGCTTTATTACGCGCTGCAAAGCGGTATCGCCGCGCTGGCGGCGCGGGCCGAGGCGCGGCGCGGCACAGCGCTGGCCTTCGAGGCGCTGGCGCTGCTGGGACTGGTGATCGCGGTCTTCGGCGCTCCGGTGGAGTGAGGCGAGGCGCATCTGCGCCCCGGCCTGCCAACCTGGGCCACCCAGGGCAACTGGCGCGCAGGCTCAGCGGGCAATCTCGCCCGCCCCGTCCCATGCCGCCTTTGCAGGGTCATCCGCAGGGCTGCGGACGACCAGCCAGCCCAGCACGGTGAGCAGCGCGAGGTTGAGACCCCCGGCCAGCGCCGCGACGCCGAAGGTAAGCCCGTAGCCGCCGGTCATGTCGAAGAAGAGACCGCCGAGCCAGCCGCCGAGCCCATGCCCGCCCCATGCGAAGGCGATGATGATCCCGCCCGCCCCGGCGCGGCGGTCTGCGGGGATCAGTGCGCGGATGGTGGTCAGCACCCCGGTCATCACCCCGGCATAGCCAAAGCCGTAGACCGGCGCGAAGAGGTAGAAGAGCGAGATGTCGTCGATCTGGGTGAAGAGATAGACGAAGGCGGTCTGCCATGCGCTCGCCGCCATATAGGCCGGCAGCGCGCCGATCATATCGGCCAGCTTGCCGAAGGCCACGCGCCCGGCGATGGCAGCGATCATCATCACCAGCACCACGCTGCCCGCCTCCGAACCGCTGGCACCGCAAAGCTCTACGAGCGGTCCGAGGTGCATCAGCGGCACCGACATCAGCCCACAGCAGAAGATCACGCCGAGGCTCATCAGCAGAACCACCGCCGGGGTCGGCACATTGGGCACCCGCTGCGCCGGAGCCGCCGCGCCCGCCGCCTGCGCATCCGGGGCGCGGGTCAGCAGGGCCAGCGGCACCAGCAGCACGAGGGTGAAGAGGCCGATGGCGATGAAGGCGCCGCGCCAGCCGAAGCTCTCGATCAGCAGCGCATTGGCAAGTGGGATGCCGCCCTGCCCCATGGCCTGCCCCGCCGAGACGATGCCGATGGCCAGCCCCGCGCCGGTGCTGAACCAGCGCCCGACGAGAGCAAAGAGCGGCGCGAAGAGCGCCCCGCCGCCAAGCGCTCCGGCCACGAAAAAGAGCGCGTAGAGCTGCCAGAGCGACGACGCGAAGCCTGCCGCGGTGACGCAGGCACCGGTGACCAGCGCGCCGGTGAGAATGACCTTACGGGTCTCGATCCGGTCGGCCAGCCAGCCCATGCCGATCCCGCCAAGCGCGAGGCCGATCAGCCCCGCCGAGTTGATCAGCGCGATGTCGGCCCGGCTCCAACCCATGGCCGTCTCGAGCGGGGAGAAAAACGCCGAAAGCCCGTTCACCAGCTGTCCCAGCGCCACCGCCAGCAGCAGGGAGGCGGCGATCACGATGACCCAGCGATAGCGGTCAGGCGCCGCTTGGGGCGCCTTCGATGCCTGTTCCATTCCCCTGCTCCTTACGCCGCCGACGGCTTGCGGGGATGCAGCCAGCCGGGCAGGAAATCATAGGCATTGCCGATGCCTTCGGTGCCGATCTCGCGGCCATGCTGCGCCAGAAGCTCCTGAAGAGCGCCGCTGTTGAACGCGTCAAAGGTTTCGGTCGCGCCGCCAAGGTGCTGCCCGCCGACAAAGATCTGCGGGATGGTCACCGCGCCGGTCTTTTCGGCAAGCGCCTTGCGCAGCGCCCCGCCCCGATCGCCTTCGCGGTAGGCCGCGCCGTCGAGATCGACCGAAGTGTAGGAGATCCCGGCGGCGGCGAAAAGCTTGCGCACGGACCAGCAGAACTCGCACCATTCCAGCGCGAAAAAGACCACCGGCTCCTCGGGATCGGAAAGCAGCGCCTGAAGCTCGGCGCGCGCCTCGGGAGAGGCCTCTGCCGGGGCGGCCTGCGGCGCAGGCGCGGCACTGGCGTCAAAGCGGAAGCGTGGGGTCGAGGCGGCGATGGCCATCTCCTCGGCGTTCATCACCTCCTCGATGGCCCCGAAAAGCGGGGTCGAGAGGTAGCGCTCGCCGGTGTCCGGCAGCATAGCGAGGATACGCGCCCCGCGCGGCGCGCTGCGGGCAATGTCGAGCGCGGCGGCAAAGGTGGCCCCGGCGGAGGTGCCGCAGAGGATGCCCTCAAAGCGGGCCAAGTATTGCGCGCATTTCATCGCATCCGCCCCGGCCACCGGGCGGATCTCGTCGATCCATCCGGCTACGAGCACGTCATTGGCCAGCTTCGGGATGAAATCCGGCGTCCAGCCCTGCATCAGATGCGGACGAAAGGCGGGATGACTGGCGGCGGGCGAGCCGTCCTCGTTAAAGGGCTGCACCACCCCCGAAGACAGCAGCGCGGAATTGTCCGGCTCCGAGGCGATGATCTTCGTGGTCGGGCTGCGCTCTTTGAGTTTGCGCGCCACGCCCTTCATCGTGCCGCCGGTGCCGAAACCCGACACCCAATAGTCGAGCGGCGCATCGTCGAAAGTGGCGAGGATTTCCTCGGCGGTGGTGCGCGAATGCATGTCGGGGCCCGCCTCATTCTCGAACTGTCGGGCAAGGAACCAGCCATGCTCCTCGGCCAGTTCGCGCGCCTTGGCGATCATTCCCGAGCCTTTCTCGGACGCAGGGGTCAGCACCACTTTGGCCCCCAGAAAACGCATCAGTTTGCGGCGCTCGATGCTGAAGCTTTCGGCCATGGTCACCACCAGCGGATAGCCCTTGGCGGCGCAGACCATGGCGAGCCCGATGCCGGTGTTGCCCGAGGTCGCCTCGATCACCGTCTGGCCGGGCTTCAGCGAGCCATCGCGCTCGGCCGCTTCGATGATCCCCAGCGCCAGCCGGTCCTTGACCGAACTCATGGGGTTGAAGGCCTCGAGCTTGACGTAAAGCTCGACGCCCTCGGGCGCGAGGCGGTTGATGCGCACGATCGGAGTGTTGCCGATGGTTTCGAGAATGGAGGGGAATGCCTTGGTCATCAGGAAAGTCCTTGTGTTCAGAATGTGTGTGCAGAGGTCAGAAAAGCGGAAGAACGCAATGAACGAAGACGCCGCCGGCGAGCGCGAAGGCCACTGTGCCGAGCAGCCTGCGCCCGCCACGCGCCTTCAGCGCGGCGGGTGGGATGGAGGGATGCGGGCGGATGTCAGCGATAGTCTGCGGTGTCAGGTTCATGGCGCGATCCTTTCGTTTGGATGATGCAGCCAGTCTCGCCGTTCCGCGTTTCGCGCCCATGTCCCCACATGCAGGCGCGTGTTTCAAAGGTTTCAGCCCGGATCGTAGATATAGCCGATGCCGCGTACGGTGCGGATCACCTCGGGCTTGGCGGGGTTCACCTCGATCTTCTTGCGGATGCGCGAGATGCGGATGTCGATCGAGCGGTCGAAGGGGTCCCATGCCCGGTCATGCGCCCCTTCGAGGATCTGGTCGCGGTTCAGCACGCGCCCCCGGTTGCGCGCGAAAAGCTTCAGCAGGTTGAATTCCATCGCCGTCAGCGGCATCTCGGCGCCGTCTTCGTCAAAGAGCTTGGCGGCCTCGAGGTCGAGCCACGCCTTGCCAAAGCGGAAGCGGCTGCGCTCTTGCGGGGCCTCGGCGGGCGCGCTGAGCCGCCGCCGCAGCACCGCCCGGATGCGCGAGACCAACTCGCGCAGATCCACCGGCTTTGCGAGATAATCGTCCGCGCCCATCTCCAGCCCCACCACCCGGTCAATCACATCGCCCGCAGCGGTCAGCATGATCACCATCGGCGCTTCGGGCCCCTGCAGGCTGCGCAGCACGGAAAGCCCGTCCTCGCCGGGCATATTGATGTCGAGCAGGATGAGATCGGGCCGCGCCCCCGCAAGGCTGGTGCGCAGGTCGTCGGCGCCCCCGGCGAGCGTGGTGCGAAACCCATGTTTGCCAAGATACTCGGCAAGCATTTCGCGCAGGTCCCGTTCGTCGTCGCATATGAGGATGTGATCGCTCATCCTCCGCCCCCTTCAAGCATGGCGCGGGCCAGCCGTCGCAACTCGTCAGGAGCGATGGGCTTTTCGAGGAAGGGCCGCCCCGCGCCGTCGAGAAAGCCGCGGGCCTGCGGGCTCATCGTGTCGCCGGTGACAAAGCCCATGCGGCGCGCCTGTCCGGGACGGTCGCGCATCAGCCGCTCGTAGAACCCTCGCCCGCCAAGACCGGGCATATTGAGATCGCTCAGGATCAGCGCGAACTCGCGCGTCTCAAGCTTTTCCAGCGCGGCTTCGGCGGTGCCCGCCACCTCCACGTCGAAACCATCGCGTAGCAATATCTCGCGGATGAGGTCAGAGACGTCGGGCTCGTCATCGACCACAAGCACCGCGCCGCGCGCCTCGGCGGGCGCGGCGCGCGGGCCCTCGCCCGCTCCGGCGCTCTCGGCCTCGGTGGACGGCAGCCGCACGACCAGCGTCGCCCCCTGCCCGCCCTCGACGAGCCTGATCTGCCCGGCGTGGGCCGTGGCGATCCGGTGACAAAGCGCCAGCCCGATCCCGGTGCCTGACCCCACCGGCTTGGTTGTGAAAAGCGGATCAAAGATGCGGCTGCGGATGTCCTTGGGGATGCCCGGCCCATTGTCGGCCACGCGCAGTTCGACCATCTGCGCCCCCGGATCATGGCTCAGCGTCACGCGGATCAGATCGCCGATCCCGCTTTCCTCAATCGCCTGATCGGCGTTGGTCACGAGGTTGATCACCAGTTGCGAGACCTGATGCGCATCGCCGCGCACCTTGGGCAGATCCGGCGCGATCTCGACCTCGACCCGCGTCGCAAGACCGTCGGCACCGTTGCGCAGCGCGTCGACCGCCATCTGCGCCGTCTCGGCCATATCCATCGGCACCAGCCGCGCGGGCTGCTGACGGGCCATGGCGAGGAAGGATTTCACGATGCGTGCGCAGCGCTCGGCGGCCTCGGAAATCTTCTCGACCCGGCGCCGCACGTCGTCCGAGATATCCTCGTCGCGCAGCATCAGCGCGTGGCCGACGACCACCGAAAGCGGATTGTTCAGCTCATGGGCCACGCCAGCAAGCAGCTCACCCAGCGCCGACATCTTTTCGGCCTGAAAGATCTGTTCACGCTGCTCGGCAAGGCGGCGGCGCAGATCCACCTCCTTTGAGACATCGACGGTGGAGGACACCAGCACATCCTCGCCGCGGTATTGGATCAGCCGTGCGGAGACGAGGCTGGGAAAGCGCGTGCCGCTGGCGCGGACGCCGGTCACCGGCATGTCGTCCACCCGCCCATCGGGCAGCACGGCGGTGATGAAATCGGCCCGTTCGGCGCGCGAGGCGAAATGCGCATGGGTGTGCGGGGCGTTGCCCAGAAGCTCGGTCGCGGCGGGCGAGCGATAGATCACCTCGCCGTCGCCGACGCGCGACATGATGATATTGGCCGGGCAGTTCTCGAGCACCTTGCGCACCAGTTGATCGGCGGCGCGCTCGGCCTCTTCGAAGGCGTGATGCTCGGTGACATCCGTCTGCACCAGAACGAAGCCGCCCGCAGCGGTGCTGCGCAGCAGCAGTTCGAACACCCGGTCGCCGCTTTCGATTTCCAGCGGCGTGACCATCCAGTCGCCGCCCGCAAGCCGCGCCTCCATGAAGCTGAGCCGCTCGGCGTCCTCGGCAGTGAGCCCGCCGCGCGCCGCCCATTCGCGCAGCAAAAGCGCCCAGTCCAGCCCCGGCTCCAGCAGCCCCGAGAGCGCCGGGTTCATCTCGTGAAAGCCCGAGTTGAAGCGCAGGAGCACGGCGTTTTCGTCGAAGATCGCGAGCCCCTCGGACAGCGCGTCGATCACCTCTTCGAGCATGTCCGAAGGCTGCCGGTCCGGGCCTGCGCCCGCCTCCGGCATCGAGGGATCGAAACGCACCGCCATGATCAGCCGCCCTGCGCCGCGCGCATCTGTTCGGCCTCTATGCGGAACACCGGCTCTTCGATCTCATCCGAGAGCGCCAGCCGCCCCACCTCCGAGGCGGTGAACTGGTCATCGAGGCTCTGCGTCGCGGCCCCATTGCCGGTGATGGTCATCGGCTCGGCCATGTAGCGCAGGCGGCTGGCGTAGATCACCGCCGGGCCGAAGACGTCGTAGATGTATTTCTGCACCCCCACCACAGAGCCCACCACCGGCCCCGAAGCGATGCCGACGCGGCAACTCCACTGGATCGGATGGCTGGCGTTGCGCTGGTGCAGATAGCGCATGAACCGGATCGCCGCATTGGCCGCCGCCTGCGCGTGGTCCTCGGTGGGATCGGGCATGCCCGCGACACCAATGTAGAGATCGCCCACCGCACGGATCCGGGCACAGCCGAACTGCTCTCCGATCCGGTCGAAGGCGGTGTAGATGTCGTTGAGTTCCGACACGATCACCGCAGGCTCATGGGCCGTGACCATCTCGGCAAAGCCGATGAAGTCGATACAGACCACCGAAACCGGATCATAAAGCCGGGGCGTGACGATGCCGAAGGTCTTGTATTCCTCATAGACCGAGCGCGGCATCATGTTGAGCAGCAGCTTCTCGACCTGCTCCTTCTCGCGCTTGATCTCGCGGGTGTTGCGCTCGACCATCACCGAGTAGCTGTCGATCATCAACTCCAGCTCTTTGATGCGCGAGATGTTCTGGCACACCAGCACCACGATCGGCTCTTCCTCGTCGAGCGCACGATTGAAATCCATCGCCACGGTCATCGTGCGGCGGCGCACGCGAAAGGTGGTCTCGGTGGCGTGTCGGCCCTCGGCGTTTAACGCCGCGCGCAATGTGTCGGTGTCGAAGTCCTGAAAGTTGTCGAGCAGATTGCTTCCGATCTCCATCTCGCCAAACCAGCCACGGAAGGTGTCGTTGCAAAAGCGCAGCCGCAGCGTCTCGAGATCGAGCAGCGCCACCCCGACCCCGATGGCCCTGAGCAGCTGTTCGTTGATCGCGGCGATGGTCATGGGCCTACTCCGTCACCAGTCCGCGCCGCGCCTCGAAGGCGCCAAGGATGATCTCCTGATCCTCGGGGGCGACGCCGTGGTCGGCGAGCGTGGCGCGCAGCAGCCCCTGCAGTTTGTCGAAATGGACCTGCTGGATGTCGAGATGCCTGTGCATCCGGCGGATTTGCTCGTCGGTGTAGGAGGCCGGGCCGCCCATCAGCGACGACACGAATTTGGTCTGGTGGTCGACGATACGCGCCATGTCGATCTCATCAAAGAACGGGCCGACGTCGTCATCGTCGAGAAGCCGGTCGTAGAGGTCGAGGACGATCTTGCTGACGACGGAAAAGCCGCCATACTTTTCGAAAAGGGATTTCTCCATCGCCACCTCCCCCGGGGCAAAGCCCCTCACGGCGTGAAAATTCTCTGTTCTGAAATCTCCTATAAACATGCGGGATCTTGCACCTCTGTGGCAAGGATTTCATCCGGGGGCGGATATTCAGCCTTGCGGGCAAAGGTTTCCGGCATGTGTCGCGGCCCAGCGGCTTGTGTTTCGATTGTTTCAATCGAAGCCGCCTGCGCTGGCGTTGCGTCCGGTTCTGGGCGCAGATACTGCTGCGCCATGACTACCATGGCCGACGCGCGTATCACCTTTTTCGCTTCTGCAATCGTACTGGCCACCGGTGCCTTCTGGGGCTTCTACTGGCTGCCGGTCCGCGCGCTTAGCGACATGGGACTGCCCGGCGCTTGGGGGACCGCCGCGATCACCGTAGCGGCGGTGATCGTGCTGCTGCCGCTCGCGGTCGCGCGACGGGGTGCTCTGCGCCGCGCGGGTCCGGTGGCGCTGGCGTCGGTCGCGCTCTGCGGGGCCGCCTTCGCGCTCTATTCGGTGGCCTTTGTCTACGGGCGCGTGGCGATCATCATCTTGCTCTATTTCCTCACGCCGGTCTGGAGCACGCTGATCGGGCGCTACGTGATGGGCTGGCACACCCCGCGCATGCGCATCGTTGCGATCCTCGTAGGGCTGGCCGGGCTTACGGTGATGCTCAGCGCCGACGGAACGGCACCGATCCCGCGCAGCATCGGCGAATGGATGGCGCTGCTGGCCGGGCTGCTGTGGTCGATCGCGACCACCGGCATCCGCTCGAAATCCGATCTGGCGCCGGGAGAGTCTGCCTTCGTCTTCGCCGCCGGAGCGATGATCTGCGCTTTTGTGCTGGCACCGGTTCTGGAGCCGCTGCCTGCCGCTGAGGGGCTCTCGCTCGCGCCCCTTCTCGGGGTGGCCGCCGCGAGTGGTGCGATCTGGTGGGCGCTGTCGGTCGCGGCGTTGATGTGGGCCACGGTGCGGCTGGAACCGGCGCGGGTGGGCATTCTGCTGATGTCGGAAGTGCTCGTCGGCGCGGTCTCGGCAGCGGCGCTAGCCGGAGAGCATCTGGCCGCGCTGGAACTGCTGGGCGGCGGGCTGGTGCTGATCGCCGGTGTGCTGGAGGTCTGGCCGGTCCGGCAGAGCCGGGCCAGCCATTCTGTTTGAGCGGGTCGCGGGTCCGGGGTTCAGGCGTCGCGGTAGATCGCGACCTGCGGCGCTTCGCCTTCGCGCACCGAGCCGCGGTACATGCCCTCGCAATTGAACGGCATCGAGATCGACCCGTCGTGGGCGATGGCGATCACCCCGCCAGAGCCGTCGTGATCATGCAGGTCCTTCATCACCACATGCTGCGCCGCCTCGTCGAGCGACTGGCCAAGAAAGCGCATCCGCGCGGCGATCTCGCTGCCAGCGGTATAGCGGATGAAGACCTCGCCATGGCCGGTGCCCGACACGGCGCAGGTGGCGTTCTCGGCGAAGGTCCCGGCCCCCGGCAGCGGCGTGTCCCCCACCCGTCCCGGCAGTTTCGCGGTCATGCCACCGGTCGAGGTGGCGGCGGCGAGATTGCCCGCCCGGTCCCGCGCCACGGCACCGACAGTGCCGTGGCGGCGGGCGGGATCATCGCTTTCCTGCCCTTTGCGGCGCATCTCCATCGTCTCCTGCAGCGCGTCCCAGCGCGCCTGCGTGAAAAAATAGTCGCGCTCTTCAAAGGGCAGCCCGGCATCGCGGGCGATCTGCAGCGCCATAGGGCCGATCAGCAGCACATGCGGGGTTGTCTCCATCACCGCGCGCGCCACGCGCACCGGGTTGCGCGGGCCGAAGATGCCGGCCACTGCCCCAGCGCTGCGGTCGCGCCCGTCCATGACGCAGGCGTCCATCTCCTGCGCGCCCTCGGTGGGGAAGACCGCGCCGCGCCCGGCGTTGAACAGCGGCTCATCCTCCAGCGCGCAGACGGCGGCGGTCACCGCGTCCATCGCGGTGCCGTCCTGGCGCAGCACGTCTTCGCCAGCGGCCACGGCGCGCGCCAGACCGGCCTTATAGGCCGCTTCCTTCTCGGCGGTCATCTGCGTGCGCAGGATGGTTCCGGCGCCCCCATGAATGGCAAGCGAATAGGTGCTCATGACGTTCCTTTCAGCCCGGCCTGCTCGGCGCAGTAGCGGGCGATCTCGGCATGCGGGGCGATCCAGCAATCGCCCTTGGCGGTGATGTGCTCGAGCAATTGCTCGAGAATGAAAATGCGCGAGCGGTAGCCGGTGACATGCGGATGCATGGTCAGCAGGAACAGCCCGCCCTCGGCATAAGCCCCATCGAACTCGCGGCGGAAAATGTCGAGCACGTCGGTCGGCGGCGTATAGGGCCGGTGCGGGCCGAAGCGGTTCATCATGAAGTAGACCGCGTCGTCACGGATCCATTCCACTGGCAGTTCCACAATACCGGTCGGCTCGCCGTCGTCGAGGATCTCGAAGGGATCGTCATCGTTGAACAGCGAGCTGTCATAGAGCAGCCCCATCTCACGGGCGATCTTCAGCGTCACTGCGGAGTAGTCCCATGAGGGCGTGCGCATCCCCACCGGGCGCGTGCCGGTGATCTGCTCGAGCGTGTCGGCAGAGCGCAGCATGAGATCGCGCTCGGCGTCCGGCGGGACCAGCGTGTTGCGCTCGTGGATCCAGCCGTGCAGGCCGATCTCATGGCCTTCCTGCGCCAGCATGCGCTGCTCTTCGGGATGCAGCAGCGCCGCCACCGCGGGCACGAAGAAACTGGCCTTCACGTCGAAGCGGTCGAGCACCTTCTTGATCCGCGGGATGCCGCGACGGGTGCCGTATTCGCCCCATCCGAGCCGGGCGATGGAGGTGCCGCCATCGCGCAATTCGTTGGTTTCATGGTCGCTGTCAAAGCTCAGCGCCACGGCGCAGCGCGCGCCGCCCGGCCAGCGCTCCGGCAACAGGCTGCGCCCGGCGCGCACCTGCTCGACCATGCCGCGCCACTGCGCTTCTTCCCATTCATACGGCTCGCTCATGCGTGACCTCCGTCCACGGACAGCACCTGTCCGCTGATCCATTCCGCCGCGTCCGAGGCCAGAAAGGCCACCGCGCTGGCGATGTCGTCCGGGCGCCCAAGGCGCCGGGTGTGAATTGCGTTCAGCACGGTCTTCTGGCGCTCTTGGCCAAACGCCTCCCACTGTTTCTCGGTCGAAGGGTTGGAGAGCACGAAGCCCGGCGCCACCGAATTGACGGTGATCCCCTGCGGCCCCAGTTCCAGCGCCAGTTGCCGGGTCAGCCCGACCAGCGCGTGTTTCGCCGAGGCATAGGCCTGAATGCCGGTGAGGCTGGGGCGCAGCCCCGCGCCCGACGAGATGGTGATGATCCGCCCGCTGCCGCGCGCCCGCATCCCCGGCACAACCGCCTGTGCGCACCACATGGCCGCGTCGACATTGGCGCCAAAGATCGCGTGCCAATCCTCTTCGCCGATCTCGTCGATGGGGCGACCGACCTGTCCGCGCACCCCGCCCGCAGAGGTAACCAGTACGTCGATCTTTCCATGCTGCGCGAGCACCGCCTCGACGGCGGCGGCGGCACTGTCCCGGCTGCCAAGATCGGCAGCGTGACGGCTGATCCCCTCGGCCTCGAGCGGCGCCATGCCCTCCATGTCGATATCGAGCGCCGCCACGGTCGCGCCCGATGCCGCGAAGCGTCGGGCGATGGCCGCGCCGATGCCCTGCGCCGCGCCAGTGACGGCGACGGTCTTTCCTTCAAAATTCAGGTACATATCGGCAGCATCTCCGTGACCAGTTCCGCCGATTGTGGACGGCGGCCTTCTTCGATGTCGTGGATCAGTTCGACCATGCGGGCGATGGCAGACACGTCGACGCCATGCGCCCGGCCCAGCTCGACCATGATGCCGATCTGCGCATCCACCTCGGTGCGGCGCTTGCGCACCGCCAGATCGCGCCAGACGCCCGAGTGGGTCTTGGCGGTCTTGCGGTTGTGGGCCACCATCTTGTCCATTGAGGCGTCGATCGCCGCACGGTCGGCGCGGCGGAAGGCGTCGGGGTCGAACCCGTTGAAGCCAAGCGGCGTGACCCCCTCGGCGGCGGCCAGCGTCATCACCTCGTGGCCAAGCCGCGCATAGACCTCGCGGTGCTCGGGGCGGGCCATGGCATCGGACATGCTGTCGGGCGTCAGCGCTGTGCAGAAGAGCAGCGATCCATAGCCCATCTTGCCCCAGAGATAGCCCCAGATGTTGTCGGTGAGCACCGCCTCGGGTTCCAGAACCGAAAGCAGCGCGTGCACCTCGCGCGCCCGGTCGGTGATCTGGCCGTCAAGCTCGCCCACGGCCACGGCGGCACGGTTGCCAAAAAGGATGCGCCCCGGCTCCAGCCAGTCGGCGCCGTAATTGACGAAGCAGCCCACGGTGTTCTCGGCCCCGATGCGCGCCGCGATGGTGCGCTCGTTGAGGCCGTTCTGCGCCGAGACCACATAGCCGCCCTCGGCCAAATGCGGGATCAGCATGTCGAGCGCCGCCTCGGTGATATGCGCCTTCACCGCAAGGATGATGCGGCTGTAGCGCCCGATCAGTTCCTGAGGCGTGCTAGCGGGCAGAACCTGCGTGAAGGTCTCGACCGGCCCTTCGATGTGCAAACCGCTGGTGCGCATCGCCTCCACATGCTCGGGCACGATATCGACCATATGCACGGCGTGTCCTGCGCGGGCGAGATAGGCACCGATGATGCCGCCGATGGCCCCCGCCCCCCAGATCAGGATCGGATCATCGCTCATGCCCAATCCCCTTCGAGCAGCGCGCGGGTCTCGGCCACGGCGGTGGCCCAAAGGCGGTCCGTGTCGGCCTCGGGTTTCTGGTAGACGCCGCCATAGTTGCCGTCACCGATCAGCTCGCGCACGCCAGCGGCGTTGCGGTCGCGCAGGCGCTCGAAGGGCACGAAGGGCTTTTGCTCGGTGGGCAACTCACGCCCCGGCAGGCGCGTCCACGGGAAGTTCTCCATCCAGCTGGCATGGCTGGCGACCGGGTCGATCTCTTGCACGCAGGCCCATGTCTTGGGCGCGCGCCACCAGTCGTGGAACCGGCAGCGGGCACCGGGGTTGGCCTCCATCCACTCCATGGTGACCGGCTGGACGGGGCTGTTGCCGCCATGGCCGTTGACGATCAGGATCCGGCGGAAGCCGGTGGCGTAGAGGCTGTCGAGGATATCGCGCAACAGCGCCGCATAGGTCGACAGCTTCAGCGTCACGCTGCCCGGAAAGGCCATAAAGTAAGGCGTCAGCCCATAGGCCACCGCGGGAAACACCGGCACGCCCAGAGGCTCGGCGGCATCGGCCCCCACCTTTTCGGAGAGGATCGAGTTGACCGACAGGCTCAGATAGGCGTGCTGCTCGGTGCTGCCCAGCGGCAGCACGCAGCGGTCGTCCGTCTCGAGGTATTTCTCGACCTCGAACCAGTTGCTTTCGGAAATCTTCAAGTCACGCTTCCTTCTGTGTGCCCAGACGCAGACGGACGGCCTCGATAGCTGGGAGGAGCTCGGCCTTCACGGATTGATTGTCTGGGGTATGTCGATACTCGAATGCGGTCTGGCCCGGCGCCAGATCGGCCTGCACGTATTCCGCCCCGGTGGCGAAAACGAGCACACTGGCCTCGGCGATCAGCGCCTCGGCTCCGGGCTCGCCGCGCACCGCCATGGAGACATCGGCCACATGCGGCGCAAAGCGCCGGATGCCCGCCTTCATGATGGTGACGAACTCGGGGAAATAGGAATAGCCGACCACGCGGGCGTCAGAGGGCAGCGAGGCCAGCGCGACCCGCGTCGCCTCGTCGGGGATCAGCGTCAGCCCGCAAACCTCGGCCTGCGGAAACAGGTCTCTGGCGGCGCTGAGCAGCGTGCGCGGCGCAAGCACTACGTCGATGCCCTGCGGCAGCGCCGCGCGCACCTCAGACAGCACCGCAACGCTCATCTCATCGCCATCGCGCAGCTTTGGGCGCAGCGCGGCGGCATAAGCCTCGGTCGCATCGTGGAAATTGCCCAGCATCAGCAGGCGCAGCGGGCGGCGGGACCGGCCTTGTGCCGAGGCGACCCGCGTGGCGATGTCAGCGGCGCTGAAACCGCATTGCCGCGCCACCGCGAGCAACTCGCAGATCAGATTGTCGAGCTTGCGCAGATGCGCGGCATTGCCCACCGACGCGCCGGGCGCGACGAAGGTGCCAGAGCCCACCCTGCCCTCGATATGACCCGCGTCCTGCAGCGCGGCATAGACGGTGCTGACGGTGACCGGCGATATGCCCAACCGCGCCGCCATGACCCGCACAGAGGGCAATCGCGCCCCGGCGGGCAGCTCGCCCGAGGCAATTCCAAACTCCAGCGCGCCGCGCAACTGGACGGAGACTGATACCGAAGATGCCCGGTCGATCGCCTCCGCGAGCCGCTCTAGGGACCGATCGAGCTGTGCCTGTTTTTCACTCATTTCGTGACAATGCATTAGAACACTTAACCTGCCAAGTGTTATATGTTTGCCCGCCTAAAATTGAAGCGCGGCGCAAATCTCGCGGATTTTCGTTACAACATTTTCTTGACCGTATCAGAATCCGCCGACAGTGTGACATCACAAGATAACACAACAGGGAATTCACATTATGACGAGAGCGACCCTAAAGTCCGCCGTCGCAGCGCTTGCGCTGCTGGCCGCCGCGCCGATGGCCATGGCCGAAGATCTGGTGATCGGCCTGCGCGCCGGTCCGGATTCCATTGACCCGCATTGGTCGACGCTTGGCAGTCAGGCCGAAGCGCTGCGCCACATCTACGACACGCTGGTCGACGTGGATGACAACCTGCAGCTTAAGCCCGGCCTCGCCCTCTCGTGGGAAGCCGTCGACGACACCACTTGGGATTTCAAACTGCGCGAAGGCGTGAAATTCCACGATGGCACCGACTTCACCGCCGAGGACGTGAAATTCTCGATCGAGCGCATCCCCGAGGTCACCGGCCCGATGTCGATGACGCTCTACACCAAATACGTCGACAGCGTTGAGGTCATCGACGACTACACGCTGCGCATCCACACCAAGGGCATCGCGCCTGCCCTGCCGAACGACTTCACCCGCCTCTTCGTCGTGCCGTCTGAAACCGGCATGGAAGCGCGCAACGAAGAGTTCAACTCGGGCGCCAAGGCGATCGGCACCGGCCCCTACAAATTCGTCTCATGGCAGCCCAAGGGCGATCTCGTGCTCGAGAAGTTCGACGGCTACTGGGCCGAAACCCCGATCTGGGAGAAGGTCATCCGCAAAGAGATCCCCGACGATGCCGCCCGCGTCGCGGCGCTGCGCTCGGGTGAGGTGGACCTGATCAACTACGTGCCCGCGTCGGACTATCTGGCGATGAAGAACGACTCCGATCTCGAGACCTTCATTTCCGACTCGGTCTACATTCTCAACGTGCAACCCTCGGTCGTTGACGAAGAGCCGCAGCCGATCACGATCAACGGCGAGCCGGTCGACGGCAACCCGCTGCAGGATGTGCGCGTGCGCAAGGCCCTCGATCTGGCGATCAACCGCGACGTTCTGGTCAACGTCGTGCTCGAAGGTCTCGGCACCCCCGCCAACCAGCTGATGCCCGAAGGGTTCTTTGGCTACACCGACGAGCTTGGCGCGCGTGAGTATGACATCGAGCAAGCCAAGGCCCTGTTGGAAGAGGCCGGCTATCCCGAAGGCTTCGAGATCGATTTCACCTGCACCAATAATCGCGTGCCCGGCGACGCCGTGGTCTGTGAGGCGCTGGCGCAAATGTGGTCGCGCCTTGGTCTGACGGTGAACGCGCAGGCGCTCAACGGCACGGTCTTCTTCCCCGCCGCCGCGCGCAAGGAATACACGATGGCCATGTCCGCATGGGGCACGCTGACCGGCGAGGCCGCCTATACCTATGGCGCGCTGACCCACACCCCGGACGAAGAGAAGGGCTTCGGCAACTTCAACCGCACCGGCTATTCCAACCCCGAGTTCGACAAAGTGTTCGATGAGGGCGCGCAGACGCTCGACCCCGAAGAGCGCCGCAAGCTCTATGAGCAGGCGTCTTACATCGCGATGGAAGACCGGGCGCTGATCCCGACGGTGATCCTGCAGACGGTCTGGGCCGCTGACAAAGACACGCTGAGCTTCGCGCCGCGCGTCGATCAGGAAACCCGCGCCTATGAGATCACACCGGTCGAGTGATCCCCTTTCGGGTGCTCCTCGGGGCACCCTGATTACCCTCACGCGCGCGGCGGCCTTGGGCGGCCGCGCGTCTCATCCGACAAGAGGCCCACATGCTAGGATATCTCGTCAGGCGCCTTGCGCAGGCCGTGGTCGTGGTCTTTGCCATGTCGATCATCGTCTTCGTCGGGGTCTATGCCATCGGCAACCCGATCGACGTGCTGATCGACCCCGGCGCGACGCAGGAAATCCGCGCCAAGCTGATCGCCCAATACGGGCTCGACCAGCCGCTGTGGCGCCAGTATTTCACCTTCCTCGCCAATGTCGCCCAAGGCGATCTCGGCACCTCGATGGTCTACAATATTCCGGTTGTCGATCTCGTGTTCTCGCGCCTGCCCGCGACGCTGGAACTGGTCTTCGTCTCGGTCTGCATCGCGACCTTCATCGGCATCCCGGCGGGCCTCTATGCGGGCTACAAGCCGGACAGCCTCGCCGCCCGCGCGATCATGGCGCTTTCGGTGCTGGGCTTTTCCGTGCCGACCTTCTGGATCGGCATGCTGCTGATCATGGCGTTCGCGGTGAACCTCGGCTGGCTGCCCTCGGGCGGGCGCGGCGATGTCGGCAGCCTCTTCGGCATTCCCACCTCACTGGCCACCGGTGATGGCTGGACGCATGTGATCATGCCCGCGCTCAACCTGTCGCTTTTCAAGATGGGCCTGCTGATCCGCCTCACCCGCGCCGGCATGGTCGAGGCGATGCAGACCGACTACGTGAAGTTCGCCCGCGCGCAGGGCCTGCCCGACCGGCAGATCGTCTTCAGCCACGTGCTGCGCAACATCTCGATCCCGATCGTCACGGTCTTTGGGCTCGAGCTTGGCTCGACCCTCGCCTTCGCCGTGGTCACCGAAAGCGTCTTTACATGGCCCGGCGTCGGCAAGTTGATCATCGACTCGATCCTGCAACTCGACCGTCCGGTGATGGTCACCTACCTCGTCCTCGTGGTGATCCTCTTCGTGCTGATCAACCTCGTGGTCGATCTCGTCTATGCGCGCCTCGATCCGCGGGTGCGCCTGAAGGGGAACGCATGATGTCCGACACCGCCCCCCTCACCAGCCCCGCGCTGGCCCTGCCCGACGCCGAGGTGGAAACCCGCGCCCAGCGCCTGCGCAACTTCTGGGCCGACTACCGACGCTCGCCGGTGGCCGTGGCCTCGCTCGCGGTGATCATCGCGCTGATCTTCGTCTCCTTCGGCGCACCGCTGGTCTCGCCGCAGGATCCCTATGACATGGCCGCGCTCGACTGGATGGACGCCTTTTTGCACCCCGGCGAGACCGGCTCGGGCGGCTACACCCATCTGCTCGGCACCGACAACGCCGGGCGCGACATGCTCTCGGCGATCTTCTACGGGCTGCGCACCAGCTTTGTGATTGGCCTCTCGGCGGGCGCGCTGGCGCTGCTGGTCGGCATCTGCGTCGGGCTCACCGCCGCCTATTTCGGCGGCAGAATCGAGAGCCTGCTGATGCGGATCGTCGATCTGCAACTGTCGATGCCGGCGATCCTGCTGGCGCTGGTGCTGGTTGCAATGCTGGGTCAGGGCGTGGGGCAGATCATCCTCGCGCTTGTGGTGGCGCAATACGCCTATTTCGCCCGCACCACCCATGGTGCCGCCACCGTCGAGCGCAGCAAGGATTACATCGAGGCCGCGCGCTCCACCCCGCTGCCGACGCGCCGCGTGCTGTTCCGCCACCTGCTGCCGAACGTCCTGCCGCCGCTCATCGTGGTGGCCACGGTGCAGGTCGCCAGCGCCATCGCGCTGGAGGCGACGCTGTCCTTCCTCGGCGTGGGCCTGCCGCTGACCGAACCCTCGCTAGGCTCGCTGATCTCGAACGGCTTCAAATACATCCACTCGGACCGCTATTGGCTGTCCATCTATCCGGGGATTTTCCTGATGATCACCGTGGTTGCCATCAACCTCGTCGGAGACCAGGTGCGGACCGTGCTCGACCCGCGAGGCCAACGATGAGCGCCGCGCTGGACGTGCGCGGGCTGACCACGCGCTTCGACACCCGCAAGGGCCCGGTCACCGCCGTGAACGATGTGAGCTTCGCGGTCGCGCCGGGCCGGATCATGGGGCTCGTTGGCGAGAGCGGCTCGGGCAAGAGCGTGACCGGCTTTTCGGTGCTCGGGCTGATCGACGCCCCCGGCGAGGTCACCGGCGGTCAGGTGCTGGTCGAGGGACAGGAACTGCGCGCCCTGCCGCCCGACGCCATGCGCAAAATGCGCGGCAGCAAGGTCTCGATGGTCTTTCAGGACCCAATGATGACCCTGAACCCGGTGCTGCGGGTCGGGGATCAGATGGCCATGGCTGTGCGCGTACACGAGAAGATGAGCAAACGCGCCGCATGGGACCGCGCGCGGCAGGCGCTCGAGACGGTGGGCATCCCTGCCCCTGCCGAGCGGCTCAAGGCCTACCCCCACCAGCTTTCGGGCGGCATGCGCCAGCGCGTCGCCATCGCCATGGCGCTGCTGCACCAGCCCGCTGTGATCATCGCCGACGAGCCCACGACGGCGCTCGATGTGTCGATCCAAGGCCAGATCCTTGCCGAGGTGCGCCGCCTTGCCGATGAGACCGGAACCGCGATCGTCTGGGTCACGCATGATCTGGCGGTGGTCTCATCGCTCGCCGACGATATTGCGGTGATGTACGCGGGCCGCATCGTCGAAAGCGGCACCGCCGAGCAGGTGATCGAAGCACCGCGCCATCCTTACACCCGGGGCCTGATCGAAAGCGTACCAAGCCTGCACGAGCCGGGCCGCAAGCTGCCGCAGATTCCCGGCTCCACCCCGCAGCTTGCCAATCTGCCCTCGGGCTGCCCGTTCCGCCCGCGCTGCGCCTTTGCCACCGAAGCCTGCACGACCGCACCGCCCCTGCATGAGACCCATGGCCGCCGCGTGCTGTGCCATCACCCGCTGGAGGCCCAATGACCGACGCGCTGCTGAAAATCGAAAACGTCTCGAAACGGTTCAGTCGCAAGCCCGGCCTTCTTGGGCGCGGGATCGACAGGCTCACCGGTCGCAGTTCGGAAAGCACCGTGCATGCGCTCACCGATGTGTCGCTGCAGGTTGCCCGCGGCGAGGTGCTGGGGGTCGTTGGCGAGTTAGGCTGCGGCAAATCCACCCTCGGGCGCATCGTGTCGGGCATCTATGCGCCGACCGAAGGGGCCGTCACGCTTGACGGCCAGCCAGTGGCCAAGGGCAGCGATCGCGGTATCGAGAAGCTGACCACCCGAGTGCAGATGATCCATCAGGATCCCTTCGCCAGCCTCAACCCGCGCATGAAGGTGGGCGAGACCATTTCCGAGGGCCCGCGCGTGCACGGCATCGTCGAGCCCGCGCGCCTGCGTGCGCGGGTGTCGGAACTGCTCGAACAGGTCGGGCTTGAGGGCGCTTATGCGGGACGGCTGCCGCACCAGTTCTCGGGCGGGCAGCGCCAGCGCATCGCCATCGCCCGCGCACTGGCGATGGAGCCGGAACTGCTGGTGCTGGACGAAGCCGTGGCCTCGCTCGATGTCTCGATTCAGGCGCAGGTGCTGAACCTCTTCCTCGACCTGCGGCGCGAGCTTGATCTGACCGCGCTTTTCATCAGCCACGATCTCTCGGTCGTCCGCCACGTCTGTGACCGGGTGGCGATCATGTATCTTGGCCGGGTGGTCGAACTGACCAGCGCCGCGCGCATCTACGCGCAACCGCTGCACCCCTATACCAAGGCGCTCTTTGCCTCGGTGCCGACGCTGGGCACCGGGCGCGCGTCGTTCCATCCGATCAAGGGCGAAATCCCCTCGCCCCTGAACCCGCCCAAGGGCTGTGCCTTCCACCCGCGCTGTCCGCTCGCCGGGCCGCGATGCAAGGCCGAGACCCCGCGCCTCACCGAGCCGGAGGCGGCGCATTCGGTCGCCTGCCACCTGCACGATGGCGGCACGGGATCCGCCGAGGTGGCGGCATGAACTCGACACTGAGGACCCGCGTCGCACGGCTGAACGATGTGCTGTGCAGCGTGAATGCGCTGCAATGGGACGCAAGGGTGATGATGCCCCGTGGCGGCGCCGAAAGCCGCGGCCACCAGATCGCCACGCTGAAGGGCATTGCCCGTGAGATGATCCTCGACCCGGCGATGGAGGAGGCCGCGCAGGCGGCCCTCGGGACCGGCGAAGACGCCTCGGCGCGTGCGGTGCTGGCTGCGCGCGCGTGGCACGCCGCGATCCCCGCCGACCTGCTGCGCCGCCTTGCCGAGCAATCGGCCCTCGCTGGCACGGTCTGGGCCGAAGCGCGCGCGGCCGGGGATTTCGCACTCTTCCAGCCCTATCTGCAGCAGATGCTGGATCTGTCGCGGCAGGTCTCGGCGGCCAGCGGGGTCGGCAGCCACCCCTATGATCCCATGGTGCATGTCTTCGAACCCGGCGAGACCGCCGCCAGCCTTGGCAGCCTCTTCGACAGGCTGCGCGCCGCGCAGAAACCGATCCTCGACCGCGCGCTCGGCAAGCCCCGCCCCCGCACCGATTTCCTCTACCGCGACTACCCGGTGGCGCAGCAGCAGGCCTTCTGCCGCGCGCTGGTCGCCGAGCTTGGCTATGACTTCACGCGCGGGCGGCTCGACACCGCCGTGCATCCGTTCGAGATTTCCATGACCCGCAGCGACGTGCGCATCACCTCGCGCTGGCCGACAAACTATCTGCCCATGGCGATCTTTGGCTCGGTCCACGAGACCGGTCATGCGCTCTATGAGATGGGTGTCGATCCGGCGCTGAGCCGAAGTGCGATGACCACCGACATGATCGGGCTCTATGCGGTTGGCGGCACCAGCTTTGGCATGCACGAAAGCCAGTCGCGCCTGCTGGAAAACCACGTCGGACGGTCTCCGGCCTTCTGGGCGCGCCACTTCGGGACATTGCGCGACCATTTCCCGCAGCAGCTTTCGGACGTCACCGAAGAAGAGTTCGTCGCCGCGGTGAACCGGGTCGAGCCGGGGCTCATTCGCGTCGAGGCGGACGAGCTGTGCTATGACTTCCACATCATGCTGCGCGTGCGTCTGGAGATGGCGCTGATGGAGGGGGCTCTGTCCGTCGCCGACCTTCCCGCAGCGTGGAACGAGGCGATGCGGAGCGACCTTGGCGTGGAGGTTCCGCATGACGGTATGGGATGTCTGCAGGATGTCCACTGGTCGTCGGGCTACATCGGGTCTTTCCCGACCTACACCATCGGTAATATCACCGCTGCGCAGATCATGAGCGCCCTGCGCGCGCAGCAGCCAGAGGTCGGCACGGCGCTGTCGCGAGGCGAGACCGCACCATTGCGGGCGGCGCTGGAGCGCCATGTCTGGCGGCACGGGCGCGGGCGCAGCCGCGCTGAACTTCTGGGCGCGCTCGGGCAAGAGGCGTCGGACCCGACCGCCTATATCGCCTATCTGCAAAGCAAGTTCGGCTGAGCGCAGGGCGCAAGTCGCTCAACCGCTGTAGCGGGCGACTTGGGCATCAAAGACCTCGAGCAGCGCCTCCAAATCCGGCCCCAGCGACATGCCGCGCGGCCGGATGATCGCCAGCCTGAAGCGCGCGTCGGTCTCGAAGGGCCGCGCCAGACCACCCTGCGCCTCATGCGAACGGGCGGTGAAGGGATCGACGAGCGAAACGCCCAGACCGCGCAGCACCAGCGCCGAGACCAGCGTCGACAGATGCGATTGCACGATGACCTCTGGCGCATTGACCATCTTGCCGAACTCGCGCTGCAGGAAGGCGCCCGTGGCGGTGTTCTCGCTGTAGCCAACCACCGACTGTCCGGCGAAATCCTCAAGCCGCAGGCGATCCTTGGCGCCAAGCGGGTGCTCGGGCGGCAAGATACAGACGTATTCCAGCTCCACCGTGCGCACCAAGTCGATATCGTGCTCGTGCCGCGTCGGTGAGGTGAACCCAAGCTGGCTCTGGCGCGAGGCGACCTGCCGCACCACGTTGTGGGTTTGCATCGAGAGCAGTTGCACGCGGAAATTCGGGCGCTTCACCAGCAGATCGACCAGCGCGTCGGGCAGCAGCGAATGCGCCAGTGCGGGCATCGCCGCAACTGCGACCGTGCTGCGCCGACCCTGACGGATCTCGGTCGCAGTCTTCTCGATGGTCGCGAGGCCGACGAAAGAGCGCTCCACCTCCACCGCAAGCTCCCGCGCCTCGGGGGTGGGAACGATCTTGCCGCCGAAGCGGGTGAAGAGTTGCAGCCCCGTCCGATCCTCGAGATCGCGGATCAGGCGGCTCACCGCGGGCTGCGAGACATTCATGATCTCGGCGGCGCCAGAGACGCTGCCGCTTTCGAGAACGGTCTTGAAGGCTTCGAGCGCGCGTTGTGACAGCATGGCTATAACATTCCCGGATGGAGGTCGCTGTATTTGTTATTTGATTTATGGGCGCCAATGCAAGGAAACTGCCTCTCGAAACAGATATTTCTGCCACCGAAAGAGCCCCGTAACCGCCCATGTACACGCGAACCGAGCCGGTCAGGACACCGATCACATTCACCTTCGAGGGCCGGTCGATCAGCGCCGATGCGGGCGAGAGCCTTGCCGCCGCCCTGCTGGCCGAAAACGTGGGGTCCTTCCGCGATACGCCGGTCAGCGGAGCGCCGCGCGCGCCGTATTGCATGATGGGCACCTGCTTTGAGTGTCTGGTGACGGTCGATGGCGTGCCGAACCGGCAGGCCTGCATGACCGAGGTGCGTGAGGGCATGGTGGTCAACCGCCAGAAAGGCGCCGCATGACCCATCAGGACCTTTGCATCATCGGGGCTGGCCCGGCTGGCATGGACGCGGCGATTGCCGCCCGGCAGGCGGGGCTTTCGGTCACCGTGCTCGACGAGGCGCTGCGCCCCGGCGGGCAGATTTACCGCGATGTCACCCGCGCCGACGATGCCCGCCTAAAGATCCTCGGGCCGGACTACGCGGCGGGCCGCAAGCTGGCCGAGGCCTTTGCCGCCAGCGACAGCACCTATCTCTCGGGCGCCACCGTCTGGCATGTGGAGCAGGATGCGTCGGGCTATGCGCTGTCCTACTCGCAGAACGGTGCCTCGCATGTGGTGCGGGCGGATGCGCTGATCGTCGCCACCGGCGCGGTCGAGCGGCCGATGCCCCTGCCCGGCTGGACCCTGCCCGGCGTGACCACCACCGGAGCGCTGCAGATCCTGCTGAAGACGGCGGGCACGGTCGCCGAGGATGTGGTGCTGATTGGCTGCGGTCCGCTGCAGCTGCTGCTTGCGGCGCAGATGGTTGCCGCAGGGCGTCCGCCCCGCGCCATCCTCGAAACGGTGCCCAACGCCAACTACCTGAGCGCGCTGAAGCATCTGCCGGGGGCGCTGCGCGGCATGGGTTATCTCACCAAGGGCCTGACGCTGCTGCGCAAGGTCCGCGCGGCGGGCGTGCCCATCTACCGCGATGTTCAGGACATCTCGCTGGACGGCGACAGCCAGCTTGAAGCGGTCAGCTTCTCTGCCGGGGGCCGCAGCCATCGCATCGAGACCGGCACCGCCGGGCTGCACCATGGCGTCGTGCCGAACCAGCAGATCACCCGGCTGATGCGTTGCGAGCATGTCTGGAACGACGCGCAGCACGCGTTCCAGCCGGTGACGGACAGCTACGGTGAAACCTCCCTGCACGGCCTCTATGTGGCGGGTGACGGCGCGGGCATCCGCGGCGCACGCTCTGCGGCCTTGGCCGGGCGCATCGCCGCCCTGCGCGTGGCGGAAAAATCTGGACGTCCCGCTTCGCCGGACCTGCCCCGGCTGCGCCGCGAGCTGGCCAGGGACGCCGCCGTGCGCCCCTTCCTCGAAACGCTCTACGCGCCCGCGGCACAGGCACTGGCGCCGCGCGACGAGGTGATGATCTGCCGCTGCGAAGAGGTCACCGCCGGTCAGATCCGCGCCGCGGCCAAGGCCAATGCGCCCGGCCCGAACCAAGTGAAATCCTTCCTGCGCACCGGCATGGGCCCCTGTCAGGGCCGCACCTGCGGGCTGGCGGTCACCGGGCTGATCGCCGAAACCTCCGGGCGCAGCCCCGGCGAGACCGGCTATTTCCGCATTCGCCCGCCGCTCAAGCCGCTGTCGCTTTCCGAACTCGCCGCCTTCGAGCCCGACACGGAATGACCTCGGGCGCGGCATCCGATCTGCTGGTCAGCGGCGGCGGGCTGCACGGCTGCGCCGCCGCGATGTTTGCCGCCGAGCGGGGCCTGCGCGTGACCCTTCTGGAGAAGGACAGCGTGAGCCGCCATGCGTCGGGCGCGAACGCTGGCGGGGTGCGGCGGCTGTGGCGCGACCTAGCAGAGGTGCCGCTGGCGAACCTGTCGATGCAGATGTGGCACCGGATGTCGCAGATCGTTCAGGACGACTGCGGCTTTCAGCCGGTGCCGGGGATCAAGGTCGCCGAAGGCGATGCCGATATGGAGGTGCTCGCCGCCCGCGTCACCCGGATGCAGGAGGCCGGGCATACGCACGAACGGCTGATCGACCGCGCCGAGTTGCGGGCGCTTGTGCCCGCCATCTCCGAACACTGCACCGGCGGTCTGCTGTCCGAGGACGGATTTGCCATGCCCGCCCAGACCACCGCCGCCTTCGCCCGCCGCGCCCGCGCGCTCGGCGTGACGATCCTCGAAGGCGAAGCGGTGAAGGCGATCGAGCACAGCCGCGGGCTCTGGCGCGTGGAGACGCAGAGCGAGCGCCACACCGGCGCCAAGCTGCTCAACTGCGCTGGCGCATGGGGCGGCAGGATCGCCGAGCTGCTGGGCGAGACGGCGCCGGTAGAGGCCATCGCGCCGCTGATGATCGTCACCCAGCGCATGCGCCCCTTCTGCAGCGCCGTGATCGGCGTGGCGCGGCGGCAGCTCTCGTTCAAGCAGATGGCCAATGGCACGGTGGTGATCGGCGGCGCCCGTCTGGGCCGGGTCGATCCCACCCGCAACCGCACCGATATCGACTTTCGCGAGCTGCGCCTCACCGCGCGCACCGCGCAGGACATCTTCCCGATCATGCGCGGCGCCACGGTGCAGCGCGCGTGGTCGGGCATCGAGGGGCGCACGCCCGACCGGCTGCCCATCATCGGCCGCTCGTCACGGCACGAGAGCGCCTTTCACGCCTTCGGCTTTTCCGCACATGGCTTTCAGCTTGGCCCGGCCACCGGCGCGCTGATGGCAGACCTCATCGACACGGGCCGGCTCGCTCCAGAGCTGGACCCCTTCGACATCACCCGCTTCTCGGCTCCCACCGAGGCGGCTACGCAACCAAGGAGACTTGCATGATCACCCGTCACATCCAGGGCAAAATCCACCACCGCATCGTCGAGCACGGCGACACCATCTACATCGGCGGTCTGGTGGCCAGCGACAAGAGCAAGGACATGAAGGGCCAAGCCGAGGAAATCTTCGGCAAGCTCGAAGAGCTGCTCGCTCAAGCCGGAAGCTCGAAAGACAAGCTGCTGTCGGTGACCATTTATTCCGCCGCCTTCGATCAGAAAGACGCCTTTAACGCGGCATGGACCGAATGGCTCTCGCCCGAGAGCTTCCCGGTCCGCGCCTATATCGGCGGTGCTGAGCTGTCGAAGGGCACGCTGGTGGAGATCACCACCATCGCGGCGAAATAAGCGCCGCTTTTACCTTACCTCCCTGAACTGCCCCCCGCCCTGCGGGGGGCTTTTTTTGTGCCCTAGCTTTCCTCCGTCCTCCCGCCCGCGCCCAAGAGTGGCGCAAAAGAAAACGCTCCCCGCCGCAGCGGAGAGCGTTCTACTGTCCCTCGGGGGAAGCCGTCTCAGGCGCGGTCGAGCGCCTTTTCCAGCATCTCCTTGCCGTAAAGCTCTTCGGCTTTTTCATGGCTCATCCGCCCGTCGCGCAGGTCGCGTCCAAGCTCTGCGGGATCGCGCTCTGCCGGGGTGCCGTAGCCGCCGCCGCCGGGGGTCTCGAGCCGCACGCTTTCGCCCGCACCGAGGCTGAGACCGGCGATCATCGGGCTCAGTTCCTCGGCGTGATTGCTGCCGGGGTTCTTCACCAGATGCGCCTCGCGCCCGGCGCTGCCGCCCTTGGCTCCCGGAGCGCCCTCGCGGTGCCCGTCCGAACGCGCGGTGAAGATCACCCCGCCATTGGGCGCCGAGATTTGCCGGGCGATGCCCATGCCGCCGCGATAGCGGCCCGCGCCCGAGCTGTCCTCGACCAGCGCGTATTCATCGACCAGCAGATCATATTCGATCTCCAGCGGCTCGATCGGCAGGTTCGAGGAGTTGGTGACATGCACATGCACCCCGTCCATGCCGTTTCCGAGCGCCCGCGCGCCTGCGCCGCCGCCGATGGATTCGAGATAGACATAGCCCTCGTCGCGGCCCCGGCGCTTGCCAGCAAAGACCATGACCGGAACGATGTCCTGCCCCGCCGCTTGTCCGCGATCCTCGGGCAGCAGCTGCGAGAAGGCCCCGATCAGGGCGCGCACCACCTTGTTGCAGGTGATCGAGCGGGCGCCGGTGGCCGCGGGCTGGCGCGGGTTCAGCAGGCTGCCTTCGGGGGCCGAGATCTCGACGCCGTCGAACATGCCCGAGTTGGGCAGGAGGTAAGGATCGAGCAGCGTCTTGACCACATAGTAGACCGAGGCGTTGAGCGCCGAGGCCACCACGTTGAGACCGCCGCGCGCCTGCGGGCCGGTGCCTTCGAAATCGACGATCAGCCGGTCGCCCTTGACGGTGACATTGGCTTGGATCGGCACTTCGACCGGGCCAAGGCCGTCGCTCTCGATCTTGGAATGGAAGCTGGCGGTGCCGTCAGCCATTTCCGAGATCCGGTTGCGCAGGCGCTGCGCGGTATAGGCGAAGAGGTCTTCGACCAGCGCGTCGACCTTGTCGGCCCCCAGCGTGTCGGCCAGCTCGCGCATCAGCCGCGCGCCGCGTTCGTTCGCCGCCGCCTGCACCTTGATGTCGAGCCAGCGTTCCTCGGAGGAGCGCGAGTTCAGCGAGATCATCCGCAGCAGGTCTTCGTCAAGCTCGCCCGCGCGGAACAGCTTCATCACCGGCAGGCGCAGGCCCTCTTCGAAGATCGAGGTGGCGCCGCCGTGGATCGAGCCCGGCACAGTGCCGCCGACATCCGAGTGGTGGCCGATATTGGCGGTGAAGTAGCGCAGCCGCCCGCCCGCGAACACCGGGGTGATCACCGAGATATCGGGCGTGTGGGTGCCACCGGCAACATAGGGATCGTTACAGATGAAGACGTCGCCCTCGACCATCTTCTCGATCGGATAGGCCTTCAGCACCGCGTTGACCGAGCCCATCAGCGAGCCGAGGTGCAGCGGGATGTGGCTGGCCTGCGCGATGAGCCGACCATCCGCCGAGAACAGCGCCACCGAGCAGTCCTTGCGCTCTTTGATGTTGGACGAGAAGGAGGCCCGGATCATCGAGGTGCCGATCTCGTCGGCGACCGCGAGCAGCCGGTTGGTAAAGACCTCCATGGCGATGGGGTCGGAAAGGGCGGGTTTGCTTGCGTCGCTTTTGCTTGTGTCGCTCATGGGTCAGACCTCGATGATCATGGTGCCCGAGCCGTCCACGTGCAGCCGCTGGCCGGGCTCCACGATGGTGGTCGAGGACATTTCCTGAATGATGGCCGGGCCCTCGACATAGGGGCCGACCGGAAGGCGGGCGCGCTCGTAGATGGTGGTCTCATACCAGCCGCCTTCGAAATACACCTGCCGCGCGCCGAGCGTCGGATCGCCCTCGGTCGCGGTGTATTCGGCATCCGGCGCAGCCGCCGAAGCGCCCTTCACCGAAAGCCGCAGGTTGACGATCTCGACCGCGCGGTCCTCGATGTCATAGCCGTATTCCTGCCGGTGCGCGGCGCGGAAGCCTTCGAGGAAGGTGTCATAGGCCGCGTCGGCACTGTCGAGCGTCACCTGCACCTCGTGGTTCTGACCGTCATAGCGCGCGTCGACCACATATTGCATCGAGCGGCGGTCTTCCGGCACGCCTTCGCCGCTCAGCCAGTCCTGACCGTCCTTCAGCATCTCCTTAAAGGCCGCGCCGATGGCGGGCCAGCTTTCGGGCGTGGCGTTGGACACGCCGGTGCGCACGAAGTCAAAGCCGACGTCCGACAGCAGGATGCCGCGGGCGCACATGGTGCCGGGCTGGGCGGGAACGATCACCGTCTTCATGCCGGTCTCCACCGCCACGGCGGCGGCGTGCAGCGGACCCGCACCGCCATAGGCGAAGAGCGCGAAGTCCTGCAGGCGGTGGCCCTTCTCGGTGGACACCGCGCGGATCGCGCGGCCCATGTTGGCGACGGCGATGCGCAGGATACCCAGCGCCGCCTCTTCGACCGTCAGGCCGAGCGGCTTGGCGATCTGCGTCTCGATGGCATCGCGCGAGGCCTGTTTGTCGACCTGCATACGGCCCGAAAGCAGCGTGTCGCTGTCCAGCCGTCCAAGCACGAGATTGGCGTCGGTGGTGGTCGGCTCGGTGCCGCCCTGCCCGTAGGCCACCGGCCCCGGATAGGCGCCCGCAGACCGCGGCCCCACTTTCAGCGCCCCGGCATCGTCGAGCCCGGCAATCGAGCCGCCGCCCGCGCCGATCACGTTGATGTCGAGCATCGGGCAGCGCACCGGGTAGTCGGCGACCAGCCGCGAGGTGGTGAAGGCCGGGCGTCCGCCCTCGACCAGCGACACGTCGGTGGAGGTGCCGCCAACGTCATAGGTGACGATATTGGGATAGCCCGAGATGCCTGCGACCTTGGCCGCGCCGACCACACCCGCAGCGGGGCCCGACAGACAGGTGCGCACCGGGAAGCTGCGCACGGTGTCCACCGACATCAGCCCGCCGTTGGAATGGATGGTGCGCGGCGCGTTCTTGATGCCGATGTCGGCAAGACGCTGCAGGAAGCGCTCGAGATAACGGTCCATGCGCGGGCCGACATAGGCGTTGATCACCGTGGTCGAGAAACGCTCGAATTCGCGGAACTCGGGCAGCACCTCGGAAGAGATCGACACATAGGCGTTCGGCAGCACCTCACGCACGATCTCGGCGGCGCGGCGCTCGTGGCGGCCATCGCGATAGGCGTGCAGGAAGCACACCGCCACCGCTTCGGCCCCGGCGTCGCGCAGCGTTTCCGCCGCCGCGCGGACCTCGGCCTCGTCGAGCGACTGCAGCACGTCGCCGTTGGCGTTCAGCCGCTCGGTCACTTCCAGCGCCATGTAGCGCTCGACCAGCGGCTCGGGCTTGGTGATCGCGTAGTCATAAAGGTGCGGGCGGGTCTGGCGACCGATCTCGAGCACATCGCGTGCGCCCTTGGTGGTGATCAGCCCGGTCGGCACGCCGCGGCGCTCGATCACCATATTGGTGGCGACGGTGGTGCCATGGCCGACGAACTCGAAGTCCTCGGGCGCAACGCCCAGTTCCTCGACATAGTGGCGCAGGCCGGTTTCGATCGCCTCAGAGGGATCATGCGGGGTGGAGGAGGTCTTGAAGTGGATGGCCTTGCCGCTTCCGGTCTCAAGCGCCGTGAAGTCGGTGAAAGTGCCTCCCACATCGAAGCCGATACGGTACATTGCGTTGGGTCCTTTGCAATCTGCGCCTTACTGAGCCGTCGGCATCAGCAGGTCGGGAAGGAAGAGCGTGATCTGCGGCACGAAGGCGACAAGCAGCGCCACCACGATCATCGCGACATAGAATGGGGCCAGCGCCCGGGTGAGTTCGCCCATGCCGACGCGCGCCACCGTCATCACGGTGTAGAGCACAAGGCCGACGGGCGGCGTGATGGTGCCGATCATCATGGTCACCACGACGGTGACACCAAGATGCACGGTGTCGATGTCGAAGCTCGACGCGATGGCCAGCAGGGTCGGGACCAGCAGCACCAGCGCGGCCAGCACCTCCATGAACATGCCGACGATCAGCAGGATCACGATGATCAGCGCGATGGCGGCGGCCTTCGATACAAAGAGCTCCTGCATCATGTTCACCATCTCGATCGGCAGCCGCTGGATCGAGATGATCCATCCGAACACCGCAGAGACCGCGATGATGAAGAGGGTCGAGGCCGAGGTGCGCACGGTGCCCAGCAGCGCCTCGACGATCAGCGCGCGGTCAAAGCCCATCGAGATCGAGCCGATCACGAGGATATAGAGCACCACGACCACCGACGCCTCGGTCGGGGTGAACACCCCGGCAAGGATGCCGCCCAGCAGGATCACCGGGGCCATCAGCGCCGGAAGCGCGGCCCAGAAGGCGCTGACCACTTCCGAGAAGCTGGCACGCGGCAGACGCGGCGCGTCTTCGCGCCCGGTCACCACCAGCACGTAAATGATCACCATCAGGGCAAAGCCCGTCAGCAGACCCGGCAGCGCGCCGCCAAGGAACAGCCGCCCCACGGATTCCTCGGCAAGGAAGCCATAGACCACCAGCGTGATCGACGGCGGGATGATCGGCCCCATGGTGGCCGAGGCGGCGGTGACCGCGGCAGAGAAGCGCTTGGAATAGCCCGCCTGCTCCATCGCCTTGATCTCGACAGCGCCGAGACCGCCCGCGTCTGCGACAGCCGAGCCCGACATGCCCGCGAAGAGGATCGAGGCAACGACGTTCACATGGCCCAGACCGCCGGTGATATGGCGCACCAGAACGCCGGCGAAGTTGAAGATGCGCTCGGTGACGCCCATGCCGTTCATCAGGTTGCCGGCCAGCAGGAACATCGGGATCGCCAGCAGCGAGAAGCTCTCGATGCCGCCCGAGGCGCGCATGGTCAGCTGAATCTCTGGCAGCCCCGCCATCAGGATATACACCGCCGAGGTGACAAGCATGGTGTAGGCGACCGGCAGACCGAGGATCAGCAGGCCGAAAAAGGAGATCAGAAAGATCGCAGTGGTCATATATCGGCCTCCACCTTCTCGCCGCGCAGTTCGGCCCAGATCGCCTCGAGGGCGAAAAGGATCGTCATGGCAGCGCCCAGCCCGAAGGGCAGAAGGATGAGCATGAATTTCGAAGTAAGCGGCCCGTTCGGAACGGTGCCGAACTCGAGCCGCGACATCAGCGGCTGCAGCTGCCGCACCTGCGTCAGCACATAGGCCAGCACGGCGATCACCAGTACGTGCAGCGCGATGCGCAGCGCCCGATGCGCGCCAGCAGGAAGAACGGAAGACATCACGTCCAGCCCGATGTGGCCGCCCTCTCGGTAGACGAGGGCCGCCCCGAGAAAGGTCATCCAGATCAGCGAGATCTCTGCGATGTCATCGGTCATATGCACCGGCGCGTTGAACACATAGCGCGAGACGATCTGGACGCTGAGCGCCCCGATGATCGCCACCGCCAGCGCCGCGCAGAGCCACAGCGTGGCCCGGTGCAGACCGGAAAAAAGCTTGGTCATGGCAGGGTCCGAGGGGTTGGGGTCGCGGGCCGGAACATGGCCCGCGAGAGTGTTTCAGGCAGTGTGGCGGATCACTTCATCGCCTGGATCTGATCCCACCAGCCCTCGGGCAGCAGCCCCTCTTCCTCGAAGGAGGGCACCAACTCGGCGACTTTCGCGGCAAAGGCTTCGCGGGTCTCGGCAGACATGTCGCAGAAGGTGACGCCTTCGGCTTCCATGGTCTCGCGGTTCGGTGCGGTCTGCTCTTCGACCAGCGAGACGAAGTAATCGCCCGCGTCCTCTGCCGCTTTGGTGACGATCTCCTTGTCCTCGTCCGACAGCTGCTGGAACGAGCTTTCGGCGATGTAGACCGAGTTCTGCGGATACATCATCTGCGCGTCGGTCACATAGGGCAGCACTTCGTAGAACTTCGACGAATAGACCTGCTCGCCCGCGCTTTCCGCCATATCGGCAACGCCTTGGCTGAGGCCCATGTAGGTCTCGCCGTAGGAGATGGTCACCGGCACGGTGCCCACCGCTTCCCAGCCCGCGATGAACATCGGCAGGTTGGGCGAGCGCACGCGCTTGCCAGCGATATCCTCGGGCGTTTCCACGCAAGCGCCCTTGGTCATGAACACGCGCGGCAGGCGGAACCAGTTGGTGGCGAGGATGCGCACGTTGAAATCGTCGCGCAGTTCGTCCTTGAGGCCCTTGGCCAGATCGCTTTCCATGAACTTCAGGAAGTGATCCTGGCTTTCGAAGACGAAGGGAATGTCGACGACACCGAATTCCTTGACCAGGTTCGACGCATTGGAGCCCGACGAGATGTAGCCGTCCTGCGCACCGGCGGACATGGCCTCGATCTGCGCAGGGCCGGAGCCAAGCTGCGAGCCTTCGTAGAAATCGACGTGAACGCGGCCCTCGGTGCGCTCATTCACCAGTTCGGCGAAACGCTTCGAGGCTTGCGTGACCGGCGCGCCCGGCGGGTTGATGCCGCCGAAGGTGAGGCTGACCTGAGCGCTGGCTGCCGAAGCGCCAAGCACGCCCGCGGCGGCGAATGCGAGAAGGGAGAATGCTTTATATTTCATGGTTTTGTTCCTGTTGGACGTTTGGTTTTATGCAAAGCGTTGCGCGGTGAAGCTGGCAAACTCGGGCGGTCGCTGCCCGTTTATGATCCACTGCGCAAGCGGCCCTCGGTGGGCGGGGGCCAAGGTCACACCCGAATGGGTCGTGGCCACAAAGACCCCCGGGTGAGTGGGGGACTCATCATAGACGGGGTTGCCATCGGGGGTCAGAACGCGCAGCGCGGCCCAGCTGCGCACCACCCGAAGATTTCCAATTGCCGGAAGCAGGCGAACCGCGCGGCTGGCAAGTTCGCGGATGCCTTCGCCGGTGGAATGATCCTCGCCGGTCTCTTCCTTGGTGTCGCCAATGAGGATCGTGCCCTCGGCGGTCTGCCGCAGGCCCGAGGTCACCGCAGGCAGGATCGGGGCGCTGCGTTCCGTCACGAGGATCTGGCCTTTCTGCGGGCGGACCAAATCAGGGAAGCCGAAGGGACGCGCCAGATCATTGGTCGCAAGCCCCGCCGCGATCAGCACTTTCGGAGCCTTCGCCGTCAGCCCTTCGGCGGTGACCGTATAGCGGTTGTCGCTGCTCTCGATAGAGCTGACCGCGACGTTCGAGAGCAGCGTCGCCCCGGCGGCCTGAGCCCCGAGGCTGAGGCCTTGATACAGCGACAGCGAATGACAGGCGCCGTCGATCGAAGAGATCGACGCACCGCAAACCTCCGGGCCAACGCCCGGCATGATCTCGGTCAGCTCATCGCGGCGGATCATCCGCACATCGTCGCCGGGAAGCTCATGCGCCGCGACCCGCCCGATCATCTCTGCCCGCTTGTCGAACTCCGCTTCGCTCAGGCACAGATGCAGGCCAAGGCCGTTTTCATAGTGGGTATCCACGCCGCAGAGCTCTTTCAGCTCCTCTTCCAGTTCAGGCCAGGCACGCACCGCAGAGCGGGTCCATGTGGCATAGTCACGATTGCCCGCGCCCTTGCTCTGCGCCCAGACGAGGCCGAAGTTCCCGCGGCTCGCCCGAAAGCTGGTGTCGGAGGCATCGAGGATCAGCACACGCGCACCATCGCGCGCCATGCCAAGCCCGGCGGCGGTGCCCACGAGGCCGCCGCCGACCACGATGATGTCCCAGTCACCCAGATTTTTCACGTCGCGCACACCTGTTTCCATCGGAAGTCTCGACGGATTAAGGGGTGCAAGAGCGCATAAGACAAATATCAATACCTTCAATTGCGATACACTTTTGTTATAGTGATCGCTGTGCTCTTCACATGGCTGGACGGTTCGCAATCTCGGCCCGGTCGTGCGGGCTCCCCTCTGGCGCATTTGCGATGCCCGGCAGAGACACATGCTCAAGTTGCGGGCAGATGCAGGGCCTGTGGGAAAGTTTTCGGTGGATCGTTCGGCTGAAGTTTCTTCGGGCGAGGCACCCCGAGTTTGGGCGCCCAGCGGCTGCCCCAAGGGAAGCCCCTGCCCCAATCCAAACCTGCTCTCACTGCAAAATCAGGCGAGTTGCATCGCAGGTGCCACGCCCCCAGCGGCCGCGCCGCGTGGCATCAATCAATAAGAAAAATCTCTAGTGTCACAAAACTTTTGAATTGGACGCGGCGGGGGTCGGGCCGCTCACTTTGACTCAACACGACGCTCCAGCAGGCCGAATGACCCAAGCCAGAGGCACCAATGACCGCCCTTGCCCACACGCTCCCCTCGACTGCCGCCGCGCGCACCGAAAGGTCAGCCGGGCAAGACGCGAGCCAGCTGCGGCATAAGCGAAAGATGCTCGTGAACAATCTCCAGCGCGCGGGCCTCATCATACGCGGTCAGCGCGGCGACAAGCGCCCGGTGCTCGTGCTCGATGGCTTCCGTCTTGCCGAACCCCTTGCGCAGCGACAGCATCGCCAGCCGCGACAGCGGGGCCTGCAGACCTTCGTAAACCGTTGCGAGCACGGTGTTTCCCGCCGCCTCGACAATCGCTTGGTGAAACTGGCGGTTGTTTTCCAGACAGCTCAGATGGTCCGTGGCCGGGGTCGCCTCATGCGCATCGCACAGCGCGGTGAGCCGGTCCGGAACCTCGCGCCGCTCGCGGCAAATCTTGATCACCGCCTGCGTCTCGACCATCAGCCGAACCTCATGCAGGTCGCGCAGCTCGGCCGGAGACATCGCGCGCACCATCGCGCCTCTGCGCCGGTGCAGATCGACGTAACCCTCGGCGGCAAGACGGTTGAGCGCCTCGCGCACCGGCGACCGCGACACACCGGTCAATTCGCAGGCGACAGCTTCTTCGACGTAGCCGCCCGGCGGGAAATCACCGTTGAGGATGCCGGAGCGGATCGAATCGTAGGCCAACTCGCGCGCCGACAAGCGCGGCTGTGGCTCGGCTCCTGCGATGGAAGAATGTCTGTTCATTCACCTTTCTCCTCAAAAAGTGCCCGTATGGGACATCTTTCGCCCGTTCAGTCTCGACACGCGGCGACGAGCACATCTCTATGTATACGTGAAGTACACACAGGAAAGGCAACCCAGCCATGATGGACGGAGCTGCAGATTTCGAAACCGACGCCTCTTGGCGGGTCGGAGTCGACTCGGGAGGCACGTTCACCGACGTGTGCATGTTCAACGAGGCCAGCGGCGAGATCGCCATCTGGAAGGTATCCTCTACCCCCGATGACCCCTCGCGCGGCATCGCCCAAGGTGTCGAGGAAGGCATGCGGGAACGCGCGGGCGGCGGTGCTGATCCGGCGTCGGCCATCGCGTATCTCGGTCACGGCACGACCGTCGCAACCAACGCGCTGATCACCCATCGCGGTGCACGCGTTGGGCTGCTGACCACCGAAGGCTTTCGTGATCTGCTGGAAATCGGCCGCCAGAAGCGCCCCGACCTTTACGACCTCTTTGCCGAAAAGCCGCAAACGCTGGTCCCGCGCGACCTGCGGTTCGAGCTTCCCGAGCGCATGCTGCACACCGGCGAGGTGCTGAAGCCGCTCGACGAGGTCGCGGTGCGCAAAGCCGCGCAGGCGCTGAAGGCCGCCGGTGTCGAGGCGGTGGCGATCTGCTTTCTCTATGCGTTCGTCAACCCCGAGCACGAGCGCATCGCCCGCCGCATCGTCGAGGAAGAACTCCCCGATGCGTTCATCTGCGCCAGCCATGAGATCGCGCCAGAGTTCCGCGAGTTCGAACGCCTGTCGACCGCCACGGTCAACGCCTATCTCGGGCCGATCATGCACCGCTATATCAGTCGCCTCAGCCCGCGCCTGAAAGACCTCGGCCTGCCGATCCCGCCGCATCTTACGCAATCGAACGGCGGTGTGGTGCGCTTCGAGACCGCCGCACTGACCCCGGTGCGCGCGGTCCTTTCGGGGCCGTCCACCGGCGTTGTCGCCGCACAGGTGATCGGCAGCAGCGCAGGCTATGACGACATCATCACCTTCGACATGGGCGGCACCTCTTCGGATGTGGCGCTGATGGCGGCGGGGCAGACCACCCAGACCAACGAGAGCATCGTGCACGGTTATCCGATCAAGGCGCCGATGCTCGACATTCACACTGTTGGCGCGGGCGGCGGCTCGATCGCCGCGATCGACAGCGGCGGGCTGCTCAAGGTTGGCCCGGAAAGCGCGGGCGCCGATCCCGGCCCGGTCTGCTATGGGCGCGGCGCGACCGAACCCACGGTCACCGATGCCAATATCGTGCTGCAGGTGCTCAACCCCACCCACCTTCTCGACGGGCGCATGGACGTGCGCCGCGATCTCGCCGTCGAGGCGCTTGGCCGGATGGCCGATCAGCTGGGCATGGACACTATGGATGTGGCGCAGGGCATCATCTCGGTGGTCACCGCCAATATGGCCAAGGCGATCCGGGTGATCTCGGTGCAGCGCGGTCACGATCCGCGCGGCTATGCCCTGATGGCCTTCGGCGGTGCCGGTCCGCTGCATGCGGTGCGGCTGGCGCAGGAACTGGGCATGGCGCGCGTCATCATCCCGCGCACGCCGGGCACGCTCTGCGCCATGGGCCTGCTGCTGACCGATCTGCGCGCCGATTTCTCCTCTACCCGCATCCTGCCGCTCGAGGAGAGCAGCCTCGCCCCGATCGCCGAGGCACTGCGCGAGGTCGAGGAGGAAACCGGCGCATGGTTTGAAAAAGAGGCCATCGCAGAGGGCAAGCGTCGCAGCACGCGCCGCATCGACATGCGCTATGAGGGCCAGAACTACGAACTGTCGATCCCGGTGCCGGACGGCCCGCTCGACGCGGCGGCGCTCAAGCTGCTCGAAGAGCGGTTCACTGAGGCGCATACACGGCTCTACGGCTTTGCCGTCGAGGGCGAACGTATCCTCTGTGTCACCTTCCGCGCCGAGGCGCTGGGGCTGGTGCAGAAAGCCGCCCTGCCCGAACGCCCGCTTGGGGCCGCCGATGCCTCGGGCGCGATCACCGGCAGCCGCGACGTCTGGTACCCCGAGACCCGCGCCTTCACCAAGACCACGCTTTACGCCCGCGACCGCCTCGCTCCCGGCATGAGCTTCGAGGGCCCGGCGATCGTCGAGCAGATGGACACCACGACGCTTGTCCCGCCGGGCGTACGCGTCTCGGTGGACAAGATCGAAAACCTCATTCTGGAGGTAACCCGATGACCCAGCAGGCCACCACTCACACACTCGACCCAATCACTGTCGAGGTCATCGGTGCGGCGCTTTCTTCGATTGTGGAAGAGACCGGCGAGGCGCTTGTGCGCGCCTCCTACTCGACCAACATCAAGGAGCGCCGCGACTGTTCCACCGCCCTCTTCGACCGCGAGGGGCGCACGCTCTGTCAGGCCGAGCACATCCCCGTGCACCTTGGCAGCTTTCTGGACTTCATCCCGATGGTGCTGGCCGATCACGACCCGGCCGATATGCAGCCCGGCGATGTGTTCGTCGGCAATGATGCCTATCGCGGCGGCGGCACCCACCTGCCCGACATCGTGCTCGCCGAGCCGATCTTTGTGGGCGGCGAGCTGGTCGCGTGGACGGTCAACCTTGCGCACCATTCGGATTTCGTCGACCGGGCGCATGCGCATATCTATCAGGAAGGCCTGCGGATCCCGCCGATCCGCCTCTACCGCGCCGGAAAGCTGCAGAAGGACGTGCAGGAACTGATCCTGCTCAACTGTCAGGTCCCGCGCGAGCGCCTGTCGGACCTGCGCGCGCAGATGGCCGCCAACCGCGTCGGCGTGCAGCGTTTTCAGGAGCTGTGCGAGCGCCACAGCCTCGACACGGTTCTGGCCTCGGGCGAGGCGCTGCTGGATTACGCCGAGCGCAAGATGCGCGCGGGCATCAAGGCCCTGCCCGACGGAAGCTGGAGGTTCGAGGATGTCTTCGACAACCTCGATCTCGATGCGCCGCTGCCGCTGGCGGTGACCGTCACCGTCGCGGGCGATGAGATCAGCCTGGATTTCGAGGCCCCAGCGCAGCTGCGCGCCGGGATCAACATGACCCGTACGGCGCTGCTCGCCACGGTCTATTACATCGTCAAATCGGTGATCGACCCGACGGTGCTGCCCAATGCCGGGCTTGCCCGTCCGATCACCGTCAACGCGCCGCATGGCTCGGTGCTCAACTGCGCGCATCCCGCCGCCGTGAATGGCCGCGTGCAGACCTGCCAGCGTGTCGCCGACCTGATCATCGGCGCCTTCGCACAGGCAGTGCCCGAGCGCGTCTCGGCCTGCACCAACTCGAGCTGCACCGTGGCGCTCTTTTCGGGCACCCGCCAGTCCGGTCCCGAGGAAGGCAATTACTGGGTCTATCTCGAGACCATCGGCGGTGGTGGCGGCGCGCGGCCTCACGCCGAAGGGCTCGACGGCATCCACGTGCATGCCACCAACACCTCGAACCTGCCGGTGGAGGCGCTGGAGCTGGAATATCCGCTGCTGCTGGAGCGCTATGAGTTGGTCGACGGGTCTGCGGGCGCGGGCAAATTCCGCGGCGGCATGGGCCTGCGCCGGGTCTACCGCGCGACCGAAGACTGCATGGTGCGCGTCGACATCTCGCGTAACCAGTCGCGCTCTTGGGGCCTGCAGGGCGGCGGCGAAGGCGGCCACGGCAGCTATGCCACCAGCCCCGAGACCGAAGCGTTCGACCGCGGCGCGGGCATCCTGCGCGCCGGCGAGTGGCTCGAGGTCGTGACCCCGGGCGGCGGCGGCTACGGCGCCCCCGAAGAAGACGCGGAACCCACCACCCATCTTGCCGCGGAATAACGCGGCAGGCCTCACTTCTCATTCAAGGGCCGACAAGAGCCCATTTCCTCAACATGGAGTCCAAACGATGAAGAACCACATGAACCGCCGGGGCTTTCTGGCCACTACGGGTGCCGCTGGCGCGCTCACATTCCTCGGCCCGAAGGTCCTGCGCGCGCAGGACAACGGCACGCTGCGCTTTGGTCTCTCGACCTACCCGCCCAGCTTTGACGTCTGGGCTTCGAACGGCACTTCGGCCGGCACCATCAAGGTGCTCTGCCACCGCGGCCTGCTGAGCTACGACAAGGAAGGCCTCATCCGCTCCGAACTGGCGGAAAGCTGGGACGTGGCCGAAGACGGCACTTGGACGTTCAAGCTGCGTGACGCCAAGTGGCACGACGGCTCCCCGGTGACCGCAGAAGACGTGGCATGGACCGTGACCGAGGCGCAAAAGCCCGACTCCGCTGCCTATCTGCAGGCCAGCCTCGCGACCATCACCTCGGTCGAGACCCCCGACGAGAAAACCGTCGTGATGAAGACCAGCGAGCCGCAGGCGGTGCTGCCGGAGTGGTTCGCCAACTACAACATGTCGATCATGAAGAAGGGCTCCGAGCGCGACAGCCTGATGGGCGCCGGTCCGTTCAAGCTGGTCTCGACCGACCGCGGCGTTTCGGTCACCGTCGAAGCCAACCCCGACTACTACAAAGAAGGCCTGCCCAAGGTCAGCACCATCGAGGCGATCGTCTACGCGGACGAGAACCTGCGCGTCGCCGCGCTGGAAGCGGGTGACGTGGACATCGTGGAATATGTGCCGTGGCAGGCAATGGAGCAGGTTGCGGAAAACGACGCGCTGAAGCTCGACACCACCTTCGGCCCGTTCATGTATCTGACCTTCAACGCGAGCAAGCCGCCGTTCGACAACCCGCTCGTCCGCCGCGCCATGGGCCACGCGATCAAGCGCGAGGACATCGCCGCAGCCGCCTTCTACGAGCGCGGCGCGCCGCTTGAGCATCTGCCGCTGCCGGACGCGTCGGAATACTACAACGCCGAGTTCGCCAACGAGTGGAACTACGACCCTGAGAAGGCCAAGTCGCTGCTGGCCGAAGCGGGCTATCCCGACGGGTTCAACTGCACCATGCTGTCGACCGCGCAATACGGTATGCACCAGTCGACCGCAGAGGTCTGTCAGGCGTATCTGTCGATGATCGGCGTCAACGTCACGCTCGACCTGCCGGAATGGTCGACCCGCGTGAAGAAGGGCAACGAGGGCACCTATGACATCGCCGTCATGGGCACCGCCGCCGCGAACAACGATCCCGACGGTCTGGCCACGGTGCTCGACGGCTCGCTGAGCCCCAGCTACGCGCGCAGCTACGGCATGGAAACGCCCGAGATCTCCGAAGCCTTCGCCAAGGGTCGCGCCAGCTTCGACACCGAAGAGCGCAAGGCGATCTACAAGGAACTGGAACGCGTCGCCATCGAGACCGCGCCGATCATGGGCCTGTGCTGGCGCGAACAGGGCTACGGCATGGCGGCCAATGTCTCGGGCTTCGGCAACCTGCCCGGCCAGCTGACCTTCCACTCCGGCTTCACGCTGGAAGAAGCGATGATCGGCTGATCGCAAACCCATGTTGAGATACATCGCCTTCCGTAGCCTGGTGGCCCTGTTCCTTGTCTGGATCGTGGTCACCGTCGTCTTCTTGCTCCTGCACCTGATCCCCGGTGATCCGGCGGAACTTCTGCTCAGTCAGGGCAATATTCCGGCCGATCCCAATGCGGTCCTCGCCCTGCGCGAGAAGATGGGGCTCAACGCCCCGCTCTGGCAGCAGTATCTCGACCATATCGCCGGTATCTTCACCGGAGATCTCGGCGCGTCGTTCCGTGATGGCGCGCCGGTGATCGAACAGATCGGGCTTCGCCTGCCCCGGACGCTCGAAGTCATCGTGTCGGCCGCGCTGATCGCCTCGGCGATCGGCGTGCCGCTCGGCACCTTCGCCGCGATCCGGGCCGATGGCCGCGCCGACGCCGTGATCTCATTCTTCGCCTCTGCCGCGCTGTCCACGCCGGTTTTCGTGGTCGGCTCGGTGGTGATCCTGATCTTCGCGCAGGAGCTGAAATGGCTTCCTGCCGGGGGCTTCGTGCCGTTCAGCGAGGATCCGGTCGAACATCTCAAACTGCTGCTGCTGCCCGCCGGGACCGTGGCGCTGTCGCTGCTCGCGGTGATCACCCGCATGAGCCGCGCCTCGGTGCTCGAAGTGCTCGAGCGCGACTATGTGCGGACCGCGCGCGCCAAGGGTGTCAGCCGCGCGCGCATCCTGCGCCGCCACGTGGTGCGCAACGCGCTGATCCCGGTGCTGACCATTCTCGGCCTCGAGCTTGGCACGCTGATCGGAGGCACCGTCTTGGTGGAATTCGTCTTCAACTGGCCCGGACTGTCGGGCTACCTCGTGACCGCCGTCGATGCGCGCGACTATCCCGAAGTGGTGGGGATCGTGATGACGATCTCGGTGCTCTTCGTCCTTCTCAATCTCGTGGTCGATGTGGTGAACGCCATGCTTGACCCCCGTATTTCGCTGGTGCGCTGATGAGCCGGACAACACGCAAACTGCTTCTGCCCGGCACCATCATCGCGCTGATCGTCGCGACCGTGCTGCTGGCCCCCGTGCTGCCGCTGCAAGACGTGCGCGGCATGGACATCCCGCATCGTTTCGCCCCGCCCTCCGCCGAGCACTGGCTTGGGCAGGACGACTTTGGCCGCGACGTGCTGGCGCGCCTGATCTGGGGCGGCCGGGCCTCGCTCTTCATCGCCGTCGGCTCGGCGCTGATCGCCGCCGCCATCGGCACGACGCTGGGTCTGCTCGGCGGCTATTTCCGCGGCGTGGTCGAACTGCTGACCGTGCGCGCCTCCGAGATCATCCTTTGCCTGCCGCCGCTGCTTCTTGCGCTGCTGGTCGTGGCGATCCTCGGCGCGGGCACCTGGCCGCTGATCATCGCGCTGACCATTCTCTACACGCCGAACTATGCCCGCGTGGTCTATGCCGCCACGCAGCAGGTGCGCGGGCTCGATTTCGTCACCGCGCAGCGCGCCATGGGCACCCATCCGCTGCGCATCCTCGTGCGGACCATCCTGCCGAATGTGCTGCCGCCGCTTCTGGTGCAGATGTCGCTGGTGGTGGCCTCGGCCATGGTGATCGAAAGCGGTCTGAGCTTCCTTGGCCTCGGCGTCGTGCCCCCTACCCCGTCGTGGGGCCTGATGATCCGCTCGGCGCGCGGCGCTATGGAGGTTGCCCCGCTGCTGCTGGTCTGGCCGTCGCTGGCGCTGGCTGGCACGATCCTCACCTTCAACCTGCTTTGCGACCGGCTGCAGTCGGTGCTCGATCCGCGCAGCTTCACCGCTGGTGGCGCGCTGTGGCTGCGCCCGCGCCAGAAGCACAAGGCGAAAAAGCCGGTCAAAGCGCTCGAAACCGACGCCCCGCTGCTGGAGATCCGCGACCTGTCGATTGCCGCGCACAACCTTGAACTGGTGCGCCGTGTCGGTCTCACCGTGCGCGCCGGCGAGACCGTGGCGCTGGTCGGCGAGAGCGGCTCGGGCAAGACCCTCACCGGGCTTGCGATGACCGGGCTGCTGGCCGACACGCTGCGCATCACCGGCGGCTCTGCCGTCTACCGCTCGCGCAGCGGCGCGCCGATCGACCTGACCGGCCTTGACGAAGATGGCTTCCGCGCCCTGCGCGGCGAGGACATCTCGATGGTCTTTCAGGACGCTGCGGCGGCACTCAACCCGGTGCTGCGCATCGGCGAGCAGGTCGGCGAGGCGATCCGCGCGCATCACGACATCGACGACGCGGCCCTCAAGACCCGCGTCATCGAGTTGCTGCGCCATGTGGGCATTCCCGACCCGGAGACCCGCGTCTCGGCCTATCCGCACGAGCTGTCCGGCGGGCAGCGACAGCGTGCGATGATCGCCGTGGCCGTGGCCAACAACCCGCGGCTGCTGATCGCCGACGAGCCCACCACCGCGCTCGATCCGACGATTCAGGCGCAAATCCTGCAGCTCTTCGCGCGGCTCAAGGAAGAGACGCCCGAGATGGGGATGATCTTCGTGACGCATGATCTGGCCGTGGTCGCAGAGATCGCCGACCGGGTGACCGTGATGTACGCCGGTGAAGTGGTCGAGGAAGGCCCGGTCGCCGAAGTCTTCGCAGCGCCCAAGCACCCCTACACGCAGGCGCTGATCGCCTCCGTTCCCGAGGGCGGCTCCGAGCGGCTGGTGGCCATTCCCGGCGCCGTGCCTTCGCCCCGCGCCATGCCCACCGGCTGCCGCTTTGCACCGCGCTGCTCTTATGCGCTGCCCAGCTGCATCGACCATGCACCGCAGGCCGCAGAGCCCACTTCAGACCGGCTGACACGCTGCTTCCGCTGGGAGGATGTCTCTTGATCCACGACGTACCCACTGCACCGCTGGTCGAGGCAAAAGACCTTGGCCGCAACTTCCCGTCGCGCAAGGGCCTGCTCGGCAAGAAAAAGGACGTCTGGGCGGTCAATGGCGTCAGCCTGACCGTCTCGCCCGGTGAAACCGTCGGCGTGGTCGGCAAGTCCGGCTGCGGCAAGTCCACGCTGGGCCGGATGATGCTGGGGCTCGACGCTCCGACCACAGGGGCCGTGACCTTCGATGGCCGCGACCTCTCGGGGATCACCGGAGCCGACCGCCGCCGCCTGTCGCGCCGCATGCAAATGGTGTTTCAGGACCCTTTCGGATCGCTCGACCCGCGCCGCTCCGTCGGCGCGCAGATCGCCGACGGGTTGCGCACCCATAACATCGTGCCGTCGAGTGAAGTCGACGCGGAGGTCGCGCGTCTGCTCGAACAGGTCGGCCTGCCCGCCTCGGCGGCGCAGCGCCGTCCGCATCAGTTCTCGGGCGGTCAGCGGCAGCGTGTCGCCGTCGCCCGCGCGCTCTCGACCCGGCCCGATTTCATCGTGGCGGACGAGCCGGTCTCGGCGCTCGACGTGTCGATCCAAGCGCAGGTGGTGAACCTGCTGATGGACCTGCGCCGCGATCTCGACCTCGCGATGCTGTTCATTAGCCACGACCTGCATGTGGTGCGCCACCTCTGCAACCGCATCGTGGTGATGTACCTCGGCCGCATCGTCGAGGAAGGCCCCGCCGAAAAGGTCTTTGGCACACCGGCTCACCCCTACACCCGCGCCCTGCTCGCGGCGACGCCGTCGCTGGAGGCGCGCGGAGACGATGCGCGCGACAAGGTGCTGGAGGGCGAACTGCCAAGTCCGGCGAACCCGCCTTCGGGCTGCCCGTTCCGCACCCGCTGCCCGATGGCCGAAGAGGCCTGCGCCGTAGCCGTGCCCGCGCTGGAGCCGGTCGGCACCGGTTGGCGCGCCGCCTGTATCAAAGCGGGGCCGCAGCCCCAGACCACCGCGGGCTAAGCCCGCCTCGGGCAGCGGGGCATACTCGACCCCCGCCTCGCTGCCAGCACTCAGAACGACTGCGTTTTCCAAAGCCGAAGCGATCCCGCCCGGCCCCGGAAAGCGCCCCACCCACCCCCGCGGCGCGCCCTGCGCGACCGTTGCGGCGGAGCTGTGTTTATGGCGACAAGCCACGGTAAAAATTGAAAAATTTTCTCTATGGCAAGGCAACCCGAATGAATTGGACGGCTGCGGCCCGGCACGGCTTCATTGACCTCAAAGACGACCAAAGCAACAGGAACCTCCCCAAATGATCGAGAAGATCCGCATCGCCGAGCTGACCTCGGAAGAGGCCCGTCAGGAACTGACCTCCGAGGCCGTGGTGCTGCTGCCCATGGGCTCGCTGGAAGACCAGGGCATCCACGCACCGATGGGCGACTATCTCGCCGCTGACCTGATGGCGATGGAGATCGCCAAGGCCGCGCGCGCCGATGGTGTGCCCACCTTTGTGGCCCCGGTGATCCCCTTCGGCGGCAAGGACTACTTCGAGTCGAGCCACGGCGGCATCTCGATCAGCCACGCGACGCTCTGCGGCATCCTCGACGACATGTTCGGCTGTCTGAACCGGCACGGCATCCGCAAGCTGATGATCGTCAACGGCCACGGCGGCAACGTCCCCGCGATCACCGAGGTCGCGCTGCGCTGGCGCCAGAAGGCCGGTCTCTTCGTGCCGTCGATGTATCTGTGGCAGGTCGCCTATGGCCAGTTGCCCGCGCTGATCGGCGCCGAGAAGGCCAAGGCCTCGTCGGGCCATGGCGGCGATCCGCTGACCTCGGTCGGCCTGCACTTCTACCCCGACCTGATCCGCAAGGACCTCGTGCGCGAAGCCCCCACCGGCAGCACCATCAAGGGCATGGCCATCGGCGGCTTCTCGTCGGTCGAGTATGACGGCGCGAAAATTCAGGCCCCGATCGAGGCGCTCGAAGCGACCGAGACCGGCGCCTACGCCTGCAACCCGACGCTCTGCTCGGCAGAGACCGGTGACGTGCTGGTGGCGCGGCTGGCCGAGATCGGCGCGGGCCTCGTGCGCGACCATGTCGCCAAGGGTCTGCACGACTGATCAGCCCCCGGATCCACGCATTCACAACAATGAGCCGGGACAACCCGGCCATTTCCCCCAACACGGAGAACGACACATGAAGAAAAGAACCTTTCTTGGCCTCGCGACCAGCCTCGCGCTGGTGCTCGGCTCTGCGGCACAGGCCGAAACCACTTGGAAAATGGCCACCAAGATGCCGGTCGACAGCCCCGAGGGGCAGGTTTTCGAGAAATTCGCCGAGCTGACCGAGGAATACACCGGCGGCGAGTTGAAGATTACCGTCTACCCCAACGAGCAGCTCGGCAAAGAGAACGCCGTTCTCGAGCAGCTGCAGGCCAACATCGTGCAGGTCTACGCCGAGGGCTTTGGCTACATGAAGAAGTGGGAGCCCGCGCTTGGCTGGCTCGCTGGCCCTTACGCCTTTGACGACTTTGCCCACTGGCAGCGGTTCATGAACTCCGACACCGTGAAGGGCTGGTTCGACAATGCCGCCGAAAAATCCGGCGTGCGTCCGCTGGGCGATCCGACCCTTGTGCTGCGCGGCCCGTTCCGCGTCACCGTCTCGAACGTTCCGGTGAAGACGGCGGCCGATTACGAAGGCCTCAAGATGCGCATGCACGAGAACAAGGTGGCGATCGACACTTGGGACCGTCTGGGCGCCGAGGTCATCACCCTGCCCTGGACCGAAGTCTATCAGAGTATCTCGAAAGGCATCGTGCAAGCGGTGAACTCGCCGGTCGCGCTGGTTGAATCCATGCGTTTCAACGAGGTCGCGCCGTATATCGCCCGCATGGACGAATACTGGCAGTCGGTTGGCTTCATGGTCAACGAAAGCGCCCTCAACGCGCTCGACGAAGACACCCGTGCGGGTCTTCTCAAGGCCTATGAAGAAGCCGGTGAGATGTCGCAGGACCTGATGTTCAGCGTCGCCGACGAGAGCATCGAGCGTATGGTCGCCGATGGCGCCGAATACACCGTGCTCGACACCGCACCGCTGGTCGAGAAGATGAAGGCCTTCTACGAAGAGATGGCCGAGAAGGGCGAGCTGCCCGAGGGCTTCATGGAAGCCGTCGAAGCGGCCCGGGCGCCCGCGCAGTGACGCCGTTCGACCTTTCGCCGGAGGGCCCGCTGCAGCGGGCCCTCAACCGCCTCGACCGTTTCAACTGGTCCATGGGCGGCGTGTTCCTCTGGATTTCCAACATCTGCCTTCTGGTGATGCTGGGGCTGACCACCGCGACGATCATCCTGCGGCCCATGAGCATGGCGCCCTACTGGATGTGGCCGTGGACGATGGTGTTTTTCATCTGGCTCAGCTTCTTCGGCTTCTTCGCCCTCTACGCCCGTCTCAAGGACGTGCGCATCGATTTTCTGGCCGAGCGGCTTGGCCCGGCGGGTGTCGTCTTTACCCGCATCCTGTCGGACGCGGCGACGCTGCTGGTCACCGGCGTGCTGCTTCAGCAGCTGCCTATGGTCATCGCCACTTCGAACGGCGTCTATGACGGCGCGATCCTCCCCGGCGGCGCCGAGCTGCCGCGCTTCGCCCTCTCTGCGCCCCTCTTCATCTCGACCTTCCTCGTTGCCCTGACCGCCGTTCTCGATCTTGCGAAACTGGTTGCCGGGCTGCCGGAGAACGTCACAGACCACCATCCGGAAGTGTAAACCATGGCCTGGATTCTCTTCGGCACATTCATCGCGCTCATCCTGCTGCGCGTTCCGATCTCGATTGCCATCGGCACCGCAACGGTGCTGACCTTCCTGACCTCGGATTTCTCCACCGCGCTGCAGATCATTCCCCAGCAGATGCTGGAAGGGGTGAACAAAGCCTCGCTGACCGCTGTGCCCTTCTTCATCATGGCGGGCAATCTGATGAACGCCACCGGCGTCACCGAGCGCATCTTCGCCTTCGCCAATGCGTTGGTGGGCCACCTCAAGGCGGGCCTCGCGCAGGTCAACATCCTCTCCTCGATGATCTTCGCGGGCATCTCGGGCGCCGCCGTGGCGGACTGCGCCGGTCTGGGCGCGATCGAGATCAAGGCGATGCGCGAGAGCGGCTACAAGCCCGATTTCGCCGCCGCGATCACCGTCGCCTCCTCGGTCATCGGGCCGCTCATCCCGCCGTCGATCGGCCTCGTGCTCTATGCCTTCCTCGCGCAGCAATCGATCGAGCGGATGTTCCTTGCGGGCCTCGTGCCGGGCATTCTCGTCGGTCTGGCGCTGATGATCTACGTGCGTATCCGCGCGCAGTTTCAGGACTTCCCGACCCAGCCCCGCGCCACCCCGCGCGAAGTCGTAGGCACCGCAAAGCATGGCTTTTTGGCACTGGTCGCCCCGGCGATCATCTTGGGCAGCATCATGTTCGGCTTCGTCACCGCCACCGAGGCGGGCGTGCTGGCCTGCATCTACTGCGTGCTGATCGGCATCTGGTACCGCGAGCTGACCTTCCGCGCCTTCTTCAACGCGCTGTCGGACACCGCAATGATGACCGCGGTCATCATGATCATCATCGCCTTCTCGATCGCCATGGGCTGGCTGCTGGCCATCGACCAGACGCCGCAGAAACTGGCCGAGTTCACCTTCGGCCTGACCGAGAACAAGAACGTCTTCCTTGCTCTGCTGCTGGTGTTCATCATCCTTGTTGGCTGCGTCGTCGAGGGCGTGCCCGCCAAGCTGATCCTTGTGCCCACCCTGCTGCCGCTGATCGACGCCTATGGCATCGACCGCGTGCACTTCGGGATCATCATGCAACTTGGCCTGCTGATCGGCATCGCCACGCCGCCCATGGGCATCGGCCTCTACATCGTCGCCGAAGTCGGACGCGTGCGCTTCGAGAAAGTGACCATGGCCGTGCTGCCGATGCTGCTGCCGCTCTTTGCGGTGCTCATCCTCCTGACCTTCGTGCCGCAGACCGTAACGCTGCTGCCCGACCTCATCCTCGGACCACAAAACTAAAAGAGGGACCCATGTCCAATCTCGTCTACAAGCTGAACCCGATGCCCGAGCCCATCCCGCAGGACAAGCTCGACCGGCTGGCAAAGCTCGAAACCGCCACCATCGGCCACTTCTACCACTACGGCTTTGCCGCCCCCACGATCCAGCCGGTGCTGCCGGGCAAGGTCGTCGCCGCCACCGTCGCGACGCTGGCCATTCCGGGCCTCGACAGCACACTGCTGCACCATTGCCTTAGCCAGTGCGGGCCGGGCTACTTCCTTGCCGTCGACCGTCTCGGCGACACGAAATACGCCTGCTGGGGCGGCGGCGTCACCCGTATGGCGGCGATGATCGGCCTTGAAGGCGGCTGCGTCGACGGCCCGCACACAGACACCGCCGAGATCAAGGACCAGGATTTCGCCATGTGGTCGCGCGGCCCCTCGCCCGTCACCACGCGGCTTTACAACACCGGCGGCGGCTTCAACGTGCCGGTCTCGATCGGCGGCGCCACCGTTCTTCCGGGCTACGCGGTGCTGGCAGATGAAAGCGGCGTGCTGTTCATTGCCCCCGAGGACCTCGACGAGGTGCTGGCCGAGGGCGAGCTGAAAACCGAGCGCGGCCGCGTCAATGAGGCCAAGGTCACCGCTGGCACGCACCTCGGTGAGATGTCCGGTGCGACCAAGATGGTCAAGGCCAAGACAGAGGGCTAAGCCCTCAGATCTCGACGAAGGAGCTGTAGTCAGGATGTTCTGCGCACCACTCTCTGGCAGCCTCACGGGCCAGCTCGAGCACTTCGACCACCTGCTTGCGGCGGGCCCGGTTGAGGTGGGTGCAGGACACGTGCAGCGGCGCGAGCGGTTCGGTCGCCGGAATATGGACGACCGTGCCGTGCGCCAAATCCTCGCGCAGCGCGGTGAGCGCCAGCGCCGAAGCGCCGTAGCCGCCGCGCACCATCTCGCAGATCGTCGAGAGCGAATTGCCGTAGTGGCGCGGCGCGGGACGCTCGCGCATGTCGTCGACATAGTCGGCGACCGGCGTGAAGAGCGGCGAGGTCTTGGGATAGAGCACCAGCGGCAGCTTGCGCAGCTCGTCCGGGCTCATCGGCATCGCCCTGCCCTCGATCACATCGGGTCGCGCCACCCAGCCCACGTCGTAGCGCACGGCGAAATCCGTGCCGCGTGCCCTGTCGCCCGTCGCGGTGAAGGCCGCGTCCAGCGTGCCGGCCTCGACAAAGCGGCGCAGCTGCAGGTCCGATCCGGCGTAAATGTCGAGGATCAGCTCGGGATGCGCCGCCTCGACCGCGGCGCGCAGCAGCGGCCCCCAAGTCAGCGCGGCCATGCCCGCAAGCCCGATGCTCAACCCGCGCTTTTGCTTGTCCTGCAGCCGTCCCATCATCGCCTCGCGCAAATTCAGGAAGTCGACAGCGAACTCGGCCACCTCCAGCCCCTGATCGGTCAACACGAAGCCCGGCGCTTCGCGGTCGATGAGGGTCTTGCCGAGGTCCTTCTCGAGCGACTGAATCCGCGCGGACACCGCAGGCTGCGTCAGACCCAGATGCTCTGCCGTCTGCCTGTAATTGTGAAACTCGCTAAGCCAGTAGAAGGCTTCGAGCTGTTTGAAGTTCATTCCCTTGTCTCCGATACCAAGGCCACACCCAAGGAGTTCCCATGACTGTCGCCGTCTATCTTCCCCTCGCCGATAAGACCCAATGGTGGGTGGATATGCTGCAAGACCTGCTGCCCGGATGGACGGTCCAGCCGCTGGATGAGGTGACCGACCCCGAGGCGGTCACTTATGCCGTCGTCTGGCGTCCGCGCACCGGCGATCTGGCCAAGCTGCCCAACCTCAAGGCCATCGTCTCGATCGGCGCCGGCATCGACCACGTGCTGGCCGACGAAGCGCTGCCGCAGGGCGTGCCGATCATCCGCACGGTGGGCACCGACCTCACCCAGCGCATGCGCGAATATGTGGCGCTGCAGGTGCTGCGCCATCACCGCGACATGCCGCGTCAGCTGCAGGCGCAGGCCGAAAAGGACTGGCACGCGATCGTCGTTCCCGTCGCCCCGAACCGCATCGTTGGCGTCATGGGTCTTGGCAACCTCGGCACCGCTGCGGCGCAGACGCTGGCCGGGCTCGGCTTCACCACGCGCGGCTGGTCCAAGTCGCCCAAGAGCATCGAGGGCGTCGAGACCTTCACCGGCCCCGAGCAATTCGACGAGTTCCTGTCGGGCTGCGAAATCCTCGTGAACCTGCTGCCGCTCACCGACCAGACCCGCGGGCTGATGAATGCCGAGCTTTTCGGCAAACTGGCCAAAGGTGCCTGCGTGATCAACTGCGCGCGCGGCCCGCACCTTGTGGACGAAGACCTGCTGGCGGCGCTCGACAGCGGCCAGATCAAGCAGGCGACGCTCGACGTCTTCCACCAAGAGCCGCTGCCGACCGACAACCCGTTCTGGGATCATCCGGCGATCACCGTGACGCCGCATGTGGCCTCGCAGATCGACGCGGCCACCGGCGGGCGTATCATTGCCGCCAACCTCAAGACCTATGAGGAAACCGGCACCTGCGCTGATCTGGCGGATGCGGGGCGCGGCTACTGAGCCGCCCCCTACCCTGGGAGCAAAACCGCGGGGGCGGGCGTGTCGCATCACGCCCGCCCCTTTGCTTCAGGCATGCTGGCCACCGTTGACGTCGATCGAGGCACCGTTGACGTAAGAGGCCTGTTCGGAGCACAGGAACAGCACCACGCGCGCAACCTCGTCCGGCTTGCCGAGGCGGCGCAGCGGAATGATCTCGGCCATTTCCTCGGTCCCCGGCGAGAGGATCTCGGTCTCGATCTCGCCCGGCGTCACCATGTTCACCCGCACCCCGCGCGGGCCAAGCTCTGCCGCCGCCTCGCGCGTCAACGCGGCCAGCGCCGCCTTGGAGCAGGCATAGGCCGCCCCGGCGAACGGGTGCACCCGCGAGCCGACGATCGAGCCGACGTTGACCACCGCGCCCTTGCCCTGTTCAAGCTCGGGCAGCAGATCGCGCATCAGCGCCGCCGGTCCCATCAGGTTGACCGCCAAAACCTGCCGCCAGACCTCGTCGGAGCTTTCGGCAATGCCGAGCCGCGAGCCGCCCTCCCCTTTCGGAGAAATCCCGGCGTTGTTGACGATGGCGTTGAGCGGGCCACCGCCAAGGCTTTCGCGCACCCGCGCCACCAGATCGGCGCGGTTCTCGGGGTTCGACAGATCGCCCTGAAAGTGATCGGTGGATCCGGCGTGCCACGGGCAGCGGTCGTCAAAGCCCGTGCGCGAGACGGTCAGCACCCGCCAGCCCGCCGCCTGGAACACCTTCACCGTGGCATGGCCAATCCCCCGGCTCGCCCCGGTCAGCAATAGCGTCTTTTGCATGTCTCGTGCCTCTCAGTCTGCTGCGCTGCGCCATGTGCTGGCGCCGCGCCTCTGCACTTTGTCAGATATGGAAGGCAATGCCTTCGCCCGCCAGCCCGCCGCCAAGCGCCGAGACCGTGCCATCGGCACGCCAGCAGGCGGCCCCGGTCATCTCGCCGTCGGCGCCAAAGGCGATGGCATTCATCCCGCCGCCGATATGCGGCACCACGCGCACCTCATGGCCCATCGCGGTCAGCGCCTCGGCATGATGCGCGTAAGCCGGTTCAAGCTCCACATGCGCGCCCTCTGTCCAGACCCGAGGCGCCTCGACCGCCTGCTGCGGGGTCATGCCGAAATCGATCATATTGATGATCGCCTGCATCGCCGAGGGGAAGATGCGCACGGCGCCCGGCAGCCCCAGCGCAAAGCTCGGCTTGCCATCCTTCAGCACGATCATCGGCGCCATGGAGGTGGGCACGCGCTTGCCCGGCGCGATCGACAGCGCCTTACCGGGATGCGGGTCGAAATTATACATGTAGTTGTTGGGGATCATGCCGGTCCCCGGCACCATGAAACGCGCACCAAAGAGACCGTTGATCGTATGCGTCGCCGAGACGATCCGCCCGTCGCGATCTGCCACGGTGATATGCGTGGTGTTGCGGCTCTCATAGCCCGGCGGCACATGGCCCGCGCCGCCCGCGGGGCGCATACGGTCGCGGCATGCCTCGCCATAGGCCTTGGAGATCAGCTTCTCGACCGGGATATCGACGAAATCGGGATCGCCCGAGGCGGCGCGGCGGTCCTCGAAACCGATACGGATGGCTTCGGCCAGAAGGTGCAGGCGCTCGGGGTTGTCAAAGCCCATGGCCGCCAGATCGAAGCCCTCGAGGATGTTGAGCATCTGCGCCACATGCACGCCCGACGAGGCGGGCGGCGGCGGGCCAACGATGTCATGGCCGCGATAGCTGCCGAAGATCGCCTCGCGTTCTTTCGCGGTGTAGCCCTCGAGATCCGCCATCGAGACGAGCCCTGCATCCGGCCCGCCGGTGGCAAGCCGGTCAACCAGCGCGCGGCCCAGAGCGCCGCCGTGCAGCGCCTCGGCGCCTTCCTTGGCCACGAGCTTCAGGCTCTCGGCATAGTCGCCCTGCACCAGCCGATGGCCGGGCTTTGCCGGGGTGCCGCCGGGCAGGAAGATGCGCGAGATCTCGGGGTCCTTTGACATGTCTTCGGCGTGGCGTTCGATGTTCGAGGCCAGATAGTTGGTCACCGCAAAACCGCGCTGCGCGTAGCGGATCGCCGGGGCGATCACATCCTCGAAGGGCAGCGCGCCATGGGCCTTTTGCATCGCGCACCAGCCCTGCAGGTTGCCGGGCACCGCGACCGCCGAGGGGCCCACGAGATTGCGGCGGCCCGCCGTCTCCATATAGTCCGGCAGCCGGTCCGACACCGGCTGGAACATATCCGGCGTTGCCGCCGCGGGGGCCTGCGACAGGCAGTCATAGACCGTGTGCTCTCCGTTCGGCAGGCGCAGATGCGCCACGCCGCCGCCAGCGATGCCCACCATCATCGGCTCGACCACCGTCAGCGCCAGCAGCGAAGCCACCGCCGCATCCACCGCGTTGCCGCCCGAGGCGAGCATCTCGTGCCCCGCCACCGAGCCAAGCGGATGGTTGGTCACCACGATGCCCTGCGAGCTTTGCGCCGGGGTCTTGCGGCAGACAAAGGGGAGCGGCGGGTTTTCGGAGGTCATGAGCTTTGCTTTCCTGTTCGGTCTTTCAGAGCCACACCCAAGTCGGAAATCGGGGCGGGTTGTGGTTTCGGTCAGCGTATGACCGAGGTGATCCTAGGTCACGGGAAAACTCCCGTCCCGGCGCGCTCCGCCGTGCTTGCAGAGCAAGAAATGCAGGGTGTGCGGCACGCTGGGCAAGCCTGCCGAAGGCAGGCATTTGCACTATGTGCATTGCCCGGGGGAAGTTAAGTGACTGGCAAGAGAAATGCCGCCTAGGCGACAGTTTGGCCTGTTTTTTACACAGATCTGCCTTCTGCAGTGCGGTTTCGGAATCGGTATTGGAGAGCCCCACGTAAGAACTGACCGAATGGTCTATTTTTCGCCCGATATGGCGGTTCGCACCACGTCGCCAAAACGCAGAAACCCGAGCCCGCAGCACCCCTATTGCCGCCATCCGCGGGCCCGCGTCACCGCGTCGGAAAACCGGGACATGCGTGCCGCCCTGTCACAGGCACGGGGGATGATTTCTGCCCTTGGCAGCGGGGCGGGCAACTCCACGCCCAGTCCCAGCGCCGCCAATTGCGCCGCGCCATAGGCCGTGAGTTCTTCGGTCCCCGGCAGCACGATCTGCGCGCCGGTCACATCCGCGAGGAACTGGCACAGGTATCCCGAGCGGCTCAGCCCGCCGTCCACGGAGATGCGCTCGATGGCACCCTGCGTTTGCCCCATCCGTTCCACCACCTCAGCCGCGCGCAGCGCCACGCCTTCGATCAGCGCCTGCGCCAGATCATCGCGCGTCGTGGCCCCGGTCATGCCGATAAAGAGCCCCGCAGCAGACCCGTCCCAATGCGGCGCGGCCAGACCCGACAGCGCGGGAACGAAGATCAGATCGCGATCAATGGCGGGCGCCGCATCAAACGCCGCGAGCGCCTCCGGGCCGTCCAAAAGGCCAACGCGCAGCGCCCATTCCACCGCCGCGCCAGCCGCATGCACGCCGCCGTCGCTGGCAAAACATGTCTGCTCTCCGAGACGCCACGCCACCGTCGGCAGCAGCCCGCTGCCCTCCAAATCAGGACGTGTCTCGCCTGCCAGCGCCAATGCGAAGGCGCCGGTTCCAAAGGTGATCTTTGCATCCCCCGGCGCGCGGCACCCATGCCCGTAAAGCGCCGCCTGCTGATCGACGATAGCTGCGGTCACCGGGGTTTCGCCGATGCGCCCGAAGTCGCTTATCGTGGCGCGGATCTCGGGCAGGCACTCCAGCGGGACACCGAAGAGCGCGCAGAGGTCCGGATCCCAACTGCCCGTCTCCAGCGACATGAGCGAAGTGCGCGAGGCGGTGGTCACATCGGTCAGCGCCGCGCCGGTCAGGTTCTGCAGAAAAAAGGCGTCCGTGGTGCCAAGCCGAAGCCGCCCGGCGCGATGCGCCTCGGCCACCTGCGGCTGCGATTCCAGAAGCCACGCCAGTTTCGAGGCAGAAAAATAGGGATCGAGCGGCAGCCCTGCCCGCGCGCGCACCATCGCCTCGGCCTCTGCCATCTTAGCGAGGCGCGCCTCGGTGCGCCGGTCCTGCCAGACGATGATGCGCGACAGCGGCGCGCCGGTCTGGGCATCCCACGCAAGGCAGCTTTCGCCTTGGTTCGACAGGGCAATGGCATCCACCGGACCCGCCGCGTCGATCACCGTGCGCAGGTTGGCCAGAAGCTCGGCAGGATCATGTTCGACCCGGTCGGCGGCGGGGAAATGTTGCGTGTGACGCAGCGCCTTAATGATCCGGCAGCCGCCGCGCGCATCGACCAGCAGGCCGCGCGTCGAGGTCGTCCCCTGATCGAGCGCCAGAATTCTCATGGCTCAGCCTCTTTCTTCCAACCGCAACTCAAGCTCCTGTCCGGACAGGCCGCCTGTTTGCGCCGGCACCTTAAGTCGAAGCGGCTGCTCGGGATAGCTGTTGACCCGGCGCGACGCGACCTCTTGCCCCGCCGCGTTGCGGAGCACGAGGCGCCCGCGCGCCGCCCCTTCGGCACGGAGATTTAGCACGCAATCCACCTCCGCGCGGGCCAGCGATTGCGGCACCACGTAGCGCAGCCCCTCACCAAGCGTGATGCGAGGCCCCGCCTGCGTGATCGGGGCGCCGGTGGATAGGTCCTCTGCGATCCGCCGCGCGATGCGCCGGCCTTCGGCCCAGCAATGGCCCGCCGTCTCGACCGGGTGCAGCACGTTGCCCGCAACGAAGACCTGCGGATCGGAGCTGCGACCCTCGGCATCCACATCCGGCCCCAGCGTGCCCGGATCGAGCCGCAACGCGCTTTGCCGGGCCAATGTGGCCTCGGGCGTGAAGCGGCCGGAAAAGATAATGCCATCGCACTCCAGACGCTGCTCCGTGCCATCGGCCTTGCGCAGACACAGCGCCTCGACCCGGCTGCGGCCCTCGATCGAGAGCAATTGCGCCCCGCAATGGACCGGCACGCGCAGCGCCCGGCAAAGCTGCATGAAGAGCGCGCGTGTGCGCGGCACGCGGTCGGGCTCGATCAGCGCAACGGGTCGGATTCCATGACGGCGGCAGGTGAGCAGTGCGGCGAGCGAGACAAGCTCGCTGCCGATGATCACCGGTCGTGCGAAAGGGGCGCGGCCTTCGAGATAGACGAAGGATTGCAGCGCCGCGGTGTTCATCACCCCCAGTGGGCGGAGCCCCGGTGCGAGCAGTTGGGCACGGGACTGCTCACGGGTGCCCGTGGCGATGAGGATGCGGCGGGCAGTGAGGCGCTCGATCCCCTCAGTCGTTGCCACCTCGAGCACGCCGCCGGGCTTCAATTCAAGCACGCTGCTGCGGGTGCGTATCTCGACACCGGCGCGCTCTGCCTCGGCCACCAGCCGGCGCGCATAGGCAGGGCCACTGAGGATCCGGCGAAACTCGCGCAGGCCAAACGGCGGATGGCCGCAATGGCGCGGAATCCCGCCCGCGGTCTCAAACCTTTCGAGCAGCAGAACTTTTTTAACGCCGAGCGCTTTGAGGGTCGTGGCGGCCGAGAGGCCCGCTGGCCCGCCACCGACGACGATCACGTCATAGCCGTCGCGGGCGGTCATGGCGCGTCCTCCGAAACCATCGGCGCGCGCAGACGGCCTTCGCACAGGCTGGCGATCCGGGCGAGGCAGTTGAACCCCTGACAGCGGCCCATGGCGCAGCGGGTGCGGCGGCGGAGGCCGCCGAAATCGCCCGGCGGCAGCGGGCTTTGCAGCGCCGCCTCAACCTCGCGCGTCGTGACCATTTCGCAGTGGCACAGGATGCCGTCATGTCCCGGCTGCTGCCAATCCCGAGGGCGGTGTTCGGCAAGGTTGGGCATCTTGGGGACCGGCGGCACGGCAACGGCGGGCCCTGATGTGGAATGCGCCTGTGCCCAAAGGTCGAAAACGTGGCGTGCGATGCCCAGCGAGGCGGTGAGCCCGGTGGACCGGATCCCCCCGGCGCAGTAATAACCTAGGTCGGCATCGGCATGGACACGGTATTCCTTGCGCTCACTCGCCGGGCGCAATCCGGCATAGACCGCCGTGACCGGCATGTCGCGCAGCCCCGGCACCATCTCTCCGGCCCTTGCGATCAGCGCGTCAAGCTCGGGCCGGGTGACATCGGGACGGTCGCGGGCCTCCTGTTCTTCCGCCGTCGGGCCGACCAAAAGGTTGCCGAAAGCCGTGCGCGTCAACACGATGCCCTTGGTGCGGTCGTTCGGCACCGGCAGCAGGATCGTGCGCAGCAGCGCCGATGCCGCCTTGTCGAAGACCACGAATTGCCCCTTCCGCGGGCGGATCTCAAAGCGGCTGGCGCCGGTCAGCATCGCCTCGACGTGATCCCCGTACAGACCCGCGCAATTGACCACGGTTCTTGCCCGCACCTCCCCAGCCGCAGTCGCCAGATGCCATGTGCCGCCGTCGCGCCGCGCCGATCGAAGCGGCGCGCCAAACATGAAGCGCGCGCCAAGCGCCTGCGCCTGCGTCGCATAGGCGAGCGGCGCTGACCACGGGTCGATCACATGCTCGCGCGGCACCAGAAGCGCGGCGCGCACGTCCCCCGCCAGATGCGGCTCGCGGGCGAGCACCTCGGCGCGCGAGATCAGCCGCGCGTCGCTCACCCCATTTTCCTGCGCCTGCGCAAGTAATTCCGGCAGGCGCTCTTCCTCCTGCGCGGTCCAGGCCGCCACCATCGCGCCGGTCTCCAGAAGCGGCAGGTTCATCTCTTTGCGAATGCTGAGGTATTCGTCATAGGCCTGCTGCATGCAGCGCAGTTCAAGCGACCCCGGCGGCGCGTCGAACCCGGTGTGCAGGATCGCGCTATTGGCCTTGGACGCGCCGGACAGGATGTCTGTGCCCGCCTCGATCACCACAACGCGCGCGCCTTCCAAGGCAAAGCGGCGCGCCATCGCGCAGCCCACAACACCGGCACCAATGATTGCGACTTCCGTGTCGGGCACTGAAATGGTCAAACTACGCCTCCGTCACTTTCCATAGCGCGGAACCGTTGGCGCTCTGGATTTTGACTGATCGTGCATCAAAATGCCCGTATCCACAATATCGAGACGGTGCGCGAACAAGAAAACCCGCCGACTGCGGCGGGCTTTGCGGAAAGTTTCAGCGGATTTCCTGTCACTCGTCGGGCGCGACGATCAGATCCACCCCTGCCGCGCGCAGTGCCGCCTGTATCTCGGCGGTGGGCAGACGGTCTGTCACCAAACGATCAATGTCTTTCAGCGCCGCCACCTCGAACACCGCCGCGCGGCCCAGCTTACTGTGATCCGCCAGCACGGTGACCTCTTCCGCGCGCGCGACCATGGCGCGGGCAAGTTCCGTCTCGCGCAGGTCGAAATCCATGATTTCCCCGGTGGTCATCCCGCCGATCGTAAGCACCGCATGGCGGGCCTTGAAACGGCCAAGCTGTTCGATGGCCAGCGCACCCAGCGTCTCGCGACCCTCGGCGGCAATCTCGCCGCCGACGAGATAGACCCGATGCTGGCCCTCGGGGCGGGACAGCAGGCGGGCGATCTCCGGCGAATTGGTGATCACGGTAAGCGCGCGCCGCCGCGCCAGCGCCCGCGCAAAGGCGATCGTTGTCGATCCGGTGTCGATGAAGATCACCGCCCCCTCGTCAAACAGATCCGCCGCGCAGCGTCCGATCGCCGCCTTTTCGCCCGCCAATGTCTCCATCCGCGTGTCGAAAGGCCCCTCGACAAGCCCACCGTCGCCCCGGCTGGAGGCTTTGCGGGCCCCGCCGTGAAACTTGCGGATCCGCCCCGCCCCGTCCAATTCGTTCAGATCGCGCCGGATCGTCTCGCGGGAGGCATCGAACCGCTCGGCAAGATTGTCGACAAGCACCTCCCCGAGATCCTCGACAAGTTGCACAATCATTTCCCGGCGCGCAGCTGGCTTCACGAGGGTCCTCCCAAAAACATTCACCAAAATGGTGACGGTTTGGTCACCAATATAGACTGTTTCCACAGGTTGGCGGAACGAGGTACCCGGCGCAACGGGAATGGGAAGGGTGCGGTGCCTACGCGCCAGCTTCGGCGCGCAGGTGATCAATCCTGCGGCCTTCGGGGGCAAAACACCGGGTTTGGAGCCTTCGCGGAGCTTAACTCAGACGGTCCGCAATCAGGCCCAGCGGGTGACGCATCGGCGTGCCAGAGAGCCGCTCCGTCTGGCAGCGGCAGGAAAACCCCGTGGCCACTGCCTCATTAGCTTTAGACAATGGCTCAGCCCAAGACATATCGAACAGCTTGCGAGACATCTGCTGGTGCCGTTCCTTGTGCCCGAACATACCCGCCATGCCGCAGCATCCGGTTGCGGGCGTATCGATCTGCAGCCCCAGCGCGGCAAACACCTCCTGCCAGTCTTTCCGCGCCGCCGGCGCTCCGGTGCTTTCGGTGCAATGGGTGAAGAGGCTCAGCGCCCCGCCGGGCACCTGCGGCATCCTCGCCCCGCGCCGGACCTCCGCCGCAAGAAATTCCTGCGGCAAGAGCACCTCCGGCACGACGAGCCCCGCCTTGCGATAGTCCTGCCGCAGCGCCATGACGAAGGCCGGGTCGAGACCGATCATCGGCGCGCCGCTGGCCGCCCCGTTCCTGAGCGCCGCCACCAAACGCGCCGCCATCTTCGCAAACCCCGCCCGGTCGCCAAGATCGCCCGCCACTTTGCCCGCTGGCAGCATTTCGACAAAGAGCGGCGCATAGCCGAGCGCCGTGAGACCACGATAGACATCGCGCTGCGTCGCGCCGTCATAGAGCGCCGAGAACCAATCCATCCACACAAGAACCGCGCGCTCCGGAAGCGCGCGCTGTTTGAGCTCGGCCAGCGAGATCCGTGCTGAACGCGGCAAGGGGTGCGCCAGATCAGCAGGCAGGTCCGTCACGCCCAGCACGGCCTCTGCCACGCGCCGCGCGAGCGGCCAGAACGGGCGTATCACGGGGGCCGCGCGCAGCATGAGCGGGCTCAGACGTTCGGCCAGCAGCATTGCCCGGTCGGTCAGCGGCCGCGCCTTGCGGGTGTAGACGTCCGCGTAGAACGCCGCGCGCATCGCCGGAATATCCACCTGAACCGGGCAGGTCGAGGCGCAGGCCTTGCAACCGAGGCAGGTATCGAGCGTGCCAAGAAGGTCCGCCTCGTCAATCGTCGCCTCTCCTGTTCGCTGATCCTGGTGCCATGCGCGCAGCGCATCGGCGCGGCCCTTGGGCGAGTGTCTCACGTCCCCCGTCGCCTTGAAGGACGGGCACATAGGCACGCTCGCCGCATAGCTGAGACATTGCGCATTGCCGTTGCAGCGGAAGGCCTTTTCCAGCGGGTCGCCCTCGGGCGCGTTGAACGGGCGGAAGGGTGTCGTGGCGATCCCCATGACCGGCGCTCCCGCGGCGACCAGCTTGCCGGGATTGAAACGCCCCGAAGGATCGAAGGCGGCCTTTACCCCCTGCAGCGCGGCATAGGCCTCCGGCCCGATCCAGTCCTCGAGATAGGCGCCGCGCACCCCCTTGCCGTGCTCGCCCCAGAAGATGCCGCCATGGCGGTTGACCAGCTCGAAGATCTCGTCAGAGACCTGCACCAGCCGCGCGCGGCCCTCCTCTGCGTCGATATCGAGCGCCGGGCGGATGTGCAGGCAGCCCACGTCCACATGGCCGTAAATGCCAAAGCTCAGCCCGTGCCGGGTGAGAATGTCGAGAAAACCGTCGAGGAACTCTGGCAGCGTCTCGGGCGGCACAACGCAATCTTCGACGAAGGCAACGGGGCGCGCCCGGCCGTCGATCTTGCCAAGCAGCCCGACACCGGCCGAGCGGACCGCCCAAAGGTCGCGGATGTCATCGCTGCCTGCCGCGACATGCACCGCCCGGATGCCGGGCAAGCCCTGCAGACGCGCCTCGCAAGCCGCGATGCGTGCCGCAAGTTCCGCCGGATCGTCACCATTGAATTCAACGAATGTGTAGGCCAGCGCCTCACCGCCCCGCGGACGCAGGGTTTCGGGCAGGCGGCCAAGCAGACCGGCCTCTTCGGCCAGCGCCTGGACCCTCTCGTCCATCACCTCGATGGCCGTGGGGTTGTCCTGCAGCAGCGGCATCGCGGCGGCCAGAGAGTCGCGGAAACTGGCAAACCCCGCGACCACGAGGCGCTTTTCCTTGGGCAGCGGGCGAAGCTTCACCCGGATGCGGGTGATCGGCCCAAGCGTGCCTTCGGATCCGGGGAACAGCCGCCACCACTGAAAGCCGCCCTCTTCGGGGCAGGCGCGCTCTAGGTCATAGCCGGTGAAGCGACGGTTGAGCCGCGGGGTGTTTGCGATGAAGGCCGCGCGCCCGGCCCGCGCTGCGGTTTCTGCCGCCGCTAGCATCGGCGCGGCCCAGTCCGGCGCGTTCCTGAGGCTGGAGACCAGCCCCTGCCCCCGCGCGATCTCGACCCCCAAGAGATTGTCCGAGGTCTTGCCGTAGATGCGCGAGCCCTTGCCCGAAGCATCGGTCGACACCATGCCGCCGACGACGCAGCGGGTCGAGGTCGAGGTTTCGGGCGCAAAGAACAGCCCCTTGGACCGCAGCCGCGCGTTCAGATCGTCGAGCACGATGCCCGGCTCCACGTCGGCCCATTGTCCCTCGGGATCGACCTCCAGCAGCCGGTGCATATGGCGGCGCATGTCGAGGATGATGCCGCGGTTGAGGCTCTGGCCATTGGTGCCGGTGCCGCCGCCGCGCGCGGTCAGCGGGACATGAGCAAACTCGGGGCGCTCCAGCACCGACATGCAGGCCACCACATCCGCAGCATCGCGCGGCGCGACGATGAGGTCGGGCAGGATGCGATAGACCGAATTGTCGGTCGACATCGCCGCCCTGAGCGCGCTGTCACGCGTCACCTCTCCGCGAAAGCCCGCGTCCTTCAGGGCGCGGGGAAGTCGGTCGATGGCGTCGGAAAGGCTGCGGTCGGTGGCGGTCATCTGGGTCTCCTGTCTGGCGGCATATTGACCGAAGACCTGTATTCTTTGAAATTGAAACATATGAAGATTGATTCAGAAAATACGAACTTCAACTTGCGTCACCTGCGGGCCATCCACGCAATCCGCGCGGAAGGCAGTTTTGCCCGTGCGGCGGACCGTCTGGGTGTGGTGCCCTCGGCGCTGACTGAGACGGTCCGCCAGCTTGAGGACATCGCCGGCGGCGCGCTCTTTGACCGCCGGTCCCGGCCCCCTGCGCCAACGCCGCTGGGGCAGGAGTTTCTTGAAGAGACGGCACCGCTGCTCGCGGCCATGGACCGCGCGCTGTCGCGGCTGCGCGATCGGGCGCGCGGTCTGCGCGGGCGCCTTCGGATCGGCGCGACGCCCTCGGCGATCACCCCGCATGTGGCCCCGGCGATTGCCGCCTTCCGGCAGAGCCATCCTGATGTGGACCTCACCCTGCATGACGATGTCGCCGAGGCGCTGGCGGGGATGGTCGCAGACGACCGGCTCGATCTGGCGATCGCGGGACGCGCCCGCAGCTCGCCAGAGCTTGTTCAGACCGAGATCGCCGCCGATCTCTTCGGGCTGGCCTGCGCCGCGGGTCACCCTCTGGCGCGTGCCGGGGCGGCAGTGCCGCTGGATGCCATTGATCCGCAAGAGCTCATTCACCTTGGCGCGGATACCGGCACCTCGCGGCTGCTTGCGGGCGCGGCGCTGCCCGCGCGGTTCAAAACCGGCCCGCTGCGGAGCCATTCCACCATCGCGCAGCTTTGCCTCGTGCGCGCGGGCGTGGGGATCGCGCTGCTGCCGCGCAATGCGGTGGAACTGTTCAACGATCCGGGCATCGCCTTTGTCCCGCTCGCGGACCTGCGGCTCGAACGCAAGCTCTACCTGCTGACCCCGGCACGGCGCGCGCCCTCGCCCACCGCCGCGGCCTTCGAAGTGCAGTTTCGCGACCTCAGCGCGAAGACGGCCGCAAGCCGCGCGGAGCGTTGAGCGCACGCCAGCCGCTCTACCCTGACCGGCTGGCCCTTCACATGCTTTTCAGCGTAGCCAGAAGCTCGGCCTCAGAGATGGGTTTTGCAAGCCGGGGCACGCCGGTCATCGCCTCGCCGTCATAGCCCGAGATGATCACCACCGGCACACCATGCGCCATCAGTTTGTCCAGCACCGCTGTCGAGCGCTCGCCCGCAAGGTTCTCGTCCAGCAGGGCAAGGTCAGGCATGCCCTTCTCAAGCGCCTCGAGCGCCGTAGCAACGGTGCCATGTTGACCAAAAAGCGCATAGCCTGCGTCTTCCATCATACCCGCAAGGTCCAATGCGATGATCGGCTCGTCCTCGACGATCAGGACCGTCGTTGCAGGATCATCTCCCCCTGCGATGACCTCGGCGGCGGAAGCGGAGGGCTCGGCAGACCACGCGCCGTTGCGCAGGGTTACCGCGTAGCTGAACTGCCCCGGCGCAATGGCTTGCTCGATCTGTCCCTGAAAATGGTCCTGAACAACCCGCTGCAGCAGAACGGTGCCGAAGCCGCGCGGAAGGTCGTCTTGAGCCCCCTCCGGCGCGATCAGGCCCGAATGCTCGACCCAACGCAGCAGCACCGCGCCATCTTCGCGCCGCACACTCCAGTCCACTTCGAGCGCGCCCTCGGGATCGCCAAGTGCGCCATGTTTCAGGGCGTTGGTGCTCATCTCATGGATCATCATCGCCAGCAGTTGCGCATCGCCCGCCGGCAGCGAGACTTCGGGGCCAGACAGCGACAGGCGGACGCCCTCGGCAACGCCGAAGGTTGCGATCTCGACCTCGATCACCTCGCGCAGTGTCAGACCGTCCCACTTCCGCTGCGACAGCAGACCATGGATCCGTGCCAAAGCCGCGATCCGGTCATCGAGCTTGGCCTTGTAATCCGCGACGGTCTCGGCCGAAATCAACCGCGCCACGGCGCGCAGGATCGCCAGAATGTTCCGCGCGCGGTGGTCGATCTCCTGCGACATCACCGCCTCGCGCGCCCGCGCCCGCTCCAGTTCGGCCCAAGACATCACCGTCTCGAGCACCTTCTCGACCAATGCCACGTCGAGCACGCCGGTCGATCGGTGCCGGGACCAGTGGATATAGAGCACCGCATGCAGCGCGCCGCCCGACAGCCATGGAACCAGCACGCCGCTGGCCAGATTGCGCGATGACATATAGGCCGCCGTCTCGGGGTCCTGCCCTGCCTCGCCTCTGCTGACAAAGACGTCCTTGCCAGCTTTGAGCTCGGCCAGCAGCGCCGGGCCGAACACCGACACCCCCTCGGGCCGCCGCGCCGAAGACTGCGGCGGGTAAACCTCGCACAGCGGGACGGCGGAGCCGCTGCCATCGAATTCCGTCAGCCCGACGAGATCGGCCCCCAGATGGGTTCCGAGCCGCTCAAGAGAGACCTGCATCCCGTCCTGCGCGCTGGTGCAATTGCGCAGCGCTTCGTTCAGCTTCACCATGCATTCGGCGTTGCGCCGCTGGATCACGTTCTCGGTGGTCTCGCTCCCAGAGTTCCAGACCCCGACGATCTCACCCAGCTCGCCGCGCATCGGCGTAAAGCTGTAATTCCAATAGGTTTCTTCCAGATAGCCAAAGCGCTGCATGGGCAGCATCTGGTCTTCGAGAAAAAGCCCCCTGCCGCTGCGGATCACTTCGTTGAACTGCGGCTCGATGATCGACCAGATATCGCTCCAGACCTCGCGCGCAGGCGCGCCGAGAGACGCCGGATGCCGCGGTCCGGGGATTGGCGCCCATGCGTCATTGTACAAAAGCCGCAACTCCGGCCCCCAGTAGATTGCCGTGGGAAACGCCGAATTGAGACAGATCGACAGCGCGGATCGCAGCGACTGCGGCCAGTTCTCCGGCGGGCCGAAGGGATGCGCGCTCCAGTCGGCCTCACGGATACGCCGCGCCATCTCGCCGTCCCCGGCAAGAAAGTCCATTGGCCCAAAGTGCGCATCTTGCTGACGAAGCATCCTGTCCCCCCACGACGCCGATGCAGTGCAACATAGCAGCCCGCGAGGGCCCGGCCAGAGGCGCTGGGGTTGCTTGGCGTTGGGTCATTCGGATACCCTGCCCCACGTCGAGCGCAGGCAGTCGGCTCGATCCTGGCGCGAATTGCCCAGACAAACGCGCATAGCGCGACCCGGGTGGGTCGCGTGGCGGGCGCTTGGCGCCGCAGGATAGGGATGTGTGGCCGAGGAA
>NZ_JBSWTP010000011.1:0-10681 GCF_056158605.1 Salipiger sp. ABN3_019
TGGGACGGGAGGATGGCAGAAGGGGGATCGCGGAGATCTTTCTGCCGGGGACGGGAAGCTGACGGTCGTTGAGGTACCAGCCTTGTGCACCAGTGAAGACGGGCAATGCTTACGCGTGATATTTTGCGCGTTGGCCAGGGACCTGCAGAGAGGGCTCCACTTCGGCCGGGAGGGCGATCAGGGCCCGACGACGATCCTGAATGCCCTATCGGCGACGTCGGTCGCGGACGAATTCAGTAGGAGCTTCAGAGTGGCCCACACGGTCGCTCGACACGCTCCCCGCTAGGCTGACGCATGAGTAGAGTGTATTGTGCATGCATGCACGTTTTTACGTGCATCTACGCGGATGGCGACCTGCATGACGTAGGGTCTAGACCGGTCCCCGGCAGATGTTCCTGGTTGCCGTTTTTTGGCTCGTATTTGCTGGATAGAATATTTGGTCGAACAAAGCATGAGTTGAAGTATAGGTATGGAGAAAATCATCTTCTTTGGCGGTTTCGTTCTGATAGGCGTCGGTGTCGCGATGCTCGCGACCGACCATCTGGCCTTCGGTGCCGAAATCACTGGAGCCGTCGTCTCCTCCAGAACCATCCTCTTCCCCCTCGGCATTGCGGCGGTGCTCTTCGGCGGGATTGCCACGCTAGCATGCACGGTTGTTTCGATGGTGCGACGCCACAGATAGCCGACGAGAAATCCCAGTTTCCGGCTGGGCTGGTTCCAGGCAAAATCCTGTCCGCCCGCGCCCAGTCATCATTCTTCGCCTCATCCTCCGAGAGCGGAGCCCACGAAGAAAGCCGTGCTGGCAGAAGAAAGCTGTCGCCGCGCAGTTCTACCCAACAGGACCATTCTCGGTGGCACCGGCTAGCGGTGACGACACCTGGCAGCATCAGCGCCGGCGTTGATATCTGGGACATTGCTCTTGTATCCCCCACCCAAGGTCGAGGAGTGCGCCCGTGTGCATTCAGTGATCTTGCTATGGGCTGCGTGCTGGCGTCAGGCACCCATTTTCAGGGGCCTTCTCGTAACGATTTTATCTTGTCGATTGACAATTTAAGGGAGCAGAGTATCTTCAGTGCCGAGGAAGAAGCACACGTCGAAGGAAATCGAGGCCGTCATCCAAGAGCTCGAAGCGCTGGGATGGGCTCTTATCGAAGGCAAGGGGCACGCGTGGGGGATCCTCCGGTGCCCTGCGAACGATAAGGAATGCCGCTGCGGCGAGTTTTGCCAGATGTCTGTGTGGTCGACACCCAAGAACCCGCAGCAGTTTGCGAAGAAGATCCGGCAAAAAGCTCTGGCCTGCGTGAGGCTTGAGAAGAAAGACGAAGGAAAGTCCGATGGCTGAAGAATTCGAATTCGAACTGGTCTTCGCGCTCCCGGAAGGTGCGCACGACGCATTTGCGCTTTCCGACGCTGTCTTCGAAGCGGGCTTTGAGGATGCTCTCGTGGGCACCGGTCATGCCGGTCTGCTAGGTGTAGAGCTGGAAGCCGAAGGGGACGATGCAGAGAGCGTGATCCTTGAGACCGCGCGGGCGCTGATCAACGCGCTGCCGGCGGGCACTGTCCTGCGCGAGGTCCGGCCTGACCTGGTGAGTCTCGCAGATGTTGCCGAAAAGCTCGAAGTGAAGCGTCAGGCCCTTCAGCAGCGCAAGATGCCCCTCCCCGTCGCGGGCGGCCTGTACCGCATTGATGAGATGATCGAGGTGGTAATGGAGGCTTCCATGCCGAAAGAGGGCCAGCGCCGTCCTCGTTTTAACCTCGCTTCCGCTTCTAAGTGGTTTCGCGCGGGACCCGCTGCACGCCGCGTGAATGCTCAACTGACCATGCGTGAGATCGACCCCGCCACGATCGAGCGAACGCCCCGTTCCGATCACGAGGAACCTGCTGTCCTTCACCCTTGAAATGAGCTGGCATCTGACAGTGCTGTATCCGCAAGATGCATCCGTTTCAGGCCTTTCCCTTGTCTAACGGGCACGACGGCTAAGGAAGATCCAGGTCGATGGCCTCAGTGCCGCAATAGCGGCATCTGGCGCGAAGGTTCGCTCCATTCTCTTGGCCGCACATCCGCTGGACGCAATACAGAAGAAAACCCGCGATATTGCGGTGAACCATCGACCAACGCCGCGCCTGCCGCGAGCGCACGCATATCGCGCTCGCGGCAGGCAGTGTCCTTAGGCCAGTAGCCCCGCGTCGCTGCCCAGCGACAGGCCGATCGTCAGCGGATCATGGTCGGACGAGCCGAAGGCATGCGGCGCGTAGAGATCATCCACCTGATCCTCCGGCAGGAAGTCGGTCGTGTAGTCCAACACCGCCGCCTCGAGCGAGTTGATGTGCCACTCCGCCGCTCCAGTGACCTGCGCGGCAAGCGAGCCGCTGGCCAGCGCATAATCGAGCGCGCCAAAGGTCTGCGCTTGCGGCGCCGCGTCGAGATCGACGGGGAAACCATAGGAATACTCGAAGGCGTCGTCCTCGAGGAAGGCGGCGATCAGGTTCTGGTAGCCTTCGCTCTCGAGCAGCGCAATCGGGTCCTCCTTGGCGTAGGAGTTGAGATCGCCGATGATCAGCACGTCGCTGTCGCCCGAGCCCGTGGGGTCGGAGTCAAGCCAAGCGTCCAGCGCCGCGGCCGCCTGGGTGCGGGCCTCGTTGTTGTTGCCGGTGCCATCGCCGGTATCGGCATTATCCCCGAAGGGGCTGACCGAGCCCTTGGACTTGAAGTGGTTGACCGCGACGGTGAAGGTCTCGCCGCTGGCGATCTCCTCGAAGGTCGCGGCCAGCGGCACGCGACTGGTACCGGAGCCCTCGAACACCGGGTTGCCGGGATCGACCCCGAGCGCCGCGAGGTCGGCGTCGGTCAGGATCTCGACCGTGGTGCCAGAGGCGAGCCGCACTGCGTTGGCGTCGTAGATCATGCCCACCATGATCGCGTCCCCGCCGACGTAGGGCACGCCGCGATCGACGTACTGGTAATCGGCATCGGGCATCGCGACATTGAGCGCATCGACGATGTAGCCGATGGCAAACTGGCCGTCGCCGTTCTGATCACCGATCTCGTTCTCCAGTTCGAGCAGCCCGATGACATCGCTGTCGAGCGCGGTCAGCGCCGAGACCAGCTTGTCGAGCTGCCGCGCCATTTCCTCGGCATTGCTCGCACCGCGCACCTCGGCGCCGTCCGGCCCTGCCGTCAGCCCCTCATCTTCCAGCGAGGTGAAGAAGTTGAGCACGTTGAAGGAGGAAACGGTGATGCTGCCGCCCACGTCCGGAGCCTCGGTCTCGCGCGGAGTGGTGTCCTCGAACTCCGGCGTCTCGGTCGGGTTGAGGCGGTAGATCTCGTCCCCTGAGCCGCCCGACCCACGCGAGTAGCGCAGCACGCCGGTCAGGCCCTCGACCGTATCACCGGCGCCGAGCGCATCTTCGGCATCGAACTCTCCGGCGATCCGGCCGGTCTCGCCGGCGATCTCGAAGGGGATCACCGAGGGGTTCTGCTCGGTCGATCCGTCGTCGACGATGAGCGTGTTCTTCACCTGCTCCTCGATAAAGGCGGAGAAGCCCGCCGCATCGGACGTATTCGCCTGCGTGTAAGTCTCGACCAGCCCCTGCGCGTTGAGCCCCATGTCCCCGAAGCGGCCCAGCGTGTAGAGATCGGTGACAGTCATCTCCTGCGGCACGGTCACCAACATGCCTTCATAGGCCTCGAGATCGGCGATCAACGCGCCGTCCGAGTTGGTGGTCACCCCGGCCACGGGGAAGCTGATCTCGGCGGCGGTCGGAAGAGCGTTCCCACTGCCCGTCACCGCGATCGAGCTGATTGCCGAAAGTTGCGTCTCGCCGAAGTATTCCGCCACGGTGCCGGTCACCCGCACCCTGTCGCCCACCTGCACGTCAAGCAGCGGCGCACCGCCCTCGTAGACGAAGATGCCCTCCGAGCTCAGCGCGGTGCCATCGGCATCGGCGTCTTCTTCCTGCAGGAAGAAGCCATCGAGATCGCCGTCGCTGCCGAACGCCCCGTTCTGGAAATCGCCGACCACGATGGCCTCGATGGTGACCACCTGTCCCTCGAGTGCCGAGGCCGCGCCCGTGCCCTGCACCTCCGAGATCAGCGTGGTCTCGGTCGGCAGGGGCGTGCTGGCCGCCTCGCCCACCGCGAAGTCATCGATCTGCCAAAGCGAACTGTCGCCGGACCCGGTGCCCGAGGATTGGTAGCGGAAGGCGAAGTGGACGCTGCCTGCCGCAATACCCGACAGGTCGATCTCGCCCGACGCGGTCTCGGCGAAGCTGCCCGCGGAGGCAGTGTAGGGAAGTTCGGTCCAGGTTGCCGCCGCCGGATCGCCGCTGCCGCTGTAATCGGTGGAATAGAGGAAGGTCACCTCGGGATCGGCAATGCCGCCGTCGTCGTAGTTCTTGGCGCTGGCAAAGCGCGCCACCGGGTTCTCGAGTGCCGAGATGTCGATCAGCGGCGAGATCAGCCAGTCATCGGCTGCGGCCGCGTCGCCATAGGCGTTGACCGCAGCGAAGCCGTCACCGCCGTAGCTCGAGTCATACCAGCTGTTGGCCGTGTCGGCATCGCGCGAAACCACTTGCCAGTCGGCCCCGGCGATCTCGGTCTCGAAATCGAAACTGTAGGGTGCCACGATGCCCCCGCCCGTGCCGCTGTCGCCGTCGTTGGCCGCGCCGGGGGTCTCGGTGGCGGGGTCCGCCCAGCCATCGCCCGCCTCGTCGCGTTGCAGCGACAGCCCCGCCTCGGTCGAGGAACCTTCGGCAACGCCGATATCCGTGGAGGTCAGCCCCGCTGCGGTTCCATCCGCGGCGGTAAAGCTGCCCTCGTAGGACAGGAACTCGACCACCGTCCCACCGTTTACCAGTGCGATGCCATCCGGGCTGCCGTTCTGCAGCCCGTTGCTTGGCAGCTCAAGCAGGTAGTAGTCGTAGCCAGCCGAGGTAGAAGCCAGCAGACCGCTGAGCGAGAAGACCCCGTAGCGCGCCCCGTTCGAGCCGTTGTAGAGCTCGACCGCGGCTGCGGAGACATCCGTGCCCTCGACCACGCGCAGTTCGACGAACTCGCCGGCATCGGTGCCAGCGTTATCATAGTGCAACTCGTTGATCCGGCCGACGAAGGGCGGCGTGTAATCGTTGCTCAGCCCGCGGGTGTCGGCCTCGGTGACACTCCAGCCCTCGCCGTTCTCAGCACGTTCGAGCGCGGTGCCCACCGGCAAGTCCGCGGCCTCGGAGACGCCGATGTCGGTTGACGTCATGCCCTCGGCCGGCCCATCGCTGGCGACAAAGCTGCCCTCGTAGGACAGGAACTCGACCACCATATCGCCGTTGACCAGCGCGATGCCATCCGGGCTACCGTTCTGCAGCCCGTTGCTTGGCAGCTCGAGCAGGTAGTAGTCGTAGCCACCTGAGGTCGAGGCCGGGCTCCCTGGCAGGGCCAGCGTGTTGTAGACGCTGCCGTTCGAGCCGTTATAGAGCACCACGCCGAGCACCGACGCATCCTGCCCAGCACCGACGCGGACCTCGACGAACTCGCCGGTATCGGTGCCAGCGTTGTCATAGTGTAACTCGTTGATCCGGACCTCGATCTCGACCACGTCGGTCACCGTCACCGCGATATCGCGGCTGTCGCTGGCGCCTGCCTCGTCGCTCACAGTAACGGTGAGGTCATAGACATTGTCGCCATCCGCGTCTTGCGGCACCTCGAAATCTGGTGCCGCCGCGAAGGCCAGCGCACCCGTCCCGGCGTCGATAGTGAAAAGCGCGGCATCATCCCCAGAGAGGCTGAAGCCGAGCACATCTCCGTCGGCATCGCCCGCCGAGATTGCAGCTGGGATCAGAGTTGCGTTCTCGGCGAGGCTGAAGGCCGATGCCACGCTCAGAACCGGCGCATCGTTGCGGCCCTCTATCGTGATCGTCACCATGGCGCTGACGGTACTGCCGGCGCTGTCGGTCACCACGTAGCTGAAGCTGTCGCTGGCTTGCTGCCCTTCGGCCAGCACGTCGAAGAGTGTGCCCGGATCGTAGACTACGGCGCTGCCGTCGAAGCTGACCGCGGCCCCTGCGGCGCTGATGGCGTCGACCGAGGCGATGGTCAGCGTGTCGCCGTCGAAATCCCGATCATTGGCGAGCAGCACCTCGAGGCTGATTGCCAACGGGTCGTTTTCGCCGGTCGCGAACACGTCGTCGCCGGCGAGCACCGCGTTGTTGCGCCCGTCGGTATAGTAGGTGAAATCGTCGAACCGGAACGCCTCGATGGAAGCCAGATGCGCCGTCTGGCTGTCCGAAGTCAGCGTGAGCGTTTTACGCCCGACCGCGGAAAAGACATAGTCGTTGATCGAGCCTGCCAGCACCGCCGTGTCGACGCCCAGGCCGCCATCGACACGATCCTCACCGCCGCCAAGCTCGATGGTATCATCGCCAAAGCCGCCGTCGAGCGCGTCATCAGCCAGACCGCCAATAATGGAATCGTCGCCGAAGCCGCCGAACGCGCGCAGGGCCCCGCTGCCCGCGACGATACGATCATCGCCCCAGCCGCCGAACACGATGCCACTACCGCCGACCGACACCGTGTCGTCGCCAAGGCCGCCATGGACGATGGCGAATGCGCTGTCGGTGTTGATCTGGTCGTCGCCGAAAGCACCGAAGATGACATCGGTGCCGCGCTTGGAGGACTTCTCCTTCGACGCAGTCCAGAAGGTCTGATTGCTCACTGATCTTCCCCCAGTCCAAGTTGACGAGTGTTCACCTTCCATAAGTATGTGACTGTTTTATATGCCCCGCGGCTTTTGGGCGTCCAACCACCCTACATCCACCGGCAGTTTGTCGCCTCACACGGCCGAGCGGAGCGATCGGCAATAGGGATCAGCCGCCCTGCCGCAGGCGCAAGAACAAGCTGGCGCCGCTTGGCGTCCATTCAGGAGAAAACGGCTCTGCTCGTTTCATTTCTCCTTTCGGCGGTCTTGTCTGGCGCTCCCCCAAGCGTCATGAAACGGCAATCTTTTCCCACTAGGACGCCGCTTCTGTCATGAAAGGAGCAGCGCATGTCCAGGATCATCTTTCTGCACGGTCCATCGAGCAGTGGGAAATCCACGATTGCGCGCGCACTGCAGGCAAGGATCGAGTTGCCCTTCTGGCACATCTCGATCGACCATCTACGCGACGCCGGCGTGCTGCCCACTGAGCGATTCAAGGCCGGCGATTTTGATTGGCACTCCCTGAAGCCTGCGTTCTTCGCAGGTTTTCACGCCTCGCTCGCAGCTTATGCGGACGCTGGCAACAACCTGATCCTCGAGCACATCCTCGACGATGCGCGATGGCTTGAAGACCTTCGGCGGCTCTTCGCGCGGCACGATGTATATTTCGTAGGCGTTCATTGCGCCCTGCCCACTCTCATTTCTCGGGAATTGGATCGTGGTGACCGACCGGTGGGAAGCGCGCAGGCAGACTTCGCAACCGTCCATCAGGGCAAGCTCTATGATCGAGAGCTCTGGTCCGAACATGGCGTCGACCGTAATGTCGAGCTCATCCTTGACGGATGGCGCACCGGCCAGCGGCGCTCCAGCTTCGGATGAGCAGGCGCAAGTTCATCTTTCCAGGGCTCGGGTGCGCCAAGCCGCCCTCATTTTGTCTCCTGCCGATGCTTCTTGAAGAGGGTGGACTGTCGGTACTGGCGCTCGCCCGACACTTCTCGACCCAACCAGAGTGGCCTGGAGAACTCGGCATCTTCGCTCTCGAGTTCCACTTCGGCCAGAACCAAACCTGAATGAACACCGTGGAACTCGTCGACGGTCCACACCAGACCGTCGTGAGGCACAAAATGCCGGGATTTTCTCAAGATCGTGCCGTCGCAATGATCTTCCAGCAGAACCAAGCCATCACTTGCGGGGATCTCGTACTCGAATTCGTCCCGCGTAAACCCCTTTTTCGGCCCCTTCACACTGAGCGTGGCTTTGTCATCGCTGAAGCGCACGCGGATTTTTCGACCATCGCGGAACGCCAATAGACCGTCCCGGATCTCGACCGTGTGGGTAACGGCGTCGCGCCATGTGTCCGCTATGAGAAGGAATTTCCGCTCAATTTCCTTGGCCATGCTCGCTCCGGTATCGAGGGGCAACCGTTACCACCGGCGCCTTCGCGGCTCTCTTCTCATTCGAGCGTCATGCCGTAAAGCCCGCAACACTCTCGGCCGCGCGACTTCGCAAAGCGCGTGCGTCAGGGACTATCTTCGTTCTGCATGCGGCTTTGCCTCTCAGGTGAGCGCCTCGCCTATGATCGGCAAAGTCGTCAGGTGTTTGTCGATGGCCTCCACCACGTCGCTTCCCATCGGAAGATGCGCCTTCTCAGTGGCCCATCGATCCATGAAGAGCTCGACAGTTTCGCGTGCAGTCTCGATGACCAGCTTTCTTGGCAGTGCAGCCTTGCTGGCAAGATGTAGAAGCTCGTCTTCCGTGAATTCGTCAAACCGCCGTGTGCGGCTGAAATTCAGGGCCGATTGATCGCCCGGGAGATAGGGGATCGTCGACACGAAATCATAGGCAGGTGAAAGCTTTGCATTCCGCTGGTCAGGATAGATGAGGGACCAGTTCTTCAGGTGCATGTCACCATTGCCAATGAGGGTATTGAACGTCAGGCGGCGGATGAACTCAGCGATATCCGCGTGATCGGACTCGGCCGCAATAACCGCAGCAATGTTGCGGTTGCTTGCTTTCTTATATTTGCTTTCGGCATAGACACCATAGACTTGGGCAAAGTCTTCGATATGGACGGATGTGCCATCTTCGCGGCGGTCAAAGCGTTCAATAATAAAAGCTTTGTCGCCAAGGTGATCGATGCCATCTGGCAAGTTTTTGATACCGCCGATATCCACCAGATCAATGGCTGGGACATTTATCCCTACCATACGGGCAAGCGACATTATGGAAAATTCGTTTTCGGGGACCCCACGGTACTCTTGAGACGGCAGCTTGATGATCCAACCTCCGCCGATGCCACTCGCCGGGATAGTCAGGCCACCTGCGGCGTCGATGACGGCCGAGAATTTTAGCTGCACGCCAGCAAGCGAGAACCGCAGAGCATTTTCATGCGCGTTGTCACCATCACCCTCGGCGGCAGCATCAAAATCATCGGTCAACGGCCATGGGTCATCATCAGACGCTTCGACGGTCACCGCGCCCGGCAGGTCTCGACCAAGAGCTTGGATCAGGAAGAACTCGCGCTTCTCGTCGATGCTGGCCCTTTCTGCGAGATAGCGTCGAAGATGCCCTTCAGGGAGGAGGTTCGAAAAGAAGGGCATAAGCTTCATCTTGACCGGCGAGAAATCGGTGATGAGCTCGCCATACTGGTCTTTAAAATGCAGGCCGAGCGTCGCCCGGTCCGGGTCGTTGATGTATGCGTCGGTGAAGGCAAAGATCGATCGCTCATCACCAAGATGGGTGAGCGTCCCGATTGGCTCGCCATAGAGCTTGACGGTCATAACAGAAATATCAGGCATCATCATCCTCATCAAGCGAGTAGGCCGGACGAGATGGTGCGACGCCGGTGTCGGGATCCTGCTCATGCAAAGCCCTGTTGCGGATGGAGGTCATCAGCTTGATGCTCTCGTTGAGGGCTGTCAGTTCCTTCGTGGGCTTGCTGATTTGCTCTATCGTCTTTCGAAGCTGCTTGAGCGTTTCAGGATCGAACGTGGGCACACGGACCCTGTGCAGCTCAGAAAAGGTCTTCTGAAGCTGGTTGAGGCCTTCGAGCTTGGGCACGGTGACCTGGAGGCCACGCACGGTCTCGCCGATGCGTTGCATTTCCTTTTGTATCGCGACGACGTTTTGGCGGTTTGCGGCTGTTGCGTCGCGGCTGATGGAGCGGACGGCCGGCACGGCTTTGCGGGGGACAAGGGTGAGCTCCAAGTCAAGGGCATGGGCAAGCGCGACCAAGCTTGAGAGGCGTAGGTCGACCGTGCCAGCCTCGATGCGAGAAATCTGTGCTTGGGGCACGCCAGCCAGATCGCTCAACTCGCGTTGGCTTAATCCCTTGGCCTTGCGCGCCGCCTGCAACCGCTCTGCTATGTCTACAACGTCGTAGCTCATCTCAATGTTCTTTTCTGCATCAACTCTTGCCTATGATATCTTTACATACATCATCACGCAAGGCGACCCGAAGTTCTGATGCATATTTCTACATCTCAGATCGCATTGATGTACTATTCGACATCATATTTTTGATGGAACTTCGCCGCGTGCTCCCACAGCGTTGGGCAAAGCCCCACGCCTTGAAACCTAAAGGGGTCTGCGTCCGCCGAAGCCCTCAGGACATTTCTTTGCCGGAGAAGGGAGCCTGCCGCTTACGCGGCCCCCTTGCCTGCCTCCACGAGAGGCTGAAGCCCTCGACCTGCGCGACGTTGAACGGTGTAGCCCTCCATGAAGAGAATAGAGCGCTCAGCCTCAAGAGTTACAGTTGCATCTACGCGGCGCAGCGGCCAGGGATCGGCAGAGAAAGCGCCCGTTCCAAAATCGCCTTTATCCTCCCCCCCGATATTCGGCGCCCTTCTCTCTTCGGCAGGCGACCCATGGAATTCGTCTTTCGATTGGCGCTCCAATATGTCGGAAATAAGGCACCCTCCCCATCTTCTCTTTCGTTCAGTTGAACCGTTTGCCTGACGACTTCTAAATGGCGCAGTCTTTTTTACCCCAGTTGGCGC